>CAVUAA010000002.1:0-469081 GCA_963739345.1 uncultured Verrucomicrobiae bacterium | reverse complement strand
AAAGGATGCGTCGCCCACGATGCCGACGGGTACGGCTCCGGACAGACTGACCCCCTGCACGCGCGGCCCCGCAGCGACGATCGTCGTGTCCTGCAGGATCGGCCAACCGTCGACATGTTCCACAGTCGGGGCTCGACCGCGTCGATCACCTCGCCGATGTTCTCGGTTCCCCGCAGCGCGGCATCTATCTTCGGCTGGATGCTCCGGTCACAGACGCCGGTCAGGTTCTTGGCGCCTGAATGAGCTGATCGGAGTCCGGCGCCGGGCTTTGCGTCGTCGGCGTCGCCGTCGTGGTGCCGGTCGTCGACGACGGGGTCGCAGTGGTGAAGTCGTCGACGACGTGGTAGACCGGAGGCGCGCCTGCGGTCGTGGTCGGCGCGGCCGTCGCATCCAGTGCCCGGCAGCCATACCGGGACGACAATGCGGTGCCGAGATCGCCGCCCGCCTGATGCCAGCCGACGATCGCGTCCACCCGGTTCTGCGCGAGGGCATCCCCGTACAGCACAACAGGGTCCAACGCGAGCACCGATGCTTTGATACCGACGTTGCGCAGCTCGTCAGCCCGGTGTTGGCCACCGCCACCGATGTCGGGTCGTTGGTCGCCACGCCGATCACCAACGACAGCGGTTCGCCGTCCTTGGTGATGCGCCCGCGGTCCTCATCGGGCACGGGGGTGCCCGGGGTCAGCGTCGGCGGCGCATCCAGGGCCACGAGCTGATACCCGCTGTTCCCCAACAGCTGAAGCGCGGCTTCTTTACTGAGTGCCGGCGGCGCAGTCGGTGTGTAACCGGGATCCGACGGTGAACGCACTTGCGCCTGCGCCAGCGTCACCGTGTTGTCGCTGCCGGCGCCCACTGACGCGAGGAGGTCGACGTCGAGCAGCCCCAGAATCGCTTTGCGCACTTGCGGATCGGCAAGCTTCGGCTGCTGCGCTCGCATGGTCAGCTGCATGACCCGCGGCGCGACGATCCGCGACGTCCGCACATCTGGGATGGCCGATAGCTGTGCGAATGCCGCCGTCCCACCGTGCACCTGGGCCACCTGTGTGTCGCCGTTGCGCATCGAATCCGCCAGTGCCGCAGTCGCACCCGCTCGCCTGAACAAGAGCTGATCGGGCTTCGCGGGCTCGGCCCAGTAGCGGTCGTTACGCGCCAGCAGAATTTCCTCGCGCTGCGGGTCGATGTTCTCCACCCGGAACTGGCCACCCGTCACCGGTAGCGCACGCGCGAGGCCCGAGGCGAAGCCGCCCGGAATGTCCTTGACGATGTGTGCGGGCAAGATGTCGTTGAACAATTCCCGCCACGCCGGATACGGCTGCGAGAACGTCACCACCGCCGTCTTGCCGCCCTCGATCGACTGAACGCCGGTGATGAGGTCATAGCCCGCGGGGTCGACGACACCGGGCTCGCTGACCATCTGCCGCCAGAGATACCAGTAGTCGTCCGCAGCGATCGGCGCGTTGTCGGTCCAGCTGGCTTCGGGGCGAATCTTGTAGGTGACGGTGAACGGGTTGTCGTTCGTCACCTGGGCCGACACCAACAGCGTCGGGTCCATCTCCCATCGCGAGCCTGTTGGCGACGTCGCGTCAGACACCGGCCGGAACGAACTCGGCAGGACCAACGAGCTGATCGCCGCGTTCACCGGCGACTGGTCCGACAGCAGGTGGGAGTTGAAGCCAGGGCCGATCGTGTCGATGGCCATGATGATCTGGGTCGCCTTGGGCGGCGGCGGAGCAGTGGTCTCCGTGGTGTCGGTGCTCTGGGGCGCCGGCGGCGGGCTCACAGTGCAGCTGCCGACGACTACGCCCAGTGAGGCGAGAACGACGCCGCGCGCGATCCATTGACGAACGCGGGCGGGGGACACGCCCATCAGGGTATCGACCGCGGTCGGATCCTCCGATTCCTGAGCGTGTCCGCTAGTGCGGCTATCCAATTTACGAAGCCGTCAGGGCAAACTATATTTGCTGGCTCAGCTTACAAGGCTCGGGCGCACGTTCCTGCCAGGCCATACGCACTGGTATGGAGAATCTAGCGAACTTCATCTATCCAAGTTTCTAAGAGTTTAGGGGGTAGAGTCACCGCCTCCAGCGGGTGTTCCGTCAAATCTGTCTCGAATTATCTCGGTTTTTCTCAGGTAGCAGCTAGACTCCGGAACCGTGCTGATACGGCGTGCGCCAAGTGACATCCACACCCAGTCGCACTGTCCGACGTGCAAGTTTTGACAGCATGCTCAGCAAACTTGTTCTGAATCGATTAAAGCCTTACGCTTCGGAACGGGGTCGGGTTAGATCCAAAATCAAAATCGAGGGGAAAATATGAAGGATCGCGTCCAGGGTTGCGTCACCGCCGGTGTTGCGCTCGTCGGGGCGGGCGTTGTCGCCGCACTTCCGATCGCACAGCAGGCACCGGAAGTCCTGCGAAGCGCCGAAGCTGACGTCCAGCTAGCGGCAGCGTTGACTGGGACTCCCGCGGAAAACCTTGCGCTGTCGGCACAGAGGACCGTCGAGGGGTTGGTGGGTGCTCCCGTTGGCTTCGCATCGGCTGCAATCGCGCTCGCCCAGGGCGGCCCTGCCAACAACGCCGCTGCGTTCGCCATCTTGAAGGAGCTCGTCGACGGACCGCAGTGGGCGGCTGACCCGGCGATCTATGCGCTGGACGACTTGCTGCCCGCACCGCTCGGCGGGGACCCGGACAACGTGCAGGAACAGCGGGGCGAAAGTCTGATCACGCAGTTCCGTGCCGATCAGCTCATCGCGGCGCGAGACGACATCAAGGAAGCCATCGGCGACAGCCTCGGCCTGGGAACATCACCGGACGTCGATAACGAGGGCCCCGTCTACGCTGCGGCGCGGTTAGGCGCCGGGTTTGCAGCGTCCGGCGTGCGCGCCGCCCAGAGCGCCGTTACCGCGCCGCTTGGGCTCGTCGCCGTTGCGGAGGGCGTGCAGACCAGCTTCGAGACCGGGAACAACAAGCCGCTCTATCAGGCGCTGCAGGCCTACATCGACGGGCCGAACTACGTCACCGATCCGATCGTCTTCGCGGTCGACGATGTACTGCCGCAGCCCGTTGGCAGTGATCCGGAGACAAACCCGGCACAGATGAACGGCAGCGAGATCTCGCGTCTGCGCGGGAATGTTCTCCTCGCGCCTCGGGATGCAGTCCGCAACGTCGTTGCGGGCACTCTCAAGGTCAACCCGGTCACCGGCGACAACCTGCCTGCCGCATCCACCACGCAGCTGAGCAAGACTGCCGACACCTCGGAGGCGAAGGGCCCAGTCACCCGAGTCCTCAACTCGCTCAAGGCGACTCCAGGTGGCGGCGTATCCACCAAGTCCACCGCCGGCAAGCACCGCGCGCCCGTGACAGGCGGCCTCAGCAACCTGTTCAAGAAGAAGGAAGACAAGAAGGCCGACACAACTCCGAAGGCGGAGTCGAACACCGATTAGCAAGTCCAAACGAGAAAGCCGGCCACGCGATCCGTGGCCGGCTTTTTCGTTGCTAAAGGTCGGTTCTATCCGCGCGCTTTCGCCCGGGCCTTTTCGCGACCGCGCTGAGTCGCGTTGAGCACGACTTTGCGCACCCGCACGATCTCCGGGGTGACCTCTACGCACTCGTCCTCCGCGCAGAACTCCATGGCCAGTTCGAGACCCAGCTCCAGGGGCCGCGCCAGCGTCTCGAAAACGTCAGCCGTCGACGAGCGCATGTTGGTGAGCTTCTTCTCGCGGGTCGCATTGATGTCGAGGTCCTCGGCGCGCGGGTTTATGCCGACGACCTGACCCTCGTAGGTGTCCTGGCCCGGCTCGACGAAGAACTGACCGCGATCCGACAGCTGGGTCAATGCGAACGGCGTGATCTTGCCGGTGCGGTCTGAAACCAGCGATCCGGTGTGACGGGCACGGATCTCCCCGGCCCAGGGGCGGTAGCCGTCGAACACCGCGTTGGCGATACCGGTTCCGCGGGTGATCGTCAGGAAGTCGGTGCGGAAGCCGATCAGGCCACGGCTCGGCACGATGAAATCCATTCGCACCCAACCTGCAGCGTGATTGGTCATTTCCTCCATCCGGCCCTTACGCGCCGCCATCAATTGCGTTATGGCGCCGACGAACTCGTCGGGGCAGTCGATGGTCATCGCTTCGAAGGGCTCGTGCAGCCTGCCGTCGATCGTGCGCGTGACAACCTGCGGTTTCCCGACGGTCAGCTCGAACCCCTCGCGGCGCATCTGCTCGACGAGAACGGCCAGCGCCAGCTCACCACGGCCCTGCACCTCCCACGCATCGGGCCGGTCGATGTCGACGACCTTGATCGACACATTGCCGACGAGCTCAGTGTCCAAGCGCGACTTCACCATTCGAGCGGTCAGCTTGTGACCGGACACCTTGCCCGCGAGCGGCGAGGTGTTGGTACCGATCGTCACCGAGATGGCGGGCTCGTCGACGGTGATTCGCGGCAGTGCGTGCGCGTGGTCGGGGTCGGCCAGCGTGTCACCGATCATGATCTCGGGTAGGCCGGCGACGGCGACGATATCGCCGGCAATGGCCTCGTCCGTCGACGTCCGATCGACGCCTTCGGTAACCAGCAGTTCGGTGATCTTGGCGTTCGTGATGACCGGATGCCCGTCCACCTCACGCATCCAGGCGACCTGTTGGCCCTTGCGGATCCGACCCTTGTAGATGCGGATCAGCGCAAGCCTGCCGAGGAACGCCGAGGCATCGAGGTTGGTCACCAACGCCTGCAGCGGCGCCTCCGGGTCGCCCTGCGGCGGCGGGATGTTTTCGAGAAGCACGTCGAACAGCGGGTCGAGGTTCTCCCCGTCAGGGTTCTCGCCGTTGGCAGGCTCGGTCGTGCTGGCGATGCCTGCGCGTCCCGACGCGTACAGCGTCGGCAACCCGAGCGCGGCCTCGGCGGCCTTCTGGGCCTCGTCGTCGAGATCGGAGGCGACGTCGAGCAACAAGTCGTGGCTTTCCGACACGACCTCGGCGATCCGCGCGTCGGGCCGATCGGTCTTGTTGACCACCAGGATCACCGGCAGGTGCGCAGACAGCGCCTTGCGCAGGACGAAGCGGGTCTGGGGCAGCGGCCCCTCCGACGCATCGACCAGCAGCAGCACGCCGTCGACCATCGACAGCCCGCGTTCGACCTCGCCCCCGAAGTCGGCGTGTCCCGGGGTGTCGATGACGTTGATGACCGTCATGCTGCCGTCAGGGTGGGTGCGGTGCACGGCGGTGTTCTTCGCCAGGATCGTGATGCCCTTTTCCTTCTCCAGATCCCCGGAGTCCATCAGGCGCTCGATCGCATCGTCACCTCGATGCGTCAGCGCACCCGATTGACGCAGCATCGCGTCGACGAGGGTCGTTTTCCCATGGTCGACGTGTGCCACGATGGCGACATTCCGGAAATCCACATCCAAATCATCTCAGTGCAGTCGGCCGATCACGAAAACGAGAGACTCCCGTCACTTGAAGCCCAGCCAACTCGCCGACCTCAAACGAAGAAAAAAGTGTTGCCGCAGCAAGCCGCACTGCAGGAAATGCCCGGTCGTTGTCAGTCGGGTGCGCAAGGCGGAGCATCACGGGATAATTGGCAAACAGCTGGTCAGAGTGTTCAAAAGAGCACGGAAAACCTGACACTCCAAGGTTGCGGGCGTACCGTGGCTGTGTTCCGACACCGAGCGTTGAAGGTGGCGAATATGTCGGTTTATGAGGTATTGACGATGGTTCTGATCGCCGTGATCGGGCTGGCGACGACGGCAGCAATTTATCTCGGGCTCCTGAACTGGATGGGCGCCTTCTTCGTCGTCCGCTGCGCTGCGTGTCACCACCTGGCGTTTTCGACGGACAACGCCGCGCAGCAGTCCTGTCCACATTGCCGTCACCCGGTGCTGACGCATCCGCTCTACGCGGTCAACCACCCCCGATCCCGGGTCCGCGTGGTGGGCGACCGACTGCGCTATTAGACCGGGTCCATGCCGCGCCGCCGGTACAGCGCCCGCAACGCCGGCCGGCGCCGCGAGACGGAATTTCAGTAGAGAAAACGCGAGCGAGGACCTGCCGGAATTCCGTTTCGCGACCTACGCCGGGGCACGCAGAACCTTTGTCAGCGCCCCGAGCCACGCGCGGTCTGCGGGCACCCAGGGCAGGCCTTCGAGTTCGTCGGCAGTCACCCACCGCAGGGCACGATGGTCGTTCGGGCGCAACGCCCCGCCAGTCTGGGTGACCCGATAGGCACGCAGCGTCATCGCCCCGTTCAGCGCGACGTCGTCGCCCAGCCGCTCGCCTACCTCCACCTCGACTCCGAGTTCCTCGAGCAGTTCGCGCGCCAACCCGGCGGCGTCCGTCTCCCCCGGCGCCACCTTGCCGCCCGGCAGTTCCCAGAGTGCTGAGGCGCTCGGCATTTGCGAGCTCTCGCTCGGCCGCCCGGAAAAGGGAGAAGCTCTCTTGCAGCGGCTCGCCCGCCAGTCTCATCCCCTCACCGACGAGGCCAACCTCCTCCTCGCCTACCGCGCCCTACAAGCGGGGCTAACGGATGAGGCGACCACATGGGCTCACCGGATTGGGAAGCGCAATTCAGAAGCGTCTGCCCTCCTTGCCCTCATCGCCTACCACAAGAATGACCCAGCAAAGGCGCTCCACCACCTCGACCACTGCCATCTCCAAACCTTTGGACTGGCCGCCCTCAGAGGCGTCTGCCGCGCCGAGCTGGGCCACTCCGAGGAGGTCGACCTCGCCCTCCTCGTCGACTCTCTCCCCCCTCAGCTGGAAGCCCTTCTTGCTGAGGAGTTTGGGTCTGCTCCGGCCATCGCGGTAGCGGAACCTGCTGACTACCAGCAATCCATTCAGGGCTTTCCTGGTTTATTAAGCTAATCTTCTCACCAGCTTTACTATCCCTCAATACAAAGATCCTATAATTAGTTTACAAGCGTAGACTGTATAGGAGCTAAAGCCATGGAACATGAGATCAAGATCAGCGAGCTGCTCGACCCTGAACAGGGCCAAGAGCACCTCCCCGCCCTTCAAGACTACTTCGAGAAGGGGGGGACCTGGCAGATGCTGCTACAACTCCCCGATTCACACCTCCAATCGCAGTATGCCAACGGCTACGAATTCTACCAGGAGGGGAGGTATGACGAAGCGTCAGAGGCCTTTACCTCACTCACCATCCTCAACCCCTACGAGCCAAAGTACTGGTTTGCCCTTGGTGCGGCCCGCCAATTTGATGGCGACGCCGCCGAGGCGCTCCAAGCCTTCCTCCTCTCATCGGCGATCGATGAAGAGAACCCCAATCCCCTCCTTCAGGCAGCCCGCTGTGCTGACGAGCTAGGGCGAACCGGCGAGACATTTAAGCTTCTCGATCAGGCGATCGCGTTAGGAAGAGGCGAGAGAAAATATGAAACAATTGTGCGCGAGGCGCGCACCCTGAAAGAAAAAACAAGGCAGGTGTAGGTTTGGACCAGCCGATTCACGAGCTTTGGGAATCTTCCGTAGCCGCCTTCATTGCGTACCACGCAGCCCAGAAATTGACGATTTCGCAGTCCAACGAGATCACTATCGCCGCACCGGCTGATCTCAAGCCGTCGGAGACCGAAAAGAATGTCGGCCGTCTCGAAAAAATTAAGGGCGCGCTCCAGGAGGAGTGGAACAAGCCAGATGTTCGAAAAGGGGTAGGGACCGCTGCGTACGGAGGGGCGATCTTGCTTATCGCTGGTGCCGCCACCGCCCTGATTCTCCATTTTACCACAGGGCAAATTCTGGGGATAAAGATCCCCATCACCTATCCGGTGATGCTCGCCTCATTCTCTTCCCTCGCCGTCCTCAAAGGGCTACAGTTCCGCGAAGAGGCCACCCTCATCCGGCAACAAGAACAGAAAGCTCCTAGCAATTCCACCGGAGCCAAAAAAGCCGAGCCGGTGATCAAGCCTCTGACCGATTCAAAGCACGAACAAGCTTGGAAGGCGGTCGCCCTAATAGGCGGAGTGGCCATGATCGCACTCTTCGGCTACCAAATGGCACGCTTCTTCAACGGAGGCGGCTCAACCGCGCTGAGCATGCGCGCCGTCTCCCTCGTCCCAGCCGTTGGTATCCTCTCCCACTCCGCCGCTCTCGTTAATCAGTTCCTCAGCGACCGAAAACGAAACGGTAAGACGCCCATTCCTAAAAAACTAGAGCAGGGTGAAGAACCCCGCACACTCAAGAAGCGACGGGGCCGCCTCGCCCCTGACAGGTTTACTAAGGTAACGATCGTCGGCGGTGGCCTTATCGTCCTCACCGCTCTCGCAGCCTTGATCGCCCGCTACGGCTTTGGGGTCAAAGGGATCTCTATTGGCAACGGCTACACACCCCTCTCCCTATCGAACATTGCGACACTGGGCCTCTCGGGCGTCGTCGTCTCTGGCAGTGGCGCGTTAGCAATTGGATTGGGTCGCGACGAAGAGGACATTGCAGCGCAGGATGAACGAATCGAGACCCTTCGCAAAAAGGTGAAAAAGCTTAAACTCAAAGAGCCCGAGTATGAGCAGAAAGCCATGGTCAAAAAGGCCGTCGGCACACTCGCCATTGCTGCAGGTATCATGCTATTTGCCATGCAGCTGTGGGGCTTTGACAGCGCCTCCTTCCGTAGGGTTTTTGGCACAGCAATCAAAACAGACTTCCTAAGCTTTGCCGCGGTCCTCACCGCAGCAACCGGCATAGCCGCCGGTGGCGTCGCCTTAATCAAGAATGCCGAGGAACACCGACAGGATAAAGAGGAGGCCGCTCTCGAGCGTATCCTCAAGAAAGCGGAATAGATCTATACTGCAGGCATGACGACATTTGCCGCGGTCAACCCACAAGCGTACAAAGAAAAGACCGGAAAGCTGTGCGACACCGTGCTCGGACGGTTCCGTCGGACGCTCCGCCGCTACGCTCTCTTTCATACTCTCTTTTTTTTCTTAGCAGCCGGCGAGGTGGCCCTCCTGCTCGTCATGCTGTTCAACTTCGCCGAGTCCTCAGCCCTCGCCCTCCTCCTCGCCACCCTCTTTCTTACCGCCTTCTCCTACTTCGCCCTCCGCCTCTATATACAGGCGAAAAAGCCAGAGCAGCTGAGTACCCTTCGCGACCTCTACATTCAATCGTGCCAGTCGCTACTCAACTATCAAGAGGGAATCGCCGACCACCACCTCGCCCTCGCCAACGCCGCCTGCCGCCTCTCCTCCTCTCTCCAAGATGAGGAGCGGACTCTCTTTAGACCCAGCCTAACTAAATTAAGTACCCTCCTCCACTGGCGGGATGTCCTCATGATGCGGGAGCTCCTCCTTCTCTTTGCCGTCGACGAATATCTCAAGCTGGTCAAGTGCCAACCCACTACACTCGAAATTCACGCCGCCCTCGCCAACGCCTACGTCATGCTCTCCTGCCTCTACGTCGACAATCGACAAGAGGAGTGGATGCCACCTGGAAGAAACTCAGAAGAGTTGCAAGAGAGATTTCGCGCCACCGCTGAGCGAGCCGTCGAAGAGCTCAACATCCTCAAGTCGTTTGCCCCCAACAATCCGTGGGTCCACCAACAGCTCGCCTACTCCTACCATGATCTACAAATGCCCGCCCAAGAGATCAGAGAATACGAAGAGATCCTCCGCCTCCAACCGGGCAACACCAAGACTCAGTTCAAGCTAGGCATCCGCTACTTCCAACAAGGTTTAAACGCCAAAGGGCTAGAAATCTACGAGGCACTCAAGAGCCAGCGCTATCCCAAGGCCGACGACCTAATGGCCTTCTACGGAGCCACCCTTCCTACCGCCCTAGCGTTTGAACGATAGACGACCAATTAATCGTGCCGACCGCAATACCCGCAAGACAAAGAGAATTGGCTAGCCAGTTGATCTTCTCTTTGTAGAGCGCCTGTGACCAAAGATTGGTCAAGAAAATAACCGTCACCGCAAAGATGGGGAAAATCATCGCATTTTCGACCGGCGTCGCCACCTCCGGTGCGGTCAGCAGGAAGAAGGTCGCGCCCGCCTGCACCAGCCCCCCCATCACACCATAGAGCACCTCGCTCGCATTGGGCCACCGCTTCTCCATGTGCAGATAGCTCACCAACTGAATCGCCACCGCTGCAAAGAAAATCATCGGCAACGACCACTGCGCCCTCGAAGGGTCGAGATGAAACGGCAACAACGGATGCTGAAGATCGGGCTGCAACAGAAGCGCTCGCCATTGCAACATGACTAAAAGTGCAGCGTGGAAAAGGAAAGCCAACACAACAACCACTGCCCACTGCGACTTACTTCCCTCCGTCTTCGTCTGCCAGCCGGCCCAAAAAAGACCGCCAACAACCAGCGCAGAGCCAAGCCCATTCCACACATTGTAGAGATGGCCAAACGCCGTCCCAAACAAGATGGCCAGCACAATCGCCGGCATCACCGTCGCCGAGTTGAGAAAGGCAAACGTCAAGCCGGCTGGCCCCTTCTCTAATGAGCGACCGAGCGACCACATCATGCTTCCCAACAAGACTCCCGCTCCGAGCCCCAACAGAATCGAGCTCATCGTTGCACCATATTCACCCGTCCGCACCGGACCCAGGCAGATCGCAACTAGAAATGAAATGAAAAGCTGGACCACCAAATAGGCCCGGGTCGAACCGCCAGCATCAATGCTGCGGCGCATGAAGAAGTTGGCCGTCGAAGCGAGTCCGGCGGCTATCAGCATCATGATGATCGCCATATGCGGGAGATTCTAGTACAATCCTCCGAACATGGGAATGAAAATTATTGGCGGCGAATTCAAAGGGCGGCGGCTCAAGACACCCGCCAGCGTCACACGGCCAACCTCCGGACAGCTCCGCGAGGCGCTCTTTAACATCCTCGGTGACATCACAGATTTTACCGTCCTCGACCTGTTCGCCGGCACCGGCGCCGTCGGTCTCGAAGCGCTCAGCCGGGGCGCTGCACACGTCACCTTCGTCGAGCAGTCACGCGCCGCCCTCAAAGTCCTGCGCGAAAACATCGCCCTCCTCAGCGCTCACAATAGAACTACGCTAAAGTGCCAGGACGCCCTCAAAGCACTCGCCAGCGACGGCCACTCCTACGATCTCATCTTCGCCGACCCTCCCTATGGCAAACTCCTAGGTCAGCATGCTCTCGACCTAATCGACAACTCTTCTCTCTTGAATTCTAATGGCCACCTCTTTATCGAAGAGGGAGGCAAAGCAGACCCACTAGAAGCTCAAACACTGACGCTCCGTGCCAGGCGTCAATACGGAGACTCCCTCCTCTACCAATATGACAAAAAGAACCCTCTTCACCGGCACCTTTGACCCCCCCTCACTCGGCCACCTTGAGCTGATCGAACGAGCCGCAGCCTTCTCAGCCTACCTGACGGTGGGAGTAGCTCGGATCAACCACAAACTCACCTCCCTCCTCTCTCTAAGCCAACGGGTTGCTTTTCTTAAGGAAGCAACTGCCCACCTAAGCAATGTCGAGGTGGTCCCATTCAAAGGGCTCGCTGTCGACCTGGCTAAAGAAAAAGAGGCCGAGTTTCTTATCCGTGGTGTCCGCTCTTCCGCCGATCTTACCTATGAGCACCAGATGGCCGCCGCCAACCGAAAGCTGAGTGGGATCGAGACCCTCCTCCTTCCGGCCAGTCCAGAAACCGCCCACATCAGCTCCACCCTCATTCGGGAGATTGGCGCCTGCAATCAAAACTTAGAGCTTTTTGTCCCGGCTGTTTTAGAGGAGCGGATCCGCTCACTCCTCGCCAAATAGTCGCTTAGCCACATCCTCTGCTGACTCCGACTTTTTCTTCTCTCCTCCTGGCTTAAACCACTCGCAAAAGTTAAATCCGTCCCGATCGGTAATTGGATCGGTCTCAGGGATTCGGCAATCATTGCGAAGCCCCGGCTGATAGTTAACGCATGCCACGCACACATGCAGATAAGACCCGCAACGCTCACACACCGCTCGAAACGGCACTGTTCCAGGCAAATCCAACTCTGCATCACATTTCCAACACAACAACGTCATGATCCTTCCCCTTTCAACAAGTCACCGAAATCAACAATGTGAGTGAAAAAGTCACTGTTCCGAACGGCATCGCTCACGCCGTTGGCGTGGATCAACACTGGGCGGTAGGAAAAACGGCCGCCTGGAAGGTGGAGACGCTCAATTGCATCTTGCACCTGTGAAATCACTTTCGGACCGATCGGCTTTGCCGAAAATTTCATCTCGCATAGGTAGAGATTGTTGTACTCAGTCTGGATCAGGTAGTCGATTTGACACCCCGGATGCACTTTTGTCTTCCGCTGAAAATAGGGTCCGTCGTGCACCACCGATTCGGGTGGAATGCCGAGCGTGCTGTAGAGACTACGGAAGTTATTCGCGACGAGGTTCTCAAACTGCAGGCCCATGATTGCATCCCACGCCGGCGGTTTTTTCATACGCTGCTTTTTTATCGCTTCAACATTGGGCAGGATGTAGCGCAGATAAAAGCGGAGATAATTGTCTTTGAGTCGGTGCCGACTGATGTTGACCCGTCTGCCTGACTTAATACTCCAGCTGTAGTCCCGCGCAACGTACTGCGTCTCTTCTAGGTCGAGCAGGTATCCGCTAATTAGCCCTCCCTTCTTCACACCCACAAAATCACATACCTCTTCGACGGTCGCACTCCCCATCGCCAGCCGGGTCACAATTTTCTGATAGGTCTTAGCCCGCTGAGAAAAAAGATCGGAGAAGATCCGCGCAAACTCGTTGAAGAGGAGCGCTTCTTTTCTGAAGCAGAGCCTAAAGATGTTCTCCTCTGCCGTCCGCTTAGGATCGATCTCTTCGAGATAGCGGGGCACGCCTCCGGTCACCGAAAGGATCTTAAATTTTTCTATTGCCGACGTCGTCTCTCTCGCTCTCCCCCAAAACTGGTCGCACTGATGGAGGGGGAGCTCCTCCAACGTCATATCAATCGACACCCGTCCGAGAAATCCTGTACTACTAAGAATATTCCGCTCAATCCAACCTGACATGGAGCCACTGAGAATCATGATCAGCTTCGGGTTCTTCTTAAGGTACTTGTCCCAAGCCGTCTTGAGTTTGCCCAAAAACGTAGGATCAGCCGATCCCATCCAGTTAATCTCATCAAAGATGATAAGCACACGCCCCTCTTGAGTCTGCTGTGCCAGATGCCAAAGGAGATCGTCCCAATCGTCCGCTTTGATCCCCCGTAAACCCAGTTCACGATTCATCTCGTTAGCCATGTGATTGCGCTGATCCTGGGCGGTCACCTTGTCATCTTTGGGGGGGATCCCCTCAAACGTTAGAGTTTTGAGCTGTTGCCCAAACTCCTCCATCAATCGGCTCTTGCCAATTCGCCGTCGTCCTTTAAGCACAACCAAGCTGGCGACCTGCTTCTCAAGCAGCTCGCTCAATATCTCCAATTCCCGCTCTCGTCCGTAAAATCGTGTTCCCATTTCCCCCCCCATTCTACCCTGCAGGCATCACCAAAACAAGAAAAATCGATTTTGGTGATGCCTGTCTTGACAACAGTCACTGATAATCAGTAGGATGCACATATGAACGTGAAAAATTTGAGATTCTGAGGGAGGTGGAGCACGGCTGCTTTCCCCGAAACAGCTGGGTGGATTGGGTGACGCCAAATCTGGCCTATGCCCACCAGGTGCATGGAGTAGGCATCATTGAGGTGCAGCCAGGGCAGGTGGGATTGGTGGGGGAGGCCGATGCGCTGGTGATCTCACAGCCGGGGCAGGCGGCGATGATTAAGCATACCGATTGCCAAGACCCAGATTGCTACCCTATCGTTCCACTAGGGCGTCTGATTTTGAGTGAGATACGAGCATCGCGATGAGTCCCATGGCGGTAGTCATGGGTGAGGAGCGAGGCGAAGTAGATTACCAAAAGCTGAGCGTCATAGGGGGAAGAGAGGGTAGCAATCTGGGTCCAAGCTGCACTTATTTATGATCCGGTAGAGAGACTGGCCGCCGCCGTCCACTGCGGATGGAAAGGGAGTGTTCAGAATATCTATCGAGTGGTGGTGGAACATCTGCAAACGGTTCATCACTGCCGTCCGGAGAATCTGCTGGTGGGGATTTCGCCAAGTCTCGGACCAGAAAACGGAGAGTTCGTCAACTTCCGCACCGAACTGCCCAGGTCGTTCTGGGAATACCAGATACGCCCCAACTATTTCGATTTTTGGAAGATCAGCCGGTGGCAGCTAGAGGAGGTGGGACTTCTCCCTCACCACATCGAGATTGCAGAAATCTGCACTCATGAAAACCCAGACGACTGGTTTTCCTATCGGCGAGATAAGACGGCAGAACGAAACAGCACCGTTATCCAACTGTAACAGAGTGATCAAACGCATAGAGAAGTTTGGGAGAGAAGAGCTCGTACCCTTTTCTCCGGATCGCAGAGCCGTAAAGGTGTTGTGCGCGGGGGTAACAGAGAACGGCAGTAGTAGAGAGGTGAAGCTGTTCGGCTTCACACGGCGCGCGGGTGATCTCTCCCCCTTGAAACAGGGCCACTTCCATCCATTCGTCGATTCCCTCTCTCAGGGCGACGAGCAACTCAACTGCATCAAGCGGGATGCCGGTCCCATCGACCACGTACGCTTTGCGGGAGCTAATGTCGACAAAGGCCCATTTGTCCCACTCAGCCACCCAGCTCTCAGCAAAACTTTGCTCACCTGCCTGGACCAGACGTGTCGGAATGCCCACCGCATTGGCCACACCGACGTAGGCGCGAGTGAGATGATCACTGTTGACCGAAGCTCTCCCCTCAACCATATCACGGTAGATTTCGAGCCCGGTCAATTTACCCAGACCGGCCGCCGGAATTCCGGCATAGGTTTGCACCTCGTTAAGAATGTGGCTAACGAGCCGCTCCATCTTCTCAAGCGTCGTCTTCGCCATCGCAAGCTGAGATTGAAGCTCCTTGCGCACCTCGGCGATCCGCTTTTTGGGCTCAGCTGCTAGAAAATCAGCGGTCCACTCGTCAGCGCCGTAGAGCTGCTCAAGCGTCGCCACTTTTCCCGCACGCATCTCTTGCCGATGCCAGAAAAAATAGAGGCCGGCAAAGATGCCAGTCACCAGTAAGCAGGTAAGAATTAGGAGAAAACCTATCCGTTTCATAGAGAAATGATCCTATACGTTGAGAGCGTTTGAAACAAGATAGGTTGAGCGGATAGCTGGTTCGAGATAACTTTGCGCCGCCTCGAGCACCCGCAACACCCGCACTCCCTCCTCACCGTCGGTCTTAGGCTGGCTCCGCGTCGCACAGCACTCAAGGAAGTGTGCGCACTCGGCCCGCAACGGCTCCCCCTCCCCAACCTCCACAAATTCGGGCTCCACCGCCGCCGCCGCCGGCACTCCCTCACAAAAAGTTACTGGCTGCCGGTAGAAGGCCAGCTTCTCCCCCCAGCCTCGAGTGTCGTCAAACACGACCATCCCCTCAGACCCAACTACCGTTAGCTTCTGCTCTTTGAACGGGTGGAGCCAACTCGAGAGAATGTGACCGCGCACACCAGTTGCAAATTGGAGCGTGGTGCACGTTTGATCGGCAATCCCCTCACTCACGTAGGCGCCCCCCGAGCAGTGAATCGCAGTTGGCGCGGCGGCAGTAAGGGAGAGGATCACCGAGACGTCGTGGGGAGCCAACGCCCAAAGGGCATTCTCGTGAAAGCAGAGCTTCCCAAGGTTCAATCGGTGAGCCGAGATGTAGTGGAGATCACCCAGCTCACCCGCCGTAACCATCTCCTGCAGCCAAGTTACACATGGGTGGTAGTTCAAAATGTGACCCACCATCAGCACTAGCTTCCGCTCAGCCGCAAGAGCCACTAGCTGCTCCCCTTCTGCCACGCTCAAACAGAGCGGCTTCTCGACAAAGAGATCTTTGCCAGCTTCTAGCGCCTGCACCGCCAATTCGAAGTGGGTGTGGCCGGGCGTCGCAATGACAATCGCGGTGATCGCCTCATCGGCGAGTAGCTCATCAAAATCAAGAGTGGTGTGCACATCGGGGTAGCGGTCATGAATCTGAGCGTCGTGATCGCAAACCGTGCGGAGCACGCCGAGTTCCGCAAAGTTGCGAACGAGGTTTTTTCCCCAATAGCCCGCTCCAACGACTCCTAACATGCAGTAGCCAAAGACTTGGCCACCTTGAGCACCACCTCGATCACTTGCGCCTGCTCCTCATCGGTCATCCACGGATGAAGAGGCAAGCTAAGAACATCGCCAGCCGCTTTCTCAGCCACAGGAAAGGCCCCATCTTCGTGACCTAGATCAGCAAAGACAGGCTGCTGATGCAAGCATCGAGGATAGTAGACCATCGAAGGGATGCCATGCTCTTTCAGCTGCTCAGCCACCGCATCCCGATTCTCCAATCGAATCGTGTATTGCGCATAGGCGTGCAAGTTTCCGTCCATCGTCACAGGCGTCACACAGCACCCGTTCAAAGCCGCCGTATAGCGGTCCGCCAGCTCACCCCGCCGAACAATCTCACCCGCAAAGTGGGGCCATTTGACCAACAAAATCGCAGCTTGCAACGTATCAAACCGACTGTTCATCCCCAAATAGGGATGGTGATGCCGCCGCTCGCCTCCATGCGTCCGAATCGCCCGCATGCGCGCTGCTATTTCATCATCATTGGTAAAAACCGCCCCCCCGTCGCCATAACAACCGAACGGTTTGGCCGGGAAGAAACTGGTGGTTCCGATGTCGCTCACCCCGCAACTCTTCCGCCCATTTTGCTCAGCCCCAAAGCTTTGCGCCCCATCTTCGATCACCCGAAGATTGTGCCGTTCAGCAATTGCGTTGATTCGATCCATATCGGGCATCTGACCAAACAGGCTGACCGGCATGATCGCCCGCGTCCTCTCCGTGATCGCCCCTTCAATCTGATCAATGTCGATGTTATAGGTGTCGGGGCAGATGTCGACAAAGACCGGCGTCGCCCCCACCAGTCGAATTGCCTCCGCCGTGCTGATCCAGGTAAAAGGAACGGTGATCACCTCGTCGCCCGGGCCGATCTCAAAAGCCATCATCGCCACCTGCAACGCTTCGGTCCCACTCCCCACCGTCACGCAGTGCGACGTTCCCACAAACTCGGCCAACACCCCTTCAAGCTCAGACACTTCTGGCCCCAAAATGAAGCGAGAACTGTCGAGCACCTGATGAATCGCCTCGTCAATTTCTTTTTTATGAAGGCGATATTGCCTCTGGAGATCTACGAACTGCACAGCTTCCTCATACGTAACCTGATCGGGCGATTCTATCAGCCCTTGTCTTTCCCCGCTATTCCGTTATAATCCTACCACCATGACACGTAGAGTTTTCCTCACAGGCGGAGCCGGATTCATCGGATCCCACCTCGCAAACGCCCTCATCGCTCGAGGAAATACCGTCCTGGGCTACGACAATTTCAATCCCTATTATGACCCCTCTCTCAAGCGGGCGCGCGTCGCTCACTTCGGCCACAAAGTCATTGAAGGTGACGTCGCCGACAAAGAGTTTCTTAGCGCCACCATTGATACCTTTAAACCCACCCACATCATCCACCTCGCCGCCCAGGCTGGCGTCCGCTACTGCCTCGAAAACCCCAGAGCCTACACCCGCTCCAACATCGACGGCTTCCTCAACATCCTCGAAGCGTGCCGCCACCACTCACTTCCCCTCGTCTACGCCTCTTCCTCCTCAGTCTACGGCACCAACACCAAGCTCCCCTTCTCCCCCCTAGACCCCACCGACACCCCCACCAACCTCTACGGCGCCACAAAAAAAGCCAACGAGCTCATGGCCCACAGCTACCACCACTGCTTCAACATTCCCACCACCGGCCTCCGCTTTTTCACCGTCTACGGTCCTTGGGGCCGTCCCGACATGGCCTACTACAAATTTGCTGACGCCATCATCAACGACCGCCCCATCCCCCTCTTTCACGAAGGGAAGATGGAGCGCGACTTCACCTACATTGACGACATCGTCGCCGGCACCATCGCCGCTCTCGATACCCCCCCTGGCAACCATGTCTACAATCTAGGCAACAACACTCCCCTCCCCGTCACCACCCTCGTCTCCACCCTCGAGACCCTCCTCAACAAAAAAGCTAAAATCGAACACTTCCCCATGCAGACCGGCGAAGTGCTCACCACCTTCGCCGACATCACCTCAAGCCAACGCGACCTGAACTACGCCCCAACCACCACCCTTGCGGACGGCCTCGCCAAATTCACTCAGTGGCTAACCAGCACGAACGCGTCGGCAACCCCAGCCTGAGCCATCCAATTCAATATGAGCGACCGCATCCTGCGGTCGCACAAATTTCAATACCGCAAACGGCGGCAACCACACAAAACCTGTATTTTAGCCACAAAGTGGCTAAAATTGGGGGGTTAATTTGGCCACTTTGCGGCCAGCAGCTCACTAAACGCATCCGGAAGATGCTCAGTGACATCTGATGCGACCATCGAGTAGGAGGTGAGCTCAACGGCGGCGCACTCGCCGGCCAAGCCGTGGAGGTAGGTGCCCACCAGCGCTGCATGGCCTGGTCGGAGCCCTTGCGCGAGGAGAGCGGCGATCACGCCGGTCAGCACATCGCCAGAGCCAGCCGTCGCCATCCCCGCATCACCCCGCGTCACCACCCACGGCATGTTGAGTGGTTTGGGGAGAAAGACAAAGCTTGGCCCCCCTTTTAGCACCAATACGATGTTCTTCTCGTTCACATACTCCTGGCACGCCTTGAGCAGTTCAGGACCGTCGAGATCGGGGCGGCCTAACAGCCGACGCATCTCCCCCCTGTGGGGAGTGATCACCGTCTGCTCGGGGAACTTCAGATCATCTTTTGCTATCAGCGTCAGCGCATCGGCGTCGAGAACGCACGGGCACTTGATTTGGGCCAAAATATCGCAGAGCAACTTGCCCGTTTTCTCATCGGTCCCAAGGCCGGGCCCCACAAAAACCGCCGACGCCTTTTCCAACCAATGCATTCCCGACTCAAGTGACTCCGCCAATACTTCTGGATGAAGTCCCAACGCGTGCGGCTCCATGTTGGGAGCGTGGAGGAGGCGCATCATTCCCGCACCTGCCCTAAGGGCAGCAAAACTGGACAAGAGCGCAGCTCCCGGCATCGCCTTTGAGCCCGCCACTCCGACTACGTAACCCGCCTCATACTTGTGTCGATTTCTCACGATCGGCGGCAACAGCTGCGCCGCTACATGTTTGGTCAGCATGATGAAGTCGGGCTGCGCCTCGTCGATGAACTCCTGCGCCAACCCAAACTCAACCAGGTGAAGATCACCCACATGATTCCACCCCTCGCCCAAGAAAAAACCGCTCTTCGGCAATCCCAGATAGACCGTCGTGTGCGCTTCAATCGCCACCGAGCCCATCTCCCCTGTGTTGCCGTTGATCCCAGATGGGATGTCGATGGCAATCAGTGGCAATCCCGACACATTTGCCCGCTGAAATGCCGCCGCAAAAATCCCCTCAACCTCTCCCCTAAACCCCGTCCCAAACACACCATCGAGGATCACCCCATCGTCAAAGAAACTGAGATCCTCCTCTTCTTCAACCGAGACCACTTCGCCGCCAGCCTCTAAAAACCGATCGTGATTCTTCTTGCAGAGGGCACTAGCCTCCTCAATCGGCGTCAACTGCAAAGCGCGTACCGCAAAGCCCTGTTCTAACAGGTAGCACCCTGCGACATAGGCATCGCCCCCGTTGTTCCCCTTGCCACACAGCATCGCCGCCTGCCACTCGAGGTCTTGGCTCTGCACCACCCCCTCGACCACCTCGGCCAGCCCACGCCCCGCCGCCTCCATGAACACCTCATCAGAAGCCCCCTTCTCGTAGGCCAACTTCTCCACACGAGCCATTTCAGAAGCGGGGATAATCTTCACAGGTGTTCCTCTTTGATTGCGCGGGTAAGTAGTTGGTGAACCGCTTTTTGCGCCTCCAACCCCTCATAGAGAATACCATATACCGTTTGGGCAATCGGGAGGGGAACGTCATATTTTTTTCCCAGCTGAACCGCCGAGACAACCGAATACTCCCCTTCAACCACCATGCCGATCGACGTCTTCGCCTCCTCAGCACTATGTCCGTCCGCCAACAACCGTCCAAAACGGTAGTTCCGACTGAAGTTGGACATGCAAGTGACACAAAGATCGCCCATCCCGGCCAACCCGTTGATCGTCTCCACTTCACATCCCATCACAACGCCCAGCTTCCGGATCTCGTGCAGTCCACGCGTCATCAACGCCGCCTTCGTATTATCTCCAAATCCCAACCCATCAGAAATCCCACACGCAATGGCCACCACATTCTTCAGCGCTCCGCAAAACTCCACCCCATCGATATCCGCATTTGGATAGACCCGGAACCGATCTGAGGTGAACGCCTCTTGGATCTGCATCATCACAGCCGGCTCATAGGCCGAGCTGACCACCGTCGTCGGCAACCCCCGCACCACCTCTTCTGCGTGACTTGGCCCACTCAAACAGCCAATCTGCCCCCGATGCTCCTCACCCAATACCGCCACCGCCAACTCGCTCAGCAACAGCCCTGTGTTCTGTTCAATCCCCTTCGACGTCAGAACAATCGGGCAGCCCGGCACGCCCACCTTCTTCACCGCTTCAAAGACCGGCCTTAAGCCCGCACTTGTCACCCCCTCGACCAGCATGTCGATCCCATCGAGCGCCTCCGCCAGATCCTCTGTGTAGTGCATATTTGCATGCGCATGATGGCCCGGCAGCTTCGGATGGTCGCCGCCCCCATTCATCCGCTCGGCCAACCCCGGGTCCACCGTCCACACCACCACCTCATACCCCTTCAACGCCAGCAGCGTCTCCAAAGCAAATCCCCACGTCCCAGCACCCAAATATCCAATCTTCATCACAACTCTCCTAAAACTTTCATCCAGGGTAATGGTTCCTTCTGAATTGAACAAGGACTCAAAACAGCACCTCTCCTTACAATTTCATATCTCATTGATTATCAATGTATAAATGGCTGTGCCTCCATGTGCGAAAGTGACATATGTCATTCTTGTGATACGGCTTGACGGAACAGCCCCATATCCCATGATTGACATATGTCATTCTTGTGATACAATTAATGGCACCTATGACACGCTTTATTGGACGATCACAGGAGCTCGAACTGCTCCGCTCCTACCTGAAGAAAAGATCGGCCTCCTTCGTGGTCATCCGCGGAAGGAGACGAATCGGCAAGAGCCGATTGATTCAGGAGTTTGGGAGCGACATGCCTTGCTACACCTTCTCGGGCATACCACCTAGCCATGCCACGAGCCACCAAACACAGCTTGAACAGTTTGGCGAAAGAATGGCCCAGCTCTTTGGAATCCCCAAGCCTCGAGCAGAAAGTTGGGGAGACCTCTTCTGGCAACTCGGACAGCTGACAAAAAAGGGACGGGTGATTTTGTCCCTCGATGAAATTTCGTGGATTGGATCCAAGGATCCCCACTTTCTGGGCCAACTCAAAAACGCTTGGGATCTTCACTTCTCTAAGAACCCGAAACTGATTCTCATCGTCTGCGGTTCGGTGTCTAGTTGGATCCAAAAAAATATTCTAAGCTCGACCGGATTCTTGGGGAGGATCTCTTGCGATCTGAAGCTCGACCCCCTTCCTCTGAAGGATGCTGCAGAGTTCTGGGACGGCCGCCGTGACCGCGTCAGCCCTCATGAAATATTAAAGGTTCTTTCGGTGACCGGCAGCGTGCCACGCTATCTCGAGGAGGTGTTGCCCCACCTATCGGCCGAAGAAAACATCCACCGCCTCTGCTTCAATAAAGCAGGCCTCCTTTTTGCTGAGTTCGAACGGATCTTCTCTGACCTCTTCTCTAAACGGGCGCCTCTTTACATGGATGTCGTGCACCGCCTAGCCAATGGTCCAAGCGATTTAGCAGCTCTTCAGCATGCGCTCAATCTCGACAAAAGCGGATGGCTCTCAGCCCTACTAAACGATCTGATCCAAGCGGGCTTTGTCGCCGATGATCCGACCTGGTCGTTCAAAACAGGCAAAACCTCCCGTCTAAAAAAATTTCGGCTGGCCGACAACTACCTCCGCTTCTATCTCCGCTATCTTCTTCCCAACCGCGACAAAATCGAGCGAGCCCGGTACGCCCCTCCCTCCCTCGCATCGCTCCCTGGATGGGAGTCGACAATGGGCCTGCAATTCGAAAACCTCGTCATTCAAAACGCCCCCACCCTCTTCGACCATCTCAACCTATCAACCGGTGACGTTGAAATGTACGGCCCCTACTTCCAACGTCCTACACAGCGACAAAAAGGAAGCCAAGTCGATCTCGCCATTCAGACCCGCCACCGCACCCTTTTTCTCTGCGAGATCAAATTCAGCAACGACTCGGTCGGCCTAGATGTCGTCCACCAAATGAAAGAGAAGCGAGTCCGCCTCCAAATTCCAAGACATTGGTCAACACGCCAAGTCCTCATCCACGTCAATGGGATCACACAAGGCGTCCGTGAGAGCCAGGAGCTCGACCATATCGTCGACTTCACCACTCTATTCTAGCGGCCAAAGCAGCACGGACGGTCTCGGGGCTCTCCTCACCCTCCGCATTCTTAAGAGGAGCGAAGCACTCCTCCCGCGGATAGCAGATCACATCAGCCCGCTCGGCCAAGGGAAGGATATCGAAGATGAAGTACTCCGACTTCCAAGCGTTGGGTGCCTTCGGCCAAACAGTCTTCTCCCCATCCCACATCGGCACTGCCTTGTGTGCACGGTGAAGCGGCAGCTCCTCCGCGGCCGCCCGCTTCGCAAACTCCATCGTCATGCAGAAGAGGCTTAAGTTGGCCAGCTCGTAATCACCCCCATCCTCCAACTCCGAATACTCAATCACCCGCAGCTTGCTCCCATCCTCAACAATCACCCCCACTCTCTCCTGTGCATGGCGCCGCTTCGTCGCTTTCACCGCAATGTCCAACCCCTCACAAAACGCTACCAGCTCGGCGTCGTAGGGATCACCCAGCGGATTATCGACCAGAGCAATATTGAGATACTCCACACCCTGTTCTCGCCACCTCTCCCAAATGCCCGACTCGACAAAGCGGCGGAGCGCCAATCCATTTCCATCAGGCCCCACCGCCGTCTCTCCGGGCCCCTTTAGAAACTCCTCACCCGCCTCATTGAGAAGCGGCAACACCCCCTGCACGCAAATGTCAGCTTCTGGCACCGCCTCCCGCGTTGCACCTTCATTTTCGGGCGAGACCAAAATCGCAAACGGAAGATCCTCTCCCGCCACCGCTCTTTTTTCCTGAAACAATTGAAAGAGCGTCTCCCCATTCAGTCCAATGGGAAACAAACCCTTTGGCCCATCAAATCTGAGCCGCGTCCCCTGTCCACCGGCGAGCAACAGACAGCCCACTTTGTCCTTCTGCACCAGCTCACGACCCCGCTGCACACGCTCTTGCGAGCCCGAAAAAATAGAAGCTTTTTTTGGAACGAAGTTCGCCATTGATCCCTATCGTTGTCGTCTTTAGACTACCCGAATCATTTGGAGGGAACAATGGAAGAAGTAGGTTCACAAGTCTCGTTCGAACTCGACACGACCATGCGCGGAGAGCACACCATCGACTTCTCCGGTCAGAACGTGATCATCCACGCACTGCGCTCGAGCAACAAAAAGGCCACGATTATCATCAAGGGAGGGAACATCCGTTTTCGCAAATTCCCCAAGGTGACCGGACAACTGAAGATTTTGGCTACCGGCATGGTCTACCTGCCGAAAGAAAAGTCATCTCTCAACATCCAAATCGAGGCCACCGGCGGCAAAAAGATATGGAAAAAGGACGACACATATTTCGATCTTAATGCTCTTGATCACTACACTATTCGCAAGAAAATCGAGGCTAAACAGCACAGCCTCGCTCTAGTGAGCCTCATCACTGACTACGACAACCCCATCTCCCTTACACTCCCCAAATGTAACGTGGTTGTCGCTGAAACTGCCGCCTCACACGAAAACGCAACCTTCACTCTCAATGCAGAAAACATCTGGATCATGGAGAATCAGAACGTAACACGGCTCCTTTTCAGCCACCAACTCGTGGACGGTAAACAGCGGAGTACAACTACAAAAGGGTCTGAAACTGGAAAGTTCTAACCACGTTTGGCCGTCGACGACAACCGACTCCTTGTACCACCCTCTTCCAAGTGGCGTAATCCAGCTCTTCCACTTTTCCAATTGGAAGTAAATTTTTTACTCGTCTTGTAGTTAACGAGCACCCATGTTAGAATAGATTACCGACACGGAGGAAGAAAAGTGGAAGAAATCAACCCAGTATCGAAAGTCTACTTCACAATTGATACAACTTCAGAAAAAAACTGTTCACTCAGCTTCCCAGGCCAAAGCCTATTTCTAGACTCACTCCGTTCCATGAACGAGAAGTGCGAGATCACGATCGAAGCGGCCAACGTTACGTTCCTCGGGACTCCCGTGATTAAGGGGGTGCTACGCCTCAAATCTTCCGGCTTTGTCTCGACTCCTTGTGAGCTGGACAAAGACCACTTTGATATCTCTGCATTTGCCGGGGTCTCGATCTGGAAACACGGTGAAAAATCCAAGCAGGAAGTACTAGAGAAGCTCGGCCGGGGCGAGGAAATAAAGGCCCCTCCGCCAATCCAAGAGGACTACCACAGTGTCGCCCGACTTGCCTTCCTAACAACCATCTCCGAACCAATGAGCGCCAAGCTACCCGGTTGCAATGTGATCATTGGGAAGTCTACGTCTACAAGCAAGAAAGCAACATTCAGTCTTGAAGCCGAGAACATCCTCACGCGCATTGATCTGAGGTGCAACGCCACGATCAGTTTTCTACACAGCGACTCCTTAGTGGCGAAGGGAAATGTATACAGCGGCGGATCGATAACCCTAGATAACAGATACTACATAGGAATGATCCCTGAGTGGGTTTATCCTCTCTTCCATCTTCCCAAACCCGAGTAGGGATGGTAGACTTTTTGCATGCGTGTTTTCTACCCCTACAATGAGATCTTGCCCACCGGCAGAGCACACGATGTCTACGTGGTGTCGAACTGCGCCGCCCTCGCAGAAGCTGGGCTCGACGTCGAGCTGGCGGTGGGGATGGGGAGCCTCGATGAGGAGGAAATGCTCGAACACTATCCGGTAGCGAAGCTGCCCGAAATGGCTCAGCTGCCCATTTTAAGGCGCAATAATACACTCAATCTGTCGTGGAACTTTGTCTTCTTTGGCGCCTGCCAGCGACTCATTGCTCGTGAGCGGCCCGAGGTGGTGATCACCAGCGTGCGCAAGCAGGGCATCTATCACTTTGGTCGGAAGATCATGGGAATCAAGTACGTGTTCGAGCTGCACGAGCTGGGAAAACCGCACGAAGTGCCGGCCGAGCGGAAGATGCTAGCCGCGGCTGATCTGGTGGTGACGACGACGGCTGCTTTAGCCGAAATTTTGCGTCGCCCCCCCTACAACCTAGAGGTGCCGATTGAGGTGGTGCCGCTGGCGGTGAGTGCGAAGCCACTCCCAGTCAAGGCTGAGAGTGGAGAGCGGGTGGCTGCCTACGTGGGACAGCTCTACCACAAGCAGGGAGTGGAGCTGATCATCGATGCACTGGCACATGCCAAAAATGTGCGACTCGAAATCGTCGGGGGAAATGAACAAGATGTCGAGCGGGTGAGACAGCGCGCTGTTAAGGCGGGCGTGGCCAATCGGGTGGTCTTTCACGGCTTTATGCCGCCAAGTGAGCTGCCCAAACTTCTTGCCGGCGTTGACCTCTTTGTGATGCCGTCGCGCAACATCGAACACAAACCAGACGTCGCGCACACCAAGCTGCTCGAATACACCAACTTCGGCCGGCCAATCGCTGCGCCCGATTCACCCGTGGTAGCGGCTCACCTGGGTTCACTGGACCACGTCATCCCCTACGAGCTAGGCAGCGCCACATCGCTTGCAAAGGCATTGCAAGCGCCGCTCCCAGAAGGGACGACGGGACGCTCCATTCTCGTGGGAGAAACGGGGGAAAGCCTACGCCGACTTACTCAATAGACTTGTTAACTCCCGATAGACCTCATCGGGAGTGATCTGCGTCATGCACTTGAAATCGATGGGACACTCCCGCAGATAGCAGGGGGAGCACTCGACATGCTTGTGGATGACGGTGCCAGAGCCGTAGGGGCCAGTTTTGATGTCGCTGGTTGAACCAAAGAGGGCGACTAATGGCGTCTTCACAGCGGCAGCGACATGCATCGGCCCGCTGTCATTGGTGAGAAAGACATCGCAGAGCTGAATGTGGGCGACCAGCTCACGAAGAGAGGTGGCGCCGGCCAGATTGATCACCCGCTCAGGCAACCCGCTGCAGATCTGCTTCACCAGCGGAGTGCCATTCAGATCGCCAAAGTAGACCACGTAGACGTCGGGGTCTTCGAGGAGCTTCTCGGTCACCTCATGGAACGACTCGGGGAGCCAACACTTGGCCGAGCCGTAGGCTGCTCCCGGATTGACGCCGATCAGCTTCCGCCCTTTGGGCACGCCCATCTTGCGAAGCTGATGCTCGGCCGCCTCTAGCTCTTCAGGAAGGAGGTGCAACCGGGGCGTCGTTTTGGAGACCGCAATGCCCAGCGGCTCGAGCAGCTGCTTATAGGTGCGGACGAGATGCTGCGACTGGACATTTTCTGGAAATGGCATCGCCCGGCTGAGGAGAGCGCGCCGGTTGTCGTATCGAAATCCTATCCGTCGGCTGACCTGCCCACGCCAAAACCACCACGCGGACGAAAAACTATTGGTGAGGAGGACCCCTAAATCGTAATCCCCAGCACGGATCTTCTCGATCAGGTCGCGCCGCTCATCACGCACCAACCAACCGCTCGGCCTCGTGAAGGCAAAGAGTTGATCGATATCGGGGTCGTGTTCGAGAAGCGGCGCCAGCGACGCCGTGCACATCGCCGTGATCTCCGCATGCGGAAAACGCCTGCGCAAATCAGTCAATACCGGCGTCGCCATCACGAGATCCCCAATCCAGTTGGGCATCCGAATAATGATCCGCTTAGGCTCCTGCTTGAGCTTTACTCCTCTCAAAGGTATCTCTTAGGGTTGATGAAAGTTGACGTCGCCACCGAGAAGCTGCTCCGCCTCCTCGCTCTTGAGAGAAAGAGAGTAAAGGAGCTGACCAAAAAAGTTCAAGAGGGCAGACAAAAGGCGACTCCCCGCCGCCTCCGCAATCTGATCGCGGAAATGAAGTCGCGCCTCCCTGAAGTGGACGCCATGCAGACTCAAGTCTCACAGGCTGAGAAGCGTCTGGCCGATTTCGAATCGGTCCGCGAGGCGCTCTTCAAGGGACAAGAGATCCACGCCTCACTCCGAATAGAAATCCGCGAGAGCAAAGAAAAACTTCAGCAAGCGCGCTCCTATGGGGCGGAGATGCAGCAAAAACTGGCCGCTCGCGACAAAACGCAAGAGGCGGCTGGCGGCGCGGCAGAGCTCCGCTACCTCCGCACCCTTTCCCGAGTTCGCACGCTAGAAAAGCACGCCTTCTCCCTTCGCCACCTCCTCGACCACGCAGAAGACTTACGCGAAGCGAACGCCCGCGCTGAGCAGCGGCTCGAACAGGCGCAGGTCGAACTAGGCTCTCAGATGAAGCAGACGACCATGCTCCGCGCCGCTCTTGAAGAGGTACAAGCGGTTGCTGCGGATCGGGACGCTCTAGCTAAACGGTGCAAGTGGGCCGAAGAGAAGCTGAGCGATCTTCAAACCCGCCTCACCGGGCTCGAGAGTCAAGCCTCCCACTACCGCGACTTACAGCAGCAATATGAAGAGATGGCCGACCTCGTGAAACGTCTCCGTTCGATTGGGGACATATGATCGTTCTCGGCATTGATCCTGGCACCGCTGTTACCGGCTACGGCATCATCAAACTCGATGGACGGCGACATGTCGCTCTCGATTACGGCTGCATCCGCCCCCCCAGAAAAGCGCTCACCTCTCAGCGCCGCCGCCTCATCTTCGAATCGCTCTGCGAACTGATCAAGCGCTTCTCCCCCGATGCGATCTCGATTGAAACACAGTACGTCCGGAACAACGTCTCCACCGCCCTCACCCTCGGCCGCACACAAGGGTGCGCTGTTTTGGCCGGCTCGCTGCACGATATCCCTGTCTTTGAGTATGCTCCTTCGAAAGCAAAGCTGGCCGTCACCGGGACAGGACGGGCGAGCAAGGAACAGGTGATGCAGATGACCAAAACACTTCTCGCCCTCCCCAAACTTCCCGCAGAAGATGCGGCCGACGCTCTAGCGCTAGCTCTCTGTCATATTCATGCCGCCACCTCCAAACTTACCTTAGGAACCCAAGTCTAATGTACGCATTTATCCGCGGCACTCTCGCCTCCTCCGGCCCCCTCCACGCCATCATCGACGCCGGCGGCGTGGGATACAAACTCAACATCCCCCTTAGCGCCTCCTCCCAACTCCCCCCTCCTGGCGAAGAGGTCCTCCTCCACACCACCCTCATTGTCCGGGAGACCGAGCAATCGCTCTACGGCTTTCTCACCACCTCCGATCGCGACCTCTTTGAAACCCTCTGCGCCGTCTCCGGCGTTGGTCCAAAGACCGCCCTCGGCCTCCTCGGCCATCTCTCCCCCCGCGCCCTCCAAGAGGCTGTCGCTCACAACAACCCCGCCCTCATTACCAAGGCGCCCGGCATCGGGAAAAAAACCGCCGAGCGGCTCATCATCGAACTGCGCGACAAGCTCCCCACCCTCACCGAACGTCCTTCCGACCTCGCTCCCACCGTCCGCGACGCCATGGGCGCCCTCCTCAACCTCGGCTACTCCCAAGTCAAAGCGCAAACCGCTGTCCAAAAAGTGCTCAAGGAAACCAACGACCTCGACCTCTCTACCCTCATCACAAAGGCACTCAAAGTCCTATGAAAAAAATTCTCTTCCTATTGCTCTTCACCATCTCCCTCAGCGCCTCCACGGGGATGAAAACCCTCACCAACACCACCGTCGACTCCCTCGAGCACTCAGGAATACTCACCCTCAAGAGCGTCAACATCCCAGGCAACCTGACCGGCAGCGGCTCTCTCTCTGCCAGCGAATGCACCTTCGGCTCCATCAAGTGGACCGGCGCCACCCACCTGGCGACCTGCCGCATCCTCCGCAACTCCACTCTCACCGGATCCCTCCTCGCCGCTCACTCCACCTTCGAGCGGAACGTCACCGTCACCTCCAACTACGTTGAACTCGACGGCGGCGTCATCAAAGGAGACCTCATCATCCAACCCACCTCCAACCCCAAAGAGGAGCAAACCCTCCTCCTCTCCGGCGCCGCCCTCATCAAGGGCAACGTCAAATTTCTCTCCGGCAACGGCATCCTGAAAAAAACTGATCGCGCCGAAGTGCAAGGCCAAGTGACCGGTCTCAAAGACTAACCCTCAATCACTTGCATATGACTATATTTCACCCCGTGTCAGAATGGTCACACCAACTGCGACAAAAACGTCCGCGCCGGAACGATGATCGGATGATCATAACTGAAACAATCGACGTCGACGTATGGCAGGTCGAAGACCACCTGAAAGACATGTTTCGCGGGAAGTCGCTCAGCATAATACTTGAGCGCTGGCGATATGCTGCGGCTATTGCTCCGCTTCACCTCAACCAACATCCATGGTTCGCCGTCCTTAGCAACTAAGAAGTCGACCTCACGCTTTTCCTTGTCGCGAAGGTAGTAGAGCTCGAACTGGCCCATTCCGTGGTCAGTCCAAAAGTGAACGGTTTTATAGAGATGAGAGGCAACCATGTTTTCGGCTCGCGCCCCTTCGTCATCACAGAGCGACCAGTCCCACAAGTAGTACTTGGGCTCCTTCCTAAGAGATCGGGCCAGATTTTTTGACCACGGACGGACTGGAAAGCAATAGTAGATTGAGGTGAGGAGGTTGAGCCACCGCCTCACACTTCCGATCGCTGCCAAAATTTGTCGCGACAGGCTGGTATAGCTGGTCCCCTGTCCCACTTGCTGCCGTATAAGCTCAGCCAAGTGCTCAATCTGGCTGATGTGCTCAACTCGACTAATGTCTCGCAGATCTTCTTGGAAGATCTGCTGCGCTCGCATCCGCTTCCAACGGTTATAGAAACGAGAATCAGCCTTTAGAAAAGGATCAGGGAAACCCCCAAAGCGCCACAGCGCCTCCCACTGCGCCTCATCAATTTGGGTTGGCATTGGTCGATAGGACTCCGGAATCGTTTCTGAATCGACCAACTCCCCCACCGATAGAGGATGAATTCTATAGTAGAAGTAGCGCCCCATCATGCTATCTCCGCCCCGCTGATAGACATTGAGACGGGCGCTCCCCATCACAAGAATGTGGAGCTTGTTTGGGTAGGAATCGAACAGCCCTTTGAGGAATATAGTCCACAGGCGACGCTTGTGTAGCTCATCGAACACAACGAGAGGAGGAATCTCAACGGCTCCGAGCAACCCCGCTCGCTCAGCGATCGCATTGGATCCTTCCAAGATGAGCATCCGATCGATTTCGCGATCGTAGTTGAAATAGAAGGAGGGCCCATCCCCTTCGATCAGCAGCTCGGCCAGGGTTGTCTTTCCCACCTGTCTCGGGCCCATCAGAAACAGCATCTGCCGATTTTCCTGAAAATGCTCTTTGATCACCTTTAAATAGAATCTTTTCATCTCGCCCTCCCATGACCATTATTCACGCCATGGCAAAATGGTCAAGACCATTTTGCCATGGCGTGAATAATGGTCATGTGCAAGCGCATATAGGACAGTGACTTAGGTCATGGGCGCGTGCAGGACAATATTCCCTAGCGAAATAGATGATTTGGAGATGAAGCTTGTTCCACGAGGCTTTGGGAAAAGCCCGCTTCAGGTCGCGCTCGGTCTGCACCACATTTTTTCCAGAGGACAAACCCCACCGCTTGGCACATCGATGAATATGAGTGTCGACCGGAAAGGCGGGCTGGCCAAACGCTTGTGACATGACGACCGAAGCTGTCTTATGGCCTACACCGGGGAGTGCTTCGAGGGCGGCAAAAGAATCGGGAACATGGCCACCGTGCCGCTCAAGGATGAGGCGGGAGAGCTCGTGAATCGCGCGACTCTTCGAGGGGGCGAGACCGCAGGTGCGGATGATCTCCTCGATCTCTTTCGGATCGAGTTTGATCATCTCTTCAGGCGTCCGTGCACGGGCGAAAAGAGCGGGCGTGACCAGATTCACCCGCGCATCCGTGCACTGCGCCGAGAGGAGGACGGCAATTAACAAGGTGTACTCATCATCGTGCTGGAGCGGAATGGGTGGATCGGGATAGAGCTCATCGAGGATTTTTTGGATCTCTTCTGGCTTCATTTTCCAATACAAAATTTAGAGAAGATGGCGGAGAGAATGTCCTCTGTCACATCAGCTCCGATGATTTTTCCCAGTTGTTGCAGCGCCTCGCGCAGATCAAGACAAAGAAACTCAGGGGAGATCTCACTCCTTAAGCCCTCGATTGTCTTGTCGCAGGCAGCGATGGCAGCGGCTAGCGCCTCTTTGTGGCGGACACTTGTGATCAACACCTGATCTCGGGCGGGGGGACCATTTTCCCAAATCACCGCGTCGATTTTTTCTCGCAAGGCATCAAGTCCCGTTCGATTCTTTGCAGAGACCGCGATCCCCTCTGGCACCTCGTCGACCAAATCGATCTTGTTCCAGATGACAAGGGTGTTACTTACGACAATCTCGGTGTCCTCATCGGGGCGGGTGGCGTCGCGGACATGCAAGACGAGGTCGGCCTCCTCCATCGCCTGACGGGAGCGGCGAATCCCCTCCTGCTCAATCACCTCGGTCGTCTCCCGGATCCCCGCCGTATCAATCAGCCGGACCGGCAACCCGTTAAGCCGCATCCGATCTTCGAGCAGGTCGCGCGTCGTCCCCGCAATGTGAGTGACAATCGCCCGCTCTTTTTCGAGCAGCGCGTTCATCAGAGAAGACTTGCCCACGTTCGGCGCGCCGACGAGACAGAGGGCAATTCCCTCACTCAACACCCGCCCATCGTGGAAGGTGTCTAGGAGCTTCTGCATCCTTTCCCGCGCGCCACTTAGTCGGGTGAGCAGCTCTTCGAGCGTCGCAAACTCAATTCCCTCTTCGGGGAAGTCAACCCACGCCTCGAGAATCGCGGCAACTTCAGTAAGCTCCTTCTGAAACGCGCTGATCTTACGCGAGAGTCTTCCTTGCAATTGATCAGCTGCTGCATCGACCGCCCGCTCGCTCGTCGCCCCAATCACCTCCTGCACCGCCTCCGCTTGCGCTAAGTCAAGCTTCCCATTCATGAAAGCGCGGAAGGTAAACTCGCCCGGTAGCGCTGCGCGTGCGCCGGCTGCCAGCGCAGCCTCCAGCACTCGCCGGCTCACCAGCCCGCCGCCGTGACACTGCAGCTCGATTACCTCTTCTCCCGTGTAGGAGCGCTCATCCCGCATCACAAGACAGAGGCCATCATCGATCGTCTCCTCCCCCACCACCATCCGGCCGTAGGTGACCGTGTGACTCTTGTAGGAGGCGACATCTCCAGAAAAGATTTTATTAGCAATTTGAGTCGCCGCCGGCCCTGAGAGGCGGATGATGGCAACGCCCCCGTCTCCTGGCGGCGTGCAGATCGCAGCGATGGTCTCTTTTCGGTTGTACATGCGAAGAATTCTAAGCTTCAGCTATCTTGTTTTCAATGTTCAAACTGCCCCCTGTTCATTTCATTGATCGCGAGAGCGGTGAGACCCGCCAAGAAGAGATCTACGGTGAGTGGGGGCTCGCTCTCATGTATACTTCCCCCTTTGGCCGGCCGCTCCGCTGGATCTTCTCCAGGTGGCGATGGCTCTCCCGCCTCTACGGCTGGCTGCAGAAAAGGCCATCGAGCGCCAAAAAGGTGCAACCTTTTATTGAGACCTTTGGCGTCGACGCCAGTGAGTTCGCTCCCGCCCAGTTCAAATCATTCAACGATTTTTTTATTCGAAAGTTAAAAACTAAAACCCGCCCAATTGGGGAAGCGGCCGCCGTCTGCCCAGCAGATGGCCGCTACCGCTTCTGGCCCAAGATCGACGCATCCGACACCTTCTTGGTCAAAGGGGAGAAGTTCTTTCTCGCTGAAAAATACGACGGAGGGGCGATGATGCTCGCCCGCCTCTGCCCCACCGACTACCACCGCTTCCACTTCCCCGTCGATGGGGTGGCGGGCGGCGCGACACTGGTCGATGGAACACTCGCCTCCGTCAATCCGGTGGCGCTCGATCACGACATTCACGTGCTTGGAAAAAACAAGCAGATGATCACGGTGATCGAAACTGAAAATGTGGGACAAGTGACCATGATTGAGGTGGGCGCCACCAACGTCGGAAGCATCATTCAAACGGGCGGCGGATCGGTTAAAAAAGGTGATGAAAAGGGCTACTTTGAGTTCGGCGGTTCTGCGATCCTTCTTCTGTTTGAAGCAGGAAAAATTGTGTTCGCTGATGATCTGGTCGCCCTCTCACGAAACGGTCTAGAAGTTTTTTGTTCTATGGGACAAAATTTATCTTCCCACTAGAAAACTCTTTTGTGTTATGAACTAAGGCATGCTCTACCTTAGCCTTGCCGCTGTTCTCCTCCTTCTTGCCCTGCTCACTTTAGTGGAGTGGCGTAAGAGTCGCACACTCTCAGGAGACATGAAGCGGCGACTAACCAGAAGAGCCTCCGAACACCTCTCTCTGGGTCAATGGAGCGCCGCTGAGAAGCTTCTAAAGAAGATGTACAAGCGAGAGCCTAGCGACGAAGCGATCGCCACTCTCTACGTTCAATTGCTCCGCCAGACCAAACGTTGGCAAGAGGCGATGACTGCAATCGACGGGGCAACCCGCCGCGACAGAGCATCACTTTTGCTATTGCGTGAGCGGGCCAAGATCCTCCTCGCCATCGATCGCCCCGAAGAGGCGCTCGTCACCTTCCAAAAGTGCCGACCGATTTTACGCGACGAGGAAGATTTCTACGATCTCGCCACCGCCTTTTATAGAACGGGAAAGATTGCAGAGGCGTGGGAAGTGCTCCTCCCCCACGTCCACGACTCGCGCAACGGGCAGCTACTTGCACTTGCCGGCGACTGCCGCTTCTCCCGCGGACAGTTTGACGAGGCTCTCCGTCTCTATGAAGAGGCCGGCCGGGCCGAACACAACAACACGCAGGTGCTCGCCAGACGGGGCCACTGTCTCCGCCGCCTCCACCGTTTTACCGAAGCCGAACGCTGCTTCACCGAAATCTTGCGCAAGGATTCGCGCAACGTCTCCATCACCCTCTCCCTTGGCGCCTGTTTGGAAGCGCGCGGCCAGTTTGCAAAGGCGTTGATGGTCTATCAGCGGGGCGAGGCGTGGGAGATGGGCGACGTCCGCCTCTTCCGCCAAGCAGGCTTCTGCGCCGTCCACACCGAGCGATTTGATTTTGCCGAGCTCTACTTGCGCGAGACCATTTCTCGGGGAGGAACGTCGGAGCAGGTGCTCGCCTTCTTGGCCTACTCGCTGGAGCGGCAGGCAAAGTGGGAAGAGGCGCAGGCGATCTATATGCGCCTCACCAAACGCTACCCCAAACATGTCGCCGGCTACCGCGGACTGGCATGGCTCTTTGGCGTCGGCCTCACCGTCAATCTCAATCCGGCCATCGGCTTGCAAGTCGCTCAAAAAAGCCTCGAAATTTTGTCTGATCTCTCCGCTTGGGAAGTGCTCTCTGCCTGCCAGGCCCGTGCTGGCAACTTCACTGAGGCGCACGACATCCAAGAGGGGCTCTCCCGCCAGGAGCAGAGCCGCGACGCGCAGCTCCGCCGCCAGCGGGCGATGCGAGCCCTCAGGAAAGGCGTTCCGCTTGATGAAAATCTTGTTGCAAGAGCCCTTGTTGCGTAGAAGATCGCATCTCCTCTATACTTAAGCGATGTTAGGTTTTCTGAAAAAAATCTTTGGCACTGCGCAAGAGCGTCAGGTGAAGCGGTTTCGGTCGATCGTCGCTCAGGTCAATGGGTGGGATGAAAAATTTCAATCGCTCTCCGATGATGAGCTGCGTGGCAAGACGGCTGAATTCAAGAAACGTTTTTCTGAAGGAGAGAGCCTAGACGCCCTCCTTCCAGAAGCCTATGGAGTGGTCAAGCAGGTGTGCCGTCGGATGTGTGGCACCGCCGTCCACGTCTCCGGCTACGACCAGCAGTGGGACATGATCCCCTACGACGTGCAGATTTTGGGCGGCATCGCCATGCACCAGGGGAACATTGCTGAGATGATGACTGGCGAGGGAAAGACCCTCACCGCCACCCTCCCCCTCTACCTAAATGCCCTCACCGGCAAGCCCGTTCATCTCGTCACCGTCAACGACTACCTCGCCACCCGCGACTGCCAGTGGGTGGGAAGCGTCCTCCGCTGGCTCGGCCTCACCACCGGCGCTCTTATCAACGGTACGCCACCTACCGAGCGAAAAGAGATCTACAACGCGGACGTCGTCTACGGCACCGCCTCCGAGTTTGGCTTCGACTACCTCCGCGACAACTCGGTCGCCTCCCGCGCCGACAGCCAAGTGCAGCGCGGACACTACTTTTCCATCGTCGATGAGATCGACTCCATCCTCGTCGACGAAGCGCGTACTCCTCTCATCATCTCCGGCCCCGTCCCAGACAGCCGTCAGATGTACAAAGAGTTGAAAGGGGGCGTTGACACCCTCGTCCGCAGACAGCGAGACCTCTGCACCCGCTGGGCCACAGAAGTGCGCAAGACTCTTGAAGGGGCGGGTGAAAAGCTCGACAAAGATCAACAGCTCGCCCTTCGCAAGCTGTGGCGCGTCTCTAAGGGGATGCCCCGCAACAAAGTGCTCAAGCGGGTCCGCGAGAATCCCGTCCTTCGCGCACAGCTCGACAACGTCGACACCTTTTTTCACGGCGACTCCAACAAAAAAGAGAAAGCGCAAGAGCTCTCCGAACTCCTTGTCATCGTCGATGAGAAAGGGAGCATGCACGAGCTGACCGACCGAGGCATCAGCGCCTGGGTCGACTACGCCGGCGGCTCACCCGACGACTTCATCATGCTCGACCTCGGCCACGCCTACCACGAGGTCGAAACCGATCCCTCCCTCTCCGAAGAGGAGAAGATCGAGAAGAAAGTGGCCATCCGTGAAGAGGATGCCACCCGCAAAGAGCGCTCCCACAACCTCCGCCAGCTCCTCCGCGCCCACCTACTCATGGAAAAGGATGTCGACTACATCGTCGTCGACAACAAGATCGTTATCATCGACGAGAACACCGGCCGCGCCCAAGCGGGCCGCCGCTTTGCCGACGGCCTCCACCAGGCGATCGAAGCCAAGGAGGGAGCCGACATCCAGCAGGAGACCCAAACCTACGCCACCGTCACCCTCCAGAACTACTTCCGCATGTACGACAAGCTCTCAGGGATGACCGGAACTGCCATGACCGAGGCGCACGAGTTCAAGGAGATCTACAAGCTCGACGTCCTCGAGATCCCCACTCACCGTCCCTGCGTCCGCAAAGACCACAACGACCTCGTCTACATGACCGAGCGGGAGAAATACAACGCTCTACTCACAGAAGTGTCCAAGATTCACAACGAAGGGCGCCCCATCCTCCTCGGCACCGAATCGGTCGAAGTTTCCGAAAAACTCTCCCGCATCCTCCGCGGCGCCCGCCTCCCTCACACCGTCCTCAACGCCAAGCACCACGACAGCGAAGCTGAGATCATCGCTCAAGCCGGCCAAAAGGGAGCGATCACCATCGCCACCAACATGGCTGGCCGCGGCACCGATATTAAGCTAGGCGCCGGCCTTGCCGACCAAGGAGGCCTCGCCGTCATCGGCGCCTCCCGCCACCAATCCCGCCGTATCGACCGTCAGCTGCGCGGCCGCTGCGCCCGCCAAGGCGACCCCGGCTCCTCCCTCTTCTTCATCTCCTTTGAAGATCAGCTCATGCGCCTTTTCGCCTCCCCCCGTCTCAATGCTCTCCTCAAGCGCCTACGGCCGCCCGAAGGCGAGCCCATCTCCGCCGGCATCCTCAACCGCTCCATCGAAACCGCCCAAAAACGCGTTGAGGGACGCAACTACACCATCCGCAAGCACACCCTTGAATACGATGATGTGATGAATACGCAGCGCAAGGAAGTCTACTCCTTCCGCAACGAGATCCTCCGCGCCGACGACGTCCTCGAGATCGCCCGCGAGATCATCGCTCACACCTCCACCGAAGCCGACGAAGAGAGCGTCCTCAAAGCCTTTGACCAGAAAATCGCCACCGAGGCCGAAACCCCCGAAATCGCCGCCGAAGCTGTCCGCTCTCTCATGACCCGCTCCATCGACACCCTCTGGCAGCAGCACCTCCTCTCCATGGACCACCTCCGCTCCGACGTCAGCATGCAAACCGTCGGCCAGAAAGATCCTCTCCAGGAGTTCAAGAGCGAAGCGTTCAAACTCTTCTCCGCCCTTGGCGACACCCTCCGCGAAAAAATCGCCTCTGACCTCTTCCGTTTCCAGATCGTCTCCCCCACCTCCGGCTACCTCCAGGCGCTCCTTGGCCGCATGCAGATGGAGACCGAGCGCTCCCTCTCCCCCGAAGACCAATCCTCTCGCGTCCAATCGTCCCGCGTCCAAAAGGCGCTAGACACCAAACCCTCTCCCCCCATTTCTCTCCCTCCCACCACCGGCCGCAACGAGCCGTGCCCCTGTGGTAGCGGCAAGAAGTTCAAGCATTGCTGCGGCAATCCTGCCACTCACCCTTAAAAAAATTTCGTTGTAAAATAAAGATCCTTAGAGGATCATGTTGTCATCCCATTAAGCGGACGACCGCACAACCAAGCAGGAGAATCCCATGGTTTCCTTCTCCTAAAGCTTCACCAGTATTTAACCGACTCCGCTCATGGGCCGGATGCGACGCTAACAATGTGTTTCACACCCAAAACCGCACCGACTTTGTTCCCTGCGGCTCTCAGCTGCTTATTCGGCACAGCGGCGCCCTCTTCCCGTTCCCCCTCTATCGTGCGCAGCGCGCCACGTTACAGCTAACGCCATGCCGTCCCGCACAGCTTTTCGATCCCGAGTGCCCCTGTCACCTTGTTCTTCAAGTCACTCGTCCTCACGAAGCTACAAGCTAGACGAATCGCGAATCAAATGCTGCAAGCGCGCACCGCCTTCATCAACCAATGAGAAGGAGCGACTAGATGCAGACAAACTTGAAAGACAGTCATCACAAGCATCAACTAGAAGACCTCGCCGCTACAATGCAGTATGAGAACGGCTGGTTCGAAAGATGGTAAATGGTCTCATACAGTCTCATGACACCAGAAAAAGCTCATAAAGAAAACTACTGTAAGGGTCTTCCAGAGGCCTAGAAAGCGCAATGACAATCGCAATGCGCGAAAATAAGCTTATCCGCGCTGACATCTCGCTAAAGGAGTACGTCTACTGACGACGCAAAGCCGTTGTCCTCCGCACTCCTGCATGAGGTGCGTGACGTTCATTGAGGGACTCGACAAAGAGGCTCGTGAGCCTTTGAAGTCTGACGGCACTTGGTCTACTCATTCGCTTGCGACGCAGCCTACAGCCCGGTATTGTAGAAATGGAAGCTGGCTACGCTGCCGACTGGAACTCTGAAGAGAACCAGACGCTTCTACGTGCTAGGCAATACACGGCCAAGCTCAGAGCAGTCAACCTCTACGCTGAGCGGCTAATTCGCAGCTCCTCCAAGGTTCAATCAAAGCTTAAGAGCAACCGCCTATCGTCAAGACAAAGAGCCGCTCGGCTTATCCCGAGCGGCTCTTCTTCCGCTAAATTGTCACATTCTGGGACAGTCCCGAATTGTGACAATTTCCGAAAGCAGCCAAATCGCGGAATAGGACCTAGAGATGTTTGCATCGCAGGGCGTAGCGCGGAGACCCGGTTTGCTACCTAATCGTTCCACTATGGCGTCTGATTTTGTGCGATATAAAGCATCGCAACGAATGGCGTGGCCACCATTTTGGCCATGTCTGAGGAGCGAGGCGACCGTAGGCCAAAAGCAGATGTCATAGGGGGACGAGAGGCGGCAATCTGGGTCCGGGGCGGGCGGCTAGCCGAAATGGCTGCCGTTAGCCGAGCGCTTAGTCCTGCGCCAAAAGATCAGGCCGTCTCGGTGACGCGGTTGAGTGAACGCCAGCCGATGTATAGCATGGGGCAGGCGACAAGAAGGTAGACATACCAGTGCTTGGCCTTCCACGAGAGGGTGAGGAGGCCGTCATCTGAAAAGAGGAGGAGGAGCATCGCAAAGAGAAAGAAGAAGGCTCCAGGGAGAAGCATAAGGAGAGGGCCGGCACCGCCACCTGAGGTGCGGGAAGCCGTTTGTTCCTGTTTGGGCTCTTCTTGCGGCAGTTGCTCCTGCCATGAGGATTGTTGAGGAAGGGAGTAGTTTTGAGGCTGGACCCGCTGCACATAAGGGGGTGGAGGGGGCTCTTGCGAAACTTGCTGCGGTTGGGGAGGAGGCTCGGGTTGTTGGTAGGTGGTGTTGTAGGTGGGCGGCGTCTCTTCAGCCACTAGCTCAGTGCCGCAATAAGGACACTTGGTGGCATGAATGTGGACGCTTCCGTCACAGTTCCAACATAATTTCCGGTTCTTTGCATTAGTCATTGGAGCCCCCAAACAATTGGTTCCTCCGTAGTTATGCGTGAGATGGCATTTGCATGCAAGCGAACGTCTTCCAATTTAAGCACATCGGTGCTATCAATGGCGTTCGAACCAAGGTGATTGTTATGACCGACTATCAACAGTTTGATCTCATTGTTATCGGTGGCGGTCCGGGCGGCTATGTCGCGGCCATCCGCGCAGCACAACAGGGCGCCAATGTAGCGCTGGTCGAAGCGAAGCTGATGGGAGGGTCGTGCCTCAACTTTGGCTGTATTCCAACCAAAACGCTGTTGGCCGGTGCGGCGGTGGTGAAAAAGATCCGCCATGCCGAAGAGTTTGGCGTAAAAGTGGGCCAGATGGAGATCGACTTCTCCAAAATGACCGACCGCAAAGACGGGGTGGTGACCGGCATCCGGAACAGCCTCGAAGGCTTGATCAAGGCTGACGGAATTACAATTGTGCGCGGCTGGGGCAAACTCAATGGCCCCAATGAAGTGAAGGTGCTCGGCGATAAGCCAGCCATCCTCCGCGCGGAAAAAATCATCTTAGCAACCGGCTCTGAGCCGAAAAACGTAAGTGCTTTCCCCTTCGATCCACCTCACGTCCATTCGTCGACCTCTATTCTGGAGTTGCGTGAACTTCCCAAATCGCTCGCGGTGATTGGCGGCGGGGTAATTGGGTGCGAATCGGCCTGTCTCTATGCAGAACTGGGTGTGAGAGTGACCATTCTAGAGATGTTGCCCACCATCCTCTCAACCGAGCCACCCGACAACGCTAAAGCACTCACCCAATCACTCAAATCTCAAGGGATCGAGATTCTCACTGGTGTGATGGTTGAAGGAATCGACAAGAGCGGCAACGGCGTCACTGTCCGCGTCAAGGATCGGGAACCGATCGTCGCCGACACAGCACTCGTTGCCATTGGCCGCACCATGAACACCTCTGACCTTGGCCTCGACAAGGTGGGCATTGGGGTCGACCGGATGGGCTACATCGCTGTGAACGACAAGATGCAGACCTCCGTCCCCGGCATCTACGCCATTGGCGACATCACCGGCAAGTACCTACTCGCCCACGTCGCCTCCCATCAGGGGCTCGTCGCCGCAGACAACGCGCTTGGCGGATCTGCAGAGATGCACTACAACGCCGTCCCCTCCATCGTCTACACCCACCCCGAGTCGGGCAACGTCGGCCTCACGCTCGCCCAAGCACAAGAGGCCGGCTACGACGCCAGCGTCGGCCGCTTCCCCTTCTCCGTCCTCGGCCGCAACCTTGCTGAGAACGAGACCGAAGGATTTGCGCAGGTGGTGATCGACAAAAAAACCGGTGCCATCCTCGGCGCGCAAGCAGTCGCACACGAAGCAGGCTCTCTAATTGCGCAGATGACAGAAGCTGTCGCCAACGAGCTCACCGTCGAGTGCATTGCAGAGACCATCCACGCCCACCCAACTTCATCCGAAGCGTGGTTGGAAGCCACTCTCATGGCCGCCGGCCGTCCCATCCACCTCCCCTTCCCAAAAGCAAAGAAATGAAGCCCAACAAACTCCCCGAGAACCCCGATAAAGAAGCCAAAGGGCGTTTCCCCATGTGGCTCCACCGCCCGCTTCCCAAAGGGGGCGACCTCTGGAAGACCCGCGACGCCGTCAAAGAGAACCGCCTCCACACCGTCTGCGAAGAGGCCCGCTGCCCCAACCTCACCGACTGCTGGTCGCGCGGCACCGCCACCTTCCTCGTCATGGGCAAGGAGTGCACCCGCGCCTGCGGCTTCTGCGACATCGACTTCTCAAAAGCCCCCAAACCGCTCGAGCTCGACGAACCCCGCCGTGTCGCCGACTCGGTCAAAAAACTGGGCCTCAAACACGTCGTCATCACCATGGTCGCCCGCGACGACCAGCCTGACGGCGGAGCTGCCCACCTCGCCGCCATCCAGCGTCAGATCAAAGCTGACTGCCCCGGCACCACCATCGAACTGCTCACCTTCGACTTCAACGGTGACACCGCCGCCCTCGACACCGTCCTCGCCGAAAACCCCACCGTCTTCAACCACAACCTCGAGACCGTCCGCGCCCTCACTCCCCGCGTCCGCCACAAGGCCACCTACGACCGCTCCCTCGCCCTCCTCAAACATGCTGCTGGCAAAACCCCCTTCCTCAAATCGGGCCTCATGGTGGGCCTCGGCGAAACCGAGGAACAAGTACAAGAATCGCTCCGCGACCTCAAAAATGTTGGTGTCAATATTGTCACCATGGGCCAATACCTTCAGCCAAATCAGAAAAAACTCCTCGTCAAGACCTTCGTCACTCCCGACCAGTTCAAGTCCTACGAAGCCTACGGCCATTCCATTGGCATCCCCAACATGTACTGCGGCCCCTTCGTCCGCTCCAGCTACAACGCCGACCTCCTGATCAAATCCCCCAATTGACTTCTACTACCCGCTCTCCTAAACTACGCGCCACAAAATTGGAGAGTTTAGAATGTCAGTGACTATCATCAGTATTAAAAATCACACTTACCTAAAATACATCTACACAGTTTCTGCACTGACCACCCTAGCCCTCGTCGCCCTCAAATCGACTCGCCCCGACACCCTCTCCTGGCGCTGGCCGGCCACCGCCAGCATCTCCACTGCACTACTGGGCCTCGCCCTAGCCCACACCTCAAGTCCCGCCCTACAGTCGGAAGGCTCCCTAAAAGCGACATCCGACAGGGACAGGGACAGGGACAGGGACATCAAAGCCATTGCAGCTAAAGTCCCCAACCGATTCATCCAGCTAGTTAAGGATATTCAAGACCAACTCAAGGACACAAACGCTATTAAGAAGCTCAACATCTTATCCACGTATAGCGAGCACGCGCTTGTAAATCTCCCACAGGTCATCAGTTACCTCGAAGGGAAGAAAGAGGCGCTCGTCCACTGCCTTAAATTGGCACCACCTAGTGAACTGACCAGCCTCAAACTTCCCTGCATCGATGACATTCTCATCGAGCTTGCGGAGGCTGGGGGTGATTCTGAGGCTGCCGATCTTAATTGCAGCTGCCAGATTCACGCTGGGGTCGAAGAAGCCTTCACCTGGGCCGTCTATTTTAAACTCAAGAAAGACTCCTCTGACCTAAGTATTCTGGATAGCGAGTATGCAAAAACGCGCTACGCGATTACCCAAGAAGATGACGCTCCTGTAGAGTGCTTCTTAGCTGCACTAGCCAAACTGGACAAGGGTGCCGTTCAGACTCTGCGTAACCGACTTCCTAAGCAAGAGGAATAGCGAAGATGGAAGGACTACCCCTTTACGACTCTGATGACATTGAGGTGCTGATGCACCGGCACGCTCACTTTGGGGGGAGCTTTGGCATCATGCTCGACTACTATGAGAAAGGGGGCAAAGGAGCTGTGCTCGAAATCGAGCGTGTGCAGGCGCATTGCGGCTATACCCTGAGGCCTACACACTTTCCGAAGCTGATCAGGCTCGCGTAGATGAATCTCTTGCCATGTACCACAACCTACGCGCCATCTACGAGGTGGAGGATGAGAAGAATCCCATTCCCCGTCTCATCTCCGATCTGATCCTTTCGGAAAACGAGGACGAGGAAGAAGCAGTAGCCGCTCTGATCAAGGTGGGCGAAAAAGCCACCACCTGCCCTCCTTAAGCTGCTCCACACCCCCAACCTCCTCGACCCCCTCTTCCCCGGCTACGGCTTTGCCATCGGCCTGGCCTGCCGCTGCCTCAACTCGCTTGAAGCGATTCCTGCCCTCTTCGAGACCGTCGGTCATGAAGACACTTTCATTGATGAGGAGGCGACAGCAGCCCTTCTGCGCATCGGCACCCCTGCCCGCGACTTCTGCCTTCGCATTCTTCTTCATACCGAGATCAGCCCCGACACTGAACAGGCTGCCTACATCCTCTCCCAGTTCCCTAATGACAGCGAAATTGCCGCCGTCGCCACCTCCCTCCTCAAGCAAAACCCTCCCGACCCCCTCGCCACCTACCTCACTCTCTGCACAGAATCTTAGAGGCACCGCAAGCAAAGTGGACGACCAGAACCTCAAACGGCGGAAAACTGACTGCGAGATGCCGATTCCGGATGGCAGCAGGCTGTGAATTTGGCAAGCCGCCTCTGAGCTTCACAGAGCTCATCTCGAGATCGCAATAAAGCTGCTCTACCACAACTACGAGCGAGTCATGAACCGCCTCGCCTGATCGCTAACGTCCACTTTGGTGCCAGGCACCGAAGTGGACGTTAGCGCGGCAGAAATAACGTCGATGTTAGAATTGTCGCGACCATTCTAACATCGACGTATTTTTAGTCGCGGCCAAAAATCTGATTGTCAATGAGTTAGGCGCACGTGACTACCAAATCATGTGATTAATTCTGCCACTACGCTGAGCCGCTAGGTTGGCGACCTGAACCTCACGCTAAAGATGGTTTTAGACCGTCGCGAGCGCCGCGAGGACCGGGAAATCCGACGAACGGCGTGGCCACCAGCCACGTCTGAGGAGCGAGGCAAAGTAGATTGCCAAAAACAGGCGGGATAGGGGGACGGTAGGGTGGCAATTGGGGTCTTAGGTCGGGGAGATGAGCTGGATGTTTTGCCATTTGCGGGCGACAAAGCGCCAGTAGAAGATGCCGGCAACAACGGCGACGTAGGCGACGGAGAGGATGTAGGCGCCGACGACGCCAATGTGGAGGTAGCCGACGAAGTACCAGGTGGGAAGGAGGAGGAGGAGGGGGACGGTGACGGTGCCGGCGATGAGAAGGAAGAGGGTGTCACCTGCAGAGGTGAGGATGCCGGAGATGAGCCAGCGAACCCCTTCAAAGAGGAGGTAGAGGGTGAGGACGCGGAAGGTGAGGCGAAGGGTGTGAACGAGCTCTCCCTCCTCTAGCAGTTCTAGGGCTGCAGAGAGTTGGGTCCCCCCTTCGGTAAGGACGCCGGTAGTGTCGTTGACGAAGAGATCGATGATCATATCGGGAAAACCAATGAAAACGACTGCAACGAGGCAGAAGAAGATGAGGTGGAGCTTGATGCCAGCCCAAAAGACTTTGAACGCCTCTCCATGACGGCCGCTGCCAATCATGTTGCCGGTGATGGCAGAGGCGCCACGTCCCACTCCCTCTGCAATGAAGAAGAAGAGGATGAGGACCGATTGCGCGATACCAGCGGTGTAGATGTTGAGGGCGCTGGTCTTTCGAAGGAAGATGTAAAATATCCCCCACCCAACTGCTTCGAAAAAGAAGAGTGTGGCCTGCGGGCCACCCACTTTTAGGCAACGGCGAAATTCTGCAAAGTGAAGCTTGAAGCGGCCGGTGCCAAACTTGTCCCGATTCGGTTTGCGTAAGAATAGGCCTAAAAGAATCGCCACCTGAACGACGTTACCGAAACTGGTGGCAACGGCAGCGCCCACAACGCCCATGGAGGGAACGTACCCTTCGATACCAAAGATGAGGATCCAGTCGAGTAGGATGTTAAGGCCGTTAGCGAGAAGGGCGAGCATGGTGACCATCCGCACCTTCCCCCTTCCAACCCAAAAGGCGGAGAGGGCAGCAGAGAGAGGCCAAGTGGGGCCAAAGAAGTTAAGCCAACCGAAGTAGCTGGTTTCGAGCTGAAAGTTGACGCTGTCGTGAAAGATGAGGCGGCCGCCGTAGAGGCCGAGGGGGATGCAAATAAGTATTGTGCCGAAGGAAAACCAGATCATCTGCCAAACAGGTCGCCCAATTCTCTCATGGAGTCCGGCACCGTTATACTGCGCGACAAACACCTCTGACATGGCTGCCAGAATAAGGAGAGCTCCGGTGATCGCCCACCACATGGTACCGGCGGTGACCGCAGCGCTGAGTGCTGCAGGAGAGTAGTGTGCGAGGAAGAGACGGTCGACAAAAACCATCGCCAGAGTGGAAAGGGAGGAGAGCATGAGGGGGAATGCCACCCACATGAGCTCGCGGACAGAGCCTTCTGGATACTTCGTTAATGACATGAAAACAGTATGAAGGAAACATAAACCTCTGTACAGGATTATTTCGCCTAAGGTGTAAAGTAGGGGGTGTGCTAGGATCCGCTGTAACAAAGACACAGTGAGTGATTCGTTTATGAGGTTCGTCTTTCGTCCACTACTACTCGTACTGATGGCCGCCGCACTTTTTTCTTGTGAGGGAAAAAGAGAGCTGGTGAGCGACATTGACGAAAAGCAAGCCAATGAAATTTTGGTCTTTTTGGCAGCGCGGGGGATCGCGGCTGAAAAAGAGGCAAAAGCTGTGACGGGTGCGGCGGCCGGTGCGGGCCAGCAGCAGATGTTTTCTGTGATGGTTCCGGCAAGTCAGCAGACCGAAGCGTTGGCCATTCTCAATCGAAACGGCCTCCCCAGACGTAAGGGAGCCAACCTCCTCACCCTCTTTGCAAAAAGCGGACTGGTCTCTTCTGCGCAAGAGGAGCAAATTCGCTATCAGGAGGGGCTCTCCGCACAGCTCGCCGGCACCATCAGGCAAATCGATGGAGTCTTAGATGCTGCGGTGCAAATCTCATTTCCGCAAGAACAAGCCTCCCTTCCGGGCCAAGAGAAAGACGAGGAGCATGTAACGGCGTCGGTCTATGTAAAGCACCAGGGGGTGTTAGACGATCCGAACAGTCAGCTGGTGACGAAGATCAAGCGGCTGGTCTCTTCAAGTGTTGTGGGGCTCGACTTCAACAACGTGACGGTGGTGACCGACCGCTCCCGCTTCACCGATGTGGTGCTCGAACAGGAGGCGGACATGATGTCCGATGGGGACCGGGACTACACACGCGTTTGGACGTTGGTGGTGGCCAAAGAGTCGGCCACCCGCTTCCGCATTGTTGCGCTAGTCCTCTGTCTCATCATTCTCATCCTCGCTGGCTTTATCGCCTGGCTCCTCTGGAAAACGTTCCCGGCGATCCAGGAGTCTGGGGGAGCGCAAGGGCTCTTCACCCACACCCGCCCTCTCCACTTTGAGGGACTTCCCGAACGGAAGAAGAAAAAGAAGCAGGGTGAGGAGGAAGATGAGGAGGACTTCGACTTCCCCTCCGATGAGGATGAAGAAGAGGAAGACGAATGACGACGCTTACGATTCGTAAGCGGGCAGCAGTGCTTCTGTCGCTCGTTGAGCGGTTCCACCCGCAAGAGAGTCAGACTCTCCTCGAACACTTCAGTAACCGCGAGCAAGCTGCAATGCGAGAGGTCAACGTAGGCCCATTGCAGATAGAGCCGCTGCGTGCCTCGGGACAGGTGGCCATCGCCGCCTACCACCCCTCTTGGATTGAACAGGCACTCACCAAAGAGCCCTCAGAACGACGCCCCCTCTACCAGTCGGCGATCGACGGGAAATTGCCCCCCGCACCAACCGCTTTTCTCCTCGGCAATCTTCTCAACCTTCTCGGTGCACCGTCAGTAGTTCCTCTCGCCTGCCTTAGCCCCCCCCCCCTCCAAGCGCTCATCGACCTTGACGGACGAGTGCTTGCTCGCCTCATCGGCTATCTGGGAATGATCGATCTGGCCGACGAGATGAAAAAGACGATTGAGAGCCGCCTCCTTCGAGAAGTGGATGCCCTCATCACCGATGGGCAGCGCAAGTTCTTGAAGCGGTGGATGCAGGTGAGCGATCCGATGCCGGGCCCCCGCCACGGCCTCTCCGCTTGGATTGCTGACTTCCAAACGAAAAGTCAACAGAGCGGGCTGATCCGCCTCGGCCGCGCCCTCTCCCATCACGACAGATCATTTGTCTGGCACCTCGCCCACCGCATCGACAGCGGCCGCGGCCGTTGGATCATGCGTCACGCGCAGGAGACCATCGCACCGAAAATGGGAGAGAAGCTAACCGGACAGGTGGAAGCGACGATTGAATTTCTCCAGCTAGGAGCGTTGGCATGAGCTATTTTTCCCTCCTCTATGGCGATAAGCTTGCACAGGCTCCGGGGGGCAAGGTGCTCAAAGCCGATCAGTTCTCAAGCCTCATCGAAGCGAAAGATCTACTCGCCAAGATCCGAGAGGAAGATGAGCAGTTCCGCAAGGAGGCGTTCGAAGAAGCTGAGCGTCTAAAAGAAGAGGCCGAAAAGCGGGGCTTCGAAAAGGGTGAGGCGGCTTGGGCCGACCAGATCGCCCTCATCGAGCAGGAAATTGCCAAAGTGTACGACGAAGTGCACGCAAAGGTGCTCCCGGTCGCCCTCAAAGCAGCTGAAGCGCTGGTCGGGCGTGAGCTTTCGCTCAACCCCGACACCATTGGCGACATCGTGATGAAGAATCTCAAATCGGTCGCCGACCACAAGCGGATCACCGTCTACTGTCACAAAGATGATTATGAGAATCTCCAGCGACGAAAAGATGAGATGAAGCAGATGTTTGAGCGGCTTGAGAACCTAGTCGTTCAAGAACGTGGCGATGTCCAACAGGGTGGCTGCATCATCGAGACCGAGGCTGGCATCATCAACGCTCAGTGGGAGACGCAAGTGAACTCTCTGCAGCGGGCGTTCGAGCGGATCTTAAAGGATCACGGATGAAAAACGCTGGCTTTTGCTCATAGCGCTTCCTCCTTCCGAGCATGGCTTGGGCACAAGCGGCGGATGCCCAAATTCAGACCCCTCCCCTCATCGCCCAGATGTTGGTCCTTGTGGGCCTCAGCCTCCTCCCCTTCCTCGTCCTCCTCCTCACAAGCTTCACCAAAGTTGTGATTGTCCTCTCTCTGCTCCGAAGCGCAATGGGCGTCCAACAAGCACCCCCCAACCAGGTGATCAACGGTATCGCCCTCATCCTCGTCCTCTACGTCATGTTCCCCACCGGAATGGCGATGTATGAGCGGGTGGAACCAATGTTCGAGAATGCACCAACCGAGCTGATCTCGGCCGAATCCTCCGTCTTCTACATCGAAGTGATCAAAGAGGCGCGTGAGCCACTCCGTGAGTTCCTGATCAAAAACTCCCGTTCCAAACACCAGCGGGCGTTCTACCGGATCGCCTACAAGTTTTTTCCTCCTCAGGTGCGGAGCTCAATGAATGTTCACGACTTCATCATCCTCATCCCCGCCTATATCACATCACAGGTCGAGGATGCCTTCCAGATAGGGGTCCTCATCTACCTCCCCTTCTTCGTCATCGACCTGGTCACCTCCAACATCCTCCTTGCGATGGGAATGATGATGCTCTCCCCCATCACCATTGCGATCCCGCTCAAGCTGCTCCTCCTCGTGATGCTCGACGGCTGGGCGATCCTTGTGCAAGGGCTGGTCCTTTCATTCAACCCGTGAGATAGCCATGTTTCAAGATGAGATCTATCAGCTGACCTACGAAGCGCTCTTCATGATCCTCATTCTCTCCGCCCCCCCCATCCTCATCTCCATGCTCGCCGGCCTCACCGTCGCCATCTTCCAGGCGGCTACACAAATTCAAGAGCAGACCCTCTCCTTTACCGTAAAACTCGTCGCAGCCATCCTCACTATCGTCCTCATGGGCGGCTATCTCGGCGCCCAGATCCTCCAGTTCGCCTCCAACATCTTCGTCAACTTCCCCCGCTGGCAAACCTAAGTGGACTACTTCTCCCTCGTCCTAGACAACCCCCATCCCATGTCGCTCTTCCTCCTCCTGGTCCTCTGCATGATGCGGCTCGCCCCCATCATCGTCATGGCTCCCTTCTTTGGCGCCCGCCTCCTCCCAGGCCCTGTGAAGATGGGCCTCCTGCTCAGTCTCTCCGTCATCTTTCTCCCCCTCCTGATGAACCTCACCCCCGAGCCCATCATCTTTGACGTCAACTTCATTGGCCTCGTCTTCAAAGAACTGGTAATCGGCTTCATCCTCGGCTTCCTCGTCTCCATGCCCTTCTGGATCGCCAACACCTCCGGCATCCTGATCGACAACCAGCGGGGCTCATCGAGCATGATGATGACCGACCCCACCCTCCAGACCCAAAACTCCCCCATCGGCCAGCTCTACAACTTCGTCCTCATCTACATGTTCTTGGCTATCGGCGGACTCTTCTACTTCCTAGACTCCGTCTCCCTCTCTTTCACCGTCATCCCGCCAAACGAATATCTCCACCCCGCCTTCTTCCTTGACCTCGAGACCCCCCTCGCCCAAAAGCTGATCGACGCTGGTAACATCGTCATGTCGATCGCCGCTCAGCTCGCAGCCCCCGCCCTCGTCGCCATCCTCATGTCCGACCTCTTTCTCGGTATCTCCAACCGGATGGCCCCCCAAGTCCCCATGGCCTTCCTCGGCTGGGCGCTCAAGTCGCTCGTCGGCATGGCAATTCTCTGGATATCATGGCATTTCATCTTACAGCAGCTCGAACACCAGACCATCTCGTGGCTCATCGGCATCGAAGAAGACGTCGGCTACTTCGGCGTTACTTAAGTTTAGCCTGGATTTTCTTGAGCGCATCGATCAACCGATCGACATCACTTAGAGTGTTGTAAAGGGCAAAAGAGGCCCGAATTGTGTGCTTTACCCCAAAGCGGTTCATCGCCGGCTGGGCGCAGTGGTGACCGGTCCGCACCGCAATCCCCTCCTGATCGAGCAGCGTCCCCACATCAAGCGGATGACACCCCTCAATCACAAAGCTCAAGATCGCCGCCTTGTGCTCCGCCTCTCCGATGATCCGCACCCCAGGAACCTCCTCAATCCTCTTCGTTGCATGTGCTAGCAACTGCTGCTCATGCGCACCTATCGCCTCCAAACCCACACTCTCAATATACTCAATCGCCGCACCCAATCCATGAATCCCCGCAATGTGGGGCGTCCCCGCCTCAAACCGGAACGGCACCGTATTGTAGGTGGTCTCCTCGAAGGTGACCTCCTCAATCATGTCCCCTCCCCCCTGATAAGGAGGGAGCGTATCCAAAATCTCCTTCCTCCCCCACAACACCCCAATCCCCGTCGGGCCATACGCCTTGTGGGCCGAAAACGCGTAGAAATCGACCCCCAGATCCTGCACATCGATCTTCATATGCGGTGCTGCCTGCGCCCCGTCGACCACCACCATGGCGCCAACCTCTTTGGCCAACAGCGCCACCTGTTTCACCGGATGTACCGTCCCAATCGCATTCGAAATATGACCCAGCGCCACAATCTTCGTCTTGTGGGTCAGCACATTCTCAAACGCCTCCAAGATCAGCTCACCGTCATCACCCACCGGCAACACCTTGAGACTCGCCCCCCGCGCCTCGCACATCAGCTGCCACGGCACGATATTGGCATGGTGCTCCACCTCAGTGATCACCACCTCATCGCCCATGTCCACATACGCCTCGCCCAAACAGTAGGCGACCAGGTTCAACGCCTCCGTCGTCCCCTTCGTGAAAATCACCTCATCAACAGATGGCGCATTCAAAAACCGCGCCACCTGCCCCCTCACCTCATGCTGTTTCTCAGTATTCCTCACCGCCAGCCCATACACCCCCCGATGAACCGTCCCGCACTCCTCCGCGTAGTATCTCTGCACCGCATCGATCACCACCTGCGGCTTCAACGCCGTCGCTGCCGTGTCCAAATAACACAGCTCCCCCTCAACATCGGAAAATCATCACGCACATCATCTCTCATGGCTGCCCATGCTACGCTTTTTACCTCCGATGGTCAATTCTCGCCCCCACCTCGTCTATTCAAAAGGACCTATTTCATCTGTCTAGAGCCTCTACTAGAATTTTATTAACCTCTTATTATTAACGACTTACAAAATATAGACTGACAAATTCATCCGCAAATTGCATAAAACGCGATTTGCGGATAGACTTGAGCCCCAATTGATCTATCCGCAAATCGCCGAAACGCGAATTTGTGGATAGAAAATTACGGGCACATATCTAGCCACAAATCACTAAAATGGCGATTTGCGGATAGCAACGAAAAGGAGCCCCAAGTGAATAACGACGAACAAAAATTTATCGGGCGAGAGCGTGAGCTCGAAGCTCTCCACGAACTACTAACGCTCCGAATTGCGAATTTAGTCGTCATCAAAGGGAGACGTCGCATTGGGAAGTCGCGCCTCATCGAAGAATTTTGCAAGCCCCTACGTACCGTTAGCTTTCTCGGCCTAGCGCCCGAAGAGGGGACCTCTGCTCAACACCAAAGAGATCACTTTGCGGCACAACTCGCGGATCAGTTTGGCGAAACTGGCATACGCAAGGATAATTGGGATTACCTCTTGCTTCAGCTAGCAGCACTCACCTCAACCGGGCGTGTGGTGATCGTACTGGACGAAATCAATTGGATGGGTTCCAAGGACCCGACGTTTTTACCGAAACTAAAGACTGCGTGGGATGCAAAACTGAGCAAAAACCCAAAACTCATTCTGATTCTTAGCGGATCCATGTCGGGCTGGATCGAGAAAAATATTCTCGGCTCAACGGGTTTTTTCGGACGGGTTACGCTTGATATGACGCTTAAAGAGCTCCCCATAGAACAATGTTCCTACTTCTGGAATGCACAGGCTCAGCTTGTCTCTCCATATGAAAAATTCAAGCTACTTTCGGTAACGGGCGGTGTACCTCGCTATCTAGAGCTCATTCGACCTGAAATATCGGCTGAGGAAAATATCCAGCGACTCTGTTTCAGACCAGACGGGATTTTGTTTAACGAATTTGATCGAATCTTCTCCGATCTATTCTCACAACGGAGCGCGAAGTACAAGCAACTGATCGAGCAAACCGTTAGGGGGTCGTTCGCTAAAGAAGCTATCCTACAGGGAATGGGCGAACAGTCTGGAGGCGTCACATCCACTTATCTTGATGATCTTGTGAAAACAGGATACCTAGCTCGCGAGTACAGATGGGAACCCGGCACAACCCAACGGAGCAAGCTAAACCGCTATCGCCTATGCGACAACTATCTTCGGTTTTACCTGCGCTATATCGAACCGAGAAGAGAAACGGTTTTGCAAAACGGTCGAGCCGAAATGCCCCAATGGCACAGCATCATGGGTCTGCAATTCGAAAACTTGGTGCTTAACAACCGCCCTAAAATTTACGAAATACTTCATATCGATCTCGCTGACTTCCAATTTGGTGGCCCCTACTTTCAGACCGCTACGCTGAAACAAAAAGGGTGCCAAATCGATCTTCTGATTCAGACTCGTTTCAATACGCTCTATCTTTGCGAAGTCAAGTTCAACAAGGATGAAGTGGGATGGTCAGTGGTCGACGAAATCAAGGAGAAGATCAAGAGGCTAAAGGCTCCTAGGAACTACTCCATCCGACCTGTCCTCATACACGTCAACGGCGTCACAGACGAGGTCGCCGAATCAGGCTTCTTCTCCCAAGTCATCGACTTTGGACAACTGCTTGGGTGATAGGTTTAACGAGGGAACGGGCGACAATTGTCAATCTTTCGCTAGGGCACCCCGCCCCGCCGTCAAAATGTCAGCCCAGTTCTACTTTGAGCTATTTCTATATAACCAACTCGCCTTTATCTGTTTAGGTCACTCTCTAAGGTTGACCGGAACCGCGCAATTTGGCAGCTTACAATTAACTGGATCGGGCGCCCTTACAGCAAGTCGCATCTAACTCACAATTAACTAGTTAATGCGATAAAAAATAAGCGCTCTTTATGAAGCATCTATATACTCTAGATATAATAGATCAAAACATCCTTATCTAGGATGGTGAAAATGGAAAACAATGCGATATCTTCAAAACAAGCACTCCCCAATAAGAACATATGAGTAGAGATCTTACTCTGGGCAGACACAACGAGTGCGATGAGGCTGGCCCAAGTTGATAAGGCACTCTATCATTTGGTCCATGAAGAGCTACACGGGGTGGGAACTGACGGAGCGGCGTAAGCAGGTCCGCCTGCTCTGTATTAACCTCCCCAACCGCTTGCAGGCGCTCCAGACTTATCTTCCCTCCAACCCCATTTACGTAGTTAAAGACTTAAATCGAAATGGCATTTTTGACTGCCTACAGAAGTCCTCGGATTCCGGGATCCACACTAGTACTCCATCCAGAAAGTTCTGGGAAGTTGAGAAGGCGCGACCCCCAGAGGCGAGGCGCGCGATGGAGGCGATGTGTTCATCGCCGAAGCAGCGCAACGAAGCATCTGGGAGGTCAGCCCGCGCTCAACTTGTCAGAACTTTCTGGATGGGGTACTAGTCGTATGGCAAGATAATGAGAGCGGGACGCTCCACCTGGATATTGCCTACGACCTCCCGGGCTCGACTAAATTTCTTCTAGGTCTTGAGAAACCGCTCGCAGACCTTGAAAACGGAAGGGTCAGGATCATGGAGCCCATTCCCACTGAACGAAAAGCTGACGGACAGACGTCGATGTTACAAAAGGCTCGCCAGAAATGGCTACGCATCTGGTACCGCCCAACCTAAAAATGGCGGCGACGAGAGTGTTGAGAGGCCATCAATCACCGAGCTGGTCTGTGATTGGCTTAAGGAAAGCGTCAACTAGTAGAGCGCGGGCGGCCGCGTCAGAGAGACCGCGAGAGCGGAGGTAGAAGAGTTCGGTGGGGTCAAACTGGCCGGTGGTGGAGCCGTGGGAGGCTTTGACGTCGTCAGCGAAGATCTCAAGGTTGGGCTCGGAGTGGGCCGAGGCGCGGTCGCTGAGAATGAGGTTGTTGTTGAGCTGGAAGGCGTCGGTCTTCTGCGCCTCGCGGTGGACGTAGATCTTGCCAATGAAACTGGAGCGAGAGGTGTCGCGGAGCACTCCTTTAAAGAGTTGGGAAGAGCGGCAGTGAGGGGCGATGTGTTCCACGTGGATGTTGATTGCTACGCGAGAATCATCAGCAAGCTGCCAGCCGCCGATCAGATCGACTTCACCATTCTCGCCAGCGAGGGCAACGCGGTAGTCGTGACTCACTGCGCCGCTCTCGGTATAGACGACGGTTTTGAGGCGGGCATCTCTTTTGAGAGTGGCGCGGATGGAGGAGTGGACCGCCCCATCATGACGGAGAGTGAGAGTGGCGCGAGCCCCCTCTTCTAGTGCGATATCAAACAGGCCGTTGCACTGGCCATCGCCCCTGATCGTCTCAATCAATTCCACTTCCGCACCCGCACCTACAAAGATGTGGACGCGAGGAAGGGTAAGGGTATCGGCGGCAAGGTGGTGGTTGAGGTGGATCGGCGCTTCAACTTTGGTATTTGGGGGGATGGAGAGGAAGAGCCCCTCACCGTGAACCGCACCGTTGAGGGCGGCGTGAGGGGAGGTCTCCTCTTTCAGCGACCGTGACCAGCGGGTGTTGAGGAAGGCGCCAAACGTGAGCGCCGCCTGGGCAAGAGGAATCGCCTCAACACCTGCCGGCAGTGCCGGAGCGGCTGCGGCTGCGTAGGTGCCCCGGATTCCCTTGGGAAGTCCGAGCGCCTGCGCACGCTCCCACGCCTGCGCGCGGAGCTTAGGAAGATCAGAGCGTGTAGCAAATAATTCGTCAAGGCCCATGTGCTACCTATTCCTTTGTCTTAGGGTGTGTGATTTTGTGCGAGACACGGGCATCGCGACGAACGGCGTGGCCACCAGCCACGTCTGAGGAGCGAGGCAAAGTGGATCGCCAAAAGCGCGCGCCATCAGCAAAGGAAGAGGTAGAACTTGGGCCTAGCAAGCGTAACCCTCAGCTTCAAGTTTGATTGCGAGCTCAGGCCCGCCTGATTCGGTGATCTTCCCGTCCACCATCACGTGAACGTAGTCAGGCCGGATGTGATCGAGGAGGCGCTGGTAGTGGGTGATAAGGATGAGGCCCCGCTCAGGATTCATCAGCTGATTGATCCCCTCAGCGACCACTTTCAGGGCGTCAATGTCGAGCCCTGAGTCGGTCTCGTCGAGGATGGCAAAGGTGGGATCGAGGACAGCCATCTGCAAGATCTCATTCCGCTTTTTCTCGCCGCCTGAGAACCCCTCGTTGAGATTGCGGTGCTTGAATTCAGGCTTCACCTGGATCTCCTGCATCCGCTGATCGAGAAGGGGCTCGAAATCTTCTAACGACATCTTGCCGTGACAGGCGGAATAGGCCGCATGTAGAAATTGGAGATTGGTGACGCCGGAGATCTCAACCGGATACTGAAAGCTCATGAAGAGCCCCTTGGTCGCCCGATCTTCTGGATCGAGCTCGAGAATATCTTCCCCTTCAAAGAGGACAGTTCCGCCGGTCACCTCATAGTCGGGATGGCCGCCAAGCACTTTGGCCAGCGTCGACTTTCCCGCCCCGTTGGGACCCATGATGGCGTGCACCTCGCCCTTGTTCACGGTGAGATTGAGACCGCGAAGAATTTCTTTCCCTTCCACCTCAGCCGATAAATTCTCAATCTTTAATAGCGTCATCCTACTGAACTCTCCAGTTTGAGTGTGAGGAGCTGCTGCGCCTCGGCAGCAAACTCGAGCGGCAGCTCCTTAAGCACGTCCTTGCAAAATCCGTTCACCACCGTGTTGATCGCATCTTCGCGCGAGATCCCCCGCGACTGCAGATAAAAAAGTTGCTCCTCGTTCATCTTCGACGTCGACGCCTCGTGCTCAACGCTCGAGGTGCTATTAGCCGCATCAATCACCGGGAACGTATTGGCCGAACAGTTGTTCCCCACCAACATCGAATCACACTGCGTATAGTTTCTCGCACCCGTCGCCTTCCGGTGAAACAGCACCTTTCCCCGATAAGTATTGTGAGACTGATCAGCCGAGATTCCCTTCGAAATAATCGTCGAGCGGGTATTTTTTCCCACGTGGATCATCTTGGTCCCCGTATCGGCCCTCATGAAACCGTTGGTCAGAGCAACTGAGTAGAACTCCCCCACCGAATCGTCCCCATGAAGAATGCAGCTTGGATATTTCCACGTGATCGCCGCTCCCGCCTCAACTTGAGTCCAGCAGATCTTCGACCGCGCACCCGCACACTTGCCCCGCTTGGTGACAAAATTATAAATGCCACCCTTCCCTGTCTTCGGATCGCCGGCATACCAGTTTTGCACTGTGGAATATTTGATCTCGGCATCATCTTTGGCCACCAATTCAACCACCGCTGCATGGAGCTGGTTGGTGTCGAAGGCGGGCGCCGTGCAGCCTTCCAGATAGCTCACCTTCGAGCCCGGCTCCGCAATAATCAGCGTCCGCTCGAACTGACCCGACTCCTGATCGTTGATCCGGAAGTAGGTCGACAGCTCGACCGGAGACTCCACCCCTTTAGGGATGTAGACGAACGACCCATCTGTAAACACGGCCGAATTAAGAGCTGCGAAGAAATTGTCCCCAATTGGCACCACCGTCCCCAAATACTCCTCGATCAGCTTCGGATATTTTTTCACTGCTTCTGAGATCGAGCAGAGGACCACGCCAGCCTCTTCCAACTTCTTATGAAACGTCGTCCCAATCGAGACTGAGTCGAAGACCACATCGACCGCCACATTCGTGAGCCTCTTCTGCTCATCCAATGGAATCCCCAACTTCTCAAACGTCCGCAAAATCTCTGGATCTACCTCATCCAAACTATCGAGCTTAGGTCGCTTCTTAGGGGCCGAAAAATAAGTAATATTTTGATAGTCGATCGGGTCGTAACCAAAGTGGCCCCAGTGGGGCTCCTTCATCGCCAGCCACTTCTCAAAAGCGCGCAATCTAAAGTTGAGCAGGAATTCAGGCTCCTCTTTCAGAGCGCTGATGCTACGTATCGTCCCTTCGTTCAGCCCCTTAGGAAGCCGCTCCGTCTCCACATCGGTGACGAAACCATACTTATATTCCTCGGCACCAAACTGTTCTTCGACTGTCTGTTGAGACACTATTTTTCCTCAATATTGTGAGCAAAGGATAAACGAGCCATCCCCCAGTGTCAACGGATCTTTGTTATTGCATTTTCCACCCACAACAATTATTATTCTTTCCATGATAGTTACAGGTAAGTTGGCGAGCGGCGTTGTTCAGTTCGCAAAAAGCTCAGAAGAGATCGTGCAGATCCAGACGGCCAATCAGACGATTCTGATGGCAGCTGCCCTCGTGGGGCGCAACATCGTACCGCTCTCCGCCATGAAAAACTTCGCCAATCCACTCCGCCCGCTCACCGACCACTTCACTCGGGTCAAAGATCTAGGTCAAGGGTGCTTTGGGCAGGTTGGCCTGTGGACTGATCAAGCAGGGAACCAGTTCGCCATCAAAGAGATGGTCGAGTCGTCGGTGAATGAGTTTAAGATGGGGCTCGCTCTCGACCACCCTAACATCGTCAAGATCCATAACTACGTGACCAAGGTGGACGAGGTGGGCGTTCGACACTACCTAATCATGGAGTACATCGACGGCTCCACCCTTCAAAAATTTTGGCACAGCAACAAGCCCTGGCACGCCAAACCGATTGAGATGATGAAACAGGCAGTCGACGCTCTTGGCCACATGTTCGAGCGAAACATCGTTCCCGCCGACCTCCATTCGGCCAATGTGATGATGACATCCGGCGGCACATGGAAATTTGTAGATCTAGGCCACTACCGACAGCTTCCCGCAGCCCGAGCACACGAGCTGGGAAAAGAGATCCTCGCGCACTTCGTCAACTCGCTGATCCACTTCTCTGCTTTAGCTCGCGCCACTTCTTGACCATCTGAGCTGCTAGCGGCGCCGCCTGCGGCCCGTAATCGCCATAGCGGAGGTAGACTACCACCACTAGCTCTGGCCTCCCAAAGGTGCCCGGTCCAATCTCATCCTCTTCGAAAGAGACCGCCCCAAACCAAATGTGGTTGTAGGTATTGGTGCCATGAACAGCATCGAGATCGATGTTTTCCACCGCCTCACCCGTCCCTGTTTTACCGATCATCTGTTTGTGTAATGCTCGGTAGTCAGCAGTGATGCCCGGATAGTCGCTGTAGGCGCGCATTCTCGAAGGACGCGCGCCCCCCCGATCACCGCTAGTCACCAATTGCATCCCCGAAAAGATCGTTTGACGCACCTCGTGCGGCATTTTTACGTGCCGCCGAATGCGCGGCTCGAGCCGCTCCATATGCCCCTTCTTGCTCGCTACCCCCGCCGTGAACAGAGGAAAATCGACACCAATGAGCGAAAGGCTCTCTTCGAAAGGATAGTGGCGACCGGCGAAAAGATCTCTCCCCTCTCGCACCGGCTCAACGCCGGCGAGCAGCCCCACCACCTGCGGCTCAAAGACCGTTCCCCCATTAGCCAATGTCGAAAGCATCACCGCCGTCTGCAGCGGCGTCACCGACATCTCATGCTGCCCACATGCCATGCAATAGAGGCCCGTCTTGTTGAATCCCACGTCGTTGGGCAACCGTCCCGAATACTCCCCCGCCAGCTCAATCCCCGTCCGCGAGCCGTAGCCAAGGGCCGCTGCCGCTCCAATCAGCTCCTCCGGATCGTCGAGCACATCGGTCGCCACAATCCCAAAGTAGGAGTTGCTCGACACCTCGAGCGCACCCTTAAGATCGATCTCTCCCGCATTCCGTCTATGCGTGCGAAGAAGCCTACCCCCCTTGTAGTTTTGCGGAATCGGCGTCCCATCCGACCGAAAACCCACATTCCACTGGCTCTTCTTTGTACGGCTCTTGTGCACATCATCGACCATGGTCAACGGATTGAGATTCGCCCCCTTCTCATGCCGATTCATCAGCACCGCGTAACTCGTCAACACCTTGAAGACCGACCCTTGAGGCGCCGCCTGCCGGTAGGCGTAGGAGCGGCCGTAGCCAAAACCATATCTCGGATAAAATGCCGCCGCAAGATCCTGTTCCGTCTGCTCCCCCCGCTTCCCCCGCAAATACCTGTAGGAGCCCGATAGCGGCCGATCGAGCTCATTGAAGCGGCGCATCGTCCCCAAATACTCAACCCCCAGACGGGGCGACAGCCTCCCGAGTGCTCGCGCCAATTCCCGATAAGCCTGATGCCACGGCTCACCACCGTGCGCCCCCGCTCTCAGCTCATCCGCCCACTGCCCAAAGAGGGGCAGATAGGGCTCCAAATCGACCCCACACTGCAAACACCTCCCCGTTACAAACAGCATCTTAAGCGATCCCCCCGCCTCCGCCCAAAACTCCCCAAACTGCCGCTTCTCCTCAGCATCCAAGTAATCTAAATAGGGCCGCTCGTAGGTCCCCCGTTCACGCTCTGAACGCCTCTTCCCCTTTAGAAACCCCTTCCCCTCCTCCGCCCGCCACGGGACAAACGCCACCTCGTGAAACTGCTCCCGCGCCAGCTCCCGCACCACCCGCTCAATCTGATTGGCCGCACGATTTGCTGCCCGATATTCTCCCAAACTCTGCTCACCCACCACCTCCAACAGCTCCACGCCAAATCTCCGTCCATCAACTGCCACTCGACAGAGATCAACCGCCAACATCCGATCATATTCCTCCTCCTCCCTCCCTTGCATCTCAACAGCCCCCGCCACCGTCTTCGGCAGCAGCGCCGGCACACTCCCCTCCTCTGCCAGCACAAACTTCAAATACTGCTCCCACCCCAAATCGCACAGCTCCTCACCCCCCGGCACCTCCCGCTCCAACGAACGCTCCCCATCCCACACCTGCCCCACATAGCCGATCGTCTCAAACCACCGGACAATCTCCTTCTGCCGCTCCCGCTCCCGCACCGGATCACCCGTCCCGATGAAGCTATTCGGATCGGTCCGCGGATAGGAAGCCATCGCCACCACCTCCCCCGTGTTCGGATCCATCGCCACAATCGCTCCCCCCTTGATCCACGGCTGCTTCAGCGGCACATAGACCCCCCGATCCCGATCAAAATAATGGCTCCGCCCATCGCGCACCCGCTCATTCTCAATCAAAAGCTTCTCCGCATGCGCCTGCATCTCCGCTGACAGCGTCAACATCACTCGCTCTCCCGCCAGCGGCTCCCTCCCCCCGGGCAGCTCCCGTACATAGGTCCCCAACGGATCCTGCTGAAACACCCGCCGCCCGCAAAACCCTCTCAACTTCTCATCAAAGAGCGCCTCTACACCCGCCTTCCCCACCTGATCGTGAATCGAATACGACCGCTCCTGCAACTCCGCCAACCGCTTGCACGCCTCATCAAACGACCCACATCCTTTTGGCGGCGCCGTTGGCCTCCCCCCCTCGCACGCCGCCACATACTCCTTCAGAGCCGCCAGCTCATCCCCTACACTTCGATACTCCTCCCTCGAGATCGGCCCCATGTATCCCACAATGTCCGCCCCCACTCGCCCCTGCGGATAAACCCTCTTAGGCACCCTCTCTGCGCACACACCCAACCAATCCTTCTCCAACATTCGAAGCCGATAATACGTTTCCTCACCGACGTCCGCCTTCACCACATAAGGGACATTGGGAAACAGAGCCGCCCGCGAATAAATCAAATCCTCAATCCGATCCCCCTCCATCCCCAGCTCCCCCGCCAGCAACCCACTCAACCGCTCCACATACTCTTTCCGCTCACGCCTCGGCACCTCTCGCACCTGCGCGTAACTAACCGCCGCATTATATTGGACCCGATTGACCGCCAGTGGAACATTGAATCGATCCCGAATCGTCCCCCTCTCCGGCCTCTCGATCCGCACCCGCCTCTGCGGCCGCCGCGCCTCCTCCACCTTCTCGTCATGCTGCACAACCGACACGTGCCAAACCCGCAACAGAATGAGCACCATCGCAAACAAAATAATATTTAATACTCGGTTAGCCCGTTCCGGTACATTCATTTTGGCACACTCATCATGACCTACAAACTACATCATATCCCCCTCTAAAGCAACGGAGTAGCACTCACGCTCCGGCATTGACATTAACCTTACTCTGAAATATACTTTTCCCATGGAAAACAAACTAAACATAGAATTCTCTGATCTCCCCAGCGAAGTCTACGAGCGGATCTTCTCGTTCCTTCCAAACCGTGATCTTCGCAACATCTGGCAAATAGTTTGCACAGGCAAGAAACAGTCGGAAGGCGAGCGGACATATGAGAATGCACAAATTCGTGCTTTTGTTAGAGAGCGACTCGCTAAACGAAAGCTGATACTCCTCCCCTTCGATCTGAAAGACTATCCGAATCCCGAAAATCTTGAATACGGAACCAGATTAGTCGAAACAGCCAGAGCGGTGCACAAGTACCTGTGCAGCGGCTGGAACTCTGCATCGCGCAATGAAGCAATCAAGGATGACAAAAGACTCCTAGAACTCTTTCCCCTGGACACTTTTGCTGGGTATGAGGAAAGGGCCCTAGCGCTCGTTGATGCCTCCCTGAACGGTCGAGCAGATCTAATACTTGAAGAACTCAAAAAAGACGGCATCTGGGTCAATGCCACCAGAAGTGACGGATGGATAGCACTCTTAGGCGCAGCATCCGAGGGACACACCGAGACCGTCAAGGTCCTGCTACAAAACAACGCAGACATCAGTGCCTTCAACAGTTTCGGCACAACAGCACTCATGTTGGCAGCAAGGAACGGGCATGTCAAGACAGCACAACTCCTCATCGACCACGAGACTGACGTCAACGCCACCGACAAAAACGGCTGCACTCCACTCACGTATGCAGTATCGGACGGGCATGTCAAGACAGCGCAACTCCTTCTCGATTACAAGGCTGACGTCAACGCCGCCAACAAAGACGACTACACTCCACTCGTGTATGCAGTATCGAAAGGGTATGTCGAGATCGCACAACTCCTCCTCGATTACAAGGCTAACGTCAACGCCACCGACAAAAACGACTACACTCCACTCGCGCATGCAGTATCGAAAGGGTATGTCGAGATCGCAAAACTCCTCCTCGACCACGGGGCTAACGTCAACGCCTCCGAGAAAACCGGCACAACCGCACTCATGGTGGCAGCATGGAAGGGGCATACCGAGACAGTCATTGTCCTGCTGCAACACAACGCCGACATAAACGCCTCCGATAAAACCGGCAGAACAGCACTCATGTGTGCTGTAAGCGCTCAACACAGCGAAACCGTAACAATCCTCCTTGAAAAAGGCGCAAACCTCTATGCAAGAGATCGTTTTCTCCGCTCAGCTTTCGACTATTCTAGCGGGCCAGATTCCCAAGTCATCACCACGATGCTGACACAAGAGTGGAGTTTTCTACTTGCCGCCAGGAGTGACTGCCAACAGCCTCATTTTCTTCTCTCCGCAGTTATCGGGATGGGCACCTACCAACTCTGGGCGCACCGCGCCAAAATCCAGCAACTGCTCGTCAGAACCTCTTAGGATGGAAGAGAGCAGCGCCATAACAATCTCCAGGGACCTCAAACGTTGGTGGCCGGCCGAACTCGTCGAGCGACTCGACTTCGCCGAAGAGAAGTTGGGAGCGATTCAAGCGGCATTTGAGATCTACCAAGAGGCGGGTCACAACGCGCAAGCGAGGTGTAAGGCGGTCAAAGGCAAGTCCACTGTCACCAACTATCTCCCCGCGTTCGTTCTAAACGGACTGGCAAGCCGCGAGTACGACACCATGAAGCTGGTGAACAAGATCTTAGCCAGCAAGCAAGAGTTTGGCACAGAGGGGATGTGGGTCAATGCGAGAGATTCCCAGGGCTCCTCCCTCTTAGAAATCTTTGGCGCGCAGCGTGGAGAACTCGAAAGGGCCAAACAGCTAATCAAGCTGGGTGCCGACGACGAGAGCATCGGGCGGACCTTCATCCGCGCGTGCACCGGACCCCATCTCCACGTCGCCCAATATCTCTGGAATAAGAAAAAGCTAGACTACGATTTGGTTAATGCACTGGTCGGTGCGGCAGGCCATGGCAACCAAGAGTCAATGAAATGGCTCTTTGAGATTGGTGCCGACAAGTTCAAGTTCGACGGCGGGGGAAGCTTTTGCGAAATCATCAAGGCCGTGCAGCAACACCATGCCGAAGAGTTCAACGCCACTCCAGCTCTACTGATGGCAGCCCACTACGGTCACCTTGAAGCGTGCAAACATCTCCTGCAGAACAAATTCTGTCCCGAGGTTCTGCTGGCCGCTTTCAACGCAGCAGCAACGGGAGGCCAGATCGGCGTGCTACCGTTTCTTGCAAAGAAGATAAAAAAAGGCGAATTGAAGGAGCGCTGGCTAGCCATGGCAGGGGCTGGTGCAGTGAGTGTCCTCGGCGCAATCTTGTCCCAGGTCTGCGACGGCGGCCAAGTCGCCAATCACCCCCTAGCCCTCCGCGGTCTCCTCGAGGCAGCCAAAAACAATCAATCGGATGCAATTGAGCTGCTAGTCAATCGAGGTGTCAACGTTAACGGCAAGCCACAGCAGTCGACAGCGCTGACTCACGCGGCCTCTCTCGGACATACGGAAGCCGTATTGACTCTCCTCGAGCTCGGGGCCGAGGATAAAGAGAGAGCGCTACGTATCGCCCAACTAAACAAACACCCGCTCACGGCAGAGATTCTCGGCGGCAACAAAGCTCTCAACAATGAAGGGGAGCTGGTTACGGCCGCGATTAAGGGCCACATCCGTCTGGCGACCTATCTCCTCCAACATAAACAGTCCGATGTCGACGAAACCAACGAATATGGTGAGACCGCGCTGATGCACGCTATCTTCCGCGGATGCAATCAATCCATCGATCTCCTCCTTGAAGCCGGAGCCGATATCAACATTCGCTCCGACAGCGGCAGCACTGCCTACACCGTCGCAATCGCAAAAGGGCACCATGAGATCGCCGCTCGTCTCAAACCGCCAAGTAACCTCCCCCTCTACCTCCTCCTCGCCAGCGCTCTCATCCTAGTCGGCAGCCACCAGCTCTGGGCGCACCGCGCCAAAATCCAGACCCTCTTCCGCACCTCCTAATCAATGACTTGAGACATTCCAAGGCCTAACCCTTGCGAAATAGTACCAGATATGACACCATAGGGGTATGAAGAGGAAGCATCAACGGACCCTCCAAGCGATTTTCGCAAGTCCGGTCTCAGCCTCCATTGTTTGGAAAGACATCGAAACGATGTTACAAGCGGTAGGAGCCGAGATTAGCGAGGGAAGGGGATCGAGAGTGCGTATTCTCTTGAATGGGGAGGAAGCAGTGTTTCATAGACCACACCCTCAAAAAGAGACGGATAAAGGGGCGGTGGTGTCGATGAGGCGCTTTTTGGAAAACACAGGAGTGAAGCCATGTTGAAGTACAAAGGATATGTAGGACATGTCATCTATGATGACGAGGCTAAGCTGTTTCATGGGGAAGTGATCGGCGTTCGAGCGGTGATCACCTTTCAAGGCACCTCTGTGGATGAAATCGAGTCTGCTTTTCAAGAGTCCATCGACGACTACCTGGAGTGGTGCAAGGAACGAAACAAAGAGCCTGAAAAGCCCTTTTCAGGACGATTCAACCTGAGAATCGATCCCGCCCTCCACGCACAACTCACAAAAGCCGCCAAGGCGCACGGCGTTAGCCTCAATCGATACATTCAAGAAGCGCTAAACGTCTACCTCACCGAAAAAGAGCAACGCCTCATCGCGTAACAGCGACGATTAGTTTCGCCGCTTGTCGTGATGAGTTGCCGATCAATAAGAGCGCGGCCCTCTTCCGCACCGCCTAATGTCCAAATGTCAGGCCTGACCCTCTACTCCTAATGTCCAAATGTCAGGCCTGACCCTCTACTTGAAATCCCCATTTGCACCCGAAAAGAGCCGAAAGGCCAAGGGCCTGCCGCCGGGGTTATTATCTAGACGTCTCCAGGCGCATACATCCAAAGAATCACACTCGGGAAGATAGAGAGTAGGTCCGGCGGTTTGTAGCGCCGCTTGCCTGGAGTAGTTGGCGATCGAGGAGAGTGCGGAGGGCGCGCTGCCAGGTACGGCAGTGATGGGTGGGGAATTCAGCTTCAAGATCAGAGAGAGTGAACTGAGTGGCGTGGAGGGCGTAGCCAAGGACTTGCTGTGCCCGCGGATCGAGGTTGGGGGCAAGGGTGGTGAGAAGGCGAGTGTGGAGGTGGGTGAGCTGGGTGTGGAGGTGGGAGAGGAAGTAGTGGTGCCAAGGGGCGAGGTTGAGCTCTTGGTCGCGGACGGCTTGGAGCGCCTGATAGTAGCCCGGGCGGTCGCGGGCAAGGGTGGCGAGGTGAAGGTAGGGGTAGCCTGCGTGGGTGAGAATGTGGGTGGTGAGGTGACGAGCAAGGCGGCCGTTGCCATTGAGGAAGGGATGGATCTGGACGAGGCGGAAGTGGGCGGTGGCGGCAAAGAGGAGGGGGTGATCGCTGGAGTCTGAGAGCCAGCTGAGAAGCTCTTGCATGAGGGGGGCGATCTGCTCGGGGGCGGGGGGGATGTAGTGGATGAGGCCGGTATCAGGGTCGGAGAGGTAGACCTGATCGGTGCGGTAGGAGCCGCCGGTAGGGATGAAGTGGCGGTGGGCTTCGAGGAACCAGGTCTCTGACAGGGGGGGCGTGGGGATTGGTCGCTCGAGGATGGGCCGGAGGGCGCTTGGAAGCTTGAGCCCCTCGAGGCGACCGCACGCCCTCTCTATCTCGCTAATTTTCAGTAGGATAGAATTATTTGTCATCTGTTTGTCTTCATCGTGTCATAAGTTTGTTCTTCTGTCAATTTAAGGGGTAAATAGGCATAATGTTGGGCATGAAAAATGGATCAAATGGTGAGATTTGTGGGGTGATGGCCGATATGTCGACCCTAGCTAGCTTCATCGGCGCGGGAGCGAAGCTCGCCGGCTTCGAGGAGATCAGCTGGGCGTGCGGCCATCTCAAGCTCCCTCTCCTCATTCCCTCCCTCTTCCAGAAAGGTGGCGAGGGGTGGGGGAAGAGACCGTTCACGAGTATGATGCGCCTTTCGGGCGGGATGCTGATGTCGGGGAAGGTGTTTCAAAAAATCAGCGGAGTGGAGCTGGGAGCTCTCTTCAACGGGGTGGCCAACGCACAAGGGGGGGCGGCCATCTTCTTGATGGGTCTGCAGGCGGGGCGCCGGGCAGCAAGTCCTGACGAAAAGCATCGCCTCGATCAGGGCGCTACCTGTCTGCGGCGGGCGCTCACCCTGGTGAGCGGGGGGCTGGAGGGGGTCGGTTTTTCGCCAATGCTCATCGCAGCCACTCGGTTGATGGAAGGGGGCATTGGGACGGGACAAGTCTATTGGAAATTACGCCAGCCTAGCGCGTCGTAGAATCAGAGGCGTCCCAATACAAGTGACTAGGCTAATAAGGACAAGGGCGGTGTAGGCGGCCTCCGGAACAACGCCCATCTCAAGTCCCCTCTCAATGATGACTAGGGCAATGCTGGCGCGGGGGATGGTGGCAAGAGCAACGAGGGTGGCAGGGCGGGCAGCTAGGCCGACGAGGCGAGTGGGGATCCAGGTGCCAATGAACTTGCCGGCGATGGCTGCGATGACGAGGACGAGAGCAAACAACCACACACCCTCCAGCGCGGCGAAAGAGACTTGAAATCCAATCCAGAAGAAAAAGAAGGGGACAAAGAGGTCGCGGACGGTCTGCATCGAGGCGTCCATCCGAACCGCTTGGGGGTCGCGGCTGAAGGCAATGCCGGCGAAGAAGGCGCCAATGGCGAAGGAGAAGCCAAGAAGGGCGGCGATGGCGGCGATGATGAGGCCGAGGCCGAGGACGGTAAGCATGGAGTCAGGCATCCGCTCATACTTGACGACCTCTTTGACGAGGGTAGGCTCAACAAAGCGGGCGAAGAGGTAGCAAAGAAGAATCAGAGTGGCGAACTTGAGAACAAAGAAGCTGATATCCTTCCAGATGAGCAGGCCATCGAGCTGATCAAAGGGGATGAAGCTGAAAAGAATAGCCATGAGAAGAATGGCGACAATGTCATCGATGATCGCCAGATCAAGGAGAATGGTTCCCGCTCTAGTCTTTGAGAGATCGGTATCGGACCAGGCAGCGGTTGAGACCGCGATACTAGTGGCGGTTAGAGCAACACCGATGAAGAGGCTGGCGGTAAGAGAAAGACCGAAGAAATAGGCAGTAAGAAACCCGAGTAGGCCACTTGTGAAAATTTCAGAAGCAGCGACGATGCCGGCCCGCCCAAGATAGCGGGCGAGCCGCCTGATGTGGGTCTCGAGGCCAACGTGGAAGAGGAGGAAGCTAATGCCGATGTTGGAGAGAACAAGGAGCGTCCCTTCCAGCTGCGGAGTGATCAAATCGAGCTCCTGTCCGACATAGCGGAGAAGCCATCCAAGAACCAGATAGCCGGCGATGGGCGGGAGGCGGACAACCTTGAGGAGTGCCTTGAGCCCCAGGAAGAGGGCAACGAGTATCCCAAGTAAAAACAAAAGTTGCGCCATTTCAGTCTCTAAAAATCATAGGTAATCCAAAGATAGATAACATCGTTGTGCCTCCACTCCTGAGCAATTTTGATATCACGGAACGTGTAGAGGGCTGTCAAGGTCAAGCCGTTTCCAGGGAGAACGCTGACTCCAACGGAGATGCGGTTTTCAAAGAAGCCCCGTCTTTGGGCGAAGAAAATCTCGTCCCAGATGACCGGCTTGAGGGTGAAACGTCCCATGTCGATAGGGGTGGTGAAGCGGTACCTCTGCCGGTAGACCCATAGGGGGGCGCGGCTGCTGAGAATCGCATACTGAATCCGGTTACGCAAGTCAAAAGCAACTTTACAAAAGGTCCGTTTCAAAAAAACATCAGCCATCGGAATCGAGATATTCCGCCACTTTTCCTCGCTCGACCTACGGACAAACTGCTGCCGATAACCGCCTGCAACGTCGAGCCATGGATTGATATTAATGTGAAGACGGGACTGAAAGTAGTAGAGGTAAAGGGTGGAGGCGTTGTCAGCGAATCGAACTTCAGGCTCGAAAGTGATCTTCGCATTTTCAGAAATTTTCTTGTTTAGCGCGGTGTAGAGCCAGATTTGGAAGTCGCCGTCACGGTTGAAATCGACAGCGAACAGCTGAGCGCAAAAGAGAAGCGAGAGGAGTTGGAGAACAAAAGATCGAATCATGAGCAGTTTGTTGGTCTCCGTGATCATAGACGAGCCCGCGCGGTAGGCGAAAGCATTTTTTTACCCGTTATATTTTTTTTCTTTGCCCAAGATTACTACCCTCTCTCCCCCTATGACGCCTGCTTTTGAGAGTGAGGCGAAGTAGATTGCCAAAAAAGAGCTCGCAAGACATACTCCTCTTCTTGCGCGCCTGTAGTTCAACGGTAGAACCGTAGCCTTCCAAGCTACTGGTGTCGGTTCGATTCCGACCAGGCGCTTTAGCGGCGGTATTGCATAAATACCGAGGACGCCTTGCGCCGGCATTTGGCCCTGGTTGTGGAAGCAGACATGCACCCCTACTCGCATGAGTAAGCGACGCATGTCTGCTTCCACCCCAGAGCCAAAGCCCGGCACAATTCGTCTCTCGGATTTACGCAACACCACCGCTACCCAGCAATGGGATCCAAGACCGAAATCTCAGACATTCAGAGCTGAGATGCCGTAATTTTAAGGAGGTGCAAGGCTTGGCAACAGAAGAAAAAACTACCCCATTGAAGGTAACTCTAAAGGACCTGCTCGACGCAGCAGCACACTTTGGGCACAAAACTGACCGTTGGAATCCGAAGATGAAACGATTCATCTTTGAGGCGCGCAACGGACTCTATATTATCGATCTCGCGAAGACGATGCAGCAGCTAAGAGAGGCTGTTGATGTGGTCCGTCAAACGACGGCAAATAACAAATCTATTCTGTTCGTTGGGACGAAGAAGCAGGCGAAAGATGTGATCCGCGAAGCGGCCGAACATTGCGACGAGTTCTACGTTGCAGAACGGTGGCTCGGCGGCATGCTGACCAACCTACCCACTATTCGTAACTCGATCAAAAAGCTCGACCGTATTGAGAAGCAAATTGCAGGTTCTGAAGCTGCAACGAAAAAAGAGCTGGTGCTGGCAACGAAATTGCAAATCAAGCTAGACCGGAACCTTTCAGGCATCCGCGCCATGCGCAAGCCTCCTGGGCTAGTGGTGGTGGTCGATCCCGAGCGGGAGCACATTGCAGTTGCAGAAGCCAATAAGCTGGGCATTCCAGTGATGGCCCTCACCGACACCAACTGCGACCCTGACCCGATCGACTATGTGATCGCCTGCAACGACGATGCACTCAAGAGCATCAAACTCATTGTTCAAGAGCTGGCAGAAGCAATCATCGAAGTGAAGCAGAAGCGTCGCAACGTGGAGAAAGAGGCGGAAGCGAAAGGGGAGGCAGCAGAGTGATGGCAGTTGAAATCACATCAGAAATGGTCAAAGAGCTTCGCGCTCGAACCGGAATTGGGATCGGGAAGTGCAAAGAGGCGCTGACAGAAGCTAACGGCGATATTGAAGCGGCAATCGATCACCTCCGCAAAACTGGAATGGCTTCGGCTGTGAAAAAAGCCGGTCGAGAGACGAGCGAGGGAATCGTCGTCTCTGCTGAAGAGGGCGAGACAGTTGCTGTGGTCGAAGTGAATGCCGAGACCGACTTCGTTGTGAAGAATGACGGCTTCCAAAAGTTTGCTGCCACGGTGGCCAGCGAGGCTGCCAAGTCCAGACCCGAATCGGTAGACGCCTTTTTAGCACAGTCCTACTCACAAGACACAGCGGTGACCATCGACCAGATGCGGGCCGAGACGGTTCAAAGTTTGGGCGAGAACATTCAGATCAGCCGACTGAAAACTTATGCCAAAGGTCCAGACACCTCCATCGGCGTCTACTCTCACATGGGTGGAAAAATTCTCTGTGTGGTGGAGCTGGTTGGCAGCCGCGGAGAGGAAGAGTTGGCCCGTGATATCGCGATGCACATCGCTGCTGAATCACCTGAATTCCTTTCGTCCGACGAGATTCCTGAGGAATCTCGCCAGCGCGAAGAGGAGATCGCCCGCGAGCAGGTGAAGGGTAAGCCTGCGAACATCATGGACAAAATTATCGAGGGGAAACTGCGCTCTTGGTACGACCAGGTGTGCCTTCTCCACCAGAAGTTCATCAAAAATCCGGATACCACGATCGGCAAGCTGGTCGAGAAAGCAGGTAAGGATAAGGGCAAACCACTAGCGGTGAAGTCGTTCATCCGCTGGCAAGTGGGCGCGTAACTTGTATCGGCGCGTTCTGCTTAAGCTCTCCGGCGAAGCACTTTCAGGGGATGGCAAGTACACGGTCGACCCCGAGAAGTGCAAGGCGCTCGCCGGACAGCTGAAGAAGCTGCAAGAGGCTGGAGTGCAGATCGGTGTGGTAATCGGCGGCGGCAACATCTTCCGCGGCGCCCAAGGGGTGGAGCTAGGGATGGCCCGCGTGCCAGCCGACCACATCGGCATGCTCGCCACCGTGATCAATGGAATTTCTCTCCAGCAGACACTCGACCAGATGGGTGCGCCCGCCCGAATCATGAGCGCTCTTGGCCCGACCGAGGTGGTCGAGGCTTTCGACTGGAAGCGGAGCTTGCGACTGCTCGACCAGGGAGTGATCGTTGTCTTTGCAGGGGGAACAGGAAATCCATTCTTCACCACCGACACTAACGCTGCTCTGCGCGCCGCGCAAATTGAAGCAGATGTCCTTCTGAAAGGGACGAAGGTGGACGGCGTCTACGACAAGGACCCGATGAAGTACAAGGATGCAGTCCGTTTCGACAAGCTTGGATACCTCAAGGCACTTGAACTGGGTCTGAAGGTGATGGACGCGACTGCCATTTCAATGTGTCAGGAAAACCAAATTCCAATTAAAGTGTTCTCTCTCGACTCTCTCTGGGAGGGGGTGATGAATGAAAACCACGGGACATTAGTATCATGACTCTGATCAATGAAACGCGTAAAGAGATGCAGAGTGCGATCGAGCACCTCAAAAACGAACTCCGCAACATCCGGACAGGACGGGCCAACCCGGGAATGGTCGAAGGGGTGCAGATAGAAGTGTATGGCACCAACATGCGCCTATCCGATCTGGCGAGCATCACCTCCCCCGAGGCGCAACAGCTCCTTATCACTCCCTTTGACGCCAACAACTCAAATACAATCGGCAAATCTCTCGAGAAGGCCAACCTGGGTGTACAGATAATCACCGAAGGAAACGTCGTCCGGGTCCTCCAACCACCGATGGACGAGTCGGTCCGCAAGGAGATGGTCAAGCAGGCCAAAAAGCGGTGCGAAGAGGCCAAAGTATCCATTCGCAACACTAGGCGTAAGTTCAATGAGCAGTCGCGTGAGATGAAGACTTCTGGTGAGATCGCCGAAGACGCCATGCACCGCAACGAAAAAGAGATCCAAAAGCTCACTGACGATTTTTGCACCCAGGCCGACCTGACTGGGGCCGCAAAAGAGAAAGAAATCACCGCCATCTAACCCCAATGGGGGTTAGTCCTTGATGGAAATAGCGAGATACCTGTAGCATTTAATCTCCTCTGGCCCCATCGTCTAGTCAGGCCTAGGACACCGGATTTTCATTCCGATAACAGGGGTTCGAATCCCCTTGGGGTCAATATTGCAGAGGTCTTTAGCTCAGTTGGTTAGAGCATCTCACTTTTAATGAGAGGGTCGATGGTTCGAGTCCAACAAGACCCAAATTGAGGTCGTTGATTAAAGCCGGGAATCCCGGCTTTAATCAACGACCTCAAATTCTACTGCAATATTTTCTGAAGAGATTCTTTTGTGCTCTTGACGTTGGAGGCGCGAGAAGAAAGAGCCTCAACGGCGTTTCCTTTCTCCTCTTGATCAAGCCGGTGATAGTAGTCAGCGCAATAGTCGAGGAGATCGAATAAGTCACTCTCGGCAGAGATAAGCGGAAGGCTCTCTTTGGCCACTTTGATGAATTGCTCCCGCTCTCCTTCTTTAGCTAGAAATTCAAGAATCTCTAGTCGAAGACCGAGCTCGGGCTTCTCACTCAGAAGGACCGCAATACCCTCTGCTGCCTGCTCGGGATCAGCGTGAGCCCAAAGGCGGGTTTGCAGGAAGTGAAACCAGAGATCTTCCCCAAGGTAGGGGGCAAAATCCTCAAGGAGATCGGTGGCATAGCCAATGTCGCCCACCTCAATCTCATTAGCGATGAAGTCGTAGAGAAAACTGCTCAAATCGTTGGCGCAAAAAGAGGTGAAGAGGGCAAACGCCTCCTCAGGGTCAAGCCCCTCGTCACAGTTCTCATCTAGAACTTCTTTTAGGTTGGCGAGGATGTCCTGGACCGCCTCTCCGTCGTCGGAGGGGTCGAGATCGTACAGGTTGATCTGATGATCAAGCTCATCGCAGAAGATGGAAAGGCTCTGCCGCTCGGGAAGAAGGCGGCGCCACAGCTCGAAGACGATGAGGTAAAGCTGATCCTCAAGCTCTGGCCCCGCCTCATCAAGCGCTAGCGAGCCTGCGAGCGCTTCTGGCGAGTCATCCTCTTCGGCAAAGATGCAAAACTGCTCGGCATCCATCGCGGTGTGGTGTTCGGCCAACGCATCAAAGAGCTGATCGGTCTCCCAACTCCGATAGTCGGCCACCTGCCATGACTCCACTTTCAACGTCTTGTCCCGCTGCCAGTTCATCCGAAGTGAGTTGTAAAGTGCTCGTCGCTCCATTTCCATAGAAGACTATTCTACCTCAAGGTGGATTAAAAGATGAGGCGAGCCCCAAAGAACAGTCCTGAAAGGCCAAGGTTTTCGCAAACGAGGACAAAGCCCCGGGTGCTTGGGATGAGTTCGATCCCATTAAATTCAGGGAACGCCGATCCGTTCCAAAAGTAGTCCACCTCATAGCCAACCTCGCCCTCAAACTTCCAGCAACCACACGCATAGGTGTAGGTAAGGCCAATCCGGAAATCAGCTTCCGGAATGATACATGTGTCAGAGGGGTAGGAGAGCTGTAGATCGCGGGGGTTGATGAGCGCTTGTCGATATCTCACATTTGTCAAAGACCGGTTGCCAATCACTCCCAACACATTGCCGTCGATAAAGGCGCCAATACCGCACCAAACGTCAATCTCACTGCCTAGGCCGATGCCAATCGCTCCCCCTTGGAATGCAGACTTTTCCGTGAAGGACTCTGTGGCTCCATCCCGCTGTCGGACACTGCCGACTGCACGCCGATGGGAAAGGTCTACCCAACGAGTGTTGCCGTATAGGTAAAGTGTTGAATTGCACTCCTGAAGCAGGTGGGTCCCCACCCGCACATCGATGTTCTGGTACTCGATACCCACTTGGCCGACGATGTTAGCGGTGCCGCCAATCCCCCCTCCAGTGATTGCGGTTGCAACCACTGGACGGTTGGTGGCCGCCTCAAGCCGCTGATAGCTCACAGCCGCAAATAGACAGTCGTTGAGGTAGTTACCAAAGAGCCGAAATCCCCAATCTGTGTGGCACGGAATGGTCACCGCTCGGGAGTCAATGACATCAACACTGCCAATGGTTTGATTGCTCACGTTTGCAAAGGCGAAGGGGCAGGTGATGGGAGCGAAATAGAGTGCGTGCCCACCTACCGCCCACTCTCCGCAGCAATCGATCGTCGTAACCACGGAGAACTCCTCCGGACGTGCACGCCCCATCGCTTCAAGCGGGGTGACGAGCAACAGCGCAACGGCCATGCCAACGGTGATCAGGTGTTTTAGGCTAGTACTCAATCTAGAAGACAAGGTGCCCCCCAAAAAAGAGTCCAGCGAAGCCAATGTCCTCGCAGACAGGTGTAAATCCGGAAAAGCCCTGCTGAATCGTAGAGCTGGTGAATTTGGGAAACACCGACCCGTGCCAGAAATAATCCACTTCATAGCCAATCTCAGTTACCAACTGCCAGCAACCACACATGTAGGTGTGGTTGATGCCGATGCGGAAGTCGGCCTCTGGAACGATACAGATCTCAGAGGGATAGGACTCCTTCCGAATCTGAGGGACGGCTCCAGATGCTACAAATTCAACATTTTTTAAAGAGCGTTTACCAATGACGCCCAAGATGTTGCCATCGATAAAAGCGCCAAGGCCACATCCCACACCAAACTCCCCTCCCGCTCCAAAGCCGATAGCGCCACCTTGAAGCTGAGTCTCTTCTCTAATGTTCTGCACTGCTCCAGTCGTCAGCGAAACTTGACGCACCGCACGTTGACGGGAAAGGTCTACCCACCGTCCGTTACCGTACAGGTAAAGGGAAGCTGCACATCTCCGCAACAGTTGCATCCCCACTCTCACGTCGATATTTTGATAGTCGACGCCCACTTGACCGGTAGCGCGCGAGAGGCCGGCGATGTTTCCCCCTCCTCGAATATTGACACTATCAGCCACAACAGAGCTAGAGTTCGTCGCGTCAAACCGCTGATAGCTCACGCCCGCAAATAGGCAGTCGTTGAGATAGTTGCCATATACCCGAAAACCCCAATCTGCACGACAGGGGACAATCTGCGCTCGACCGGTCAGTGTTACAAAAGAGGGTGGAAAAACCTGCACGACAGTTTGCGCGTAGGTATAGGGGCAGGCGATGGGAGTGAAATAAAGCGCATGCGCCCCCACCGAGCACTCACCGCACTCAGCAGCAACAGCTGGCTGCGCAAAGATTAGCAATATAATAAAAAATCTCTTTAGTGCTCTAGAAAACAAGGCGTGCTCCAAAAAATAGGCCGGAAAATCCAAGATCTTGGCAGACAGGGACAAATTCTCGTGTACCACCAAGTCCAAGATCGACACCGGTGAGGTTGGGGAATATCGACCCGTCCCAGAAGTAGTCCACTTCATAACCTAGTTCACCGATCACCTCCCAGCAGCCACACATGTAGGTGTAGTTGATCCCTATGCGGAAATCGACTTCTGGAAGAACACACGTCTCTGTTGGATACTTGGCTCGCCGAATCTGTGGGGTGAAACCTGGGTTGAATCCCTGGAATTCCACATTCTTGAGCGACCGTTTCCCAATCACACCCAAGACATTGCCGTCGAAAAACGCGCCAATGCCGCACCGGATATCAAACTCTCCGCCGACACCTATTCCAATCGCCCCACCTTGAAGCTGAGATTTCTCGTGTGAACTCGCAATCCCGCCGTTGGTAAGAGTGGTGCGCGCTCCGCGGCGATAAGAGAGATCTACCCAACGGCCGTTCCCGTAGAGGTAGAAAGAAGATACACACCCGCGCACCAGGTGCTTTCCCACTCTTGCATCGACATTCTGGTACTCGATTCCAACTTGACCCGTTGCCCTGCCGGATCCGGTGATCAATGCTCCTAGGACCCCTATGTTGGCGGCGGTGACCGCACGGGTGGTAGTCACCGCAAACCACTGGTAGCTCACACCGGCAAACATACAGTCATTGAGATAGTCGCCTACAACCCGAAATCCCCAGTCAGCCGCGCAAGGGACGAGCTGCGCTTCGCCCGTTTGCGTGTCGGTCCCAGGGGCAATCGCGTTAAAGGTGCTCGCATATCCATAGGCACTAGTGATGGGCGTGAAGTAGAGCGCATGCACACCTGTTGTCCACTCTCCGCACTTCGCCACCAAAGGTTGACCGCACAGCAACAGCACCACTGTCCCAACCATCATGAGACCGTTGATTAAATCCGAAATCCGCCTTGCACCGGCATTCGGCCCCGGATGCGTCGGCAGACGTGCGCCCCTATTCACCCGAGTATGCGACGCACGTCTGCCATCGCCCCGACCCCAAAGCCCGGCACAATCCAAATCTCGGGCTTTAATCAACGATCTCATCATCGGCCATCGCTTGATGAAGCTCATCATGCCCCTGCATCCATCCATTGAGAAACTAGATCCAAGCTAACTCTTGGCAAGCATTGTTTCAATAGCTAAACATAGAGGTGTGATTTTTAGGGTCAAAACACTCAGATTTTTGCCGATCTTCCTGACGGTCTTCATTGACTTTCTTGGCGTGGCGCTTGTAGTGCCAATCTTCGCACCGATGCTGCTCGAGCCGATGCCGGGTGCGGATGTGATGTCTGCAACAACGTCGATCGGGGTGCGCGGGATCGTCCTCGGCTTTCTGACGGCAATCTACCCCATCGGGCAGTTTTTCGGATCGCCGATCCTCGGGAAACTCTCCGATCGGCACGGCCGGAAGCTGTGGCTAGTCCTATCGCTTGGAGGAGCAACCATTGGCTACGTCATCTCCGCCGCCGGCGTTCTCGCCAACAGCATCACCATCCTTTTCTTAGGCCGCTTTGTTTGCGGATTCATGGGAGGAAATAGCTCGATCTGTCAATCGTCAGTGGCAGACCTCTACCACGACGAGAAAAAGGGGGCCTACTTTGGCCTCCTCGCATTGGCGATGGGAGTGGGTTTCATCTTAGGACCAGTGGTGGGAGGACGTCTTGCCGACCCCGATATTGTGAGCTGGTTTAGCTACGACACCCCGTTTTGGGCCTCTGCAATTTTCGCCGCACTCAACACGGGACTGATGGTGCTCTGGTTCCAGGAAACGATTCACGAGAAGAGCTTCGTAAAGATCCACGTCTGGTCGGGCCTTGTCGACATCTATCGAGCGTTCAAGCAACCACAGATCCGAGCAGCGATGACCGTCTTCTTTCTCTTCACTCTTGCCTGGTTCTTCTTCGCCCAGTTCTTTCAGGTCTATCTCATCCAAGAGTTCTCGTTCGATCAGACGCTAATCGGAGACACGTTTACCTACATTGCTCTCTGGTATGCATTGCTCCAAGGGGCGCTCTCCCCTCCGATCTCCAGCATTTTCCGCCCCCGCTCAATCGTCGCCGTCTCTCTCCCCTGCATGGCGCTGGTCCTCCTCTCTCTTCTCCTCCCCACCAACTCATTTTGGCTCTGGTTCATCTACCCCCTCCTTGTCCTCTTCGTCTGCCTCGCTTGGCCCAATATTCTCGCCATCGTCTCAGACCTGGCGGGCAAAGAGAAACAAGGTGAGATCATGGGAGTCAATCAGTCAGTGCAATCACTAGCGCAGGCGATCACCCCGATCGCCTCGGGCCCTCTGATTGCCCACTACTTCCGCCTACCGACGATCATCGGCGCCTCGTGCGCTGCCCTCGCCTGGCTCATCCTAATGGTAGCCGTCAATCCCCAGAAAAACGGCGGAGAGTCAGCGCATTTAGAATGACCGAGATGCTGCTCGCTGCCATCGCAGTCCCTGCAATCACCGGATTGAGAAGGCCCGCGGCGGCGATCGGAATGCCGACGCAGTTGTAGACGAAGGCGAAAAATAGGTTCTGCCTCATCTTCCGAAATGTGGCTCTTGCAAGACGGACAGCGTCGGCTACGCTGGTCACCTCACTTCTCAACAGGGTGATATCGGCCGCCTCAATCGCAATGTCCGAGCCCGCCCCAATCGCAAAACCAACATGGGCCGCGGCGAGCGCAGGAGCGTCGTTGATCCCATCACCCACCATTCCAACGAATTTTCCATGAGCCTTAAACTCTTCCACCTTGGCGGCCTTGTCTTTTGGCAACACCTCTGCAAGAAACTGATCGATTCCCACCTGCTGCGCAACGGCCGCCGCCGTCTCCCGGTTGTCGCCGGTGATCATCACAGGATTTAGGCCGAGCTCCTTGAGCTGACTCACCGCCCGAGCTGAGCTGTCCCGCACACGGTCGGCGATCCCAATGAATCCGATCGGCCCCGCATCGCTCCACACGGCAATCACCGTGTTCCCCCGCAGCTCCAACCGCTCCACCTCTTCGGGAAGCATCCCCTCAAAGAAGCGAATCGCTGCGAGGTGAATGTCCGCCCCCTCGATCTTCATCTCCGCTCCCCGCCCAGCTGTCGCTTTGAAGCCTCTCCCCTTCTTCGGAGAGATATTTCTCTCCTTCGCGCGAGCAACAATTGCCCGAGCAAGTGGATGCTCCGAGTTGAGCTCGATCGTGAGGGCGATCGCAAGCAGCTCCTCCTCGCTCTTCCCCTCCGCAGGGATGACCGCGGAGACGCTCGGCTTCCCCTCAGTGAGGGTGCCCGTCTTGTCGAGAATCACCGTGTCTAGTCGCTTTGAGATCTCGAGCGCAGAGGCATCCTTGATCAAGATTCCCATCTCCGCACCCAGACCACTCGCCACCATCATCACGGTGGGCACAGCGAGACCAAGAGCACATGGGCAGGCGACCACAAGGACAGCGACCGCGTTGACAAGAGCTGTGGAGAAGACCCCGCCGATCAACCACCAAAGGACCCACGTCGCCAACGCAATGGCGATCACAATCGGAACAAAATACGACGAGATCTTGTCGGCCAGCCGTTGAATGGGCGCCTTCGACTTCTGAGCCTGTTCGACAAGGGAGACAATGCCGGCGAGCGCCGTCCCGGCACCCACCGCCGTCGCCCGCAGCCGCAACGCCCCCTGTCCGTTGCGCGTTCCGCCAAACAGCCGATCGCCTGACCGTTTCATCACCGAGATGCTCTCACCAGTCAACATCGACTCGTCGATGTCCGACTCACCGTCGATCACCTCCCCATCGACCGGAACCGTGTCCCCCGGACGGACAAAGAGAGTGTTCCCCACTCTCACTTGGGCAAGGGGGATCTCTACCTGCTCCCCCTCCCGCTCCACCCGGGCCGTCTGCGGCTGAAGGTGGAGCAGCTTCTCGATCGCAGCTGAAGCCCGCCCACTACTCATCGCCTCGAGCAGCTTCCCAAGACTGATCATCACCAGGAGGATCGCTGCTGCGTCGAAATAGAGGGGATGCTCCAGGTCGAAGGCGAGAACGATGAAACTGTAGAAATAGGCGGCCGACGTGCCGAGAACAACCAGCGAGTCCATGTTGGTCGTTTTTGCCTTCAGCCCCTGCCACGCACTCCGATAGAACGGAATCCCAAGACCAAATTGAACAATCGTTCCAAGGGTCCACTGAAGCCAACCGGCCATCTCGAAGCCCCGATTAAAGGGATTCACCACCATCTGCACGAGAAGGGGAAGGGCAAAGAGGGAACAAATGATCCAGATGATCAGGTCCCGCTTGAAAGCTCGACCCCGCTCTTCTTTTAGCTCAATTCTGGCCTCTGCCGACTCGATCACCCCTCTGTAGCCGAGCGCCTCGATCGCAGCTAACATCTCGCCCGGCGAGATCATCTCCACTCGATGGGTCACTGCAGCCTTCCCTGTCGCAAAATTGACCGAGACGCTCTCCACCCCCTCGAAACCGAGCAAGCGCTCTTCAATGCCTGTCACACAGCTGGCGCAGTGCATCCCTTCAACTAAGAATGTTGTCTCCACACTCAAAACCCATCGCCTCCAGCAGTCGATCTAGGTCATCTAGATCGTTGTACTCAAGCGTGATCTTCCCTCTTCCGACGCTAACACGCGTGCCAAGATGCCGCTCGAGTCCTCTTTTCAGGTCTTCTGCATAGATATCAGGTTTTTTTAATCTCTGCTCGGTCTCGCGAACAGTGAGCCGCTCCCGCACAATTTCGCGATGAAAGCCGAGCCGCTCATTCTCAGCGCGAGCGAGCACCGCCTTGGCGTGCCCCATCGTGATCTCTCCCCGCTCAACACTCCTCTGCACCTCCTCCGGCAACGCCAGAAGGCGGAGGTAGTTGGCCACTGTCGATCGCTTCTTCCCCACCCTCCTTGCCAGCTCCGACTGACTGTAGCCAAAAGAGTCGATTAGATCCTGAAGCCCCTTCGCCACCTCGATTGCATTGAGGTCGACCCGCTGAATATTCTCAATCAGGGTCGCCTGAGCCCCCACCTCCCCTTCCGTCTCCCGCACCACCACCGGCACTAGCTCCATTCCCGCCAGCTGCGCAGCCCGGAGGCGACGCTCTCCCGAAATCAGCTCATAATCGCCGTTGCCCAGCGGCCGAACCAGAGGCGGATGTAACACACCCACTGACCGGATTGAGGCGGCCAACTCTTCGAGCTCTTCATCGCGAAAGAGCTTTCGCGGTTGGTAAGGACTCACGGTGATCCGCTTGGGATCGATTTCGACCAATAAGTCGTTCATAGACTCTTTACAACAATGGAGAAGCGGATATAATGAGCTCTCTTACACAATTGTGTACACAAAATTATGACCTCGAAGCGACACCGAATCTATCCTCAAGCCGCTGAGGCCGAAGAGGCTCCAGTGCCTCTCATCCTGGCGCTGATCATTAAGCACAAGCAGAAGCTGTTCTATGCTGCGCTCATGTTGATGGTCGCCTCAGCGTTCATTTTCCGCTCGTTTTTCAATAAAGGTGAAAGCCAGGAGCACGATTTTCTCCAAGCTCAGGTCAACCTCCATCACCTCCTGACCAACTCAGAAGAGAAGGGAAGCCTAATCGCCCAGCTCGAAGAGGTGCTGCAACGTCACAGTGAGCTGCACGCAAAATATGACGGCCCTCTCGCCCAAGCTCACATCAATGGGGGTGATGCAGCGGCCGCGCGCGACATCGCCGCTCCCCTTCTGGAGCGGACGACTCCGTCTTACTACGCTACCTTCTCAGAGGGATCGCTCCTCGTCGCCGAAGGACAACTAGGCTCAGCCCTCGACCACGCCATCGCCCTCAAAGAGAGTCTCCACGGTGTCGACGCTCCCCTCCTTCGCGCACACAACCTCTTAAGAATAGCCCTTTTGCAGGGAGAGCTCGGCACCCCTGACCAGGAGCAACTTGCCTGGGAAGAACTCCTCGACGACCTCGCTCGCGGCGGCGCAGAACCCCTCTTTATGCAGGCCTTCACCGCCGGCTCCATCTCGATGGCCGACTACGCTGACGCCCGCCTCCATATCCTCACTTCGTAATCCCACGCACTCTCCTTGTTATTTTGTAATAATATTGTTACACAACAACTTGGAGTCGTGAAAGATTCCAGACGTCCCAATATGGGTGGAAAGATAAGCAGAGAAGGAGGTGAGAGCAACAGTGAATTGCTTGAAACCACTATTCTTGGGATTTAAACTTTTGTGTTTGAAAACAAAACTCGTCTATTTTGGCGAGATTGGAAATTAAGGTAGATGAGCAAGCCGTCACACCTCATGACCCTTCCGACAATGGATAGTGGGGTTAGTCAGACCGCTCAAGCTGTCATTCAATGTTGTCCTAATCTGCGGCATGGGAATCCCCTGCCCCGTCGGACAACCTACCTGCAGTGGATGGCTTTACTGTCTCCACTGCCGGGGGAGTGGCACCATGCGATCCGTTAGAAGGGATTGCTTTCAACCTGGAGGCGTTGCAAGTGTGAGGCGTTTTCAGCTATGCTGTTCTACCACCACTGTCCATCCGATGGACAGATTGAGGAGTAAGAGTGAAAAACAGTAACCGATCACCATTTGGAGATGGCTCTTTCAAAAAGAGCCATCTCGATTCTGGGAGCAAGTCTGAGCCGCATTCTGGTTTCGGACTGCAGCCCCGATCGAAAGAAGCAAAGGCAATTTCCAAACTTGGAAAAGAGCGAGTTTCGGTCGTCCGCGGCTCTCTCTCCGTCTCCTTCTAATCTGAAAAATCATTCTGAAATATCAGGGCATTCCTCTCTCAAGAGGAATGCCTTTTTTTTTAACACCTGGCACCAGATTCGTTCGCACCATCCAGGTGTGTGACCTAAACGCCTTAGCTTGGTCGGCGGCGGCGAAAGCGGTTCGCCGGCCTTCTTCTTTTAGAAGAGCGGCGATCTGGTCAGCGTCGGTGGCGACAGCAGCGCCGGCCATCTGCGCAGAGTAGACCCGCTCGTGACTCCCTCCTGGGAAACCGGGACAAATGTGGAGGACGATCTTGGCGCGGCGGTAGAGGGCGAGCGCTTCTCTGAATGGGACGGGACCGTGGAAGCGGTGAGGAACAGGAAGAGCCTCCCAGCCGTTTCCAAAGATATCGACAGTGAGGCCGGCATCAGCGAGGGTGCGAAGGACCGCTTCGCGGCGGGAGTAGCGCTCATGCCGATTGTGCAAGTGGAAGAGGGTGCGGGCGTGCGCAAGATCAGACGGCTCGCCGCACGGGACGGGCTGGTAGCAACGGGGATCTTCGAAGCTGCCAGTAAAGAGAATGTCGATATCACGGTGAGCGTGCGGATCGCCGGGCCCCTCTAGGCAGCAGCCGGCGTGGGGAAAGAAAAAGGGAGTGGCGTCGAAGTAGCGGGAGACGATGGGCAAATGTGTCTGATCGACACAGCCAACGAGGGCACCTGGGGAGATGTGACGGGCGAGTGGATGGTCGACAAGCAATTGGATGCCGCTGCACCCTTTAGGAAGAGTGGTGAAGGAGAGGATGAGATCAGCCTCTTCTGCGACCAGGGAGTGGCCGAGCCCCCGATAGGCGTCAGCGAGCTGCTCTGCAAAAAGATTGACGGCACCATATTGTGTCTCACCCGGATCAAGGATTCTAACACGCATGTTGGAGAATCCGCCGGTGGCCAGAAGAGAAAGGGAGCTCGTGGAGGTCAGCAGCATCAACCCAGCTGTATCCGGGAACATCGCGCTGCTCCCCTTCAAGCAACCAGGGATAAAGGTGAGCACGATACCTAGTGAAAGTGTGTTTCACTTCCGGAAGAGCGTCGATCACCTCCACATTGAGACCCAGATGAGCGACATGCACCTCGATCTCCTGATCATCCATCTCGAAAAAGGGAAACTGATAGAGACCGCCCATCACACCTCCCGCCTCTTCACGGCGGACAAGGAGGGCGCCGTCGGCGCGGATGACAGCGACGAGGCGATGAAGATTTGTCACCACGCTTTTTCGGGAGTTGAATGGAATTAGCTCGGTCTTCTGCTCGGCGTACGCAACACAAGATCCCCGCAGCGGGCAGTCCTGACACGCGGGTTTCCGCCGACAAACTTTCGCCCCCAGCTCAATCAACCCCTCCATCACCTCCCAGGGAGCATCGTCGGGAAGGAGCTTCTCCACCTCCTGCAGAATTTGCTTTTGCGTCGCCCCCTTTGAGATGTCCTCTTCGATGCCGAGATAGCGGCTGATCACTCGCAGCACGTTGCCATCGACGGCTGCCGCCTTTTGGTGGAAAGCGAAACTCAAAATCGCGCCGATCGTGTAGGGGCCAAGTCCCTTGATCTTAGAGAGCGCCTGCGCGTTGGCGGGCAACTTATTGCCGACGGCTTTAGCACCAGCATGAAGGTTGCGGGCCCGGGAGTAATAGCCGAGCCCCTCCCACATCTTGACCACTTCCTCTTCCGATGCGTCCGCAAGCGCTTCGATGGTGGGAAAACGCTCCATCCACCGCTCGAAATAGGGGATGACAACCGACACTTGCGTCTGCTGGAGCATCACCTCGGAGACCCACACCCGGTAGGGTGTAGGGTCGTCGCGCCACGGTAGCGAGCGCCGATGAGCGAGAAACCAACGACGAAGAGCTTCCACTACTCTTCTTTGTGTTCGGGCGCTTTCTTGATTGGAGGTGCTTTTTTGACTTCGGGCGCCTTCTTTACTGGAGGCGGTTTCTTGACTGGAGGAGGTTCTTCGACTTCGGGCTCTTCTGTTTCTTCTGGCTCTTCTCTCTTCTTCCGCATCTTGTCGGTCAACTCATGCGTCATCTCTTTGGCATCTTGGACGCCATCCTTCACCTCTTCACCAACTTTCTTTGAGTACTCTTTGATCTTCGTCCCAGCCCCTTTGACCGGCGGGACCATCGACTTAGCACCCTCTCCTAACTCATCGAACGCGGCGCGGGAGTTGGGGATCACCTCTTTCTTCCAAAACCCAACCACTCTCTTCAACCAACCCTTCTCTTCTTCCATCAGTCACTCCCTTCGGTAGTTGTAATGTGCCGCTTTCCAGGTGTAGGCAACCCATGCGGATTGCTTCAGTGTTGTAGCGAACCTGAATCCCGACATAGGGATAGGGATGCCGATTGTCGTAGTCCCTACCCTCGTCCTGTTTATACAGTTTAATGAAAACTTCTTTGTTGTACCAGGGAGGGGTGGAAACGTCGGTGTTGTCCTTGTGGTATCTCTTGAACTCCCGGTAGCTTCCCTCCGACGCATCGCTATAATAGTCGAGAACAATGGCGATCACCTCTTCTGTCTGATCTTCCATCCCCTGAACGTAGAAATCGACCTCCGCCCCTACCATGTGCTTCGAATTCTCATTAAACTTGGACGGATCTGAATAGCCATTGTGATCAGGACATCTGTGACCGCAGGTGATCACCACCCGCTTACTCGTCTTCTCCTGCACGTGATTAAGCAGGTCGATGAGGATCGGATAGACCCCCTCCTTTTCGCCAAAGAGGGGGAGACCGTGCCGCTTGCAGCCGCCGCAGTCGTGAAAATATTTCGGCTCTGCCCCCTCCACTGCGACTGTTCTCATTGGATTGAGTGACGATCCCTTACACCGAAAATACTCCTTGGTGATGCGGGCGTGCGCACCTACCATCCCCTGCTCCCACGGATAGGGCTCCCGCTCCACCTTCTCAATAGACGGAGAACTAACGGAATACATTTCGGAATCGACCGGTTCTCCAACCGCCTCTGCACGCCATTGATCTGCGTCGTTTCCGGAACAACTGAACAACAAAACAGCGCTGAGAAGTATTGACATCCTCATCAGACTGCAAGTCTATCGCATTGACCGAATCTCCGTCACCCCCTATTCTCTTTGTTTGTAATATGTTCTGGTTATCGTGGATGAGCCGAATCTTAAGCGTGGTGGCGGTTGCCCTCTTTATGTGGGCGGCGATCGCTTGGTGGACGACGCCAAAAGTGAATACGGTTGCGCTTCTCAAGCGCGAGCCGGAGCTTCCCCAATCCCCCTTCAAACAGCCTGAAGAGGCGTACGCCGCATTGGGGACGGGCGGCTTTGCGGTCCATCGGAAGCCGGCAACTGTGCAGCTTCCGAATTTAAGTGATGAGCTGATGTTCTATGGGATCAATCAGCGGCCCGACGCGTCGCGCGAGGCGCCGGTGGTCCACCTGGCCATTCGAGGGACGGGAGAGGTAGTCTCGGCGCCGGTTGGCGAGAGACGCTACCTCCTTTTCGACCGGGAAGAGAGCAAATATCAGTTCTCGCCAGAAAACAGAGAGACTAGTCTGTGGGTCACTCCTAGTCAACCAAAGGACGAAGGAGAGATCCAGTTTGCGGTTGGCCTCCGGATGCACGATGGGACGGTGGTGAGTGAGCCGCAAGAACACGCCGCATTCACGCTGAAGCTAGCCCCCTACTCAGCCCACCAACGGATGACCTGGATGCTGGGTGATCTGCGCGTTGACAATAGCCTCCTTGCGCGGCAGCGGTGCCGCTGGTTTGGCCAAGATATTTTCTACGCACGCCACGGCGGCGAGACGTTTGCGCTGGCCCGTGGGCGAGAAAGAATTGATTTTGGCGAGGAGGCAGAGGGCTACTGCTGCTTTATCGCTCTTGGAGAGAGCCTCATCTGGAAAGATGAGCGGTGGTCCAATCCAAAAGAGGGAGAGGAGACGACGGCCTATCCATTGCTCACATTGCGGAAACTTGACGAGCGGCTGATGGTCTTTGATCTGTGGGATGCCGAGGGGCGGGGCAAGATGGCTCTTAGCCTGATGAAATCACGCAGCGGATGGGGAGCGACGGGGATGCGAAATGCCCTCCGTTTTGTTGCGGCAAAAACCTGGTCGCAGTTTGTCCTCGAATGTGGCGCTCAGCGAGTGGATGTGGCGCCGGGCGACTGGCTTCTCTTCGTTGAAGCAGGTCTTCACAAGCTGGAGACGGTCGAGGAGATCGACGCATTTGTGAGCGGCGAGCTGGAAGGGGAGCTGATGGTGATCGAGGGGCTCGGACGACACGAAGGGAAGGGAATGCTGCTCACACAGATCTACAACCGGACTCGCTCGGAGATGGAGGAGCGACAAATTCCCCTCTCCTCTCACACCAGCTCCCCACCACCTCCTCCTCCCCCAATGGAGCCCACACCCAAAGATGGGTACACACTGGCCGATCTCCCCGACCTGGTTCATGGACTCGTTAAGGAGGGGATCGAATGAAGCGCATTCTCCTGTTCATCTTCCTATCAACGAAGCTGTTTGGTCAAACAATCGAAGAGAAGCGGCAAGGGCTTGCCGAAGCGTCAGCCGGCCTCAAAGCGGAGACCTATCGAGAGCTCTGCCAGGTCAATCATGAGCTCGAAGAGTACCACGCCACGCTGCGAGCGCTCTATGCCCAATCCGAGGCGCTCCTCGAAGATGGAGCGTGCGATGCGGAGTATGAGGCGCTGGTCGCCTCAATCCGCGAGGTGAAGCAGGAGATCGCTTGGGTCGAGGAGGCGTGGCGTGGGGTGGCCACCGAGGAGTCGAAGGGAGGCGCCTACGCCCTGTGGCACCAGCCGTGGACCTCTCTCGAGCAGATCATCATCGACTACGGCTCGACCGACTACGTCTATCTCATTCCCCCCGAGGTGGGAGGCGTTCGCCTCTCCATCTCCTCCAACCTTCCCGTCCCTCGCGAGAGCTGGAACGAGATGCTCTGCGCCATTTTGACCAACAACGGCATTGGCATCCGTCAGCTCAACCCCTATCTCCGCCAACTCTATGTGCTCGAGCAGGAGCCGCTTAGCGCCGCCTACGTCACCTCTGAGAGGCAGATGCTCGACACCTATCCGCGAGAGGGGCGCGTCTGTTTTGTCCTCGCGCCCGCAGCTCCCGATACCGCCAATGTGGCCAAGATGCTCGAGAAGTTCATCAACCCCCGCAAGACTCATCTAGAACAGGTGGGGGGCCACCTCTTCCTCCTCGGCACAGTGGAAGCGGTGAGTGAACTTCTCAAGATCTACGAATTCATTGAAGTGAGTGCGGTCGAAAAAGAGTACAGCATGGTTCCTCTCACCAAGATCTCGGCCAAAGAGATGGAAACGGTGCTCCACGCCTATTTTGGCGAGGAGCCAACCCTCAAGGTATTGGCAATGGATGCTAACCAGATCTTCCTCTCAGGACCGGCTGAGGAGATTCGGTACGCCAAGCAGATCATCGACGATGTGCAGGGACAGATCGACGACCCCCGTCAGATGACCGTCTACACCTACGTCGCCCGCCACTCCGACGCCTCCGAGCTCGCAACTGCGCTCAGCGGCGTCTATAACCTCCTCCAATGCAATCCACAGGCCAGCCCTTCTGACCTAGTGAAAGTGAAGAAGAATGGAGCCAAAAAAGATAGTCAACTAGCCGTCACTAGCCAAATGGTCGCCAGCAAGCGACCGGAGAAAAGGTCGGAGAGGGCCGAAGTGTCGGGCAATTTCGTCGTCTACCCAAAGACCGGCACCATCATCATGGTGGTAGAGCAAGAGCTGCTGCCCAAACTCAAAACCCTCCTCCACCAACTCGACATCCCCAAGCGGATGGTGAAAATCGACGTCCTCTTTTTCGAGCGAAAGACAGAAGATCGGAGTCGATTTGGCCTCGATGTTCTGAAAATTGGATCGGGCGCGAACAACCAATCCAACCGGACCGGCACCGGCTTCGACCACGCCGGCGGCACCGGCATCCTCCAGTTCTTCATCGAACGGGTGGCCCACTCAGCGCTCCCCGCCTACGACATCGCCTACAGCTTCTTGCTCGGTCAAGAAGACATCCGCATCAACGCCAACCCCTCCGTCACCACCCTTAATCATGTCCCAGCAACGGTCCAGCTGGTTGAAGAGATCTCCATCGACACTGGCGCCTCCCTCGATCCAAAGTATAAAGACCGTCAGTCGTTTGCTAGGCAGCAATACGGGATCACCATGACCCTCACCCCCTCAATCACCACCGCCTGGGAGGGGGCTGCCGGCGACCACCCAGTCAGCTACATCACCCTCGACGCCGACGTCCTCTTCGACACCCCCAAGGCGTCGAAGGACGACCGCCCACCCGTCATCCGCCGCAGGATCAAGAACGAAGTGCGAGTACGCGACGGCGAGACCATCGTCCTCGGCGGCCTCCGAAGCCGAATGCGCGAAGATCAATCCGAACAGCCCCTCCCCTTCATCAGCGAACTTCCTGGCATCGGCAAGCTCATCTCGTCGTCGCGCTCCCGCGACAATGAGGATGACATGTACATCTTCATCACCCCCCACATCATCGAAGATCCGGTTGCCGAGATCCGCCGGATGCGGACCGAAGATCTCGGGAAGCGGCAGGGAGATATCCCCGAATTCCTCGATAAATTGGGCGAGGCGCGCGATGGAGAGAAGAAAGAGCTCTTTGCGCGGAGCCTCCAAGCCATCTTAGGAGATTAGCCGTGGAGGCAATTGAAGACCCCCGCCTGGCCGTGGCTCGTGAGCTTGAGATGGAACTCTGTCTCGACTATCCCACCTCCTCTGTTCCCGCAGGCCTCGTCCCCCGCTCATTTCTCAACCAACACACGCTATTACCGCTTCGCGAGGAGGGGAAAACCCTCATCGTCGCCCTCGCCGATCCGCTTGACATCGAAGCGACAGAAGAGCTCCACCACCTTCTTGGCCGTCCTGTCGAGGCAGTATACTGCCCAAAAGAGCTTCTCCTCCCCGCCGTCCAAGAATATGTCCAATCGGGGGGAACGGCCACCGAGCTGCTCGCCGAGATGGGGAGCGAAAATGGCGAGGAGGCAGCCGAAGTGTTCGACCTCCACGATTCGGAGAACACCGCCCCCATCATCAAGCTCATCAATCGAATCCTCAGCGAAGCGGTTGATCAGGGCGCCTCCGACATCCACTTCGAACCTCTCGAAAACGACCTCCGCGTCCGCTACCGGATCGACGGCGTCCTCCAAATCCGCCACGCACCCCCCCGCGGCTATCAAGCGCAGCTGATGACCCGCCTCAAAGTGATGGCCCGCCTCGACATCGCCGAACACCGCCTCCCTCAAGATGGCCGGATCAAACTGCGAACCGGCGGCCGTGAGATCGACCTCCGCGTCAGCACCCTCCCCGTCTCCGGCGGCGAAAGAATCGTCCTCCGCATCCTTGACCGGGGAAACATCGTCGTCGGCCTCGACCAGCTCGGCATGAACAAGACCACCGCTACAAGCTTGCGCGATATGATCACTCTCCCTGAGGGAATTCTCCTCGTCACCGGCCCCACCGGAAGCGGCAAGACCACCACCCTCTACAGTGCTCTGACCGAGATCGACTCAGAAGCGATCAACATCATGACCATCGAAGATCCGATCGAATACAAACTCTCCGGCGTCGCTCAGATTGGCGTCCGCCCAAAAATTGGCCTCACCTTCGCCGCCGGTCTCCGCCACATCCTCCGTCAAGACCCCGACGTCATCATGGTGGGTGAGATCCGCGACAAAGAGACCGCCGAGATTGCCATTCAAGCGTCTCTGACCGGCCACCTCGTCCTCGCCACCCTCCACACCAACGACGCCCCCTCCGCCCTCACCCGCCTCGTCGACATGGGGATCGAGCCCTACCTCCTCTCTTCTACCGTCGTCGGCGTTCTCGCTCAGCGGCTCGTCCGCACACTTTGTTCCACCTGCGGTGGCGACGGCTGCCCCACCTGCTTCCAATCTGGCTACAAAGGGCGGCACGGCCTCTACGAGCTGATGCCCGTCGACAACGCCATCCGCCAGCAGGTGGTCAAAAGCGCAGACGCGCTCATTCTCCGCAAAACTGCACTCAAATCCGGCATGCAAACACTGGCCAGCAACGGCGACGAACTGGTCGAGCAAGGCCTCACCACGCACGCAGAAGTGCTCCGCGTCACGAGGTCTATCTAATGCCCCTCTACTCCTACCGCTACCTCAACAGCTCCGGCCGCCGCCTCCGCGGCGTCATCGACGCCTTCTCCCTCGTCGAAGCCAAGAGCAAGCTCCTTTCACAAGGAATCATGGTGGTCCACCTCGCCTCCGAAGCGCGCTCCGACCGCAAACACTCCCTCCGAGGGCAACCGCTCGTCACCTTCACCACACAGCTCGCCACCCTTCTTAAAGCAGGGATGCCCGTCTTCGAGAGCCTCACCGCCCTCGAAGAGCAGATGCTAGGCGAGAAGTGCCACCGCATCATTGCCTCTCTCTGTGAGAGGATCCGAGGAGGCACTAGCCTCTCCGACGCCCTTCGCGCCCACCCCACAAGCTTCGATTCCCTCTACTGCGCCATGGTCGCCGCCGGCGAAGCCTCTGGCGCCCTCGACACCGTCCTCGACCGCCTCGCCTCCCTCCTCTCTAAACAACTCCACGCCCGCAAACAGCTCATCACCGCCCTCATCTATCCCGCCGTCATCGCCTCCTTCTGCACCCTCGTCATCTTCCTCCTCCTCACCTTTGCCATCCCCTCCATCGAAAACCTTTTCGAAGGGCGCACGCTATCCTCATTCACCGCCGCCGTGCTAGCCGTCAGCCACTTCCTCTCCCGCGCCTGGCCCATCTACATTCCCCTCCTCGCCATCGGAGGTTTTTTCATCCGCCGCCACGCACCCGCCCTCGCCTTCCGCCTCCCCCTCTTCCGCACCCTCATCATCCAAAGCTCCCTCGCCCGTTTCTCCCGCACCCTCTCCACCCTCCAACAGGGGGGCCTCCCCCTCATCGACTCCCTCCAGCTCGCCCGCCAGGTGATCCCCAATCCCGCCCTCGCCGCCGCCATCAAGCACGCGGAAAAACGGGTCATTGAGGGAGGCTCTCTCGCAGCAGAGCTGCAAAAAAATCCCCTAATCCCCAAACTAGTGGGGAGAATGCTCCGCGTTGGTGAGGAAAGCGGCGACTTAAAGCCCATGCTCACCCAGATCGCCGACCTCTATGAGGGAGAGGTTGAACGGACGCTCACCCGCCTGACCGCCCTCGCCCAGCCCGCCATCCTCCTTGTGATGGGGGGCATTGTAGGAATCATCATGCTCGCGGTCTTGTTGCCGCTCACAGACGTTAGTTCATTTTTTTAGGAGAAGAACCCCATGAAGAAAAAAAGACACCTAACACTCATCGAAGTGATGATCGTCATCGTCATCATCGGCCTTATAGGATCGGTCGTCGCCTACAACATGCGGGGCAGCCTCGAAGAGGGCAAAATCTTCAAAACCCAGCAAGGTGGCGCCCAGGTCTACAACATCCTCTCCCTTGAGGTGGCCCGCGGCAACACCATCACCGACGTCCAAGCCACCTGGGAACAGAAGATCAAAGACTCCCCCCTCGCCGCCAAACCCAAACAGCTCGTCCGCGATGGATGGGGCGAGCTCTACAACGTAGAAGTCGGCAAAGACCACCGCAATAACGACGACCTCATCGTCACCTCCCAAAAATACACCGAGATCTACAAGAAGCGGCACCCCGACGCCCAGGACCACGAGTGTCACCTCGGCTAAAACCGTTCACCCTTCTTGAGACCCTCCTCGTCATGACGCTCGTCGCCCTTGCGGCGGGCGCCATCGGCCTCTCCACCGCCCGCGCCGTCTCAAACCGCCGGTTTGAGGCGAGCGTCGATGCCATCGCCTCCCGCCTCAACCTCGCCCAAGAGCTCATGATCTGCCGCGACGCCGACTTCACCGTCCACCTCACCCCCACCTCCGTCCACCTCACCCCCGCCCAGCTTCCCCCGCTCCGCCTCACCAACATCGCCTCCCTCTCCCACCACACCCTCCACTTCCCCGCCCACCGCCGCCACGAGCTCCCTCACGGCACCCTCACCCTCACCTCCACCCGCGGCCGCACCGCCACCATTTCCCTTCCCGGCTACCCAACTCGGATTGCCCGCTCATGAAAAAAAGACCCTATCTCCTCTTAGAAGTGGTGATCGCTATGGCCCTTGTTGCCCTCTGCGCCATCCCCCTCCTCCGCCCCCTCTTCGCTGCCGCCCGCCGCGATGCCACCCACATCCACACCCTCAACACCCAGTTCCGCGCAGAACAAGCCTTCACTGAAGTGCGCGACCTCCTCTATGACAACACCATCCCCTGGAACGCTCTGCGCAAAGGGACAGACTACACCGGCACTCTTGACGACTGCACCTACACCATTTCCGAGATAACCAAGTTCCGCAAACGGACTAATACTGGTCGAGATGGCGCCACCTACCGGCTCCTTGCGATCACCATCCACCTCGACCAAGACTACAAATACCAACTCTTCGCTGAGCGCATCTACCCCGACATTGTCGCAAACAGTTAATAATTAACTAGATATAAGAACCCAGCCATATCCCGCCAAATCCAGCCATTTTAATGGCGGGATATGGCGAGATAGCCGCAAAATTTGGGGTCAGGCCTGACATCATGACATCTCTCAAATATTATCTTGCCTGATTTAGATGAAAAGACTCGTTCGAAACAATATTTTTTGACCAATGTCATGATGTCAGGCCTGACCCCAAACTCTTAGCCCTGCCTCCCACCCTTGGCAAGCGAATAGAAGCATGGTAAGATGCTCTTATGCAAATATCTTCCGCAGAAGAACTTAAAACAAATCGACCCCGACGTGGCCACATGAAAAAGCGTCACGCCACCCTCCTAGAAGCCGTCGTTGCCCTTGCGCTTGCCGCCGGCCTCCTCTCCCTCCTCCTCTCCTCCTACTTCCGCGCCTCCAACGCTCATATTGCTGCCGGCGAAAAGCTGTGGCCCGCCATCGAAACTCACGCCCTCCACACCCGCCTCACCCAGCTCATCCCCAACACCTCCGCCACCGATCCACGCGTCACAAGCGACGGCCACTCGCTCACCTTCCACTTTCATAACGAAGTGGACGACGACCCCCTCTTCTCCGCAGAAGTGGTGGGTCAGCTTGCCCTAGAAGATGGCTACCTCGTCCTCCGCACCACCCCCTCTCCCAACAGGTGGGAGCGTCCCAACCTACCAGAGCGGCGCGAGATCCTCACCAAAACCAACAAGCTATCCTTCGAATTCTACGAACGAGAGGAGGGGTGGACCGACAGCTGGTCCCGCGATGAACTTCCCACCCTCATCAAGATCACCACCGACCCCCTCACCTTCACCTACCCCGTTCCCAATGCTAACAAGCCGGTGAGGTACCACCGATGAACACCCTCCCCATCACCATTGCCCTCCTCCTTCTCCTTGCCATCCTTGGCCTCTCATCCTTCCACCAGGCCATCGACCGCGATCTCACTGTCGACACCCTCACCGATCACTCCGACAGCGCCCGCACCCTCGAATCCAAGTTCCAATCCGCCTTCTACCAGCTAAAACTCCAAGAATCACTCCGCTCACTCACTCCCCGCGCCGATCCTTTAACAAAAGGCGCCCCCTCCGCTCCCCGAGTAAAACAGCGGCGCCCCCTCCCCCAGTTTCCCTCTCGCCTCAACCTCGATCCCCTCCTCGAAGCGGGCGACTCTGCCCGCAAAACCCTCTACGCCCAAACCCTCCACAACCTCCTTAACACCTTCCATCCCGATCACACCCTCAATGGCCAAGTTGTTGAAGCGCTCCTCGCCAAGCTCCCCGGCACCCATCCCACCCTTGCCGAACACCTCGCCACCATCGACCTAAGCGACCTCCATCCCCACTGGGTCACCCTTCTCCGCACCCAACTCCTCGACCTCCTCACCTTTGGCGAGCCCCAAATCAACATCGCCCATGCTCCCCGCCCCCTCCTCATCGCCATCTTCGACGCCCCCCCCATCGCCGACGCCATCATCGCGCGCCGTGAAGCCCTCATCGAAAGCTACAACACCGAGACCACAGCCACCGCCGCCGCCGCCTCCCAAAACGAAAAATCCACCCTCCTCAAAACCTACGTCGAGCAGCTCCTCTCCTCCCGCCCCGACATCCTTGACACCTACACCCCTGAACTCACCTACCAGCTCTACTACCGCCCCTCAGAGCTCACCGTCACCACCCCAGAAAACCGGCTCCCCCTACGCAAACACCACTCCTTCGACCTCTGACAAAAAAAATCAGCCCGTATGTCGCGCATTGTACGACATACCGGCTGATTTTAAGTGACGAGCACTTCGCGCTACTTACTTGTTGATGAAGATCCCCTGAACACACAACATTCTTGACATCATTTCCCCGCTCGCCTACACATCAACTGCGTAAGCAACATTTAAGTTGATACGAATCGGCCCCAGTTGCCGCTACATAGGAATAAAAACAATGAGAATCGGTTCGATCTTTCGACTAACATTCGCTTCCCTACTGGTGATGATTCAACCCGCGATCGCGCAAGCCCAACACTGCCCACAAACTCGATCAGAGTGCAACGCCAGGTGCTGCCCAGCTATAGACCTAGAGGTTGGTGCCCACGCTCTATACTGGACCCCAATGGTCTGCCCTTATACCTATGCGGCTGAAAATGTCGCTGTATCAACCCAGCCCCAGCCGGGCGAAAATACTTATCCAATACACATGGTGGGATCGGATTACGAATGGGGCTACCGAGTGTTTGGCGAGTTATCAATCGACCGCTTCTTCATCGGCTTAAGCTATGCGCAGCTCAACGCTAAGAACGTGGCCTCTACCATAGGCTTCAATTTGGTATTTCCTGGAGGCAATAGCAATTTGAACTTCCTCAGCAAGGTCATCGCACATACCAGTATTGACTATCAAAACTTCGATGTAAAGATCGGCGTTGACTTTCGCCGCACCTGCCAAAGCAGACTCTACGCCTATGGCAACGTGCGCTGGGTCGATCTCTCCTATTCCCGTGGGGCCCAACAATATTCCAGCGTCGCAACAGCAATCGGATTTATATCCCAGAAAGTGGCAGAACGGAGCAAGTTTGAAGGGACCGCAATCGGTCTGGGCCTTGGAGGACAGCGCGAAGTCTGGTGTGGACTGGGCCTATTCGGCGACGCCAATATTCTGGGTATAATCGGTGAGAGAAGGGTGATGCCAGCCCGTTACGAGAGATATGGTGATTGGGGTGGGAATCCCGGCTTTCTCAATCGCACAATGATCTATCCATCTCAATCTTGCGTAATTCCAGAGCTCGATTTTCGCATAGGGGTGGACTACCGCTACACCTGTGGTTGTTTCACGCTCATCGGAGAAGTCGGCTATGAAGTGGACTACTTCTGGAATGTATTTGCTTTTCCAGCCCTCAATGGCGGGGATTACTTTCAAAACCAACCAACCGCGCATAACAACGGCGGCTTCGTGTTGAAATGTGAAAACGCCGGGTTCTCAGGGTTATTCTTTGGCGGCAGATTAGTCTACTAACCCTAGGCTTCAACGAACTTTTCTCAAGGAGTTTCTTAGATCCCTGTTTAGGTGTGTTGAGTAAGCCTTGCACCGAGCTGGGGTCTCGGGGCAGCGGCAATCTGGGTGTGAGAAACGCCGGTTAACGCTGACTATATCGAGGATCTTGCTTATACGGATCTAGGTGGGAGCGCTTGACTGGAGAGGAGGGCATAGAGTGGGGAAGGTCGTGCCAGCTCCGCTCTTCTTGTCTCTGAAGCATCCGGTTGCGCGCTGTCTGCTTACGCATGATCTGGGTCCGCTCTACACGCGCTTCGCGCTCTAGACGGTAGAGCTCGTGCTGCTCACTCAGGTGCCAATCGAGATCGCGCGGCCGCTCATTGTCACCTTGCCGCACGTGGATCGCCTCCTGACGAGCCCGCCGCTGGTAGGGCTCTTCATACCGCTCATAATAGGGCTCTTCCTCCTCAATCGCTTCATAATGATTGAGCTTGTTCCGGTAGTCGCGGTAGCGGGCCTCGGGAGAGGCGGCCCAGGTGGTGGTAACGAGGCAGCATAGAGTGAAAATTAAAATACGCATATCTTTTTGGTAGCACCGATGGTGAAACTTTTCAACTGAGTCCTCTCCTGCTATAATAGGAAGCTATGAAGAATCTCCTTAAAGGGATCGTCAAATTTGGCGAGCAGCTGACCGATGAACAGCGGAAGCACTTCGCTCAGCTCGCTCTAGAACAGCGGCCCGATGCGCTGCTGATCGGCTGCTCCGACTCGCGGGTGGTCCCCAACGTCTTTGCCTCGACCGATCCGGGCGATCTGTTTGTGATTCGGAACGTAGGCAACCTTGTTCCACCTGCCGAGTCGGGTGGGGATTGCGTGGCGGCGGCTATTGAATTTTCTACCGCCTCTCTTCAGGTCACAGACATCATCGTTTGCGGTCACTCGGGGTGCGGTGCGATGGTGGCGATCACGGAAGGGACAGATTCTCTTCCCGAACACCTGCGGCGGTGGCTAGAGCACGGCAAGCACTCCCACAAGAAGCTCGATGGGATCGACCCCTCTCTACCCGCACACGACCGCCTCTCACAGGCCAATGTGTTGCAGCAGATGGAGCACGTTGCTACCTATCCTGAGATTCACGAACGGATCGAGAAAGGAACTCTTCAGGTTCACGGCTGGTGGTTCGACATCGCCGACGCCAAAGTCTATTACTACGACGCAGCGGCGAGCAAATTCTTAAGCGTGTTCTAGTGGCAATTTGATGGTGAAGGTGGAACCTTTGCCGACTACGGAAGTGACGGTGACGCGGCCGAGATGTTTTTCAACGATAGTGCGGACGATGGAAAGACCAAGGCCGGAACCTCCAAGCTTGCGCGAGTGCGCTTTGTCAACGGTATAGAAGCGGTCAAAGATGTGGTCGAGATCTTCGTCGGGAATCCCAAGCCCTTTGTCGGTGACGGAGATGATGGCCATTTGGGCCGCTTCGTCTTTGGTGAGGGTGACGGTGATTTGGGCCGGTGCGTTGGAGTATTTGGCGGCGTTGTCGAGGAGGTTTGTGAAGGCGTGCTCGAGAAGCTCGGAGTCGGCGACGATGGAGAGGTCCCCCTCAGGAGAGAGGATGTTGATCTGGGCATCGGGAAAGATGGAGAGAGTCATCTGCTTGCAGTGCTCGAGAAGGTGGGTGACGGAGACCGATTCGAGGTTGCCGCGTGGAAGGTCTTCGATATCGGCCAAGCGAAGAAGGTTGCGGACGAGGGAGTCCATCCGGATGCAGCTGCGGACAATCTTCCCAGAGATCTCGGTGCGGGTCTCGACGGGGAGGTCGGGATTATCTTCGAGCGCTTCGGCGAAACCGCGGATGATGGTGATGGGAGTTTTTAACTCGTGGGAGGCGTTGGCGATGAACGCTTTGCGCATCTCTAAAATGCCGTAGTGAATGGACTTGTCCTGAAGGACGAGGATAGCGCCTGCCTTTTTGCCGATTGGAAGGGCGATGACGTCGAGGTAGATCTTCTTCTTGTCGCCAATCTCAGAGGCGATGGCGAGCATCTCTCCCTGCGCTTGAGCTTGGGCGAGGAGGTCGGCGAACTCGTCGTGGCCGGCGGCGACGAAGGGGTGGCCGAGGAGCTGCTCGGGGAGGGTGCCAAGCATTGCGAGGGCGGTCTCGTTGGCGTAGGTGACGGTGAGGTCGCGATCGACAGCGACCACCCCTTCGCGGAGGGCGTCGAGGATGGCGGCCCGGTCGTTCCGCTCGTTTTTGAGGGTGTCGATCTGCGCACCAATTCGATGGCTGAGCGAGTTGAGGGTGTCGGCGAGACGGCCAAATTCATCCCGCGGGTTGGTCTTCTTCCCGAGTTCAATCTCGGGGAGAGTATCCACTTTCCCCTCCTGGTAGGGGCGGATGGCGGTGATGATCTTCTTGATGGGTCGGCTGAGGTGGTGGGCGATGGCGGTGGTCATGATCCCAAAGAGGAGGAGGACGACAAAGCCGAGGGTGAAGAAGCCAAACTCAAAGTGGTCGGTCAGCTCGTTGACCTGGTCGAGGGGAAAGGCGGTTCGGATGATGAGCAGCTGACCGTGAAAGGGGAAACGGCGAGCTACGTAGACGAGCTGCTGATTGAGGGCGTAGGAAAACCCCTCGTGGTAGCCCACCCCATCAGCGATCGCCTGGGTGATCTCGGGATGCTCTTTGAGATAGCGGCCTGGGTCGTCAACTTTGTCGGGGATGTGAGAGTCGTAGAGGACAGTCCCTTTGGGGTCGATGAGGCTGACGCGGAAGAAGAAGGTGGGGCCAATCGCTTTGAGACGTTGGACGAGCGCCTCTTCGTTAGGGGCCGAAGAGATCCTGTCGATCACCTGGGTGGTCCGGTCGGAGAGGGTGCTATTGACAACGCCTCGCACCGCCCGGTCGGCGAACGGAAAGAGGAGGGCAAGAAAGACGATAAAGGCGACGAGATAGCTTAAGAAAAGCTTCTGTCTGAAGGTGAACACGCTAACTCTCCTCGGGGCGTCTCTGCACTGCGATTTCGCTTAATTTTTCCATCGCCCGCTCCGGCTTTAGACCAATCACTCGATAGATCTCGACCGGCTTGTTCGATCCTTTGGGCTGAACGGGGGGGCACTTTTCGACAACAATTGTATCTGCTACGTGTGGGTTTTGCAAGACGTTCTCGGTGATGAGAATCTCTGCGGCGCTCGCCTTGTCGCAAAGCCTAGCGGCAAGGGTGACGTTGGAGCCGAGGACGGTGTAGTTGAGGCGATCCTCGGCTCCCATGTTACCGGCGACCATGGGGCCTGTGTGGATGCCGATCCCAATCTCTGCGACGATGAGTCCTGCCGCTCTTCTCTCGTCATTCCAGTCTTTGATGCGCTCTTGAATAATCAGAGCGGAGAGAACCGCTTGTAGGGAGCTATTGGGATGCTCGACGGGAGCGCCAAAGATGGCCATGACGGCGTCGCCGATGTACTTATCTATGACACCCTGGTGGACTTCAATCACCTTGGTCATCTCGTTCATGTAGCCATTGACGAAGGTGATCACCTCTTCTGGCGGAAGGTTACTGGTGAGGACGCTAAAGTCGCGCAGGTCGGCAAAGAAGACGGTCGCATCCTTCACCTCGCCCCCCAGGTGCACCTTCCCAGAGAGAATCTCGGTGGCGATCTCGCGGGAGACCACTTTGTTGAGAACATCGCGCATCTTCTCCCGCTCTTGAAGTCCTGCGGCCATGTCGTGGAAGGCGCGGGTGAGCTGTGAGACCTCGTTGCGGGAGTGTTCGACGATTTTCGGCAGCACCACTTCGTCGAATTTCCCCTCCTGGATCACCCCTGCAGCGTCTGCGAGCTGGCGGATCGGCTTGGTGAACTGTCTGGCGATGAGCTCAAGAATAACAAGAGCGACGATGAGCAGGCCGATGGCAACGCCGAGCACATGCCAGGTAATCCTCTTGGCCAGCGCCTGGGTGTTTTCCTCATACTTCTTGAGCTCAGCGAGGGCGTCGGCGGCCGGCTCAAGGGTCAAGATGTGGAGATCCCAGTGGGGGCGGGGCTGAAAGGCGCCATAGTAGTAGTCGGTCCCGCCGAAATTGACAAAACCGGTCTTTGGACCAAGAGTCCTGAACTTCTCTTCGATTTCCTTGAGCACCTCGGGTCCCTCTGGGAAGTCGCCCCGCTCAATGCTATCAACCACCTTACCGTTAAAGAGGAGAATGACGGTGTCTCCGGTGATGTGAGTCACCCGCATAGTGGTCTCGAAAAGGGAGCCTCCGAGAGTGAGGTAGCCGGGGGTATCGCTGCCGGAGGGAGTCCTTGTGGCTGTGTTGACGACGGTGAGGGCACCAATCTCTTCGTTGTAGATGAGGTCAAAGACTGAGCCGAGGGGGACCGCTTCGCTGACGACGGGGTGCTTCTTGAGGAACGGCGTGGGGTCATAGAGGATCTTATTTGTGAAGACGTCGCTGCTGATCACCCCGCTTCCAACCGAGCCCCCTGCCAATAGACGAGCGGCCCCTCGAGGGGCATGAGGATCAAGCGGAGTCTCACCCATCACTCCGGTGGCATTGAGAAAGCTAAGGGCAGCAACCAGCTCAATATCGTCATCTCTCATGATCAGGCGGGTCAAATTGAGGCGGAGCGCTTCGCGACCCGCTAGACCAGCGCTAGTTGCGGAGGTTGCGGGCCAGCGGACGATCTGCCCACTGTAGAGAGAGCCATGAACCTCGGGTTGATCGGTCGCCTTGGTAAGGCCAAGGAGCCTATCGAGAGGGAGTGTGACTGGCTGCGCCCTAATCTCATTCGCATAGGTCTCCATCGACTCAAGAGTTGGGAAGGTCTCCTTGAGATGGAGGGCGGCCCGGTGTAGGCGAGCCACCATCTCAATGGCCACCTGGCCCGCCCTGCTTTCGCCGGGCAGATCGAGTTTTTCGATCTGCTCTCGATTTGCTTTTAGCGCCTCCACGTAGCGAGTGGGGTCTTTCCACAGCTCAACGGGGTCAAACAGGAGGTAGATCGTATTTGCCCCACTTGGTGCCTCCTTAAGCGAGGCGGCGGTCTCCGCCTGCATACGAGAGGGAACCCAAATGCCCATGTAGACCTGCCGCCGGTCGACAGACCAGGGAGGGACCGCATCGAGAACGATCCAGCCGATCTCCTCTTCAATGGGGAGGAGCTTGGCGGCGAAGAGGCGGGCTCGCGAGAGCGTCAGTCCGGCGGACAGCCTGTCCCCTTGAACCGCCTGCAGGAAACTCACTTCAGCGGTGGTCACCAACGTCTGAGCCGCCACCAACCAGCTATCCTTCGGATCAAAGATATCATCGAAGAGGCGGATCGGGTGGCCAAGCGCCAGCATCAGATGGGAGTCGAGCCGACCCTCAAGGCGGCCAATCTGAATGCTGAGCCACTGGTTGTTCACCTCCCACTCCCGCGCACGCCGCTGCTGAGCCAGAGTGACATACTCCTTCTCGCTCACCTTGACAGCCTGTTTAGTCAGATAGACGGGAACAAAATAGACCGCCAGACAGATAAAAAGGACGAGAATGCCGACGAAAAGGAATAGCTTTGTCGAAAGACGCATGCTACTTCATTCCAAGGTGGTTGAGAAGCGCATCACCCAACGGATAAGGCTCGCCCCCCCCCTTCTTCCGCGAGTCAATCCGCTCAATAAATCGGTTGGCCAGCACCTTTCCCAGCTGCACCCCCTCCTGATCGAACGAGTTGATGTTCCAAATGAATCCTTGGAAGGCCACCTTATGTTCGTAGAGAGCGAGAAGAGCCCCTAACGCATGAGGCGTCAGCTGCTCAGCCAGTAATAGACTCGACGGCCGTCCCCCCGGAAACACCTTGTTGGGATTTCCGCTCTCCTGCCCCATCGCAAGAGCTAGCGACTGAGCACACATGTTGGCGACTAACTTCTCCTGCGAGGTGATCCCCCCCTGCTCCAGATCATCACCCATCTGCGTCTTCCGAAAGCCGATGAACTCAAGCGGAATCACATCAGTCCCCTGATGGATCATCTGGAAAAACGAGTGCTGCGCGTTAGTCGCTGGCTCTCCCCAGATGATTGGGCCTGTCCGAAATTCAACCGGCTTTCCCTGCCGATCAATCCGCTTCCCATTCGACTCCATGTCAAGCTGCTGGATGTGAGCCGCGAACCGGACCAACATCTGCGAATAGGGAATGATTGCCAACGTCGGACAGTCGAGAAAATTCCGATTCCAAATCCCAATGAGCGCCATCAGTAGGGGGAGATTCTTCTTCGGATCCTGCTCGAGCGCCACTAAGTCCATCTCATGAGCGCCCCGGAGAAACTCCTTGTAGACATCCATCCCATAGGCAAACGCAAGCACTATCCCGCCGATCACGCTGGTGGCGCAATAGCGCCCCCCAATCCAATCCCAAACGTAGAAACGCTCCAAATAGCGGTTGGAATCGTCCATCGGACTCCCCTCACCCGTCGCCACCAAGAAATGCTGCTCAGGTTTTACCCCAGCTTTCTCAAAGTGGGAGCGGACCAGATCCTCATTGGTCTTCGTCTCCAGCGTTCCCCCTGACTTGGACACTGTAATCACCATCGTCTTCTCCAAGTCCAGCCCCCTCAACACCTGCGCCGCATCATCCGGATCAACATTAGAAACAAAATGAATCCGTCGATCGGGCTTAGCATGGCCCTGCAGACCAAAATAGAGCATCTTCGGCCCCAACTCAGAGCCCCCAATTCCAATGCAGACCAAGTCAGTAAACTTGTCTCCAATCTTCTCGATAAAACTACCCAGCTTGTCGTATTCCTGTTTCGCCTGCTCCGTTGCAGCCGGATTCTTCGGCCGACCAAAGAAGTCACGCACCGCCGTGTGAAGAACCGCCCGATTCTCCGACTCGTGCCCCTCAATGAAATTGATCGTCTCACCAGACTGCATCGCCTCCATCTTCGCAAATACATCGGCCTCTTCGGCCAGCTCCCAAAGAGCTTCCAAGACACCCTCTGTCACTTTTTGGGTGCCATAAACCAACTTGTAGCCGCACGCCGCTACGCACATCTTCTCCAGACGCTCAGCAGTTAAGTCACTCAAGTCAAACGGACTCTCTGCCAGTTCCTGCAACTTTTCAGTCGCCGCACTCCCTACAAATGAGTAATCCATCAGATGCCCCCTTTCATTGACCGTCCGGTCCATTTTGCCCACCGCCAGCGGAGCATTCCTAAAAATTGCGGCACCACCACAAACGAGCGGTGCCAGGTGAAGAGGACCGCATCCTGAAGAGGAACCTCGAGCCGCTCCGCCCACTCCTCCACCTCGCGGATGCGCGGCTTGAGGATGAGATAGGCTGCCGGCAACCACAACACAACGAGCCACCAAAAACTCCACGAAAAGAGGATCAAGCCCAGCACAGCCAACCCTAATCCCAGTCCCCCGTGAATCCACACCCGCCCCGCCCAACCACGCCAGAGCTCTGCCGCCGGATGGAGGTGGCGGAAATTGGCCAAGCCATACCCCCGCCGATAGGCGTGCCCCCACCACTGATCCCACCGACTGAGCCTCACATCGTGCCGCGTCATCAGATGACTGATATAGAAAATCAGACTCCCCTGATCGCGAATTCGCTGCGAGAGATCGGCCTCATGCCCCATCCTCATCGCCTCATTGTACCCATCGACAGTCTCCAAAACAGAGCGCCGGATCAACACATCATTCCCAAACCCGAGCACCTCGCCTGCCGGCACCGTCGGATTCCACTCCATATCGGCGATTTTGTTGTAGCGTGACGCCTCCGGATCCACCTCCTCTCTCCTGCCAAACGTCGCGCCAATTTCCGCCATCATCCCCTTCGTCGCCACCTGAAACCAATCAGACGCAAGCGCCGTATCACCCGCCACAAACTGAACCAGCGATCCGCTTCCCGCTCGCCAACCCGCGTTGCGACAGCCCCCATATTTGGGGTGCCGGCCATCTCGACCACCTCTACCCCATCATATCCCTTCGCCAGAGCAACTGATCCATCGGCCGACCCCCCATCGACGTAGATCACCCGCACCTCTCCGCGCGTGTACTCCACACTCTTCACGCTCTCAATACAGCGTGCCAGCGTGTGAGCGCAGTTTCGCCCCACAATCACACAATCAACATCTTGGCCCGTCATCCGTCTATCTCCTGTTGCCACTCATAGACATCACCGTAGTGTGTGAGATAATCTGCCTGCGAGAGTGAGATCACATGATGTGCCTCTTCCCGCCCGTACGTCTCCACAATCTCCACAATTTTTTGCCGCCCCACGCCCCCTGGCTCGTTCGACGGATATTCCTTATAGGTGAGAAAATAGTGCCTCAACCGATTCATCAGCGAGACCGGGCACTCTGACACATCCCGGATCTTCCCATAGACCAGATCGTTTTCCTGCACCGCGATGATCTTGTCATCCGCCTCATTCCCATCGATCATCCGAAATCCCCCAATCGGAATTGCCCGCACCAGAATATCTCCCCTCACGATCGGCCGCTCTGCAAAAATACAAATATCGAGAGGATCCCCATCTCCCTTAACCTCTTTGCGCCCTGTCTTCTCCACGCAATAGTCGCCAACCTGTTCCATGCAATAGGTTTGGGGGATCATTCCATAAAGAGCCGGGCAAGTATTCGAATACTTCTGTGGCCGATCCACTTTCAGAATTCCACTCGCCTTATCCAGCTCATACTTCACCGTATCAGTGGGGACAATCTCCACGTAGCAGTTCAACACCTCAGGAGCCTCAGCCCCAATGCTTACTCCATGCCATGGATGAGACCTGTGAAGCTGCGCCAACATATGCAGCCGCTGCTGCTCTTTTCGAAAACCTCGCATACCCTATTAGTAGTTTCTTACACGGATTTTGGTCGAGGAAAAGGCCCCCGTCTGCTACGCTTCCCTTACCTAAACTTTACAAAGAAGCGAAATGTCTACAGCCAGTTACCTTTATTCCAGTTGCCAGTTAGCCCAATTAGCACTGATCTATACGGAATCGACACAGCCGAAAAAAATCAAAACTGTCCACCGCTCTACTCTTTTGTTCACAGGACTCAGCAGCGCCTTCCTCCTGTGGAACACGTTCCGCCCAACTGCCGGCATCACCCAAAAACAAAGTTGGCTGCTCCTCGCTGCCAGCGGGGCAGGAGCGGGAATCGCCTATCGGAACAGCCGCTTGGCTGACGAGATCAACCTCGATGAACTTGGACTTTCCGGTGAAACACAAAAAACTGTTCGTGCCAGTTATCGAACTCCTCAGTCCCAGCGCTTACCCCAGGCCCTCCTTGTAGCGCAGCTCATACATGCCCTCGGCAGCCTTTTCTTCGGGGAGGCTCAAAAGATTTTACTTGCTCCTCTCGCAGCAAGTGCAGCAGCTCTCTTCCTCTCGCAGCGGTTACGCCTGCTCGAAGTAAATTATAAACACGACAAAGAGATACAATTCGAAGTTGAACGCTCACCCAATCTCTTGGGGCCGCACCACATGGGTCATATTCCCACCTACCACGGCACTATAACTCCCGAATTGGTCTATCGAACGTTCACCCCAGTACAAGGAGCAGTCCAACCCACAGAGGGTGAGTGCCGGGTGTGCCAGAAGCCCAGCGATTTCTCCATCTGCTCGCAAAGCCACCCTATTTGCAAACCCTGCTTTCTCGCCCACTGCATCACATCGATCGACCGGCTGGGCCACAAAGACAACCTTTTCACCGTAAATCTCCATTTCAACAGTCTGGGAGATCCCAGCTGGGCTCTCTTCAACCACTTCACATATGAGATTGAGTTGGATAAAGAGGATCCTCCTACCTGCCCCACATGTCGTGGTGAGTCTGTTTTGCACTCTCTTCCCGAGTTTAAAATCCAGTTCAAACAAGGCACAATCAAGTTAAAGGATGACGCGCCGGAAGCTGTGCCCGACCCCGGTTTTTGGTCAGGAGTGTTTTGTGGTTTCACCGCCGTACAACTCACTCTGGCATGTGCTCAGTATACCCATCCGCATCTCGCCGGAACCCTATACAACATCCAAAAATTGATGCTCCCCCTAGACCTTATGTTCCTGAGCGGCCTCGCGATTGCAGAACAGAAACGAACAACCACCGAGCCCTATGTTCGGCCAGAATGGGCCGCCAAAGCCGCTGCAGCAGCAAGTGCGCTGCTTGCTGTAGGGCTCATACTCTACCGTTGGAAGAGCACTCCCCCATCTCTGATACACCATCTGAAAGGGATTATCTCCGACGATGCGCTTGCAAATATCAAGATGACCAATCTACCTCCGATAAGCCTTAGACTTATGCAGTGGTCGTATGGGACAAGAGTCTTTGCTCTTCTCGCTCTCGCTTCCCTATCACCGAATAAAAAGACTCACATAGCAGCCGCGGCGCTCAGCGCTCTAACCCTCCTTAAGCTCTCGACAATCTCCTGGGTTTGCATTGAAAGAACGTATACCGACCTCCACTGGGCAGCCGACCTTGTCACCACCCAGCTCCACTTCATGATTCCCAATCTCAACAAGGTCGGATCAACAACAGAGCAATTCCAACAAACGCTTAAGTCGCTTACTGACTACTCGGCCCGATTTTTTGAGAAAGGCTCATGGGACTGTCACTGGCTCAACAATTACTACAACGGTGTCTACATGGGTCGAGACCTTGTCTTTGAGGCCGTAGCATCTCCAGGCCCTCTCTCCATCAACGGCCACGATTTCTTCGACCTTCTAATGTCCTGGGAAGGCTCGGTCCGATCAGATGAGTGGTACCGTACTATTTTGGAACTCGAAATCGCTGGAAAATCGACCTGGGCACCGCTGTTCTAGTAGCGAATTAAGACGGAGGATCGCTACCCTTTGCTCATGAGCAAGATTATTGAGCAGATGCGATCCGGAGAGTTTGGCCCCGACTACCTGGTGGTCTCCACCCACTCCAAGCGGGAGGCGCGCTACTGGAAGGAGCGGCTGGAGGAACGGAAGGGGACGCTCATCCCCGAAAAGACCGAGATCTTGACGGTGATAGAGACCTGGCCAGGGGGAGCTGGCAATGGACTGGGCACCCTCGACGCCTTTGCCGGCGCCGACCTCCTTGAAGAGCTCGAAGAGGGGTGTTCAGTCTTCCTTTACCATACTGCCGGCAAGGGGCAACGGCTCGCTCCGCTTCCGCTGGCCGAGGGGGGCAATAAGTCGGCTGTTCTGCTTCCCGAGATGGTCGATGGAGAACCGCTCACCATCCTCGAAGCGGTCATTCGACAGACCTCAATCTTGGCCCCCTATCGGGAGGGGCGCCTCTCGGTCTTCTGGGGTGACCAGTTATTTATTCCCAGCCTCCCCTTCGATGATGAGCTCCACCACCACGTCGACATCCTCACCAAGCTCCAGCCCCTCCCCAGCGAAGAGACCTGGAATGAACAGCAGCTTGGCACCTACGGACTCATCTGCGTCGATGCCGAAGGAGATGTCCAGCAACTGGAGAAGAGCGACTACCCCACCATCCAGACGCTCATCCGGAAGGGGCTTGTCTCGGTCAGCGGCGGCGTCGGCCTTAGTCTCGGCTCCTTCAGCCTATCTGCCGAAATGGTTAGCGCGCTCCTTGAGGAGTTCGAACCCGAGCTCTCTGCCCAGGAGGAACAGCTCGATACCGACCCCCACTTCTGGATGCCCCTCTCGCTCGACAGCCACACCTACACTAATTTCATGAAAGCATGCGGCACTGACGAAAGCTTCGCTCGCGACCACCATGAGCGGATGCGAAAATTCAGCGAGAAGCATTTCCCCCACCTCGAGCGGGTACTTGGCTGCACCGACATCGGCGCCGACGCCTACTGGTGGGATTTCGGCTCCCTCCCCCGCTACTCCCACTACATGAGAAAGCTCCTCTCCTCCACTGATGAAGGTGAGGCAATCCGCGCCTTCTTCGGAGCTCCTCCCCTCACGAACGGCAACCTCATCATCGCCTCCGACCTTCCAACCAAAAACGTCAAAGACTCCGTCCTCTTTCGCGTGCAGGCCAAACAAGCTACCGTCGCCCACTCCCTCCTCCTCGAGGTCACTGCCGACACCATCGAGTGCAAGGGAGCTCTTGGCTACAGACTAAACGAGAAAAAGATCTCCCTCGCCGAAGGGATGGCCAAAGCTGCTGACCTCACCACTCAGATTGATTCAGATGGACGAGCCGATTGGGATAAAGTTCTTCCCGGCAATGACAGCTCCTATGCAGAGGCCTATGAAAGTAGTCGCTCGTAACCGTTTTCCCGAACGACCACAGCATCCTCCCATCTCACGCCCCCCACTCCCGGCAGGTAGACTCCCGGTTCCACCGTGATCACCATCCCCGCCTCCAACACCAACGTCTTGTCCCGAAACAAAGGCCACTCATGCACCTCAATCCCCAGCCCATGCCCTAGACTGTGGGTGAAATACTCCCCAAATCCCCGCTCCTCAATATATCCCCTCGCCGTCCCGTCCATCTCCCCCGTCGTCACCCCCGCCTTGCAGACCGCAAGTGCCCTCTCTTGCGCCTTGCGCACCACCCCGTAGATCTCCGGCAGCTCCCCCTCAAACGTCACCACCCGCGTCATGTCCGACTGATAGCTATCGAGCTGCACGCCCAGATCAAAAAGGACCACATCGCCCCGCGCCAATTTCCTCTCGCCCGCCCGGTGATGCGGAAGTGCCGTATTCGGCCCAAACGCCACGATCGGCTCAAAACTTGCCCCCTCGGCCCCCTGCTCAAACCAAAAAGCCTGTAGCTTTTGCGCCACTTGCCTCTCACTTATCCCCTCTTCTAACGCCTCCCGCGCAAACTCGAATCCCTCATTGGCTAACGCAGCTGCCCGCTTCATCTTCTCGATCTCTTCTGCGCTCTTCACAGACCGTGCTTTCTGCAAACAGTGAGGCCGGAGCTCCACCTCCACGCCCCAGCTCTTCAACTCCTCTACCCTTGCTGCGCTCATCACCCCACTGTCGACCGCCACCTTATCCGGCATCGCCCCCCTCAATTCCTTCACCGACCGCACCGCCAGTCCTGCCTCCCTACACGCTTCTAAATATCGCCCATCGACAAACAGCTCCTCTCCCAACAAGCTCCCTGCAGACAAGTGCATTCCCGTCCGATAGAACAGATTCACCTCATCCTCAATCAACAACACACTCATCCGATCACCTCCGGAAGGTTCTTCAGCGCCTGGGCGATTGAGAGCACACGGATCGGCCCCTTTGACATCTCCCTCTCTCCACCGTAAAGCAACGTGAGAGTGGCCTCTGGATACTCTTCGCCAAACGCCTTGAGCCCCCGAAAATCGGCTGGATGTAGCGACTTCGACCGTTTCACCTCAAACGCGTGAAAGCCATTCGGACCATAAAGGACGAAGTCCACCTCTAAGCCATTTTTTGTCCGCCAGAAGCTGATGTTGTATTCCAGTCCAAGATTGTCGTTTGTTGCCCGCAACTCCTGAAGAATCAGAGACTCGAGCGCCGCCCCGTCCCCCTCCTCAACCGTATCCACTGGTCCGCGCGGTCGCAACGACCGGTAGACCCCAGCGTCGAAAAAATAGAACTTCGGGTGGCCCACCACCTTCCGCTTGGCCCGTTTTGAAAAAACGGGAAGCCGGACTGAAAGCAACAAGTCGTCGGCCAGATCAAAATAGGCCTCCACAGTCTTCCGGTTGAGTGAGCACTCGCGGGCTACGTGTGAAACGTTGAGAACAGACCCTTGCGAGAAGCTTGCCGTTTCAAGAAATCGAGTGAACGCGCCGATATTGCGCGTCAGCCCCTCCTGCAACACCTCCTCTCGGAGATAGGTTTGCACATAGGCTCGCAAATACTCTTGCGGACGACTCTCCGTGTAGACCGAAGGAAGATGCCCGTTCTGCACCGAGACTGACAAATCAAACGTCTCCCCAAGCTCTACCGCCGTAAACGGATACATGTGACGAACAAGCGCCCGCCCAGCTAGAAGATTGACCCCCTTACGCCGCAAGCTGCGCGCACTCGACCCGGTCAGCACAAAACGCAATCGGCGGCCCTCGATCAGGCGGTGCACCTCATTCAGCAGCTCGGGCACCTTTTGCACCTCATCGATGACGACCCATTCCGTGTGACCGACTGGGATAAACTCCTCCAACCGGTGCGGTTTGGCCAAAAGAAGCGCATAGGTATCCATATCGAGAAGATCAATATAGACAGCCTTCGGGAACTGAGCACGCACCCAGGTAGTCTTCCCCGTCCCTCTTGGGCCAAGGAGAAAAAAACTCTTGTCATCTGGAAATTGGAGCATTCTGGCGAACATAACTCCATTTTAGCAGCCTTTTTGGAGTTTGCAACTCCAAAAACGTTACAAAAAGCGCTTTTTCAGCTGATCAAGCCCCAAAACGGTGGTCACAGAGCGGCCGCGGGGGCAGCGATCGATCACTTCACACTGCCACAAGGCTCGAATGAGGGCGACCGCTTCGGCAATGTGGGTGGGAGCGCGACCCGCCGCCCGAGAGGCGGCAATCGCTACATCGCCCTCCTCACGCAAGCCGGCCAGTAAATCAGGTAGGTCGCCCGGCTCCATGCTTGGCGGGAGAGCATCAACAACGAAGGTGCGGCCCCCAAAAGGGCGGATCTCAATGCCGATCCGGCCCAGCTCTTCTAGCCGCGTAGAGAGAAGATCAGCTTCCTCAGGAAGTAGATCGATGGTCTCGGGGACAAGAAGCGCCTGTGCCGAACGCTGTTCCGAGGCGAGTTGCGTTTTCATCCGCTCATAGAGAACGCGAGCGCGAGCCGCCCGGCCATCAACGAGGAGAAGGCCCCGTCCGGCCAGCTTTAATTGGGCAGCAATTTTCTGTGGCACCGTCGCCTGGTCGATCAAGATATACCCCTCACACAGCCCCATTACCTGAACCGGAAGCTCCACCAAACGCGGTTCTGGCTCGGGCTCCTCTTCAGGAAGATCGATGGTGTAGATCTCCTGCCGCTCCCGCAGGCGCATCGGTGGGGGTGGAGGGGGCAGAGCCGTGACGGTTACCTCCCCACGCAGCGCCTCCACCACACCCTTGTCGAGTAGTCGTTGAATCCTCTCCCCCTCTCGCAGACGCACCTCCCGTTTCTGCGGATGGACGTTCACATCAACGCACTCTCCGGGAAGATCGAGATGGAGGACGAAAACTGGATGGCGCCCAGGAGCAAGACGAGTGCTGTAGGCGGCCAACACCGCATCCGAGACGAAGCGGGAGACCACCGGCCGGCCGTTGATGAACAGATATTGCCCCTTGCGGGTAGGACGGGAGAGATGGGGCTGGCCGACGAGACCGCGCACCGCACTCCCCTCGTGCTCAAATGCCACTCGCTCCATCCCCTTGGCAATCTCCTCGCCAAGGAGCGACCCCACCCGCCGCGGCAGCCCCTCGTCAGCCAGCGTCGAGAACACCTCCACCTCCCCATTGCGAAATGTAAAACGGACCTCCGGATTAGCCAGAGCAATCAGAGTCATCACCCGGTTCACCTCCCCCACATCGTGGGCCACCGACTTCTGAAACTGCTGTCTCACCGGCACATTGTAAAACAGACTGCGCACCTCGATCGTTGTTCCCCGAGGCCGCGCACCATCAATCACTTTAAGAATCTTTCCCCCCTCAATGGAGATCTCCGTTCCCACCTCACCAGTCGATGTAAGGAGGCGAAATTTCGAAACCGCAGCAATAGACGGAACCGCCTCCCCACGAAACCCCATCGTCCGCACAGAGGCTAGGTCGTCCACATTAGAAATTTTCGACGTCGCATGCCGCTCGAGCGATAAAAGGGCGTCGTCCCGCCCCATTCCCGAACCGTTGTCAGCGACTCTAATCAGCTGCCGCCCACCTGCCTTGATTTGGACATCGATCTCGGTCGCTCCGGCGTCAAGGGCGTTCTCAACAAGCTCCTTCACCACCGAGCTGGCGTTCTCCACCACCTCACCCGCTGCGATCTGATTGATCGCCTGCTCGCTTAATACTTTAATCTTCACTGAAACACCCCTCCATTGTGGAAAGCCTGTCTATAACCCCGTCGACAGCTTGTCAATTCCTGTCTACAACCCTGTGTATAAGAGGGTTTACGTCGATAACCGGGCACTTGTCGACAAATTGTCAACAACTTATCAACAGTGTTTTTTAGGGGAGCCTCCGAGAGCGCTATCAACATTTCCACCGCCTCTTAAGATGATGAAGTATTATTCTCTAAAGTGTAACATCTTCGCAACGATGGACACCCTGCTTAAGCCCAACCACTTTTTCGATCTTACCAATTTCGCCCACCGGGAGCTTTTCACAGGCTGCGAGAGGGTTTGGGAGGCGCTAGACAAGATCGCCCCCTACCTTGCAGCGCAACCCCTTGGACAGATCGACGGCCAGATCGCCGACGGCGCCCACCTAATCGACGCCCACCTCATCTCCATCGGAGAGGGAACCGTTGTCGAACCAGGCGCCTACATCAAAGGGCCCTGCATCATCGGAAGAAATTGCACCATCCGGCATGGCGCCTACATTCGCGGCAACACCATCACCGGCGACAACTGCGTCATTGGCCACGACACCGAGACTAAGAACGCCATCTTCCTCGACGGCGCTAAGGCGGCCCACTTCGCCTACGTGGGTGACTCCATCCTCGGCAACAACACCAACCTTGGAGCCGGGGTCAAGTGCGCCAATCTCCGTTTTGACGAACGCCCCATCCTCTTGCGACTGGGCGACCAGAAAATCGAGACCGGCCGCCGCAAGCTGGGCCTCATCCTCGGTGACGACGCCCAAATCGGCTGCAACGCCGTTCCTGGTCCAGGCACACTCATGCCCAAGCACTCCCGCGCCCTTCCCTGCACTTCCTTTAACGGCTTCATCGAGGAGAATACTCTTGCCTCTCACACCCTATAAAGAACGGTTCGAGGCGATTCTCACTGCCGAGCTGAGTCTCATGTCGGAGAACACCCCCCTCCACCAGGCGGTGAAATACGCCCTCAACAGTCCAGGCAAGCGGCTCCGTCCTGCCCTCGTCCTCATGATGGCCGACGCCCTCGGCAACGGCCTCGACGTTGGCCCTGCAGCCCTTTGCGTAGAATACCTCCACACCTCCTCCCTCATCGCCGACGACCTTCCCTGCATGGACAACGACGACATGCGCCGCGGCCGTCCCTCTACCCATCGTGCGTTCAATGAGGAGACCGCTTTTCTCGCCAGCTACGGCCTCATTGCCGCCGCCTATGAGCAGCTTGCCTATAACGCCCTCCTGATGCCCCTCCACGGTGATAAGATGTGCAGGCTGGCCGTAGAGAACGTCTCGACCAACATGGGCCTCTCAGGGCTCACAGGAGGCCAATTTCAAGACCTCCACCCCTCCGCCCTCACAGAAGCCAACGTCTTCGACACCATCGCCCGCAAGACAGGCGCCCTCTTCGAGACCTCATTTGTCCTCGGCTGGCTCTTTGGCGGCGGCGACCCCACCCTCCTCCCCCGCGTCAAGAAGATGTCTCAACACCTTGGCCTCGTCTTTCAGATGGCCGACGACTTCGAGGACCTCGAACAAGACAGAGCCAACGACTCCCAGATGAACACCGTCCTCCTCATGGGCCCCGACGCCGCCATGGCCCGCTACCAAGAGGAGCTCGGCGCCCTCCAGCAAACTTTGGGCACCCTCCCCATCGACGACACTCACCTCCAAACCATCGCTCAAACCTTCGCCTCCATCCCATGACCACCCACTTCAAAATCGTCGTCCCCTCCTACAACAGCTACCCATGGATAGAGCGGACCCTCCGCTCTATCGAGTCGCAGGACTACCCCCACTTCGACGTTGCCGTCGTCGACGACGCCTCAACGGATGATCAACACAAAGCAGTCATCAAAGATTTCTGCGATCGCAACAATTGGATCCACCACACCCGCGAAGAAAACGGCGGCCCCCTCGCCGGCCTCATTGACGGCACCGCCGCTCACAAGTGCACCGACGACGATGTGATCATTGTGGTTGATGGCGATGACTGGCTCGCCAACGAGTGGGTATTGCAAAAACTAGACGACGTCTACTCCTCCTCAGACGCCCTCTTCACCTACGGCCAATATCTCAACTACCGGGCCGGCACCATCGGCCACTGCCGCCTTCCCAAGTCCAAAACCACCCGCAAGCTCCACTACAGAAAGAAATCGTGGCTTTTCTCCCACCTCCGCACCTACAAGTACCTACTCTGGAGGCAGATTGAGGACAAAGACCTGCGCGATCCCCGTACAGGAGACTATTTTCGCACAGCAGGCGATCTGGCCACCATGTTCCCCATCGCCGAGATGGCCGGCCCCCGCTTCCGGTTCATCCCCGAAGTGCTCTATATCTATAATGACGCCAATCCGATCAGCGACTTTAGAGTGCGCCTAGCTGAGCAACAGGCGAGTGACAAGCTGATTCGCGCTTTTCCTCGCTACAGCTCAATTTGATCCAGCCTTCTGGAAGGAGATCGCTCGTGTCGTGCCCTGGCACATTGAACCACTGATCGGGCGCTGTGACAGTCTTCTCACTGCCCGGATTAAGCCACGCCCCCCACCAACTAAATGAGCTGTTTGCCATGATGTGATGCCGGCAGCTGCTCATTCGAATGAGATCCTCATGTGGCGCCCCCGCCTCCATCACAGTCATGGGCGCATCAAGAGATAGATTCTCTCTCACCCACTCCGGCTCATCGCTAAAGACAAAGAAGTGGGGATTGGCCAACCGCTCCTGCATCAGGTCCACAGCACGCTTGTAGTAGTGATCGAGGTTGACGCCATGAACCGGCGCACGCGTCTTGTGCTGGACATAGTCGCCCCGCCTCACATGAAGACTGACCGACTCACGCCGCTCCATCGGCTCGCAGCCGGTAACTGCCACTTTTGGTTGTAGCTCCTGCCGAATCAAATCGGCCTGATCGGCGAAATAGTTTTCGCTTTGCCAGTAGCCGGAAAGGGGCTCTTCTTCTCTCCAGTGCCACCACGAACGGCGGCCGCCGGTGATGCAAAAATGATCGAGTCCAAGGACCCGATCACCTTTGCGATACCAGCGAATGTCGAGGAGGAGTTTTTTCTCCTCCCGGATGGAGCGCGCACGCCCAAATGCATACTGGAAGAGCTGGTTGCCCAGCCCCCCATGGATTTTGACGATGATCACGCCGGAGCTGGAGCCTCTTGTTTCGGCGTCTCTTTCGTGGCCAGAAGTGGATTCTTCGCACGAACTTCCGCATCAATCTGATCGAAGAGCTCCTGGTTGTTGCGCAGCTCCTCACGGACCGCTTCGCGCCCTTGGCCGAGTCGTCCCCCTTTGTAGCTGAACCACGCCCCTTTCTTATCGATCACCTCAAACTCAACGGCCATGTCGATCAGCGATCCCGCTTTTGAGATTCCTTCGTTGAACAGAATATCAAACTCGGCGATCCTAAACGGAGGAGCCATCTTGTTCTTGGCCACCTTCACCTTCACCCTGTTTCCCAAGATATTGGCATCGGCTGTCGTTCCCTTGATGCTCCCAATCCGGCGAATGTCGAGACGGATCGACGAGTAGAACTTAAGCGCCCGGCCACCCGTCGTGGTCTCTGGACTCCCAAACATCACCCCAATTTTCTCACGGATCTGGTTGATGAAGATCACACAGGTGTTGCTCCTCGAAACCGCTGCGGTCAGCTTCCGAAGCGCCTGCGACATCAGCCGCGCGTGAAGACCGACGAACGAGTCACCAATTTCCCCATCTAGCTCACTCTTGGGAACCAGTGCTGCCACCGAGTCGATCACAATCACATCGACCGCATTCGAGCGGGCGAGCACCTCCGTGATCTGGAGCGCCTCCTCTCCGCTGTCGGGCTGTGAGATCAAAAGGTCATCGATATTCACCCCGATTTTCGTCGCATAACTCGGATCGAGGGCGTGCTCCGCATCGATGTAGGCCGCCAAGCCCCCATTCTTCTGCGCATTGGCCACAATGTGGGTTGCCAGCGTCGACTTTCCCGACGACTCAGGCCCATAAATCTCTACAATCCTTCCACGTGGCACTCCGCCAATTCCCAATGCAATGTCGAGAGAGATTGCTCCGGTCGAGATCACCTCTACCTCGCGGCCGGCGGACTGCTTGCCGAGGCTCATGATCGCCCCTTCACCAAACTGTTTATGGATATGTGCAACTGCCGCTTCTAACGCCTTTTTTCGAGCTGACTCGCTTTCTCTTCCCATCATTGACCTCCCTCTGTGGTTTCTGCTAGAATCCCCCTTTCACCCTATAGTAGTCAACATGTTCAAGCAGCCCCCCACCGCCTACATCACCCTTCTCCCCGGTCACACCCACCGAGAGCCTTTTTTCCAAAAATGGTCCTCTTGGGCCACCATCCGTGACCAGGTAAAGCCCTACCGCCTCAAATGCTCTCCCCTTAGGAGAATCCCTCAAGACGCCCCCCTCGTCATCTTCAATGACATCATGCCCACTGCTGAGACGCTCGACTTCCTCCGCAACCGCTCTCCAGCCACCCACCACCTCATTCAGACCGAGCCCCCCACATACATCCCCTACCAGCACACCGCCGCCTGTTACGACCGCTTTTCCCGCATCTACACCCTCCGCGATGACCTCCACGGGCCCAAATTTCAAAAGCTTCTATTCCCTAACCCACTCAAAAGCCGCTCTCCAAACTCCCAGCATCGCTTTCTCACCATGGTTGTGGGCAACAAGGCCTCTTCCCATCCACAAGAACTCTACACCCACCGCCGCCGCCTCATCGAGTTTTTCGAAGATCAACCTGAGGCTGATTTCACCTTTTACGGAACTGGCTGGGAGCATCTGGGCTATCGTAACTATGGCGGCCCTGTCGACGACAAGCTGGCTACTCTCTCTAACTTCCGCTTTACTATCGCCTATGAGAATGGCCACAGCATGCCCGGCTACGTCACCGAAAAGATTCTCGACTGCTTCTGCGCTGGCTCGGTCCCCATCTACTGGGGCGCACCTAATATCACCGAGTACGTACCGGCTGATTGCTTCATCGACCGCACTCAGTTCCCCTCGGATCAAGCCCTCTACGAACACCTCCTCACCCTCGACCCGGCCCCCTATCTGACCGCCGCGAAGCGCTATCTAGCCTCCGAAAAAGCAAAGCTATTTTCAGAGGAGAGCTTTATCAATCAGATGACAGCTGGCATCCAAGAGACATTGACCGCCGATCTGAAAAAAGCTGGCTAATTTTTCCATGATCGATTTATAGATCAGGTAACCGAGGACATCCTGGAGGCACTTAAACCTTGCGGCTATTCGGCATCTCCCACTCTCGTATCGCCTACTACTCCCCGCAAACCAGACACCCTGTCTGGAAGTTGCTCCAACGAAAGCTCCGAGACCTAGGCTACGACCTCCGCCGCACCTCGCTCAAACGCATTCCCGAAGGGGCCGTCGTCGTCAAACTTAGCGACCACTTCCGCCTCCTCGCCAATAAAAACAGAGTCGCCGCCCCCCGCTTCGCTCAAGTATCCGACTGCCATAAACTCCTAGAGACCATTGCCCGCGGCACCGTCCCCATCTACCGCGGCACCCCCGCTATCCCCCCCACCTGCTACATCGACCCTTCCCGCTTCCCCACAGACACCGACCTCACCGCCTACCTAGACACCATCACCCCCGAACAGCACGCCCAGCTCCTCACAGCCGGCCGCACCTTCCTCAACACACACTTTGTTAATAAAACTTGCGCGCAGGTGATTAGAAACTTAGAACTTTGTGAACAGGAACATCGTGCGCCTCCGCCGGCACAAGGCCCACCAGCTGCCCCCACTCAACAGCGATCATAGTCCACCCGATAGTTGCCACCCAATGATCTCAATCTAGATTATTGGGTGGCAGCTTAGACTATGAGTATGGTATGGTTCCAGGCCAACTAGAATCTACGGGAGGTTAGGATGAAGTGGGACTATACTGAGCGTGCGAGCTCATACGATCAAAGGGCTGACTATTCAAAAGAGGCGCTGACGCGCTGCTTTGAAATGATGGGCCTGAGCAGGGGGGACCTCGTGGCCGATGTGGGAGCTGGCACGGGGAAGCTCTCTGGCCCCCTCGCCCAATACGGACTGAGGGTCAAAGCAGTAGAGCCCAACGATGCGATGCGCGACTTTGGGATCAAAAATAGTGCTGGACTCGATGTTCGGTGGCAAAAGGCCTCTGGCGAGGAGACGGGACTTCAAAGTGATCAGTTTGCAGGAGTCTTTTTCGGCTCCTCATTCAACGTGGTGGATCAGGCCCTAGCACTTAAGGAGGCCGCACGGTTACTTATTCCAGGTGGGTACTTTGCCTGCATGTGGAATCACCGAGACTTAAACGACCCGCTGCAAAGGGCGATCGAGGAGCTGATCCAGTCCAAAATTGCCGATTACTCTTACGGAAAGAGGCGCCAGGACCCAACCGCTGTGATTGAAGCATCGGGCCTCTTCGAAAGTTCGCAGAAGGTGGAGAGTACGTTTGTGGTCCCCATGACCAAAGAGCGGATTGTCACCGCCTGGCGATCACACGAGACGCTGGCCCGTCAGGCAGGAGAGGCTTTCAGCACGATCTGTGATGAGATTCACTCGCTTATCCCTGATGCAGAGGTGGGGGTTCCTTACACCACACGCATCTGGGTCGCCCGCCATGGCGGCTGAGTCGATCGGGATCTACGCTTTCCCGCACGCCGGGAGTCGATCCTCGCAAACATTCTCTTCGAGTTAGGCATTCCCATCTACCGTGGAGACTTTGATGCTTTTGGAAGAATAATGGCGATGGCTCGTGGACGATCGATGAGGGGGAGCGGAAGCTGCTTGCCGGCCGATTTCCAAGATTGCAAGACCAAACCGTCTACCACTTTGGCGACTGCCCCACGTTGCTCCTCGACCCACTTCCTCCCAAACCGCGAAGAGATCAAAGGACGGGGGATCCTGGTAGTCCGGGATATTCGTGATGTTCTTCATTCGCTGCCACCACAGAGTTGGGCGGACATCTCTCATTCAGCCAATTTCTCACAGAGCCGCTTTATATAAACGATCCTCACTACAGCCACCAACTCCATCATGCCCCGGCAGAAGAGTGGGCGAACTACTATAGCCTCATCCCCAATGCCTTCGGACCGGGGAAACTACTGACAATCAGCTTCGAAGAGCTCAAATCCAACCCACTCCCAGCTGTGCTGCGCGCGTTAGGGTTTTTGGGAGAAGAGAGGCCTCTTGGAGAGATAGAGGCGGCCATTGAGGCCTCCTCTTTCGCCAACATCCGTGCGGCCACCGTCAAATGGCTGGGAACTCACGAGCTCATGCGCAAAGGGCAGGTGGGTGAGGGGCGATGCTGTACTCCGCAGAAGACCTGGAGGCTCTTCACGGCTGGCCAGCCATTGTTGCCCAAAAGTTCGGCTACGACGTGGAGGCTGGCGCAACGCAAACTCTCCCCTACCAGGCGCGACTTGCCAAGGCTCTCTCAAGATGGGGAGAGCGGGCCTTCAACAACCAAGTAGGGCAGACCTTAGCCGAATGGAGTGCAACGATCCACGACCGTCCAATGGCCCGCATTCAGGCAGCTACATACGGCCGGTTTGTCGACTACCGGCTGCTTCGGCAACTCCTGGATGAGACGGAGAGCTACGGTGTGTGTGAGACGCTGACACGCGTCTTTCAGGTTCTAAGGAAACGGCGACTCTACAAACAGGCGTTAGAGAAGTCCTACTCGCTTGTCACAGCCGAAACGGAACGGGAGCGGATAGAAGCCATCGCAAACTCAAGAGCCCGCCGAAGGCATCGCAAAACACGCGACCGGTGGATGTCCACGGACTATCTCTAAAGCCAGCTAAGATCCTTGTAGGCTAGCAGGTCTTCGGGCGTGTCGACCTCCACCCAACCCCCTGACACTGCAATACCCTTGATCGGAGCCGTCACCGCTTGCAAGAGCTCGGTCATCTGCAGTTTGGGAGGACGACCCAACCTCTCATAGGTCGCAACAAGCGACTCAAAGCCGATAGGATTCGCCCGAATGAGCCCCATGTATTGCCCCTGAATGTCACTAAGAGAACGGGGCTTTCCCCCAACCACCTCAACATATCCATCCGCATCCGTTTTGAACGTCTCTGCGTCCAAAAGCGGATCTTCCATCCGCATCGACCACAAGGTGTGCCAGTCGGTGTCGTAGGTGAGGGCAAGCGGTGCTCTCTCGCGGATCAGTGCCTTGACAACGGCGGGCGTATAGACGATATCGGCATAGGAGATGAGCGACTCCTGGTCAAAAAACTCGCGAGCAGTCAGGAGACTTGCCACCATGTTCGTGGAGGCGTAGTCGCCGTTATGACAAAACCTCACCCCCTGCCCTTTGAGATGATCTCGCAAGCAGTCGTCGCGGTAGCCCGTGATGACAATTACGTCATCAATACCAGCGGCTCGTAGCACCGCGAGCGTCCGATCAATCAGCGGCACCCCCTGCAACTCTACCATGCACTTCGGACGGTCCGCTGTGAGGGAGCCTAGTCTCGTCCCTGTGCCAGCAGCCAAAATGATCGCTCTCATCACGCCCCTCCAAAGTGTCTGCGAAATAGAGAAAGATCTTCTTGGCAAAAAGGGCTCTCTCTTTCCGGATGCCACATGATGCCTACAATTGGTTTTGTGGGATGAGCGATGTGCTCAATCACCCCATCGGGAGAGCGCCCACAAACCGTCAGCTTGCCCGCCGATGTCATCGCGTACCGATGGTAAGAGTTAACCTCTCGCCCCCCAACCAGGTGACGGGCGGCCACATGCCCATCGACCTCCTGCAGAGTTGCCCCATACCTTTGGCCAAGTAACTGCATCCCACGACAGACGCCAAGAACTGGCATCTCAACCCGAGCGAGCAGGTCCAGCTCAAATGCATCTCTTGCCTTTGAAAGAGAACAATTCGAAAAGAGCCCGAGATCATTTCCCCCCGTCAACAATAATCCATCGTAGCTCAGGTGAGCCAAAAATGTGTCGAGATCGGCTGTGTGGGGCACCAGGATGGGCAAAAGCCCCGCCTGCTGCAGAAACGGTGTCCACTTGGAATCGAGAGTGTCGCGCACCTCCCCGGTCTGATCATCACACGTCAAGCGGCCTGTCACAAGAATCTGTTTCATCGGATCACTGCACACGTTTTGTTTGCTGCATCGATCTCCAGAAGCCCCGCTCCACTCCACTTGGTGAAGTTGACCTCCCCCGCTCCAATCACAGCGGGTATTCCCAACTCTGCGCATCGGATCGCCATGTGAGAGTTGGCCCCCCCATAGGCCGTCACGAGACCCGAAATCCCTTGAGCGAAGAGGTAGTCATAACCAGGATCGGCCGAGCGGATGCACGCGATTTTTCCAGCGAGACTTGCCTCCTCATCGACCACCACCGGTTCGGCGCTGATCCGCTTGAGCGTCACATAGGTGGGCTCTTCTGAGAAGCTAGCAAATGTGTAGACCTCTTGTGGCTTGCCGATCAGCAGCGGCAAGTGAACCGCCTGCGTGTAGGCATACATCTCTTTGTTGCGCTCGATTTCGTGGAGGAAATGCTCCTTGAGATCACGGGCGTCGAGAGTGTGATAGAGGGAGAGGACCGATCCAATGTTGAGATAGGCCATCTCCTCGCGCCTAAGCCCCACCCGCTCCCCCAGCTGAAGGATCAGCTGCATCGCGTCAGAGAGTGTCCTGGTGAATAGAAATTTCGCCCGTTCCCTTCCCACGATAGCCATCTGCATGAAGGCAAATAGGGCGCTCGCATCGAGCCCCAGTTGGTGGCGGCGGAGCTCGATCGAAATCGCCTCCATTCTCTCATCGGGCAACACAAACGGCGCGCTCTCCTCACCGGCTGTTACCCCTTCTGGAAAATAGCTCTCAAACGCCTCGTCATACCGATACGAGAGGAGGTCATAGGTGCCAGGCCGAAGGTGACCGTAGCGCAATAAAAAGCGCTCCTTCCCCCCCTCGCTCTTGATCCAGGCAAGATCACGGGTCAGCTCGGAAGAGACTGTTGAGAGACTACGGAGAAACTGAGACCTCTCGGTTGGATTAAGCAAATCCGAGGTGACCAGGGAGTCGAGAAACTGCGTGGCGACAAAGGCAGCGCGAGCCACCCCTGCAAATGGGAGCGTCCCATGCCGTTTGCAGTGCTCGACAAGCCAATAGATCTTTTCGATCGGATGAAGGGAAGAGGTCATCACCCGGTTGTGGAGCTCCTCTAGCCCCTCCACCTTCTCGAGATCGCTTCGACAGAGACCACTCCTCGGACAGAGGATTCTCCGCGTCAAAGCCAAAAGAGAGCGGGAAATCTCGTCCGTCTCCGCCGCGCTTAAACCCTCTTCTCGTAAGGCCTCCATCCGTTCAGGAAGATCGAGCGTGTAACAGCTGCTGACGATCTCAAACTCCACCTTGTCGTGGTTCTCCGGATAGGCCCTTAGTCGCTTGAGATAGATATCGACCAACTTTTCCGCGATCGGGTCACCGAGGGAGGCGGGGACGAACGAGTTGAAAGAGACCCGCACATCGATATAGGGGACACCCAACAGGGAGATCAGCAACGGATGTGAGCGCAAGGAGCGATAACCATAGTTGTCCCGCTGGTAAGCCCACACCTGATTCGTGACCAGCTCTTGGTAGAGCGTCAGGGCCAAAGGGCGAGGCTTTAGACCGATGATCTCAGCCGGATTCCAGTCGGGCATGACGCCTAGCATCCCCGATTCGCCCAGCAGCTCCGGGTGAGGCCCACAAATCTTCTCGACCTTACTTGCCACCTTAGAAAGGGCATCATCGAGTCTTTCACAGGAGATCAACGGAACCAGCCGACGGACAATTGGGCGGACCTGCAGGAGGTAGAGTCGATCCTCCGAGTCAAATGCAAACTCAATGTCGAGCGCCTCATTCTCAAATAGGACCTCGCATTCGCGGCACGCCTCGATCAGCTCTCTCACCCATCTCAACGACGGCTCCAGCTCTGATCTCTTGTAGTGGACGTAGGAGACCCTCTCCCCCCCGCTCCCCCCTGTCACCACATCGTGGCGCCCCGAAAGATCGGCGTCGATGAAATAGTAGGGAGAGAGCGTCTCCATGTCGGCCGTCATGACGACCCCGCACCGCTTGATCTGGCCGATCATCGGCTGAACCAGTACCTGGTGCTCCTCCCCCTCCCCATAGGAGCGAATCACCCGGTCAATCGCCGCCGCCAGCTCCTCCGAATCGGTCCCAAGGCCCGCCACAGAGGTGAACTGCCCAGCCATTGAAGAGGTTGCCGAATCCTCTCCTATCGCCGACGAACGGACGATCACCTTGCCCTTCGCAAACTTCTCCTGAACCCTAGAAAGAAGCTTCCCCTGTTCCTTCCGGTAGGAAGCGACGGAAAATGCCACCTGGGGTAATACTCTCGATTTCTTCACGCACCCTTCGAGGCGGGCCAATGTATCGGCCTTTGTCCCAAAAGTTAAGCTTTCAGCAGATAAGGGCATCGATGAGCTCCACATTTTCCTCTAGCTGCTCCTCCGAAGCGTTCTCCACCACCAGGTGGGGTCTCTTCGGAAAATCGCACGCCTGCGTAATACCCACCAAATCGGCTTCTCCAGAATAGAGCCCCTTCTGATCTCGCCCCCGCAACACCGCAAGAGGACAGCTCACATACACTTCGCGGTAGTTAGCCAAGGACTCCCTATTGAAAGCATGAATCTCGTCATAAAGAGAAACAGTCGCGCAGATGACCGAGAATCCCTGATCGACAATTAAATGAGAGAATCGGGCGATCCTATAGGCATTTTTGAGCCGATCGCCATCCCCATACCCGAGATCGCCACCACACACCTCTCGGATCGCATCGCCATCGAGCAGAATGGGACGCTCTCCACGCGACCGAGCACGGTCTCGGACGCGCCGGGCCAGCGAGCTTTTACCCGCCCCTGACAAACCTGTGATCCACAAAAGGTAAGGGTCTTGCATATCGATAATATTAACCCACCTACTATCAATCTGCAATCCCGGTAACCCGAACCTAGACCCGGATCGTCCCTACCTAAAGACCATCACCCCCGAACAGCACGCCCAGCTCCTCACAGCCGGCCGCACCTTCCTCAACACACACTTTGTTAATAAAACTTGCGCGCAGGTGATTAGAAACTTAGAACTTTGTGAACAGGAACATCGTGCGCCTCCGCCGGCACAAGGGCCACCAGCTGCTCCCTAAACGCCACCCCGTACACCACCACCCGCTCAGCCACCCCAGCTAGACAGCGATCATAATATCCCATTCCATAGCCCACCCGGTGCCCCCACTCATCAAAAGCTAACCCTGGCACCAAAACACACCCCACCTCGTCCACCCGCTCACAGCCTTCCGACGGTTCCATCAAACCATAGGGTCCCTCCACCAGGTCACCGGCGCGCCGCATCTCCAGCCCTCCATCATGAACCCTCGGGAGCACCAATCGCTCTCCCAACGCCTCATTCAACAACTCGGTCCCAATCTCATCCCCCAAACTCCAAAACGACATCACCAGCCCCTCCGGAACCAGCCTGAGCACCTCTCCCCTCAGAGCCTCCGCCGCACCCCGCCGCCGCTCCTCCGATAACCCCTTCCGAATCTCCCGAAACTCCTGCCGAATCTTTTCCTTACTCAATTGGACTTCCCTCCACATAGTTGACTCGCGCCAAATAGGTTCCTTGCGGATCAAAGAGAGTGGCAATCCCTTCCCCCTCTCTCACACCTGAAGCGGGACGCGAAGCGCCCCTCTCATAATACTCGCCCTTCACCAGCCGGTCTTCCCGGTACTCCTCGACAAGCATCAAACTTCCATCTTGATACCATGCCGTCGACATTCCGTTCCGCCTATTGTGGCTCATCTCCCGCTGACTCTCCAGCTGCCCATCCTCATACCAGGTCCGCACCACCCCCTGAATCTCCCCCCCACGCCAGTTAAGCGACAATTTCTGCACCGGATCCAGTCCAAATGGCTCCTCCCAGTACTCCACCTCCTCCCCCTCCTTCACCCCCCCTTTCACGTGGTAGAGACGATGAAGTTCGCCCCGCACACCATACTCCCGCACCCGCCCCCTCGGACTTCCCCTCACCACATCCCAAAGTGCATGCCCCTCCCCAAACACCACACGAACACCCCGTCCCTTGCGCACCTCGCCAAGACAGAGACCCGCCCGATCAAAATATCTCCCCTCAGCCAGCAAGCCCCTCGCATAGACCTCCTCTGACTGCGGCATCCCCCCCGGCCAAAAACTCATCACTTCCCCCTCCAACACTCCCTTCTCATACCGCTCGCACCGGACCAGCTCACCCCCTTTAAAGTAACGACACACCCCTTCCAACACACCCGCTTCATAGGGGATCTCTCCCACAAGCGTTTCCTTTCCATCCCACGCTCTACTTACCCCCTCAAACACATACGATTCCTGCGCCCGCTCATCGATGTCGGCCACCCCTCCAACGACCCACGCCTCTAACTTGAGCGCCCCATTCGGATGCCACTCTCGATACCAACCACTCGCCCGCCCATCTACCACCTCCAGGTACTGCCGCACCTGTCCATTCTCATGGTAGCTTGTCACAAACGAGGGGACCGCACCATCCACCCTTGGTCCGCACACTCGCAGCACCTTCTGATAGGGCTGCGCCCGCAGGAAATCGACCCCCTGATACCTCGCCAAGCGGTCTTTCGCCTGAATCGTCTCATTCATCCCATTCCGATCGATGATGTTGATCTTCACAAGATCGCGCTCACTCACCCCCCGCGCACATCCCACTAACACCAGAGCCAACAAAAGATACTTCATTCGAATTCCCTCTTCACAAACCGCATATCCATTTCAAACACCTCCCCCTTCCTCCTAAGCCCGAATTCCGTCACCACCATCTGCGGCCTCCCCTCGCCAACCCCCTCAATCCTCTCCAGCAGCCCCATCACATCCGCAATGTCCACCTCCACCCCCTTCGCCAGCTTCTCCTCCACCTCGCTCACACACCCCTCTTGCCGCACCTTCCCCTCAGCAAACCGCACCCGGTTTCCCTCCAACTTCTCCAGCCGCCCCAACACCTCCTTGCTCGGCAAACCAGGCTCCTGCTCCAGCAAGCGCCTCAACCCCTCCCTCTCTCCCTTAAGCAACTCCACCGTCTCCAGCTCCCGATCCACATACCGGTGATCTGCTCCCGCAAAAGCATCACGCACCGCCCGGTTTACCTCTTGGCGCGCCATCTTTATCCTCGCCGCCCCCAACATCCGCTCCACCACCATCCGCTCCCTCTTCGCCCCCTTCACCCTCTCGCCCACAGACCACCCCACGCAGCCCACCACCGCAAAACAGCCCACCATCAAATAAACCAACATCCGCTGCTTAGAAATCATACCGAAAACACCACCCGATATTTTCACCCACCATCCCCCAGCTCGTCACCTCCCAATTCAACAGTTCATCGTGAAACTCTCTCGCCTTCGTCGGGCTCTCCGCCTCAAAAACCAGCTCCACTCTCACATCCGATCCCAAGAGATACCGAAAGCTCTCCACCCGTTTCACCCTACTTCCCACCCACGCCATCACATCGCTCACCCCTGCAACCCTTGGCCACAGCTCAAACGACTCCCAGCCATCCACCTTCCCCAATTCCCCCTTCGCAACCCCCATCATCTCCCTCTCCTTCCCCACCAACACACTCCCCAAGACCACCACCCCCAAACAGACCGCCACACACGCCCCCACAAAACCCATCAGCCTCCCCTTCTCCCTCTTCCACCGCTCCCTATACGCAAACTCCCCCTGCCGAAAGTCCAAACCCCCGCCCCCAATGCAAACCCAACCGCCACCCCGTACTCACCCAATTCCACCCCGCCCCAGCGCTCCTCCTCCAGCCAAACACCCTCTTCAGCCCCTTTTCTCCCAACCCCCTCACAGCCCTCCGCCCTCTCCCTGCCCACAACACCAAACCCCCTCTCCCAACCACCGCAAAATCTTTCCACACCACCCCATACCGCCCCTCGCCTCCCAACGCCTTTCCCACCTCGGCCAATGCCGCCGGCACACAGCTCAACCGCTCACAATCCAAACAGCCCCCAACCACCTCTTTCCGCACAGAAAAAACACTTAACCGCACCCCCATCTCGTCCCTAGCTACCACCTGATGATCAACAACCGCCTCCACCTCGCCCCCGAGCTGGAAATCCCTCGCCGCCTCCAATTCCTTCTCCGCCCCCACCCCCAGCCTCATCCCCTTGACGAACACCTCCTCCACCGCGCCCACCACCACATCCATCTTCCGAACCTCAACCTCCTCAACCCCCTCTCCAACGCAAACCGCCTTCCCTCCAAAAACGCCAACAACCCGATATTCTTCCAAACCCGCACCTCTTTAAGGCGCAAACTTAGCATACCAACGCCAAATCCCTAAACAAAAAACCCGCACGCATAGCCGGTGGACACCATTGACCCAGATTGCTACCCTGATTTGCCACAGGACTTCAGTGTTGTGCTTAGATGTCGCGTAGCAGCTCGCCGGCAAGGGTACTCCCTTGCCAAGAGCTTATACGTGGCAGATGAGTGCAACACTGAAGTCCTGTGGTAAACCGTGTATATTTTTTCTTTTTGAATGCCCCAAAAAGGAGAAGGCACATGGACATGCAAATCATTATCACCTACGTCGTTTGCGATGAAGTCATTAAAGCTATGGGATTTGAAGATGACCGGCAAGCTCGAATGAGCACAGCTGAAATCATCACGTTCTCGATCATGTCCGGGCAACTATTTGGTGGGAACCATCGCAAAACCTGCTGGTTTTGCCGCCAATCTCGCTACTTCCCCAATCTTTTGAGTGAGAGCCGGCTCAATCGTCGTCTGCACAAAATTCCATGGCCAATATGGACGGCAGTATTTCGCTTTCTAGCTCTGATATTCAGGAAGACTAACTCCTCGTCTGAGTACGCTGTGGACAGTTTTCCAGTGGAGTGCTGCAAGAAGCAGCGGATTGATCGACGAAAGTTCTTCCTCGGCAAGGAATACATCGGCTACGCTCCGTCGAAACAGAAATATTTCTGCGGCATTAAGGTTCATATGGTTGTGACATGTGCGGGAGAACCAGTTGAGGTGGCGATGGAGCCAGCATGCAGAAATGACGTTGCTGTCTTATGGAAGATGGAGCTTGATCTCCCACCACAATCGAAGCTCTATGCTGACGGAGCCTACAATTGCTATGACCTCGAAGACGTTCTTCGCAGAGGATTCTTCCATCGAGCTTCTCGCCAGAAGAAAGCATCCGAATTCGACAAGAAAGCGAACGGAAGAGGCAGAGAAGGCGATTAGTAGTCGAAGACAAATCGTGGAGACAGCGTTTAGCTGCATCACGGGACTGCTACCTCGTAGCATTCGAGCCTCCACTGCACTTCGGATTTTCCATCCGGATCATGAGTGCTATCCTCGGCCTACAGTCTCTCTCGAGTCACTTAAGAAAATTCGTCGGCTTAAGGGCTGCTGCAGCGGCCCATCTACTTCCCGGAACTTCTCGGCAAGGGAGTACCCTTGCCGTCGGCGTTCCGGTCGTATCTGAACCACTTCGCTAGCCCTTAAGCCGAGTCAGGGTAGCAATCTGGGTCATTGCTTTGACTTTATTGGCGACTCTCCGCAAAAATTGCTGCCTGAGCCGACGTCAGATACTTCAATCCGTAAAAGGAGGCAGCCCCCGTGAAAGCATTTAGATATTTAGTCCCTCTCCTCTCCGTAGTACTCTTACTCACGAGCTCACAACAGGCGTTTGCCTTTTCTGACAGTGATGATCTCGAGTTTGTTGTCGATCCGCAGCATGTGCTTGTGGCCCATGAGGGCATCTTTGCGCTGCATAGTGGCCATCTCTTCAAAGTCACGCAGCTACAGCATCGAGACGGAGGACTAGTTGCGGTAGTAAATAATGAGCCCCAATACCACACGTCGTCTGGGGCGCCTGTCCAGAACGTTACTGTGTGTCATGCATGCGGGGAGCTCCAATTCGGTCCCGTATGCAAAAACCCAAATTGTCCCCTCAAAGGGAGATACTAGAGCTGGCATGCGCCCCGGCCTAGCCCTTCCATTCATTGTATTGGCGCTGGCGATAGTAGCTTGCGTCTCCACATCCGACGGTGTTCAGGAACGGCAGGTGCCAGCTCCACTGACTCTTTCTCCGCTTGAAAGAGAGGTTTTGGAAACGTGCTTTCGAACGGCTATGAAAGAGTCGGAACTTGCCGCAGTACTGTATGGGAACAAGCCCATGTGTTGGGATGGGCCAGGCGCCTTCAAGGAAACTCCCAACTTCAGTCGCGTACGTCGGCCCTTTACCAATGGCGAGCTATACCTGAGAGGACTCGCTATCTGGCAGCACCTGGACTTCACTGGCACCGGGTGGTCCTTCGTACCCGCGAATACTCACTGCGTAGACGATCCCTCAAGTTCTGCCTGTCTTTGGATAAACCACGCCGCCCTTCGTGACGTGCTCAACGAACACTTGGAAGTCTTTCGCGGAATTCTAGGGGCCCAGGTCAGTTCGGAAGAGCTTTTTGCAAGACTAACAACCCCAGGTGTTGACTTAAGGGCAACCCTGAACGATGACGATTTTCTGATCGGCCTAGTTCTCGGCTACGGAAAAGAGAACTCCCTTCTACATAAAGCATACATGGATATCAGATACCTTCTGCTGTCTCAAGAACTGGTTCCTCTCCGTCCCCGTAACCAACGCCTGCCAGGAGCCGCTGAAACCCGTATAGGCATCGACCCCCATACCCACATGTGGATAGAGGTTCCGCCAACAAAGCTCGAGTCACGCTTGAGCTCGCGCTTTAGCACCCTTTGCGCAGAGTATAAGCAACTGGATGCTCATATCACCTCATCTACCCAGCACCCCTTAGCGGAGGGTTATCACGTGCCTTTATTCGGCTGCATCGCGGAATCCCCAGACACTAAAGCGCGCATAGCGAACTATGCTCAGGCAATGAAGCAAGGAGAAGAGCTGCTCACACGAGATGATTTCTTGGATCAAGTAGTGAGTCGGCTGTGTTCGTGAAAATCCTAACCACACTTGCCCTCTGCTCTCTACCGCTAGCCGCAGCCGCCCCTTCCCAAGCCTCTCACCTAGAAAGCCTAAGCCAAGAGTCCAAAGCCCGCAGTGTCGCCAGCGCAATATTCTACGGTGCGTTGGAGAAAGACCAAGCCTACATTAACGAGCTCGTTTGTGGAATGAAAGCCGCTGAAAAAGGCTCGTCTTGCCTAACTAACGCTGACGTCTACGCTACCTTGATGAAATATCACGAGGGCCGACTATCCCATCAGGCCGTGGCAAATCTGCTGGCTAGCGAACAACACTTCGTAGAAGTCTCACATGACGACACCTTTGATTCCATCATACCGCACGAAATATACGTTAAAACTTTGACTCCCGGACGTGGCTCCGCCGTCCACGAGAACACCGAATCAGTAAAATTGCGTTATCGTATCCGGCGCCTTCCAGCTTCCGAGACCGGCGAGTGCCTAGCCGATACCTTCATCGATGTCATCCCCCGCGAACACTTCCTCACAGACCTCATCATTGGGATGCGCAGAGGTATAATCGGCATGCGCCCAGGGGAGATCCGCCAGATGCACATTCATCCAAAATGGGCCTACGGCTCACAATCGTTCATTGAGCCTAACCTTACCCTCATCGCAACTATAGAACTCATTGCCTCCGGAGGCGCCCTCACCCAGCCACCCCTAGATGAACCCCTAGATTGCTCACCGGCTGAATTGGTCCCCACAGCAGAAGCTTATACCGAGCTCAAGCATAACGCTGCCTTCGGCGAAGGCTATATCGTTTGGTCTCACTTCAAACGACTTGGAGCCCTTATCGACCTAGACACAACCCTCGCCGAGCTCCACAAGCTTCAATCAGTCGACTACGACATCACAGATACCGATCGCGCTACCTATGGCCAGCTCCAGGCCTACCTCTCCAGCCTTTCCATCGATTAATCGCCACACGCCTGGCCGGTTTCCCTGGTCGACCAGCAGTCTGCTACATCTACAGTCGAATAAGTACCGCCTGGAACAATCTCCTTAATGATCAGGACTGGTGGACTAATGTTTCTGCGCTTAAAGTTAGGTGTGTAATGCGCAAAACATCGTCCTACCTCTACCTGCAACGCCGCCTGCACCAACCAGACTTAAGCTGCGACTTCCAAGCGGCCAAAGATTTTGCTATGCAACGACGAGACAAGGCGCCAATCGCAACCCAGAGCGAAGAGACTTCAACATAGAAATCATTAAACGACACCTTACGATTCCGGAGGCGAGCTGATGCGAACCCGTTCGCTACGCGCCTTAACTTGGGGCTTGAAACAGCTAGCCTCTGCCGGATGGTGGGAGCTCCTAACGCTTGTGCTTCTCACTGCTACGCTTGGCGCAATTCCCCTTGTGTCGCTCGTCGCACTGCAACAAACCGTGAATTGGGTCATCAGCCCCACAACCGCGTGGCCGATCACCCTTCTCATTCTCTGGGGAACCGTTTTCCTTAGTGAAAAAGCGAGCTATCCCCTCCTATCCATCCTTCGCATCCGGCTCAATGAGAAAGCTCTTGCCCACTTCAACACCAAGCTCATGGAAAAGAGCAACAGCATCGATGGACTCTCCCCATTTGAGTCCAAAGACCTACGCTCTGAACTCGACTTCCTAGAAGTCGAATCGTCAAGACGACCGATGAACGTCGTCTACGTCCTGACAGATCTCCTGCAAGGAGCCATCTCCATCGGCTGCATTACCTTCCTCCTCTCTACCTTCAGCTGGTCGCTTGGACTCGTCGTACTCATCGCCTCGCTCCCTCACTCTCTGGCAATCATGTGGTTTGAGAAGCTGCGATGGAATCAGAGCCTGTTTAGCGGCAAGGAAGCGCAGCGACTTCGATGGCTCTCCTCACTCTGTGTCAAGACCCCCTCAGTCACTGAAATGCGGATCTTTGGCTTCGGGCCGTTCCTCGTGCAACAGTACAAACAGACAGTTTCTCAATTTCTACAAGCCTTCAGCGCCCGCTGCTGGCGCGAAATCTTGCCGGCAATGAGCGCCTCCCTTCTCACCGTTTGCGGCTACATCGGCGTCCTGCTGTGGCTCATCCTGCGCGCTCGTACCAACGCCCTTCCCCCTGCAGCTCTCATTGTGGCATTGCAAGGCTTTACCCTCCTACAAGCCCAGCTTGCAGGCCTTCTTCAAGACCTCGCCATGCTCAATCCAGCCCTCGACTACTTTGTCCGCTTCCGCGCATTCCTCACACGTCGCGACCTACAACTTCCTCGCTCTCCCACCCCCCACCCCTTTACCCGCATAGCCAAAGGCATCCGTTTCGAATCCGTCAGCTTCGCCTACCCTGATGGACGACTCGCCCTACAAAATATCTCCTTCAGCATAGCTCCTGGAGAAAAAGTAGCCTTAGTCGGTGAAAATGGAGCCGGCAAAACCACCCTCGTCAAGCTTCTGCTCCGTTTCTACGATCCCACTGGCGGCCGCATCACCATCGACGGCGTCGACCTAAAAGATCTCGATCTCGAGCAATGGCGCAAGCATTGCAGCGCCCTTTTCCAAGACTATGGCCGCTACCACTTTACCCTACGCGAAAACATTGAGCTTGGCGATGCCGGCAACCGCGCCACCCTCAACGAACTCCGACAAGCTCTAGAGAACAGCAGCGCCCTCTCGCTCGCCGACGAAAGACTAGACTCCCCCCTAGGCCCCCAATTTGGCGGCACTGACCTCTCCGGAGGCCAATGGCAAAAACTTGCCATGGCAAGAGCCTTCCTTCGCAAACAGCCCCAACTTCTCGTCCTTGACGAACCCTCCGCCTCCCTCGACCCCCGCAGCGAACACGAAGTCTTCGAATCCTTCACACGCGTATCGACCTACATCACTACCCTCTTCGTCACCCACCGCCTCGGCGCAGTCGGTATGGCTGACAAGATCATCCTCCTCAAAGAGGGCCACATCCTCGAGCAGGGCCCCCACCGCACCCTTCTCACAAACCAGGGCCCCTACGCCACCCTCTTCAACCTCCAAGCCTCTCGGTACACACCCCATGTCAGCTAAACTCCTCCTACTCCTTCTCACCCTTCCCCTCTTCGCCACCTATCCTCCTATCCCTGACGACCATCTCCTTGGAGACTGGAACCGCCTCCCCTACCTCGACCTCCACGCCTCCTACTGGAACGACGTCCAGGGCAACCCCGTCGGCGGCCGCAACCAAGGCCTTGCTAATGCCGGCTGTCTTTACGTCACAGCCGACGCCGACCTCTGTCGCCTCTGGCCTGGCCTCTCCCTCTTCGCCTCCGCCTCTTACTGGACCGGTCAAAACCTCTCCCAGACCATCGGCAACCAGTTCACCGTCGCAGCTTGGTGGTCTCCAACCACCTACTACCTTGACGAGCTCTACTTTCAACAAACCCTCCCCTATCACAACACCCTCATCCGCGCCGGCCGCATGTGTGCCAGTAGCGAATTTGCCAACTCTCCCCTCTTTATCAACTACATCACCCTTGCCATCGACTACAATCCCATCTCTTTTTACTTCGACACCCCCTTCCCCGCCGACCCCTTTGCCCTCTGGGCTGCCTATTTCCAGACCGACCTCACCCCCTACCTCACCTTTAGGGCGGGCGTCTATAACGGCGTTGAGGGCGTTCTTGACAAGTCCTACCACGGCTTTAACTGGTCCTTTCACACGACTGACGGCGTCATGCTCATGGGTCAGCTTGATCTCGCTCACCGCCGCGGCGTCTACCGTTTTGGCGCCTACTATATCACCGGCCGCCATCCCCTCTTTGACGGCAGCACCGTCACTGGCAACTACGGCTTTTACACCGTTTGCGACCAACAGATTCTAAAGACTCCCCACCACACCCTCTATCTTTGGGGCATGGGCCTTGTCGCCAACGACGACCGCAACCAGCTTCCCTACTTCTTTGCCACCGGCCTAGTCCTTGAACATCTCAGAGACCACACCAACTTCGGCTTTGCTTTCGGATCATTCAGTGGCCAGCTCCGCACCCAGATCAGCTCCCGCGTCCGCAGCGGCCTCGTTGGCCAGCTCACCACTGCTCCCTTAACCTACGAAGCCGTCCTCGAGCTCAACCACTGGTTTTACATCCGCCCTGGCCTCTACCTCACCCCCCTAGCCCAGTGCATCCTCAACCCCGGCGCCACCTCCACCCTCCCCAACGCCCTCGTCCTCGGCTTCCAGCTCACCGCCATCCTCTAACCCCCATCCTCCTTGCCATACCCGCGCCAGCAAAAGCACATCACGTGTCCAAAATAACAGCACGCTGTCGATTTTGAGTCACCCATTCGACAGAAAAAGCTGACTGAATAGCGGCATACCGTCGATATTCAGTCAGCATTCACCTCCTTCCGAACCTGAACTAACCGCAAAGCTGATTACAGAATCACGCACTCATCAAGCCGCTTGAGCCCTGCCTGCGCTTCCCCCACACGATGGCCTGATTTGCCGTGATTACGACTCTCGCTGATGACCCACTCATAGCGCATTTTAGCGAACATCTTGCTCTTGGCCACGCCCCAGCCTTTTTCAAAACAGAGGCCCGCATGATACGCGGCATCTTGGTCATGGCAATATTCATCCTTAAATAAATCGTACGCCTTCTTCCGATCCACTGGCACGCCCCGGCCATAGAAGTAGCACATCCCAAGCCTAGCAGCAGCCTTTGCATAACAGTTCTGGTTCTGGCGCGCCTCTCTATACAACGCAACAGCCTTCGTGTAGTCCTGTTCACCTAGAAGCCCTGTCTCGAAACAGGTCCCGAGGTAAATCATCACATCTCCATGCGCCTTCTTTCCCCGAAGCCTCTTATCTGCATACATTGTCTCGAGCATTTCCTTGGCCTCGTCGATATTCTTGCCAATTCCTATACCCTTAGCCAAACACTTGGCCAGCTCTAGCTTGGCACGCGCACTATAGCTTAAAAAAGTATAGGGAGGCGTCTCTGACACGCTAATGACTTCTTTGAAAAGCTGGACCGCCCTCTCCGGATTCTTGCCCGTTCCTACCCCATCTCTTAAACACCTACCTAGGTCGATCTTAGCCAATCTGTCCCCTAGACCTGCAGCGTCTTCGAAACACCTAACAGCTTTCACTGGATTCCGCTTCAAACCTGACCCTGTCAGAAGCGAACGACCCAGACTCCATTGGGCTCCCGAACACCCATTGACCGCAGCCTGCTCTAACCAATAATTCGCTAATTTCTCACACTCCCCAGTCCCCTCACCCCACGAATAGCAGCTCGACACCTCATGCTGGGCCTCAGCGTGGTTCAACCTCGCCGCCATTAGAAGATACTTGAATCGAAGCTGGAGATTTTTGGGCACCCCTTTTTGATTACCGAAACGATAGGAATTTGCCAGTTCGAATTGAGCCTCCCTATATCCTCCATTAGCCGCCCTGTGTAGCCAGGTAGCCCATTCTGCAGCGTCATCTTCTGACGAGCCTTCTAGACAGCAAGCTAGAAGATACTGTCCCTCCAATATTCCAGCCTTCGCTGGCTGTCGTAGCCACTTGATTGCAGCTGCCCTTGCTTTTTCTCTTTCTTCGCGCCCCTTCGCCTTCCTAACTTTCGCCCGGTAGAGCTTTCCCAGAGCCAGCTGAGCCTTTAAGTCTCCCTTTTCTGCCAACTCAATTAAGTCAGCCTCCTCCTCCACCAGTATAAGCGACGGTTTCAGTCCATTTCTCGGAGGACTATTAGAAGCACTGTGTGGAGAGTTTGGCTCTCTTTGCCCAGGATTCTTCTCTTCCTGATCGCACTCATAGACAGACTCCTCCACTCCCGCCTGACCCAGCCGAAGGCCAAGCTTACTAAGCACCTCTGTGACCTGTGCCCCAACCTCTCCAGCAATCGTAATCTTCCCTATCCCCGAACCTTCGAGCATGCCCAAAATCACCGCTAACTTCTCATCCCCAAATCTATTGCCTCTCACCGCAAGTTCTGAGAATCCCTTTGGCAGCGCCTTCACTAGCGCAGTCAAACCCTTATTAGTCAGGATTTCACAATGCCTCACATCAAGCCGCTGCAACGTCTGACTAAGCTGCATCGCCACCCCAATCGCGACAGCATCTGTAAAACCCGAACATCCACTCACGTCAATCGACTCAATTCCTGGGGAGAGGTCATCAAAGATATCGCGCATCCCATCCACCGAAAAACCGGCACACCCGCCCAGCCGAACCACTCTCGCCTGGCTCACTGCTCTACAGAGAGCTCCAGCACACTCATCGGTCAGCTCGAAGCAGTTCCGCAGGTCTACCACTTCCACCCGTCTCTTGCTCAGCTTCAGCCCCTCTGCCAGCGCAATCACCCTCTCGTCCGTTGCTCCCGGCGAGACCACCAACATTCCCTCTCCCGGACAGCCACAAAAACAAATCTGCTTCACCCCTTTTGGAATATATCTCGCCACCAACCCAACCCGCTCTTCTGTCAACAGCGGATAGCCATCAATCACGACCGTCTCCACCCCTCCCAGTCCCGCCAAAAATCGGCAAACCTCCTGAACACTAACTCTCGCCCTCAAGTTCCGCAGCGTCACCGACACCATTTTTCCCTTAACTCGCTCCCCCAGCGCCTTCAGCCCCGTCAACTTCCCACAGTCGACATTCACCACCCGCCCCAACCTCAACAGCGGCACCGTGATATCTCGCACCTGGCCCCCTTCCCTCAGCGCGGCCCACTCCTCTCTCCCATACTCCCCCCCAAACTCATTCCACACCTTCGATGCCACCCTAAGCGCCCCCAAGTCCCTCTCACCCACAAACGACAAGATCCACAACCGACATCTCAACGGAACCTCAACCTTAGACTTGGGAAAAAATGCATCGACCATCGAAATCCTCCTTTGCAGACATCGTAGATTTGGAGCACACCCACATTAAGCCCCCGCAAAGAAAACCTCAACTGGGAGCACGAACAGCTTGAGCGCTCAGTCAATGGAGTTTTTGCCGACGAACACTAGTCGGCTAGCGCACCAGCTAGTTTCCCCCCAGAAAAAGAATTACTACGGGGCAGACCGCCGTGATAGTGACTCCTATATCCCGGAATTCTATGCTCGTCGGAATGATCTGCAACTTCACCAGGCACACCGCCAGGCTTCCGATCACCCATGCAAGACTGTTAGCGATTCGCTCCCCTGACCGTCTCTGATCGGATGTTCACCAACAATGAATAATTTGCGTGCATCCAATAGCTCCTAACTCAGCACCCCCGATACGCATGCGCAGAGGCCCAACTGCTGGCTCCTATTTTCCCTTTGCGGAGAGTATTTCCCGAGAGCTAGCGACAAAAACATGCGAAAGACAGAAGAGGTGGGGGTCCTCGGCCGATACACCCTTAAGGGCACTATGACGCTGGAGCACAGAAACGATCTCATTTTCTCGCGGAGAAATAGGTGAACAATCAAACTCTGGATCATCAATCACTCTAGGATACTGTGGATAGTGAAGATCATTCGCAAGAATAAGGCTGTCAATATTTTGAGACCAAGAATTGAGTCGCAACTGGAAGTGCTCCTCTTTAAGCTCACTATCGCGACAAAATCCATGAAAAACCACGACCGGATCGGCTTGATCCCTTAAGGATCCTGTTCGATTTCGCAGATGGCCGCGCACAATTTTCGTGTATCGTGATCTAAATTCACCCGATTCGTCAACCAGGTCACAGCGGAGCGCTATCGGGGCTCCTAGCCGAGCAAGGTAAGCCAATACCACTTGCATCGAGAATATCGCCGGTGCGTATTGCCGCCCTCGTTTATCCTCTCTGATATGTGACCGTTCAGCATATTCGGCCCACTTAGCAATTGACACGCCACAGCTGTTTGCATCGGTCACTCGTCGAGCAAGCTGCGAATACCTCGCCGCGACAAGATTTGAAATCTCTCTCTGCAAATTCTTAACGAGCCGCCTACTAAACTTTGTGCCAAGCGAGTAAATCCGTTGCAGTTCTTCCGGCCGCGAAATCCGCACTCCAGTTGATTCCTTGGAAGCCGCCTGCGCAAGCAGGTAGAGCTTCGTAAGAAATACGATGGGCCCTGGCAATCTCCATCTCGTAAATTCAACGTGAAGTTCCTGATCCTTCCACCGGCGAAGGAAGTCCGAAGCCTGGTCACATATTTCGGCGATCGGGCATGTCGAGCATTGCCATAAGACCTCCTGCGCAAGTACGGCGACACCATGGCAGCAATTAGTGACAGTATGAGCATCAAAGGACGAATATTGAGCGGCTAAAAAGGCTCGACATGCCGAAATTACTGCCTCATAGCAGAACTCTGTTAAAGCAGCACCGATTTGCTGCCCACCGGCGATCAACTCCGTAATCGGAACTAGCTGCTCCCCAAAAGGATGCAGAGACCGATCGAGCGCATGAGCCGACTTCTGAGGTCGCGCACCGATTGTGAGTATCGCAGTCATTCTCCCACCTTAATCCCCTAAGCATTAGGGCGAAACTATATTAGCACAATTCTAGATAAAAATCAACAAACAACAGGAGACTAGATGCTTGCGGGCTTCTCACCCTGCTCCCCTCTGATCCGCAGTCCTAGGCGGCGCTTCTCAAAATAGCGACTACCGGGCTGTTGTAGTGGATCTTATGGCAGGCGATAAAGACAAAGGGAGCCGAACGTCTACTCAGTAACGCTGGCCTTCCCCGGACAGCAGTTTGTTTGCGGACCAGCTAGTTTCCTCCAGAAAAAGAATGACTAAGAGACAGATCGCGGTTGTAGTGACCCCTGAGGCAAGAGCTCCTATTTTGGTCGGGATGACTCCAAACTCTACAAGGACAACCGCCAGCCCCCCTATTAACCATGCGATATTGTTAACGATCCGCCCACCCTTACGAGGTCTATGCTTGGATATTAACTGTGTTGCGACTGCTCCGAGAAGGGTCACAACCAAACAGCCCAGTATACCGATGAGTAAGTTTTCGGCAGTATAGGTCCATGGAGGCAGGCGCAGTGCGGAGAATAGCCCTATACCCAATAGACCCGTGGCCGCCAGGCGCTCCTTACTCCAGCGGTGCGAGAAAGTCAGAGTGTCCTTTTTATAGAAGGCGCCCCAGCCAGCCGCACCAAAATAAATATTCACAAGATTGGCGCACGCAAGAGAAAGAACGCTAAAGACGATCAAAGTAGTCGTAATCCCAACTTGCGAAAGCCCGAGAAAACCGAACGAGGTCCCGGGTGATGGAAGCCACGCTCCTGCTATAATCCATAAAGGCGTTCCGATGGTCAGGAGTGCAAGACCTAGGAATGAGTCGGCTATGGAGCGGGAGTGGCGGAAGAACGTGGGAAGGTTCACCATGCCAATGAAGGTAAGGGACACAACTTGCATAGTAGCAGGCAAGGAGACCTTCCATCCCTGTGTAAGGTGATCACTTTGGAACGCGACAGGCCAGTTTGAAATAACGAGCCAAACCACAAAAATCAGCAACACGGGAAGGCAGAACGTACAAGCCCACTTGATTAGTTTGATTGATCCCAGTGACAAGACCACTATGCCGATCCCGACAACCGTCGTTGTCTGAAAAACGAGACTGCTGTTCACAGCGGGGAGGTCTTCAAGCCGCTTTGTAAAGAACTCGGCCACTCCCTCGAGTTGTAGTGCCTGCCACAGGCCGAAAAGAATAAGGGTGGCGAAGGCTACGATCTGTGTCGCACGCCATCCGAAATAAGTACGAAAGTTGCCAATCGCATCTAGGCGCTGATGATGCGCTGTGGTGACTGCGGCCAGGCCGATTACCCACAAGATCAAAGAGCCTACGATGGTAGATAATATCATGCCCCGAAGACCGTAGGAAGCAGTGAGCTCTTGACCTAGGAATAGAAATGGGAAGCCGCCTGCTGAGACCTGAATCGCAGCTAATTGCCAATAAGGTTGGTTCGTGTCCACGGCAATCTTGTAGAGGTTAGAAGTTTGTGTCGCAAGCATGTTCCTTTACTCTTAGCAAGCGAGCCCTGTCACGCTCCCACTCGCGCGCACTCTATGCGAGAATCTGAATCTGCGGAACTCTCAAAATTCGCACTCGAGACAATCTACCCATAGCTATTCAACGGCCTACAATCTACATGAAGACTACACAGCGCTTAAACTTGTTTTTTATACTCTTATCCGGTACCATGGCTTTTAGTTTTTAGCACGCCATTGCGGATGTGCTATTGAGTAACCGAAAGGATTCCAGTGAGTTGCATACAGGACACACCATGAAAAATAAGAAAGATCTGGTTGCCGGCGAGGCCGAAGCGCACGGGATGACAATGGTCAGCGCTGATTGGGTTCCCGTGTACGAGCTTCTAAAGGACTGCGTTGGAATCGGGCAGCGAGAAGCTATTTTCTGCGTCCGCGCGCTCCTCTCAGCGATCGATGCAGTCCTGAATAGGCAATTCTCTCTTTTCGACGCACACACAATGACTAATTGCTGCCATGGCGTTGCAGCCTATTCGCGTGAGCTTTTTGTTCGATGCGCCGACTTTGACCTCGAGATGCTCCGAGAGCAAGGGCATCTCCAGCTGAGTCGGATCGGCCAAATTGAAGCTTTGGATCCGCTGGATTCGAACTACGACTGGCAGGTACCCTCAGTGCTTATCGAGCTCACACGGCTATACATCCTATGTGTAGGATCAGAAAAACATCCTCAGTTCGTAAGACGTACGGCTCCTGCCAATCTACGCCAAATTCATGACCTGACGAGCGCACGCCTTAATAAAATCGTCTCTCGTCTACAAAAACATGTTTCAAATCGGGTAGCAGATTGGTACCGGGAAGCTATAAATATAGACGGCGAAGAGGTCTATACAGCTGGCGTTAGCAGTCGGGCGTGGGCGGAATACGTAAAACCTAGTTTTCTGCGGGAGGACTATCGGGGCAGGAAGTATGTCTCAACCCTCCACTCTATGCAGGTGGTCATCGGACATCTTGTTAGGTCAGAGGCGACGGTTATCCTACTATCCGACGTGGTGATGCAAGGCGACCACAATCCACAGAGAGTAATAAAGATTCTCAAGGGAAGCGGATCGGCAGGCTTTGCCTTGGCATCCCCAGATTCACTCGGGGAACTGGAACTCGATTCTGACGAGCCAGTAGTGGTGTTCTGTGGATCTAGTTCGCCAACCCAAGGGACGCTTGATTCGTTCAGCCAACATCTGGATAAGTGGTCCTGCCGCTTGGACAGCTTGTTGCTAGCTCACGATCTTACATGTCCCCACTTTCCAACAGTGAGAGGGGATAAAAACTTTGATAATACACCTATCTCGTCCATCGGCTGTGCCACCGAACAAGTCTGTGCATCACATGCGGCTGTCCCCGGGGTATCACCAAATGACCCTTCGTTGTTTTGCTTAACTCACGTCTATTCCGCTAGTGGAGGAGAAGTTCTTAACGAGTTGCGAGGCAAGGGCAACGGGCTTCCCGCATATCCCATTGGCCAAGCGTGGCGCAATGACGTGGGGCTTAAGGAAGGCGTGGGCTGACCGCCTAACCTCACACACTTAGCATTCTAACTCTAGTTTTCTTAGAATCCCCTGTTTGACTATGGCGGCTGGACTCGTGCTATTGTGGCGCGTATGGCTGAGGTTGGTGAATGTGTTCTCCGAACCAGGTCAGTCGTGGAAGGCTAAAGCATGACAGAAACAGTTGCAGCAGAGCCTAACGGGCTAACGGATACTAGGCAGAGTTTTTGGCAGCTCGGCAGTATTCTTGGGACAGCTTTTGGCTTGCCGGCGATTCTGGTTGGGGGGAAGCTGGCAGCGGAGTTTGGTCCCGGGGAGGCTATACTCGCCATCCTCGCTGGCAATTTGATTCTATGGCTGATTGGAATGGGCATCGTCGGCATGGCAAGCGGGCGAGAGAATACAATCGAGAACGTCAAGAGCTATCTGGGCCGAATCACGGGCTTTGTGATCTCTCTGGTAATCGTCGTCGCATTTGTCCTCTGGTATTCGATTCAGCTGGGTGACCTCCAAAAGGTAGCTTCGTTCGTCCTCCCTCAGGAGGTTGCTGGGAATGGGGGGAGGCTATTGCAGGTTGTAGCGGCAGTGTCCGTGCTGTGCGCATTACTTAGCATTGGGGGAATTCGCCTGATTAAGTGGGTATGCGTCATAGGACTGCCGGTGTTGGTAGCCTACCAGGTGTACGCTCTGATCATAGGGTTTAAATGGCCTGATTTTCACGGTAGCTGGGGCCTCTCTTCGGCTTCGGTCGTGCTCGTTGTTCTTTCTTGGCTGGCCGGCATCGTCAATTTGTCGACGTTTACACGACACGCGAGGTCGCGGACGGATGCCTTTTTGGCGCTATCACAAATGACTGTCATCCACGCGTGGTTTCAGATCTGGCCGGTGCTGATCGCCGTGTCTACGCCGGCGGGAATTTTCATGATTGGGGGTGGACCTGGAGGGATGCACTCTGTTCTGTCCGTTATATTCGTCCTTTGGGCGCTCCTTTGCGTCAACCTCTCCAATATCTATTTCGCCTCGGCCGGCTGGGAAACGATCATCCCCGCCCAGAGGAAAAGCTCTAAGGAGTTTGCTATTATTGGATTGCTCGGCACGCTGACGTTTACGTTCTTCGAGGGCAAGCCTTTTATGCTCAGCCTCGAGCAGGCCGTCTTGAGCTTTATCTCCTGCCTGGGAGCTGTTCTTATCATTGGATTTCTGCTGAGCATCATCGTCCAGCATCGACCACGGCCAATGGAACGGTTAGTCAACAGCATCTGCTGGTATGTTGGGGTTGTGGCCGTTCTTGCGGCGCAGATTCAAGATCCAACGAGACCCATCCACTCACTACTCGTCGGAGTAGGTGCGGCGGTTCTGTGCTTTTTGATCATCGTGTTTATTGAGGAAATTTACTGGTCAGGAAAACATCTGAAAACCTCGGAATGATTTGCTAATTTTTTTACTAATGCTTGAGATCCGGCGAGAGGGCTCTGTTTATGCGGAGTGAGTCCGTTTCTCCTGAAAATATCGTCGAAACGAATCAGTCGTGGTGGCAGCTGTCCTTTATTCAGCTGACCGGAATGATGAGCATTCCGGTTCTCGCGTCGAGCATCTTGATTCTTCAACGGCAGAACTTTATCTCTGCGGTCGTCACTGTGCTAGTTGGAAATATTATTCTGTGGGGGATCCGATACGGGATACTACGGATCAGTCATTCCAAGAGGGACAGCGCACTGGACCTGGCCTTCCGATACATGGGCGTGGTCGGGGGCTATATCATCGCTGCTGCTCTTTTGGCAGATACGCTGGCCTGGTTTGTGGTCCAAACTACTGTTGCCAGCAACGGCTTGAGCTCTCTTCTGGGGATTGCTAACGCGACTGGCTCTGGGAGGTTTCTCCAAATCAGCATACTGATTGGAGTGGTGAGCACGCTCTTTTGTGTGGAAGGGATGAAGTCCCTGAGACTGCTGGCCATCATCGCCTTCCCAATTTTGGTAATTGTATTTGTCGGTGCTGTGATTGTCTCCCCAACGGCAAACATCGATATCAGTTGGGGCGCTCCTTCCCTCGCCGGCCTGGGATTAATTTTGGGGTCAAATCTTGGGGTTAGCGTTGATCTGCCAACATTCTTCAGACACAGCAGATCCTGGAAGGACTCGTATCTTGCGCTAACCGTTGTCCAGTTAGGCAGCCTCGCGATTGGAATCGGGGGACTGTTCCTGTCCTCGGTGATCTACCCAGGGGTAGGAGCCGAAGTCCAGGAAATTCAAGTAGCTAGCATGGCACTGAGGATCGTGCTAATTATTTTCGTACTGATCTCGGTCATATCTTCGAATGTTTCGAATGTCTACTCGGCATCGATAGGGTGGGAGCTTCTTGCGCCCAAGGCATTGGTTGGTAGAAAGGAATACCTGATTCTAGGTCTTGGCCTGACCACGATATACATTCTTATTTCAGGCCTGGTCTCGCTAGAGATACTCCTACAAGTGACTGACAGCGCCATGGTCAACCTGTGCTTTGTGTTCTTCTTTGGATACATTCTCTCTCTCTTGCGCTCTGGGGAGACTCGTCCGCTCAGCCGCCTGAGCTATCTCAGTGGATGGATGGTGGCAACGGCCCTTAACATTATTCAGATATTGAGGGGGACGTTTATCCTCGATTCGACGGTATTGATGTCACTGATCGTAGTCACTCTTGCCATGGCCATCGGATACGGCCTAGAGCGGGCAGGGCGAAAGGGATTTGGTTCATCATAGCCCACGAATCCCGTATAGCCCTTAGCTTCAATAGATTAGGCTGCCGCCTAGTCGGCCCTGGCTAGATCACTTTCCGCTGAGGGCTTTGAGAGAAGCGAGTATCAACGGACTTTCTGCTACTCTCTTGTGGACCGTGTCGGACAATGTCGAGGAACCGCAGAGATTTCGCATTAGACGCCCCCTCAAGATGGGCATCCACGTTTTCGAGTCGATCACAAAACGCGTGTGAAAGAAAAAATCCCGAAGGATTGGTCAGGCTGCAGCCCCACTCTTCCGCTTGCTCCTTGTAGTACTCAAAGTGGCCGCCCTCGAGACCCTCCACAACATGCTCATCACTGGAGTTAGGATACTGTCGATGAGCCGCAGCATATGCGAGCACATACTCTACAGGGCTATGGCTTAAAAGCTCATCGCGCCAAGCAGTGACATCAGAGTGGTCCGCCGCATTCTGGCAGGAATTGACCAGCAGAAAGATGGCCGGAGTCTCGGGAGCAAGAGAGATGTTGGGTGAGTGTCGATAGCCTGAAGATGATGCCTCAAAGACTAAGGAGATCTCGTTGACAATCGCATAGTCTTGATCGGGCGCCATTTGCCTTGCGATCACAACCAGCGGAAGGCCTTTCTTTTGGGCCGTGAGCATCAAGACCGTCGTCGCCCAGAAGCATGGGAGACAGTGCAAATTATTAGGGGTGATCGAAACGCTGTCGACCAACGAGTCTAAAAAGCCATCAGGCAAACTGAGCTGACGCCCTAACCGCTCGACAAAGGAGACAGAGATAAAGGACATCAACTCTCTGAGCTTCTTAACAAGCCGCTCAGCAAACATCGTGCCCACCGGCGAAATGGCTTTTATGCTCTTTATGTCGGTGTATTCATTCTTGACGAATGGCATCTCGGCTTTTGGGTTTTTCACGGTCTTAACCACGCTCAAAAGGTAAGCCTGTACCAGGAAAAACTCGCTATAGGTTAGTTCTACCTCAAAGTGCCAGTCCGTCAAAAGTACTGCGAGCGAAACACCTTTGCCAACAAGCGGCTCAACCGAGCTTAGAGCCTGATCGAGTTGCCTGAGCACCTGCGCTAATCTAGCGGACGTCCCGCTCAGATAGGACAGGTCTTGAGAGAAAATAAGACAGGTTTGTAGCGCCCTGATCTGACAGGCATTTTCTCCCACCAATGGATCGAAACACGCCATCTCGCCCTTTTCAGCCTTATCGACGGCCTCTTGGGCTGCTCTGACCAGTAGACGGTATTCTTTCAGGCCGTGATTGAGCCGGCTACCGACCTTGACCTCAGGATCATATGGTAACAGTTCGCTAAGAATATACTGTCGGCTGCAGCCAGATATCGGATGTTCAGCACACGCGCTCCGACCTTCGTGATCCTCACGAAGGCGTGCAATCACACGAAGCACGTTGAGCTTGTCGTATCCCAAGCAGGGCTGCTTACACACCAGTGATACTCCTCTAGACGATCTCAACCGTTTGACACGCTCACCGCGATGAGACCGGAGCAAATGCTCTGTTCTATCATCGTCGGCCTACATCTGAACTACATATTAGCTAAAAGAAAGATTATCTGTCAATTAATAAAGCTTCTTGGACAATCATATAACCAGAGCAGGCCACGCGTACACATCTGCGCATTAGCGATTTACACCTTGCTTCTCCTCTTCTGGGAGGGTCAAGAGACTACAGGACCTGGGTTTCTGTCCCTTTATCCCCGACCCCTTTATAATGGGACCTATGGTTGGTTTATTGATGTTCAAGCAGGCGATTAGTGCGGGATTCTCGTTGTACTCGCTGTTGATTCTAGTGAGGATCTTTGGGTCGTGGTTCCCTAAGGCTCAAGGACATCCGTTAATGCTGATGGTCGCTAAGGTGACTGATCCATATCTCAATGTCTTTAAAAAGTTCATTCCTAGGCTGGGAATGATCGATCTGAGCCCGATGGTAGCGATGTTCTCGCTGTATGGGCTTGAATTTCTAGTGTTTAAGCTGATCCCATGATTCGGAAAGGTAAGATTCGACTGGGTGGGCTTGAGCTGGATAATCGGGCTTTCTACTCGCCGCTGGCGGGGTGTAGTGATTATCCCTTTAGAAAGATGGCCGCCCGTTGGCGGCCAGGGCTGATGTTCTGCGAGATGGTCAAGATGGATGCGCTGGTTAGGAATGATCCGGCGACGTTTCATCTGTTGGACTACTCAGCGGAGATGCACCCGCTCGGGGGGCAGATCGTGGGGGGTAAGGCTGAGCTGGCGGGTCCGGCGGCTCGGATTTTGGAAGATCTGGGGTTCGATGTGGTCGACCTGAATTGCGGCTGTCCGGTCGATAAAGTGACGAAGGATGGGAGCGGATCGGGGTTGCTGAAGGAGCCGCAGAAGGTTGGGGAGATGATCTCCAATATGGTCGCGGCAGTGAAGATTCCAGTGACTGTGAAGATCCGGGTGGGATGGGATGATGACAATATCAACGCTCCGGAGTTGGTGCGGGTAGCGGAGGAGGCTGGAGCTGCGATGATTAGCATCCACGGCCGGACTCGCTCACAGGGTTATAAGGGGTTGGCCAATCGGGAGTTGATTCGGGAGGCAGTTGACCAGGCCAATACGATTCTCGTCGCCGGCAATGGCGATATCTTTGATGCGGAGTCTGCATTGGATATGTTCGAGAGGACCGGATGTGATGTGGCGCTGGCGTCGAGGGGAACGATGGGTCAGCCGTGGATCGCGGAGGACATGGTTCGGGCGATGGAGGGGTTGCCGCCTATTGAGCGTACGACTGTGATGTATCTGGAGACACTGCTGGAACACATCGATGAAATCGTCCGGTATCGGAATGATCGGCGGGCTGCGATTGATATCAGAAGAGTGGGGTGCTGGTACTGCAAGAACGCTCCAGGGATTGGAGAGTTGAGGGGCTCGCTTGCTAGGACGAAGTGTCCGAAGGAAGCGCGGAGGATGGTGATGGAGAGGCTGGAAAACGAGCTAGCAGCAGTCGCAGTCTAATCATCCAGAGGTAAGGCGCTCTTTTAGACGACCGTCGGGATCGAAAAACAAGTCACCAACTGGCCAGGAAATCGTAAGCTCATGCTCATCTTGAAAAACCGTTACCGAAAGAAGGCCTCCCTCGGGCGGGAAATCCTTTGTCCTGACGGCAATGTAGGCTCGGCCCGTTTCGTCTACGGTTGGACTCGAATCGATAATCTCAGCGTCGCCTTGGACCGAAAAATAGACCTCTCCCCCGGAAGGATAACCGTGAGTTTCTACCACAAAAGAACTCGGCACAAAGTCCATTGCCGATACTGTGAGGCGTTTGTTTCCTGAAGACTCCATGCGAGGGCGTGGCAAAAGGCGTGCGAACGCGCGCTGCTCGCCATCCAATGACTCCAGAAAATAGAAGAATGGTTCCCCTTCACCAGAGCTGTGCAAAACATCCACGATCAGGCCGCCAGTGGCCTGAAAGACAACACCTTCACGAAGGCTAACCACGTAGTCGAAATTCTTGCGCCCCGCTAGGTTGTACTGACGAAAGCGATAGTATCTCTTAGGCTTATCGCTTTTGACTTCGAACGTCAGGCCGATAACATCTGGCCCGGCATCGGGAATTTGGCTGGTGTCGAATTCATGAACGCTCAGCTCCGCCCCGTCCGAACGGTTCTCAAAGCCGCTGACAAGATCGACCAACTCATCAATCCCGAGATCATAACAATGACCCAGAGAAGCAATAGTTATCGATATTGCAAAAATCAATTTTTTCAATTACGAACTCCAGTATATCAGTCTGCCGACAACAGACATGATAAATCCACTTCGAGTTAACGGCAATCGTCAACAGAACACGACAAGAATGCGAAACCGGTTGATGCGCACATAGGCGATAACGAACGACCACACGACACCTTCCTGGGAAGAAGGGTTTGTGTTGCCGAAAACACAAAAAACGTGGGAATCTGATCTCGAAAGAAACACTATCCGAGCATTTTAATATGAAAAAGTATATTATCGTGATTCTCCTTGTCGTATCGGCGCTAGCTCATTGCTCCGGGCTTAGCTTCGAGGAGCTACTCTCTGACTTTGGGAGCAAGACGGACGGGCTAAGGCTAAGTTTTGTACCAATATCGACTGCTGAGTGCCTGGACGTGCCCGATGATGCGGTCGGCGTGATGTTTCACCTAGAAGAGGAACAGCACCAACGATACTACCGCTTCCGTCAGTACAAGCTATGCGGTTACAAGGATATGGATGAGGTCGTCTATGTAGAGGATGGCTACCTATATTCGATGCGCGGAGAGTGTCTCACAATTGTATTTCTAAACGCGGCCGAAGGAGAACCATTTTTCTTTATTGTGGAGTCATTAGATGGGGAGCGAGTTGCTGCCGAGTGCCTGGTGCCCTACCCGCTCATTGCGTATGGGAAAAAGCAACATGCAACCGTCTGCGCAAAGGATCCCGCTGCTCAGCTCTTCTTGGTAGAAGGTCACATGTTCCCTTCGGGGGAAAAGGTGGGACTCAAGCTGCAAGGGAACGCAGTAGTGATAGATAACAGCATGATTGCAGATCAGGACGGTAGAGTCTGGGCGATTGTTGCGACGGATAAACCAGCAGCCGAGGGCGAAAGACTTACGGCAACGCTAGCGGGAGAACGCGAAGCAGTGAAGATCATGTGGTCAACGGGTGAGCTGTTTTTCGATCCTGCACGCCGCCGAGCCAGTGTTGATAATGGCGGCTTTCTTGGATTCTCGTTCCGACCAACTAAGGCAGGATAGATAGGAACTAATCGTGTGAAAAGAATGAATCAGCAAACAAAATCATTTGACGGTTCGATCGGCGTGAAAGACACATCCCATCCTATCGGAGTGCATGATGAACCCGCAGAAAGAAGCTGGAAAGCGAAATGGCTGTTCGCCTTATCGACTATTCTAATGGCGATCAATATTGGGATCGCGTGTGTATTAGCCCCCTTCACAATCGATTTTATTCTATGCCTAGGTGATCGCCCCCCTGGTCCACCAATGTGGTGTATTCCCACAACAGCAATCACGCTTTGCGGGGCAATGATTGCGGGCGGCGGCTACCTACTAGGTCGAGGGCGGTTCATATGGGCAACGTGTGTTATGGGAGCTAGCGCCCTAGCTTCTGGGGCTGTCGCCCGCTATTTTGTCTTGGCAATCATGGAGGGAGTGTGATGTCGAGTATGCAAAGCCAACCATATTCGTATCACGCGCCAAGGTCACATATCGTTTGGCTGATCGTCAGCACGGCGTGCTTTTTGTGCTGCACGCTTGTCGTGACCAACTGGATGAGCATGTTTCTCTATGTGTATGCAATAGCCTACGCTTCATTTGATCTGGAGTGGATAGCGACCCTGGCTCTTTTCTCTTTGCCTCGCATTGCCTTCTATTTCTTAATGGTTGTCTGCTGGTACCGGCTTGGGCGTGGGCGCACGATTTCTGCGCCACTGTCTATCTTTTCAGTGGGAGTAGTCTTATACATCCTTCACGACCTCTGCTGGGTTTTTGCACATCTGTTCTCGTAAAGGCACTAGACCCGTGAGAGGGTTTGAAGACTGCACTTAGTCATTTCCGAAATTGGCTTCGCATGCAGACGGTGACAATCGGCGGGCTCGATTGATATTCGTCGGGTAGGCTACTGGTACTGCAAGAACGCTCCTGGGACTGGAGAGTTGAGGGGTTCGCTTGCTAGGACGAAGTGTCCGAAGGAAGCGAGGAGGATGGTGATGGAAAGGTTGGACCAGGAGATGCTGGCCACAGTCTAGCTTTCTGAGCGCAGATACTCCGATCTCGGAGTTATATTTGGTTCACGACCCGCATTCCCAGCAAATAACGAAGAGAAACTAACTTTGAGATGATCAAATCCACTGTATTCTACCTTACCGTACACATCCCAAATATTTGTCCCCATGACTTTAAAAGGCGTCGCCCCACTAACACAGATCGAAGTTCCCGTGGGAACAACCGAGAGGATCTTGACTATCCCCTTTGCTGAGTCAGAGCTGCCCCTATACAGGTTATACTCTTCTGTATCCGTCCAGTCTTTCGGATGTGCCCTGTACAGCTCAACGGATGGCGGAACGAGATTTGACATCCCCGGGAGCTCCAAATAGTACCGACTATCCTGCTCGTAGAGGAACGATTCCTTAGTAGTTAGAAAGCAGCGACCGAAAATTTCCATTTGAACTCCCGGAGAAGCATCACCACACCCCACAACAAGAAAGACGAGAGATAGAGCGAATAGCGATTTTAATTTTTTCATCCTTCCATCCGGTCGGGTAAGTGTCGCATTTCAGCGTCAGCTATTAATTGGCCCATCAGGGGTCCGTAGACATCTCCTCTGAACAGATGATCCCGGCCAAACTGAGACGCAGAAACCATCCTAACATCATAGGCGGAAGGATTGCACCCGTGCTTCATATATGCCAGCCACGCAATCGGGTCAGCGGGACTACAGTGGTTAGTAGCTCTGGCTACAGTATCCCGCCTCATCCAATCCGGCCCTCCGATCGTCTCCACTTCAATTCGACAATGGTACTCGTGAGGCGTGAGCTTGAGAGCCTCCTTGGTAACCATCACAGCCTTGCTGTGCGGGTACAGGACTAGGATGCCATTAGGCCCAAGCTCTGAAAAATCATTTTTTATGTCATTCGCGACTGAATGAACTGCGGCACAGCAGTTTACGCCCATATACAAACAGGACAACTCATTGGCCTCACCTAGAGCGCCTCTTCCCGGTATCACCGAATAGTGCACGGGGAGAGTTGCGTAGTTTTGATTAAAATATCTTGCCGCGGCCAACGCAGTTTGTTGGTTATTTCTAACGCCTGGAATGATCCGGTGCCGTAGAAAAGGTGATTCGGCCTGGTGCCCGAATTGCCCCGAGGATGGTTGAGGGAAATAGTTCGTCGCGATGTAGGGCTTTCCCTGGAGTCGGCAACCCCATTTAACCATGGCTTCGCGTTCGTGTTGCTCGGTTAATAAATGAACACCTGCGAACTCAGCACACCTGCCCGCTCTTGGTGCAGCCCAACCCCCTATTGCCCGAGCTAGCTGACCAGCTGCTGGAGAAGCGTGCATTGGACCAACAGGAACTTGCCCATATAGGTCGAGGAGGGAGAGGGGGTTGTTGGAGCAGTAGGCGTAGAGGTTGGGGCCAGGGGTGTGGCCCAAGGGATCGGGAGTAAGCCAGCGGCGGGAGGAGGAGGAGTAATAGCGGTAGCCGAAGTAGGTGAGGGTGGTTTCGGGGTCGTAGCGCTTGGAACAGAAGAGCCAAGGGCTGGGTGTGGCGGAGGGGGTGCCCCAAGTTGTGTAGGTGATGGGGGTGTCGTCAAGGTAAATGACGCAGCCGCGGTGGTCGTAGGTGGGGACGTGGGGGATGGAGTTTAGCTCGAAGGCGGGGGCGGAGGCTATTTCGGCATTGGGGGTGAGGCCAAGGGGGCGGTACTGGATGAGGGTGTCGTTTTGGTAAGCGCCTATCTCATTGAGGTCGGTCCAGAGGTAAAGGGTGTCGTTGGAGGAGATGCGGCGGTGGAAGGCGTCGTAGGTGTAAGTGGTGTCGCCAGCGGATGTAAGACGATTGAAGGTGTCATAGGTGTAGTGGGAGGGGCAGCCACGGGGGGTGTGGGGAATGGGGAGCTGGTTGAGGTGGTCGGCGTCGGGAGGATTGTGGAGGGAGTCGGAGGGGTCGAGCTGGTTGAGGGAGGTGTAGGTGTAGTGAGTGTCGTTGGCTTGGGTGAGGTTGCCCATGGCGTCGTAGGCGTAAGTTTGGGTGGTGGTGGGTGTTGTTAGGCGCAAGAGGCGGCCCATGGGGTCGTAGGTGGTTTGCCGAGTGCCGTGGTCGAGGGGGAGGGTTTCGGAGGTGGGTTGAGAGAGGTGATTGTAGGTTAGGTAGTGGTGGGTGTAGGCGGGACGGGTGAGGGTGCGGAGGTGGTAGGCGTCGTAGGTGTAGAGGGTTTGGGAGGAGTCGGGGAGGGTGATGGAGGTGGGGCGGTGGAAGGAGTCGTAGGTGTAGGTGAGGGTGAGCCCGTTGGCGAGGGTTTCGGAGGTGAGGCGTGAGTAGGAATCGTAGGTGCGGGTGGTGGCGCCTGCGGTGAGGATGTTGGAGGCGGAGTCGTAGGTGTAGGTGTAGAGGGGGTCGGTGGCGAGACGACCTGAGGGGTCGTAAGTGAACGTGTGAGTGGAGGAGTCGGGATGGGTTGTTGAGGTGAGTTGGCCGAGGGTGTTGTAGGTGTGGGTTGTGAGGCGGGTATCGTTCTCTAGGAGGGTGAGGAGGCGGGAGGCGGGGTCGTAGGTGCGGGTGAGGATGTAGTGGTTGAGGGTTTGGGCGTCTTGAATGCGGGAGTGGTCTTCGATGAGGAGGTTGCCGTTGAGGTCGTAGGTGTAGGCGGTGCGGGAGAGGAGGTGGTGGGAGTGTTTTTCGGTGAGGAGGGGGCGGCCGGCGTGGTCGGTGTGGGTGTGGGTGGTGGTTTGATTAGGGTGGGTGGTGATGAGGAGATGGGGTGAGTGGGCGTGGGTGGTGAGATTGCCGCAAGGGTCGGTGGTGGTGATGAGGCGACCGTAGGGATCGTAGGTGTGGGTAGTGGTGGAGGGGCCGGTGGTGGTGGAGAGAAGGTTGGAGTCGGGGTCGTAGGTGTAGGTGGTGAGGGTGCGGGTTTGCTGGGTGAGGAGGCGGTCGAGGAGGTCGTAGGTGTTGATGGTGAGGCGGAGGTCGTTTTCAAGGGTGGTGGTGAGGCGGGAATGGCTATCGTAGGTGCAGGCAAGAGTTGTTTCGGGGGTGGTGGTGAGGATGAGGCGGCCAGCGGGGTCGTAGGTGTAGGTGGTGAGGAGGTTGATGGGGTCGGTGTGGGAGATGAGGAAGTTGCCTGAGTAGGTGGTGTGGGTTTGGGAGTGGGGGGTGGTGGCGGAGGTCTCGCGCCCTAGGGCGTCGCGGGTGTATGTGGTGAGAACGTTGTCGCGGGTGGTGTGGGTGAGGAGGTGGCCGGTGGGGGTGTAGGTGAAGGACTCGGTGGTTTCGTCGGGGTAGGTGATGGTGAGGGGCTGGTCGAGGTGGTTGTAGGTGGTGTGGGTGGTGTGGCCGAGAGGGTCGGTTTGGGCGATGAGGCGGTCTTCTGCGTCGTAGGTGTAGCTGGTGGTGCCGCCGTCGGGGGCGGTGGTGGTGTGGAGGCGGCCTAGAGGATCGTAGGTGTAGGTGGTGGTGTCGCCATCAGGAGTGGTGGTTGAGGTGGGGCGATCGAAGAGATCGTAAGTGGTGTGAGTGGTGCGGTCGAAGAGGGTGGTGGTGGTGGGTCGATTGGCGTGGTCGTAGGTGGTTTGGGTGGTGCGGGTGGGGGTGGTGGTTGAGGTGAGGTTGTTGTTGGCGTCGTAGGTATAGGTGGTGGTGTGGCCAAGGGGGTTGGTATGGGCGGCGATACGGTAATGGGGGTCGTAGGTGGTGGTGGTGGTTTTGTCGTCGGTGGTTTGTTGGATGAGGCGGTTTTGAGGATCGTAGGTGAGGTGTGTTTGGTTAAGCTCTTCGACAAGGATGGGGAGGCCGTCGGGGCGATTGGTGATGCGGGTGATGAGGTGTTGGGGGCCGGAGTGGATTTCGTGATGGATGAGGGCGGCGTTGTGGTCGTAGGTGAAGTTCTCTTGGGAGATGAGGATGTCGTGGTCGTAGGTTTTTTTGGTGGTGAGGAGGTCGGTGTTGGGGAGGTAGGTATAGGTGGTGCGAAGGTGACCGACGGTCTCGGTGGCGAGGAGGTTGAAGTGGGTGTAGGTGCAGGTGCGGATGAGAATGTCATCGAGGGTCTCGGAAGTGACGTTGTGATGGTTGTCGTAGGCGTAGGTGCGGGTGTGGCCGCCGTCAACGGTGCGGGCGGCGAGGTCAGAGCCCGACCACCCTTGGCGGATGATTCTGATAGGGCGGCCGTCGTCATAGGTGGTCACCTGCTCGAGTCGCTTGTTGACGATGTTGTAGCGGGTAAGGACGCCGTGAGCGTCGTAGACGTCGGTCCAATCGCGGCGGGCATCCCCATCTTTTCGCTTGTACCCGTAGTAGAAGGCGTAGCGCCGCTGGAGGGAGCCATCCTCGGCGGAGGGCTCGCAAATGAGGCTGACGCGGCCGCGGCGGAAATCGTCGTCGGGGATGTGAACCCGCTGGTGGCAGGGGGTCTGATCGCCAGTGTAGTAGTATTCGATGGCACGGACGCGGCCGTCGGGACGGTAGATGTGGGAGAGGGCCATGTAGTTGTTTTTGCGAGAGCGGACGTGGTAGCCGAAATGGGCGACGAGCTGGCCATTACGGGTGATCTCGGTAAGTGGGCGCTCGGGGCGATTGTTGTCGGGGGTGTAGACCAGCTTCTGGCCATCGCTTGTGGTGACGACGGTGTTGTGATCATTGTACTGGATGGAGATGTAGCCAAAGGTGATGGTCTTATCAGCATTAGAAGATTGGATGCTGACAAGGCGCCCTTCTTTGTCATAGTAATAGAAAACTTGGTTGCCATTAGGACGGCGCACGCGCGAAAGGCGAAACGTCTCCTGCTCACCACGAGGCTTGCCGTCGTACATCTCGCCACAAAAGCCGACGAACCGCCTGATGAGACCCCTCCTGGTCCACTTGCCGATGTGTCGGTAAAGGCGCTCTTCACCGTTGCCGCGAAAAAGGGTGAAGGTCTCAGATGGCGTGCTGTATTCGAGACGATCATTAAGAAGATGAGCTCTACCGCTTAGCTCACCAGATGAGGTGTTACAGTAGCTGTCGGCCTTCGGCAGCGCTTGCCAATGGGGTTTGCCATCTCCCCGCAGACCCCACTTCTTGTGAATAGGGGTGACCTGAAACTGAATCACGGATCCGGTCTCATCAACGCGAAAGAAGAGGTGGCCCTTCCTCCTCGTTGTGTCCCAGATGTCAGTCTCGATCTTTTCCTGACCAATCCGCCAGCGGCTGTGCGCTTTGTTGTCGCTCCCATCACTGACGTGGACCCGCCAAAGGGCGATGGGCTCGTGGCAGTTGACGACGACGTCGGGCTGCGTCTCGATGTAGTCGCCGGTGAGGACGGAAACACAGCCGTGAATAAGGCCTAAGGGATCGACTGCTGTGGTGCCGGGAGTGCGAATCTCCCCCCACAGGGCAGTCGTGAGAAAAAGGGCTGCTAGCAGATACTTGCGGTACATTCAATCTCCTGAGAGAACGAACGTGCCTCAAATATTTATTTTTTGCAAAGATTAGCCCCGCCGAGGAGTCTGCTCGATAACTGGCTATTCAAGATCATCGTCTGATCGATACGCCCAGACCGGGAAGATGATTTGAGCCTCCGACGTCCACCAACTGTTTGGAACAATCCCCATAACAATCTCTGGCTTGTCATCTACAGCACATTCAGACTCAGTGGCAGTAATTTCAAATTGTGGTGCCCACGATTCGCGCAAACCCATTTTCCCATCAGCCTTGGGCTGATGATGAGAACAGCAAAGAGCGCAGAGTGACCGAAAATCGACCCTTTCAGATTCACTAAACAGAGCCAAGCTGGCCTCCCTAACCATAAATGGCTGAGCCTTGGTACGGTCGATCGAGTCCCCCAATTGGTCACTAAGCCATAAAAATGGAGATGCTATGCCCAGTACGAGGGCTTCCTCAACTATTTTTAAATAACCTATTCCCCAGATAACAGTGCCACCAACAGTGGACACGATCCAGAGCGGAAATAGCTTCCCGCGCACGCCTGTGATGGCAGCGAGGTGTATGCTGCCGGCTACCAACATAAAGCCCCCGACAAATAATGCCGAAGCGATGTTCATCGGACGAGCGCGCTCTGCCAATCGGGCCTCTCGGGCGGGTTGTGTATGCTTATCGACCGCTTGGTTATACGCCTGGACAACGCGGTCATATAATTGAGGGTCACATTCTATGCTCGAGTGGTTACGTACCCAACTACTGCTACCCTCGGCTTTGAACACGGTGTTAAGGTCAACCTGATCCATATTAAACCCTTCGTGAGGCAGTAGCATAACCCGCCTCCTGCAAAAACACAACGTCTCCCTCCCCCAGTACATGCTCACAGGAGCAGGCAGAAACCCGATTCCAAAATTCATGTTCTGGCCACGCCAGTAAAGCTCTCCGGTCTCCACAGAACCGCTTAACTGACTTGGTAAGCGCGTACCTCATTGGCCCCTCCAATTTGTTTGAGGAAACAAATTCAAATTAATGGAATACAGTGCACGATAAGTCACAAGCCTCTAGTTCCCGCCCTGTTGTTGCTTCCGCTCCGGATCTGGAACCCCATAGTTATTATTATTAAGGTCGTCCTTACCGATTTCGCCCGAAGAAGTTGACAATGGCGGATATCCCAAGCCGGATGACATTAATACCATGTAGCAGTCGATCGCTGCCTCGTTTTCAACTTCGTCAGACGTAACTGGCTGTACAAGATCATCGTCAATCATCAGCCACTGATCTGGGTCGTCTGGATTGCGCACATAAGCGTAGTAGTGAGCATCTCTGTATATGACAATCTTCTCCACCCGAGCCCACTGGTTGCGACCGAGAGCTACAGGCTTTGTAAGACCTGTAATGGGGGATTTCATCCGGTTATTTTGCTCACCACGATCGAAATACATGTACAGTCTCTCGGGTGCTTGACCGAAAATCTGTAGTAAGGAGCCTAATGAGTGCATCCCTTCCTCCGGAACGCTAACGTCGTATATCTTGCCTTCTGCTTGATTAACCGAGGCTCGCGGGTCGCGGCTATCATCATAGAGATTTAACGCCCGCTGCGCCTCATAGATCGCCCGCTGATACGCTTTTTGAGAATCGAGGGTATCCCAATCAATCGTTTCGTTTCGTAAACGGCGCTGGAAAGTCCTTTTGCGGCAGTACTTTTTGACCTCAGCGACAAAGATGCCCCTCTCTTGCACCAGGTCCGCCTTAGATATGCGTTGATCTTGCAGTTTTTCTAGGTTCATCAGTTGGAGCCAAATTTTGTCTAGCGCTTTGTCTTTCCTTCTTCGATTTGCTCCTTCGCTCACCCACTTAAGGGAAGGTTGCACTTCTATGCCATGCTTCGGGATGCCTACAGCCTGCATCAACACGCGCAGAACATCTCGCAAATCCTGAGATCGCTCCGGATTCGCCCATCCCTCTACTGGGTGTTTCTCCACCTTGGCGTATGCCTCTAAGAGTCTCATCATCTCCATGGCATGCTTCTGTGGCAACGGTTTGGATGAATCCCGCAGCAGTTGGTAGATCTCACCGAGCTTTGCACGAACACCATTTCGCGATCTCGATTTGGCGCTGCCCTGTTCTTTCTGATTAAGTAACTCCATCGTATGCTCGCCACTAAGCAAGGCAATCGCTGTATTCATCCAGCAGGTGTTCGTTCCCCACCCCCGAATGATCCCTTGCCCATATGGCGATACCACCGCTTTTTGACCGCAATCAACATCCATCTTGCCTTTGCCAACCTGAGCCGATTTGGAGTTAGAACCGGATTTGATAGATGGAACATGTGATCCAAGGAACTTTGGGGACGGGTCGGAGAAGGTCTCTTTGGAACCATCAGCATCTCCACTTCCGACTAGCCCGGCCACCGCCATCAGTAGATCTGTGAACTGGATCTGTTCAGGTGGAAACTCTGCCAGAGCGCCCAAACCCAAACTCAAGATCATCTCCTGAATGTCAGTAGTACCCAAAAGATTGTGTAACGCCTCATCACCTACCTCCTGAATCATCGGCTTTACCAATTTTTTTGCTACTCCCTCAGCTGCTCGACCTTTGATACGTTCTTTTTTCTTCTGAAAAGTCGTTTTTTCTCGAAACGGTTCTGGAACATCTAGCTTCTTTAATTCAAGTGAGGGCATTTTTTTGTTAATGCAGTCCTCTGCAACCTTCCATTTCTCTTCGCCCACCTGAAATCCAATAAGGATGGGCAACAGCTCATTGACTTCATCGATTGCCGTTAGGCGGCGTTCGAAGTCCCTACAAAATGTCTTTACGCATTTTTGCTCCCTTTTTTTAAGCTCGCCCCAACGATCGGGGTGCTCTACTTCTTCGAGATACTCGTTATATTCATCTCGGAGGCACTGATACATTTTAAACACAGACTCAAGTTCTGCAAGCTCACGCTCTAGTTGGGAAGAGTCTACAGCCGTCGACGCGCTCGGTCTAGCCACTCGCTTCTTTAATATTTTGCACAGATTGACCACTCGTTTTAGCTGGGGTTCGACGAATTTCAACGTGAGTTTGGACCAGTTAAGCAAGCATAAGACTTCGTCGTTACCATACGGCTTAACGTCCGACTCGACGCCGTTCCGTATTGCTATCTTGACCTTCGCCCACATAAGCCTATGCAGAGCTTCCTGAAATTCATGCTCTTTTTCAGCCTCTGTCTTCGGTAAACGAGGAAGCAATTCCTGAAGTCCTGAGCCTATCGTCGCGACATCATTCACTAACTCCAGCTGGGCATCCGAGCTTGGCAAGAGACAAATACGTTCCTGCAGCTTGCTGAGAACCACTATCATCTCCCTTACCTCGCTGGACAGCCTAAGCCTATTACCACCGTCGCTATTCTCGATCTGATCTAGCAGACACTGAAGCCGCGCAACTTCTCGCGCCACTCGAACAGATCCTCGCTCCTTCAGAGGAAGCTTCTTTATTACTCGACTACACTCTGCTTTTAGCCAGCATGCCCTTTCTTTGACCGAGCTCTTTTGCAAGCTATTCCCGGCCTCCGTTAGGTGTCGCGCAATTTCCTCATCGGACCGTAATTTCATAAATTCTTTAAGGAGGCCCTCTGCCAATTTCTCCCCAGTCTTTTCTTCGTGCAGTTTCTCCCAGATGTCAATGCTTCCCAAGTCTTTGACCTTAGAGATTTTTCCAAGTATCGGTACCCTTGACATCGGCCGAAAATAGAGTTTGTTGGTGATCTCCGTCCTAATCTCCTCACGGGATGGAATCGACTCTTCTCCCTCACTGTCATCGGAGTCCAGCTCTTTGATGAGCCCTTCTGTATGAGCAAGCTCAATCAAATCCCCAAGGACACGCCCTGACATCTGACTTAAGGCTACGAAGTCGGATTGCTCACTCTCTTCGATCGTCAGGCACCCCATTTTCTTGGGTTTCTTGTCCGCAATTTTCAGAAGAATAGGTGTAGCCTTGGACCGAATTTGCCGATGCAGGGTACCCGAAGCAATGGTGGCTCTCGCCTCACTTGTCAGTTTATAAATCGCTCCTGGCAAATCATCCCTTAGCCAGTTGCGTGCTGTTTCGTTTGCTTTCTCGAGTTGTTCCTCGACCCTTCCTTTAAGCGCTAGATTCACATCGCGATGAAATAGCTGAACGTGTTTGCCGCAACTAGCCGGGTCACCGAGTAGCTCGACGTAGTGAAACCAAGACCCTACCAATTTTCCTAACTTCTTTTCCTCTTCCGACTCCGGCCGCAGCTCTGGAATCAGTCGGTGAGTCATGAAGCGGCCAAAAACACTGTTCACCTTCCGAGCCAGCCAACTTTGCTCCGAGGCGATTTTTTTTACCTTGCAAAGTTCAGTATCTAAATTTTCTCGCACTTGAGCGAGGGTGTGTTGGAGCCAAATCTGTTGACGATCATCCGCCTTATGCTTTTGGTCACCCTCTTTCAAGTCCTTCGGATTCCACGCGTCTTTCAAGGAGTCCGGATTGAGTTGTGAACGCAGTATGTCTTTTAGCTTTATAGCTTCCAGGGACTTAATTAGCGCTGGCACGAAGTTTTCAGCAGTTCCCTTTGCTACCACCAGTCCGATGCCGGTCATAAGTTGAGCAGCTAAGCCGTAGCCAAGGATACCCGCATATACAGTTAGCGCCGGTCCAGTGAATAAAAACATTGGAGCAAACGAAAGCAATGGAATGAGCCCGCCTACGCTAGAATTTGGAAGAATCTTCCATGGAAAATGTAGGACTTTTAAAAGCTGTGACAGCACGGGGATATGGTTATAGCAAGCTTCATCAACAGCTCGCCTACTCCAGCTTCGCAGATTTGCACGCAACGACCTCTCCTCCTCCCATGATATTTTATAAGTCGAAGGATATTCCGGCTTGCCTCCAACCAGCCTCAAAAGCAGAGCTAGATGTTCAGTGGGGTTAGCAGGCACGATAATATTTATAATCGTCTCTAAATTATCGGATAGCACATCCTCGCTAATCCACTTCAGAAGACGCTCAGTTAATTTCTGCTCAAATCGATAGCGAGTGGTACATTTCTCAAGTGTACCGATGATGATTGGTATAGCATTCTTTGCCAGTGCTCGCGGGTTTATATTTTTACCCGCTGTCCTCATCCGATCTGTCAAATGAATAATCGCAAATTTAATAAAGTATTGAAAACCTTCAGCGAATTGATCGCCTTTGTCTTTATCAAACAAAAACTCGTAGAACTGATTTTTATCAAAATCAGACTCGATGTAGCGCTCTATCCAATCAGCCAATGGGTCGAGGGTCTCCGGAACGTACTCATCAATGAGTGCCTCTAGCGCGTTGTGCATTGCTGCCTTGTCTTCCTCATTTGCAATCATCCACGCCATTTCAAAGATGGCATGGCGCAGGCGAATGAGTAGATCCTCTGGCCCAATCTTACTGATGTGGTTGATCACTTTTTCTGCCTGAGTATGGAGGGCCTCATACAGCAAGCCATCTAGGTCGACGAGGGCACGTGGTGCATCGGACTGTGTGACTATCCAGGCCTTAAAGGTTAGGCCTTCGTCTTTCTCAGATCGATGGTCGTAGCGCAAGCGGAGATGAATAGCTTCCCTGACCTTGGTCATCAGCTGGTCTACGGTGGTCATCGGAGACAAGTCATTGAAGTCTACAAGACGCGCCCCAAGCCATGTTTCGATACGGCCAAGTGCCGGATCGATCAACCCTTCCAACGCTTTTGACATCAGCCGAGCCTTGGCCGGTAGTAGCTTCTCCGATAAGTCAGGTGGGGGCATATCCGCTGCATTGGCACCCAGCAGGCCCAGCACGAGATTCGTCAACCGGCGGGCCAGGATGGGGCGTAGACTGCGCAAGGCGTTCAAAATTTCCGGTTGGGGAATGTGTGACGCCGACATTTTGGAGGCGTGTGACTTATCCTTCGCATCAGAAGAGTCGGCCGACTGCCCCTGTGGTATCTGCCGCTGAAACAACTCTGTCAGTTCCCCGCCTTGCTCCTGATAATCGGAGGTGGACGTGTCTTGTGAAGACCCAAATCGTGGACTGTTGAGGTCAATCTCTTCCATCGTTTTTCTCCTGTCTATTACCTATCCAGCCACAACTACTCTTCGACAACTACCATTGCAGAAATAAATACAGCGATATTGTAACCCATTGTAGCGAAAATGTAAAGATGGGGATAATGTTGAATATGTTGGTACGAGTAATTTTTTCAGGGGTGGTGCAGGGCGTGAGAGGGACGGTAAGAAACCTGCGAGATGGGGCGGTGGAGGTCTATGCTGAGGGGTCTAAGGATCAGGTGGAGGCGCTGATTTCGGTGTTGAGAGTGCGGGATGGGGTGGAGCGGGTCGAGGTGGAGAAGTTAGACGGGTTTGAAATTGTTTTTTAGACTTCTTCGTTCCCACCAACGAAAGGTTTGTTTTTAAGCGCTTCTATCGCAGCGAGTATACGTTGACCGATAATGGTGTTTTGGGTTTTTGGGAGAACTCCGCCACCCTCTTGATTGACCGCAGTGAAAATTTCCACTAGCTGGTCGCGATGAGCGGTGATTCCGACGAGGATCGCCTCGACGAGCTTGTAGTCTGTTGCTTTTTCGTTGGGCTTCTCACTGAAGAGGGCGCAGTAGATATCAACGAGTGCTTCACTCTCTTTTGCAGAATTGTTGTTTTTTGGGATGCTCCGCAAAACTGGCTTGGGCTTTTCTTGTGATGGAGGAGAGGGGGCTTTCCCCGGCTGTTCGACGAGGGAGAGGGCAGCACGGAGGAGGGTGGTCTCGAGGGTGAGGAGGGAGAGGGCGCTGGCGAATAGGAGGAGGGGGCGAGGATAGGGGATGTAGCGGGCGGAGAGATTCTTGAGGAGGGCCTCTCCGCTCTTGGTATTGAGGTAGAGGTAGACGGTGGCTTCGAGGCCAAGATAGATAGCCCAACGGGCGCCGTTCAGTTTGAAGTCTGAGAAAAAAGCGTTCCCCTTAGGGGTAAGGGGTTCGAGATACATGGGTGGACTTCCCTAGTGCTTTTGGGTCATTGCGGTGGGGTGTCGGAAGGGGGTTTTTCCTGGCGATCTTCTAGCTCGGTGAGGAAGAAGGAGACGGCGAAGAAGAGGACTGCGCTGAGGAAAATGAGGAAGATGGCGCCGACCCAGGCGAAAGCGATTTTGGCGCCGATGAGGGCAAGGATGAGGAGGACCACTTCTGCACAGAGGGCGATGAAGACGAGGGCGCGGAGGGTGACCCACTGCGGCTGGGCTGCGGCCGACTTGACCAGGTCCTTGGCTTTGATCGCACGCGTCCAGGCGGCAAAGAGAATAACCAGGGACACAAGCATGAAAATAGTGACTAGCCAGTTAAACATCATTCCTCCGAATTGCGGTGACTATTCTCAGTCTAGACTTTGCTCTATCTTTTACGCAACTTAGCTAGGTAATCATCAGGGGGAATGATTTTGGCGCCAAGGGCGCGGGCGGCGTTAGCGAGGCCACGGTCGGCGGTGACGAGGGTGTGGCGTTGAGGAGTGAGGCGCTCGAGTTCGGAGAGGATGTAGGTATCAGCGGTGTTGTCAGCATAGACAATTTCGACCTTGCCGCGGTGGATACGGCTGTACTCGGGGGCGTCAAAGACGACGATGACGGAGCGGTTGCCAATGAGCGAGAGGAGGGCGTTGCGCTCCTCTTCTAGGGAATCACCTTCTAGGTCGCAGGTGAAGCAGACGTTATAGCCGTCTATATAATTCATATTACCTCCCATCCGACATCACGATAGCCGGTCCCTTTTCTCGCCCTGCTTTGCGGCACTCGTCGCCAATAGGGCTTTGACTATCGGACTCCTCGCGCCACTCGCAGGACGGAGAAAACAGCCTCGGCTGTGATGGCGGGCTAGAAGGTAACATGAATTAGGTAGTGCATGTAAGGATATTGGTGAGACGGGGGGTGATGCGGTCAATGGCTTTACGACGGTGAGAGACGCGATTCTTAGTGGCTTCATTGAGCTCGGCGAAGGTGTGGGAGTAGCCGTGCTTGAGAAAGAGGGGGTCGTAGCCAAAGCCGCCAGAGCCGCGCATCTCGGGGATGATCTCACCTTCGACATGTCCCTCTTCATAGAGGAGGAGGCCGCTGGGATCGGCGACGGCAAGACCACAGGCGAAGTAGGCTTGCCGCTGGACGTCGGTGAATCCCTGCATGCGGAGGAGAAGGTGTTTGCGGTTGTCGGCGTCGGTGGCGGTGGGGCCGGCGTAGCGGGCGGAGTAGATGCCAGGCTCTCCGTTGAGGGTGGGAACGACGAGACCAGAGTCGTCGGCCAGGACGAGCTGGTTGAGTTGGCGGGCGGCGTCGGTCGCTTTGAGGGTGGCGTTGGCCTCAAAAGTGTCGCCATCTTCGGGAGGCGCCTTATAATTAGGGAAGTTTTGAAGGGAGAGGTACTCGAAGTCGCCAAGGGTGGCGCGGAGCATGTCGCGAAGCTCGCGGTATTTGCCCATATTAGAGGTGGCAATTACCAGAGTGGTCGGGGGGGTGGTCAAGAGGCGGCTCCCTGCAGATCGAAGTAGTTTTCGATCGAATTGACGGTGTAGCTCTTATTCTGATACTCGAATCGATCCCCTTTGCGATGGCCCTGCATGGCTTGTGCGAGGCGGGATTGATAGGAAAGGATGTTGCTCTCGGGGTCGGCATCCCAAGGGCCAAGGAGGGTGTAGCGATGGTTCTCGCCGGTATTGTCAGTGAGGTCGACGATACACCCCTTGCCAGCGATGGTGGAAACGACGTCCTCACGACGCATGACGCGAGCGGCGTTGAGCTGGTCGGAGAGCATGCGCATCTCTTTCTGCAGCCAGCGACGCTTTTCTTGGGCGGCCTTAAATTCGGCGTTCTCGCGAAGGTCGCCAAGCTCACGGGCTGCCTCAATCTCGCGGGCATTTTCGATCATCTCAACGGTGCCAATCTGCTCGATCCGCTGGCGCACTTTCTCGTAGCCAGTTTCTGTGGTCCAGATCACCTGCTCCTCTTCGTCCTCTTTGGCCTTTACCTGAACGAGCTGCGGGTGCGCTACGTCGACGAGGGAGCGGAGGATCTGCTGATCGTGAGAATCGAGGGTGTGACACTTTGAGATGAGAAGGAGAAACTCGCGGGCAAACGCAACGGGGCTCCCCTCCAGAACTTTCCGAACGAGCTCGTACCGCTTGGCGGTGAGGAAGCCGTTCATCCGCTTGATAAGGTCGCGGTACTCGGGAACGTGTTCAAGCTGGTGGAAGAGGACGAGAAATCCTTCGAACCAGCGGTAGATCTCCACTTCATTCCGAATGGGCACTTCGCCCCCCTTTCCAACTACCCGCTGAAATGCCCACACATAGAGGTGGGCGGCGCGGATAGGCACCTCAAGGAGCTCGTCGAGCCGCTCAAGAAGTGCGGTGCGCGAGCCGTCGTGCGCACTTAACTCTCTAACCATGTACTCACGCAAAGCGCTCTGCGGCAATAGGAAAAGGATCTCAAGAAATAGCGGTTCCCAATCTTTTCGGCTCTCTCGCAACGCCACCAAAGCCGTCTTCTTAAAGGCGGCGATGGTCATCTGGTCGATCGCGGTTCCAATCTCATCAATCTCTTGAACTAACTTTGAGAGGGGGCGATCAAACGGTTCGTTGAGGAATTCTTCGCTAAGAGCTGCCACCTGGAGCCGCTGGGCGTCGGTGAGGTCATCATGGGCCCAAAGCTCGGAGAGTCTTCCTGCTACAAAATCACGGGTCTCTTCTCCTTTAAGCACTTCGGGGAAGTCGCGGAGGAAGTTATAGGTGGTGACGAGGACGTCGTCCACCTCGTGCTTGTGTTGTAGCACTTCCGTGATCCGATCGGCGTGGCTCACCTCTTTTTTGCGCAAACGGAACGGCTCGCGAATCGTGGCGGGGGTCTCTAGGTGGGTGTCTTTCTTGATCTTGCCACGGGCTGACTGCCACCAGCGGGTCCAGTCGTCGGCTGGGATGACCAGCTCTTGCATCTCTTCTTTGATCTCGGCGGCGGTCTTCGGTCCTAAGTCGCTAAGAAGCAGGTGAATCACCTTAACTGGATTCTTCCGCGCCAAAGCTTCGAGTGCGTCGGGATCGCCAAATCGTTGAGCCAAAAAGTGGTCGGATTTGATGGCGACGAGGGTGGATAGGGCGTTTTCAAAAGCGAGCGCTTTTTTCCCGGCAACCCCCTCAAACTCGAGCACAACTTCTTCGCGAACAAGCGAGACGCTCATCACCTCACCCGTCCCCCATCCGCCTGTGTGAAAGACAAACTGTTTGGCTTCTAAGTGACTGAGCAACTCATAGTTGCGGATTGCCCCACGAAAGGAGTCCCCATTGCGGAGGCCGACGAGGCGAATTTTGTCATTGAAGCTCGACTGATCGCCATACCTTCGTTGAAGGGTTTGAAAGACCACCTCAGACATTTCAGGAGTATTGGATATTTGAAGGTCAACAATGGCGCGGAGGACGGCATGCTTCTCTTCGGGGTCTGTCACCTTCTCCCAAAGGGGGAGGGCGGTCTCTGCATAGGGGGCGAAACGACTGCTGAACCTCGAATGGTAAATGAACTCGAGAATCTCGCTAAGCTCCTTTCCATCAACAGGATCGCCCTGAAAATACTCTTCCCAAAGGAGGAGAAAGCCGTGATAGTCGTCCTTCTCAATTTTCTGCTGAATGTCGGATAAGTAACTCATTTACAGCCCTCCAAGCGTACCAACCAGAGTACCATTGAGACCATTAAAGCTCAAACGGTCACAAGTTGTTCACGTTCAACGAAACCACCTCATAATTCAGAATTTGATATTGTAGAAGTAAGGGATGAATAGTGTTTCAAGCATTAGTGGGGGAAAATAATGGCTGAAGAAAAGCAGGTCCCAGAAGGGGACATGACCAACGCGTTTGAAGAGGTACTCGAGCTGCTGCAACAGGCGCAGCCGGTCGACCCATCGCTAGAAGGGCTCGACATTGACCAGGTAGTCGAGAGACTCGAGGAGTCTCTCGAGCAGCTCAATAGTCAGATGGAAGAGGTGTACAAGACAACCGGGATGTCGAAGGAAGAGTTGGAGCAGTATGCGACCAACCCCGACAATTTCTCTAAGGAAGAGTGGCAGATGCTCGAGCAAATTCGAGGTCAGCTTTCTGAGTTCCGTAGAGAGGCTGAAGATGCGATGGCCGGTGTGCCTGAGCAGATTGATGGGGAGGGAAAAGAAGACGAACCTAAAAAGGGACGTCGACGCCGACGCAAGCACTGGCTCCAAAGCTAGGGTCGCCCTATAGCCCAGCTCTAAGAAGGTCAGGGCCAGGACGGGTCAGGCTCGAAAAAGTGAGTATCCGACGAAGGGGGATAGTCATCTTTTTGGTGCCCAACCCTAAGTGTTGCGCAAATCCGTATATCGGATTTTTGCAACACTGCCTATAGTGCACGAGAAAGGGGAACTTTCTCGTGCACATTCGTATCCGCCGCGGTCTTAACGTACCCATCAAGGGTGAGCCATCTGGAGAGGTCAAGACATTGCCCTCTCCGCGCATGCTTGCACTCGATCTCGATCCGTTTGAAGAGGTGAAGTTCAAGCTGCTCGTCAAGGTGGGCGACGCTGTCGAGCGGGGCGAGGCAATTCTGTTCGACAAGAAGCACCCAGAGAGAAAGTTTGTCTCCCCTGCTGGCGGGACGGTGATGGAGATTCGCCGCGGACTGAAGCGGCGGCTGCTGGCAGTGGTGATCGAGCGGGGCGAGACGGAAGCCTGTTTCGACTACGGCTCATTTGATGTAGCGGCGGCCACGCGTGAAGAGCTGGTGGCCAAGATGTGTGAGGTGGGCCTCTTCGCCCACATCCACATGCGCCCATTCAACCTACTGGTCGATCCCAACCAGACGCCGCGAAGCATCTTTGTCAAGGCGATCGAGTCGGCGCCGTTTGTCCCGCCGCCTGAGATGCAGGTGGAGGGGCATGAAAAGGCGTTTGCCTACGGCCTTGAGGCATTGAAAAAGCTCTCGGGTGGACCTGTTCATCTCGTCCACCAAAAGGGATCTGTCTGCAGAGCGTTCACCGAGGCGAGCGTGGAGAGGCACACCGCGAGCGGGCCCCACCCGGTGGCCAATCACTCAGTCCACATTCAGAGAATCGATCCCATCCACGGCCCCGACTGTCTCATCTGGACTCTGAATGCGCACGACGTGGTGTGCATCGGGCAGATGCTTCTGACCGGCAAATACCACTACGAGCGGGTCATTGGGATCGGCGGCACCGGAATCAAGCCGGAGGGGCGTGGCTATTTTCGAGTTCGTTGGGGTCACCCCCTCAGCAACCTCATTGCCGGTAGAGAGACCAACGAGCCGATCCGGCTCATCTCTGGGGACCCGCTGATGGGGAGGAAAGGGGAGGCTCAGGACTTCCTTGGCTTTAACCACTTCGCCTTCACGGCCATCCCTCGCAATGACAAGCGGCCATTCCTCCACTTCCTCCGCCTTGGATTCAATAAATACACCGCCAGCCGCACCTATGGGTCGGGCTTTCTTTCCAACCGGAAATATGGTTTCACAACCAGCAACCACGGAGAGGAGCGGGCGTTCATCGACAGCCACGTCTATGACAAGGTGATGCCTCTGCGCCTCCCCACCGCTCCCCTTGTCAAGTCAGTGATCGCTCAAGATTGGGATCAGGCTGAAGCGCTCGGCATTTTGGAAGTGGCACCAGAGGACTTCGCCCTCGCCACTTTTATTTGCCCTTCAAAGATCGAAATGGTATCCATCGTCAAAGAAGGACTTATTTCGCTATCCCAGGAGGTATTTGAATGAAACGTCTGCTGTCTCTACTACTCATATTGGTTGGATCAACGGCATTTGCCGACCAATCTTTCATTGTCCGGTCAGCATGCTGTCCGCCGAAAAACGACTGCTGCAGCGGCGAGTTTGGCCTTAGTGCGGAAGCGCTCTTCTGGCGCCCAATCGTCTGCAACGACGACTACGCGCTTTTGAACGTTCCCTTTATACAGACAGTCTTTGCTGTAGAATCGGAATTTGACGTCGGAGTTCGGGTCGGGGCGTGGTATGACGCTGACTGCTGGTTTGCCAGCGCCCGTTACACCTGGTTTGACAGCACCAGTAGCGACTCACAATCTCGTCCCATCCAAGACCTTTTCATCCGGGATTTTGGGAGCGAAGAGCCTGTAGCGCGCGCTTCTGAGAGCTTTTGCTACCAATACCAGGATGCCAATCTCCGCTGGGGAACCGCCTGCTCAAGGACGAAATGCTGTACCCTCTACGCCTTCGCTGAGGCCCGCTGGGTCAATGTCGAAGGGACAAGAAAGATCAACGGCGCCCAGCTTAATGGCGGAATACTATTTAGCCGAGATCATTCCGCCTTTGACGGCGGCGGAATTGGGCTAGGGATCGGATCTAAGGCCATTATACTTAGTTGCCTTCACTTGGACACAGAACTGGGAACGGTCGGGGTGATCGGCTCACGACGTCACGACTATTCGCGTGCCGCGCGAGCCGGCACTGGGCCTTTTGACGCAACCGGGGCCACGTACGCCAGCAACACGATTTTCGTCCCAGGACTCGACGCCAGCGTCAAGCTCTCCTTCATTCGTTGCATCTGCAACATCGACTTCTCTCTCTTTATCGGTTGGGAGTACGAATACTACTGGAATATCATACAGTTTAACCAGTCTGCCATCGCCTTTGACAACCGCCCAGGAACGCCGGTTGGGACGCTTCTGGCGATCCAAGAGGGCACCGGCCGGTGCCGCAATATCGGCTTTGGTGGACCAACGGTCGGCGTCACTGTGAAGTACTAAGAACAGGCTGCGCTTGTAGCAGTTCGACGATCTTGCGGGCGCCATATGTGAGAATCATATCGGCGCCCGCTCTTTTGATGCCAAGCACGGCTTCAAAGAGAGCGCGGTCCCCGTCAAGCCACCCATTTTGGGCAGCCGCCTGAATCATGGCATATTCACCACTCACCTGATAGGCGGCAATCGGCAGGGTGGTTTGTTCACGAACACGAGTGATGATGTCGAGATAGGGCATCGCCGGCTTCACCATGAGAAAGTCCGCTCCCTCCTCCTCGTCGAGGAGACACTCGCGGATCGCTTCGCGGGCGTTGGCCGGATCCATCTGATAGGTCTTCTTATCCCCAAACTGAGGTGCCGAGTGGAGAGCATCTCTAAACGGGCCATAGAACGCTGAGGCGTATTTGGCCGAGTAGGCCATGATGCTCACCTGTCGTTGCTCCTCTAAGTCAAGAGCGCGACGAATTGCCCCCACCCGCCCATCCATCATGTCGCTTGGCGCCACCATGTCGACGCCAGCGGCTGCTAACATCACCGCCCACTCAGCCAAAATCTCCACCGTCGGGTCGTTGAGAACCTCTCCCCGCTCGTTAAGCAAACCGTCGTGTCCGTGCGTCGTGTAGGGATCGAGGGCGATGTCGGCGATCACGCAAAGCTCCGGCAGAGCCTCTTTAATGGCTCTCACAGCCGTTGGAAGGGTGCCGTTAGGATTACATGCCTCCGAACCGCGCGCGTCCTTGTGACGCCCCTCTACGTAAGGAAATAGGATGATCGCAGGAACACCCATCGCGTGCAGCTCACGCGCATCGTCGATAACTAGGTCGATTGAGAGCCGATCGATCCCTGGCATGCTGGCAATGGGTTCTCGCCGCCCTTTTCCATCGAGAACAAAGTAGGGACGAATCAAGTCGCTAGCAGCAAGTGGCGTTTCACGAATCATTGCACGAGTGGTGCTGTCCTTCCGATTGCGACGAGGTCTCCGGCGAGGTGTGTTGCATGAATCCGATCTACGCATTGTGCTGGGCTTTGGTTTTGGGGTTGTTGCAGACGCGGGTCACATACTCGGTGAGTAGGGGTACGTTTCTGCAACAACCCCAAAGCCGAATGCTGGCGCAATGCGTGCAATCGGTCTATGCAATACGCCTCTCCTTAGCATGGAAATGAGTTTAAAGGCCTACCCCTGGTAGGTCAAGGGATTGGAGGACGAAGAGAGATGTCTCTCTCTATAGAGATAATAATCTTCTTCTTCGGAGGCTGTGGAAGTGTCGATGGTTTAGGGGAGGGGCTCTGGGGCGGCCTTAGTCGAAAACGTGTGTACAGGCGGTGTGGAAACGGCGACTTATCGACTGATTAAGGCTATCGACACAACTGTCGACAATCTATGTACACACGATTGACAGGGTTATTGACCGTTTTTCCCCAGTTGTAGATGCCAACCAGAATCCCCGGGGTCGCGGTGGAGGGCAGGAGGCCGAACGACGCCACCCCAGAGGTTGTGTGGGGCATCTTCGACTGGGGCAAGCAAGCATTCTCCTTGATAGGGAAGCGCAAACATGGCAAAATTCCCTATCTTGCAGGAGGCATAGATGATTGAAGATTATGAAGAATTCACCGACAGCCAGCTGAAGGTGCTGGAACGTTTTGTTACCAGTTCCTCTAGCAACATCTTTGTTCTTAGAAACTTGCCCGAGGTGATGAAGGGGGCGCTCTTCTCCAGATATAGTCGCTCAACGCTCGGCTTGCGCTCGCTCTTGTTGAAGGAATTTATCCTCAATGAAGAGACCGCTTTCGAGACAATTGTCGGTTCTGGGGGAGCAGAGGGTGCCGATGGACAGGTGGTGGCCATCCAGAGGGCACAAAAATTCTACGACCGGATTTTGGATGGGTATGGGGATGATTCGATCGGAGAGCTGGGCGGCGCCCATCTGGCCATTGAACAGATTTCGATGTTGGCGGCGAAGGTGATTGAAGATTGTCGTATTGGGGGCTCCCCTCTTGAGAAGTCGACTAGGTATATCTACTTCGATCAGAAGGTAAAGGGCGATTATCTTTTTTATCGAGAGCCGGTGTTGATGACATCGGCCTACCGCGATCTCTATCTGGACACGTGCAACATGTTGTTCGAGACCTATAGCGGGCTGATTCCCCCGCTGACAGAAGAGATGGAGCGGAAATTTCCGAAGGGTGAGGAGACGAGCAAGGTGGCTTATCGGGCGGCAATTCGAGCGAAGGTGCTCGACTGTCTTCGTGGGTTACTGCCAGCTTCGACGCTGACAAATATGGGGCTGTATGGAAATGGTCGTTTCTTTGAGACGATGCTCCACAAATTGCAGACGGAGAACCTGGCCGAATTGCAAGATGTGGGGAGGAAGGGACATGAGGAGCTCTCTAAAGTGATTCCGTCGTTTGTGAGGCGTTCGGAGCCGTCGCACCGGCACCATCAGGGTTTTTCTGACTACCGCGATGCGCTCAAGTCGGGGCTCGATCACATCCATGGAACGCATGAATCGAAAGTGAACGATGTAGGTGAGCGGGGCAAGGGGGTTCGGCTGATCCAGTGGGAAGAGGGGGCTGCGTCTAAAGTGGCCGGCGCACTACTCTATGACGGTTCGCGCCGGACGCTGGCTGACCTGCAGACCTATTGTGCGGGACTTTCCGATGAGGAGCTGGGCGCCATGTTCGATGCCGTATGTGACCCTAGAGAGAATCGTCGACACAAGTCGCCGCGCGCCCTTGAACATGCCAATTTCACGTTTGAGATTATTGCCGACTTTGGCGCCTACCGCGACCTTCATCGACACCGGATGTGTACGCAGGAGCGGCAAACGCTTGGATGCGAACATGGCTATTACTTCCCAACAGAGCTAGACGACATCGACCTAGGGGATCAGTATCACAAGGCGATGAACCAGGCGTATGAGGCGTGGAAAACGATCGCCACCGAGTTGCCAGAAGAGGCGCAGTATATCGTTCCGATGGGCTTTAATATTCGGTGGTATTTCCAGATTAATTTACGGGCGCTGCAGTGGTTGTGCGAATTGAGATCGCAGCCGGCCGGCCACCCCAACTACCGGTGGGTGGCGCAGGAGATGGCGCGCGAGGTGGTGCGGCAGATCCCCCTCTTTGAGAAGTTCTTCAAGTTTGTCGACTATGATGGTCACGATCTCGGACGCCTCGGACAAGAAGAGCGAACTGCTAAGAAAAAGGCGGCCAATACCTAATGCTTGAACACGACCGGACACGCCTGCTCGGGATTACCCTCTTGATGGCCGGCAGCTGCATTGGTGCCGGTATGCTCGCCCTTCCAGTGGTGACCGGATTGGCCGGGTTTGTTCCCGCGGTGGTGATCTTTTTGATCGGCTGGCTCTTCATGACCACAACTGCTCTGTTGTTGCTTGAGGTGAACGTCTGGCTGGGAAGCCACGTCAGTATCGTTAGCATGGCCGGTCGAACGCTTGGAAAAATTGGCCAGGCGGCAGCGTGGATACTCTTCTGCTACCTCTTCTATCTGCTTCTTATCGCCTACGCGGCTGGGAGTGGTGCTCTGGTGGCTGATTTCTGGGAGGACTACACCAGTCAGATCATTCCCCAGTGGGTTGGCGGCCTTTGCTGCACCGTTATCTTTGGCGTTCTGATCTATTTTGGAACCAAGGCGGTTGACTACGTCAACCGATTGTTGATGGTTGGATTGGCCGTCACCTACCTGTTGATGCTTGGCATTGGCGCGCCACAGATTCGGGCTGAGTTGCTCAGCTATTTCAACTGGGAACTGATGTGGATCGGCGCCCCCGTGGTGGTGATCGCCTTTGGACTTCACAACATGATTCCCACAGCTACTCGCTACCTCCATGCCAATATGCGGCAGCTCAGGATCGCTGTGATTGCCGGCACCACCCTCCCTTTGATTGGGTATTTGCTGTTTGAGCTGGTGATCTTAGGGCTGGTGCCAGCAGACCAGATAGCCGCTAGCGCTGCGCGGGGAGATCTGGTGGGCCAGGTGTTGCGTGAATCGGTTGGCCTTGGTTGGGTCACCGTCGTTGTTCAGTATTTTTCCTTCTTCGCCATCGTCACCAGCTTTTTGGCTCAAGCTCTTAGCCTCGTCCACTTCTTGGCTGACGGCTTTCACGCACCCAATTCCCGCCCCGCCCGCATTGGGCTTGTGATATTGGCAGTAGTCCCCCCCTTCGTCGCCTCCCTCTACAACCCACGGATTTTCATCCAGGCGCTTGAGCTGGCCGGTGCGTTTGGGGCGGTCGTCCTCTTTGGAATCATGCCAGCGCTGATGGTGTGGGTAGCTCGGTATCGAAAGAAAGCGATCGTCGAGCGAGCCATGTTTGGCGGCAGACCGCTCCTCGTCGCTGTCATTCTCTTTTCTCTGTTCGTCATGGTCGTTCAGGCGCTTCATCAGGCTAGCGTGATATGAACACCCTACGGATGTTGGGTGGCGTTCTTTTGGTCGCCGGGACGACCATTGGCGCAGCGATGTTGGCTCTTCCGGTTAGCTCAGGAATTGCCGGCTTCTGGCCATCGATCGTCCTGTTTATCATCGTTTGGGGATTCATGGCCTACACCGCCTTCCTCTTTCTCGAGACCAATATTAGCATGGAGGGGCGGGTCAACCTCGTCTCCATGGCAAGGCGGACGCTCGGACCTGTGGGCGAGGTGATCGCTTGGGCTTGCTACCTTCTCCTTCTCTACTCTCTTACCGCCGCCTACATCTCGGGGAGCGGTGCGCTTCTCATAGAGGGGCTACATGAGGTATTCAATGTTGAGCTGAGTAAGTGGTGGGGTCCCATCCCGTTCGTCATCATCTTTGGCCTCTTCGTCTACCTTGGCGTCCGCTCCGTCGACTACCTCAACCGATTTTTGGTGCTAGGGTTTGTTCTCGTTTACGTGATTTTGGTCGTCCTCATCTCCCCCCACATCCAATCGGATCTGCTCGCCCGTGCCTGGCCCCAATATACGATTGTCCCCCTCACTCTCGTTCTCACCTCCTTTGGTTTTCATATCATCATCCCCGTCTTGGTCAACTACTTAGAGCGGGATTTAAAGGCGATCCGCTACACCCTTTTAATCGGCACCTCCGTCCCCCTCATCATCTACATCATCTGGCAGCTACTCATCGTCGGCTCCGTCCCCCTCGATAACCTTTTCGCTATGCTCCGTTCGGGCCAGCCCGCTGCAACACTGACCGGTACTCTCGAGAGGCTCACCAACAGTCCCATGATTGGAGCTGCCACCGCCCTCCTCTCCTTCTTCGCCATCGTCACCAGCTTCTTGGGCGTCTCCCTCAGTCTTTCAGATTTTCTACGGGACGGTTTACGGGTGGAGAACTCGCGGATGGGACGAGCCGTCGTCGTCGTCCTCACCTTCGCTCCGCCCCTCATCTTCGCCTGGGCCTACCCCAACGGCTTCATCGCTGCCCTCTCCTACGCAGGCCTTTTCGTCGCAATTTTACTTGGGCTGTTTCCCGTCGCCATGGTCTTCGCAGACCGCTACATTCGGCACCGAAAGCACGACTACCGGGTGGCCGGCGGACCCATTTCCCTCATTATTGCGTTTGCCTTTTTTGCGCTTGCGATTGTGATCGAGTTTATTGATACTGATGTCGCGGCGGTGCTGCTGAAGGAGGGTTCGTGAGCGAAAAAAAAAGAATTGTCTCGGGTGACCGACCCACTGGATTCTTGCATTTGGGGCATTGGGTTGGCTCGATAGCCAACCGGGTCGCGCTGCAGGAGAAATACGACTGCTATTTCTTTGTTGCCGATCTCCACACGCTTACCACCAAGCGAGAGAAGAGCGATATTCTTGAGGTTCGGAACAACACCCGTGAGATGGTGCTCGACTGGCTCGCGGTGGGGATCAATCCGAGCAAAAGCACTCTCTACCTGCAATCCGCCCTCCCGGCGATCTATCAGATGAACCTCATCTTGGAGATGCTCGTTGGTCTCAACCGACTCACTGGCCTTCCCAGTTTGAAAGAGATGGCCCGCAACGCTCATATTGACCCTGAGAGGATCCCGTTTGGACTGATCGGTTATCCTGTCCTGATGACAGCCGATATTTTGGCCCCTAAGGCGCATATCGTCCCCGTCGGTAAGGACAACGAGGCGCACATCGAGATCAGCCGGCTGATCGCCCGCCGGTTCAATCAGCTCTACGGCGAGACCCTTCCCGTTCCCGAGGTGATGCTTAGTGACTTTCCCACCCTGATGGGGACCGATGGGCAGGGAAAGATGAGCAAGTCTGCTGGCAACAGCATCTTCCTCTGTGACGACGCCAAGGCGGTCGAGAAGAAGGTGCGCGGAATGTACACCGATCCCAACCGGGTGAGTGCTGACATTCCTGGTAGAGTCGAAGGGAACCCTGTTTTTCAGCTACATGACGTCTTTAACCCCAACATGGGGGAGGTCGAAGAGTTCAAGAAGCGGTATAGAGAGGGAAGTATTGGTGATGTTGAGGTGAAACAGGCGTTAATCGAGGCGCTCAACACTTTTTTAGATCCCATCCGTGAGCGGCGAGCCCATTTTGCAAAAGAGAAGGGGCTTGTCGAGCAGATTCTCTATGAAGGGACCGAGCGGATGATCGAAGTGACCAACACCACCGCCAAAGAGATGTTCAGCGCCATGGGTCTATCTGGTGGGTGGAACAAAATTTCTCGCGTCGCTCGTGAGCGGATGAAGAAGTAGTGTTTAAGCTGTCGACAGAGTTTGAGCCGCGGGGTGATCAGCCGAGGGCGATCGAGTCGCTCGTCGAGGGGTTAGAGGCGGGGCGGAAGTCGCAAGTACTTCTCGGCGTCACCGGCTCGGGCAAGACTTTCACCATGGCCAACGTGATCGCCAAAACTGGGCGGCCCGCATTAATCATCGCTCACAATAAGACACTTGCGGCTCAGCTCTATGCCGAGTTCAAGGGATTTTTCCCCGACAACGCCGTCGAGTATTTTGTCAGCTACTACGACTACTACCAGCCAGAAGCGTATATTGCTCGGAGCGACACCTTCATCGAGAAGGACATGGCGATCAACGACCAGATCGACAAGCTCCGCCTCTCCGCCTCCCGTTCGTTGATCGAGAGAGAAGATGTGATCATCGTCGCCTCCGTCTCCTGCATCTACGGACTTGGCACACCTGAGTATTACGCCCAGATGAAGCTTAATCTGGAGGTGGGGAAAGAGTACCGCCGTGATGAGGTGCTCATCCATCTCGTCGAGATGGCCTATAAGCGAAATGACGTGGACTTCTCCCGAGGTACCTTCCGAGCTCGTGGTGATAGTCTGGAGATATTTCCCGCCTACGAGCAAGATCTCGCCCTACGGATCGAGTTTTTCGACGACGAAGTGGAGAGAATTAGCGAAATTGATCCGCTTACCGGAAAAGTGCTTAACCGAATCGAGAGCGCCTCCATCTATCCCGCCTCCCACCACGTCACGCCGGTAGAGGTGCGTCAGCGGGCGATGCAGACCATCAGGGCAGAGCTTGAAGAGCGCCTGCAAGAGTTTGATACCGAAGAGAAAGTGATTGAGCGGCACAGGCTTAAGGAGCGCACCCTCTATGACTTAGAGATGTTGCGCGAGATTGGATCGTGTAAGGGAATCGAGAACTATTCTCGTCATTTTTCACAGCGCGCCCCGGGAGAGCCACCCCCCTGCCTCCTCGACTACTTCCCCGACGACTGCCTCGTCTTCATCGACGAATCGCACCAAACGGTTCCGCAGCTTCGAGCCATGTTCAACGGCGATCGGGCCCGCAAGGCGTCGCTTGTCGACTTTGGTTTTCGCCTTCCTTCTGCCTATGACAACCGACCTCTTAAGTTTGAAGAGACCTATGAGCGTCTCAAACGGGTTGTTTATGTGAGTGCCACTCCGAGTGAGTGGGAGGTGGCCGAGGCTGGCGGCGAGGTGGTGGAGCAGTTGATTAGGCCGACAGGTCTACTCGACCCCATCATTGAAGTGAGGCCGGCGACAGGTCAGGTTGACGACTGCCTCGACGAGATTCGGCAGCACGCCGCCAAGGGGGGGCGCATTCTCGTCACCGTCCTCACCAAAAGACTTGCTGAAGAGCTGACTAAGTTCCTTGTCGAACTGGGGATCAAAGCCTCCTACCTCCACTCTGACGTCAAGACGCTAGAGCGGATGCAGATCATCCGCGATCTCCGCTTGGGCACCTATGATGTGCTAGTGGGAATTAATTTGCTTAGAGAGGGCTTGGATATCCCCGAGGTCTCCCTCGTCTGCATTCTCGATGCTGACAAGGAGGGGTTCCTACGTAGTGCCACCGCACTCATTCAGACCTGCGGGCGGGCGGCGCGAAATGCCGACGGACGAGTGATTATGTATGCTGATAAGGAGACCGATTCCATTCGGAAGACCATCGCCACCACCAACAGCCGACGGGCGATCCAGACGCGGTATAACACTGAGCATGGCCATACTCCCCAAACGATCCGGAGCAAGATCAAGAGCGATCTCCCGTGGGTCGAGCTCGAAGTCAAATACGATGAAGAGTCTCCCAAGACAGGGAAGCGGGCCCGTGAAGAGAGGCACGAATATCTCACTCCGGAAGAGATTGATCGGAAGATCGCCGAGTATTCACGTGCCATGAAGAGCGCCGCCAAAGAGATGGCGTTCGAAGAGGCGGCCCGCTACCGCGACCTCATGCGCAAGTATCAGCGCCTAGCACTAGCTTACAGCAATTAGACCCAAGGAGGTCAACTTAAGCCAGCACGTAGGGTCAGGCGCAGGGCTAACTTGACCTTGGGGTCAGGCCTGACCCCAAGACCCAGATTGGTACCCAGATTGCTAGGGAATCACTGGCTCGGGGCAGGTTCCAGCCGGCACGTCCATCGGAACGATATTTGCGATCGCCACAGACATGTTGTTGTTGAGCGCTGAGAGTTGTGGGAACTGCTCAACCTCTAAGGTGCCCGGCGTTGCGTCAAGGGTGATCCCAGTCGGCCTAGCGGTTCGGTTACCCGTGAAGTCGGTGCAGAGGACACCCGGCGCCGCAGCTCCCGTCCGTTCGATGTTGTAGGCGGTCGTTGCGGTCGCATTGCCGCTCTCCTTGTTGCCGGTCACGGTGGCGTTCACCTTTCCGTTGCCCTCATGGGTGACGTTGACCCCGACGATGGCTCCAGCTGGACTAACAATCGTGTTGTTGCTGATTTGCAGATTGTTCACATCGGTGGGGTTGACGAAGGTGGTCGCGATATTGAACGGCTCAGTGGTTGTTCCTGAGATCGTATTGTTGTCTGCGATGAGATTGACTGTTGTCGTCCCGGTTGCCACGCTCGTCACAGTAACATCGAAGGCGCGCATCGTGGTGGTGTTCACAGTGTTGTTAGAGAAGAGAATGTCCGTGCTGGCGGCGGAGCCGGTCACTTGCGCATTGAGAGCCTCTTGCAGATTGGTGAAGGATGTATTCACCACCTTGATGATGCTCGAGCTGTTGGCTTCGGTCGCCGTGATGGCTACGCCACTGCCCGTCAGATTTGTAAAGGAGCTATTCGAGATGGAGACAAGGCCCCTCATGTTGCCCAGGCCGATGCCGTCGCCAGTGAGATTGCTGCCGACCACATCGGTGATCGTTGCGTTGGTTCCGGTGACTCCAAGGACTGCGCTTAGAGCGGTATCAACCCCGATCCCTTGCACCCGGTTGTTGCTGTCGAGCATGACACCAACCTCTCCCGCCCCGGTCAAAATGGGACGTCCCTGCTGTCCGACAAGCGCTGTTACAGTCAAAGTCCGTCCTCCGGGCACCGGTACTTCTGCGGAGAAACCGTCGGCCCCAAAGCCGGCTACGGTTGCCCCGGTGAGGTTGCCGATATCCAGATTGATCCCTCCAGCTGGCAGCGTAATGTTGCCGTTAGTTTGCAGAAGAAATAGGAGGTCATTGGGCGCCATCTGTGGAAGAGCGGTCGCAATGTTCGTCGGATCGGTCTGTGTTCCCGTTCCAACTCCATTTTGCTGTACGAAGAAGGCGTTGGCGATGAATGTTCGAGGTAGCAGGCGGTCGCGTGTTTCCCTTTCGATTCTCACACCCGGCTGACGGCGCACTGCATAGGCGGCTCGTCTACAAAGTGAGGGCTTATTCCAAATGCGAGTGCGGCTATGCCAGCAAAAGGGGACGCGAAAGCCGACCCGTGCGCCAGTCTGTCCACTGTGTAATCGGTCATATTCCCAACCCACACCGGCAAACAACTGTCCGCCCCAGCCCACCATTGGCTTGCTCACATACTCTACCAAGAAGCGGGGCCCCTGAAACGACATCCCCTCTTTCGTTCGGGCGTAGTAGTAGCCGGCCCAACCCCAGAGCTCACCTGGCCCCACATCAAACATGTAACCCGCTTCTGCGTCATAGCCGTAGTAGGAGCACTCTAGTGACTGGCGACGAATATCGTTTGAAACGATGTCCATCCCGCCGCCCAGATCGGGGACAAGCGTTGCACCTGGAATGGTCTTATCACGAATCACCGTCATCTTTAGCTTAGGAAAATAGCTGTTAGCGTGGATCTCCCAGCATGGTCCCAGTAGCTCTAGGCCGAGGCCTCCCTGATAGTAGGAGATATCGTGATCAGAGCTGCTGATGTCGATAAAGGCATTGGCCCCCGCAATTACATCACCAGTGATGAAGCGGCGAACGCCCGTGCCGAAGTCGATGAAGTAGGCGTTGCGCACCCATCCGATGCCCGCCTGGGTGAAGCAAATGGTCTGATCATCTTGAAGGACCGGATACCACAAAGCGCCAGCCGCTCCGCCGCGAAACTGCGCCATTGTTCCGAGAAATTCCCAGTTGGGTTCCCATCTCTCCCAACGGGGTGAGAGGTCAGCCGAGGCCACGCCTGTTGAGGCGATTGTAGCAATTAGGAGAAGTTTTTGTACCCAGCGCATCCGTGAAGCTCGTCGGTTTTAAGAGCAATGACGTTAGCGTACTGTGGCGAAACCTTCAAGCTATTTCAGATGTTTGGAGACGAGACCGGCCAGCTTGAACATATCGATTGGGTCGCTCGAACCAAAGAGAGCAGTCAATTTGGCATCGGGGACAATGATTCGCCCATTGTTTGGATCTTGGCAGCCGTTTTTCTTGATGTAGGCCCACAGTCCCTTCATCACGTCGCCTCGAGTCATCTCAGACGCCCCTACGATCGCTGCCATCTCGGGTGAGAGTTCGCGCGGAGTGGTCTTTCGCGGCTTCTTTGGCGCCGTGGCCTTTTTCTTCTTCTTTGGAGCGGCTTTAGCTCCCTTTTTCTTCGTCTTCTTTACATAAGGGGTGCGAGGATGATCGGCGTACTTGGTGGCGACGTCATCTAGATCGTTCACGATTACATCGCAGTCGGGATAGGTAGAACAGGAGAAGAAGATCTTTCCGTAGCGAGAGCGGCGGGCGGTCAACTTGCCGGGGCAGTCGATGGCCGGACACATGGGCATCTCGTCGGCTGAAGGGATTTCCTCTCCCTTTCTAGGAACGTTGACTGTCCCCTTACACTCCGGATAGTCAGTGCAACCTAAAAAGGCGCCGTAGCGGCCGTGACGCACCTTCATCTCTTTAGAGCAGGTTGGGCACGCCTGCTCCCAGTCGAAGTCGGGCGCGTAATCCTCTTTGTCGAAGCTAATCTCTTGGATGGGAGCCGAGTAATCGCAGTCGGGATAGCCGGAGCAGCCATAGAAGTACTTCCCGCGCGCCCAAATCTTTTGCAGCTTCTTCTCGCATTTTGGGCAGGGAAGATCAGTCTCAACGCGGGGAACAAAGGCGCTCTTTTCCGCCTCTTCCACGGTGGCCATGAACGGTCCCCAGAACTCTCGGATGACCTCTTTCCAGTTTTTCTGGTTGCCAGCGATCGCCTCCAGGTCATCTTCCATGTGAGCTGTAAAGTCAACATTCATGATCTGGGGAAAGCTCGCCTCAAGCAGGTCGGCACACACCCGTCCAAGCTCTGTCGGAACCAATCTTCCCTTCTCTCGCACCGTGTAGTCGCGGCTCTGAATCTTGTTCATGATCGTCGCGTAGGTGGACGGACGGCCAATGCCACACTTCTCCAGCTCGCGCACCAAAGAGGCTTCCGAGAAGCGGGGAGGCGGGCGGGTGAACGACTGTTCAACTCCAACTTCCGTCAGGCTTGGCTTCATCCCCTCTTCGAGCGGAGGAAGGAGGTTGTCCCCGTCCTCCTTATCCTCCTCATCCTTCTTCTCGTGGTAGATGGTGAGGAAGCCGCGGAACTTCAAAATTGACCCAGAGGAGCGGAGCATTAGGCCGTCATCGCTGCTCACATCGGCTGATACCGTGTCGTAGACGGCGGGGGCCATTTGTGAGGCGAGAAAACGGCGCCAAACCAATGTGTAAAGCAAGAATTGGTCGCGGGTTAGGAATGGCTTTACTTTCTCAGGAGGGTGGTCGAAGTTGGTGGGCCGAATACATTCGTGAGCGTCCTGCGCACTCTTCTTGCTCGAAAAGATTCGGGGCCGGGCCGATAGGTTCTCTTTGCCGTAGGCGGCCTCAATGCACCCGCGCACCGCTGTTACAGCCTCGGGAGCTGCCCTCACAGAGTCAGTACGCATGTAGGTGATCAAACCCTCTGGCCCCTCGGTGCCAAGATCGATACCTTCGTAGAGTCCCTGCGCGATACTCATCGTACGTGATGCATTGAATCCGTGGTGGCGGCTCGCCTCCTGTTGCATCGTTGAGGTGATGAATGGGGCAACCGGATTGCGCCGCTTCTCCTTCTTCTCTACACGGGTAATCGTGTAGCTCCCCTTCTCCATCCGCTCTTTCAGCCCCATCGCTGTCTTTTCATTGTCAATCAGCTGGAGATCCTTTCCCTCAACAGCCTCTTTGTCAATCCGCCTGCCATCTACCGTGTGGAGCTGCGCCTGGAAGGTCGCGTTGTCTTCGCTCTTGAGCATCTTCCCCGTCAGAGTCCAGTATTCAACCGGATTGAACGCTTCAATTTCCTTCTCTCGGTCGATCACCAACTTGAGCGCTACCGACTGGACACGCCCGGCAGAAAGACTACCCCCTGCACGACGCCCACCCTGCACCCTGCGGGCCAGCAGAGGAGAAATTTTGTATCCCACAATGCGGTCAAGGAGGCGGCGCGCCTGTTGCGCATCCACCATTGCGTAGTTGATCTCCATCGGCTCATTGATCGCCCGCAAGACTTCATCTTTTGTGAGAGAGTGGAAGGCTGCCCGTTTGATCACCGTACCCTTAGGGAGGATCTGTGCAATGTGCCACGCGATCGCCTCTCCCTCGCGGTCGGGGTCAGGGCAGAGGTAAACTTCATCGACCTGCTTGGCCGCATTCACTAGAGTCTGAATCACCCGTTCTTTGTCCGGCAGAATCTCATATTCGGGTTCAAAATCATTTTCTGGGTCGATTCCAAACCCTCGCTGAGGAAGGTCGCGCACGTGGCCCACCGACGATTCAACGAGGTACTGAGGACCAAGGAACTTCTTAAGCGTCTTGATCTTAGCGGGGGACTCTACGATGACGAGTGTTTTAGCCATGATGGTTCCTTGTTACAGAGTGCAGCCATTATACAGTATTAGAGATTAAGATGCACGCCGTCGATGATGGAGACCTTTCCAATCTTCTCAGGGAGCACGAGGCGGAGCTGGCCATCAATGGACTTCTTGTCTCGGCGCATGGCGGCGACGATCTGCTCTCCGGGAAAGTCAGGGAGCTCTGTGGGAAGTCCAGCTGCTTTACACACAGCCTCCTGTCGGCCAACCAGATCCTCATCGGCTATTCCCAGTTGGACGCTGAGGCGGGCGGCGCAGTTCATGCCAATGGATACCGCTTCACCATGCGCCATAGAATAGTTGGAGAGGGCCTCGAGGGCGTGACCAAAGGTGTGGCCATAGTTGAGGTGATCGCGGATCCCCTTGTTAACGACATCTATCTTTACCTGGGCACTTCGTCGGATAACTGTTTCGATATCGGCCTCTCCCCGTTCCAGTAGGTCAAAGAGGTGGGGATCGCCAATCATCGCTGACTTGATAGCCTCGGCCATTCCGGAAGAGAACTCTCTTGGGGGAAGGGTGCTGAGGCAGTTGGGATCAACTAGTACCACTATCGGATGGTGGAGGGCGCCCACAGCATTCTTCACCCCTGCAAAATTGATGGCGGTCTTTCCCCCAATCGCGGAATCGACCATCCCGAGTAGGGTGGTAGGGACCTGAATGATGTCGATCCCCCGCATAAACGTGGCAGCGGCAAAGCCGGCTACGTCACCTACGCTTCCTCCGCCAAGAGCGATGACCAGCGAGTGTGAATCAAGCCCGTGGTCGTAAAACGCTTGCCAGAGTGACTGGAGTATATCGGACTTCTTTGCCTGTTCACCGTCCGGGATAAAAATCGGTGTTCCCGGTAGCGGGCCGAATAGCTTCCACAGCTTCTCGGTAGTGACAACTGCCGCAACTGGATAATTATGTAGGCGGTCAAGGGCCCCCCGCTCGACAACAACCTCGTAAGAACCTTTCAAATGATTAATCCGCATGAACAGGCAGCGTACGATTTCGCTGCAAAATTACGCAACAACTCTTTACACTACTTATATGCAATGGATGGAGTGGAACCGGCGAGGCCTAATTCCTGGGCCGAATGAGAACGAAGAGGACTTTCGCAACCGTGTGCTTGCGGCACAGCAGTTAAGTAGCGGCGTTGTGGAACTCTACAATATCTCTCCCGATTGGGTTGAAGTTATTGAGAGTGATCGGGGGCTGATGCCGTGGCACGGCGCAGTGATGATGACCGACGGAAGTAAAGCGGCTTTACAAGTGAGGCGCCGACTTCCGTGGGGGTACGACCGTGCGGAGCTGATCGCCCACGAGCTAGCTCATGCCGGCCGGTGTGCCTTTGATGAGCCGCTGTTTGAGGAGTTCTTTGCCTATCAGTTGAGTAAAAGACGTTGGAGGAGAATTCTCGGTCCCATCATCTGTCGCCCCTGGGAAGTTTGGACTCTCATGGGGGCTATGTTAGCTGGCGCCTGGCTGCCCGCTATCCCTTTAGCTCTCGTAGTCATCGGCTTTACAAGGCTTGGATGGCGTCACCGGCAATTGCGGAGGTGTGTCCGTTGGCTTTACAGCAAAGTGGGGTCGCGAGCGTGGTCTGTTGCATACCGTTTAACCGATCGGGAGGTCGTGGCGGCTGCGCGGAGCCGGCTAAAAGGCGACGGCTCGCTCCGATGGCAGATGCTTAGGAGTGTCTACGGCCTCGCGAATTAGAGATCCCGTGTTGAAAGCGGTACTTGGCAACGGTGCGGCGGGCGCACTGGATGCCACGCGATTCCAGTGTAGCAGAGATTTGGGCATCCGAGAGCGGTTTGGTGGGATTTTCACCATCAATGAGCTCTCTGATAAGGACGATGGTCGGGGGAAGGTCAGATTGGACATAGGCGTGTGTGAAGAGTTTGGTCAAAGAGAGGCTGCCGGCTGGAGACGAGACCGATTTATTGGCGATGGCGCTGATAAGGGTGGTCTCCGGAACCTTAAACAGCTTTGCGGCTTTACTGATCGGTATGGGAAGTAGATGGGTGGTATTGCCTATGAGGTAGTTAGGCATCTCTTCGATGAGAAGATCTCCGACTCGCTTGAGGAGATGGTTTCGCTGCTCAACGCAGAGGAGCAGCCACTTACCTCGCTGCAGGTGATCGTTTAAAAACTGCGTGGTCTCTGCCGGTGTGGTTGGGTTAGCGAGGAGCCGAGCATAGGGAGGATTGAGACGAGTGTTAGGGAGAGGGTCAATATTGACGTCGCAGGTGAGATACTCTTCCGTTTCTGTGATGATCAGATCGGGTAGAAGGGTGGGATCGAATGCGTCGGCTGCCGGTTCTGGAAGTGGGTCAGTCGGGCGCGCATCTAGGTCGAAAAGCTCTGCGATCTCCGGCTCAAGGAAGTCTAGCGTTAGATACTGATCGTCGTCCAAGTGCAGAGAGGTGAAATCTGTTTCATCTTTGGCCGGAAGACCGGGGAGGGAATCGGTGAGAAGCGATTCCTCGGTCAGATGCATTCGACCTTCGGAGAGGGCATCGCGTTCGGATTCAAACATGGGATTGTTACCAAGCTCGCTAGTCAGGTGATCTGCTAGGTCCTGAATCGGAAGCTGAATGATTCCTAATGCGTGAACCAGTTGCGGACTCTCGATAACCCTTTGCACCATGACAGACTCCTCCTGCCTACATTGTATACCAATCCCTTTAACAGAGCTAACCTGTATAGTGTGAGAGCTTTGCGTACTTGGCAACTAGGGTGCGGGGCTTGGTGTCTCGGGAAAATAGCACCCTGTAGACAGCGCCTAGGGAATTTTCGGAGATCTCTTGGATCTCCCCCGTGCCAAAATCGCGGTGGCTGATGAGATCTCCCGCCTGAAAGATGGCACCTTCTTCGGGCTCGGGAGGGGGCCAATCATCATCCAGGAAGGAGTCAGCCACTCCCTTCTCCTGAACGTATTCGGAAGGTATCTCTTGCAAGAAGCGGCTTGGGCGCATCATCTGAGGACCTCCCCAGACATAGCGGTAGTGAGCAGAGGTGAGGTAGAGCTGCTGCTTGGCGCGGGTCATCCCAACGTAGCAGAGCCGCCGCTCCTCTTCTAATGCCTCCCTACTACCGATACTATTGGCGTGAGGGAAGAGTCCCTCCTCCATTCCAGCGACGAACGTAATGGCAAACTCTAACCCCTTTCCATTGTGGAGAGTCATTAGATGGACCCGTTGGTCGTCAGTGGCCGCCTCGTCGAGGCTGGACTTGAGTGAGAGTTCCTCGAGGAACGCGGTCAAGGTTGGGCCTTCGGTTGTCTCCTCCCACTCGGCGCCTTTGGAGACCAGCTCATCGAGGTTCTCCTTTCGGTCCTGGAAAGTTTCGGGGTCTTCCTTGAGGTGCCTCAAGTAGCCGGAGCGGAGAATCGCTTCGGAGACAAGATCGAAGATAGCCCCCGACTTGCGAAACTCTCTTAGCTGGTCAATGAGATCAACGTACTCAGTCAACCCCTTCAGTTGCTTCGCAGAGAGGCGTGGCCGTTCAACGCCACCTTGTACAACGGCTTTACAATAGTCAAAGATGGTGAGGCGGATGCTCTGCGCCCCCGCATGCAGCCGGTCCAGGGTGGCATCGCCAATGCCCCGCTTAGGGATATTGATTGTGCGGGCAAATGAGAGGTAGTCGGCGCCCGAATCAACCATTCGAAGGATAGCCAAAACGTCCTTAATCTCTCGCCTCTGGTAAAAGGAGAGACCGCCGACGATGACGTAGGGGAGTCGCCGCTTCAGAAGGGCATCTTCCAACTGACGCGACTGAGCGTTGGTGCGGTAGAAGACGACGATATCGCTTAATGGTACTTGGCTGTCGATATGATGGAGATCGATTCTTCCGACAATAAAATCTGCCTCGTCCCGGTCGGTCTCACACCGACGCACCTGGATCTTCTCTCCCTTTCCCAGGTCGCTCCACAGATTCTTTTCATACCGCCCCTCGTTATTTTGGATGAGGGCGTTGGCGGCGCTTAGGATGTTGGTGGTGCTCCGGTAGTTTTGCTCGAGTCGGACAACGCGAGCGCCTGCGTAATCCTTTTCGAAATTGAGAATATTCTCAATGTTGGCCCCTCTCCATGAGTAGATCGATTGATCGGGGTCACCCACCACAAAGATGTTCTGGTGGTGTTCGACAAGTAGGCGGGCCATCAAATATTGGGCTCGGTTGGTATCCTGGTACTCGTCAATCAGTAGGAATGACCAGCGCATCTGATAGTGCTTGAGTACTTCAGGACACTCCTCAAATAGTCTGACGCTTAAGAAGAGCAGGTCGTCGAAATCCAGTGCGTTGTACTGCTTCAGTCGGGCCTGGTAGAGGGCATACAACTCAGGGAACAGCCTCTCCCGCTCCGTCGACAGCTCGGCGAGATCAATATCTTCTGGGAGGCAGAGGCGGTTCTTTGCATCAGAGATCAGGCCCTTAAAGCCCTTTGGCTTTACATCCTTTGTAGAGATACTTAGTTCCTTCATGCAGTCCCGGATCAGGCGGAGGCTGTCTTCTTCGTCGTAAATAGTGAAGTCGGGCTTAAATCCCAGAGCAGAGATGGACTCTCTCAATAGCCTGGCTCCAAGACTATGAAAGGTGCTGATCATTACATGTTGGTGGGTGAGTGCTCGTACTCGGGCCTGCATCTCGCCGGCGGCCTTATTGGTGAATGTGACTGCTAAAATATCTCCAGCGGGTACACCCAATTCCAACAATCTAGAAATTCGGGCCGTGACAATACGGGTCTTTCCCGCTCCGGCGCCCGCAAGCACCAGTAGCGGCCCTTCCATATGCTCAACAGCTTCAATCTGTTCTGGATTCAACGTACTCATGGCAACAAGGATATCACAAGCTGCACAAAGGGGCGGTTAGAAAAGTACTCGACCGCCGATGAAGGGGCCAGCAAAGCCGAGGTCGATGCAGTTGCGCACATTGGCACCTGTCTCTTGACTGACCCGCTCGAGGGCGTTCCAGTAGTAGTCCACTTCGTAACCAATTTCCCAGACGGTGGTGAGGCAACGGCAGGTGGTCTCATAGTTTAGTCCGAATCGAAATTCAGTGGCGGGCATCACGCAGGTGTGTGACGCGTAGTCGACTCTGCGTGCTTGAGTGGTCATTTGAGCTTGGTTGGTTGGGTTATCTCGGCTACCAATGATCGCCATAAAGTTGATGCTTCCAAATGCCTTGAGTGTACCGCAAATGGCATACTCGCCCCCACTGCCGACACCAAGGCCAACGCCGCTGAACTGCGCCTTGTAGGCCAGTTGTGCAGGTCCTGGTGCTGGAGTCACTTGGCTGTCGCCCGTGAGTGTTCGTCGCTCTTCGATTTCTACCCATCGGACGTTGCCAAAGAGATTGAATTGGCAGCCGCAGGTCTTATGAAGATATTGCCCGAGCCTTAGGTCTACATTCTGGTAGTCGTAGGCCAGCTTCGCTACGGCCCCATTCAATATAGTTGCTACGGGGAAACCGTCAGGGAAGAGGAGGTCTTGTCGCCGGGTGGCGTTTCGTGTTTCAAGCCAGGTGTAACTGAGCTGTGCGAAGAAGCAGTTTCGGGTGTAGAGACCAAAGACTCTCAGCCCCCATTCATAATCGGGCTTGATCGACTGCATGGAGATTGCACCGACGTTGATAAGTCGGCCGTAGGCCCAGCTGCAGGCCATTGGGCTCCAGTAGAGGGCGTCGGCGCCAAACTCGAAGGTGCCGCACCAATCGCAGTTATCCCAACAGGGGTCGCAGCTGCCGCATCGGTTACCACACCGGTCCGCACATTGAGCATCTGCCGTCTGACCAAATAGAATCATTCCCATCGCCAGAGCGATTGCCAAGTAACGCAGTTTCATCAATTTCCTCCATTGGGCATTTGCTCAGGAACGTATGTGATTCATAGGTTTTTGTCTACTGACCTAGAGTGCTACCTTAGTCTTCCTCTAGGGCGGCTGGTTTTGCGCGTGATACGAGGGTGGGTGTGTTGCATAAATATCGATTGTACGCCTTGCACTGGCATTCGGCCCTGGATGCGGAAGCAGACGTACGCCCCTACTCGCCCGAGTATGTGACGCACGTCTGCCACCGCACCAGAACCAAAGCCCAGCACAATGCGTATTTCGGATTTATGCAACACACCCACGAGGGTGGCGACGAACGGCGTGGCCAATAGGCACGCCTGAGGAGCGAGACGAAGTAGACCGCCGAAAACAGGTGTCATAGGGGGAGAATAAGGTGGTCATGTGGGTCAATTATTCAGAACGCCAACTGGGCGGTGAAGTAGGGACCGAGGACGCCAAAGTTGGTGCAAACTCTAGCGGTGTTCACCTGTTTAGTGAAAGAGAGGGCCTGCCAATACTGATGAAGTTGGTAGCCGACTTCACAGGTTCCTTTGGCGCATAGGATCTTCCAGGGCCAAATAATGTGAGCCTGAAACTCGACGACGGGAATGACGCTGTTGAAGTCGCGGAAGTTAACCATAGTGTTTGTATTTGTAAAGCCTGGGTCGAAAGTGGCCCGATGGCGGATAAGCTTGCGCGTTCCTGGGATGATGGTGGCGTTGAACTCGCCACCGACGGAAAAGCAGCGCCAAAGGTGCACCTCACCGACAGCTCCCCCTCCAAGGCCCACACCACAGTAGCTGGCGTTCTGCTCGAAGCAGGCTTGCGCAGTGACGGGATTGCCCATGTCTAGCACGCGCGCTTGGGCAGTCAGTCGTTGTTTTTGCTCTAGCCGCATTAGGTAGCGGAGGTTGGCAAAAAGGCCAAGGGATGAGCCGGGTTGATCGTGGACTAGCTTCCCTGCCCGTAGATCAAAATGGCGAAGGGTGTAGCGGAGGCGGGCGTTCGCGCTGATCCAGCCAGGAGCGGGATTATCGGGGATGGCGGGGAGGCCAACCATTGCAAAATCACCCGGGGCGAGAGCGGTCGGATCGCGGGAGGCGAAGGCGAAGTTAGTGCTCCCCCAGCTGAGGTAGCTGATTGAGGCAAAGAAGCAGCGGCGGGCGAAATTTAGAGCAATCTGCAGTCCGGGATCAAAGCCGGGATCTGCGGTCTCAATAAAAGTGCCACCGGAGTGCCGATTGGTAGCAAAATGGTAGTCGCAGTGGCCCGCCTGCATGTAACTTACGGAAACAGCAAGATGGGTCTGGCCAGGAACCCAACGGTTTACCGTTGTCCTTGCGTGCAGCAAGGGCGCTGTGAGTAGTAGTAGGGCAATAAGGAGCTGCTTCCAGTTTGAGTTCATGATTCGCATCATCCATAAACGGATAGAATAATACCAACCTAGAACAAGGCATGCACGCCGAGGAACGGCCCAGCGAAACCGATGTCGTGGCAGCGGATTGGTCCACCGGTGACAATGGTTCCTGCCGTTGCAGGAAGATCGGCGTATTTTAGAGCGGCCCAGTAGTAGTCAAGCTCATAGCCCACCTCGAACAGGACCGTGGTGCAGAGGCAGTCCCATGCGTAGTTGATCCCAACGCGAAAGTCGATGGCGGGGATGACGCAGGTTACTTCTGAGGTGCGAACGATGCTGGTAGGGAGGGCGGAACGGTCTGCTCGCCACGTAGGAAAGCGGCGCTCACCAACGACAGCCATCGCGCCGAATTCGCCAAATCCGCTAAAGCCATTCCAGATGCAGAAGTCACCAGTCATTCCAACCCCAACTCCACCCCCATCAAACTGCGACTTTTGTTCTAGTCGCGCTTGAGGGTCTGCGCTAAAGCCGCGCACGTGGAGTCGCCGCTCAATGTCAACCCAGCGGAAATTGCCATAAACCCCAAAGGTGCAGGCGCGTCCTCGATGTAGATACTGGCCCACCTTAACATCGGCGTTTTGATACTGAAGCTTCAACGTGGGGCGAATGCGATTGAAGAGGAACGTGGTTCCCGGAATGGTCATGGTGGTCGCGCCATCGAGCTCGATGGTGAACGTATCGTGCGTTTCGAGCCATAGATAGGTCACCTGGGCAAATGAGCAGTCGCGGTAGTAGCCCAGCCACGCCCGCACACCTGAGTCGTAGTCGGGCTTGATCCCGACGATTTCTATCCGATTATTATTGTCGAACGTCTTTTCCGCGATCTTGTAATCGCAGATCGCCGGCTTCCAGTAGAGGTATTGTGCTCCAATATCGAAGTCGCCGCATGGATCGCAAGTGGACCAGCATGGATCGCAGTTGTCAGCAGAAACATAGGAGGCAGTGAGTAGAATGAGAGCGGCGATCAGACGTTTCACGAGGGGTGTCCTTTGTGTTGCGAATCTACACGAAGAATAGAGACCAGGAGCTCTTTTTGTCAAAGCGGTTAATACATGCCGGAGAGCTTGAAATAGAGGCCGGCTATCGTCGCATCGCGACAGACGATTTTGCTGTTCGCAACACTCGCCATGGCGGGGAGGGCGAACTTGAGCGCATTCCAGTACTGATTCACTTCGTAGCCGATCTCCGTGGTGATCGTGAACCCACGGAACTCGTAGTAGCCGTGGAGGCCGAGGCGGCAATCGAGCGCGGGGACGAGTGAGGTGACTGGGCGGACATTAAGTAGGGATACCCGTCCATCAGGATCGGTCACTCGCCAGGTAGAGAATTTTCGGTCGGCGACAAACCCCATCACGTTGGCGTGGGTCTCGACGCTCACCCACTTCCACAAGATAAAGTGGGTTCCGATCCCCACACCGAGGCCAGAACCGTCGAGTTCTGACTTCATTACGTAGCGAGCGGAGCTATCGTTATTGGATGCGGTGGTTCTCAGCCGTCGGACGATATTAGCCCAGCGGTAGTTGGCGAAAACGTAGGAGAGCCACCGCTCGCCGCAGTGGATGAACTGCCCGCCGCGAAGATCGACATTTTGGTAGTGGACCCGTAGATGAGATCGGCTGTTGTCCCACATGTCGAAGGCGAGTGGGGGAATGTCGAGAAAGGTGTTACCAGTGCGGGTGGTATCGGCGGTGGTTAGAGTTTCTAGCCAGAGGTAGCGCAGGAGGCCAAAAAAGTATCCCGCTTGGTAGCCGAAATCAAGTCTAAATCCATAATCAAAATCGGGATCGATGGTGGTGACGTCGATTAACCCCTCGGAGAGCTCTCGAGCGACTAGCGGACTGCCAAGAGACGGCTTCCAGTAGAGAAGCTCAGCTCCAATCTCAAACCGCTCCCTAACGGTCGCAGAAACGGTGGTGCCAATGAGAAGAATAGTGACGAGGATACGCAACATAACCTAATCGAATAGCATGAGAGAGGCCACAATGACCAGGAAAACCGCAAAGGAGCGACGTAAAATGACATTGGGAAGGGCATGGGCCAACCTTGCACCTAAGGGAGCGAGGAACATGCTGCCAATGGCGATCCCGAGCATGGCGCTCCAGTTAACGAAGCCGGAGCTCCAAGGGGGGAGGTTCGGTTTGCCAAGTCCGATGATGACAAAACCAATGGTACCCACGATGGCAACGGGAAGGGTAAGGGAGGCTGCTGTAGCGACCGCCTGTTTCATCTCTAGCCCCCACCAGTTGAAGAGGGGGACGTTGAATGTTCCTCCCCCAATTCCCAACAGAGACGAGAGGGTGCCGCTGCCGACTCCCGCGGAGAATAGGAGGGTCGTGCCGGGCATGGACTCCTTTTTTTTGGGTTTCAGGTTGAAACCGAGCTGAATTGCGATGAGGAGAACTACCACGCCGAAAACAATGTGGAGAATCTTTCCCGGGAGAAAGTGATCAATCACAACGCCGATGATCGCGCCGATCACGACGCCGCTACACATCCGTTTAAAAAGGTCCCACTGGACGGCACCCCTTCGGTGGTGGGCGACGACGGACGAGGTAGAGCTGACGATCATCACTGCGAGCGAGGTGCCGACCGCCAGGTGCATGGCGACGGAGAGGGGCACCTCGTGCCACCGAAACACAAGAAGAAGGGCGGGAACCACAACGAGTCCGCCCCCAATTCCAAAGAGTCCTGCGAGGAGACCGGCAAGGGCGCCGGTCACCAAGAAAATTAGCAGGATCACGAGAAACCCGGGTTAGAAGGTGATCCGACCGCCGAGGTAGGGGCCAGCGAAGCCGACATCAAAGCACTCGCGGACGCCGGTGGTTGTCACTCCGGTCGGCGACTCATACTCGAGCGCGTTCCAGTAATAGTTCATCTCATAGCCCACTTCGAGGGCTATTGTGGTGCCGCAGGTGCAGAATTTGTAGTCAAGGCCGACGCGGAAGTCCATCGCCGGGATGACGCAGGTATTGGAGCGGAAACGGATGTTTGTGACCGCCCCGGCAGCGGTGATCGTTTGGCTGGTCGGCGTCTTTCGATCGCCGATGATTCCCATCAGGTTGAATTCGCCAAACCCGTTAAGCCCCTGCCAGAGGCAGAAGTTACCCGAGGTGCCCACTCCAAGACCGGCGCCGTCAAACCGCGCCTTCTGCGTCCAACTACCCGGACCGTTAGCGGTAAATCCTTCAACTCGGTTGTTTCGCTTGAGATCGATCCACCGGACGTTGCCGAAGACACCGAAGTGGCAGCCCCCGCTATGGTGGAGATATTGTCCCGCTCGCACATCGACATTTTGATACTCGTAAAAGAGGCGGGCCCGAACCTGATTATTCCCCGCGGAAAGACCAATCGCCTCCGACTGATTTGCCACAGCTTCGTCGTTGGTCTGAAGCCATTGGTAGCTCACTTGAGAGTAGAAGCAGCCACACTCGTAGCCAGCAAGAGCACGAAAGCCCCAATCGTAGTCGGCCTTAATATCTGAGACCGAGATAATAGAGGGGTTTCCCTGTCCAGCCGCTGTACGGGCATACTCGTAGGCGCAGTGCGAAGGCTTCCAGTAGAGCGCATGAGCTCCCAACGACAGATCACCGTCTATTCCGCAGCAGCCCATGCTCTGGGCAGGCTGCGTCGCCATCACACAAATCAGGGCGAGTGCAACCGCCCCTGCTTTCATCAGTCGATTTCTCACAGGAATGTCCTCCACTTCCAATTTCATGATAGGCCCACCATAAGTGTTAAGGCTCAATTTGTTCAACGACGAGTCTCATGCGCACGGGTTCCGAGATTGCCATAGCGGTGGTAGTTGATGCTTGTAGCTACTTCCCGAATATAGTGGGCCAATTCATACCGGCCAGAGGCTAGGACAGGTTCGGCTGCAATGTGGAGGCAAGCCTCTGCGGCTGCGATAGTTAGTCGCTTTGATGGACGGGCGAGCACTCGAAGTTGTTTGACCTGCAGAGAGTCGAGACGGGCGCAAAGCTCCTCCTCGCTTTCCAGGGTGCAATTGGGAAAGAGAGAGCGCACTTGTTCGGGCTCTCTCTTCTTTCGTTCCCAACTGACGTGTAGATCAGTCCCGCAGAGCGTGCAGGCGGCAAGGATGCGGAGGATATCGCTCGTCCGATCACCTTTTTCGATGCGGAGAACCACTTTTCCACGAGGAACATGTTGAAATAGGTTGTCTTGGCCGATAATTAGGGAGGGGTCAATTGGGTGACGGAGCCGTTCCCACCAGTAGGCGTAGCTTTTCGCGCTGATAAGATAGAGATCCCGTTCTTCCTCATCCTCGATCAGCTCCGAGAAAGCGCGGATAGCCGAGGGGAGCTTCATAGAGTCGGTGGGCAGTTGCGCTTGCGTGATGTGCATCAGTTGCGGCAGGTAGCCGGGACCACCCGCCTTGGCGCCGGGGCCAAACCCGCTGGCTTTACAACCTCCAAACGGCTGGCGCCTCACAATCGCTCCGGTGATGGTTCGGTTGACATAGAGATTGCCTGCCTCCATTGTGTCGTGCCACTGCTTGACTTCGCGGTCATCTAGGGTGTGAACTCCTGCGGTGAGTCCATATGGCGTGCTGTTGGCGAGCTTTAACGCTTCGGTAAAGCTGTCAGCCCGGAGCACGGCGAGAATGGGGCCGAAGAATTCGGTCTGATGAGTATAGGAGTGGGGTGAGACGCCGATCTTAATCCCGGCGGACCACAGATTGGGATTGCTCTTGTCCTGCTGAGGTTGCAGCAGCCACTCTTCTCCGGACTCAAGCGTTGTGAGCGCCCTCATCAGATCTGTGCCAGGCGGGCGGATAAGGGGATTGAGGTCGGTAGCGAGATTCCAAGCCGATCCCACTCTCAAGCTTGAAGCGGCGTCTGCAAGAGCCGCTAGAAAGGAGGGATCGTCGTAGAGTTCTCGATGGAGGATGAGGAGGCTGCAAGCACTGCATTTTTGGCCGGCGTGACCAAAAGCGGAGGTGACTACATCTTGGATAGCAAGGTCCCGATCGGCGAGATTGGAGACGACAATCGCGTTCTTGCCGCCGGTTTCGGCCATGAGATGGAGGTGGGGGCGTAGCTGGTAGAAGAGGCGTGCGGTAGCTGTCGCGCCGGTTAGAATCACTCCATTGATAGCTTTGCTCTCAATCAGCTGCGTGCCGATCGACTCCTCGTCGCAGCTGAGAAACTGGAGCGCGCTCTTTGGAACCCCAGCGGCCCAGAACGCCTCGGCCACCTTCCATCCAATGTAGACCGCTTCGGGAGCGGGCTTGAAAATCACCCGGTTCCCCGCAGCGAGGGCGGCACTGATGCCGCCGGTGGGGATGGCGCAGGGGAAGTTCCAGGGAGGTGTAACGAGAATAATTCCTCTGGCTTTACAGTGAATGGTGGGATCGCCGGCCAAGGCAAGCGTAGCTCTACGGTAGTACTCGACAAAGTCAATTGCTTCGGAGACTTCAGCATCGGCTTCGGGAATCAATTTGCCCCCGTCGGCAATCATCGCGCCGATCAGTTCGCCGCGGCGACGACGGAGTTGTTGAGCTACCCTAGCCAGCACAGCGCTTCGATCCCACTCTGCACCACCCTTTTGGGTGTGCTGTAAAGCGCGCTTGACATCAGCCTGGCGCGCCAGTGTAAAGCGATAGGCGATTTGGTTCGGTTTTGAAGGGTCACGTCCCTCTCCCGCCACCTTTCCTGGCTGTTCTACTTCTCCTGCGATCATCACTGGAACATCTTCGAGTTTTTTGGTCCGCCACTCTGCGATGAGCTCTTCGGCCCAACGTCGATTGTGTGGAAGTGACCAATCAGTGTTGGGTTCATTGTTGAATTCACTGTCAATTGCGGGTTGGATCGGGTCCACACGGCGATTTTGTCGCCGACGCGTCTTTCCGTTAACCGCTCCAATATCTTGGCAAGCGTTGCGGAAACGGTTCACCTGCCGCTCCCACTCGACGTTGTCCGTTGCTAGGTCGGGAAGGTGAGCAAGGAAATTATCGGGGCTGGTGTTTTCGTCTAAGCGGCGAATGAGGTAGGAGATGGCGTGGGGAAATTCCTGTTTGGTGGCTGCAGGACAGTAGAGGAGCATTTCACCTGCCACTTTCTGGACAATACGGCGTTGATGATCGCACATCCCTTCGAGCATCTCGAACACAACATACGGCTTTACATCATTCTCGGTGGTGAGCAGGAGGGCATAGGCAATGTCGAGCAGGTTGTGAGTGGCAACACCGATACGGACCGAACGTGCGCGGATGGGATGTAGACCGTAGGTGAGCATCCGCTTAAAGTTTGCATCGGTCTCCTCTTTCATGAGGTAGGGTGCTTGCTCCCACCCTTCAATCGAGGCGGTCACTTTTTCCATAGCGAGGTTGGCGCCGCGGACAATGCGGATCTTAATCGGGCCACCCCCCTGTTGGACGCGGCTAGAGGCCCATTCGGTGAGCTCCTGCTGGACGAGGTGTGATTCAGGAATGTAGGCCTGTAAAACAATGCCCGCTTCTAGTCCGAAGAATTCGTCTTCATCGAGAACGCTTCGGAAGAGGTCAACGGTGAGGTGTAAATCGTGATACTCCTCCATGTCGAGATTGACAAACTTAGGGGTCCCATCGGGCCGGGGATGGCGCATAGAGTATCTGTAGAGTGTTCTGAGGCGGCTCGAGAGCCTCTCGAGGGTATGCGCCCAGGAAAGGAGGTTAAGATGGCTACAGAGCGAGCTAATCTTGACAGAGATATACTCCACCTCTGGTTGGGCGAGGTGGTCGAGGTAGATGCCTAGGCGGCGCCTGGCCTCCTCCTCTCCGAGAATTGCTTCGCCCAGGTGGTTGAGGTTCATCCTCACCCCCTCCTTTTCTCGCAGCTGCATGTGCCGTCTGAGGGGGCGCTCTTCGGCGGGTAGAATCACCCGTCTCATCTCCTTTCGGATCCTTCCTGTGAACAGGGGGGCGAGGAGGGTGTGTCCTTTTAGTACTTCAACTCCCATCCGGTCTGTAGAGCTGAGAAATTGGGGGGTGCCGAACTGGTTGAGCAGGTAGGTGATTTGATCAGCAACGCGTGCCCGTTCATGGCTTCGAAACGACTGGTCGGTGAGGGCGGAGAGGAGATCTTTCCCCTTCGGGTCGGCGAGCATGCGGCCTAAGAGAAGCTGCTCTCCCCGTTCGGATGGGGTGAGCGCCTTATCCGAGGCTTGGAGAAGTAGAGAGGCAAGCTGAATGGCAAGGGCGCACCTCTCATCAACTGAGAGAGTGCGCCCTTGCGCTTTTGCTATCAGAGATAGCGCTTGGGAAATGTACACTGTTAGAAGAGCAGTCGTCCGCCAAAGAAGAGGCCAGAGAATCCGACATCTTCACATTTGCGGAACAGGGAAGTGGGTCCCGTGCTATCCACATTGTTCACGGCAAAGGCGTTCCAGAAGTAGTCAAGCTCGTAGCCAATTTCGCCAACAACGGTCCAGCAACCGCAGGTGTAGGTGTAGTTGAGTCCGAGTCGAAAGTCGAGTTCAGGGTTGATGCAGGTGTTTGAGCCGTAGCGGGATGGGATATTCGTCGTGATGCCGGTCGTTAAGGTTTGTGTCTGCATATCTGTGGTGGATCGCTCTGCAATGACGCCCAAGATATTGGCTTCTCCGAAAATCCCCACATCGCACCAGAGGTCGAAGTCTGCGCCGGTTCCAATACCAAGTGCGCCCCCTTGAAGCTTACTCTTTTGCGAGTTAATCTCTATGTCGCCGCTCATGCCGGTCGTGGTCAGGTGATCACGCACAGCGCGCTTGTACTCGAGATCAACCCAGCGGACGTTGCCGAAGACGTAGAACGCACAGCCGCATGCCCGGTGGAGAAACTTTCCCATTCGGAAGTCGACATTTTGGTACTCGAGACGGATCTTAGCCTGGGTGCGGTTGACTTGGTTTCCCTGGCGCGATACGAGCTGCACTCCAGTTACGCTGTCAGCTGCGGTTGACTGGAACCACTGGTATGAGAGGCCAGTGAAGGAGCACTTCGAAAGGTAGGTGCCGAAGACGCGAAAGCCCCAGTCGAGGGGGCAGTGTAGCGTCGAGACGGAGTCCTGATTGCTGGCATTTTCCGTAGTGGCATAGTCGAATTCACATACGGTTGGGCTGAAAATAAGTGCGTGAGCGCCGAATTCCCAGTCGCCTCCGAAATTACACCAGTCCAAGCAAGGATCGCAGCAGGGTTCGGGCGCTGGGCAGCATTGCTGCGCATTCGCTGCTTGAGTAGTCAGCAGTAGCGCTAAGGTCGATCCGATGACAGCTAGTTGTTTCATCCGCTTCATGACGGTTCCTCCGTATAGTCATCGCGCACGGGGAGAACCCGGAACGCTAAGCATTTGCTGCACTTTACTGAGCTTGCGACTTCAAGTACAAGAAAAAAAGCTGTGCCCCTGTTAGGGGAACTAGAACAGTATCCTTCCTCCAAAGAAGAGCCCAGAGAAGCCCACATCTTGACACGAGCGGAATCGGTTGGTGAAGCGGGCGGGGTTCCCTTGGCCTCCAGCAATTGATCCTTTTGGGAAGGCGAAGGCGTTCCAGAAGTAGTCCACTTCGTAGCCTAGCTCGCCGACGAGGGAGATGCAGTCGCAGGTGTAGGTGTAGTTGACTCCGATTTTGAAATCGATTTCGGGGTTGATGCATGTGTCGGAGGCGTAGCTCACCTGCGTCCTATTACTGAGGTTGGTAGTGCCGTCGGTCGGCGCAAACACTTTACGGGTGGACCGTTGGGCAATGACGCCCAATACATTGAGATCGCCGAAGAGGCCGACGTTGCACCACAGATTGAACTCGGCACCTCCGCCAATACCGATGGCACCCCCCTCAAGGGTGCTCTTGTCGTTGGCGTTAAAGACGAGTGGCGCTGCGGTAATTGCCCGCGTGTAGCGGGAGCGTAGAAGGTCGATCCAGCGGGCGTTACCGAAAACGTAGAGGTTGCAGCCGGAGGCACGGTATAGATATTGGCCAAACCGAAAATCGGCATTTTGGTATTCCGTTCTCACGGTTGCTTGCGCGCGAACTGCCAGGATGCCGGATAGGTTTCGGACGGTTCCAAGGCCATCGATGCTTCGCTTCTCCGTGTTGCCGAACCATTGGTAGCTGGCATTGGCAAATTTGCAATCGGACAAGTAGTGGGCAAAGACTCGGACGCCCCAGCCGAATTGACAGTTTATGGTAGCGACAGGATCGCCTTGCCCCGACTGTGTGGTGGTGGCGTAATCAAACTCACATGCGATGGGAGAGTAGTAGAGGGCGTGAATCCCGAATTCCCAGTCGCCGCATAGATCGAGCCATTCCATGCAGGGCTCAGCACATGGGTTTGCCCGCGGACGGCACTGCGCAGCCACTGGTGGTGCAGACAGGAGAGTAGCGCAGGCAACGCTGACTCCGAATAGTTTCATAATCTTCCGTCGCATACTTCCTCCAATGGAATTCTTGGGAGCAATGTATATCGGTTAGGCCTGTTTGGGCAAGAAAAAAAGCGCGCAGCCTTCGCAGGCTGCGCGCTTTACCTTTAAGGGGAGTATCCTGTTCGTTAGAAGAGGAAGCGTCCGCCGAAGAAGAGGCCAGAGAATCCAACATCTTCGCAGGCGCGGAATCGCTCAACAGCCGTGTTGGGGTTCCCTCTCGGGAACGAGAAAGCGTTCCAGAAGTAGTCAACTTCGTAGCCGATTTCACCGACAAAATTCACGCAACCACACTGGTAGTTGTAGTTGAGGCCGATGCGGAAGTTGACTTCTGGATTGATGCAGGTGTCAGACGCATACTTGATGTTTGCGACGCCGAGCGGGCTCTGGGTGGTGCCTGTTCCCGTGGGGGCAAACACTTGACGAGTCGAGCGCTCAGCAATGACGCCAAGAAGGTTAGCTGAGCCAAAGAGGCCGATGTCACACCAAAGGTCCATCTCGGTTCCAAGACCAACACCTAGGGCTCCCCCTTCTAGAGCGCTCTTTTCGTGGGAGTTGAGAACGATTCCGGCGGCATTAATTCCGCGGGTGGCGCGGCTATAGCTTAGGTCGATCCAGCGGGCGTTACCAAAGACAAAGAAGTTGCAGCCACATGAGCGGTGGAGGTACTTCCCGACGCTGATGTCCAGATTTTGGTACTCGAGTCGGAGGGCCGCCTCGCCTCGTTGCGCAACGAAGGCAGCCGGCATGTTGCGGACGGTGTTGAGTCCGTCGACGGTCTTGCTTGACTTCGACTCAAACCACTGATAGCTGATGCCAAAGAAGGAACAGTCGCTCATGTATTTTCCGAAAAGTCGGAAGCCCCAGTCGAGTTCGCACTTGGCGCTAGCAACTGAGAAGGCTCCCCCTGCGGGAAGTGCGCTTTGTGTTGCGAAGTCGTACTCGCAGGCCACTGGGCTAAAGTAGAGAGCGTGAGCTCCGATTTCCCAAGAACCGCACATGTCGCACCAGTCGGGGCAGCACGTATCTGGGCAGCACGTGGCTGCAGGTGGGCAGCACTGCGCCTCAATGGGCTGTGCGGTGAAGAGGAGAGCGGCAACCGCTCCGGCTCCTGCAATTTTACTCATCATCTTAAACATGGGGGGCCTCCATTTGTGACCGATATTTTTCACTCCTCGTCTGTAACTGCTTTAGCTCCATAGGGAGACGAGCAGCCACATCGCGTAGTTAGGCGCACACTAATCGATGGGGGCTAGATACACAAGAGAAAAATCAAAAAGTGAATCGGAGGCCGAAGAAGAGGCCGGAAAATCCGATATTCTCACAATGACGAAACCGATTCTCTGGCTGCTCTTCAGGGAAGGCGATCGCGTTCCAGAAGTAGTCGAGCTCGTAGCCGATCTCCCCTTTTAGCTCGACGCAGTCCCAACCGCAGGTGTAGCTGAGGCCAAAGCGCCAAGCCATCTCAGGGCTGATGCAATCTTCGCTCTTGTACTTTACTGGTGTTCTGGTTTCGGCGTTGGTTGTGAGCACATCAGTAGATGAGCGCTGGCCGAAGACTCCCAGCAGGTTGGCCTCTCCAAAGATTCCGAAGGAGCAAGGGAGATCAAGTTCGGTGCCCGCGCCCACTCCAAGCGCGATCCCTGAAAAGTCGCTTTTCTCATTTAGGCGCTGCACGATCCCCATCTGGTTTTGCGGGCTGACAGTTCTCCGATAGTGGAGGTCGACCCAGCGGACGTTTCCGAAAAAGAAGAATCGGCAGTCGGTAGCTCGGTGGAGGTAGGTGCCCACCTGCACGTCGACATTTTGGTACTCGAGGTGGAGCTCGGCTCTCCCCCTTTCTGCGACAAAGCCGCCTCGGAAGGTGTTAAACGGGGCGCCAGCGCTGTTGGTCACGTTCGATTCATACCACTGATAGCTGAGGTGGGCGAAGGAGCAGTCGGAGAGGTAGCGCCCAAAGATGCGGAATCCCCAGTCGAGTTGGCACGCCACGGTGGCTGTGGGGATGTCTCCTCCTGTGACGCTCACCGATGCAAAGTCGTACCCGCAGATCATAGGGGTGAAGGCGAGAGCGTGCACACCTAGTTCGAAGTTGCCACAAAGCTGGCAAGAGTTGAGGCAGGGTGCCTGGGCATGAGCTGTACTAAGACATGTTGCAGTAAAAAAGATGGCTAAAATCTTGCGCATACGACCTCCGTGTAGAGACGTAGCTTACTGGAGAGAGACGCTTCAGCCAACAAAAAAGGGGTGCAGCCGAAGCTGCACCCCTTTTGTAGGCCGTTGAATCCTCGGTTAGAAGAGGACTTTTCCGCCGAAGAAGAGGCCGGAGAAACCGACGTTCTGGCATCCAAGTACCCAATCCGATCCGGTCAGCAGGTTGCCGCTGACGGTTCTCGGGAAGGCAACCGCATCCCAGAAGTAGTCAAGCTCGTAGCCAAGTTCGCCGACGACGGTCCAGCAACCGCAAGTGTAGGTGTAGTTGAGACCCAGCTTGAAGGCAACTTCGGGGTTGATGCAGGTATCAGACGGATAGGAGGCCGTTCTGAAAGTCTGACCGTTAGTATTGGCGTAGTCTACATTTCGGGTGCTTCGTTCAGCAATGACTCCGAGGATGTTGGCTTCACCAAAAAGCCCAACGTCGCACCATAGATCAAGCTCGGCACCAGCACCGACGCCGAGTGCTCCACCCTGAAGCTCGCTCTTCTCAGTGACCGCTATGACGTTGTCAGTGTTCCGAACTTGGAGTCCGATTGAACGGCGGTAGGAGAGATCGATCCATCGGGCGTTCCCGAAGAGGTAGAAATTGCAGCCGCAGGCGCGGTGCAGGTACTTACCCCAACGAACGTCCACGTTTTGATATTCGATGGTCTGTCTAGCCGTTGCTCTTCCGTCGACGAAGTCGTCTCCTGATCTGATCACGAGACGTTCATCCGTTCGGCTGTCGGTAACCTTTGAATCAAACCACTGGTAGCTAAGACCAATGAATGAGCAGTCGGACATGTAGCGGCCGAAAATTCGGAAGCCCCAGTCGGCGCTGCATTTCAGAGCCGATGCTTGGCCAGCAAGCGGAACGCCGGTAACCACTTGTGGTGAATTGATCGCGTAGGTGTATTGGCAGGTGACGGGAGTCCAGTAGAGAGCGTGAGCTCCCACTTCCCAATCGCCACACATGTCGCACCAGTCTGTGCATGGGTCGCAGCACAGGTCGGGTTGTGGGCAGCACTGAGCGGCTGCCGGTTGAGCAGAGAGAAGGAGCGCAATCGCGGCACCGACTCCTAATAGGTGTTTCATCTTCATTTTGGTTCCTCCATTTAGGCCACACGCGTGGTGCGTAAGCACTTTTCCGAACTGTATGGGATAGCGTTTTGTTTTGGCAAGCGAAATGTTGCGGCAATCGCTCCTGATTGCCATACTCCTGCTCATGAGGCTGATGTTTCTTCTCTGTTTTTGTAGCTCCCTACTCGCCGCACGAGTGGAGACTGGGCTTGAGCGATTGTTCCACGGCGAACAGGTGGCACTGGTGCATGGTAAGCGCGTGGGGTTGGTCACCAATCATACAGCGGTGGATCGCAACTTGCGTTCTTCGTTCGAAGTTTTCTGCGCACATGGGGTGAGGCCGATTGCATTGTTTGCACCTGAACATGGATTGCGGGGGACGGAGTACGCGGGTGATGCTGTGCAGCAGACGTATGTTGAGGGTGTACCGGTCTACAGCCTCTACGGAGCGACCCGCCGTCCGACTGAGAAGATGCTTGAAGGGATAGATGTTCTGGTCTTTGACATGCAGGATGTGGGAACGCGGAGCTATACCTATGCGTCGACTCTATTCTATCTGATGGAGGAGGCGGCTAAGCGAGCTTTAAGAGTGGTGGTGCTCGATCGTCCCAACCCGATCAATGGGGTGACGGTGGACGGGCCGATGCTGAAGAAGGAGCGACGGTCGTTCGTGGGTTATATCAATGTGCCATTTTGTCACGGGATGACGATCGGTGAGTTGGCCCGTTTCTTCAATGGGGAGTATGGGATTGGATGTGATTTGAGCGTGGTGAAGATGCGTGGGTGGAAGAGAACGATGTCGTTTGCCGACACAAAGCTTCCATGGGTGCCGACCAGTCCTCATATTCCCCATCCCGACTCTCCCCTCTATTACCCATCTACCAACCTCATTGGCGAGATTCTATCTGACGCTAACGTTGGCGTGGGTTACACACTTCCCTTTCAGGTAGTGGGTGCGCCGTGGATTGATGGAGAGCAATTGGCTGTAAAGCTAAGGGCGCAGAATCTACCAGGGGTCCAATTTCAGCCGTTCTATTTCCGACCATTCTTTGGACGTTGTAAGAAGGAGATGTGCAGTGGGGTGCGCATCGTGGTGAGTGATTCTACGGTCTATCGGCCGGTCACAACGCAGTTCATTATTTTGGGACTGATCAAGAGCCTCTATCCGAAGGAGTTCGAGGAGAAGCTGGTGCGCGATGCGGGACGGCGGGTCTTCTTTAACAAGGTGGTGGGCACTGACGAGGTGCTCAAGATCATTGAGGGTGAGAAATTGATCGCATGGAAGCTTGCGGCGGTAGATCAGAAGGAGCGAACGGCGTTCCTGGCTAGGCGGAAGGTATATTTACTCTATTGAGGTTGTGATGGGAAAGATTTTGCAGTTTGATCAAGAGGCTCTCAAGTCGGTGAGGAGGGGAGTGCAGGTGCTCGCCAAGGCGGTCGCCGTGACATTGGGTCCCAAGGGAAGGAACGTGGTGATCAACAAGGGGTTTGGGCCGCCGCTGAGCACTAAGGATGGGGTGACGGTTGCGAAGGAGATTGGTCTGAAGGACCGGTTTGAGAACATGGGAGCGCAGCTGGTCAAGGAGGTGTCTGCGAAGACGGCTAAGGTGGCGGGTGATGGAACGACAACGGCGATTGTGCTGGCGGAGGCGATCTACACGGAAGGGATGAAGAATGTTTCGGCGGGAGCCAATCCGATGCTGGTCAAGCGGGGAATCGATCGGGCGGTGAGGGCAATTGTTGAGGCGTTGAAGGAGCAAGCAAAGCCGATCGATACTCATGAAGAGATTGAGCAGATTGCGACGATTTCGGCCAATAACGATCAGGGAATTGGGGCGATGATCGCCTCTGCGATGGATCGGGTAGGTAAGGATGGCATCATCACGGCGGCAGAGGCCAAAGGGATTGAAACGACACTCGAGGTGGTGGAGGGGATGCAGTTCGATAAGGGATATCTCTCTCCCTACTTTGTGACCAATCCCGATTCGATGAGAGCAGAGTTGGACGGCTGTGCGGTGTTGCTAGTTGAGGGAAAGGTGGGCTCGGCACGCGCATTGGTTCCCCTTCTTGAGAAGGTGATGGAGGAGGGAGTGCGCCCGCTGATTGTAATCGCAGAGGATATGGATGCGGAGGCGCTGACCATGCTCGTGGTCAATAAGTTGAAGGGAGGGCTTCCCGTTTGCGCGGTGAAGGCGCCCGGCTTTGGTGATCGACGTAAAGCGATGTTACAGGACATCGCGGTACTTACGGGTGCCACGGTGGTTTCGAGTGAGTTGGGTTTACAGTTAGAGGAAGTGGGGGCAGAGGTGTTGGGAGTGGCGAAACGGGTAACGGTAGGGAAGGAAGAGACGACGATTGTCGACGGGGCTGGGAGCCGGGAGGCGGTGGCGGCGCGTGCGGGGGAGATCCGGGCGGCAATGGAGGGGACGGAGTCGGACTACGACCGTGAGAAGTTGGAGGAGCGACTGGCTAAGTTGATCGGGGGGGTGGCGGTGATCAATGTGGGGGCTCCGACGGAGACGGAGATGAAGGAGAAGAAGGATCGTGTGGAAGATGCGCTGCATGCGACTCGTGCTGCCATTTCCGGGGGGATAGTTCCGGGCGGCGGAGTGGCGCTATTGCGCGCGGTGAAGGCGTTGGATGGGTTGGGCGAGTCAGACTGTGGGGGAGATGAGAAGGTTGGGATGGAGGTGGTGCGGCGCGCCTGCTTTGCTCCGACGACGGCGATTGCGCGCAACTGCGGGGAGCAGGGCGAGCTGATAGCGGAGAAGGTGTTCGAGCGGGAGGGGGCGTGGGGCTACAATGGATTGCGTGGTGAGTTCTGCGACTTGGCTGAGGCGGGTGTGATCGATCCGGTGTTGGTGACACGGACGGCGCTCATTAATGCGGCATCGGTGGCAGGTCTGTTGCTGACGACAGCAGCGATGGTCGCTAAGAAATAGTGTAAAACGGCTTTACATCTGAATGAAGTGGAAGGCGACCCAGCCGGCTTCGCGCTTTTCAGTGAGAATTTGCCAGCCTCGGTTAGCGATCGATTGTAGATATTCCTCTCGCCGCTCAGCGAGAATCCCCGAGACAATCCAGGTGCCGAGAAGGGGGCAGTCAAAGCCTAGACCGGTGATGAGCGCTTCCTGGTCGGCGGGAATCATGTTCATGAGGTAGAGGGCGGTCGGTTGGAGGGTGATGTCGACGTCAGAGGGGTCGGCGAAGGTGACTTGGTCTTGCAGGTTGTTGAGCCTGGCATTTGCTTGAGCGTGGAGGAGTGCGTGGGGGTCGATCTCGACACCGAGAGCGGAGCTGGCGCCGAGGGCGGCTGCGGCGAGAGAAAGGACGCCGCTCCCCGATCCAAAGTCGACTACATCTTTGCCGGTGACGCGGTTGCGCATGAGCTCGATGGTGAGGCGTGTGGTTGGGTGGGAGAGATCGCCAAACCCAGGGCCCGGCTTCAGTTTGATTTGGGTATTGCCTGAGAGGTCGAGATAGACGTGCCCTTCGCGGTAATCGGCGCCTGAATTGGCCCACTGCGCTTCCCAGTCAATGGTGGGATCATAGGGTGTGATTTCGTTGATTAGAAAGGTGAACGGGGGGTGCTCAAGATGGACGATGGCGGAATCGGGTAGGGAGCCAAAAAGGTGGGTGGTGCCCGTTAGATCGGCGATGGAGCTCTCTTCTTTGAGCCCGAGAGTGCGTAGCTGTCGGAGGGCAATGGCTTCGCTCACGCCGGGACGGAGGCGGCAACGGATATAGGCGATGGTGCTACGCCCCTTTCCGGTGAACTAGGGTTTCTCCATCGCCCAGGTAGGTGGTGTTGTACCACAGCTCTAGGTAGCCGTCTCCGAAGGCGCGGGCGCCGTTAACGACCCGCTCATAATAGTCGGGTCGGGGGAGAAGGTTGGGGTTGATGTGGGAGGGGGCGCTAAAGGTATAGGCGGTGTAGAGGGTGGGCTTGTTGCTTTTGAGGGCATCGTCCCAGTTGACTACGATGACGGGGATGAGGTCGTACCCAATTTCCCGGTCTGAGAGGGCGATGAGGTCCTCTTTGCTGATGTTGACGATGACGCCATTAACAAGGTCATTCATGTGGCCCGTGTAGTGGAGGTTGAGCATAGCCCGCTCTTCTGGTGTGGGAGGGGGACCGTACCTCTCGAGCCCGGGATCGTAATCGAAACGGCGCTGTACGCCAAACGCGATGGCGGGTCGGAAGGTTTCGAGTGTTTCATCTGTGAGGGTGGAGTTGGCCGATTTCAGATTGATGAGACTACCATAGCCAAAGAGGGGGATCATCTCTTGGTTGAGTCGCATCATGGCGTTGCGGGTGGCCTGGTCGAACGGCCAGTGGAAGGTGGGGCGGGCGGTGAGGAGGAGGGTCTCTTGCTTTTTGGCCTCTCTGACAAGTTGACTCTCTTTTTGGGGAGACCAGTGAGCGGTTAGGAGAAGAAGAGTAAAGAGCATTGTTCTAATCATCGGCTTTTCCAGAAGTCGGGGAGGAGCATGAGAAGAACGGCGAAGTACTCAAGACGACCCATCACCATCCAGATGATAGAGAGAAGCTTGCCGAAGATGGGGAGGAAGGCGAAGGAGTTGTCGGGGCCGGCGGCGCGGAAGCCGATGCCAATGTTGTTGAGCATACAGGCGATGGTGGCGAGGGAGGTTTGGGGGTCGACGCCGTCGACGACGAGGAGGAAGGTGCCGATGAGAGTGAGGCTGATGGCGACGAAGAAGAAGGAGAGGACGGTCATCGCCCGGTCGGTGTTCACTTCGCTCGCTCCGATTCGGATGGCATGGACCCGCTTGGGCCGGAAGATGGAGTCAATTCGGTCGGTGACGATGCGGACGAGCATGGTGTGGCGGATCACCTTGATGCCGCCGGCGGTCGACCCTGACATGCCTCCGATGAACATAACGGTGAGGAGGAGCACCTGAGCCACGAAGGGCCACATGTTGTAGTTGGAGGTGGCAAAGCCGGTCGACGACTGACAGGAGAGGAGCTGGAAGGTGCCCTGCCGGATCGATTCAGCCCAGGAGAAGGCGGCCTGATCACCGGTAGCAGGCCCGAGGGGAGTTTCGGGGGTTCCGACGATCGCCCACCAGATGATCATGGAGCCGAAGAGGAGGGAGAGAAAGTAGATGATCAGTTCGGGATCTTTGAGGCGAGTGAGCTTTCGCTGGATGATGTGGAGGTAGTGGACGAAGTTGACGCTGCCGATGAACATGAAGGCGATGACAATCCACTCGGTCGCGGCGCTGTGGTAGGCGCCGATGCTTCCATTTTTAACGGAGAAGCCGCCAGTGGAGATGTTGGAGAAAGAGATGCAGACGGCGTCGAAGAGGGAGACGGCGGGGTTAGTGAAGAAGAGGAGGAGCATCTCACCGAAGGTGAGGGCAATATAGAGCTTCCAGAGGAGGCCAGCAGTGTCGCGGATGCGGGGGGTGAGAGACTCCTTGACGGGGCCGGGCACTTCGGCTTGATAGAGTACTTTTCCGCCCACGCCGAGTGCGGGGAGGATAGCGAGGAAGAGGACGACGATCCCCATGCCCCCTATCCATTGAATAAAGGCGCGCCAGAGGAGGAGCGCTTTGCTCACTGCCTCGACGCCGGTATAGATCTCGGCACCCGTCCGGGGGTCGAGGACGGGAGCGACGGTGCCATAGTAGGTGTAGACAGTCTCTGGGTCGGTGTGGACCCGCTGGATGATAGGGATCTCTTCACCGGTGGTGGGGCTGTATAGCTTTGCCGACATGACGGTGGCGCCGGTGGTGGTGAGTCCCGACATCGATTCGAAGTAGGCATCGAGCGGGTTACGGAGGGTGCCAGAGAAGGTAAATGGAAGGGCGGCGACGGCGGCGGTGATAAACCAGATAACGACGACGAGCATGAGCCCCTCGCGCCTGTAGAGGGTACCAGTGCTTTTGCGGCCGGCCCAGCGAAAGAGGGCGGCAAGAGCGAGGCAGATGAGGAGAGCATAGAGGAAGGCAAGCGAGCTGTGGGGTTGCGGGTGGGAGGCGGGGTCGGCGAGAAACTCGAAGTAGAGGGCAAAGCCAAGGGGGACTAGAAGCGCGACCGAGAAAAAGGCGAGGTAGGCGCCTAGGACGCGCGAGATTTCCCGATAGGCCACTAGAAGAGCTCCAAGATCTCGTCGACGTGAGCGGGGCTAGAGATGACGACGGCGCTATCGCCGGGACAAAGGATTCGCTGGCCGTGGGCGACGAGGGTGCGCCCCCGGTTTTGGATGACCGCGATGAGAAAGTCTTTGGGGAGGTGGGGGCCGAGGTCGGCAAGGGGGATGCCGACGATGGCGGACTGCATGGAAACCTTGAGCTCCATGATTTTAGCCCGATTTTCGTAGAGGGAGGAGGTGGAGCGGATGGATGGAGAGCGGGTGAGCGACATGATGTGGTTGGAAGCGCTGGTGCGGGGGGAGACGACGTGAGAGATGCCGAGGTCAGAGAGCATCGGAGCTGTTTCAGCGTCCGCGACGACGGCGATGATGTTCTCACACCCCACCTCTTGGCAGAGGAGGGAGGCGTGGACATTCACTTCGTCGTTAGTGGTACAGGCGACGACGACATCGGCCCGGTGAATCTTCTCTTCAAGGAGGAAGTTGGCGTCGGTGGCATCGTGATTGATGACGATGGCGCGGGGGAGCTCTTGTGCTAGTTCGGTGCACCGTTTCCGATCGCGGTCGATGATCCGGACTCGGATCCCCCGCTCGAGAAGGGTGCGAGCGGTGTGGTAGCCGACCAGTCCCCCGCCAATGATGACGACCGACGAGGGCTCCTCCTGCTCAATGTTGAAGAAGCGGTGGACTTCGCGCATTGGCTCGGTTTGTCCGATGAGGGTGATCTCATCACCCGCCTCAAAGCTATCCTCCCCGTGTGGGAAGAGGATCCGTTTCGCTTCTGGGGGCTTCCCCTTTCCACGCGGTTGTGAACGTGCGACGAGGCCCACCATCACGCCGGCTGGCAGCTCCAGGTTGGCGAGGGGGATGCTTAGCTTGTTCCACTTAGGCGGGACCACCATGGTGCGCATCTGGACAGCACCGAGGGCAAAGTTCTCCACCCGGGAGGAGCCGAGGCTGAGGATGTCTTTACAAATGTCTTGGACGGCGAGCAGTTCGGGGCTGACGAAGTGGTCGACAGAGAAGAGGCGGCCGCAGTCGAGGCGAGTGCGGCTGAGGTAGCGCCACTGCCGGACGCGGACAATGGTGCGGGGATAGCCGAGCCCCTTTGCAATCGAGCTGCAGACCAGATTAATTTCATCGCTGTGTGTGACGGCGATCAGTAGATCGGGGCCAAGTTCCTTGAGCTCTTCGAGTAGCACCCAGTCGGTTCCCGATCCCTCGCGGGTGGCGATATCAAGCTCCTGCACCGCCCGCTCGAGCAGTACCGCATTGCGGTCGACCAGGATGACATCGTGATCCTCTTGTGAGAGGAGCGTTGCTATCGCCAGACCGATGTCTCCAGCTCCAATGATGACAACCTTCACAGCACCCGTCCTTTACATGAGGATTGTAGACTAAACTTGTCCCCTAACTCAAGTTCATCAGTAGCGTTGCAAAAAATAAGGTCGGATGTGATAATCCCGGCCACCTGCACCGGTAGCTCAATTGGATAGAGTACCCGGCTACGAACCGGGCGGTTAGAGGTTCGAATCCTCTCCGGTGCAAACGAGGTAGTCTCACGTGACCGTTACTTCTTTTGCCTCAGGCCTCATCTCCACAAATGCAATTGTCATCAGCTCTAATGGGGAGGCAGTGATTATTGACCCTGCTTCCGGATCTGCGGAGTCGATTATTGAACATATAAAAGATCTCAATGTGCTGAGTATTATCTTGACTCACACTCACTGGGATCACATCGCTGACTGTGCTGCGCTCAAAGACAAATTTAAGGTTCCAGTCTACGTGCACCGGGAAGATGCGGAAAATCTGGCCGAACCGGGCAGTGATGGAGTGCCCATGCTGGCTCCGATTCGAGGCGTAAAGCCAGACGGGTTTTTGGAGGATGGGCAAGAGATTAGGGTGGGAGGGCTGACTCTAGTGGTGATGCACACCCCAGGACACGCCCCGGGACACTGCTGCTTCTACTGTGAAGGGGACAAGTTCCTCGTGAGTGGTGACCACCTGTTTAGAGGATCGATAGGGAATCTTGCCTTGCCGACCGGAGAGCCCGATCGGATGTGGAGATCACTTGAGCTGTTGGCAAAACTGCCGCCAGATACGGTGGTCTATCCCGGACATGGAGAGATGACAACCATCGGGGAGGAAACTTGGCTTCCCCATGCTAAAGAAATATTTGGAGGTGAGTAATGGGTGTTTTAGTGGGTAAGCAAGCGCCTGGCTTTACAGCCATGGCCGCACAGGGAAATCAGGTGCTTGAGGGGTTCACACTCGAGCAATTTCAAGGAAAATACGTCGTCCTTTTCTTCTATCCACTCGACTTCACATTCGTCTGCCCGACAGAACTGCACGCTTTTCAAGGGCGTCTAAAGGACTTTGAGAAGCGGAACTGTATGGTAGTGGGTTGCTCGGTTGATAGCCATTTTTCCCATCATGCCTGGCTTCGAACCCCTAAAGATAGGGGGGGTGTAGAGGGAATCACCTATCCAATTATCTCCGACATTAATAAGACGATTGCTCGCGACTATGATGTGCTTAAGTCGGACGAGGGAATTGCTTATCGAGGTCTCTTCCTGATTGATCGGGAGGGAGTTGTGCGGCATCAGGTGGTCAACGACCTTCCCTTGGGTCGTTCCGTCGAGGAGGCGCTCCGCGTTCTCGATGCACTCCTTTTCTTCGAAAAGAACGGCGAGGTTTGCCCCGCGAATTGGAAAGAGGGGGCGCCCGGCATGCAGCCCACCCAAGAAGGGCTACATAGCTATTTCAAGCCCTAACCCGGGTCGTAGGACTGGGTCTGACCCGTGCGTCATCTAGCTATTAACCCGGCTTAGTTCGTAAGAAAGTCATAGAGATCTGACTCGGTAAAGAGAAGAAGGCTGTGATGCCTTTCGCAAAGGGGGCGGCTGGCGGCAATGATCTCAGAATCACCCACGCCGGGCAGGCCGATGGCTGCAAGCCGGGCGTCTACCTGATGATCTCGCAGCATTTTCAGGCCAAGGCGATATTCATCACGACAAAAGCCCTCTTCAGGGACCCGGAAGTAGATCAGAAGACGGTCAAAGAGGAGTGCCTGTATGGCAAAATGGAGACCGCGTGACTCTGCGGGTGGGTGGCCCAGCAGCCGCTCGAGCTCGTTTAAGTCTCTACAATAGTGAGCTGTCCGAAAATCGCCCTTCTCCGCTTCGCCAAAAAGCGCCACCGCCTGTCGCATCCCAATCCCCTTTCCCTCTACTTACCTCAAGAAGGTAATTAGGTGTAGTGGCGGCGGCAGTGGTTGCTGTCCCGGTAACGGGCGGAGGGGCCTAGCTGGGACTCTATAGCGATGAGTCTATTGTACTTGGAGAGGCGGTCCGAGCGGGAGAGCGAGCCGGTCTTGATCTGGCCGGTCCCCTTTGCGACGGCTAAGTCGGCAATGAATGAGTCGGATGTTTCGCCAGAGCGGTGAGAGATGACCGAGGTGTAGCCATGAGCAGTCGCAAGGTTGATGGTCTGGATCGTTTCTGTGAGCGTCCCTATCTGGTTAAGTTTAACGAGGATGGAGTTGGCAATCCCTTCGCGGAGGCCGCGAAGGAGAAACTTAGGATTGGTGACAAAAATGTCGTCGCCAATGATCTGCACCCGCTTTCCAAGCTTGTCGGTGAGGATCTTCCACCCCTCCCAGTCGTTCTCATCAAGGCCATCTTCGACCGAGTCGATCGGGTAGTTCCCACACAGCTTTACAAGTAGCTCGACCTGCGCCTCGGCAGTAAGTTTTGTGCCTGAGGATTTCTTCTTTTCGATGTAGTGGCCGGTAGACTTGTCGTAGAACTCGGAGGCGGCGCAGTCGATAGCGAGTGTGATGTCCTCGCCCGGTTTGTAGCCGGCTCTTTCAATTGCCTTTAGAATAGTGTCGAGCGCCTCTTCATTAGAGCTGAGGTTAGGAGCAAATCCCCCTTCATCGCCAACGGAGGTGGCATGCCCCCCTTCTTGGAGCACCTTCTTGAGGGCGTGGAAGACCTCGGCGCCCCATCGAACCGCCTCTGTGATGGTAGGCGCGCCTACCGGTCGAATGAGAAATTCCTGAAACTCGATCGAATTGTTGGCGTGGGCGCCTCCGTTAATGACGTTCATCATTGGACAGGGGAGGAGGGAGGCGTCAGTTCCGCCGATGTAGCGATAGAGGGGGAGACCGACGGAGGCGGCGGCAGCACGTGCAGCGGCCATCGATACGCCTAGCATTGCATTGGCCCCGAGTTTAGACTTAGTCTCGGTGCCGTCGGCATCGATCATCATCTGGTCGATTTGTTTCTGGTCGATGACCGTTTGGCCAATCAGCAGTTTAGAGATGGTGGTGTTGACATTGGCGACCGCCTTCAACACTCCCTTTCCGCCATATCGATTGGGATCGCCATCGCGCAGCTCAAGCGCCTCGTGCTCGCCGGTGGAGGCTCCAGAGGGGACCGAAGCTTGGCCAACGAAGCCGTTGTCAGTGGTCACCTCTACCTGCACAGTGGGATTCCCACGTGAATCGAGAATTTCTAGGGCTTTGACGGATCTAATCTGTGACATGTTCTTCCTTCTTCGGTTCATCGTCTACGGTGTTGGTCCTCACGGACGCTTTCAAGAAGTGCCAGATAGGAGTTGTAGCGGAGTTGCTTGATCTCTCCTGACTCGACAGCTGCGTGCACTGCACACTCTGGCTCGTGCGTGTGGGTGCAGTCTGGGAAGCGGCACTCTCCTCCAATCTTCCAGATTTCGGTGTAATACTCGGCAATTTCCTTCTCATCCAGGTTCCACACACCAAAGCTCTTGATACCCGGAGTGTCAATACACCACCCGCCAGTGTCAAGGGCTATTAGTCGAGCGGTAGTGGTGGTGTGAGCTCCCTTGCGGGTTCCAGCGACCACCTCGCCTACCGGAAGATCAAGGTGGGCGACGGTGTTGATGAGAGAGGACTTGCCGGTACCCGATTGACCAGAGAAGACTGAGGTTCGATCGCGCATGACTGCGCGGAGCTGGTCCATTCCAGTATCAGAATCAGCACTCACCATGACCACCTTCCTGCCGAGTGAGCGGTAGATCTCGACGAGCTCATCGACGAGTGCCGCCTGTTCTGGATAACCGCCATCCTCAAGAAGATCGATTTTGTTGATGACGATGATCGGTTCCATATTCCCCTTGGACGCGGCAATGATGTACCGATCAATCAGTCCTGGTTTAAGGGAGGGGGCAACGACGGAGGATGTGATGAGCACTTGGTCAATGTTGGCAGCGATGAGATGCTCTTTGGTGCGGGATAGGGCGTCGGCGCGCGATAGGGTTGAGTAGCGCTCCTCAATGAGCTCGATCGACCCCTCATTGTCGGTCATCTTTTCGAAAAAAACGATGTCTCCAACCGCAAGAAGGTTTTTTAGGCGACCCACTTCCTTTTTGAGTGTTCCTTTGAGAGTGCACGCGTAGGTGACCCCCTCAGAGTCGACCCGCGCCTGTAGGCCGTGGACTGACAAGACGCGCCCTTTAACAAGGCCCGGTCGCGGCGGTTGCTTGTCGCGAGCCTTTTGCCGGGCAAGCTGATCTTGGTCGCTCTTTTTGTACTTTGATCGATCAGATCGGGAGGCCGCCTTTCTGGCTTTACGACCCTCTTTCCGGTCTTCAGGGAGGAGAAATTCTTCGGGGTCTTCGTGTGTCACTATTCGTCCATTTGCTTCAATTATCCTAAGAGAGTAAAGATAAATATTGATGGTCATTCAAGGAGGAACCCATGATATTGCTTTATTTCTTTTTTCTCCTCCCCGTTCTCACAGCAGTGGTGCATACATTTGTGACACCACGACCGTGGAAGCTGGGAGCGCTTGTCGAGCTTTGGCTCGGTCACCTGATTTTTTGGGGAGTTGGAATTGGTGGAGTAGCGGCCTTTGTCGTTCTCTCTGTTCCGTCAGCGGCCGACTGGGTGGCTGAAGACTGGCTGGGGTGGGCAAAGGGAAACCCCTTTCAAGATGTGCTCGCATGGGCCTATCTTGCCATTGGCATTACTGGATTGATGTGCCTGTGGGTCAAGGGTGGCTTCCGTGTCGCCGTGGTATTGATCGCTCTGTTCTTCGGCATTGGGGAATTCCTTGCGATCTTGATCAGCGATGCGCCTACCCAGGTGCTGGTCTATTCGATCATCTACGATCTGGTTGGATCCGGAATTTTAGTTGCGTTGCTCGCGGCACTCTACATTTTTGCAGGTCCGATGAAGTTTTGGGATTGTCACGGCTGCAAGGTGGCTAGCAAAGGCAAAAAGTAAGAATCCCACCGGCGATTGCGACGTTCAGAGATTCCATTTCGCCCGACATGGGTATGGTGACCCGTTTGCCCAGTCGGGCGATTGCTTCACTGGGACCGTGTGCTTCACTCGAGAGGACTAGAGCAAGCTTTGGTGGTGGGGTGACCGCCTGGATGGGTGTTCCTTCGGTGTCGGCGATAAAGACGTCGAAGTTTTGGAGGAGGCCGTCTAGGGAACCGTGGGAGTAGGGGAGGTTGAAGAGGGCGGCTCGGGAGGCTCTAAGCGCCTTGTCATTGAATGGGTCAGCTGTTTCATCGGTAAGAAAGAGGCCATCCCAACCGAGGGCCAGGGCCGTTCTGGCAAGGGTGCCCACGTTGCCGGGGTCGGTTAGCCGATCCAAAATGAGAAGGCGGGTGCAGTGGGTGAGATCGCTCGGTGGGGGGAGGTCCACCTCAGCGATGCAGTCAGTTGGAGTGGAAAGGCCAGAGATCTTCTTCAGAACTTCGGGAGATGTATAGAATGTGTAGGTTGGTGTAAAGCCGCTGTACGTCTTCACCTCTTGGTTGAGTAGAAGCGTGTGGATGGATGTCTGTTGTGCCACTTCTTTCACGAGAGTTTCAGAAGAGATGATCAGTCGCCCCTGTTCTCCCCGGTACCGTTTATTCGTTCGAAGCTTCACAAGGTGCTTGACGAGGGGGTGCTGTAAGCTCTTAATGACGTTAGGCGGGCTCATAGAAGTGTAAGGATGCCTTGCCCGTTCTATCGAGTCAACGTTTCAACTGAGGCGGCAACTGGAGATGGGAAAGTTCTACCGAGGGTCGCTTGCTCTGCGTGTGCTGGTTGGAAGTGTGGTCATTTTTGCGCTACCTCTTCTGATCTATTTTCTATTTGCTCTTCACGAGGGTTACAAACAAAGACTTGAAGGGACGATCGATCAGCTCGTCTATCTCGGACGGAGTCGAGCGGAGGAGATGGAGGAGGTCTACTCTGACAGCGTGCAGACGGCTGACGCGCTCGAGCAGTTTCTCCTCACGGCGCCCAAGGGTGGTGACGGGGTAAGCGATCAGTGGCTCAATCAGATCCTTAAGGGAGTAACGAAGGGGGATCGCGTTGATGAGGCGTTTATCCTCACAAGGAAGAAGAGCGGCTGGGTGGTTACAGCGTCAAGCGACGCATCACTTCTAGGAAAGAACTATGAGGATCACCACGGTGTATCTGGGGCGCTAACAGAACAAAATCACGGATATATCGATTTTGGGGTAAGGGGTTTTGGTAGATCGCTATACGTATCACGGGCAGTCCGCGGTCCCGATTCAGAGGTGATGGGGATTCTTACTTTGGTGACAAATATTCAGCCACTCATCACTGGGATGCTTCGGGAGGGAACCGTCGACTACCCAGTCGGAGTGTCGGTATTAAACAGCTCCGATGACATCTTCGCGAGCAGCAATCCCGACCTGGTTGGGGAGCACATCTATATCGGGAGTAAAAATGCTCCCCGGCCGCTAGGGCAGGTGGATCCGATCATCCTCACACTTCATGAGGGATCGGAGGTCGCCGGCGGCCTCGCTTTTGGCGGAACCGATTACATCGGAGTCCGGATTTCGATTGAAGGGACTGACCTGTCTCTGCTACTGGATGCGCCGGAGCATGCTGTCTTTCGAAGGGAGCGTCGGTGGCTTGTGGAGGTGCTTATACTCTACTTTGGGCTGTTTATCATTGGGGGAGGACTGGCGATTTGGCTTACTCAACGGATGGCAGTGGCCTGGGGGCGACTGGGGGAGACGATGCAGAGGGTGAGCAAGGGGGACCTGACAGCCCGCTTTGTGAGCGACAGGATGGGCTTCGAAATCAATGAGCTAGGGACGATTTTCAATGAGACGATAGGCTCGCTGACAGATCAGATGGCAGAGGCCGAAACTGAGCGGGTGCAAAAGGAAACACTGCATAAGGAGTTAGCAATTGGCAGGGAGATTCAGACGGCTATCCTCCCCCACGAGCGCCCCTCGTTCCCAGGGCTTGAGGTGGCGGCTCGCTACCGGCCGGCACGACAGGTTGGAGGGGACTTCTACGATTTCTACCGGCGGGAGTCTGATCTGGTGCTGACCGTTGCCGATGCGGCGGGTAAGGGGATTTCTGCTTGCCTATACTCGTTGGGATTGAGGAGCACGTTGCGCGCCTGTTATGCGCGAGAAATGAGTGCTGGGGCGATCGTACGGCGGGCAAATCAGCTATTTTCGGAAGATACGGGTGAGAGTGGAATGTTTGTGACGGCGCTGATCGCCGTCTATGAGCCGGCGGCCCAAGGGGTGCGCTATGTCTCGGCGGGGCATAATCCTGGGCTAATTCGCCGAGTCTCGGGGAAGATAGAGCGGTTGCAAGGTGGCGGGTTGGCGATGGGTGTGGATGGGAATGAGGAGCCGGTCGAACACTTTGCAAAGCTTGAGCTTGGCGATATGCTCATCCTCTACACCGACGGGGTGACTGAGGCGCAGAATGAGCAAGGAGAGCTATTTGGAGAGGACCGTTTTGAAGAGCTACTCGCTCGCCTATCGGGAGAGGCGGAAGCGATCGCCGACGGCGTCGTCTCTGCGGTGGCCAGTTTTCAAGGGAGGGCGCCAATCTCTGACGACTTCACGCTGGTGATCATGCGGGTCGCTGCAGCTGAGAGATAACGGCTGTGGGATCGGTTAGGTTTTGTTCGATGGCGATCTGTTCAGCTTTTCGGAGTAGCTGGCCCATCTCCTTTCCAGGTTCAACCCCAATTGCTCTTAAGTGATCGGAGGTAACGAGAGGTCGCCCTTCACGCTTTCGTTGGATGTGCTGTGCAAGGCGGTTCTGTTCGGCAAGATGGTGGGCAAGAAAGGGCTCTCCATTATCGAGCGATGCACTGTAGATCTTGAGGAGGAGGGGGGCCTGTTCAAGAGCGTAGAAGTGGACGAACTGCTGCGTGGTCCCCCTTTTAAGGAGGCGGACCAGCTCACGCTGGCGTTCGATGAACTGAATCTGTGCACGTGAGGCTTTGAGGCGGAGGCCTACTTGGTCAGAGGGCTGGGGAAAGAGGGCGGTGAGGTAGGCGATGGTGGGCGTCTCTGGTGGATAGTTGGCGAGGGGCCTGAGCCGGAGCTCCAATTCTGTTTGAGGAAGAGATGCCAATTCGGGATAGATCTGTTCGAGAAGGTGATAGTAGTGCAGTTCCTCGAGGAACAGGCCAAACTCTGGGTGGCCGGTCATCTTTTGAAATTCCTGCCAGATCCGCTCTACAGCGACGGCGGGCAGAAGTTCGTGGGCGTGGTTGTGAATCGCTTTGGCGGTTGCCTGCTCGATCACAAAATCGAAACGGATGGAAAAGCGGACAGCGCGGATCATCCTAAGCTTGTCTTCGGTGAAGCGCTCGTCGGGATTGCCAATCGCCCGAATGATTCCAGCTACTAAGTCTTCTTGGCCGTGAACAAAATCGATCACCTGATCTTGGAGGGGGTCGTAAAACATCCCGTTGATGGTGATGCTCCGCCGTGTGGCGTCTTCCTTCGCGGTGCCGGGGGCAACTGAAGAGGGATGGCGACCATCCAGGTAGGGACCTTCGGTGCGGAAGGTGGTTACCTCGAACTGTTGATCTTGTTCGACAACCACCACCGAGCCAAATGCGATGCCCACGGGAATCGTCTTTGTAAAGAGTGTGGCCACCTCCTCGGGGGAGGCAGAGGTGGCGATGTCGATGTCAGATGAGGGGAGGTTGAGTAGATGATCGCGCACCCAACCCCCTGCAAAGTAGGCGGTGTGACCGGCGTCAGTTAGCCGTTGGACAATTGAGTGGGCAACCTGTTGGGTGTTCACAAACTAGAAGGTAAGATCAAAGCGGGGTTTTCCATCAAGGGAGAAAACCATTCATACTTCGCAATCGGGAATGTCACACCAGTCATGCTTTGCAAAGTTTGGATGGATTCCATGTCGTTCCAGCTCCAGCCGTTTGGCTGAATGGCGTAACAGACGGCGAATCCAGGACCGCACTCCCAAACCGCCCGTTCCTTCAGTTCCAGTCCCGTATCAACGACAGATTGCGCGCCGCCGGAAACGGCACTCCAGTAGTCGGAAAAGGTTAGGCCTGAAAGGACAAACCCCGCAGAAAACGGAATGCCAATTGCGGTAATGACTGGAATGGCGATGGCTATCCACTTATTCGAACCCCACAGCTGCCTATAGGGCCGGGTCACTTTTTTATAGGCCCGTTTTGCGAATGCAGACACTTTATCCATGGTTTAACCTCTCTAGGTGGCCAGCCGCCCGTTCCTCAATGCCAAAATATTGAGGGTTGCGGCCGGCAATCATTACTACCTGTTGCAAGAGGCCACGCCCCTCGCGGAGCCGATCAGTCTGAAGGCAAACGAGCGCTAAGTGAAAGAGGGGCAAAGGGTTGTCCATCTGCATCATCCAGCAGACGGAAAGGCAGGTGTAGGCCCGGTCAAACCGTCGGAGTCGATACTCGGAAACACCCAAGGCAAGCCACAGCTCTTCCCAGGTGGGGTACTGGAGGACTAGCTTCTGAAACAGCGCGGCCGCCTCTTCAACCTGTTCATTTTCATAGAGATAGTGGCCATGGCGATAGGCATCGGCGGCCAGTGAGTCTGTGCTCGCTACTTTGCGCTCCCGCGAGCGCTTATGTAACTCTTTGAGCTTTAACAGTTTCTTCCGATATTGATTGTCGCCTGCATCCATGCCGTCACCTCATTTATCTCTTTCTAATATTGATTATAACAATTCTTTAAAAGAAAATCAAGGCCGCTAAGAATGAGTCGCTTATATTCTGGGTGAGAGGATTCGAACCTCCGACCTCTTGCACCCCATGCAAGCGCGCTAGCCAAGCTGCGCTACACCCAGTTAGGGGAGACAATTTAGCTGATGAGAAACCTTACGGTCAAGACCCAGATTGAGACCGTTGATTAAATCCGAAATCCACCTTGCACCGGCATTCGGCCCCGGATGCGTCGGCAGACGTGCGCCCCTACTCACCCGAGTATGCGACGCACGTCCGCCATCGCCCCGAGACCAAAGCCCGGCACAATCCAAATCTCGGGCTTTAATCAACGATCTCAGATTGCTATCTTAGTCTTCCACTAGGGCGTTTGGTTTGGAGCAAGATGCGAGAATCGCGATGAACGGCGTGGCCACCAGCCACGTCTGAAGAGCGAGGCGAAGTGGATTTGCCAAAAGCAGGCGTCATAGGGGGAGAATAAGGTGGCAGTCCGGGTCTCAGGGCGGAACCATCGGTTTGCGGACTAGAACGATGGTGAAGATGGAGCTGCCGCAGACGAGGAGGATGCCAAGGCCAGTATAGAGGCTTGGCTCGTTGTGCCAGATCACCCAGTCATAAATGGTGGAGAAGATGAGGGTAGAGTAGAGGATAGCGCCGATCGCGGTGGCCCGGAGGTAGCGGTAGGCGCGGCTAAGGCACATCTGATAGAGGGCGACAGTGATGCCGAGCAGGGCGAGCCAGCCGATATCGATCTCACCTGGCGATTCCCACCAGAAAATGACGGGAATAGAGGAGAGGACGACAGACATCCAAAAGTAGTGAAAGGTGATGTTCTCAGATGGCTCAGCTTTTGCGAGTCGTCGCATGATGAGCATGACCAGCGCACCGGCGACGCCAGCGGCGAGGCCGACGAGGGTTGCGGGGTGCTTGAGGTCGATCCCCGGCTGTAGGATGAGGATGACGCCAACGAAACCGATGGCAAGGCCAAACCAGATGACCGGCTCGAGTTTTTTCCGATAGACGGCAAGCACGATAAGAGGGAGAAAGAGGGGGCGGGTATAGCTGAGAAGGACGGCGGTGGTGAGGGAGAGGTAGTGGAGAGCATAATAGAGGCAGAAGCTGGCGGCTAGGCTAAAGAAGGCTCGGACCAGAAGGAGGAGCGGTTTGCGCATCTTAAACGATCGTAATCCCCGCTGTTTGACCGAAAGGAAGAAGAAGGGGCTAAAGGCGACAAGCCCAATCCAACGACCAAACCAGACAATTTGCTGTGGAGAGAGGCTTGTGGAGACCATCTTAACCGAGAGACCGGCGGTCGCCCAAAGCATGGCAGCCATGATCGCGAACAACGCCCCCCGCGCGGCGTTATGACTATGTAGCGGCTTTTCCTGTAGCTTAGGTTTGTCCAACAAGGTCCTCTATGGCATCCTATTGCCTCGTACTTAAGAGGGAGGCATTTTCTAATGGTAATAGCATTGAGTGAGCGAGTCAACCTGGACCAAGTTTGGCGGAAAGTATTGAATGACGAACTCAAGCAACCCTACATGGAGGACCTGGCAGCATTTGTTGCACAAGAGCGGAAGGGGTCCGAGCCGATCTATCCATCAGCAGACCTGGTCTTCAACGCTTTTTTGCAAACGCCCTATGAGAAAGTGAAGGTAGTGATCGTGGGACAAGACCCCTATCACGGACCGGGACAGGCGCACGGTCTCTGCTTTAGCGTTCAACCGGGAGTGCAAACGCCCCCGTCGTTAAAGAACATGTACAAGGAGCTACATGCTGATCTGGGATTGCCTATTCCCTCCCATGGATCGCTTCTGCCGTGGGCGCAGCAGGGAGTCTTGCTACTGAATGCAACGTTGACGGTGCGACAAGGGCAACCCAAGTCCCATTTTGGGAAGGGGTGGGAGCGGTTCACTGATGCGGCGCTGACGGCACTTTTGGACCGGCATGTCGTTTTTGTGCTTTGGGGACGGTCGGCAAAGGAGAAGCTGGAGCGGGTATTGGAGCGGGAGGGGCATGCATCGCCACAGGTGTTGCAAGCAGCCCACCCCTCTCCCCTCTCTGCCTACAAGGGGTTTTTTGGATGCGGCCACTTCTCCAAAGTCAACGCCATGCTGGTCAAAATGGGTCGCAAGCCAATTGACTGGAGTCTCTCATAATCAATGACTTAATGTCTTTATCTGCTGTTAATTCCGCTCTAGTATCATAGGAGATAGCAGGGAGGCAATCCATGTCACAGCAATTGATCGAACAAACCTACGACCGATTACAGACGACTCAACAGAGCGATGTGCAGCTTGGCTCCTTCGTAGTGCATGTGGCGCGAAGCGCCGACCTGCAGACTCTCTATTTAGCGACGCCTGTGTTTAATGGCGGGGGGTATTTACCCGGCAGTGTTCGCGCCGCGGTTAGTCAAGCGGGCCTCATTTCAAGCGCGGGTGGCACAAGAGCGGCGCTGGTGATTGATGACAAGGCAGGAGTGGTGTCGCTACACTATCAGCTGGCGTGGAACGAACGGAGCCCAGTAGGCTTTACATCTACAATAGAGGAATTTCTGATGGTTGCTGAGGAGTGGGAGAGACTCCTCGACGAACATGGTCAGCAAGATCTTGTTTGGGTTCCCCGCAGTTAGGAAGCCAATAATGTCAATCCAGAGGCCAACACAGCACGGGTAAGCGTGGTTTCGGCCGCGACGGGCCGGGCTCAAAAAAAGTGAATGCCTGACCCTACGCGTTGTTGTGATTTGACATCATTGCCTAGGCGCTTAAGAGTGACGAGAGTTCCTGAATCATCTCGCGGATTTCAATCTTTTGACTAGGGGTGAGGCGTGAGCGCCGTTGGGCGACGAGGCCGTGAACCCGCCGGAGACTGTTGAGAATTCCTTCGGCCGGATTTTGTCGCCGTCTGTCTGAATCGGCGAGCGGAAATGCCTCGCGGATCATCTGTAGGAGTTCAGTTTTGGTCTGACCTTCGTAGCTCTCAACGATCTCCCGCTTATCCTGGAGGTCTCCTTCGCGACTGGCGAGTGTGTAGATGGCCTGACGGGGCATCAACTCAATTTGTGGATGAAGCGCCTTGGGCATGGCAGAGTAGAACTCAAAGTACTGGAGGAAATTGTAGGGAGTTTGACGGTTGCCATAGGTGGCCATGAGCCAGGCGCTAAACGCCCCTTCTCTGTAATCCTTGAGAATGGTCTGGGCTTTTTTAATTCGCTCTCCATGGAGGAGTGCAGCCTGGTTACTGATCGCACGCACTTCGCATGTGATGGCAACGAGTGATCGGTGGTCTTGGTCGAGACCGACGTGTTCTTCTGGAGAAAACCTCTCGAGGATTTCTCGAAGGTCGTTCTTCTGTTCTTGTGGGAGGTCAGAGACATGGAAGATGCCTGAGAAGGTATTACGGCGTCCCTCTGCGGTTGTTCTTGCCATCTCGGCCATTTTGGTTGGCTGGTCTTCTCGCTTGCGGAGGAAGCGGCCAGCTAAAAGGTCATTGAGTTTGTTTGCCATCGGTCTGTTCTCCAGGGTAAAGCGGCTTTACATGCGCGTTAGGATTTCTTCTGTTAACCTTAAGTAGTCGTCAGCGGCTCGGCTATTTGGGGCGGTGTGGAAGACCGGTTGCCCGAGGATCGAGGCTTCGGAGATACGGATGTCACGTCTCACTTTCGACTCGAGCGTCTTTCCTGGGAAGGTATGCTCAAGGACGTTGAGGAATTCAGTGTTGCTCTTCCCCCGATAATTCCAAAACGACATGACGACGCCCAGCACTTCGAGGGGATGTCTCTCGCCAAGGCTCTTGACGAAACTCGAGAGCCGCTCGAGCCCCTTGATGCTGTAGAACTCTGGCGTCGAGCAGATGAGGGTGTAGTTGGCTGCGATCAGGGCCGATTCGGTCAGCCAGCAGAGGGAAGGAGGGGTGTCAATGATGATCGTGTCGTAGTCGAGCGGCTCGATGATACGCTTTAGTCTTTCATGAGAGTAGCGGTCTGAGGCCAACCGTCCGGTTACCTCGATACGCTCAAGCCAGGTGTCGGCGGGGACAATATCAAGGCCGTTGATGGCGGTTTTCTGGACGACCTCTTCAAATGACTTGGTCCCTTGCATGACGGGAGCTAAGCTTTCGTGTTGGTCGGGATCGAAACCGAGGCCGGTGGTCATGTTGGCCTGCGCGTCGCAGTCGATGAGGAGAACGCGCTGATTTTTGGTTTTGGCGAGACCGGCACCTAGGTGGATGGCCGTGGAGGTTTTTGCGGTTCCCCCCTTGAAACTGCTGACAGCAATGACCGATTTTTTCTTCATGAAAAACCCTGAACTTGTTTCGATGCCGCCTCCCTTTTACTCCTTTTTGAACGGCGAGGTCAAGTTGCGGCTCTTCTTTTCGTCGGAAATTTTGGCGATGAACTGCTCGATGTCCAGTTCGCCATGGACGACGTTGTCCCGTGTACGGAGGGCGGCGGTTTTGTGATTCACCTCCTGATCTCCGACTGTGAGCATGTAATTCACCTGATCCAGCTGGGCATTGCGCACCTTCTTGCCCACCGATTCACTACTCTCGTCCGTTTCAACGACAAAACCCGCGTCGCGCAGCCGGGTGGCGAGCTGGTGAGCGTAGCCGACATGTCGGTCTGCGACGGTGAGGATGCGGATCTGTCGGGGACTGAGCCAGAGGGGAAATTTTCCGGCGTAGAACTCAATGAGGCTTCCCAAGAACCTCTCGAGCGATCCATAGATGGCGCGGTGAATCATGATCGGGCGCTTTCTCTGTCCGTCGGCATCGGTGTATTCGAGGTCAAATCGTTGAGGGAGGGCCATGTCGAGTTGGACGGTGCCACATTGCCATGAACGACCGAGGGCGTCCCGAATGTGGAAGTCAATTTTCGGACCGTAGAAGGCACCATCTCCTTCGTTGACCTTGAACTCACGTTCGGTTTTCACCATGGCCTGACGGAGGGCGTCGGTGGCAAATTCCCACTCCTGGTCAGTGCCAATTGTTTTGCCCTCTGGGCGAGTGGAGAGCTCAAGATGATAGCGGAGGCCAAAGGTAGAGTAGAGGGTGTCAGCGAGGTTGAGGACGCCAATGATCTCCTCTTGGAGTTGGTCGGGGCGCATGAAAATATGGGCATCGTCCTGGTGGAACCCTCGGACGCGGAAGAGACCGGAGAGAGCGCCCGACGCCTCGTATCGGTGGACGTGGCCAAACTCGGCAATGCGAAGAGGGAGCTCGCGGTAGCTGTGAATCCCCTGGCGGAAGTAGAGCATGCAGCCGGGGCAGTTCATCGGTTTGATTGCATACACTCCCTTCTCCACCTCCGTCGTGTACATGTTCTCTCGGTAGTTGGCCCAGTGTCCCGAACGCTCCCATAGCTCCTTTGACATCATGACGGGGGTCTTGATTTCGGAGTAGCCGCCCCGTTCGTGGAGTTGACGCATATAGTCGAGCAGCTGGCTCCAGATGAACATCCCCTTAGGGTGGATGAATGGCATCCCCGGCGCTTCGGGCTGAATGGAGTAGAGATCGAGTCGAGGACCGATGACTTTGTGGTCCCGTTTTTTCGCTTCCTCGAGTCGATGGAGATACTCCTGGAGGAGTGGCTTGCTAGGGAAGGTGATGCCGTAGATGCGGGTGAGTACGTCTCGGTCGGAATCACCTCGCCAATAGGCGCCGGAGGTTTTGAGCAGCTTAAGCGCCTTGATTTTTCCAATATTGGGGAGGTGGGGGCCGCGACACATGTCGTAGAACTCTCCCTGTCGGTAGCCGGAGATCTGAGAGTCGTCGTCGAGCTCGGTGATCAACTCCATCTTGTATTTGTTGTCTCTGAACGTGTCGAGCGCCTCCCGTTTGGAGGGAATCTCTTCACGGATACATTGTTGATTCTCTTTCACGATCGCCTTCATCTCCTTCTCGATGCGGGTGAAGTCGGCATCGGAGATGGTTAGGTCGGCGAAGTCGTAGTAGAAGCCATTTTCGATGGGCGGCCCAATGGTTGGTTTGGCCTTGGGAAAGAGACGAAGGACCGCTTGGGCGAGGAGGTGGGCGGAGGTGTGCCAGAACACCTCCTGCCCCTCTGGGTCTGTAAATGACCAGAGGATGAGATGGTCCCCATTTTTGAGCGGGTGAGCTAGATCGCGGGTGGTTCCGTTAATGGAGACAGCGAGCGCCTGGTCGGGACCGGTGAGTTTGAGGGTGCGGGCGAGCTCTAAACTGCTACTCCCCTCTTCGATTTCGATCTCTCCATGTCCTCGAACAGTGACCGTGATCATTTTTCTTCTCCCAATGGTATATGATTTAGGTAACGGGAGTTTAACGGATTGGCGGGCAAAAAAGAAAGGTTTGGCTGGTTGCATGAGCGGGCGCTTGAAAGTGGCGTTGAGTTCACCTCTCCCAATTTCTATTCCTCTCTGTTCCCGGTCACCGATCCGTCGGGTATTCAGGACGGGGCGGCGATCCGAAATCGACAGCTGGCTAAATCAATCGCTTTACAGGTAGTGGATGATGAGGGGCGGGTGGATCTCGATGCTGTGGGACGGGAGGTAACGGCTTTACAAGCAGAGATTGCCTCGTTGACTCCGGAGGGGCATCGCGATTTTCCCCGCCATCAGCACGCTCTTACGGTCCTTATTTTTTTGAGAGACCGAAGGGATATTCGGGTTCGCTTAGAGGAGATTGTCGGACCCACTTCCAATCCGATGGGAGAGGAGCTGATTCGGGACACTCTGGAATTACCAGTGCGCGGAAATATTAACGGGACTGCAGCACGCCGTGCAGTTCTATCGGCGTGGCTAACCTATCTCCGTCAAAACGTGGGTTCATGCTTTGCAACGGCTCCGGCGATCATGATTCAGCGGGAACAGCCGATGCAGTTCTTGGCTGATATGGACGAGCTGATCTCAAGAGGAAGATTAACCCGAGTGATTCGGGGCTTTGAGCATGTGGTTCCGCTCAGCCCAAGCTGGGGGCAGGGGGATCTCCTCAAGCCATTCCATTTTGATTCGAACAAGGCCACCCTCTCGCCCGGTCTGGAAGCTGCGCTGGGGAAGCGGGAACTGCCGGCGTTGGCTAAGGTGAGAGTTGAGGTGACTACCCCACGGGAGCTCATTGGCCTATTGGCCCCGGATAGGGAAAAGGCCGAACGAGCATTTAAGTTGGTGACCGAGAATCCCCTTCTAAAAGGTTGGGAATTCACTCTCGCCTCATTCTCCGAATCGAAGACTAAGCTTTCTAGATGGAACATCTACTCGGCCCTTGGTTTCAACCCAGAGGAGCCGGGTGGGATTGGCTCGGTCCTGATCAAAGAGCTCAATGAGCGGCTGGAGAGGATCAATCGGCAACTTGAGGAGTTGCAGTACGCCTATGAGGGGGCATTTGCGGTGGTAAAGACGGCGGAGTCGCGGCTAAGGCGGGCAACCGCGGAGGAGGCAAATTGGTTGAAAGGGGACTACCAGCAAAGAGTGGCTGAGGTGGACAAGATAGCCCAGGAACGGGACAGAGTTCATGCGCGGGGGAACAGACTAGCGGGGCTGGGCAACTATTTGATTGAGCAGTACAACATCGAATTTGGAAACTATTTCCAGGAGATTTATGACGCTCAGATGAGTGATGTGGGTCCAGACCCTTATGATGATGCACCTGCTGGCTTCCGTTTGCTTTACAAGCATGGGCGGACTAATCCGGCACTATGGGATTTGATTCACGGGCCAGAAGAATTTATCGACGCACTGGCCGATTTCTTTGTCTCTACGGAAACGATCCTCGTCGCCGACCCCCGTCTGAAGGGACTTGAAAGGGAGCTGTCGGACGTCGTGACCTTATTGGTGACTCATCTCCGTACCGATCAGTTTTTAGAGTCAGCGCTCTATCGGATGGCTCGGGTGCACGGAGGGCGGGTGCCGGAGCGTCCTTTAGAGAATCTGGAGAGTGTGGATAAGAAGCCATGGGCCTACGTTTCTGGGGGGACGATGGTAGAGCTAGTCCGTAATTACTACCGACGGGAGGAGCCGCCTACGATGCGGGAGAGGATCGTGGAGAGCCCAACCGATCTCTTTGTCTTTCTCCTTGAGGCGATGAAGGAGCTCGCTCCACGAACGTCCAACCGTTTTATTGAGGAGCCTGCTCGCTCGTTGCTGATTCAGTCGCCGACCCACGCCTTTCTTTTTCGGCCGGGACTCTCACCTTTTAAGGAGGGGTGGCTCGATCGGGGCAACACCTACACCTGGGTACGCGATCTGGTAGCGAGGCCTCAGGAGGATTTTTTGGCGGAGCTGTGGCTTGAGCGGTCGGCGATGGAGCAGTTGGTGGCTCAGTTGAGGCGGCTGTTGCCAGCCGGACAGTTTGAGGTCCCCTCAAAGCGGTGTCGCCCTCGCGACTTTCGAAATCAGGTGCTCGGCGGCTTTACCTCAAATCCAATTGCCTGCGAAATTATTGATGGACTGCTTTACAGCTCACTCCCCTTTCTCGATGTGTCGGAACTGAGGGGGCGTGTGGAGGAAATATTCGACGCCCTTTTAGAAGAACCAAAAGTGGCCTTGGAGGCGTTTGACGCGATGCGTGTGCCGGGGGGAGCTCCTGTTCTCCCTGCAAGCGCACTCTACGGTGTCTGCTTAGCATCGATTGCAGTGGCCGGGGGAGAGCGGAGTGCCACCGATCTCCCCGGGCGTTTACGGAGACTGATAGAGCGGTTGGGATTAGCGATGCCCCGTCCCATCCTCTTTGCTGACACCAATTGGACGCAGGAGAAGTTTGGCTTTTTGGTAAATCCTGGGACCGGCGAGTTGGAGATGTGGCGAAGTGACTATCTTGGAGTGCAGGCTGCGCCGATGACTCGTTGGTCGAGCTGGGTCGATGGTTCGGGAAAGATCCCCTGGTCCATTTATGTGAATCCTTCGGAATACACGCCTAGCATCTTGCCATTTAATGCCGCTTGAGGTGTAATCCTCCCCCTTAACTAGGGAGAGTGAGTACCTCAAGACATGAAACAGAGCAAGCGACTACTACTCTTACTCACTTTTATCTGCGGCGCGGCGTGGGCGCAGAGCGTTGATATCATTATTGATGATGGTGAGCTGTTTCGTCCAGATGACATTGATCAACGATTGATTCGTGAATTTTTAGACGAAAAGCGGGACGAAACATTAGCTGAGAAGCCCAATCTGCGAATTTCAGGTGATATTCGTATCCGCTATCGGTGGCGTTCTGAAAAGATCAATGGCCGTGAGGTGACCCAGCCGTGCCGTTTCCGTTTGGCGCCGAATGGGAGCCGGCAGGAACTCATCTTCCCCGGAGTTAACTTCTCTGATGACAGGGACCGGGTAGAGGCGAATCTGTTGTTTGACTACACGAGCGATTGCGCCTGGGGAGCCATTAAGGTTGAGTTCGAGAACGAGCTAGGGAAGATTAGCGGGACTAACCAAAAGATCAACCTTGAGCGAGCTCTAATTGGGTATGACCTCTACAAATGTGGGAACAACCGATGGTTCGTTGAGGCTGGACGAATGTTCCTCTACGAGAGGTTTAGGTCCGAGGTGCAGTACGGTTCGAGGCTGGACGGAGTTTATACCCGCTACGACACCTGTATCCCTGGCGTAGGGCCGGTCTACTTGCAAGGGGCGGGCATGATTGTTGACTACCGCTGTGATGAATACGCGTGGATTGGTGCTGTCGGAATTGAGGACTACCGCTGCACGGGGTGGTATGCGATCTACTCTTATATCGACTGGGGGCGTCACCGTTCCGACGATCGGTTCCCAATCCAAATTATTCGGGACAACACCAATGGGACCGATACGATTTCGGTCAACGCGCCGTGGAGAGTTCGTCCTTACCGGATCTCCCAGTTCATTTTGGGGAGACGGATCCCTTGCTTCTATTGCAAACGAGATCTAAGGCTCTTTGGCTCAATTCTTTACAATCATGCGGCAGTCGGAAATGTGGTGACCCGTGGACGGAAGGAGGCACTTGGATGGTACTTCGGCTTCCAGTGGGGAAAGGTGCGAATTAAGCACGATTGGGCCATTATCGCGGAAATTGACTACGTTGAAGCGCAGGCTATTCTCGAGAGCGATAACAGCGGAATTGGTCGAGGCAACGCCAACAATTCGAGCATCTTTGAGGGTCTGATTGCTGGTAATGCTCGTGGTGACACCAACTATTGGGGGCCAAGTATCGAGGCGGCGTGGGCGCTTACCAATGACATCACTTTCCGCGGAAACTTTGTCTACTCCCGATCAATTGCCAACGACATTGGCGGCAAGGTAGAGTTCAAGCAGTTCGAACTGCAGGCGATCTACGCCTTCTGATTATTGTATATCTGAGACAGTGTAACAGCAACGTCGGGGACGAGGTGGAGCGGCCTCTTGGTCCCAGTGAGAATTGAGGCCTCTAAGAGATTTACCTCTCCCATTTTCCGGCACTGCTGAATCATCTCCTTCCGATCGGCAGAGGAGAGAGGACTCTGAGTGAGGATGGTGAGCGAATAGCCTCGCTGCAGAGAGTCCTTAGCCCAGGTGAAAGCTTCGCTATCGGCAGCGGGGACAGTTCCGTCATAGAAAACCACCTTGGCGAACCAGGAGAGCCACCGTTCGTCGACGGTGAATTGGTGGCTTGGTCGCTCGACGATGAACCGCATATAGCGCTGCTCAATCGTGATCATAGTAAGGAGACCAACCTCCCAGTTCTCGACTAGAGTGAGAAAGGCATTGGACTCACGGGCATTGATCAGGTCGGTACGATTCACCTCAATATGCCGTCCTCCATGAAAGTTAGCGCGGGAGGCAAGCCGAACAAAGGTGTCGCGTAGTCGGTAGGCAAGACCGATGGACAAGGCAATGGTGATCACTCCCATCCACGCAAACCCCTCCGCTGCCGATAGGCCAAAGACATTGCCAAATAGATAGAGGAGAATGGCGGCCATCAGGACGCCGAAGAAGGAGAGGAACGCGCTCCCGGCGACGTTTTCCCCCCGCTCTCTATCGGGGCTTGCGGTTTGGATGTAGGCATCGAAGGGAACCAGGTACATCCCACCAAACATTCCCAGTAGACAGAGGTTGATCGCAACAAGAATCAGGTTGGTGTCGAAGATGGCGAGTGTAAAGTAGATGAAGGCTACCCCAAGGCCTGCAAGAGTGCTAATTCCAAGCTCCACCTGCTTCCCGCAGATACGTCCTGAGATATAGGCGCCAACAGCGATCCCTAGTGCACTCACAGTGAATAGGTAGTTGGCATGAGTGGTGGAGAGACCGAGCGACTGAATCCCAAAAATGAGGATATTGAACTGTGTGAAGGCGGCGATAAAGAAGAAGTAGCCGCTTCCGACGAGAGAGGCGAAGAGGTAATTCTCCTTTCTAGCCCGATTGAGCACCTTAACCACCCCGGTCACCATCCGGGCACTCAGCTTCCGCTTGATTCCCATCGCGGGTGTTTTGGTAATGCAAATGCTAGCGGCGAGGCCAACTACTGATATTCCGACACACCACCACGCGACAAAGACAAAGTTATGGCCGGAAATATCGCTAAGGAAGGAGGCGAGAAAGGACCCAAAAATGGCGGCAATCACAGTGAGTCCTGTAAGAATCCCATTAGCTGTTGCTATCTGTTCCCGCTTAACGAGTTCCGGAACGATTCCATACTTGGACGGACCGAAAATGGCGCTCTGGGTGGCCATTAAGAAGAGAACGGAGTAGCTGCCCCAGATGCTCTGAGCTGAAAAGGCGAGCACGCCTGTCAGCATGATCACCACCTCCATCACCTTTGTGATGACGGTAATGTTCCGCTTACTAAATCGGTCGGCTAATGTTCCAGAGGGAATTGAAAAAAGCAAAAAAGGAAGTACATAGGCAAAGCCAGACGTAGACTGGACAAAATTGGCATCGCTCTGTCCCCACATGCCAATGAGGAGGAAGGCGATGACGATCTTAAACACGTTGTCATTCAGCGCACCACAGAACTGCGTGACATTGAGAAAGGTGAAGGAAGAAAAAATTCGGTGGCGAGGTCTTTGGAACATCTTTCTTGCGTTTTAGCAGAAGCAGAAGATTCACGTGAGATGTCAAGCGGCTTTACACAAATATATGTTTGGTGAGTAGTTGATGCGCGGTATACTGCCCTCACATGACGACAGCGCTTTCTATTCATTACAGCAACCAGTTAGAGCGGCTCTACGTGGGGCTGCGTGATCGTTTGTTTGGAGATGGGGGTGGAGCATTTGCTGAGCGGTGGGTGATTGTTCCAACGCATGCGATCAAAAGTTGGTTGCAGCAGAGATTGGCCGAGGACCCGGTGGTAGGTGTGGCCGCGGGAATTAGGTTTCTCTTTTTGGAGGAAGCGGTAGGTAGATGGGTAGGCGGTGTAGCTCCTGACCGACTGGCGATGAGTTTGCAGATCGAGTTGCTTCTGCGGGCGCGTGTGGATGAGGAGAGTGCCGGTTGGGAGCCCATGCGTGGCTATCTGAAGCCGAAGCGAATCGGTGGATTGGCGGCTCACTTAAGTGAGCTGTTTGTTCAATACAGCCTCTACGGTCACCAAATGTTGGAGAGCTGGACAGGTTGGCAGGCCGATTTATGGACCTCTGGGGCGTGGCGTTCGCTGGCCGGTGAGCTAGGCCGGGTGGTGGCCACACCGATCGATGGGGGCCAAGTCCACTTGTTTGGATTCAGCCACCTAGCTCCTGCTTACGATCGGTTTTTCAAGAGGCTGGGGCGGGTGATGCCTGTCACCTATCATGTGCTCTCCCCCTGCCAGGCCTATTGGGGGGATGTGAAGTCGGATCGGGAGCGGCGCTATCTCAAGCGGTTGTTACGAGGGAAGGGGGTGCGCGAGGGAGAGCTCGATCAGTTGGATGCAATCCTTCGCGATAGCAATTCGCTGATTGCAAATTTGGGTCGGCTCGGTAGGGAGTATTTTCTCCTGTTAGAAGATGACGGAGCGGTAACTGCAGAAGACTACGTCATTCCTGACGATGGGACGATGCTCGGAGCAATACAGGGGGATCTACTCCTTCTCAACCCAGCTTCGGATCGGGGCTTGGTGGAGCTTGGCAGAGACAACTCTATTCAGGTTCACGTGACTACCTCCCGTTGGCGGGAGGTAGAGGTGTTGCACAATACGCTGCTTGCCTTGTTGGATGGGACGGAGATCTCACCGGGTGATGTGGTGGTCATGGCACCCGATATTGGAGAGTACGCTCCTTTTATCGAAACGGTATTCTCGGGCCCGATTCCGTTTCAGGTTCACGATCTTCAAGCAGCGGATGCGGACTCACTGCTTGATGGCTTTACAAAACTGATCGATTTAGCGACGGGTCGCTGGCGAGTATCAAACGTGTTAGCCCTGTTTGAACACCCCACGTTTTTGCGGCGGGTGAGCTGGACCGACGATGAGTTACGCCAGATTCGAAAGTGGATTCAGAAGACGGACATTCGGTGGGGCTTCGATGTCGTGCACCGTGACGAGCAGTTGAGGAACTCTTATGGTGAGCAGGGGATGTTGGAGAGAAGCGGGGCAAACACTTGGCAGGGGGGCGTCGATCAGCTCGTTGAATCGTTGGCCTTCGATGATGGCGTTGATCCGGTTGTTGAGCTCTCACAGACGGATCTACTCGGGAGCTTGGTTGGCTTGCTCGATTCCTTGCGGGAGGATCTGCTGCCACTTCAAGGGTTCGCTAAGCTATCAGTCGCCGATTGGAGTGACTATCTCGAGAGGCTGTCAGAGACCTATCTGAAGGGTGATGATGAGACCTTAGCTCCGGTGACGGATCGGCTACGGGGGCTAGCTTGCGACGAAGAGCTTTCATTCGTGACGGTGGGGCGATTGGTCGAGATGATTTTAGAGGAGAAGAGTTCGACAAGGCATGGACATCAGATTGACGCCGTGAGGTTTTCTTCGATGCTGCCCATGCGCGCGATTCCGTCGCGAGTGGTTTGTCTTTTGGGAATGGATCAGGGAGGGTTTCCGCGCGTGGGGAGAAGACGGCCTTTTGATGAGATGAGCGGGCGAGACGATGTCGATCGGTTGCCGGGTCGATCGGATGTCGACCGTTACCTATTCCTGGAGGCGCTCCTTTCTGCGCGTGATCACCTGCTCGTTTTCTATCAGGGAGTGGGGGAGGGTGATGGTCAGCCGCAGGGACCGTCGGCTGTAGTTGATGAACTGCTTGGGTACGCAGATCAAGCTTTTCGGCTGGATGGAGAGCGCCCATCGGAGGCTTGCGTCCGGCGACACCCCCACTTGAGCTGCCACTCCTCATATTTCGTCGACAGCGTCACCAACTATGACCGACTCGACTATCTCCGAGCGGTAGCGCTTTACAGACAGAGTGAGGTGGGTTTGGCGGCACGGGAGGAACCCTCAATGGCTTTACTAGATGGCGTGTCGGTGGTGGAAATTGATATTGGAGACTTACGAGCGACCGCATCAGATCCTTGTAAGTTCTATCTCAGACGGGCGTTGGGGATGACCATCGATGAGGAGTGGGGCGACGGGATGTCGGACGATGAGTCGTTGATGCTCTCGCCGCTCGAACAACACCGACTTGTTTGGGAGGCGCTCGCTCGGCCGGTTGACGAAGTGTTGGAGGAAGCTGCGACGGCGGGACGGTTACCGTTGGGTCCATTCCGGGATGTGGCAAAGAGGCGTTTACTTCAGTCGGTGGCTGAGCATGAGGAGCGGCTTGAGAGCTACGGGATTACGAAGGAGACGCTGCTGACGGTTCGGCTCTCGGATGGGACGGCCCAGAGTGAGCGGGAGCTGGTTCTCGCTCCGGTTGAGGTGGAGATGAGAGAGGGGTTAACGGTGCGGATCACGGGTGAGATTCCGTTTATTTCGCCGGAGGGGTTGTTTTTACCGGGGAGGGGTGAGGCGGGGCCGGCGCTGCGCGGTTGGCCGCTACTGTTGGTAATGAATGAGGCGCTACCGGAGGGGTTCAAGCGGCACTTGCTTTTTTCGAAGGTGACGAAGAGGCTGGAACTCGAATGGGACGGCTCTGACTTATTGCGCCGCTATCTCGATTATCATCTTACATGTACCGAAAACCTCTCGCCCCTCCTCCCTCGGTGGCTACCTGACTATATGGGTGGGGAATTGGATGCTCTTGCGAAGCGGGTCGAGTCTGAGATGGGAGGGAGGTATGGTCCCTACTTAAGCCCTTATGCCAGGTGGATGCTTGAGCGAGCCGGGGGGGAAATCCACCCTGCGTGGTCTAAGGCATATGAGGGGGCGTTCTCCGTTCCGGTGAAGAGCTGGTTTGGAGGTGATGAGTGAGTGGTGCTCCGTTCGATATTCTGGGCCGGGAGACTCAAGTGGATCGTCCCTATTTTCTAGAGGCCTCTGCGGGGACGGGTAAGACATTTGCTATTGAGCATTTGGTCGTCCGCTATCTGCTGGAGTTATCTCCCCCTGTGACGATTGACCGCATTTTAGTGGTCACGTTCACCCGGGCGGCAACTCGCGAGCTCCGCCTGCGCATTCGGAGAAACATTGAGCGGGCGCTGGCCGGTTTGGAAGGCGGGGAAGCGCCTGACTATTTGTTGCGCTGGATTGAGGAGGGGCGGGAGGGTGAGGCGCGTAGGCGGCTCGGACAGGCATTGGCAGCTTTTGACGATGCGCAGATCTACACAATTCACGCTTTTTGTAGAGAGATGTTGCGGGAGTATGCCGTTGAAGCGGAGATGGGGATCGATACAGATGGTTTGGAAGGGGGGCTGTCGCACGCCGATCAGCTGCAGGTAGTGCTCGATTTCTTCCGGTCGGGGTTGGACCCGGAGAGCTACAGCCCGGCTCAAATTAGTTGCGCACTTTCTCTGACGCGGGGCGATCCGGGTGGACTGGCTCGTCTCATTCTGAAGGAGATGGGACGGGGTCGCGAGGTGATTGTCGGACGGCGCTATCGGGAGTCGGTGACCGCTATCAACGGACTGCTGGGTGCGATTGATATGAGCGCCGCTGCTGTTTTAGATGACTTCGCGAAGTGCGAGGGGCTCTACAAGGGGCTGTGTGATCGGAATCGGCAGTTAAAGCCAGAGATTGAAGAGGAGGTGTATCGATTTGCGACCATCCTTGAGCGGGGGAACTGCACCGAGGGGGAGTTTGAGAGTCTTATCGCGGAACCGATTGTTCTCCTCGATCTGATCGCGAACGGTCAGCTTCTACGGGGAAAGGAGGTGCCAGCAGATTTGCACTACCCGTGGCTTTACAACTGGTTACGGAAAGAGTTTGGGCCGGTGATGGATGAGGGGCGTCGTCCGAGAGAGATATTGGCGCGGATGGTGGCGACGAGTCGTCAGATGTTGGGAAGCACAATGGCGGAGCAGGAAAGCCTGACGTTTGATGGGCTTTTAGAAGCGATGGATGAGTCGTTGGGGCACGAGTCATTTCGACAGGCAGTGGGCGACCGGTTTGCCGTTGCGGTGGTCGATGAGTTTCAAGATACCGATCCGACGCAGTGGGGGATTTTTAACCGACTCTTCGCAGAACGGGGAGTTCCCCTCGTGGTGGTTGGGGACCCGAAGCAGTCGATCTACTCGTTTCGCAGTGCAGACATTTACTCCTACTTGGAGGCGCGTGATGTGCTAGGAGAGGAGAGTTGCCGAACGCTTGGGGTGAACTACCGATCCAGGCCAGGACTGATTCGGGCGCTCAACGGCCTATTCGGCCGAGCTGAGGGGTTGATTGGCCTTCCTGCTCGCGGGACGAGCCTCCCCTATCATCCTGTAGAAGCGGGGGTTGCCGAGGACAATTTACTCTCGTCAAATGGTCCGATCACGATCTTTGAAGGAGAATCCCGCGCGGCGCGCAAGTTCCCATCGCTGTCGACGGAGGAGGAACAGCTTTTCCCGTTCATCGTGGATGAGATGGTGGCGATACAGCAGGCGTCGGATGTGTTGTTTAGCCATTTTGCGGTGCTGATTAGCGACCGCTATCAGGGGGAGCGGTTTCGCAAGTTTGCAACAGAGCGAGGAGTCCCTGTCAGCTCAAGTCGGGGAAGGAGAGCGGCCGACTCGCCGGCGCTTGAGCAGCTCTATGTGGTCTACCGTGCGGTGCTCGACTCTAGTGATTGGGGCCGGGTCCGGGCAGCCCTCGGGGGCCAGCTGATCGGATGGGATGTGCCTATGTTAGCTGCTCTGGCTGATGGAAAGAGGGTGGCGATGGTAGCGACGGAGATGGCGACGCTCCGGCACACACTGGTGAGTCGGGGTTTTCTCCCTTTTTTCCATCAGCTGGTTAGCACTCGGTGGGGAGGGGGGGAGACAGTGGGGGAGCGGCTGATCCGGGCCGATGTTGAATTGAGCAGGGATCTCTACCAGCTAGCTGAGATCATCGCCCGGCATGAGAACAGCAATCAGCTGTCAGCAGATGGCCTACTCCCCTACTTCCAAGAGCTCAGGACGATGGACGCTGCCGATGAACAGGGACCGAAGTTGTTGGCGCAAAGCGATGATGATGCAGTTCAGCTAATGACCACTTTTGCTAGCAAAGGCTTGGAATTTGGAGTGGTGTTTGCGCTGGGACTGGCTACGAGGAAGGGGGGGAACGAGTCTGGCCTGGTGGTTCGCAAGGGGGAGAGACTTGCAGCGAGTCACGAGAGTGAGGCGGCGGCTGAGCTGGCTGCATCGGAGCGGGATGCGGAGAAGGCGAGGCTCCTCTACGTTGCGCTCACCCGTGCGAAAGATCGGGTCTACATCCCTAGGGTTGTCAGTAGCGGCAAGCCGTCAACGATCTTATCACCGGCCGATCTTCTCTTTTCCCGTCTGCCGAGCGACTTAAGTGAGTTGGAGGGGGTGAGATCTGTCTCGGCGGTGGGTGGTGTTGGAAGGAGCGTTGCACGGCCGCCCCCTCCTGAGCTGAGAGAGCCATCAATTCCATCTATCTATCGAGTGGGCCGGGTGATGCAGTCATTCACGGGGTTGGCTCGTCCGTCGGTGATCCGAGGTGACCCGGCTCCATTCGATCGGCAGGCAGCGGTGAAGACCGTTCACACCCTGCCGGCTGGAGCGGCAACAGGAATCCTATTGCACGAGCTACTAGAGGAGGCGCCACTCGATCCTGTCGAAGCGGGGCGGTTTGTGGCTGGTCAGATGGAAGGCCATGTTCTCGAGGAATGGTCGGAGCCGATTAAGGAGCTGGTCGTATCGGCTTTACAGGTTACGATTGACGGATTTGCTCTCTCAGATGTGGATCCAAAAAGGATGCGGCGCGAGATGGAATTTCTCTATGGAGTGAGGGGAACGGAGCCGGTGCCGCTCGCCCCCGGTTGTGTTGGCGGGGTGATGGATCTCTTCTTCGAACATGGTGGTCGGTACTACCTATTGGACTGGAAATCGAACTGGCTCGGAGCCGATGAGAGTGCCTATGGAGAGGAGGGACTAGTAGCGGCGATGGCGCACCACGACTATGGTTTGCAGGCCCAGCTTTACACTGAGGCGTTGGAGCGGTATCTCGGGCTCGTTGATAGGCGCCCTTTTGCGGAGTGCTTTGGTGGAGCCTATTATGTTTTCCTCAGAGGACCGGGAGTGATCAAATGGAGTTAGAGTTATCACCACTGGCTTCCCGGTTTTCCCGGCAAATGCTAGGGACTGACTGGAATGAGGATCGAGCTCGGTTTTTGGCCCACCTGCTACAATCGGCTCAGGAAGGGCACCTCTGTGTAGAGGTGGGGGAAGAGGACGAAGTGATTAAGCGGGGAGCGGGTCCATGGCGTGGTGTGCGACAGGTTGGGAGTCGGTTTTACCTCGATAGGCTTTACAAAGCTGAGGAGAGGGTTCGGGATGCACTCATCCGTTTGGTGGGGGAGAGGCCAGCGCTCGGAGTAGAAGTGGGAAATGTCTCTGAGCAGCTGCTCGAAGAGCAGCGGCAGGCGATTGAAATAGCGGCGGCGGAATCCTTTACGATGATTGTGGGTGGACCTGGGACGGGAAAGACGTTTACGGCGGCCCATCTGATCGAGTGCGTGGGACGGGGCCGGTCGGTGGCGCTGGCTGCGCCGACGGGGAAGGCGGCGGGTAATTTGCAACGAGCTCTTGGTGGAGGTGCGAAGGTGAAGACGTTGCACGCGCTATTGGGACTCCCCTATCGTCCGATCAGGCAGCTCTCGGCGGATCTGGTTGTGGTTGATGAGGCGGCGATGATTGATGTGAAGATGCTGGGCCAGCTATTGAGCGCTGTAAAGCCTGGGGCTCGTCTGGTGCTGATGGGAGATGCGGCGCAACTTCCACCGGTGGAGGCGGGGGGGCTGTTTGGTGAACTAGCTTTACATCCTGATTTGCAGGATCGTGTGGCTCGCCTCACTCAGTGTGTGCGGACTGACAAACGCAACTTGCTGGAGTTGGCGGAGCTGGTGAAGGGGGGAGAGGTGGATCGGGTGTCGGCGGAGGTAAAGCGGTTTCCGTGGGGAGAGGTAGAGCATTTGGTTGGGGCGAGTGGACGGGGATGTCGCATACTCACCGCTCTGCGGCGTGGACCGTGGGGCTCTGATGCGTTAAATGAACGAATTGTGGGTGGGATGATTGGTGGGGAGCGGCCTATCGTGATCACCCGCAATGACTATCGCGTTGGTCTGTTCAATGGCGACGAGGGGGTCTTGATTGGAGATATGGCCCGATTTGGGGAGAGGGAGTTGTCGAGGTTTGCTCTACCCTCCTACGAATATGCCTACTGTCTTTCGGTTCATAAGAGTCAGGGGAGCGAATTTGATTCGGTTGTGTTTGTGGCGCCGCCGGGATCAGAGGTGTTTGGGCGGGAGATGCTCTACACGGCGCTCACTCGTGCTAAGCGAAACTTTGCGGTGTGTGCGCCGGACGAGGTGTTGGCGGCGATGGTAGAGCGACACTCGGTTCGCCACTCTGGGGTTTCAGAGTTTGATTTCAAACGGTCGTAGAGAGCATCTTTCAAACTTATGCGATTGATAGCGCTCAAAATGTTGATGGGAGATCGGGCCAAGTTCATTGGCATCTTGGTGGGCATCACGTTTGCTTCATTGCTGATCACGCAACAGTCGGCGATCTATACTGGGCTAATGGCCCGTACCCACGCGTTTTTGACCGATACGGGAGAACCCGATATTTGGGTGATGGATGATACGGTGTTGCATGTCGATGATGTGAAACCGATGGCAGACAAGGAACTGTTTCGGGTACGGGGCGTTGAGGGGGTCGACTGGGCGGTGCCGATGTACAAAGGGCTCCTACGAGCCAATCTACCTGGCGGCAATCAACAGCAGGTGTGGGTGGTGGGGTTAGACGATGCGACACTGCTCGGCGCCCCTCCCAAGATGCTCTCGGGACAGCTAGGGGACCTGCGCAAACGGGATGCAATCATCGTCGATGTGACAGAGGGCGACCGAAAGCTGGTTAAGCCTACTGCAGATGGAGTGGAGCCGGTGGGAATAGGAGATGTAATCGAAGTGAATGACCACCGAGCTGTTGTTGTTGGTAAAACAGAGACTAGCCGGACGTTTCAATCACAGCCAGTGATCTACACGACCTATTCTCGGGCGCTAGAGATGGCGCCCGCAACGCGCCGGATGATGACTTATGTATTGGTAAAGGCGCGCGACGGGGAGGATCCGGAAGCGGTGGCGGCAGAGATTTCTAAGATCAACGGGATCAAGGCGATGACCCGTAAACAGTTTACAGACTATACCTATGACTACTGGTTTGAGCAGACGGGAATTCCGGTCAATTTTGGGACGGCAGTGCTTCTTGGCTTTATTGTTGGAACGGCGATTGCCGGTCAGACGTTTTACAATTTCACTCTCGATAATTTGAAATATTTTGGAACGTTCAAGGCGATGGGGGCGTCAAATCTTCTGATCTTGCGAATGATCTTGTTACAAGCGATGGTGGTGGGGGCAATCGGTTACGGATTGGGCGTTGGCGCCGCTTCCCTATTTGGATGGATCTTGGAGGGGACTGAGCTATCGTTTAAACTAGAATGGTCTTTGCTCGGCTTTACAGCGGTGGCGGTGCTTTTGATCTGCCTTACCTCCGCATTATTGAGTATTCGGAAAGTGGTCCGGCTGGAGCCGGCAATGGTTTTTAGAGAGTAGCTTGTGGAATCTGCAGTCGTCTGTAAAGACGTAAAAAAACATTTTGGAAAGGGAGATGCGCGGGTGATGGCGTTGGACGGCATCAATCTCGAAGCGCGTAAGGGTGAGTTGATGATGCTAGTAGGTCCCTCTGGGAGTGGAAAGACGACACTCCTCTCTGTGATCGCTGGAATCTTGCGTCGGGACGAGGGGGAGTGCACCGTGTATGGTCAAGACCTTGAACAGCTGAACGCTCGTGAGCAGGCGCGCTATCGAGGGGACAGCATCGGTTTTGTCTTTCAGTCGTACCACTTGATTCCCACACTAAGCATTGTGGAAAACGTAGCAATCCCTCTACTCATTAGAGGCACGCATCGGAGCCAGGCGCTTCGGCGGGCGAATGAGGTGTTGGGCTCGGTTGGGCTTGGAGATCGTATCGACGCTCTCCCGCGGGAGCTGTCGGGTGGAATGCAGCAGCGGACGGCGATTTGCCGGGCGCTTGTGCACGAGCCGAAACTGATTGTTTGCGATGAGCCGACGAGCGCGCTTGATCACGAAACGGGGCGTAAGGTGATGGAGTTGTTAAAAGAGCAGGGAACAGGCGATGGACGGACATTGATTGTGGTGACGCATGACGCCCGCATTTTTGGGTTTGCCGATCGGGTGGCTGAGATGGATGATGGGAGAATCACTAAACTGCATGACTCTCCAGAGGAGCTAACACGTTGATAGGTCGATGGATTTTAGTTGGGGTGGCGGTGCTGGGGCTAACGTTCGGTGTTGTGATGGTGGTGCGGGGCTCACGAAGTCCAGAGCCGGCAAAGCCGATCGTCACCCCTGACTCTATTCCGTTCGACCGATATGTGGCGGGATCGGGTGTGATTGAGGCAAGTTCTTACAATATTGAGATTGCGACGCCTCTATCAGGAGTGGTTGATGAAGTGTACGTCAAAGAGGGAATGCAGGTCGAACTGGGCGATCCCCTTTTCCGCTTGGAGGATCGGGACATCCAGGCAGTTATCCGTCTTCGCGACGCGCAGCTAGAGGTAGCTAAGAAGCAGGTGGCAGAGGCGATTAGCGAGCTCGATGACAAGCAAAACAAGCTCAACATTGTCAATAAGCTCTCCGATAAGCGGGCGATTAGCCAGGAGGAGATTGATACCCGTCGCAATGCGGTTCGGACGGCGAGGGCGAAGTTGGCGACGGCCCGCTCCCAGGTGGAGCGGAGTGAAGCAGAAGTTGACGTGATCGAAACCGATCTTCATCGGATGACGGTGAGATCGCCTATCGACGGCGAGGTGCTGCAAGTCAATATTCATGCTGGTGAATATGCGATGGCGGGGATGAATGATCAGCCGCTGATGATCTTGGGAAAGACCTCCCCTTTACATGTGCGGGTCGACATTGATGAGACTGATGCGTGGCGCTTTGATCCCAATGGCAAGGCGGTCGCTGTTCCTCGTGGAAATCCGCAATTGCAGATACCGCTCACGTTGGTTCGTGTTGAGCCGTATATGGTGGCGAAGCGGTCGCTTACGGGTGACACGACGGAGCGGGTTGATACTCGTGTGTTGCAGGTGATCTATAAGTTTGAGAAGGATGGTCTCCCTGTGTATGTTGGCCAGCAAGTAGATGTATCGATTGCGATGGCCACAAATGAGACACCTGATCCTAGCGACCCTGATTCTTCTGACGAGCTGCCTGCCCGGGCCTAGCTACCGTCGGCCTGCTGTCTCAATGTTGGAGGAGTGGCCTGATTCTGAAGTGGTCACCAACCAGAGTGGCGACCTCGACGGATGGTGGAAGCTGTTCAACGACCCGCAACTCGACCAGCTGGTCGCATGTGCCCTTTCCAACAGTCCTGACATAGCGATTGCGTGCGCGCGTATCCGCCAGGCGCGAGCTAGTCGTAGGATTGCGGCTTCTCCCTTCTACCCTCAGGTCGATGGTCGGTTTGGTGCAAGGCGGCAACGGGAGAGCCCCAATCTTGTTGTGGGCGGATTCCCAACGGGCCTCGGAGTCTCCACATTTGACACCTACCAGTTCGGTTTTGATGCCTTATGGGAGCTCGATATTTTCGGCCGAACGCGGCGGGGGGTACAAGCAGCCAATGCAGAAGTGTGCGCCTCGATCGCCGATGCGGGCGATGTAATGATCACGCTCACCGCTGAGGTGGCGCGCAACTATGTCGATGTCCGTTGCTTTCAGCAGCGGATCGAGGTGGCGAGGAATAATCTTAAAAGTCAGCAGAATGGTGTTGAGGTGGCCGGTGCTCGGTTTGAGGCGGGACTGACCAGTGGGCTCGATGTTGCACAAGCAGAGGCGACAGAGGCTAACACCCGCTCACTCATTCCGCTTCTTGAGGAGGGGCTCTACAACGCCATGCACCGGTTGGCTGTCCTCCTTGGTTTCCAGCCCGATTATCTCTACGGCGTGCTCGAAGAGGTGAAGCCGATCCCTCTTCCCCCTGACGAGATTCCGGCCGGCCTCCCTTGCGAGCTGCTCCGCCGTCGACCCGATATCCGGGCAGCAGAGTGGGAACTGGTGGCCGCTAATGCGGAGATTGGCCGTGCGATTGCCGAGCTCTACCCCAGAGTCAATCTACTCGGCATGCTTGGCCTAGCTGCTGACAGTGCTCATCAACTGCCGATGTTCTCCAGCCGACAGTGGCGCCTCGGTGGTGAGATTCTTGGGCCGATCTTTCAAGGGTGGCGCCTCCGCGCTGGCGTCCAACTGCAAGGAGCGATCTTCGAAGAGCGCTCAGCCCGCTACCAACAAGTGGTCATTGAAGCGCTCGAAGAGGTGCGCAACGCCATGGTCCGCTTTGAAAAGGAGAAGGAGCGCTTCTTTGCCCTCCTTGACGCTGTCGAGGCCTCTCGCCGTTCTCTAGACTTGTCAAGCGAGCTTTACACCTACGGTCTTGTCGACTTCCTCAATGTTGTCGATGCTGAGCGCGATGTCCTCGTCCGTGAAGATGACCTCATTGTCAGTCAGTGCGATTACATTGAAAACGCCATCGCCCTCTACAAGGCGCTCGGCGGTGGCTGGAGCTCGGGGAATTGCGCCACCTCGTGATGTTGGACGTGTTTTCCCCCAGGCGTTGAGGTGTCACACGGGTTCCCCCAGTTGTTGAGGTTAAAATAGATGTATCCCTCCATTGAGGTTAAACCACGCATCCCGGGGTTACATCGTGCCCTGCGGGCACTGATTTCACCACCGCGCTAAACGCGTTGGCCCCTCCGGGGCCAGTCCTATGCGACACACACTTCCTGCACAACGTCACGCACATGTAAGTTGTGAGGTTTGTGCAAGGGCTGTGCTTTTCATTAGGCTGGTCCCGGAGGGACCAACGCGTTTAGCGCGGCGGTGTAGTCACTGCACGGTCGGTATCCCGACGCGCAGGACGAAACCCCGGGATGCGTGGTTTAACCTCAATGGAGGGATACATCTTGTGTTCAACATCAATGACGGGGGTAAATATTCGAGAATGTGTGAGATGGCCACACCGTGGGGTGTGGCGGGGCGTGTATTCTGCTCAACGGATTGAGCGTTCTTTTCCTCTTTTGCGTGGCCGTCGTCGGTGAGGCGCTGTGTATTGATTTTGGAGATTTTTCGGCAGAAATGTGAACGCGCGGCCCAACAGTGTAATCAACTCACTTAGGAGCGGATAGCGAGGATCAAAGCGGTAGACGCGGGTTCGTCCGACTAGCGAGCTAGCGATGATTCCTCCGAATTCCAGTCGATCGAGCGCGCGCTGGAGAGAAGTTAGGGGGACATTGAGCACCCGACTCAATTCTAAGGCGTAGCACTCCTCGTTCTTGCACAGATAGAAGAGGATCCTTTCGACGTTGATGTTCCCAAACAGGGGTTCCAGCATACGATTACCCGCTTTCCGGTTAATCTGCACCGAAAAGCGGGTAATGTCAAATTCGCTAAGAGTGACAGTGTTACGAGGTTCGGCGGGATTAAGCTGTAGCTTTTTTGGAGAAGCGGGCCTTGGTGCGGGCAGCTTTGTTGCTCTTGAGGATGCCGCGCTTAACGCCTTGGTCCATCATGCTGTAGACCTGGTTGAGCCCTTCAGTGATGGCCGCTTTGTCTTTCCCTTCAAGTGCTGTGTTGAAGGAGCGAACAGCGGTGGAGATGCGTGATTTAAAAGATTTGTTTATCTCGCGACGCTTCTCATTGCGAATGTCTCGCTTGAGTGCGGTTGGGCGTCGTTTGGGCATTTTCTTCACTTCGGCCATCTGGAAATCCTCTAGCAATACGGTTGATTGGTCGCTAGTATAGGAGGAGAGACAATAAGGGTCAAAGGTTGATGCATCAAAACAAGATTTGGGTTGGGATGATAGCGCTTGTGGTGGCGATCACGTTGTGGTTTGGAGGGAAGGCGCTTTGGGGTGTTTATAATTATTATAGGGTGGATCAGTCGGTCGTTGGTGAGGTGCAATCGTGGTCGGTTGCGCAGGTGGGATCGGATCGGTTTGTTTTGCGAGCAGTCTACGGTTTTCAGGTGGGTGGAGAGCTCTATGAGGGGGAGAGTGCTCTACCTAAACTATTCTTCCTCAATAAGCTAGCAGCGCAGCAGAGGATGGAGCGATTGGATAAGGAGAATTGGACCGTCTGGTACAGGTCAAAAAATCCTCAGGTGTCGCAAATTGGGAGGGTTTTCCCCTACAAGCAGTGTGTTTATGCAGTGATTCTGTTTGGGGTTCTCGCCTATTTCATCCTACTCGGGCGGATGGCCGCGAGAGCGGACAGGGGTGTCGAGATTTAACCGTATAGTTTCGCCGCCCATTTGCTGCCCTACCGTGCCGGTCGGAACTGTTGCGGCCGGTCCGCCAATTTATTGTCTTAGAGGACTATGCGATAATGTCGAGATAGTCAGGTCAAATGTTGGGTATAATGGAGAGAGTTTGAGTGACGGAGGACGCGGTGTCCATGGGGTGGCGGGGATTGCGGGCGGAGAGGGGCTCGATGCAGACGAAATCGGTCTCTTGGGGATGCCAGAGCTGCCAGGTGTTAGAGGGGTTGGAGGACGTGTAGTGAATGTTTAAGGTGTGGGTTGGAGTGTGGAGGGCGACGTCTGCGCGGGGGTAGTTATTATCGTAGGGCTGGTCGAGGGGGAGGGTGGTGTCGTTGAAGGTGATGGTGCTGGGCTGTGTGATGGCGTAGTAGTAGTGGAAGCCAACGACGGAGGGCTTTTCGCTGGCGACGCTAAGTTCGAGAGTGAGGCCATCGGGGGTGAGCTTGCCGTGGAAGGTGAGGGTGAAGCTCTGCCCTTCGAGGGCGGCGGTGCGGTCGTTGCTCTGGAGGGTGGCGGAAAAGGTGGTGGTGGTGTGCTCGACGGTCCAAGGGAGTTGGCGGGCGATGCCGTGTGAATAGGGCTCAGGCTCGATGCCAGCGCGGTGGTGGAAGTGGGGACCAATAAGGGCGCCAAGGCCAGCTCTTCGCTCGTCAAAGAGGGGGCGGGTGGTCTGTTGGATCGCTTCAGTGTCGCCGCGGCGGAAGGAGAGCATGTTCATTCCATGCTCGGGATCAAAGGTGGCGGTGTAGGCGCCGCTTGTTAGGGTGAACATCAATAGGCTCTGGCGAAGACGACGCGGTGGTTCGAGGGGTTGTTGCAGTGGATGCAGGTCCCCTTTTCTTCGGGGATGTCGAAGGGGATGCAGCGGATGGTCGCTTTGGTCTCTTCTGAGATTTTGATCTCGCAGGTGGTGTCGCCGCAATGATGGGCGTAGATGAAACCGCCGATCTCAACTTGGCTTTTGAAAGCTTCGTAGGTGTCGACGTGGTGGCTGTTGGCGGCGCGTCGCTTTTTGGCCTTGGTAAGGAGGTTGTCCTGGATGGCGTCGAGAAGGGTGGCGACGGTGGGGGCGAGATCGGCGATGGCAACTGTTTGCTTTTCACCGGTGTCGCGGCGGGCGAGGACCACTTGATTGGCGGCTAGGTCGCGAGGGCCCACTTCCAGGCGGATGGGGATTCCTTTGAGCTCCCACTCATTGAACTTGAAGCCGGGCTTCTCCTCTTCGCGGTCGTCGAAGTGGACGCCGAAGGGTTTGAGGTCGGGGAGGACGGTGTCGACAAAGGCGCGGACCGCTTGTTTGTCTTCGTCGGAGCGCCAGATGGGGACAATCACCAGTTTGATCTCGGCAATGCGGGGAGGAATGACGAGTCCTTGGTCGTCGGAGTGGGTCATGATGAGGCCACCGATGAGACGGGTGGTAACTCCCCACGAGGAGGCGTAGGGGTGTTCGAGTTCACCCGCTTTGTTCTGGAAGGTGACGTCGAAGGCGCGGGAGAAGTTTTGGCCGAGGTAGTGGGAGGTGCCCATCTGGAGCGCCTTGCCATCTTGCATGAGCCCTTCAATGGTGTAGGTGTCGACAGCGCCGGCAAAGCGTTCGTGGGCGGTCTTGCGGCCGGCGAGGACGGGGATGGCTAATTCTGTTTCGCAAAACTCGCGGTAGACCTCTTCCATCTGGAGTGCTTCTGCGCGCGCCTCTTCTGCGGTGGCGTGGGCGGTGTGCCCCTCTTGCCAGAGGAACTCGGTGGTGCGGAGGAAGAGGCGGGTGCGCATCTCCCAACGGACGACGTTGGCCCACTGGTTGTAGAGGAGGGGGAGGTCGCGGTAGGAGCTGATCCACTTTTTGTACATGTGCCAGAATGAGGGTCTCGGAGGTGGGGCGGACGATGAGCGGCTCTTCGAGCTCTTTGCCGCCGGCGTGGGTGACGACGGCGCACTCGGGAGCGAACCCTTCGACGTGATTGGCTTCGGTCTTGAGGAAGCTCTCAGGGATGAGGAGGGGGAGGTAGATGTTTTTGTGGCCGGTCTCTTTGAAGCGGCGGTCGAGTGCACTCTGCATCTTCTCCCAGATGGAGTAGCCGTGGGGGCAGATGACCATGCTCCCACGGACGGGGCCGTGGTCGGCAAGACCTGCCCGCTGCATGATCTCGGTGTACCATTTGGAGTAGTCTTGGGAGCGGGGGCTGATCTTTTTCGACATGTGGAATCTCTGCTTAGCAAGTAATAGGTGGCCTACTATACTCTAGCCCTGTGGAAGTTGTAAATCGCCGTGTTTTTTGGCAGGGGGCGCTGGTCCTCTATCTTGTGCCTGTGTTGCTAATCGCCTGGCAGACTGACGACTTGATGGTGCCGGCGTTAGTCTCCGATCTATGGGGTGCTCAGCCTGTTGGTGTTTGCTCGGTTGTTGCCCAAGCCGGAGAAGATCGAGGTGGCAGCGGCGCCGGTGGATAGGTCGCAGGGCCTGGTGCAAAAACTTGAGGTGGAGCTTCAGCGGCGGGAAGAGCGGATTGTGGAGCTCGAGGGGTCGGTGCGCGAGCTGACGGGGGAGATTCGGACGCTGCTGCAGCTCGAAGGGGAGGAGCCGGCTGCCGTGCGTCAGGTGGCATCGCCCAGTGAGAGCTGGGTGGAGGAGCTTCCCGATACCTGCTCGCAGCAGGTAAGGACGCAGTACGATGCATATATTTTGTTACAGCGGTGCATCCAGAAGGGGCAGCAGCTGCCGGGTGGATTTGGCGATGTGGGGGTGGAGAATGCGATGGAAATGCGCCAGCTCTACGATGCATTTCGCGATGAGACAGCAGCGATTGTGATGGCCTACTCCCGCTCTGAGGGGCGCCCTCTGTTTGCCAACTCGGTGGTGCAGGCGTTTTGCGGCTTTGAGCCGGAGGTGTTTGTCCGCAATTTCGAGGGGATCCTGAGGGGTGGCAAGGAGCGGTGGCAGACGGCGATTCAGGGGCTTGGGAATGGGGAGGAGGCGTCGGTGCGACTGATTGTTTCGGCGTCTAATGGACAGAGTGTAACGCTCGATTGCTGCATGGGTATCATTCCGAGCGGTCCGTTTAAGGGGTTGGTAGTGGCGGTCTTCTATCGTTAGCAGATTTTCTCAAGAATCAAACGAAAGATAATTTGGTAGAGGGGGAAGGTGCGATGTGCGCGTGGCTCTTTGGGCCGTGGGAGTGGCTCGATGTCACCGGCAAAGCGGCCGTTTTCAAGCGGTTGGTCGAGCTGGACTCGGAAGCGGCGGGTGCGGCGTTGCGGAGAAATTTTTTTCTGGTCGTAGAAGATGCCGGCGCCAGATGAGTCAATGTTGGTGAAATAGTGGGGCTTGTCGTGGAGGAAGTGCTCGGCGGCGGTGAGGTGGCGCCGATTGAAGCGGCGGTCGTGGAGGATCCAGACGACAGTAAGGCCGAGCCTGTTGTAGTCGGCGTTGCGGGCGGCCACTTCTTCGGCCGTGATGGGTGAACATTGCACTTCATAGATGATATTTTTTTTAGGCCAGTAGACGTCGGCGATTCGGTTAATGGAAGAGAAGGGGTGTTCGAGCTGGGATGTGGGGATGAGCTCGAGGAGTCTTTGTTGGATGCGGAGGTGGGTGAGGCTTTTTCCGCTCTCCCGGCAACGGCGGGAGCGGCGGCGATGATAGAAGTGGCGGATCCGCTGTTTGCCGCCGCGGACGCGGACAGTTTCGCCGCATTCAAGGCATTTGTAGTCGATGCCAGCAGCGGCGCGGCTAGCGGGTAGGACAGAATCGTTGTGGCCTCGAGCAAAAAGTTGCACGACAAAATGTTAGCTGATGCTAGCCTCATTGACAAGAAGGCGCATGTTGCGCAAACTCCCGCACACATATAATTATGGCAGAATCAAAATTTTCAGGAAATTTCGACCAGCAGACACAGCAAAAAGTCGAAGAACTCGTATCGACGGCTAAAGATCAAGGTTTCATCACCTATGAGGAGATCAATGAAATCCTCCCGATGACTTTCGATTCGCCGGAGCAGATCGACCAGGTCTTGATCTTCTTGAGCGGAATGGACATCCAGATCCTCAACCAGGCTGAAGTCGAACGGCAAAAGGAGCGGAAAAAAGAAGCGAAAGAGCTCGAAGGGCTTCCCGAACGCGCGGAAGGGACTCCTGACGACCCTGTCCGGATGTACCTCAAAGAGATGGGCTCTGTCCCTCTGCTGACACGTGAAGAGGAAGTGGAGATCTCCAAGCGGATCGAAAAAGCGCAGATGCAGATTGAACGGATCATCATGCGTTTTCGCTACTCGACTCGTGAGGCGATCTCGATTGGCCACTCTCTGATCCTGGTAAAGACCGCTTTGATAAGATCATCACCGAAAAAGAGGTGGCGGATAAGCACGAGTTCATCAAGCTTCTTCCCAAGCTTGTGCGAGCTCTATGAGGAAGAAGATGCCCATCTTAGAAGGACTGCTGATCGAGAGTGAGCGATCCGAAGCTGAAAAAAGCACGACAAGATCGCAAATCTAACGAAGAGATTGAAAAATGCCGCATTCGCACGCAGGCCTACTTGCGCCGATTTGCACTTCCGCCATAACATCATCGACGACTTTGGCGAAGTGATCTTGCGCGCCTACGAGCGTTTCTTGTAGCTGGAAAAAGAGATTCAAGGAGCTGACGCCGCGCGCCGAGCGGAACAAATTTGCCGCTGCAAAGCTCGCAGCGGCTAAGCGCAAACTAGCGCAAGCGAGAGCTTGCTGCCGGTCGCACCCTCGACGAGTTCAAAAAAGATGTCCGGATGCTTCAGCGCTGGATGGACAAGAGCCAAGAAGCGAAGCGGGAGATGGTCGAATCCAACCTCCGCCTTGTCATCTCCATCGCGAAGAAATACACCAACCGCGGCCTCTCCTTCCTCGACCTGATCCAAGAAGGGAACATGGGTCTGATGAAGGCTGTCGAGAAATTTGAATACCGCCGCGGCTATAAATTCTCCACCTATGCCACCTGGTGGATCCGCCAGGCGGTCACCCGCGCGATTGCCGACCAGGCGCGGACGATTCGTATTCCTGTCCACATGATCGAGACGATCAACAAAGTGTTGCGCGGCGGCGAAGAAACTGATGATGGAGACGGGACGAGAGCCGACTCCAGAAGAGCTTGCCAACGAGCTTGGCCTGACGGCCGATCGGGTGCGGGAGATCTACAAAATCGCTCAGCATCCAATCTCTCTGCAGGCAGAAGTGGGCGATGGAGGCGAGAGCCAGTTTGGTGACTTCCTCGAAGATACCGCCGCTGATTCACCTGCCGAAGCGACCGGCTACGCCATCCTCAAAGACAAGATGAATGAAGTGCTCGAGACGCTTACCGATCGGGAGAAGACCGTTCTCATCCAACGCTTTGGCCTTCTCGATGGGAAGCCGAAGACGCTGGAAGAGGTGGGGCTGATGTTCAACGTCACCCGCGAGCGAATCCGTCAAATTGAGGCCAAAGCGCTCCGGAAGATGCGCCACCCCACCCGCTCAAAACAGCTTAAAGCGTTCCTCGATCTGATCGAGAGCGAGTGAGCCGGATTGGATGAGGCTGGTCTTAACCGAATTTTCGGGCCTGACGGTCTCCTCGCCAGCCGACTAGACGACTACGAGCAGCGAGACGAGCAGCAGAAAATGGCGCTCGATGTGGCTCAGACGTTTGAGTGGGAGCAGATTGCGCTGATCGAGGCGGGGACCGGCACCGGAAAGAGCATGGCCTATCTCGTTCCCGCGATCCTCTCACCCGGCCGGAAGACGGTCATCTCCACCCACACGATCAACCTCCAAGAGCAGCTGGTCTACAAAGATATTCCCTTCCTCGTCGACGCTCTTGGCGTCGAGATTAGCGCTGTCCTGGTGAAGGGGATGAACAACTACGCCTGCCTTCGCAAGGCGGGTGATGCGGTGGCCGAGAAAGGAACCCTCTCGGAGGAAGAACGGGGGCAGATCGAGACGATTGAGGGGTGGCTTCATCAGACAAGTGACGGCACTCGCTCCGACCTTCCCTTCTCTCCCCTCCCTTCGGTTTGGGAGCGGATCGGCGCCGACTTCGATGCGTGTAGCCACCGGCAGTGCCCCTTTTACAAGGAGTGTTTTTTCTTTGAGGCGAGAAAACGGGCTGAAGAGGCGCAGCTGATCGTCGTCAACCATCACATCCTCCTCGCCGACCTCGCACTCAAGGAGGAGGGGGAGGCGGGAATACTTCCTGGCTACGATCACCTCGTCATTGATGAGGCGCACCACCTCGAAGAGGTGGCCACCTCGGTCTTCGCCACCGAGGTGTCGCGGGCCGAGATGATCCGGCAGCTGGGCCGTCTCGCCTCCGACAAGCGGAGCCTCCATGAGGCAGGCAAGCTCCCCCTCCTCGCCACCAAGGTGACCGATGAGGCGCTCCTCAAGCGGCTCAAGATCGATCTGCCCGCCGAGAAGCGACGGCTGGTCACCGACATCAATGAGACCTTCCACCAACTCGTTCAGTTCTTCGGTACCCAGAGTGATTTAAAGCTCCGCCTCTCCAACGACCACCTCGAAAATCCGAAGTGGATGGAGACGATCGAGCCGGTCGTCGAGCAGCTGGTCGAGAGTTTGCGGCGGCACGTTGCTGCGCTCCGCAGTCTCCAAAAAGATGTGGGCGACGACGAGAAGAGCCGTAGCGTCCTCATCGATATTCGGGCCATCGCCGATCGTCTCGATCGAACCGCCACCGTCTTTGAGGATTTTGTCTTTGGTGAGCTCACCCCCACTACCGTCAAATGGATCGAGTCGTATGTCAACCGTGGTTTTGCCAATCTCCGTCTTGTCTCGGCCGCTCTGGATGTTTCGTATTTACTCGCCGAACGACTCTTCAAAAACATCCCCGCCGTTGTCCTCACCAGCGCCACCCTCACCACCCATCAAAACTTTCAATTTGTCCGTCAACGTCTCGGCCTTACAGAACAGCTGCTCGATGGGAAGGAGGTGCGCGAGGCGGCCTACCGCTCCCCCTTCGCCTTTGAGAAACAAGCCCTACTTGCTGTCCCAAGAGACATGCCCGCCCCTAACGAGCCTGGTTTCGTCGCAGCTGCTGCGGAGGCGATCTTTGAGGGAGTGGAGGCAAGTGATGGGAACGCCTTCGTCCTCTTCACCTCCTTCTCCATGCTCAATCAGTGCTACTCGATCTTGAGTGAGAGGCTCAAAGCGCGGGGCTTTATCGCCATGAAACAGGGGGAGACCAACCGGGATAAGCTGCTCGCCCACTTCAAGGAGACAGACCGGTCGGTCCTCTTTGGAACCGATTCATTTTGGGAAGGAGTGGACGTTGTCGGCGAGGCGCTCCGATGTGTCATCATCGCCCGTCTCCCTTTCCGCGTCCCCACCGAGCCAATCATCCAGGCGCGCACCGAAGCGATCGAGGAGGCTGGCGGTAATCCGTTCTTCGACTACACCGTCCCCCAAGCCATCGTCAAATTTAAACAGGGGATTGGCCGTCTCATCCGCCACCGGCAAGACCGGGGCTGCATTCTCTGCCTCGATTCGAGGCTGCTCAGTAAATCGTACGGAAGATCGTTTTTGAAAAGCTTGCCCGACTGCCTGCAATCATTTGATGATCGTGTGACAGTCTTTGCTCGAAATGAAGAAATTCTATTTGGAGTGTAGCGGGGTCGAACCGCTGACCTCAACAATGCCATCGTTGCGCTCTACCAACTGAGCTAACACCCCAAAATGCGAAAATCAGTGTAGGCTACGGGACGGTTTTTCGGCAATTATGATAGAGTATGGACTATGGGAACGTTTGAAGAAGTAGAGCTAGCCCCCCCCGACGCCATCTTTGGTCTGAGCGTCGCTTTTAGGGAGGATCCCCGCCCTGAAAAGGTCAATCTGGGCGTGGGCGTCTTCCGCAATGCCGAGCTCCAAGCAAATGTCCTATCCACTGTGCATGAGGCCGAGCAGTTGATGCTTGAGAGAAATGAGGCCAAAACCTACCTCCCCATTGACGGCGATGCTGAATATGTTCAGCAAATTGGAAAGCTTATTTTTGGGGAGATGTCAGATCGGATCTGTGGCGCGCAGACAGTCGGCGGGACAGGCGCTCTCCGTCTCACCGGCGATTTTCTCCATCAGGTGCTTGAATTCAGGGCGATCCACCTCCCCGACCCCACCTGGGCCAACCATGGCGGTATCTTTCAAGCCTCTGGTCTTGAGCGGCACACCTACCCCTATTTTGATCTCGACACTCGAGGCCTTGCCTTCGAGAAGCTAGTCGATGAGATGGAGAAGATGGCCGATGGGAGCGCCATCCTGTTCCACGCCTGCTGCCACAACCCGACCGGCATTGATCCAACCCTTGAGCAGTGGAAGACGATCGCTGAAATTGTCACCAGACGCCACCTCCTCACCATTTTTGATTGTGCCTACCAGGGATTTGGTGAGGGGCTCGACGCAGATGTAGCCGGGCTTCGGCACTTTGTGGCGGAGGGAATCGAGTGTTTCGTCTGCTTCTCCTGCTCAAAGAATTTTGGCCTCTACGCCGAGCGGACCGGCTGCCTATTTGTCGTCTGTGAAGCGGCAGATGACGCTACTCGGGTTGGCTCCCAGCTTCGCAAGCTTATCCGGAAGAACTACTCCAATCCCCCCTGTCACGGTGCTAGAATTGTCCGGACCATCCTCGGCTCAGATCCGTTACGGGCCAAGTGGGAGGCGGAAGTGAACGGCATGCGGAAGCGTCTTCAGGAGATGCGGCATGCCCTGGTCACTGGACTGGTGGCAAAGGGGAGCGACTGCCAGTTCCTCGACAAACAAAAGGGGCTCTTCTCCTTTTACGGTCTCACCCGCGAGCAGGCAGAGCGGCTCACCGACGAATTTGGCATTCACGTCCCTAAGAATGGCCGGATCAATGTGAGCGGCCTCAACAGCAAAAACCTCGACTACGTGGTCGATGCCCTCCGTGCAGTGTGAGTAGGAGCCGCTACTTACCCGTTCTTCTCCTCCTCTTTCTCCTCCTCAGCCTTCCCGAATCCTTCACCCTCCGCCTCCGCTCCCTCGCCATCTCCACCTGTGCTTGGGCGCATGGGACAGAAGATGTGGAGCTTGAACAACTGCGCACCGAAAACGCCCGCCTCCGCCACGAAGTAAAAGAGCTTTACGCCGCTCTTCACCTCGCTGACGCCCTTCCCTCCCGCGCCATCCCCGCCCGCGTCGTCTTTCGCAGCCCCGCCTCATGGAGCAGTTCTCTCTGGATTGATGTGGGGATCGACATCGGCCAAACCCAAGTCCTCCCCAACAGTCCCGTTGTTGTAGGTAACGCCCTCGTCGGCGTCATTGATCACATTGCTGGTCGCCGCGCTCGCGTCCGCCTAATCACAGACTCAGGGCTCCACCCCAGCGTCCGCGCCTCCCGCGACGGCGCCCTTCTCGCTAAGGGGGAGCTCTCCGGCAGCAGTCACCCCCTTTGGCGCTCCCGCGGCGCCCTCCTCGAAGGGACCGGTTTTAACTACGACTTCTCCGACTCAGCTGGCCCCGCCCGCGATCTGCGCACCACCGATCAGCCCATTCTTCAACCAGGTGACCTTCTTATCACCACCGGCATGGACGGTCTTTTCCCCGCTGGTCTTGAAGTGGCCCGCGTCGCCACCGTCGCCCCTCTCCGCGAGGGCGCCTACTTCTACAACCTCACCGCCACCCCCGTCGCCCCCAACCTCGACGAACTCACCCACCTCTTCGTCCTCCCGCCAATCGGCTAATCCGAAAATTGTCACAATTGGGGACTGTCCCAGAATGTGACAATTTTAGAAGAGTCGGGCAGTTTCGAAGGTGATGATCAGTATAGTCAATAGCAGGAGGATGGAAAGGGTCCAGCGGCCGCCAGGGAGGCGGTATTCGGACTTTTGCTTCATGAAGTAGCGGCCCACCCACACCATGAGGATGGGGAGGAGGCCGTTGAGGATGGCTTCGCCATAGACGCCAGCCCAGTGGAGGGCAGAGAAGAAGAGGTGGGGGGCCTCCCAGGTGAAGGCGAAGGGGGGGATGAAGACGAGGAGGCAGAGGGCAAAGCGCCCCCAACCCTTGCGGGGGATATTGGTTCCATCACCCATGAAGTCGACCATGGAGAGGGAGACACCAAGGACGGAGGTGACAATGGCGAAGAAGGCGAAGTAGCGGGCAAAGCCGGCAAACCAGACGGTTTCACCACCAAGGGCATCGGTGATCGGTTTGCCCTGCTCGAGGGTTGAAGCGATCACGTCGGGGGGGATGGAACCGATGACGACCAGCTGCCAAAAACCGTAGATGATGAGGGGGATGAGGGTGCCAAGGAAGATGGCCCACCGGAGCTTGTGGGAGTCGCGGTGGAGGTAGGTGGTGATGGAGGGGACAATGTTGTGATAGCCGAAGGCGGCCCAGACGGTAGGGATGGCGAAGAAGGCGAGCCTCCACTCCTGGTGGATGAGGAGGTCAAAACGCACCTCGCTGGCGCCAGTTCCCACCATGGCGATGTAGGAGATGATGAGGCCGGCCATTAGGATGAAGTTGAGCCGGTCGGTGATCCAGGCGCCAAGCCAGATGACAAAACCAAAAATAAGTGTAAACAGAGCCAGCCCCTGACGGGGGGATAGCTGGAGGCCGGAAATTTGCTCAATGGTTTCGGTGAGGATGGGCGTGCCGGCCGAGAAGTAGGCGACCAGGAGACAGTAGTAGAGGTAGAGGAAGGCGGCCCCCCCAATCCACCGCCCCGGCACGCCGAGGAAGCGGCGGCTCATCGATAAGACGTTGGCCCCATCGGGCATCCAGAGGGTCACCTCCAAAAAGAGGAGGCCGGTGCAAAACATGTAGGCCCACGAGACAAGGTTGATCACCACCGCCGGCACAAAACCAGCCACTCCCGTCGCAAACGGAAGGGCGAGCATGCCGGCGCCAATTGACGTGCCTGCGACAAACAGCGTTCCGCTAAGAGTATTTCCCCAATGTGCTTTTTTCACAGAGAGAGAGGGTAGGGGCTTCTTCGTCGATTGTCAATGTAGGACTTAATTCACTTGGCCGAGAGCTCCTGATCGCTTATTATTTCTCGCCGAATTGGAGAAAACTATGCAAGTTGAACTGGCAACCGGGTTTATGGGCGTAGCACAGAGTGGGTGGAGATGGAAGACAGCGGTTGCTTTGCTTGTTGTAGTCACTGTCGGAGCGGTTGTGCGAAGTTGGCTGCGCTATCAGCCTGGTGAGTGCCTTATTTTGGATGGCAAACGTTTTGAGAAGGGGGAGGAGGTGGAGTGCGGAGGGGCGAAGAGGGTTTTTAAGGCGTATGGGGATGGAGTCGTGTGTGCCTGGATCGAAACGAGGCGGGAGCTGCCGATGGAGCAGGTTCAATGGGTAAAGCGGGGGTACGATATTGTATACGACCTAGACGAACACATGAATATTCAGCGGCCCGACTATGTGTGGTATGCAGCGAAAAATAACCAGTTAGTCCGCCTGATTGCACTCGAGTTTCTCCATGAGACCACGCTCCGTGGGATTGTGCTGCCGGTGGGCATGGTCAGTTCCGCGGTGCGGGAGATTGCCCAGGGGGTGGTGTTTCTGCACCAGAACTGCATCTTGCACAACGACATCAAGCCCAGCAATATTTTGGTTCAGTTCAAAGAGGGGAAACACCTCTTGCGTATTACCGATTTCGATTACGCGCAGAAGCTTCCTCATGTGGGGGCTAGGGTGAAGAAATCGTCTGGTTCGCCGGCCTTCTACGCCCCCGAAATCTTTTTTGGCGAACGGGTGGGACTCAAGTCCGATGTTTGGGCGCTTGCCCTGGTCGTCTATCAGATGCTCTACGGTTCGGTGAAAGATCGCGAAGTTGTAGATAAATTCCCCCCTTTTGTTGAGGCAGCCTATGAGCCGGTTGACTGGGATAGGTGGTTGGATGAGGGAAAAGGGCCTACGTCCAAAGTAGCAAAGCAGATAGGCGAAGGACTGTGCAGAGAGATCGCGCTTGATCTCCCGGAGCATCTCCTTGTGCCGGTGATCAAATCGGGGCTTGCGGCCGGGGAAGAGAAGCGTTGCACAGCGCTTGAGTTTTTGCAGAAACTTCCTGTAATATTGTGACGTTTCTTTGACGCCTAAATAGCTCAGTTGGTAGAGCAGCGCATTCGTAATGCGAAGGTCGGCGGTTCGATTCCGTCTTTAGGCAATGGCCCAGAGTGCGACCCTATCCTCCCCCTATGGTGCCTGCTTTTGGCAATCTACTTCGCCCATGATTCATCATGGGACTCGTCGCGATGCTTGTATCTCACTCAAAATCAGACGTCCTAGGGGAAGGTTATGGTAGCATCTGGGTCAATGCGTTATTTGATAATGGTTTTATTGTGTGGTGCGCTGTGGGGACTGGATAGTCCCCGCTTGACGCAGCTTGAAGAGGAGCTGAGCGGGGAGGCGCTGGAGGCTTTTTGGGTTGAGGTGAGTGGGCCGCTGATCGAGGAGTGCGAGGAGGAGGGGAAGTCGCTGGTGACCTTTGTCTATCGGGGGCGGGGCGAGGAGCGGCATGTGGTGCTGCTCAGTGGAGTTTTGGCGCGTGATCCGGCTGATTGTCTGATGGAGAGGTTGGGGGGGACCGATCTCTGGTTTCGGAGTGTGGTGGTGGACGATGCGGTGCGGACCACCTACCGCTTTGTGGTGAATGGATCGCTGAAGCCCTTTTCGACGGCAAGTTTGGAAGAGTTTTTGGAGGAGAGGCGGAAGGACACGGGAAGGTGCCGGGCCGATCCATTCAATGGGCATAAGGGGGATTCGTACTCTGTGTTGGTGATGCCAGGAGCCCCTGAGCAGCGGTGGGTGCGTAAATATGCAGATGCCGCCAGGGGGGCGGTGGCGGCTCACAAGCTGACAAGTGAGATCCTGGGTAATCGGCGGAAGATGCGGGTGTATGTACCGCCCCACTATTCAGAGGAAAAGAGACCTTATCCGCTGGTAGTGCTGTTCGATGGAGCGGCGTATGACCAAGCGATGAATGCGCCAGTGATCTTTGATAATTTGATCGGGGCAGAGCTTGTTCGACCGTTTATAGCCGTGTTGGTGGGCAATGTCGATGAGGAGAGTCGGAACGAGGAGCTGCCGTGCAACCCGACGTTTGGTCGGTTTGTGGTGGAGGAGGTGCTGCCATGGACGCACAGCCATTACAATGTGAGCGCCCAGCCAGCGGATGTGGTGGTGGGGGGCGCGAGTTTTGGCGGGCTGGCAGGAGCCTATTTGGCGCTGGAGTATCCAGAGTACTTCGGGAATGTGTTGTCGCAGTCGGGGTCGTTTTTGTGGAGGCCGGCAGGAGATGAGCGGCCAAGCTGGCTGGTGAGACAGTATGAGGAACGGGAGCCGGTCGGGGTTCGATTCTATTTGGACGTGGGAGCGCTTGAGACGCTGCCGCTGTTTGGAGGCCCCAGTTTGCTAGAGTCAAATCGGGAGATGCGCGATGTGCTCCTTGAAAAAGGATACGCGGTGAGCTACGACGAGTTTGAAGGGGGACACGACTACGTCTGCTGGCGAGGAACGCTCTCAGAAGGGTTGATTTCGTTGTTGGGAAAGGGGAATGATGTTTACAATTAGTTCATCTGCTTTTGCGCACGAAGGGGAGATTCCGATTGAGTACACAGGGGAAGGTGCTGATCGAGCGCCGCCGTTGAGCTGGTCCGGGGTCCCGGAGGGGTGTCAGTCATTGGCGCTGATTGTCGATGATCCGGATGCACCCGATCCGAAGGCGCCTAAGATGGTCTACGTTCACTGGGTGCTCTACAATTTGTCGCCAGATGCGGTAGGAGTGGATGGGGCGCTTGAGGGGTTGAATGATTGGAAGCGGACGGGCTATGGAGGTCCAATGCCGCCAATTGGCCGCCATCGGTACTTCTTTAAGCTGTATGCTTTGGATGTTGTGCTTCCCGATCTGGGGGAGCCGACGAAGGCTGAGTTGCTAAAAGCGATACAGGGACATGTGCTGGATGAGACGGTTTTGATGGGCACCTATCAACTCAAGAAGTCTTGATCCCGATTGCCACTCCGTCTTCCTCCTATGGCATCTGCTTTTGGCAATCTACGTCGCTCCTCAGACGTGGCTGGTGGCCACGCCGTTTGTCGCGATGCTCATATCTCGCACAAAACCAGACGCCCTAGTCGAACGGGAGGGCAGCAATTGGGATCCTTGAAAAATTGTCTGTTGGGATGGTAGGATCTATGGCTTATGGAGCGGCTCGAACTCTCTCACGCCATTTTTGATAGCTTTCGGCAGTCTGTAGCTGTCCGTGCGGGCGCTGTAGCTGAGAAAGGGGCATTCTATAGTGAGACGCCGGGACTTACCCGCTATGGTTTTAATGTTCGCTTCCCGTTATTCAACGGTGCGCTTGGTGTTCGTTTAAGTCGGGCTGAGGCGCGGGTTCATTTGGCCCGCGATCAGAAGTTCTTTGAGGAAAAGAAGCTCCCGTTTTGTTGGTGGGTTGATTCTGAGGCGGAGCCGGCTGGCTTAGGCAAGCTGCTCGAAGAGGAGGGAATGCACAGCCCGGGGCCTTATGTGACGTTGGTGTCTGGACTAGGAGATCATCGGCAGAGGCCATTCGTCCGGCTTGATGTTGAGGTGCGGGAAGTGCATGAGCCGGAAGAGTTTGACGTGTTCATGGATCTTTTGCAAGAGGTGTTTAGTTTTGGTGTTGAGGTGTGTGCCGAGTATGGGGAGGTGCTCCGTAGTCGGTGCGGCCCTGGACGGCCCTGGCATCACTATCTCGCCTACCTCAACGGGGGGCCGGTAGGAGCTCTCTCTCTCTTCTGTACGGGGGGGATGGCGTTGATGGCGCACGGGGCTGTTCTGCGACCCTACCGCTGTCAAGGGGTGGCAAGCGCAACAGTGGATCGGGCGATGCGAGATGCCCACGCCCTTGGAGCGACCCATTGTGGAACCCTTTTGATGGCATCGCAGCAGGCCCGTCCCCTCTTCAATCGATTTGGCTTCGCCGAATGTGGTGAGATCACCCCTTATGTCTTTGGGGCCGATGCCAATCATCTGGAAGCTTGAGAAGTCACTCCTTTAAAGCAAATAGCGGATCCGTGTATTCTTTAAAGGAAAGGGGAGCGATTATGCGGAAGGTTTTAGCGGCAATCTTTTTAGGTGGAGTGCTTTGTGCGGCGACGACCGCTCCTAACCACGATTCAAATGGATTGGTTTATACGAGCCCAAGCGGCTATTCAGTAGAAATTCCTGAGAGCTGGGAGTATGGCACGGGGCTAATGGGGGCGGACGTGTTCGCCATTGCTCCGCCATCAGAAGGCCAGGAATACGGCACTGCTAACTTTAACGTGATGGTGGGCGATTCGGGTGGTCTTACGTTGGACCAGTTTTATGATGCGAGCCTTTCTGGTCTTGAATCGATTGTCGAGGGCTTAAAGATCGACCAGTCGGGTAACACGGATTTAGGGGGGATGAAGGCGAAGTGGCACGTCTACACCTATCCTCACTACAAGGTGGATCTCAAGGTGCTCCAGTATGTCGCTATTGATGGCCCAACGGTTTACGTCCTTACTTTTACGACGGGGACCAAGGACTACGACCATTTCAAGCCGACGTTTGATACGGTGGTAAAGAGCTTTGAGATGGTGACTGAAAAGGAGCCGGTCCATACCAGTTTTCAGCCTGCTGAAGCGGGCTTCCGCCTGGGCAGCGACTGGCTAATGGAGCGCAAAAGCATAGAGGCGATCACCTATCTGACACCTGTGGTTTAGATCTCGACCCAATGACCTTGAAACTCGACATGTAGGGTCAGGCACCAAAAAGATGACTACCGTCCTACGTCCGGTTCTCACTTTTTCGAGCCAGACCCGTCCTGGCCAAACCCACCCTAGATTGAGTTTTGGTATTCCGCGGTCGACGCCATTAGATCTCTAGGCGGGCGTTGGTAAGGGAGGCGTGGATGAACTCGGCGCGGCGGTGGGCAAGCTCGTCTTGTGTAATCTCTTCTGTGTGTTGCGCGACGAGGTGGGCACGGCGGCAGTCGAAGAAGAGCTCGTTGAGGAGCTCTTGGGAGAGGCCGGTGACCCAGCCAAGGTCGGTGCCGAGCTTGAGGAGGCTGATGGCGTCCCAAGCTTCGACGGTTTCAAGCTGGTAGGAGTGGAGGGCGAGGCCAAAGGCGCGGGAGACTTCGTCCATAGCGTGGGGGTCTCTAGTGGCGGCGAGCTCCTTGCGGGCTCGCTTTTCGGCGACGGTGAGCTTGAGGGCGGCGGCGCGGACCGATTGGAGGATGTCCTCTTCGGAGAGACCAAGGGTGCACCGGTTGGTGACCGCGAGTAGATCACCGGCAATATCATCCAGAGTGCCGGTGATGCCAGCAATTTCTACATCTTCTGAGGCAAATCTTTCGAGGGTTTCGGGGAGGACGCCGGTGTGGATGAGGGCGGGAACGTGGAGGAAGAGGCGGGCGACAAGGGCGGTGCCACATTGGGTGGGCTCGGCAGTGAGGTAGCCAAACCGCCCGGAGTAGCTATAGGGGAGGGTTTTGCCGATGCTGGTCTCGATCTGGACAAGCCGCTGCCACGCCTCTTCGAGCGTTTCGGAGGTGTCGGTGAGCTGTAGGTGGAGATGGTCGCGGACGTTAAGGACTGCGAGGAGGGCGCCGCTCTCGCCAACGACGAAGCCATCCCCTTTTAGCGCCTGTTGAAAGTTGCGGAAAGAGAGAAAGTGTTCGTAGATGAACTCCTTCTCGAGAGGGCCCATTGCCTCGGCTTCAACGGCGTGTCCTTTTTCGAAGGCGGAATTTGCGGTGAGCGCTTTTGTCAGCTGGGTGCGGAGCTGGAGCCGCTGCTTCTCGTCTAATTTGCTGGGAAACGGACGGTTGTGGAGGTTGCGGAAGAGGGAGAGGGTGGAGGCGAGCCAGATGGTGTTGTCGTTGTTAGCCCACGGCTCGCGGAGGGAGAGAAAGGGGTGCTGGTCGAGCTTCGCTCTCATGAGTTGGGTTCTTTTGTTTGTGCGATTTGGTCGCGGAGCCAAGCGGCTCCTTCGTAGTCTTCTCCTTCGAGGGTAGCTTGGAGCGCTTCGTCGAGGGCGATAAGTTTGATGTCGGGATTGATTTTGGGCAGATCACCTGGTCCCCGTCCGATGTGGAGTGGTTCGGATTTAGAGGGGGAGCGTCCGAGGCGGCGGGAGATCTTTCCTACTTGCTGCAGCTCATAGGTGATGACCTCTCCAAAGATGGCGTAGCAGGCGGGACAGCCAAGAGGACTTCCGGTTCGGACCGCTTCTAGTGTGGTTCCACACTCGCCGCAGGCAAGGCCGGCGGCATTTGATGGGGCACTCTTGCCTCCCTCATCGGCAGTGGTTCCATGTAGGCGTCGCTGAAGGACGGGGCACTGAGCGCACATGCTCTGATCAGAGACCTGTTCTCCGACCACTTCTGAGTAGTCGACCGCGATGGGTCGTTTGCATTCGGTGCATTCGAGGGGACGTTCGGGCATAGGCCAGATCGTACGGGGGGAGTGCTAATGTGTCAAAAGAACGGGAGCGAAATCGACATAGTCGGCGGCGCAGTTGACGTAGGTGACGCCATTTAGGGTGCCAAACATGGGGGTGCCAGGGGGAATGGCGTGGAGGTGGCCGAAGCAGCAAATGTCGATGTGGTGCTTTTCTAAGATGGCGGCGGCACGGGAGGGCTCGAGGTCTGAGCTGATAGGGGGATAGTGGGTCATGATGATGCGCTGCCCCGCGGCAGGATCGAGCGCCTGGCAGGCGATCTCAAGGCGGCCAAGCTCCCGCTCAAAGATCTTGATGGCGGCCGCTTTGTCGTCCGCTCCGAGTTCAAAGTCGGTGAACTTGCGGAAGGAATATTCGTCAGGGCTGTCCCAGAGGCGGGTGCCGGCGATGGCGGTGTCGTTCCAGGTGGTGGCGCTGTGGTGGATGGGGATGATGGAGGGGGGGCAGATTTCGCGCACTTTTTTGATGGAGCCCCACCAGAGGTCGTGGTTGCCGCGGATCATGATCTTGGTGCCAGGAAGGGCGTCGATCCAGTCGAGGTCGATGCGCGCGTTTTCGGGGCGCATGGCCCAGGAGATGTCGCCGGGGAGGAGGACAAGGTCGTCGTCGGTGACAGCTCTTTTCCAGTTAGAGGCTATCTTCTCCATGTACCCTTCCCAGTTGGGCCCGAACACTTTCATGTCCTTCTCGGGATGGGCGACGGCGAGGTGGAGGTCGGCGAGGGCGAAGATGGTCATGCGGGTCGCTCCGCTTCGATTCGGAGGAGGGCGTTGTCAAGCTGGGAGAGGCGGATGAGCCTGAGTCCAGCTTCCTGGAGTGCGGTGAGGTGGTCGGCGGCGCCGTCGAGTGGGACGCAGGAGAGGAGGTGACCGCCGGGGCGGAGGCTGGCCAGCGCGGGGAGGTCGAGCTCTCCAAAGCAGGTGGCGAGGTCAAACTGGGTGGCCCCGTCGACGCTGACGCCGAGCTGGAACTGAATATTGGCGAAGAGATCGAGGTCGTAGGTGTGCTCGGCCGCTTCGATGTGGTCGGCCCACGGGTCGATGCCGAGGACAAAGCCGTCGGGAACGCGCGTGGCGATGGAGGCGGTGATCGCTCCCGTCTCACACCCAATATGGAGCACCCGCTCGTCGCCGATAAAGGGGTAGGAGTCGAGAATCTCGTGGGCAACTCGATAGTCAAACGCGGCGAGAGAGGAGCAGAGGAGAAGGAGAAGAAGTCTCATTTTTTTGCCACCACATGGGTCATGTACTGAATCATTACAACAGAGCCACTCTTTGGATCCAAGGTTCCGGTCTGTTCGATGTAGCGGTCGATGATGGCGTCTCGGTAGGCTTGTCGCATCTCTACTGGTAGCTCCCGTTCGGAGGCGAGCCATTGAGAGATCCATAAAGAGAACGCTTCTCTGTCGGCGAATGTGGTCTCTTCGGTCACTTTTTCGATGCGGATCGGTTCTAGCTGGGCGGCGTGAAGCGTCGCCCTAATCGCTTCGGCAGTGTGGTAGGAGGGAAGCCTCTCAAAGTGGGCGAGGTGGGCGGCCCAGGGCGGTTGGGTCATGGTGTGGCAAATGGCTTGAATGAGGGGGTTGGTTCCGGAGATGCAGGCGGCAAGGCGGCCGCCGGGTCGGAGGCTTTTTTGAACCGATTGGAAACATTGCTCTAGCGGACGGATCCAGTGGAGGCAGGTGAAGGAGACGACGAGGTCGAACTCATTCTCAAACGGGAGGTAGCGTCCGTCTCCCTGCACAAACTTGAGGTTCTCTCGATGGAAGTGCGATTTAGCAAAATTGATCATCGTTGGGGAGAGATCAAGGCCGACCGCGCTCCCGGTGTTGAGATCGGCGGCAAGCGCACTGGTGATCCGGCCGTTGCCACAGCCGATGTCTAGCACTCGCTCGTTCTCTGCAATGTCGATCGTCTTGAGAAAATTCGACGCCCACTCCTGCTGGCAGCTTGAGTGGATGTGGTAGTCGTTGGCTGCCCATTCATAGGCAAAGGCTGACAGGGCGGTAAAGAGGAGCGTGGCTAGCAGGTAGAGACGGCTAAACATGACGAGAAGTGTACGTATTTCCTCCCTTCTTGCATAGTCTGTATCTAAGCGCATTTGGCAAGCTCCTTTAAACCCTATAGTGATGATGAGACTCGAAGAATTTTATTCCGTGCTCCGCGAGTGCGGTCCTGATGCTTTTCCGTTTGACACTGGCGATGCGCTTGGACTTCCTTACGCTCCGTTTGTGGAGGCGTATGCACGCCACCTCTCTGAAGATTTAGCCTCTTTTAATCGCTACTACAGCAAGCAGACGACTCCTGCAGTTCGCGCAGGAGTGCTCCGTCTCTTTGCCCACTATGGCTTGATTAAGGAAGGAGGTTCGCTCGATGTGGTCGTAGGAACGGGGACGCTTCACGTCAATGATCTGATCTGTCGGGAGCTGATCGAGCGTCCAGGGGATGCGATTGCCATGCCGACGCCAACCTACTCAATTATGATTCCGCAGGTGGAGCAGGCGGGGGGGCATCCGTTGTTGATCCCAGGGCGTGGGAAGCATTCGATGGAGGAGATTGAGGCGGTGATTGATGGCTACGAGGGGAGAGTCGTTGGTCTTGTTCACATCAATCCGAACCTCTATGGGGCAGCCTACGGCGAAGAGGAAGTGGAGGAGCTGAGCGAGCTGTGCGCCGATAGGGGGATTGTATTGATTGAAGATCTAGCTTTCTTTCCTCTGGGAGCAAAACAGGGGCGGGCGCCGCTCGCCTCTGCTCTTGGGCGGAGGTGTCGCGTAGTCAGCATGCTGGGACTCTCAAAACCGTTTGGGCTGGCCAATGCTCGCCTGGGCATTGCCGTGACCGATGAGGAGTTGGCCGAGAGGCTGGTGCGCCGGGTGGAGACGACAATTGGATTTGTCCCCCGTTCGCCGCAGCTGGCGCTTGGTGAGATGTTGGGGGGAGATCTCGATCTGCTCGATCAGTTTCTAGAGGAGAAGAACCGGGGCTACATGGCTCATCGCAATGTGATGCTAGCTGGTATTCGGGAATTGTCTGATTGGCTTGAGGTGGTTCATGAGCCTGAGTGGGGGATGTTTTGCATGACCGATTGCTCGGGGATGGTGGAGCGGATCGAGGGGGTCAACGATGGCTTTGATGCGTTTGAATTTCTGGTGCGTAAATGCGCAGTCCGCTCGGTTCCAATGGAACTGTTTGGCATTGACCGTCCCGAGTTACGTCTCTCCTACTCTTGTGACCTAGAGCAGCTAGAGGGTGGGCTCGCTGCGATGAAAAAGGCGCTCAAGGGGTTGTAACCGTTGGGCAGTTTTCGGTTGTGTTGGTCGTTCCCGTTGTGGTGACCGTCATCCCATTATTATTTGTCGATAGAGCCGCCTGGTTGGTGACTGAGAATGTTCCTGCTACTCGCGTGGCAATGATATTGTTGGGCGGTCCGGCCCCCCGCGCGGTGCGGTTGTCGGTGGCGGTCATGCAGGCGGTGCCTGAACTCTGCGCAAGGATGACATTGGTGTCTGTTGCGACGGTGGCCGAGTTGTCCATGTTACTGATGAGAGTGAGGTTCATGTTGCCGGTAGTGGAGGCGAGGTTGCCGAAGATGGAGACGTCGGTGATGGTGGTGAACATATTGGAGTTGATGAGCAGTGAAGTGGTGTCATTCGAATTGGTGTAGTTCGAGGACATCTCAACGGCGCCGGTGGCACCGGTGGTGGTGATGATGTTTGAAGTAACGGCGCCGTTGACCACCGTCTCTGTTCCTGCTGCACCACGGAACGAACCCACAATCGCCTGGCGGGCGCTTGTGGTCACTCTGTTGTTGGAGACGCGGAAGGCGAGCTGACCGCCTGTGGTATTGGCGTTGGTGATGAGGCGGATGCCGGCGAGACCACCTGCGCCCGCCCCGGTGTCTTCGATGGTGTTGCCGTCGATGACGGCGCCCAAGACGCCTCCCGAGCCGGCTAGCTCGAGGCTGATGCCATCGGCTCCTGCCCGCGTGATGGTGTTGTTGCCGGTGATGCTCACGAAGGTGGTGAGCGCGCCGCTGTTGGTGAGCTGGATGCCGCGGGAGGCCGCGCCTCCACTGCCATCGATCGGATTGTTTGTGAGGCTGATCGTTCCGGTGACGTTGGTGAGTGCAATCCCCTGTCCGGTGAACATGTTGAGCCGAGTGTCGGTGACGGTGAGATTGCGGATCCCTGTACCGGAGATGGAGGCGACACCTGCCTGGATTGATGTTCCTTGAATCACATTGTCGTTGCCGACGATGACGCCGTTGACCCCTGCCATGTTTTGGATTAGGCCACCTCGCCCGGCGCCGTCAAGGTCGTAGATGGGGAAGTTGACGCCGTTGCCAAGGTTGAGGTTGACGACGTTGCTGTTGCCAAAGCTGACCAGAGTCTGAGCATTCTTCATGGTCCAGGCGGTGCCGCCAAGTTGGGTGCCGATCGGAATGGGTTGGAAGCCTGGAAGAAGATTGAGAGCGAAGATGAAGTCGCCCGGCTGTGCGAACGTGTTGACTGTGGTCAAGCTGGTGGGCATCTGTTGGGTTCCGGGAGCGGCGTCAGGACCATTAATCCGGATGAACCAGAGACCCACCTGTCGCTGCGCAATCGTTCTCTTCTTGAATCGCTGAAGGACAATGCCGTTTTGTCGTCGGACGCTGTCGCCGAGCCGCTTGAAGACGCACATGTTTGGGCTGCGGCCGAAGCGGCGCTGACAGAAGAGGGGAACTTGAACGTGGATGGTGGCAGAACCCTCTGATCCGTGCACGGCGTCGTGGGCGTATTCACCTCCCAACCAGAGCTCGGCATCGCCCCAGGCAAGGGGGAGGGGGAGGCGATATTCAGCTCTTGCGCGGGGCCCTTCGAAGGTGGGCAAGCCGTGCGCCTGAAAGCGGAAGTAGCCGACGTAGCCCCAGACCGATCCATAACCAACGGGAGCTCCCACGCCTCCTTCGACATCGAAGCCCCAACGGGCTTGCTGTTGCTCACTGTCGACGATCTGGGTGATGTTAACCACGGGCCGGACGTGTCCTGGCTGCTCGACGATTCCTGGCTCAACCGTGTTGACCCGCCGGGCAGAGCCGGTCTGCACATCGAGGCGGGGGACGTAGGCGTTCGCGCGCGCCTCAAACCATGGGCCAATCACTTCTCCTCCAACTCCCCCCTGCACCCAGTTGAGGTTGGTGTTGTCGCCGTAGGCGTAGTCGCAGAAGACGTTCACTCCCCATCCAAGATTGCGGGAGAGCTGCACCCGATAGCCGCCGCCAAGGGTCCCTGTTGACGAATCCTTGAACCGTCCAATGCTCCCTTGAATGAAGAACATGTTGTTGCCAAATTGGCCGAAGGGGGTGAAGAGGGTGAGGTGTCCTGCATCTCGCCAGCCGCCAATGTGTCCGTCGCCGTCAGCATGAGCGACCCACCACGGCATTCCTTGAGCGTGCAGGCAAAGGGGGAAAAGAAGGAGGAGTAACAGCCTTTTCATGGCGTCATCGGAATTGGGCAATTGCCGGCGACGGTGGTGACTGTGCCGACCACGTTGGTGGTCAACCCGTTGTTGCTTACGGGAATGCCGGCCAGATCGGTCACGTTGAATGTTCCAAGGGTTTGGATGAGCTGAATATTCCGGTCGGCAGCGGTGGTCGCTTTAACCCGCGTCGTGTTGTTGCCGTTCATGGTGAGGCAGGTGGTGCCCGCGCTGCTAGCCGTGATATAGTAGACGGCTGTCCCAGCACCCGCCTGCGGCGCGGTGTCGGTTGAATTGGTGAGTGTGAGGTTGAGGGTTCCGTTACCGGTGTGAATGGAGTTGAAGGAGAGATTGGCAGAGGCGTTGAAGCGGGTGTCGTCCACCAGATAGGTTCCCACATCGCCGGCGTTGGCAAAGGCGTGGGAGAGGATTATGGCGGGGCTGGCGGCGGCTCCAGCTGTGTTGATTCCGTTCGCTTGCGTCACCGCTCCCTGGATGATGGTTGGTGCGCCGGCGCCGGTGAAGAAGTTGGTGCCGATCCCTCCACCAAGAGCGGTGTCGATGGTGTTCCCTGACAGACGGAAGGCGATGCGGGCGCCGATGAGAGTTGCATTGGAGGTGAGGGCAATCGCTGGCCCCCCCGCCCCCGTCATGTTGACCTGGTTGTTGGTCACGAGATGTGTGAATTGCCCTCCCGTCCCTGCGTGGATTAGGGCGATCCCGCTCGTTGCGAAGTTGGTGAGTGTATTTCCGCTGATCGTCGATGAGACGACCGTGGCGTTCGACAAGCCTGAGACAATGCCGCCACCGGATCCCCCTCCTGTTGAGGTGAGGGTATTGTTGGTCACCTGATGTGCTACAGCCGGCCCGCCCGCTTTGGTCAAGATGATTCCGTTGGGGGAGGTGAACTCGAGCACGCTCTGATCAATGGTCAGGTTGCCGATCATGTTAGTGAAACTCATCGGAGCTGTAACAAATGCCCCTCCCTGCTCAGTCATCCGAATGTCAGTCAGTCGCACATTGGTTCTTCCGGTTCCTGTGATCCCAACAAACCCCCCGTTTTCACCAATGCCTTGCAGCAGGTTGTAGTCATTTACCACAATGCCATTGAGCGCGGCATTGGGCTGCAGCAGTGTTCCGCGCCCCGAGCCGGTGATGTCACTCACGACAAATGGCGCTCCGTTGATATCGAGCGTCACCTGCGTCCCGTTCCCAAAACTGACCAGCGTTTGGCTAGGCTTAAGGGAGTAGGCGGCGGCCAGCTCGGTGTTGATGTTGATCGGCTGCGGGCCAAGAGGGAATATAAAATCGCCTGGGAGGGAATTGGCATTGGCATTGGTCAGACTGGTCGGATCGAGCTGCGTTCCTATTCCCGTTGCCCCCTGCTGGATGAACCAGAGGCCAGTGGTGCGTCCGGCAACTCGCACCTGCCGCACCTGCTCGATGATTGGGCCATTTTGCCGCCGGACGCTGTCGCCCATCCGCTTAAACGTGCATAGATTGGGGCAGCGTCGACGCAACCGAAGACCGTAGATAGGGATCTGGACGTGCACCGTTCCCGCCAGCTGAGATTTGTGCACCTCGTCTCGCTCCCATCTCACACCCAGCCAAACTTCGGGCGTTCCCCAACTCATCTGGATGGGGAGCTTGTATTCTGCTCGTGCTCGGGGCCCCTGAAGAATCGCCACTCCTTTCCCTGCAAATCGGAAATAGCCCACATAGGCCCATGCAGAGCCGGGCCCGAGACAGAGTCCCGCCCCCACTTCCCCATCGATCCCCCACCGTCCCACCTCTATAAAGCGGGTATCGGTCAGCTCTGCCGTCACTACTGGCCGGTTGTCGATGACGGTCTGCGTCGAGCGGGTAGATATCGCCCGCCGGTAGACCCGGTCTCCTTGCGACGTTCCGTAGCCGTTGATCCGCGCCTCCCAAAAGTCGCCAAACAGCTCAAGACCGGCTCCTCCACCAAACCAGTTGAGGTTGCTCACATCCGAATAGGCGTAGTCGAAGAAGCCGTTGATCCCCCAACCGAAGTTGGCCCCCTTTTGCTGCCGATAGCCAACACCAATATCGCCCACCCAGTTCGATTCAAATCTCCCAAGCGTCCCTTGCGTGAAAAAGAGGTTGCCCCCGAGCTGTCCAAACGGGAAAAAGATCGTCGCTCCTCCACTCGACCGGTACTGCCCAACCATCGCATCAAAGTCGAGATGGGGCACATGGTAGGGATAGTAGCCGCAAAGCGACACCATTCCCAAAAAGGTGAGCAGGAGTAAACGGCGCAACATAGCTCAGAGGCTAGCACAGAACCGTTTTTTTGCACTCACCAAACTGCGTAGAATATTAGGTGGAGTGATTTCGTAGAGTCCCCAGGCGGCTGTTGAGATGCCGATTGCCCCTTGGACGGGAATGGAGGTGCGGTCTATTAAAAATTCGAGCGCCATATAGGCCCCTTCTGAGATCGAGGTGACCGCTTCTGTGAGTGCATTGTCACCTGATGATTTGGCCGTCATGAGTGAGCCAAGGGCGCAGGCGTGCCCTGTGAAGCTCACTGCGCGAGCTGCATCGCCGGCTATCTCCCCATATTTACCAAGGCCAATGAGATCGTAGTCGTGGAAAACCGAACCGATGGTGATAAAACTCGAGAGCAAGCTGAGGCCGCAGGCTCCTTGGTCAAGTCGCGTCGCAACGGGTGCTTCTCGCGTAGATGTGAACACTGTTCGCCACCAGAGGTCGTGGAGGTCCTCACCGCAGTTCAGCAGCTCGTTGACATCGCGTGCGATCCCCACGCAGTTGATCATGCAGTCGAGGTTGGGGTGTCGACCTGGCACTGCCGCCTTCAGGCAGATAGCGGCGAAATAGGTGGCTCGTAGTCCTCGATCGGTCCCCTGGATAAATTTTTTCAGCGGGCAGAACCAACACTTTTTCCCACAGGGTGCCATCTATTCGGTTTTGCCCCAGCCGGTTTGGTAGACATTGTAGCCGCCAGTTATGCCCGTCACGATTCCGGCAGCTGCCTTAAACTTGTCCCCTCCCACCCCAAGGGTAGCTGGTAACCAGAGGAATAAGTTGGCAGAGGCGTGGAGAAGTTCACGACGACTCTTTGAGAGCTTGGCCTCATCTGTCTGATCACAGTCCGACAGCAGCTTGGCCTCGATGAGGAAGCTAAGCACGGAAACGGTAATGAAGGCTCCACCAATCACATTGCCGACAAGAGCCGCTTGTTTTCCGAGGTCGAACAAACCGTTGTCATGCAGGAACGAAAGGGTGATTGCAAAATTCAAGACAGGACTGGTGGCTTTTCTAACGATCGCCAAGGCATCGGGCGGGGTGGATTCGGTGGCCTTCTCATCAACCTTCTCATCAACCTTCTCATCAACCTTCTCATTAGGTTTTTTAGATGTGCCGACAACGTCATGGAAAAATAGATGTGCGAAGATGAGTCCACGGCTCCAGTTGGCCCACGATTGTATTTGGGTGAGGTTGACCGTCTGTCCGAGCAGGGAGAACTGCTTGTGGTTAAGGGCGATGGCTAAGAGGGCACAACTCCCAATAATACGCAGTCCCTTTTCAGCGCCCGCAGCGATTTTTTGCTCCCGCTTGACATACTCATCGTTGGCAATTGTCGTTAGAATGGAACCCATGGCATCTATCCCCTTGGTTGTGGAAGGGGTAAAGATAGCATGAAGGGGTTAGGAATTCAAGTTATGAAGTTTTTTCTGCCGCCTTAATGTCGCGGAGAACAAGCTGGCTCTCGCGGAGGCCGATGAGGCCGACGATGAGGCTGCCGGTGGGGACGATCGCGACCGCCTCTGGACCGAGCAAGCCCATGCTGAGGGGGGTGAGCGCTAGGTTGAGATATTGCTGAGGGCGAGTGAGGTGGGTAGATGGTTTTTCGTATAGCAGCTTGCCGAGGGTGAGGGCAGGCGAAAGGATTACAGTTACTTGTTTGCAAACTGCGACCAATGGGGCGCCCACATTGAACTCGGTGAGGACCCAGCCGGTCAGTTTGGCGCCGCTTTGGATAATAGCGCCAAGCTTCATGGCGGAGTCTTTTAATTCTTTCTTTTTGTTGTCTGCGTCAGAAGGCTTGGAGATGATCAGGCGAGCTAGCTTGAAGAAGCTGAGGGAAGAGCGGAGGGCACCAATTGCTTTTAGATCGGCGCCGAAGCCGGTGCCATGGGTCATCGTCCCTATTATCCCAACTACGTGGAGGATTGAGCTTACCTCTCCGATGATCGCGACTCTTTTCTTGTCATGAATGTATTTGCTTAATGCTTCCATCTTCCGTCCTCTACTATTATATTAACAAAATATTAATTATTGCGCAATGATTAATATAGTAGTATGAGGGGGTTATGAAGCGGTTGTTACTCTGCATGTTAGGTCTCCTCCTGGCTCTCGGCTCCTGTGGAGGTGAGAGGGATGACTACCGGATTGCCCGCGATCCCGACTGGTTTCCCCTGGATTTCATCGGTCGGGAGCCCAATGTGCTCGCCTTCTCAGACGGAGTTATTGAGGAAGTTGCTAAGGCTGAGGAGTTTGAAATATCTCTATTTGCTGCGGGTTGGGTTTCGATTCAGGAGCTTCTGGTGAAGGGGCGTGTGGAGGGGATCATGACGTCGATCCCCCCCACCCCTCATTTTCGCCGCCTCTACGACTTCTCAGAGGTTTATCTCTATGTGGGGCCTGTTTTGGTGGTTCCGAGGGAGACTCAGGTCACTTCGCTCGAGGAGATGAAGGGGAAGATGATTGCGGTGTTGTCGGGCTCGCCGTCGATGGTGGTGGCGGCCCGGGTGCCAGATGTGGTGATCGTTGACTACCTGAGTATTCCCCTGGCTCTAGCCGCCTGTGCGCGGGGGCAGATTGATGGGGTGCTGATGGAGCGGCTGCCAGCTCTTGCCTATGTGCGTGACATCTATCATGGGGAGCTAAAGGTGGCCACCCCCCCCCTCACCGATGAGGGGCTCCGCCTCGCCGTCTTGCGTGGCAAGAACCACGATCTGATCGACAAGTTCAATCGGGGCCTTCAGGAGATCATTTCCGACGGCGCTTACAATGATCTTCAACAAAAATGGAGCCTCTATCTGGGTCTTGGCCCTCAACGGGACTAAAATTGTCACAATTGGGGACTGTCCCAGAATGTGACAATTTAGCGGCCGACGTGTTCGGCGTATTCGGCGCGGATGTGCTCAAGGATGGCGGGGTCGGGAGGGCAGGAGGCGATGCCCCACACTTTTTCGGCGTAGTCGTGGATGGAGCGGTCGGATGAGAAACGGGACATGCCGGCCATGTTGTGGATGGCATATTGTGCCCACTCGGAGGGGTTAGCGTAGAGCTTTTCGACTCGTTTTTGAGTGTCGTAATAGGCTGGTAGATCGTGCAGAATAAAATAGGGGTCGGCGGGGGTGTCGAAGGAGCCCTCTAGAAGGGAGGCGTGGATCTCTTCTAAGGCTTGCTGCTCGTCGTCAGTTCGGGTGAAGGTGCCGTCGCGAAGGGAGTCGACCGCTTGGCGGATCTTGGGAAACTCGGAGTAGATTTTCCACGCTTGGTAGAGAGAGGCGTCCTTTTGCATCTCCTGAATCTGAGGTGCGGAGGCGCCAAAGAGAAAGGGCCACCACTCGTTGGTGACCGACTCGCGCATCTCGACGTTGGCGCCGTCGTCGGTGCCGATGGTGAGGGCGCCGTTCATGGAGAGCTTCATGTTGCCAGTGCCAGAGGCTTCCATGCTGGCGGTGGAGATCTGCTGGGAGAGGTCAGCGGCGGGGATGATCACCTGGGCGCGGGAGACGTTGTAGTTTTCGATGAAGACGATCTTGAGGGCGTCGTTGATGGTGGTGTCGGTGTTGATCTTGCGGGCGATGAGGTAGATGAGGCGGATGATGTTCTTGGCCATCCGGTAGCCGGCGGCCGCTTTACCGCCGAAGATGAGGGTTCGCTGAACGGTGCGGGCGTTAGGATTCTCACACAGCTCCTGATAGACCATGATGGCGTGGAGGGCGTTGAGGAGCTGCCGTTTGTATTCGTGGATCCGTTTGATGTGGACGTCGAAGAGGGAGCTAGGGTCAATCTCGGGAATACTCCTTAAGGGGCGGCCGTTGTGGTCGCGGAGGATGTTTTCGTGGCGGATGAGATGGACAAGATGCTTTTTGTTGCGCCGCTTGATGTCGAGAAACTCTTGCTGCACTTTTGCGTCGGAGGCGAAGTTGCGCAACCCTTCCATCTCTTCGAAGTGGGTGATCCAGCCGCCGCCGATGAGGCGGGTGACGAAATCGGAAAGCTCGGGGTTGCAGTGGAGGAGCCACCGCCGCTGGGTGACGCCGTTGGTGACGTTGACGAACCGGTCGGGATACATCTCGTAGAAGTCGTGGAAGGTAGAGGCTTTTAGGATGTCGGTGTGAAGCTTGGCGACGCCGTTCACTTTGTGAGAGCCGTAGACGGCGAGGTTGGCCATCCGCACTTTGCCATGCTCGAGGATGGAGAGGTGGCGCACTTTCTCTTCGTTGTCTGGGTAGCGGGAGCGGACCTGGCTGCATAAGCGGTCGTTGATCTGCTCGATCACTTGATATTGGCGAGGGAGGAGGTAGCGGACGAGCCCCTGGTCCCACTCCTCGAGCGCCTCACGCAAGATGGTGTGGTTGGTGAAGCCGGTGATCGCTTGGGTGATCTCGAGCGCGGCTTCGAAGCGGAGGCCGTGGTGGAGGGTGAGGAGGCGGGTGAGCTCGGCGACGACGATGGCGGGGTGGGTGTCGTTGATCTGGATGCGGGTCTTGTCGGCAAAGTTGTCGAAGTTGCCTCTTTCTGCCCCAAACCGTTTGAGGATGTCTTGGAGAGAGGCGCTGACGAGGAGGAATTCCTGTTTGAGGCGGACCCGCTTCCCTAGATCGTGGTAGTCGGCGGGATAGAGGACGTCGGTGAGGGTGGTGTTTTCGGCCGCCTGGTCGAGCTGGCCGGCGTTGTAGCGCTGAAGCTGGAAGTTACGAGGTGACTCTTTGGTGCTCCAGAGGCGGAGGGTGAGGACGGAGAAGTTGGGGTCGTTGCAGTAGCCGAGGATGGGGATGTCGTAGGGGAGGGCGCGCACCTCTTCGTGGCCGCTGATGTTGTAGACCCCTTCCCCAAACTGGTTGGCGGTCTTGATCGCCCGCCCGCCGAAGTGGACCACTTGGGCATCGAAGTCGCGGCGCGCGTGCCATGGGTTTTCCTGGATGAGCCAGGTGTCGGGCGCTTCAATTTGCAAACCGTCCCACACTTCTTGATGGAAGATCCCATATTGGTAGCGGAGGCCGTAGCCCATGGCGGGGTACTGGTGGGTGGCGAGCGAATCGAGGAAGCAGGAGGCGAGGCGGCCGAGGCCGCCGTTACCAAGGCCTGGATCCTCTTCACAACGGACAATCTCGTCGAAGGTGCGGCCAAGTTTTTTTAAGGCTCCCTGGACCAGATCATTTGCTTGCAGATTGGTGGCGGTGTTGCCCAGGATTCGTCCGGGCAAATACTCCATCGAGAGGTAGTAGAGCATTCGGGCATCTTTTTCGGCGAATGAGCGGCGCGACGCCGCCCAGTTGACCATGATCTCTTCGCGCAAGCCCAAACAGAAGGCGAGGTAGAGCTCGCTGCAGCTGGCCTCTTCCAACGTCCGATCAGCTTGGGTGACCAGATAATGTTTGACGCGGTCGGCGAGAAGATCTGCTGGGGTACTCAGGATATGTGCCATATTCACTTGCTATAACGGGTCTCAAGATTTATTACCCTACTGCAGGAGGTGGGGATGAAGAAGTACGATTTGGTTGTCATTGGATCGGGGCCGGGTGGTGAGAAGGCGGCGGTGAAGGCAGCCTATTTTGGGCACAAGGTGGCGCTGATTGAGGGGCGACCCGATTTTGGAGGCGCCGGAGTGCACACGGGGACGCTCCCGTCGAAGACTCTGAAGGAGACCGCCCTCTTTTTGTCGGGCAGGCGGGAGAGGGGACTCTACGGGGTGGAGAGAACGCTCTCGCATGCGGCGTCGGCGAAGGATTTTCTCTTCCGCAAGGATCTGGTCACCGAGGCGGTGGGGCAGGAGGTGCGGGAGAATATAGAGTTGCATGGGGTCGAAATCTTTCATGGGACCGGCTCATTTGAAGATGAGCACCACATTAAAGTAGGCGGGGCGATTGAGGAGGTGATCTATGGCGATTACATCATCATTGCGACTGGCTCCTACCCGGTTCACCCCGAAGGTGTTCCGTTTGACGGGGACCGGGTGCACGACTCAGACACCATCTTGGAGATTCAGCGGTTTCCTAAGTCGATCTGCGTGGTTGGCGCCGGTGTGATTGGCTGTGAGTATGCGACCATCTTTGCGACGATGGGTTGCAAGGTGTTCCTCATTAACCGGAGCGACAAGGTGTTGCCCTTCCTCGATCATGAGGTGAGCGCTGGCCTGATTGAGGAGATGAAGCACGAGGGGATTGAGATCCTCTTCAACACGAGCATCAAATCGATGGAGGTGCCGGCAGACGCTGAACAGCCGATCGATATTCAGCTCGAGTCGGGTCAGACGCTCCACGTAGATATGTATCTTTTCGCAGCTGGACGAAGCGGCTTCATCGAGCCGCTCAACCTTCATAAGGTGGGGGTGAAGGTAGGCAAGCGGGAGACGATTGAGGTGAACGACGACTACCAGACCAATATTCCGCACATCTATGCGGTAGGGGATGTGATTGGCTTTCCGGCGCTGGCTAGCACTTCGATGGACCAGGGGCGGGCGGCGGTGGCCCACATCTTCCAGACGCACGATGTGGAGCGGATCGCTCATCTATTCCCCTACGGCATCTACACCATCCCAGAGGTGTCGGTGATCGGTCTCACTGAGGAGGAGGCGAAGGAGAAGGGGCTCGACTACCTGGTGGGCAAGGCGCAATACGCCAATAGCCAGCGGGGGCAGATCATGGGAGTCAAATCGGGGTTTCTGAAGGTGGTGTTCACTCGAGACGATCTGCGCATTCAAGGAGTGCATATTCTTGGGCCGCTGGCAACGGAACTTATTCATTACGGAATGCTTCTGGTGCAGAGGGGGGAGACGTTGATGACGGTCATCTCGGAGGTGTTCAATCATCCTACGTTGCATGACTTATATAAGTACGCTTGCTACGATGGCCTGAGTGCAGTAGAGGGAAAGAAAGTCAGACCTTGAAGTCGTTCGGATTCACAGTGTTGCGGGTTGGAATCGGAGTGGGAATTCTCTTCCTTGTGGGGATGCTCTACTGGAGTTCACTCCTCCTTGAGACGGAGGTGGGTGAGCTCCGTTCGGAGATCACTCGCCTTAAGGTGGAGATGAGCCGGCCGGTGGTCATCCAACAGCAGGTTGTTGAGGCTCCCGCTCCCTCAAACTTCTCCAATTTATTGGAACGCGATCCGTTCTACGAAGAAACTTTGCCGGCGATGCTTGGCGCCAGCTTTGTTCCGACGGGGACGATGCGTTCGGCGACGATCGGCAAGCCAAAAAATCTCCACCCATTTGCCGGCTGGAAGGATGTGATGACGGCGGTGCGGAGTTGCAACGTATCGATTGCTCAGCCCCTCTTTGGTCAGTATGAGCGGTTTGCCCCGTCGGCTGCGTTGCGGGTTGAGGAGCGGGCGCCTGGAGAATATTGGGTTTTTTTAAGAGAAGATCTTGAGTGGGCGCCACTCGACCGATCCCATTTTCCGGCTGGATTTGAGTTAGCTCCCCAGTTTCTTGAGCGGTACCCAGTGACGGCGCACGACTTCAAATTCAACTACGATGCCATCATGAACCCCTACGTGAGTGAGTCGGGGGCTGCGGCGCAGCGTAACTATCTTGGCGACATCGAGTCGTTTGAAGTAGTTGATGATTATACGTTTGTGGTTCGGTGGAGGGAGCAGGAGGGGAAGGTGAAGTATATCGCCCGGCCGCTCACAATGGGGCTTCAGCCGCTCGCCACTTGGGTCTACCAGTTTTATCCTGATGGGAGCCGAGTCATTGACGGCAGCGACTACCGGAACGACTCTGTGTGGGCGCAGGCATTTTCTCAGCATTGGTCGCAGAATGTGATTCCAAGTTGTGGTGCGTGGCTATTCGATGGGATGAGCGACAATCAGGTCCGCTTGAGGCGGAATCCTGACTATTTTGATCCTCATGGTGCTTTGAGCGAGGGGTGGGTGCTCACCTTCAAGGAGAGCCCCGACGGGGTGTGGCAAGACTTCAAGGCGATGGGGAGCGATACGTTTGAGTCGCGGATTGCCCCTGAAAAGGTGGCTGAGCTCGCTGCCTTTGAGGAGAGCGGTACCTACCGCAATCAACAGGCCGAAGGGAGTGGCATCCAGCAAATCGACTTTTTGGATCGATCCTATCGCTACATCGGCTGGAATCTAGCCAATCCGCTGTTCGCGTCGAAGAGAGTGCGGCAGGCGTTGACGATGGCGATCGACCGGAAGCGGTTGATCGGCCAAGTATTGAACGGGCTAGGTGAAGAGATCACCGGCCCTCTCTATCCACTCGATTCCTCTTATGATGGCTCGATTGAGCCGTGGTCATTTGATCTGGTTGAGGCGCGCCGGCTGCTCGAAGCAGAGGGGTGGATCGATCACGATGGGGATGGCATCCGGGACAAAATGATCGACGGCAAGCGGGTGAAATTCAGCTTCAATCTCATGTACTACGTCAAGAGCACGAGCTTGCGTGTGACGATTGACTTCATCGCCACCGCCTTAAGAGAAATAGGGATTGAGTGTCGGCCGATGGGGGTTGATGTGGCCGATTTGGGCGCCGCCTTTGAAGGGAAAGAGTTCGATGCGATCTGCATGGGGTGGACGTTGGGAGCCCCTCCATCTGAGCCGAAGCAGCTGTGGCACTCGTCGGGGGCCAAAGAGAAGGGGTCGTCGAATGCGGTCGGCTTCGCCAATGCAGAGGCTGATGCGATCATCGAGGCGTTGCAATACGAGCATAATCTGGACAAGCGTGATGCTCTTTATCACAGATTTCACCAGATCATTCACGACGAGCAGCCCTACACCTTTTTGCATGCTCCAAAACAGGCTTTTCTCTACCGGGAATATGTGCAAAATGTCTTTGTCCCCTATGAGCGGCAAGACCTAGTTCCCGGGGCGGCGTGGACACAGCCTGCCAGTTCGATTTTCTGGATCAAGCAAGACGGAACAGATGGTTAACTATCTCGCCCGCCGGGTGCTGTTGATCCCAGTAACGTTGTTCGCGATCTTGCTGATCAACTTCACCATCATCAACCTCGCACCGGGGGATCCGAGTACGATTTCCACTACCGCTATGTCGGGTGAGGGGAATCGGCAGGCGGGGCAGGAGACCGCAACGGGGCAGGACGAGCAGTATCTCCTTTTCCGCGAGCACTATGGTCTGACATTGCCCGTGCTGATCAACCTGTGGCCCTCTCTCTCGCAGAGCAAAGTGGATGGGGCGGTGAAAAAGCTGGTGAGTGATCCGGGGAGTTCCTTGAAAATCCGCTTTGGCGATCAGGCAAAATACGCTCTTCCTCAGCTGCTGAAGTTGGCTGGCGACGAGAGTGAACCTGAGGCGGTCCGTCGCGAAGCGCTCCGCTATTTTGTTCGCGGCGCCACCCGAATGGGAGTGGTGGGGGCGGGATTGACGCCTGCGCAGAGGGCTCACAACAGGGAGGTTGCCGGCGACAATCACTATTTGCGCAAGCTGCGCGACCAGGCTAGCTTGTCCCTTGCGGTTGGAGAAGCAGAGCGGTGGCTTGCCAAGCGGGCCGGCGCCTTTCACCTTGCACCCACTTTTGGAGAGCGGCTCAAGATCTTCTTCGCCGAAACGCGGATTTCCCGCTACTTCACCCGGGTGCTCACCCTCGATTTTGGGACCATGCGCAACGACGCCAACCGGACCGTCATCCGCGAGGTGGGGAGCCGGATCAAGTACTCGCTCACCCTAGCAGTCTTTCCCATGCTCATCGCCTTTGTCCTCTGTCAGGCGGCCGGCTTCCTCATGGCCGTCTATCAAAACCGGTGGCCCGACTTTGGCCTCAACGTCATCATGCTCATCCTCTACGCCATCCCCGTCTTCGTTGTGGCGCCGTTCCTCATTGAAAAGATCGCCCTTCACAGCTCGGTCATTCCGATCAGCGGATTTCACAGTAATGATGCTACCTACATGACATTGACCTCCTGGAAGCGGTTTTTAGACATCGCTCTCCACCTTTTTCTCCCGCTTATCGCAATCATGTATGGAACGCTCGCTGCTCAGTCCCGCCTCTCACGAACTGCCGTGCTGGAGGTGTTGCGGCAAGACTATGTTCGAACTGCCCGCGCCAAAGGAGTTCCCCCTTTCACCGTTCTGTGGAAGCATGTGGGGAGAAATGCCGCCATCACCATCGTCACCTCGCTCGCTGCCTCGCTTGGTGTGATCTTGGGAGGCTCGCTCATTGTCGAGACCATCTTTGGGATCGACGGCTTTGGTCGTTTTTTCTATGAGGCGATTGTCAATCGGGACTATAATGTAGTCATGTTTTCTGCACTCGCCGGAGCCGCTCTTGCTTTGATTGGCTATCTGATCGCCGACGTCGCCTACACCTTTTTAGACCCGCGGGTGACTCTCTCATGATGAAGCAGTTTTGCCGTCATCGCTTTGGGTTTGCTGCGTTGATTGTCATTGGACTCTTCGTCGTCGTTGGTCTTTACGCCCCGTTTCTCGCCTCTTCGAAGCCTCTCGTGGTCCGCTACGACGGTCAATTCTATTTTCCCCTTTTCCGCTACCTCTTCTTCCGCGGCTTCTACACTAAGGGGCTTGACCTCTTCTACAACCTGCTCATGTTCACCGCGCCGGTGGCTCTACTTGTAATGTTTCTACCGCGCGGTTGGAAAGGGCGGGGCGTTGCTGTCGTCGCCGTGGTGCAGCTGCTCCTTTTTGGCTATTTGATGATGCGCACTCCCGTCGATCCGGCAGGCGCTTATCCTGTTGCGGCAACTTGGCATGCCGAGCTGCAGGGGATGAGCCCCTACGCTCGGCTCAACCAGGTGCTCCGCTACCGGCAGCGGCGGCGTCAGCATAAAAAATTTGAGAAAAAGTACGACGTCCCCCTCCCCACCTTATGGCAGGCTGACCGAGCCAACCTCTATTCAGAGATCGCTCGTCACGAGGGTATCCTTGCCTTGCTCGGAGATCAGTATCGGGTGGGCGATCGGGCTGTTGTCGCCCCCTATGAGCGGGCAGAAGCTAAGCTCGACTATGTGCAGAGCCGAGAGCGGTGGCTTGTCACCCAGCAATCGAAGATCTCCTTTGAGGTGATGCCCCTCCTCCGCCCTTTTCATTGGCAAGATGATGCGGGTGGCCAGCAGAGCCTCAACCATCATCTCAGTTGGTGGGACCTCACCCGCATCAACCGCAAGGACCTTGTCTCCTCCCTCATCTTTGGCGTCCGCATCTCCCTTGTCGTCGGTCTTACCGCTGTCGCCCTCTCCCTCCTCATTGGCATCCCTCTTGGCTCAGTTGCTGGTTATTATGGTGGAAAGACCGACATCATCCTCTCCCGCTTCCTCGAAATTTGGGAATCCATGCCCACCTTCTTTATGCTCCTCATGATCGTTGCCATCATGCAGACCAAGTCCATCTTCTTAGTCATTCTTGTTCTCGGTCTTTTTGGTTGGACTGGCTTCTCCCGTTTTCTTCGCGCTGAAGTTCTCAAGCAGCGGAACCTTTCTTATGTTGATGCTTGCAAATCCATTGGTTTCCGCGATCCTGCCATCATGTTCCGCCACATTCTTCCTAACGCCATCCCTCCTCTTCTCACCCTTCTCCCTTTCTCTATGATGGCTGCTATCACCTCTGAGGCTGGCCTCTCCTTCTTAGGGCTTGGCGAAGAGGGTTCTACCTCTTGGGGTGTCTTGATGGATGAGGGGCGCACCGCCTTCCCTCATGAGAGCTACCTGTTGTGGCCACCTGCTATCATGCTCACTCTTCTTCTTGTCGCCATCGCCCTCCTCGGTGATGCCTTACGCGACACCCTCGACCCAAAACTCCGCTCTTAGACCACCAAAAATAGCCCACTCCTTCAGCTAACGTCCAGTTTGGTGCCAGGCACCAAACTGGACGTTAGGGTTGAAAAAAAGACCAGCGGTTACGTAAAGTATTTGGCATATGCCAAGAGCGCGACGACATTTTTTTCCTGGGGCTACTTATCATGTGATTCTGCGGGGGAATCAACGTCAACCGATTTTCTACTCGGATGATGAGCGGGAGCGGTTCTGTCAGTTGCTTGCAGAGGGAGTGGAGCGCTACGACCATCATGTAGTGGCCTACTGCCTGATGACGAACCATATCCACCTGGCGGTTCGAGCGGGTGAAGTGCCGCTATCTTCGATCTTTCACAATTTAGCCTTTCGATACACGCGGTATTTCAATGCTAAGCACGACACGTGTGGGCACCTTTTTCAGGGTAGGTATAAAAGCATTCCGGTCCAAAGCGAGGGGCATATGCGGGCGCTGCTTTGCTACATCCATCTCAATCCAGTTCGGGCTAAAATGGTTGAAGCTCCACAAGACTACAAGTGGTGTAGCTACCGGGCGTTTCTTGGAAAAGAGGAGCTGCCGTGGCTCACTCCTGATTTGGGCTTGAGCTATTTCGGAAAGACTTCAGGTGGTAGTACTAATGCTTTTCATAAGTTTGTCATGTCTGGGATTGGATGTGAGGAGCGCATTGACCCGGACACGGGAGAACTTGTCATCGGCATTGAGGTGCTGATGGACGAGGTGCTGGAGTGGCATAGTCTAAATAGAGACGAGCTGACGCCGACAAATCGTTCGAGGGTGGTAACGCAAGCACAGGCAGTCGCAGTCGTGCTTGCACGCAAGGTGAAGGGCATTACGCTTGATGAAGTCGCCGAGTTCTTTGGTCGACAACCCAATTCTCTGCTGCGAGTAACGAAGAGATTTGAATCTAGGATGGAGGCATCGCCGGCCCTCAGTCGAAGCGTCGATAGCCTGTACGAAGGAATGTTCTCTAACGTCCACTTTGGTGCCTGGCACCAAAGTGGACGTTAGAGCGTTGCGTGGTTAACGGGGGTGGTTTAAGGTTTGTTTATGCGGTGGCGTTTTCTTCTGCTTTTTTTTCCGGTGGTGCTGGGGGCATGGGTGCCGACAGTGGAGTTTGCTGGGCGGGCTGGTGACTTTCGGCGGGGTGGAGGTGTGGAGCTGTGGGCGCCAGTCTCTCAAAGCGGGTCAATGGTCTGTTTTGGGCAGGGGCAGGGTGGACGGTACATCGACGAGTGGGTGGGCAGCTTGGGCGGTGGCTATCGGCGACTGCTGAATGGGTGCGTTGGGGTGGGGGCGAACGCCTTCTTCGATGTGGCCAGGTCGGAGGTGGAACAAACCTATTTGCAGGGCGGGGCGGGGTGTGAGCTGTTCGGTGCGCGGTGGATCGCGCGGGCAAATGGCTATTTTCCAGGTCCCCATAAATTTCGGCAGGTGACCTTTGAGTCGCAGCTGGATATCAACACGAATGACATTCTCGACCTGTTTGATACGGTGTTGGAAACGGCCCTGATGGGTGGCGACGCGGAATTTGGCTATGGCTTCTGCGTCTGTGGGAACGAGGCGTGGCTGTTCGCGGGAGCCTATGGCTACAATGGATCGGGTTTTGAGGCGTTCGTCGGGCCGCGGGTTCGGGCGGAGTATCGGATCCGAGATGTTCTCGACTGGTGCGGGGCAGAGGTGATCGTGGCTGGCGAGTATCAGTGGGACCGGTTCCACAACTCGCAAGGGTCGGCGATTTTGAAAGTGCGCCTCCCATTTGGACGAAAAGCGGGGAAGAGACAATGTCTCAACATCTGCGACAGGATGGGCGATCCGGTCCGGAGGGAGCCGGCGATTTGGGCGTTGCAGCGGCGAACTCAGAGTGTTGTGAGGCAGCCCGCCCGAATCACGGGGGGACCGATTTTCTTCGTGACGGAGCTGGGGACTGGAATCGGCACGCAGGCCGATCCGACCAACATCAATGTGGCCTACGCCAACGCGTTAGCGGGCGATGCGATTGTCTTGCTTCCCGGACCCAACGGCGACACGGTGAGAATGGACAATGCGGGGGCAACAGCGGCCCCCTATCCGTTGCTGGTGGGGAGCTCGATGGCGGCGTTTGGCGACCTGTCGCAGATCACTCTCATCGTGCAGGGGCGGCCGGTCAAGATTCCAAAGTTGGGAGGGGCGACGGCGAGGGTCAATCTGACGACGACAATTCCGAATGGCAACGACCTGATCCGGGCCGACGGCAACAACGAGATCTTCAATTTCAATTTGCTCGACGGTGAGAGGGCGATTCTTAGCCCGGCAGCCAATTTGATCCGTGTCCGCGACATGCAGGTCAATTCACCAAACAGCACTGGCATCGAGCTGACAGGCGCCACCAACTCTCTCATCACGGGGACCTCCTTCACCGGCCCTGGAGGGAGGGCGATCTCGATCACCGGCGGGTCAACGGTGACCATCGAGCAGATCACGGCGACTGGACTTGCGGCCAACATGGATGGAATCTTCTTCTCTGGGACCGATTTGACAGTGAACACAGGAACGGGTTTCTCGCTCACCGGTCCGGCGGCAGGGACGGGGGCCGGGTTTAATCTAATGAACGCGAGCAACGTGCGGCTCAATGGGACCGCTGGGGTCCCGTTTGTGATTACAAACATGGGAAGGGGGGTGCTGGCCGATACGGTGACCGACCTGGCCATCGCCAATCTCAACATCACTGGATCGGTAGGAAACGGAGTTGAACTGAGTACGATTAACGGTTCGTTTAGCTACACCGGCGGGGCGATCAACACGAGCGGTGCGAGCGGGGTCTCGATCGCCGCCTCTCCTGCGATGATGAATTTCACGAACGTCAACATGACCACCGCTGCTACTGGGTATACGATGGCAGGGACGACGGGCAACATCACCCTCACCAACGGGATACTTCGCACCCTTACCAACCAAGGGGTGGTCGCAAACAGCCTCACCGCGGGGACGCTCACCCTTCAGAGCATGAACATCAACACGGCGACGACCGGCGTGGAGGTGACCAAGACCGACGGGACGACGGCGACGGTCAACATCAACGGTAGTGCGATCGGAAATGCGACTAATGGCATGCTGATAGGTGTCGATGGGGCACGCACGCTCAATGTCAACGTGACCGACACCGGGATCAGTGGGATCATGAATGGGGTAGGTGGATCACTTCTGGCCTCTGGCACTGGGGCGGTTCTGAACAACCGGATCAATCAGCTGAGGGTTCTTGGCCTGAATGTTGACGGTTTGCTGATCGGCTCCAACTCGGCGACGAGCAATGGAGTGACGGTGAGAACGCTAATCCAAAATAGCACCTTTGGCGGGCCTCTGGCGGTCGACTCGATCGGTGAAAAAGCGATCAACCTGGTGGGAACGGCGCCAGGTGCCATGCCATCCAACTTTGATACGACGATCAACAATTGCAACTTCCGGCGAGTGCTGGGAGGCAACGCGCCAGAAGCGGTAATCCAGGTGCTGAGTGAGGGACCTGCCGGGGCATCGACCGTCTCCATCACCGGTTGCGAATTCAGCAGCATCCCCTCGCGCGGCATCCTCGCTACCTGGGTTGGCTTTGGCCAGGCAACGTCCATCAACATGACTGTCCGAAACAACACCTGGGAAGTCACTGGCAATCCGAACCCCTTTGTTGAGTTTGATTCCGTTTCAAGCGCAGGCCTGCTCTGTGCAGAGGTCTTAACTAACAAGTCCGCCACCTCGCCTGTTATTCTGTTGTCCAGCACCGGGGCGCCAAGCCAGTTCCAGGTCGTCGCTCCTGGCCTGACGGTTGGCTCAACGATCACAGAGACAATTACGGCTATTCTCCAAGATCTCAATACTATCCCGGCAAATAGCGTCACGCTTAGCCCCGCAAACCCGCCGGGACCTGCCCGCTTTACAGTGGTCGCAAGTTGTCCCAAGCCAGTTCTTCCTCCTGAGTGATGAGGGTTGTCGTCACGGGTGCCAGCGGCTACATCGGCCAGCAGCTGATTCCGGTACTCGCCGCAGCGGGGCATGAGGTGATCGCCATGGTGCGGAAGCGGCAGTCAGTTCCAGATGCTTCACAGGTGATAGTGGCTGACCTAAGCGACAGGGGGTCGCTCGAGGCGCTTCCTAAGGAGATCGACGCGGTCTACTATCTCGTCCATTCGATGACAGGTCATGGGGAGGAGTTTGATCTCCTTGAGCGGGAGACGGCAGAAAACTTTGTCAGTTGGGCGGATACGACCGCCGCCAAGCAGGTGATCTACCTGAGTGGGATCATGCCGGCGGGGACTCTCTCACGCCACCTCGCGTCCCGTGCAGCTGTGGAGACGGTGCTTGGCAAGAGTCACGTGCCGCTCACCACATTGCAGGCTGGGATCATCGTCGGTTCGGGGAGCGCCAGCTTTGAGATCATGCGCGACTTGGTTGAAAAGCTGCCGTTGATGGTTGCTCCCCGCTGGCTCAATACTCGCTGTCAGCCGATTGCCATTGGTGATGTTCTCATCTACCTGACCGGAGTCTTGGGCAATGAAAAGGCGTTGGCTCGGTCGTTTGAGATTGGCGGCCCCGACGTGATGACCTATGAAGGGGTGCTTCGCAAGTTTGCAGTTGCTCGGGGTCTAACGCGGAGAATTTTGGTCATTCCGGTTCTCACCCCTCGCCTCTCGTCCTATTGGTTGGTCTTCGTCACCAAGGTGAACTACTCGCTCGCCCGCCACCTGGTCGAGGGGCTGAAGAGCGAAGTGGTGGTTCGCGACCCTGCAATTGAAGAGGTGGTGCCGCTAAAGCCCCTCTCTCTCGATGAGGCAATCGGAGCCGCATTTGCCACAGAAGGGAGGGCGCCGATGCGCGCCTGCTTCAAAGATCGCCGGGTGGTGGTCTCATCCCTTGCCCGCGACCAGCTCATTGCCAATCTTAAGGCAACGGGTCGGGAACATTCCCTCCTCTACCCTGCCCGGTTGCGGCGGCTAGGAAAGCGGTTTGGCGCTTGGCGAACGCTCAGATCTGAGGAGGGGTATCTCATTTTGAAGATTGAAGCGAAAATACCTGGAGAGGGGTGGCTAGAGTTTCAAGTACTGAATCAACGGCTGGTCCAGACGGCCACCTTTCGGCCGCGTGGCCTGTTTGGCCGTCTCTACTGGTACATGGTCTATCCTCTCCATCACTTTATCTTCCGTGGGATAGCCAAGAGGCTAGCCGAAAATCCAGTAGAAGCAGTGGTAGAAGAGGATCGCTAGAAGGGCGCCTGCGGGGACGGTGACCACCCATGAGATGACAATGTCGCGAACAACATTGAGGTTGATGGCGCTGATGCCGCGGGCGATGCCAACGCCAAGAACGGCGCCGACGAGGGTGTGAGTTGTGGAGACGGGGAGGCCGAGGCGGGAGGCGACGAGGATGGTGAGGGCGGCGCCAAACTCAGCAGAAAAGCCACGGGTGGGGGTGAGCTCGGTAATTCGCTTGCCGACGGTTTTGATCACACGCCAGCCCCAAGTGGCGAGGCCGATCACGATGCCGACGCCACCGATGGCCAACAGCCAAAAAGGGACAGGTGTGTGGGGGTTGATCGCGCCCGTCCGGATGAACTCAATCACCGCAGAGAGGGGGCCGATCGCATTAGCTGTGTCGTTAGCGCCGTGAGCAAACGCCATGAAGCAGGCGCTGATGATCTGCAAGTAGACGAAGATCTTCTCCACGGTGCGGGTCTGATCCTCAAGTAACTCAAAGTGGGGCCCCGAAGAGTCGTGGTGACCGTGCTGCTCCTTGATGCGTCTGGTGAAGACGATGCTGACAAGAGCTGCGATCGAGCCAATCCCGACGCTCAAGCCCATGGCGGGCCAGAAGCTGAACGAGACGTCGATGCTCTCCATTCCATGAAAGAGAAGAATCATCGCTAGCACGGCAAAGACGGTAAAAACCAGGAAGGGGGTCACTCTTTTCGCCGCGGCAATGGGTTTGGGGGCGTAGAGGATCTTCCGCCTGATGATGTTAAAGACGCAGAAGGCGATCGCGCCGCCGAGGAAGGGGGAGATGAGCCAGCTTGCGAGGATGAAGAGGACTCGGCCCCAGTAGATTGAGTGAATGCCGGCCACTACAACGCCAAAACCGGCCAGTGCGCCGATGATGGTGTGGGTGGTGGAGACGGGCCAGCCAAAGTAGGAGGCGGTTTGGAGCCAGACGCCGGCGGCGAGGAGCGCCGCCATCATTCCGTAGACGTAAAATCGAGGGTCGTTGGTGAAAAAGCTGATATCGACGATGCCGCTCTCGACCGTATTAGCAACGTGGGAGCCGAGGAGGAAGGCGCCGGCAAGCTCAAAGATGGCGGCCAGAATAACCGCTCGCCGGAGGGTGAGGGCTCCTGAGCCAACCGATGTCCCCATCGCATTGGCCACATCATTCGCCCCGATGTTCCAGGCGACGTAGAAGCCCAAGACGATGGCAACGATCAGTAGAGTCAAGCTATTTTACTTCCAGTGTCGTCAATAGTCGGTTGGCCAATTTTTCGGACCGGTCGGAGAGGCTACCCACTTCCCTGATCACCCGCATCCACAGCTGGAACGGGGCGTAACTGAGCGTCTCTTCGCTGTTGAACATTCCCTTTAGAAGATCGCGCTGCAGGACATCAATCTTGTGCTCCTTGTAGGCCACCTGATCAACCATCGCTCGCACTTTCTTGGCCTCTTCCCCACCAAAAGAGGACTCAAGGAGCTGGGGGATTTCGGCAACGATCTCGGCGACCGCGTCGCACGCTTCAAGATTTTTCTTAAGAAACTCGTCAAAAAGTCCTTCGAGTACCGCCGGCATTTCGGGGTCGCGGAAGGTGAGCACCACGGCGATATCTTCGGCCAAGTCGGCGATCCCATCCTGGAGAGAGAGCACCTCTAGCAGCCCCACCCGAGCGACGGGGAGGAAGAGGGATGTTTTGAGGTTGTGACGGATCTCATTTTTAGTCAGGTCGGCCTCGTGCTCGAGTCGGGAGATCTCTTGTGCGATCGCCCCCACCTTGTCTCCATCCTTCTCCTTGACAGCGTCAAAAAGAGAGGGGAGGAGGTTGACGCACTCAGTCACCTGCTCCATGTGGGTGCGGAGCGGGGCGAAGGGGGATTTTCCAAATAGTTTGGTTAATGCACGCATGTTGGTTTCACATTGGGGTTTCGTGCTACACTCTAACAAACGGACAATTTTTAGACGATGGGCATTCTCCTCTCAGCCAAAGGACTCACCACTCGCCTCCGCGTCGGCGATCAGATCGCCACCGTCGTTGACGATTTGACGTTTGATTTGCACAGCGGTAAGACGCTTGCTTTGGTCGGTGAGTCGGGGTGCGGCAAGTCAATGACCGCTCTCTCTTTGATGCGAATTTTACCTCGCCCACCTGCGCTGCCGCCGGAAGGGGAGGTGTGGTATGACGGTCAAAACCTCCTCGCCCTCCCAGAAGCCAAGATGCGCAAGTTGCGGGGTTCGAAATTGGCCATGATTTTTCAAGATCCGATGACCTGCCTCAACCCGGTTTACACGGTCGGCCAGCAGCTGGTCGAGGTGGCCGAGCTCCACCTGCAGCTCACCGGGCGGGCTGCTCAGACTCACGTCATTGAGGCGCTCGCGAGCGTTGGCATCGCCTCGCCCAAGGAGCGTCTTCGCGAATATCCCCACCAGCTCTCTGGTGGCATGAAGCAGCGGGTGATGATCGCCATGGCCCTTCTTGCTGAGCCCGATATTCTCATCGCCGACGAGCCGACCACTGCTCTGGATGTCACCATCCAGGCGCAGGTGCTCGACCTGATGCGTACCCTCCAGAAAGATCATGGGACCGCCATCCTTCTCATCACCCACGACATGGGCGTTGTCGCCGAGATGGCCGACGAGGTGATCGTCATGTATGCCTCGCAAGCGATCGAGCGGGGGCCGGTCGAGGCTATTTTCGACCACAAAGCCCACCCCTACACGCGCGGCCTCTTTGATTCGCGCCCCAGCTGCGGAAAAGAGCGACTCTCACCCATTGCCGGCACCGTCCCTCCGGCCACAGCTTTTCCGAAAGGGTGCCACTTTCACCCCCGCTGCTCCAAGGCGATGCCGCAGTGCAAGGAGGGAAAGGTCCCCTCTTTCACCCTCTCTCCCAATCACTCCACTAATTGCTGGTTACACAATGGATGAGAAACTGCTTCACGTCGAAAATTTGGTGAAGCACTTTCCCATTCGGAAAGGCTTTTTCCGTCGGGCGGTGGGCGCCGTCAAAGCGGTCGATGGGATCGACTTCTACATCCGGCAAGGGGAGTGTCTGGGTATGGTGGGTGAGTCGGGGTGTGGAAAGAGCACAGCTGGCCGCGCCGCTATCCGCCTTCTTGAGCCCACTGACGGGTCCATTAGCTTTCTCGGCGAAGACCTCCGAGCTATGACACCTTCTGCGCTTAGAAAGTGGAGGCGGCAGGTGCAGATGATCTTCCAAGATCCCCTCGCCAGCCTCAACCCCCGCAAGACTATTGTGGAGACCATCGGCGAGCCCCTTCTCCACCACGGACTGGCCAAAAATCTCCAGCAGCGGGATGAACAGGTGGTTCAAATCCTCACCGAGGTGGGGCTGACTCCAGAAGCGATGCACCGCTACCCTCACCAGTTCTCAGGGGGGCAGCAGCAACGCATTTGCATTGGCCGCGCCCTTGCCCTCAAACCCAAGCTGATCATCTGCGATGAGGCGGTATCCGCCCTCGATGTTTCGGTGCAGGCTCAAATTCTCAACCTCCTCGCCGACCTGCGCCAGTCCCATAACCTCAGCTACCTCTTCATCTCCCACGACCTCTCCGTTGTCCGCCACCTCTGTGACCGGGTGGTCGTCCTCTATCTTGGGAAGGTGGTCGAGGTTGCAGGCGTTGACGAGCTCTTCAGCAACCCGAAACATCCCTATACCCAGTTTCTCCTCTCCGCCGTTCCTAAAGAGCATCCCAAAGAGGTTCGCTCCCGCCTCCAGGTGGTTGGCGAGATTCCCTCACCCGCCAATCCCCCCACAGGATGCCCCTTCCACACCCGCTGCCCCTACGCACAGCCCATCTGCTCTCAGGAGAAGCCGCCCAAACGGACCTCTGTTGGGAGGGATGGGCTCCGGCACGAATACAATTGTATAATTGATCAGGATTAGCTGAATTCAGCGAAGGCGCCGCTCATGTCGGGGCTATCGTTGTAGTTCATCGGCGAGTAGTTGGTGAACTGGGCGAATTCCTTGCGGAATGTCAGATTGACAGTGCCCACAGCGCCGTGCCGGTTCTTGCCCACAATCACCTCAGCCATCCCCGGCTTATCCATCGGATCGTAGTACTCACGGCGTAATAAAAACATAATTATGTCAGAATCCTGCTCTATGCTGTTGTGAACAATGATGTCATTGGCCACGAAGTTGTGCACATCATCGACCGTCGCATCGTAGACATCTTCTTCTCCGAGCTCAGTGATCGAATCGATGGTGTCCCACAGGATGTCCGACTGCGCCAGATTGACCAGCAGTTGGGGCGATCCCAGTGCCTCACAAACTGCACCCATCCGCTTGCGAGAGATGGCGCTCTTGAACAGCGTTGATCCGCAGAAAGACATTCCGATATTCTTGGCGAACTGCCGCCAAGATATCTGTGCCCGCTCTTTTTCGGGGGTGACGAAAAGGAGCCAAGCCTCTTTTGGGATCACGTCAGCGTGGGCGAGGGTATCGATCTCATCTAATGCAGCGACGAGCTCTGGAATGATTTTGCCCCGGTTGCCAAAGCAGCCAACTTGTCTGAGGAATTTTAGCTTGTTGTCCTTGCACTCGATGTGGACATGATGGATCGGGCGGGTGGAGTTCTTTTGCGGGATTATCCGATCTTTGCAGCTGATTCCTAGGCGGAGAAGGAGATGCTGAACTTGTCTCGCTAGAACGGGGCTGGTTGTGGCGTAGTAAATCGCCGCACTTGGTTTTCGGCCAGGGAGTAGTTTCCAGCTCACATTGCCGTCTGTTGCCCATAGGTGATGGAGAAAGAGGGCAATTTTTTCGTTTGAGGAGCTTATCACAGCGGAAGGAACACGCTTGTTGTAAGAGCGGACACGGTCGATACCCAGCTCACGGTACCAGTTGGTGATCGGGTGGTAGACGCCGTGCGTCAGTCGATAGGGAGACCGGAGGTAGACGTGGTGCCAATTTTTCTGTTTGACCCGTCTAGCCTGAATCCCAAAGAGCCGGTCCGCTGCATCGGTCACCACCTGCAGGTTGGCTTCATCTTGGCTGGTGTAGTGGTAGGGTTGACCCTTGAGAATGCAACCGTCGCCGAGAAGGTGAGCGAGAAGTATGTACTCGTCGTCTTTGAGATTGGACTCAATCTGATCACACTTCATGGCGCGGGGAAGTGCCACCCGATCTCCGGCGCGCAGCTGGTCGAGCCGTTTCCATCCTTGGAGTTTGAGGAAGGGGTGGTTGGCGCTCGCTTTTATCGTACGGCCGGTGCGGGTGCGCAGCTCGTAGATGGTTTTGCGTCCCGAGTAGAAAGCTTTGCTCATGTTATGGACGCCCACTTTCCAATTGCGATCGACTGCGTGGACGGGGAACGGGGTTTGGTCGGGTCTCTCGGCCAGTTCTTTGATGGTGACCTGCTCGCCGGTGCGAGCGTTGGTGATGAGAGTGTCGCCGGTGAGGCAGCCGCTTTCTCGTAGATCGCTCATCATGGGGCGGTGGCCCTGACGCTCTTCCACTTTGCGGGAGAGCTGGGAGAGGCAGATGACCGGGATGTCCAGTTCGCGAGAGAGGTTCTTGAGCATACGGGAGATCTCAGAGATCTCCGCCTGGCGCGATTCCTGACTGCGGCCACCAGAGCCGGTGAGAAGTTGGAGGTAGTCGACCACCAGGAGGCCAATGTTGTGCACCTCTTTCATTCGGCGGGCACGAGCGCGCAGGTCGGTGATCCGAAGTCCCGGCTGGTCGTCAATCACCATCGTGTGCTTCTGCATCCGGTTGACCGAAGCGACCACCCGCTGATATTCGATTCCGTTGAGCGATCCGGTGAGAATCTTGTCCGATTCTACCTCGGATTGGGAGCAGACGATCCGGTGGACCAGCTGCTCGGCGGTCATTTCGAGTGAGAAGATGCCGACCGGAACATCGTTGTCGAAACAGACGTGTTCAGCAATGTTGATGGCGAAGGCGGTCTTACCCATTGCGGGACGGCCGGCGACGATGAGCAGGTGAGAGTCGTTGAGACCGTTGATCATCTTGTCGAGGTCGGTGAAGCGGGTGGGTATTCCAGTGATGCCCGGATCATCGGGCCCCTTCTCCTTGAAGCTCTCCTGCCGCTCTTCCAATTCCTTGAGGAAGGGGGTCTCAGACTTCGCCCGGACGCCTGTGAGGATCTCCTCCACCGTCCGCCCTGCCGCCGGATTTGCCGCCTGCGAGATCTTGAAGAAGAGCCCCTGCGCCTCATCGAGCGCCAAACTCACATCGTCGGGCTCCCCCTTGGCTGTCCGCTCCACCGTCTGCGCCGCGTCGATCATCCGCCGCAACACCGACTTCGACTTGACAAGCTCAATGTAGCTTTCCGTGTAGGCCGACGTCCCCGCATACTGGGCCAACGTTGTTACATAAGCAGCGCCCCCAACAGCCTTCAGCTTCTCCTGCCGCTTCAGCTCTTCACAAACGAGGTGAACGTCCGCAGGCTTTTCCTGCATATAGGCGGCCTTCAACGCCTGAAACACCAGCTTGTGTTCAGTAAAATAGAAGTCCGAGTCGTCGAGAGAATCCGCCCCCACATTCAGAGAGTTGATGCTGGTGAGCATACAGCCCAGCACCATCATTTCAGACTCTTTCGAGTGGGGGGGGATGTTGGTCTTTTTATCTACCATCGGCAAGAGGGTACCCGTTCTTAACCCAAAAGAAAAGGGGGGGCTGCCCCGTTGTCGGAAAAGGGTTAAAGGTCTAGAATCTTAAGCCTGGAAAGATGGCTGAGTGGCCGAAGGCGCGTCCCTGCTAAGGACGAGTACCCTTTAGGGTACCGAGGGTTCGAATCCCTCTCTTTCCATAGGAAGGTGGTTTGGGGGCGTTGGCCCGCGATCTGCAATCATCCTTTCTTCTCTAAAGGATTTTCGCTCCTCGGACATGGCTACGGCCATGCCGCTCGTCGCGAATCTCCTTTAGTGAAGAAAATCTGATCACATCTCACAGCCCTCCGCCCCCAAACCACCTTCCTTTCTAGGCTTAGTTAGAAGATGGACTTCTCGAGGGGTTTGCCGTTGAGGGCGTTCCAGTAAGAGGTGAGGCGGGTGCCGTCGGGGTTCTGGACGACGATGGAATAGACGGGAAGGTAGACTTCTTTGGAGTTGCGGATGGTGAAGTCGTTGCCGAAGGCCGATTCGGCAAGCGATTCGATCTGGCCGATGGAGTAGCGGCGGGCGATCCGCTCGGCGTGCTTGTAAGGCTTGGTGACGAGCCGCTGTTTGAGGTGGGTCTGGGGGGAGACGCTGAGGCGAGGGTGTTGGAAGTGGAGGCGGTAGTCGCCGCCACTTTGAACGATGAGCTTCTTTTGGCGGCAGGAGTCGAGCCAGGTGTCGAGGATGTCGAGGTCGACGTGGAGCTGCTCTGCGAGTGCATCCCGCCGGAGTGTGCCGTGATTTTCGGCGAGGGTAGTGAGGATGCGGAAGTCGTTACGCGACGCCTTGGCGTTGATGCAGTCCTGAAAGCCGTGAGTCATCTCCCAGGTGGAGGCGTCGACAATCATCTCGCCACTCTCAAGGCTCCAAAGAATCACCCCTTCGCTGGTCCCCCCCCCTTTGCCGGTATACTTCACTTCCATGAGGAGGTAGGGCTGGAAGAGGAGGGTGGGACGGAGGAATGAGTGCTCCTCATCTTTGAGGAGCTCACCCGCATGCGTCTGCATGATCTGGTCGGCTGTGTGGCGCACCTCTAGAGTGTGAAACCCTTGAGAGTCGATGCGCGCCTCCACGAAGTTGCGCACCTCGGGCACGTTGTTCCACACCCACCATCCACCGGAGGTGAGTATGCCAAGAGAGAATAGTGTTCCAATCAGCCTAAACATCTACCAATAGGGATACCTTGGTGCTGGATAATCAGCAACCTTGATGCGAAATTGTCACAATTGGGGACTGTCCCAGATTGTGACAATTTTGGTTAGTTTTTCATGGTCAACAAGAACTCGACGTTGTTGGCGGTCTTTTTCAGACGGGTGCGGAGAAGGTTCATGGCGTCGACGGGAGTAAGATCGGCAGTTCCTTGACGCAGCGTATAAATCTTCTCCAGCTCTTCTGGGTGGTAGAGGAGCTCCTCTTTTCTAGTGCCCGACTTGAGGAAGTCGATGGCGGGATACATGCGACGGTCAGCAAGACGCCTGTCGAGGACAAGCTCCATGTTGCCCGTTCCCTTGAACTCCTCGAAGATCACTTCGTCCATGCGGGAGCCGGTCTCGATGAGGGCGGTTCCGATGATGGTGAGGGAGCCGCCATGTTCGACGTTACGGGCCGCTCCAAAGAAGCGCTTGGGCTTGTGGAGGGCGTTGGCATCCATCCCTCCACTGAGGATCTTGCCGGAGTGGGGCTGGACGGTGTTATAGGCGCGGGCAAGCCGAGTGATGGAGTCGAGGAGGATGACAACATCTTTTCCCTGCTCGACAAGTCGGCGAGCCCTCTCGATGACCATGTCGGCCACCTGAACGTGACGCTCAGGGGGCTCGTCGAAGGTGGAGGCGACCACTTCGCCTTTCACGCTCCGCTTCATGTCGGTCACTTCCTCAGGACGCTCACCAATAAGGAGGAGAAGGAGGGTCACCTCGGGGTTGTTGATGGAGATCGCGTTGGCGATATTTTGCATGATGACCGTTTTACCGGTCCGCGGAGGGGCGACGATCATGGCTCGCTGCCCTTTCCCAATCGGCGCGGCGAGGTCGAGTACGCGGGTGGTGAGATTCTCCTTGGCGGTCTCCATGACTAGCCGCTCTTCTGGGTAGAGGGCGGTGAGGTTTTCGAAGTGGACCCGCTCTTTAGATTTCTCTGGAGTATCACCGTTGACGGAGTCGACAGAGAGGAGGGCGAAGTATTTTTCTTTCTCTTTGGGTGTGCGGAGAGTACCGGTGATGGTGTCTCCCTTCTTCAAGCCCGCTTTGCGAATCTGGGAGGAAGAGACGTAGATGTCTTCGGCAGAGGCGAGGTAGTTGTAGTTAGGAGAGCGGAGGAAGCCGAAACCGTCGGGGAGTACTTCTAGTACGCCCTCTCCAAGAAGCACTTCGCCAGGTTGTGAGGAGCGGAGTCTAACAATCTCGAAGACGAGCTGGGAGCGACTCATGGTGCCGACGCCGGGGACGCCAATTTGGCGGGCATATTTGCTAAGCTCGGCGATGTCCATTTGCTGCAGTTCTGCGATCTTGATGATCTCACGCACTGGGCCTGAGAGCTCGGCTGCAGCCTCTTCCCCTTCTGGCTCAGGGGTTGCCATCTCGTCGCGAACGACAACCACATCACGGGGCTTGCTGTCGCGGTGACCCCCTCGACCTCCGCCCCCTCTTCCACCACCACCTCCACTGCGTCCTTGCCTCTTGCGTGGGCGGCGATCTGTTTCATCCTGATTCATGGGGGACCTATGCTGTTGTTAAGTTGTTGAAGACTTTTGTGACGGCCGTTTGCAGCTCATCGAGCGTGCCGTCGTTCGTAATGATGATGTCGGCCCGCTTTGCTTTTTCCTCGGGAGGAAGCTGGCGGGAGGCGCGCTGTTTAAATGCGTCGGCTGTAAGGCCGGAGCGTTCTTCTCCCCGTTTTGAGGTAACGGCGAGCGTCTTGTCGTAATCGCGCTCGGCGCCCGTCTCAAACAGGAGGGGGATCTCGACGACAAAGAGGGGGTGGCCTGCGGCTCTTTCCCGCTCTTCTGCAATCCGTTCAAAGACGTGTGGATGGAGGAGCTGCTCGAGCTCGAGAAGGAGGTGGGGGTGCTCAAAGACCTGTTTGGCAATTGCCTGTCGATTTAATTTTCCCTTGTTCATTATCTCGTCGCCGAGAAGCTTAGTCACTTTGTTCACGAGTTCTTCGCTATCGGAGAGGAGTTCGTGAACGATCTGATCAGCGCTCACTGTGTAGGCGCCGAGTTGTTTGAGAAAGTGACATACCGTGGATTTGCCACAGGATAGACCTCCCGTGACTGCTAACTTGACCAAGTTTAACATTCCTTCCAATTTTTGCCAACTGAGATGTCGACAATGAGGGGGATTTTTAATTTCATAACACCTTCCATCTCCTTGCGGACAAGAGATTTAAGATGGTCGAGTTCGCTGAGAGGGGCTTCGAAAATGAGTTCATCGTGGATCTGTAACAGCATCCGGCTCTTCAGATTCTCATCGATGAGCCGCTTGTCAACGGCGATCATGGCGAGCTTGGTAAGATCGGCAGAACTTCCTTGAAGGGGTGTATTGACGGCCAACCGCTCAGCAGCTGCCCTGGCGGGGGCGTTGCGGCCGTTGATTTCAGGGATCTCCCGCTCCCGCCCACAGATACTGGTGGCGCGGCCACTCTTGCGGGCGATTTCCTTGCACTCTTCGAGATAGTCGGCCACCCGGCTAAACCGCTTGAAATAGGCGTCGATAAAGGCGCGGGCCTCCTTTTGAGGAACGCCGAGTTGTTGAGAGAGGCCGTAGGCCGATTGGCCGTAGATGATCCCAAAATTGACCGCTTTGGCCGCAAAGCGTTCTTCTTTGGTCACTTCGTCCTGCGGGATGTCGAAAATGCGGGCAGCGGTGAAGCGATGAATGTCGTCCCCCCCTTTGAACGCCCTTAGCAGTTCGGGGTCTTCACTCAGGTGGGCGAGGAGGCGGAGCTCGATCTGCGAGTAGTCGGCCGAGAGAAATGACCACCCTTTCTCCTGAGGTTCGAACGCTTCACGGATTTTTCGCCCTTCTGCAGTGCGGACGGGGATGTTTTGGAGGTTGGGGTCTTGGCAGGCGAGGCGGCCGGTGGCGGCAACCGATTGGCTGAAGGTGCAGTGGATCCGTCCATCTTCATTGCTAATCTGGTTGGGAAGGGTGTCGACGTAGGTGGAGCGGAGCTTGTCGAAGGTTCTGTACTCGAGCACTTTGCTGATGATCGGGTGGTCGTGACGAAGCGCTTCCAAAACCTCCGCACCGGTGTTGTATTGCGTGGTGGCGCGGCGGCGGGGGGGGGGCGATCTTTAGTTTCTCGTAGAGCACTTCGCTCAGCTGCTTGGGCGAGTTGATCTTGAACTCTTCGCCAGCTAGCTGGTGGATCTCGGTCTCGAGTTTAGCGAGGATGGCGTGGAAGGTGATGGAGAGGTTTTTAAGTTTGCTCTGGTCGACGTAGATGCCGGCCCGCTCCATCTTCACCAAGATGGGGACGAGGGGCATCTCAAGTTTGTAGAAGATGTCGCCGAGACGGCGGGTGGAGAGGAGCGGTTCGAAGTGGTTTTTCAGGCGGAGGGTGTAGTCGGCTTTTTCTGAGCTGGAGGAGAGCTCATCTTTCCCAAAGAGGTGGAGGGCGAGGTGGTCGAGCGAGTGGCGCTTGTCGTGTGAGTTGAGGACGTAGGAGGCGATCCTAGTGTCAAAGATGGTGTCGAAGCTCATGTTAGCCACCTTGATGCCGTTGCGAGCGAGGATGTGGACCGACTCTTTGATGTTGTGGCCGATGAGCTTCAAGTCTGTGTTTGCGAAGAGGGGTCTCAGGGCGTCGATCAGCTGCTGTTCGAGGGGGAGATGAAAGGCGCACCCCTCCTTGACGGAGAAGCTGAGGCTGGTCTCGGTGATGGCAAAGGCGATCTCTTTGTGCCCTTGTAGCGTTGAAATGAGGGCTGCGAGGGCGAGAGGATCGTCCACCTCTTCAACTTGAGTCTTCTGGGCTTTTTTCTTCGCCTTGGGAGCTGCACCGGTGGCGTCGCGGAGGAGCCCTGTGAAGTTCTTGTCTTGGTAGAAGGCGATCAGCCCCTCTTGGTCGGGCTCTTGCAGTTCATAGTCGTCTGGGGAGCTGGGAACATCCACCTGCAGATTGAGAGTGGCGAGCTGTTGGCTGAGGAGGGCGAGGTGGGCCTCATCGCGGAGGGTCTCCTGCTTCTTCTTGCCGGCCACTTTGTCGATGTTGGCAAGGATTTTCTCAAGTGAGCCAAACTCTTGGAGCAGCTTGACGGCGGTCTTGGGGCCAAAGCCGGGAAGGCCGGGGATGTTGTCGGAGGCGTCACCCATGATGGCGAGGAGATCGATGATCTGATCGGGGCGGACGCCAAAGATCTCCTCTACCTGGGCGGGGTCGACGAGGAGATTGTTTTTGTGGGTCTGGAGCATGGAGATGTCTTGAGTAACGAGCTGCGCTAGATCTTTGTCGGAGGAGCAGAGGTAGGCGTGATGGCCCTGTTTGGCCATCTTTACTGCAATCGTTCCGATTGAGTCGTCGGCCTCGACCCCTTTGATAGAGATGGTGGGGATACCGGCTAGCGCGCAATACTCGAGCGCCCAGTCAACTTGGTGGGGGAGGTCTTCGGGGGTGGGCTTTCGGTGTGCTTTGTACTGCTCATAAATCGCTGTCCGCGCATCTTTGCCGCCGGGGCCATCAAAGACGGCAGCCATGTGGCTGACGTCAAACTCGTGGATCAGCTTTTGAATGGAGCGGATGAAGCCGTAGAGGGCGTGGGTCGCCTCTCCCCGCTTGTTGCTCATCGGGGGAAGAGCGAAGTAGGAGCGAAAGATAAAGTTCGAGACGTCAACGAGGAAAAGCTTAGGCTTCACGATACAAGTACAAATACCCTTTCGGAACGGGTGTGTGTCCTTCAATGCTGTGGGTCATCTTGCCTGATAGGAGGGGATGCTCGCCGCGCACCAGCTGGTCAATCCAGCTGCGCGACTCCATCTCGACAACTTGATACTCCTGCTGGTCCACTTCAGCCGTTCGGGCAAGCATCTCGATCACCTGTTCGCGGCTCTTCACAACGCCATCAATGTAGCCGTGGTCGAGCGCGGTGGCGGAGAGGAAAACCTTGGCTCCATACTCGTCGACCAGCTTTTTTCTGGTAAGCAACGGTCGTCCAGAGGTGACTACATCGAGGAAAATCTGATAGTTGTCGTCGATAAGAGATTGGATCTCTTTTCCTTCGTCCTTTTCCCACTTGCGGACAGGATTGAGCGTGTCCTTGTTCTTTCCCGCTGTAAGAGTGAGCGGTTGGACGCCCACCTTTTCGAGTGTATCGAAAATATTGAAGAAGTTGGAGATGACACCAACAGATCCGACGATGCTCGGAGCGGTCGCATAGATCTTGTCGGCAGCACACGAGATGTAGAAGCCGCCCGAAGCGCAGATCCCATCGACGTAGGCGTAGACGGGCACATCGAAGTGCTTTTTGTAGCTCTCGACCAGCGTGTAGATGGTGTCGCTCGCTACCGCGCCACCACCGGGCGTGTTGACGTTGAGCAGCACGCCATGAATCCGTCCTGCAAACGGGCCGCTTTGTGAGCGGACCAGTTGGTCGCGCACCCACTCGGGACGGAGATCTTCTGAGCCGATCACTCCGTGAAGGTTGACCATTAGCAGGAGGGGCGAGTGCCGATTGAGTTCACTCCGTTTCCAATCGCTTCCAGCGATCACCCGGTGACGGCCGGGGGTCTCTACATCGCCCTTACCCGTGGCAGTGATTAGCCCAACCACAATCACAATAACGATGATGCCTAAGAAGAGTCCCAGCACTCCAAAGAGTGCGCTGAAGAAGGCTCGGAACGCCGAGCCAAAAATTGATCGCTTTTCTGCCATGTCCGCAAGTCTACATCTTGAATGGCTCTTGCGTCCACCGAAACCTTCAATTACGATGTCTAGCCGTCATGCACAAGCTGATTGCTCTACTTCTACTTCCATGGGTGGTTCTAGTCGCACACGTTCCGGCGTCCCTCGCCGTGGAGCCGGCAACGCTTTCATTTGGCTGCGTCAATGTGATCACTGGAGACTACTGCGAAGCACGCACTGACATGGTGGTTAATTGCTTCGAGCCGATTGCGATCCGGCGAACGCACGTCAGTTCTGATGAGATTCGCAATACAGGTGGGATTTGGCGTTATGGGGGAGAGACGCTTACGGCCTACGACACGGGCAATGGCATTGCCTTCTATTTGGAAGAGGAGGGAGGCGGAGTTGTGAAATTTCCGTCTAGCATCGGGGCGCCCGATCTTGGCAGGACATACTGCAACACGAGTGGAGGAGAGCTAAGTGGCCGGACGAATCTGCGAAACTACCGCCTTTCGATCAGTGGTCTGCGGGCGACCCTGACCACAGGAAGTGGGGAGCGGCGGATCTATGAGCATCTGCCGGACGACGCAGAGATTTACTATTACCTTCTTAGAAATAAGATCATCAAGGGAGCGCGGTGGGTTCTAAAGGAGGTCATCCGACCCAGCGGCAATCGGCTTATCTACGATTACTCAGCGCCTGCGGTTGCTGAAAGTGGCATCGTCAAGCATGGATTCAAGATTCGGGCGACAGACAGATCAGGCTCAACGGAATTTGGCTGGGCCAACTACGGCTATCAGGTGGTGCCGGGGGCCAACTTACTGACCGTCAAGACAAGTGAGATGCGTACGTTGGAGCGTTACGTGCAGATTGTTGGCACGACGTCTGGCGACTTTCGTTCTGGAGATCTTCTTCAGGACGTCAGGGGGCCAGGTGGATACACAGAGGTCTATCACTACGATACGCGGGGTCATGATATCCCCCGGTCTCTTCAGATTTGTGGACGTGATCAGCCTGAGGGGCGGGCGAGGAGGATCGAGTACTATAGGCGGGGGGAACAATTCACTCGGGGGATGCGTCACTATATTAAGAGACACGATCCGATGAATGGATGGGTGTTGTGTCACTTAGGCCCGGTGGGTGTGAATGGAGAGATGCAGCGTCTCGCCGAATACCGGTACGGCTATGAACTGGTTGATCAGAAGCGTCGGAAGTTTCGTCGGTCTGGCTGGACTGATGTGCTGGACGGGTGTGGCGGGCGTATCCACTACGAGTATGATGACAACAATCGGATCACTGCGATCATTCGCTACAACCCACAGCTTGTCAGTCGAGAACAGCTCGTCTGGGAAGAGGCTAATCTTATTGCGCGGAGCCACAGTGATGGTGACGGGAAAGCCCTCTCTGCGGTGACCTACCTATACGATGATCGCGGCAACGTCCTAGAAGAGACTACTTGGGGGGATCTGTCGGGGATGTGCGGGACTCCTCTCCTGCTCGACGTCGCTGGTCGTCCGATTGATAACGGTGTGGAGCGACACACAATTCGAAGGACCTATAGCAGTGATGGGTTCAACCTGGTGCTGTCGGAGGAGGATGGACGAACCATGGCGCGGTTCGTCTATTTCAGCGGGACCAACCTCGTTAAATCGCAGCTCATCTACGAGGATGGCCAGATTCGTGAACGGCAGTTCTATCTCTATGACGACTTCGCCTCGCTCTCACAATCGGTGGAAGATAATGGGTGTGGTGAGGAGATAAACGACTTCTTTGGAGTGACCGAGAGAAAGATTGTCCGTTATACCCCTCACCTGGGCAACCCAGGGTTTCCTGGGGAGATCTCAGAGTACAGGTGGGATCCAGCATCGGGTCAAGAGATCTTCATTCAGCGAGAGGTGCTTGCGTATGGCTCGCAGCATCAGGTGACAGAGCGGACAAGTCTCGGAAGTGACAACGAAAGCTGTCGTGCCGAGTACTACCAATATGACGAGCGTAGCCGTCTCATATCGCAGATCAATTGCGGAGGACAATCGACCTCCTACTCGTACGATGTGAATGATAATCAGACGCGTGTGCAGGCAACTGAAGCGGGGCATTTTACAGACAACGTTTATGACAAAGCTAACCGGTTGATACGGACCGAACGTATCGGTGTGGATGGAGGCCGGCTCACCAAGTCGTTCACCTACGATTGTCTCGGAAGAAAGACAACCGAGACTGATAGCTGCGGTCGACAAACCGATTATGTTCGGGATCCTTACGGCAGAGTTGTTGAGGAGATTGGACCCCCAGTCTGGACTGAAGATGGGTGGAAACGCCCTGTAATCAGAAGGGTTTTCGATGCCCTCGATCGTTTGGTCGCGGAGACTGACGCGCGTGGTCACGAAACGCGCATCCGATACAACGGGCGAGGCGAAGTGGCGGCAAAAACCTACCCCGACGGGACGGAGGAGCGGTTCGAGTATCGCGTCGACGGGGCATTGATTGCGCAAACTGCCCGCAACGGCACAACCACCCGATACGAGCGTGATTATCGAGGGAGGGTTGTCAAACGAACTTTTCTCGCTCCCACTGGGGAGGTTCTCAGTCAAGAACGAGTCGTCTACGACGGCACACGAAAGATCATGGACGTTGATGCTGAGGGTCGCCAAACGCGCTACGCCTATGATGCCCATGGACGAGTGTCAGAGATGTGCAAAGCTGACATTCGGACCACCTACGAGTACGATGTATTTGGGCGCAAAGTGGCTGAAAAGCGGTGGTTATCGGCTGATGAGTATCAGACCACCGTTTGCGATTACGATCTTCTCGATAGAGTCATCTCTCAGCGGGAAGAGAGTTCAATTGGAGAGGTCGTCTCACGCACCGACTACGAGCACGACGCCAATGGCAATCAAGTAGCGGTCCACACCTTCTCGACTCCTACCAAATGTGCGACCACTCGTGCAGAATACGACCTGCTCAACCGAGTCATTCTCGAGGTAGACCCGTTTGGAGCAACCACACGAATCACCTACAATCATGGAGTCCTCTTTGAGGGCGAGCCGATTCTCTCTAGGACGGTGATTGATCCTCTTGGGCAGACCCGGACCACGTTGCTTGATGGGGGCAATCGTCCGGTCTCTGCGACTGTCTCCCACGATGGACAGATCCTCTCGGAAAAGCAGTTGCTCTACGATCTCAGTGGCAATCCAACCTGTGAGCGGCATACTGTCCTTAGCGATCGAGAGGTGGTCCGCACTTTTGCTATTCACCGATCGTATGGCCCTCTCAATCGGTTGGAGGAGGTGATCGAGGGATGGGGGAGTCCCATGGAGCGGACGACACGCCTCCTCTACAACCCTTTTGGACAGCTGGCCGAGACCATTCGGCCCGATGGGGCTCAGATCGCCCGCACCTATGATTCCTTAGGTCGGTTACTGACCCATTCTGGACCGGGCTTTCACTACGCCTACGACTATGACCTTTGCAACAACCTCATCCAGGTTGCCTCGCCGGAGGGCTCTCTCAAGAGGCGTTACGACGCCGCTGACCGGATGATTGAGGAGACTCTTCCTACCGGCATCACCTCTCGCTATGCGTACGATGCCCTGGGCCGGCGTCGTGCACTGGAGCTACACGATGGGTCGATCGTCGAATACATCTACGATTCCACTCATCTTCGGCAGATTAGTCGTCACAACAGTGCGGGAGACCTTCAGTATTCGCACCACTACACCACCTACGACCTTCAGGGGCATCCCCTTGCCGAAACGCTCATCAACGACACCACCCGCATCCAAGCGTACGATACGCTTGGCCGCACTGTCCTCAATCAGTATGAGACCTCTACCGAGTCTGATTTCAAGTACGACAAAGTGGGCAATCTTCTTTCCTACACCGCCAATGACCAAGCCTATCACTACAGCTACGACCCCCTCTACCAGCTGACCGCCGAGAATGACCACATCTACGCATTTGATTCGCTTTTCAATCGGATCTCCACCGATGGGAAGGAACATCACGTCAATGCCCTCAACCAGCCCTCCCGCTACGTCGACGACCCTATCGAGCACGACTTAAACGGAAACCTCGTCAAATGGGGCAATGACACCTACACCTACGATGGTCTTGGTCGCCTCACCGAGGCCACAGTGCATGGCACCACCATCACCTACACCTACGACGCCTTCGATCGCTGTCTTTCAAGAACCGTCGGCACCTCCGATCGCCAGTGCTTTCTTTATGACAACCAGTGTGAGATCGGCGCCGTCGACACCAATCTAAACCTCATCGAGTTTCGCCTCCTTGGCATTGGCCGTGGTGCTGAGATCGGCGCCACCGTCGCCATCGAACTTTCCGGCACCGTCCACACCCCTCAGCACGACTACCGCGGCTCCATCGTCTCCCTCATCGGCCAAACCCACTCCACCCATTTCACCGCCTTTGGCCTGCCTGACCGGCCCTCTCAAAACCCTTGGCGGTTCATGAGCAAGCGTGAGGATCCACTCACCCACCTGATCAACTTTGGGCGCCGTCACTACTCTCCTAAACTTGGCCGTTGGCTTACTCCCGATCCTAAGGGCTACCAAGAGGGCCCCAACCTCTACGCCTACTGCCTCAACCGCCCCCTCACCAACTTCGACCTATGGGGCCTTGAGTGCGAGCCCGGCGCCTTTGCTCGCGCAGGCGCTGCAGTCCGCCAATTTGGCCAGTGTGTGGGCGACTTCATCATGCGCCTCGTCGACCCCGAACGCTCCCCCTTCACCGGCAACTGGGGCAACCCCGGCCCGGAGTACTTGGTCAGAACACAGGCCGATTTGTCAGAAGCTCGACAGGTCGCGTTTCTGTCCACGAATGGGATTCGCACCTCTTTCGGAGAAGCTGAACGCATGGCGAATCGGATAGCCGAGCGAACGGGATACCGATGCGACCGCATCCATAACCGAAGCTACGGCGCTTTTGGGGATTTGGTGAGAGTGTTTTTAGTGAGATGTGGAGCGAAGCACCCTGCTGTCGATGCCCATGTTGCGCATGTGCGAGAGAAGCTGTCACAGCTGGGGCCAAATGGTATCCTGGTATGGACTCCTCACAGCGAGGGGGTAATGATTGCAAAACAGACTCTAAGGGAGCTGACGCCGGAGCAGCGAAGTCAGATCCGTTTGCATGCCTGTGGTGGACCGGTAAGAATCGGTCAATCGGAGGCGGGACGGGCGGTAAATCACATTGTCTGTGGTGATCCGGTGGCTCGCCTAGGCGGGAGTTTGCTTAGGCCGTCGCCGGATTGTGAATTGGTATTTGAAGCAAAAAATGTCAGGAGAGTGAGTATTGAGAATCATAGGTTTTTGGGGGGATATGAGAAGGTGACGGATAGCTATCTTGTGGAGTATCTTTGGACGGATGAAACTGAGGAGGCAGCGTGATTGGTCGAATGTGGATTCTATTACTCATTTTGGGAACGGGACCGTGCTTGGCAGGGTGTAAGAGAATGACGGACGTGACGTGTGAGCCGGTTTTTCAGGAACCGCTTTGTGCGCGTTATGAGTTAGTCAAAGATGTTCTGGTCTGTCGTTCTGATGAGACCGTTGTTCCGCTATATCTTGCCCCAGCGGGAGGGGGGGCTGAGAAGCCAGTGACTGTGAAAGACTATCTCGAGTCTCCAGAGCATTGGATGGAGACGGAGGCCTACAGGAATCGATACGGGAATCCAAGAGTATACTACGTGAATGTGGTGGGGTATTTGCCTGAGGGCACGCGATTGCGCGTTGTGAAAGTCTTTCAGGTTCATAATCGAGCGCTCGGTCCGGTTTTTGTTCCAGTCGTACGTGTTGATTCTCAACAATTTGGCGAATGCCTGATAGACGGGGGTAGTGTGTTTTGGGTTACGACGTGTGACGACATGTCTCTAAGACCCTGTCCTCCGCTTCTCAGGCGAGTAGAGAATTAGACATAACGGATTGGTGTGATTGGTTCGCCCTAGCTCGGGTTCCTTAAGTCAGTTAATCCCGTCTTCGTTTTGACCAAGCTGAGTACAGCACAACTCCTGATATTTAGTGCCCCATGGCAAATCGACACTAACGGCCTCACTCGCCGTAGTGACTGTGCAGGTGCAGATGCCGCCGGCTTTTCCTATCACCGCTGGCGAAACCACGAAGATATTCATGCCGTTCTGGTTCATGTTGATGGGGGTCGGCCCGATTTTCTCTCCGCAAGAAGCTGATCCGAACGTTACGGCTTCTCCAGGATCGAAACCAAACGCCTCAATGGTCCAAAGCTGTCCATCCGGCAGGGGAGCGGTGGCCATCAAGCGCATCATTCCTTTCGTCACCTCAATGGGTTTGGGGTACACCATGAGCTTCCCGATCTGGCGTTTGCGTTTTAGGTCTATCAATTGCACAGGGATTGTCTCTCCCATCTTTGCGTCAGCCCCGATGATGACCAGTTCGCCGGTGTCTTGTAGCCTAACTGCTCCAGGTCTAGGCTGGATTTCCACCACCGATCTCACCTCGCCGCCGCACTCTACGGCAATGCCCATTCGTTCTGGGAACTCTCTGCCAGCTAGTTCAATATAGAAAACTGAATCTTGCGGTTGAGAAATATCTGCCTTGATCGCATTCGCCACGAGATCCGGGTATGTTTTTCCGCAGCTCGTCAACAAAGCGCAGCTTGCCACCGCTATGGTTATCCACAAGCTTTTAAGAAATCTTCTAGTGTTCATGTGATAACCCATTTGCCGTCTATCTGCGATCGCAAGTCTATACCTTGAATGGCTCTTGCGTACACCGAAACCTCAAGAGACCACTAGATAGGTGGACAGGAAGATGAGGGCGGGGAGGAAGCAGAGGAGGCGGGCGCGGCCCAATTTTCCCACTGCGAGACAGTACCAGGCGGCTGAGCAGCAAATGACCATGGCGGGGGGGATGAGGCAGATGAGCAGGAGGGAGGGGGCAGTGATGGTGAGGAGAAGAAGGGCGGGAAGGATGGTGGCGTAGAGGCCGGTACTAAGGAAGCAGACCACTGTCGTCCATCTCTGCATAGAAGCCCTAGCTTCCATTAGCCTTCCTTGAGGTTGATGCCGTCGGGCACGTGGACGGTGCTGGTGGGGAAGGCAACCTGAGCGCCGTGGCTGTCGATGATGGCGATCACTTTTAAGAAGACGTCCTGCTGGATCGCTTGGAATTTGACCCACTCGGTGGTCTTGGTGAAAGTGTAGATCATAAAGTTAAGGGCGGAGGGACCAAATTCAATGAGGTTGACCATGAGCGTTTGGCGGAGGTCGATCTCAGGGTGCTCACGGAGCATGGCTTCTATGTCAGAGAGCACGGTGGCCATCTTTTTCGCGTCGTCATAGCGGAGGCCAATCTCAGCATAGATCCGTCGGTTGGTCATCCGGGAGGGGTTTTCAACGGCGATGGTGGAAAAGATGCCGTTAGGGACGTAGAGAGGGCGCTTGTCGAATTTGCGGATGCGGGTGAGGCGCCAGCCAATGTTCTCAACGGTCCCCTCGATCAGCTTGTCAGGAGAGGAGATCCAGTCACCTACCTTGAAAGGGCGATCGAGGAAGATCATGAGGCCGCCAAAGAAGTTGCCGAGAAGATCTTTGGCGGCGAAACCGATCGCCAAACCTCCCATTCCTCCGAAGGCTAGGACACCGGAGACGGGGACGCCGAGGGTCTGCATGGCGATGAGGACGGCGGTGATGATGACGGCGGCGCGGAGGAGCTGGCAGAGGGCGCGGACGGTGGTCTCATCAACTTTATCTTTGCCCTTCTTTCTCGAGATGGCCCGACTCTCGACCGCCTTGATGAAGCGGATGAAGAACCAGACGATGATGAAGATGAGGGCGACGTTGCGGATGGGTGTGATCGCACGGGTGATCACATTTCCTTCGAGGTGGAGAGCGGCAATTTGTGCTGCCCAGGTGATGCCGAATACCCAGATTGCCCACCCAAGGGGCTTGATCATCGAACCGATGAAGGTGTCGTCCCAAATGCTCTTGGTCTTGTCTAGTCGGCGAAGTAGGTGGCGCAAGACAGCCACTGCGACGAAATTGAGGATGAGAGTAGCGAGAACGATTCCAAATACTTGGGCGATCCATAGATATTCAGTCACTTGACTTGGGAGTTGTTCAACCAATTCCATTCTGATATCTTACCTGAACACTCTTGGAGACGCAATCATGAGTAATTATTTGCTTTCAGTGGTCATCGTGGCGATCGGTCTGGTGGTACAGGCCTTGGCAGTGTTGATCGCAGGTCGAGCCCGTAATCGGGCGGCGCGAGTGCTCATTTTGCCGATGACGGTATTGATCTGGGGCGTGGTCGCTACCTACGTGGTTGGGGTGTGGGTGGTGGAGCCTGGCCTGGCCGAATGGCTTGTGAAATTACGCCTTTTAGGAGTGGTTTCCACTGCCGCCTGGGGGCTCATTCGCCTCCAAAGAGCGCTCGAACAGGGGGATGCGGTTCGCTGGTGGGGGCGGGTGATCGTTTTTATTGTCGTCGTTGGGGCCATGTTGGTTGCGGTACAGGTGCTTGGGATCAATATCTCTGGCGTGCTCGCGTTTGGTGGGTTTAGTGCAGTCGCCGTCGGTATTGCTGGTCGCGAGCTGTTCGCAAACCTCTTTGGAGGACGGATGCTCTTCTTGACGCAGTCATTTCGGGAGGGGGAACTGATCAACGCTCCCAAGGCGGGTGTGAGGGGTGTGGTGGAGCGGATTGGTTGGTACCAGACGACTCTATTCACCCACTCTAAGGCACCGATGACGGTTCCCAACTCGTTCTTCATGAGCCAGGTGGTGGTCAATGAGAGTCGGGCCAAATATAAGGAGCGGCAGATCGCCCTTAAAGTGAAAGCGGCTCAGTTGGCGGAGGTGGTTGCCCAGGTGGCGCCCCTTGCGAACTCGTGCGAATTACTCGGGATTGAGGGAGAGGTAGCCAAGCTCCGCCTGATCACTCGGACGCCAGTTGTTCACGAGCAGCCCTCTCATTTGTGGGTGGGCGAGCAGATCCGCGCAGCGGTTGGCAACGCGTTTATTTCACTAATTTTCCAGTGAGATGGTGTAGAGCGACGGCTGTTCGATGAGTGGCCGTCCCTCGCAGATCATCAGCTGTCCTGACTGTTTGTCATGTCCCCACGGCACCACTTTTCCGTTGCAACGGATCTCAAGAACATCGCGGGCGGAGTAGAGAAGAAGAGGGGCGGTCACCTGTGAGGAGATGTGGATCCGCTCCTCGTCGTGGCGCATCTCTTGGATGGGGCCTGGTGTGAGGAAGAACTTAGGGTGGCCGAGGAGGCCGATCCCATCGACGATCGGTGCGAAGGTAAAAATATCGGGCTCGGTCACCGCAATCGCCGTTTCGACCAACCCCATGTACCCTTTTCGGTAGGAGTGGAGGGCGAAGGAGCCCCTCCCGCCGAAGTCGTCTGGCGAGACAGATCCTTCTCTCCCAAAGGTGGCAACAATTCCGCACCCCGCCTTGTAGGTGAAGCCTTTTAAGTTTGGCCCCTTGTTGAAGAGGGAGTCGTCGGTGAGGGTGAGCGGTGAATTCGCCTTAAGAATTCTCCCGGAGGGGAGGAGTAGCTTGTCGAGATGGGCGCCGTTTCCCTCAACGAGAAAGGTAGCGCCGGAGAGGGCGTTGAGGATGGCAGTTCTCTCGTCGGTTGGAGGGGGTGGGATGGGGATCATCAGGTGTTGCAGCCAAACTCCCTCTCGCAGATGGGCCTCCCACGTCCCGCTGGTGGGGGCAAGAGGAGAGGTGGTCCAGTTGAACTGGCTGCTCGCAGCCGCCTGGATCGCCACCCCGATATTCCGGCGCGAGAGAGCTGGCTGACCGTGGTCCGCCTCCACGAAGGTGACTCCTTGTCCCTTTAGCTTGGCATAGAAGTTGTAGAAAAACTGAAACGTGTCGCCCAGGTTGTCGCCGGTCTGACCCATGGTTTGGTGCTCGAGCCCAAGGTGGGGAATCCCCCGTTCACGAAGGGCGGCCGCGAGGCCACTCAAGCCGCTGGGAAAAGCCCCTTGCCAGCCGTTGCGCAAGAGGACGTGGCCAGGTTGATAGGGGAGAGAGTCGAGCGCTGTTAGCACCTGCTCGTGTGAGGTCTCTCCGGTTGAGGCCCAGCCGAATTGATCGAGCCAGCCAGGGAGTGGGGGCTTGCCCAAGTTGCCTGTCAGCTTGAGCGCCTTCTGCACGGCCCGGTGAATCGCTTGTTGCGGTTCGGATGCGCGGGCTATAGCAGCAACCGGCGCAATTTGATCGACCCCTTCAGCGAGGTGGAGGCGGAGTCCGCCGTCGCGGGTGACAATCTGTGCGGGGATGAGAGTGATGTAGGCGGTGTAGCCGCCCGCCTCATCGAAGGTGAGGAGAAAAGGAGCGCCGTCGCCGGTCATCCTATCCGTTGGAGTGTGGAGGTCGATCTCCTGCACTCCAGGTTCAGCGCAGATGACCAACGGGTCGCTATTGTGGAGGTAGTCATCGATGATGAGAGGAGGCGTTTCTGGTGAAGATATGATTTGCATCGGGGAAAGAGGATAGGCGATTAAGGAAATTCTGGACAATAGCGAACCGATTGCACTATCGAGCAGTCTGGGCTACAATTGCTCCTTATATGGAATGGTTTCTTTCGATCGTCACTGAGAACGCCGCTCATGCTCACTGGTGGGTATTTGGGGCGCTAATGCTGGCAGGGCTTAATCTCCCCATCAGTGAGGAATTGGTGCTGCTCGTAGGCGGCGTGGCGGCCAGCTCGGTTGAGGCGACCGGGACACTCAAGATCTATCTATTTATTTTTGCCGGTGCCTATCTCTCCGATTGGATGGTCTACTTCATCGGCCGGCTGCTCGGCCCCCGCCTATGGCGGGTTGCGTGGTTCCGTCGAACAGTTAAGCAGCATCGGCTTAAGCAGATGGAACAGTATTATGAACGATTTGGTCCGCTCACTCTCTTGATTGGCCGTTTCATCCCCTTTGGCGTCCGCAACTGTCTTTTCATGAGCGCAGGCATGGCCCGCATGCCTTATTTAAGATTTGGGATCGCAGATGCAATGGCCTGCTTCATCTCGACAAGCGTTCTTTTTTGGCTCGCTTACGCCTTCGGCTGCAACTACGAGCGGCTCTCTGGATACCTGGGAGTCTTTGACCTTCTGATGTTTGCACTCTTTGCCGTGACCGTTATTGGCTTCATTTGGTACAAGAGGAGAAAGAAAGTAGCGTCGTAGAGGTCCTTGTTGGTGCGGTTCCTTACAATTTCTAATCTGCTCTCTCTCGTGCGGGCTCCGCTCGCGCTGCTCTTCTTGATCCCTAACGTCCCTTTGCGTATCACCATCGTCGCTCTCGCAGCTTTAAGTGATTGGCTTGATGGGTTTATTGCTAGGCGTTGGGGGAAGCCCACTTCGGTCGGCGCCGTCCTTGATCCAGTCATGGACAAAATTTTTATGCTGTTTGTCTTCTCGGTGCTGGTTGCCGAGGGACTATTGAGTGGGTGGGGGATGGTCGCCATGCTCGCCCGCGACTTTGTTTTGCTCGGCTACGTTTCGGTCCTTGCCATCACCCGCACCTGGAGGAACGTTAAACCCCGCTCTCTCATCTGGGGGAAAGTTTCCACCGTCGCTCAGTATGTCTTTCTCTTTCTTATCTGCTCACACGTGTCGGTTCCAGGTTTCGCCTACCTGATCTTCGTCCTCTTCGCCGCCATCTATCTGGGCGAACTACTGATGTTGTTTAAGTGGAGCGAAAAGAGCTAGATAGCGACGGCTGGCTCTGCGTCCGGTTCTTTGCCTGGGGCGGGTGGTGTGGCGGCCGGTTCGGGCTCTTCGGTGAGCACCTTGAAGCGGCGGCCGAGGGAGCGGATGGCGACGAGCCAGCCACCAATGACAAGGGCTAAAATTCCAGCGATGTAGGGGGCGCAAGCAGTGAGCGGGCCCACGGTCATGAAGAGGCCCTGGTAGACGATGGAGCCGCCCGACTTGCCCATTCGAGAGGAGACGCCGTCAATGGCCGCTTTCCCCTTCACCCGCGACTCGCGACTAATCGGAATAAAGCAGAGCTCTTTTGTTGAGTCAAAGACGGTGTATTTCGAGGCACGGCTGAGCGCATTTTGCGCCGAGCCAAAGAAGGCGACCATGGCGAGGGGTGTGGTGCCAAGGATGCCGGTGAGAACAGCGAGATGCTCTCCTGGGAAGAAGTAGAAGGTGAAGAAACCAATGCTGGTGATGACCAAGATCATCGGAGTGAGCAGAGCTGCAGTGGTCCAGCCAAACCGCCGAATGACGTTTCCCGAGACGAAGAGAGCCATTAGGGTGGCAATGACCCCTGTCACGCCCGTCACCCAACCCATGTAGGCATTATAGGCGTTGGGGTCAGGGTGGAGCATTTTCACCTGGTCCTTCCAGAGGACTTCGACCAGGTTAATCACCAGGTTGTAGGCGACCACGACGATAGCGACGCGGATGAGATATTTTGATTTAAAGAGGTAGGAGAAGCTCTCCCGCATCGACGGCTTCGCCTCGAGCTTTTTCAGCTGCTTATTGGCCCGATGTTCTGACGGCGGGATCTGGTCGACCACATGCCGTTGCAGCCAGTGGAAGACGCCCATGACGATCAAACCTGAGCCAAGAACGCAAAGGGTGAGGAGGATGAGCGACTGATGCCATACGTCGCTGCCAATGATCCAGTTAGGATTAAAAACTCGATTACTAAGATGAAAGGAAATCCAGCCGGCCGCAATAGCCGACATGTTGGCGCCGAGGCCGAAGAGGCCATAAAAGCGGGTGGCCTCCGACACTTTAGTCACCTCGTTGGCAAAGCCCCAGAAGAGGAGGGCGAGGCAGACCACCCCCCACAGCTCGCACATGGCGTAGAAAAGAGAGAAACTCCAGTAGCGGATCATCGCAATAGCGCCTGCAAAGCTTTGAGGAAGATGGAGTTGCAGCCAATCACATATCCCGTGCGGATGGATCACATCCCGTAGAGGGTAGGCGACGAAGCAGAAGATGGTGAAGAAGGCTAAAAAGCCTCCCATCATTAAGTAAAACACTTTAGTCGTCGAATAGCGGTGGCACAGTTTGACGTAGACAGAGGTGAGAACGAGCGCCATCGGCAACATCGCCCACACTTTCAAGAAAGGAATTACTTCTGCTCCGCACGAGGAGGCGGTGACAATCAGACTGTCTTTCATGCCGCGCAAAATGTTGTAGGCAAAGGCGATAAAGAAGGCGACGGTGAGCATCGGCAGGAGTTTTGCAAGCTCACGGTTGTGTACGGGCCAGAAGAAGGAGCGGAGGCGACTAAATTCGCGCTCGCTAGGCTCCGTCATGGCGATCCTCTCGTGAGATGAATCCAGGTGCGGCGCTGCCCATTATGCTCCATTCCCATAGAGACTCTCATAGAGCCCGGAGCACTAAATGCGCAAAGAGTTTTCTTGCCCGATTGCATGACCTCGTTCCACGTTGTCAATTGCACCATTAGGATACCCTGTCAGCTGCTAAATAGAAATAATAAAAATTAATTTGCTGTCAGCGCTTCTAGCCCAGGGAGGGTCCCATTTTCAATATATTCTAGAGCTGCACCCCCACCGGTTGAGATGTGAGAAATTTTTTCAGCAACGCCGGCCTGTTTGACAGCCGCGACCGAGTCGCCCCCGCCCACAATTGTAACCGCTTTTGAGTCGGCAATGAGTCGTGCCAGTGCGAATGTCCCTTTGGCAAACTCTTCCTTTTCAAATACACCGAGCGGCCCATTCCATAGAATGGTGTGGGCAGAGGCGATCGCTGGTCGCCACGCTTGCAGAGTTGCAGGGCCTGCATCCAGTCCGCTCCGCCCCTTGGGAATTCCACCGGCCACCTCGATCACCTCGCCGGTGTCGAGGCGGACATCGATGGGAAGGGAGATCTTACAGCTCTGATCGATCTCCCTTGCCGCCCCGACCAAGTCCTCCTCAAGGAGTGAATCGCCCACCTCGATTCCTCGGCTCTTCAGAAAGGTGTAGGCCATTCCGCCGCCAATCAGAAGGGTGTCCACCTTTCCCGCTAGCGCCTTCAACACTCCCAGCTTTGACGAAACCTTCGCCCCGCCGATGATGGCGACGAAGGGGCGCATGGGATTGAGGAGTGCTTCACCGAGAAACTCGATCTCCTTTTGTAGAAGGAGGCCGGCCGCCGCCTGCGGCATCTCCTTGGCGACACCAACGACGGATGCATGTGCTCGGTGAGCAGTCCCAAACGCATCGTTCACATAGACATCACCGTGTCCGGCCAGCCACTTGATGAATGCGGGTGTGGGTTTCTCCTCTTCTGGGTGAAAGCGGAGGTTTTCGAGCATCGTGATCTCCCCCTCCTTTGGTTCAAGTGCCACCGGCTGGCCGAGAAGTTTAGCCAATCGCTCGGCGCACGGTTTGAGGGTGAGAGCGGGGACCACCTTGCCTTTTGGCCGTCCCAGGTGGCTCATCAGCACCGGCTTCCCTCCCTGCTTAAGAACGTATTCGATTGTAGGAACGGCTGCGCGAATTCGGGTGTCATCGGTGATGTTGCCCAGCTCATCTTGGGGCACATTGAAATCGACCCGGATAAGTACCCGTTTTCCTTTCAGCTCCAAATCTTGAACAGAGAGTTGTTTCATCTACTCAAATTCTATAGTGTGCCGCTATGCATATTCGCAAGGAGTACGAGGCGCCGCCGCTGCGTAAAGAGGATCTATTGGCCGAGCCGCATGCGCAGTTGCGGGCGTGGATTGAGCAGGCTGTTGCCGATGAATTGGATGAACCGAATGCGATGACTTTGGCCACCTGTACTCCCACGGCCGTTCCCTCGTGTCGCACCGTCCTTCTCAAGCATCTCGACGAGCGGGGTCTCATCTTCTACACCAACTATCGCTCCCGCAAGTCGCAGGAGATCGAGGCCAACCCCCACGTCGCCGTCAACTTTCTTTGGATGGAACATCACCAGCAGGTGATCGTCGAGGGAAGCGTCACCAAGATCTCTCGCGCCGAGTCGGAGACCTACTTTGAGAGCCGCCCGCGGGGGACACAGCTGGGCGCCTGGGTCTCCTCCCATCAGGACATTCAACTGGAGTCGCGCAGCGACCTTGAAGAGGCGTTTGATATTCTCCAGAAGGAGATGGAGGGGAAACCGATCCCCCTCCCCGCCTTTTGGGGTGGCTTCCGCATCCATCCTGAGCGATTCGAATTTTGGCAGGGGCAGCCCAACCGCCTCCACGACCGTTTCGCCTACACCCGTGAGGGTGAAGGATGGGCGATCACACGCTTATCTCCCTAACTGTACCGATCGGGGCCTGGCCCCGATCGGTACAGTTAGAGGTTGTTGAAGGGGTTGGTGACGGCACCGAAGTGTTTGCCGCCGGAGCGGCGCTTGAGCTCGTGCTTGATGGAGTAGAGGAGGTCTTGATCGAAGTTTTGGTGGGAGGCCCAGCGGAGATAGTTGACGGGGACTTCGGAGAAAGGGCGCCCTTTGTGCTTGCCAAGAGGCATGTGGCGCATGCGGATGGGCTTGGAAAGGGCCTTGAAGACATCTTCGGTGGTGCGGAAGCGCTCGGTGAGGCGCTTGAAGACGATGGAGTTGATCTTGGCGTCGTCGAGGGCGCGGTGGGCCGACTCAGCAGGAATGTTGAAGTGGCGGCGGAGACTCTCTAGAGAGTTGGTGGGGCTCTCTCCATAGAGGCGGGCGAGGCGGAGGGTGTCCATCTGCTTGCGGGCGAGGAGTAGGGTCTCTTTGCCGAGTCGGTTTGCGGCGTTGTTGATCATGTTGAGGTCGAAGCCAATGTTGTGGCCAATGATGATGCCCTCTTTGAGAAAGTCGAGGAGGGGGGGAGGATCTCAGCAATTGGAGGAGCATCTGCCACCATCTCGTCGGAGATGTTATGAATGGCTTGTGATTCGGGCGGAATAGGAATGCCGGGATTGACGAGAGAGGTGTAGGTTTCGATCTGTTCGTCGAAGGTGAAGCGGATCGCGCCCACCTCAATGATTAGATCGTTGTCGGTGTCGAGGCCGGTGGTCTCGCAGTCGACGCAGAGGAACTTCTCTTTGCCTATTAGCCCCATCAGAGTCTCCCCTCGATTGCGGTGATCAGCTCGTTGCGGCCAATTTTTTCTGAGGTGGAGGTGGTGACGTAGGGCCCCTCCATGTTGAGGGCGTTGAGGATTTTGGTCGCCTGGTTCTTCCGCTGCCCCCGCTTGATCTTGTCCGCTTTGGTAAAGACGGGAAGGAGGGGGATGTCGTTGTGGGAGGCCCACTCGGCCATCTGCCGGTCATCTTTAGAGGGGGAATGTCGGATGTCGAGGAGAAAGAGGACCACTTTAAGTTCCTCGCGGTTGGCGAAATAGGCATCGAGAATGTCAGCCCACTTCCCCTTCTCTTTGGCCGGAACCTTGGCGTAGCCGTAGCCTGGAAGGTCAACCACCAGCAGTCCTTCGTCAACGAGGAAAAATTGGACGGCGCGGGTCTTTCCCGGTGTCCCCGATACCTTCACCATCTGCTTCCGGTTGAAGAGGAAGTTGAGGAGCGATGACTTTCCCACATTGGAGCGGCCTACCACCGCGATCTCAGGGAGGGGGTATTTGGGATAGTCTTTGGGCAAGATCGCCGTCTTGACAAACTCCACATGGGCAAAATCAAAGGCCATTGATCACAAACTCCCTGTTCCCTTCTGTCGTGTGAGTGGCCACGATGCGGATCGCACTTTCGGGCATGATCTTCTCAATCCGCTCAGCCCACTCGATGCAACACGCTCCATCGGTGTTGAAGTACTCCTCAAACCCGAGCTCCAAAAACTGATCGGCACCTGTGAGGCGGTAGAGATCGAAGTGGTGAACCTCCATCTTCCCCTCGTAGATAGCATGGTAAACAAAGGTGGGACTCGACACCTCATCGGGGGAGCACCCACTCGCACCTGACACAATTCCTTTGATCAGCGTTGTCTTGCCAGCCCCGAGCTCCCCAAAGAGGCAAACGAGTTGGCTAGGTTTCAGCTGCTCACCGATCGTCCGCCCGAGCGCAAGTGTCTCTTCGGGCGAGCGGGTGATCATCCGACCCAGCGAGAGACGTGCGGCTCAAACTCTTTGTGTTCGGCCATCTCCTCGACAAACTCGCCCACCTTATCTTCTGAGATCTGGTTTTGGAGGAAGGCGAGGAAGTGCTGTTCGATCTCGAAACGGTTTTGGCCAAGCGCTTCGACCGCTGTGATCGGGGCCAGATAGTGTTCTTTAAAGTCGCGCACCACCGCCTCACGGCTATTGAACAGCTTGCCGGTGATCGCCGACGAATAGACTGTCTTGGTGATCGGAGCTTTCCGTTCAGTGATGTAGTTCTTGATCATCTCCGGATCTTCCGAGACGTTGAATCGCTTAGGTTTCAGACCGCCCATTCGCTCTGTGTTTTCGGGACACTTAGCGACGTGCTCGTAGATGGCGTCCTGAGGATTGGGGTGAGTATTGTCGCCGAAAACCTTGTGGCAGAAGGGGCAGAGGTAGATCCGCTTGGTCTCCTCATTGACCGCCTCGCGGCTGAAGCTGATCAGCACTTGTCCCTCGCGCCACAATTTCCCCTCCGCTTCGAGGAGCTTGGCCCCCTCTTCAGCATTGCGGTAGATGGTCTTTCCCACCGGGAAGACCACGGGCTTTAGTTTCAGCCTTTCCTGTAGGAAGAAGACGTAGGCGGTGACTAGGTCGACCTTTTTCTCTGCTTTGAGAAACGCCTCAAGTTTTTGTTTGAGCTCTGGTGTGATCGTGCCTGTCGCCATCATGTCCTCAATTCCTATTTTCAATCGAACAAGCAGACTACCCGCTCACCGATTAAGATTCAACGGGCAGTTTAATTCAGAGGAGGTTAAACTTGACCCCTATGAACATCCAAGTTGAACTAGCTAAACGGTTTTCCGAGGCGATCAAGAAGGCCTATCCAGAAAAAACTGTTGTCGCTGAGGTGACACAGAGCCGGCGGGGCGGCCACTACCAGTGCAACACAGCGCTTAAGCTGGGAACGAACCCTAGAGAAGCGGCCCAAGCGATCGCCGATCAGGTTGATAAAACCGATTTGATTGCCAACCTCGAGATCGCCGGCCCCGGTTTCATCAACGTCACCCTCTCTGACAAGTTTCTTTCACAGGCCGTTAATCAGATGGAAGGGGATGAGCGGCTGGGCGTTGCTCTGCCGACTAAACCCCTTCGCATCATCGTCGAATATTCTAGCCCCAACACCGCCAAGGAGATGCACGTCGGCCACCTCCGCTCCACTATCATCGGTGAGAGTCTAGCCCGCCTTCTCGAGTTTCTTGGTCACGACGTCCTCCGCCTCAACCACGTTGGCGACTGGGGGACCCAGTTTGGGATGCTCATTGCCTACATAAAAGATGAGGGGGCTGCTGAGGTCGATATCAAAGATCTCGTCACCTTCTACAAGGCTGCAAAGAAAAAATTCGACGCCGATCACGACTTCAAGCTCCGCGCCCAAAAAGAGGTGGTCGCTCTGCAGGGGGGCAATCGCGATTCCCTCCGCGCCTGGAAGGAGATCTGCGAAATTTCCCGCGCAAGCTATCAGAAGATCTACGATCTTCTCGACATCACTCTGATTGAGAGAGGCGAGTCGTTCTACAACCCCTACCTCGCCGACATTGTCGCCCAGCTCGAAACTAAGGGGATCGCTATCGACAACGAGGGGGCCAAATGTGTCTTCCTCGATGGCTTTGTCAACAGGGAGGGGGAGCCCCTCCCCCAGATCGTCCAAAAATCAGACGGCGGCTTCAACTACTCCACCACTGACCTTGCCGCCATCCGGCAGCGGGTCCAAGAGGAGGACGCCGACTGGATTATCTACGTCGTCGACACAGGCCAAAGGATCCACTTTGAGATGGTCTTTGAAACCGCCCGCCGCGCCGGCTACGTCACTTCCTCTATACGCCTTGACCACGCCAGCTTTGGCCTCGTCCTCGGCCCCGACGGCAAGAAGTACAAAACCCGTTCTGGCGAGACTGAAAAGCTAATCGACCTCCTCACCGCCGCCACCGACAAAGCGCGCAGCATTCTCTCCCAGCGTCTTCCTGACGCGACCGAAGAAGAGGCTCGCCATCTAGGCCTTGGGGCCGTCAAATACGCCGACCTCTCCCAAAGTCGGACCAGCGACTACCAGTTTTCCTACGATAAGATGCTCCGCCTCGAGGGGAACACCGCCGCCTTTCTCCTCTACTCCTATGTTCGCATTGCTAGCATCAAACGGAAAATCGGCGACGCCCAAATGGGCCCCATCGTCCTCACCCACCCCTCCGAGATCGCCCTTGGTCTCCACCTCGTCCAATTCACCGAGGCGCTAACCGCCGCCGCCACCGACCTCCTCCCCAACCGCATCTGCGACTACCTCTATGCCCTGGCTGGCCACTTCAACGCCTTCTTTCGCGACTGCCATGTGCAAGGGACCCCTGAGCAGGCGAGTCGCCTCGCCCTCTCCGACCTCACCGCCCGCGTGATGGCAAAGGGACTCAATCTACTTGGAATCCAAACCCTAGAAAGGATGTAATTAGCCTTTTCAGGTTGTGGTGTGATGTCTGATGCCCCCCGTCGTCGATGTTGAACACGGGTTGTATCTCTCCATTGTGGTGAAAACACGCATCCCGGGGTTTCGTCCTGAGCGTCGGCTCTGCCGACAGCGCAGTGACTCCACCGCCGCGCTAAACGCGTTGGCCCCTCCGGGGCCAGTCTGATGATAAACACAGCATGGACACAATCCTCACAGGATAGACGTGAGTTGTCATGTTTTCATGTCTGACACGAACACGACCAGAAGCGTGCGCCTTTTTAGGAGGAACTAAGGTGAATAGGAGTTTTGCTAGTTTCGCCAGCTTCTTCGCGGACGTAGGTGGGGACGGCGTAGCCGGGTAGGGTTTTCCGGAGGGCTTCGATGAGTTCGAGGCCGCGGGCGGGGTCCACTTCAAAATGGGCGGCGCCTTGTACGCGGTCGAGCTGGTGGAGGTAGTAGGGTCGGATGCCGATCTCAATGAGCCGCTCTGAGAGAGATCTCAGGGCGGCTTCGCTGTCATTAACGTCTTTTAGTAGGACCGATTGATTCAGGATAGGAATGCCGAGGCGGGCAATACGCTTAAGGGCGGCGGCGACGACGTCGTCGAGCTCGAGGGCGCAGTTAGCGTGGATGACAAACCAGGTTTGGAAGCGGGTGGCGGAGAGGATGGCGAGGAAATCGTCGTCGATTCTTTCGGGGATGCCAATGGGATAGCGGGTGTGGAAGCGGAGGAGCTTGAGGTGGGGGATGGTGTCTAGGGCTTGGATGAGGGAGGAGAGGCGACGGTTGGAGAGGGATAGGGGGTCGCCGCCTGAGAGGATCACTTCGCGGATGGTGGTGTCGTTGCGGATCGCTTGGAGCTCTTCTGCGAAGTCGGAGGAGCCCTTGTCGTAGTCAAAGTGCTGGCGGAAGCAGTAGCGGCAGTGCATGGCGCAGGCGTTGGTGGTGAGGAGGAGGCAGCGGCCGTGGTATTTCTTGAGGAGGCGGGGGGTGAGCTTGGCGTCATCGTCGCCGACCGGGTTGCAACCGAAGCCGGCCATGGGGAGTTTTTCGGCCGCGCTGGGTACAAATTGCTTCTCAATTGGATTACCAGGGGCAATCTTCTCGCGAAGACGGAGAGGGATGAGCGTTTTCACACGGTGGCCGGAACTTCGGAGACTCGCTCGATGTCGGCGCCAAGGGTCTGGAGGCGGTCGACAATGTTCTCGTAGCCCCGGTCGAGGTAGTCTACGCCAATGATCTTGCTCTCCTCGGGGGCGAGGAGGGCAGCCATGACGTAGGCGAAGCCGGCACGGAGGTCGGGGATGGAGATCTCGCCGCCGGTGAGGGGGGTGGGACCTTTGACAATGAGGCTGTGATTGAAGTTGCGCCCCGCATAGCGGCACTCCTTGCCGCCAAGACACTGCTTAAACAGTTCGATATCGGCTCCCATCTCGCAAAGCGTTTCGGTGTAGCCAAAGCGATTTTCGTAGACTGTTTCGTGGACGACGGAGGTGCCGGTCGCTTGGGTGAGGAGGACGACAAATGGCTGTTGCCAGTCGGTCATGAAGCCGGGGTGGACGTCGGTCTCGAGGTGGACCCCTCCCTGAAGAGGGCCGTCGTAGAAGAATTCGATCCCATTTTCGCGGACGTTGAAGCCCCCTCCCACTTCGCGCAGTTTGTTGAGGAAGGTGATGAGGTGGAAGTGCTCGGCCCCCTCGACAAAGACGCGACCCTTCGTTGCCACTGCAGCGACAGCAAGCGACGCTGCAACGATGCGGTCGGGAATGACCCGGTGTTCGACGGGGTAGAACTTGCGCGTTCCTTGAATGTGAATGGTCCGGTCGACGTCGAGGTGGATGGAGGCGCCCAGCTTTTGGAGGAAGAGGATGAGGTCGACAATTTCGGGCTCAGTTGCTGCATTGCGAATGACGGTGGTGCCGCGGGCGCGAACCGAGGCGAGGATGACGTTTTCCGTTGCACCCACTGAAGGGAAAGGAAGGTCAATGATGGCCCCTTCGAGACCGTTGTGGGCGTGGGCGAAGTAGGCTCCCTCTTTCTTCATCTTCCGGTTTTCGATGGAGGCACCAAGTGCACTGAGAGCGGTGATGTGGTAGTCGACTGGCCGCTTGCCAATCCGATCGCCGCCAACGTGGGGGACGATGATCTCTTGATCAGTTCGACCGGCGAGTGCGCCAATCAGTAGGATGGGTACTCGGTTTGCACCGGAGAAACGTTGGGGGACGTAGGTGGTTTTGAGCTCTTTGGTCTGAATCTTGAGCGTCCCTCCCTCCCGATCCCACTCCACCACAGAGCCGAGCTCTTCACAGAGGGAGACCGTTAGATCGACTTCTACAATATTCGGAACATTTGTGAATGTACAGGGCTGATCAGATAGAAGAGAGGCAACAATCAGCTTGTTGATTGCGTTCTTGGCTCCCGGAACCGAAACCGATCCCTCTAGAGGCTTCCCGCCCTTGATTCTAAGATACTCCATTCCCTCACTCTACACGCTCACCTCTCTCTGATCAATAGGGGATCTAGTCTGTCCGGAGCCTTGTGCCCGATCGCTCATTGGGATCAGCCTCGTCTTCTCGCTCTCTTCTCCTATCGACCCGCTCTTCCCTCTCCTCTCTGAGCGCCTCGAGCTCGGTTTGTATCTCGTTCAACTTTTCCATGAGCAGGTCGGTTTTCGCCTTGTAGGTGTCCACTTCAGCCCTCAGTACGTCGATCTGAAGCATCTCGACCACTTTGTTGGGGATTCCAGCAATCGATTTCGTCGAATTCTTGAAGCAGGCTTTGCTGTATTTGTAGACCTTCTTAGTGAGCTTTTGCTGCTGTTCCATGCGGATATCGACGTCCTTTTCGACAAAGTTTCCCACCCAGAAGGCGACTTCATCCATACGATGCTCAATGAGACTGGCGTCGAGAACCTTTTTTGTCTGTGATGTTGGCGTAGACATCCCGTATAGGCTGAACATCACGGGGACCTCCTTCAGAACAGAATCTTTAGGGAAACCCTTCTGTCCTCGGTTCCTGTGTGATCCATGAAGTGTTTTGCTAAGTGGTGTGCACTTTGAGTAGGGAAAAAAATTGACGTCCGTTGGGGGTGTGTTGCATTAATCAGCCGGCGGCCGCTGGCTGATTGCTCCTAACCAAGATCTTGATAGATAGGCCTGAAATAAAATAGACTCCTTGAGCCGTCAAAGCACAGGAGTCTAAAGATGACACGTTGCCGCGCCAGAAACTGGTCCAAGTCTAACCAAGCATTGGTCAATCAGGGAAGCATTATTTTTTGGGTACGGGATAGAGCGGATTGCTCTTGGTATTCCGAACACCGGGGCGCCAGAGGGCGCCCCGCCATCTATTCCAATCAAGCCATCTTGGCTCTGATGATCGTGAAATCCGTCTACGAGTGTGCTTTCAGGCAGCTCCAGGGCCTTATGCGAGACGTTCTTAAAATGATGGACAGTGGATGCGTTTGTCCCGATTACACCACGATTTGTCGGCGAGCGCGCGGTGTAAGAGTTCCGTCTAACTTGCATCGTAGGGGGCCACTAAACCTCGTCTTCGACTCGACTGGCCTGAAGGTATTTGGAGAGGGAGAGTGGCAGGCCCGTAAGCACGGCTATAGCAAACGGAGGGGCTGGAAAAAGCTTCACATCGTTATGTGTGCCGAGACGCAGCAAGTTGTCGCTGCATCGATTAGTGACAAAGATCTGCATGATTCTCAAGCTTTACCAGGCCTGCTGGATGCGGTTAAGGGCGATATCGCAGAGGTCATTGGAGATGGCGCCTATGATAGCAAAGCTTGCTATGAGGCAATCCACCGACGAGGAGCAAAACCAATCATACCTCCCAGAAAAGGGGCCAGAAAGTCCGATGGATCTAATCCCGCCCTACGTGCACGGGATGCCGCTATACACCGGATCCGAGATCGAAAACGGGGGAAACGGCGTTGGAAGGAGGAGGTAGGGTACCATCGCCGCTCCCTTGTGGAGACGGCAATGCACCGCTACAAGGCGCTACTGGGTCACGGGATACAGGCTCGAATCACGGAAAATCAAGTGATAGAGATATCGGTTAAATTGTTCGTCCTGAACGAGATGATAGCCCTACAAAGCTAGAGGTGGGAAGGGCTGGAGGGCCTTGGTCATTTCTACAACACGGCCTCCGTTGGCAAACCGCTCATGTTGGCTCCTTATTTAAAGTTTGGCTCGGTGCTTCTTTTCTAGCTGGGCGACTCTCTCTGTCAGAAGCTGATTGATCTTTTTGACCTCTTCGATGGCTTTTTTGTAGGTGTTCAACCTCGAGTCGAGCTCTTTGAAGGCTTTGGTTTCGTGTAATCGGTTACCGATTTCGGCGATCGCTTTCGTATTGCCCTCTTGAATGGTATTGAGCGCCTCCGATGTCCACTTATGAAGTGCCCGAACGCGGTCGATGATCACTTGGTGGCGCTGAGCTGCCTCTAGGCGGACGAAGTCGGCCGTCCATATTGCCATTTCTCTCGCGGTCTCATAGGTTGCTTTGTTGACCGTGGGGAGCTTGACGTATCGGCGCGACATGTATGGCTCTTGGTTTACATCATGAGCGTGTACGTCGTCGGGCTTCTCCGGGAAGTTGCCCAGCCCGGGTTTTTTCATCGTCCACCAGGGACGGTACATGCCCTCGACCCCTTCGACGGTGTGGGTGGGGATTTTATGCGACATCTTCTTCCTCCGCTTGTGGATCGGGGACGAGGTGTTCGACGGAGTAGACGATGAGCTGCTCGAACACCTCTTTTTCTTTGGCGGTGAGGTTTTCGTCGCGCCACTCGTGGTCGTACTCCATCAGCGCTTCAGCGACTGAGCGGATCATGGCCATCAGTTGAGGCGTGTCGGGCGTGTGCCGCATCACCCCTCGCTCGAGGGCCGTGGGGTGGGGGAGGTCGATGAGCACCTGATCACTGAGTCGCAGAGCCCACGTTTGGTTGTTGACTTCGAGCTTCCACTGGTCAGTAGAGAAGAGATTGCTCGGTTTGAAGCCGCTCTCGTAGACGAACCGGTAGCTGAGCGTGTTGTTATCGGTTTTAGGGAGCTCTCGCTGCATCGTGTAGATGGCGAGGTTTTGCCGGAGGATGAGGTTGTGCTCAAGCGCATTCATCACCTTGTCATAGAGAGGGGCGTCCCCTCCGGAGTGCTTCTTCTTGATTTGGCTATAGGCAAGTGGGATGATGCCATCACCTGCGATCAGGCTTTGCTGAGCGAGGGCGAGCGCCACCCATTTGCGGTAGTCTTTGAGAAGTTCTTCGCCGCGGGAATTTTTCGTCTCCCCTTCCTGCTTCAATTCGAAAAGTGTCTTGAGCTGAGTTTCTTCGTCGGCGCGACTCCTCATCAAGGGAAAGTAGTCGTGCATTTCCAGAGCGGCCCGGCCGTATTCCAGTACGATATCAGGATCGACCGGAGTCTCGAGGAACTTGGCCACTTTATTGAGGCCGGGCTGCGTTGATGGATTGATATCGGCAAGGTCTTCAAGCTTCTCTTCGAGGGCAGTGACCATGCGATAGGGGCTAATTAGGCCGAGCAGAGAGGTATTGAGCTTGTTCCCATGATAACCCGCAAGTAGGAGATCGATCGCCGGCTTGAGTAGCTTTTCTCGGAAATTTTTTGTCGCATTGACCCGCTGGGGTTTGTCGTTACTGGCCATCTGGATGTTGGTGTGCACGCGGTCTTCGATGCGAAACACCCGCTCCATCTCACTCCAGCAGGGCCAAAATTTGGTGAGTGCAAAAGAGTTAAAGTGGCCCCGCTGCTCTTTGTAGGAAGGGAAGTCACCACCCGCATAGTTGTGGCCCTCGTCAGATCGTGATTTTAGGAAGTTGCGGCCGTCGTCGAGTCCTTGGCGACCGATCTCTGCTAGAATGACCCGGTTGTAGAGGACATCTTCGTGGATGACGGTCAGCTTGTCCATCACCTCTTTGTGGTTTTTTTCGATGATATCGCCAAGCTTGACGAGACCTTTCATCAGGCTTTGCTGATTTTTCATCAGCTGTGCCTGGTTTTCGCTCAATGTGTCTAGGCCGTCGAGAATATCGTGTTGGCCCTCCAGAACCTTGCCGAGTGCTTTCATCACCTGCTTGTGGCGGGCAGCCGCCGGGTCAGTACGCTTCTTCTTCCCAAATAGGCTGAGTGCTGACATCGCAGCACCAATATAGTTGCCAGAGGCAAACTGGGCAGCAGTTTCAAAGGCGGTGCCGGCGACCGAGATCGCTCGCTGTACATTTTCTGGGGCATCGAGAAGCTCACTCACCCGGCCCGCTAGTGCAGCCGAGGCGGCCATCGTATTGAGCGTCCCGACCAGTTCCTGTTGCTCCCGGGCGGCTTTTGCTTTCTCCTTGAGTGCGTCCCGGTCACCTGCTGGCAAGCCTTTGAAAAATCCTGAATCAAGTGCGCGGATCTTTTGGTCAGGGGTCATGTTCTCGAAGGTGAACCCCTGCAAGTATTGGATGTCTTGGGCGTTTTTTGTGATGTTAGCGCTGTTGTTGATCACCTGACCATTGATGGCGTTGATCTGTCCCTCAACGTTCCCCAGCCGTTTGTTGATCACTCCAATTTGTCGGTTGGTCTCCTTCCAATGGCGCTCGACCATGCCGTTGATCTGCTCGGCCCGGTTCTCAAGTTTGGTCACCCGAGTCGCAACGTTGTCCACTCGATCGTTGAGGAAAGAGGCGAGGTCTTTGGCTCGTCGCTCGACCGCCTTTGTCATTTGGTAGAGGATCTCGGGTCTCTGATTGGGATTGACGTCTTTGAGAATTGAATCGCTCGAGAAGACTTCACCCTCTTTGAGTAGCTCGTCGACTGCATCTTGTGCTGTTTTTCCCCCGTTCGAGATCTGCTCGCTCAGCTCGGACAGGCGGGCGTTGTTCTCGGAAAACCGTCGCTGAAAATCGCTAGCGATCACCTGATCGGCGTGGGTGTTGAACTCTTCTTCGTTTTGCTTGAGTATGTGGTCGAACGAGAAGTCGCTGAGCATGATCTTGCCCGCATTGCTCATGGCTACAATCGCGCCGGTCGCTATGATGGGGCCGGCCACAGGACCTGTTATCATGGTTGCTAGCACCGTGGTGGACCCCACTACGGTGAGATTGGCTGCCACCTTTATCGCCTTGGTCGTTTCTTTCCCTCGCTCGTGTTCTTGCCGTTGCTTCTGAAGTTTTTCAGTCAGCTTCTGAAAGTCCCATGCAGCGGACGCAATGCCGAATCGCGCGATCTTGTCGGGTTTATCGGCTCCTTCGCGAAGCATCTCCTTGCAGACGATTCGTTTCACGGACAGACACTGTTTTGATCCATTGAAATATTCTCTGACTGTGCGGGCTTCTTCCATGGCAGGTCCAAAGGTTAGGGGTTTGCCCCTTGTTAGAGATTTTGGCGCATCGTCATGACGATTGCCTTCAGCTGAGCGAGCTCTTTTTCGAGCGCACCGACTCTGTCTTGGGTGCGGACAAGCTCGCCTTCGAGGTTCTTGGTTTTCTTCTCGCCGTCGGCTACCTGTTTGCGGAGATCTTGAATCTCCTTGGTCTCGAGGACTCGCTTCGGCATGTTGTTGAGGGAGGCCTTGATCTCTTCCGTCGCTTTGGGCAGTTCCAGGGCATTGATGTATTCGCGGTGCTTCTCAAAGCCTTTCTCCGCGTAACCGCGCACTTTCCAGACCTCATTGAGCAGCCACTGGACACGGATGTCCGCATCAAGGGCGACAAAGCGGCATGCCCAGAAGATCATCGAGGACATTTGGTTGCGTTGCTTATCGTTAAACGCGGGGCCAAGCCAGCCTCGCCCCGGGTTCGAATGAGGGGGGAGCTTGAAAGGGAAAAAGGTCTCGGGCGGCTTCCCAAGTCCGAGTTCTTCGTGGGAAGCGTGGAGGACCGCTTTTGGAATTGCAAACTTCTGAAGTTTTTCTGGAAGTGTTACAGTTCCGACAGGTGTTAGTCCGGACATCTTTTCCCTCTAGTTATGTTGAATATTCTCGACGAGTTTCTTGAGCTCTGCGAACTGAGCTTGTAGTTCAGCTAGCTCTTCCTTGGTTGTTTGGAGCTCGGCCGTTAGCTCTTTCATCTGCTTGCGGTTGTCTTTGATCTGCCGGAGGGCCTCCATGAACTCCTCTGACTGCAGAACGGTAGCGGGAATTGTGCTGATCGCTTTTGACAAGTTGGGACCGAGCTGATTGATGTGCGTGCGGTGGCTCTCGAAGTTGCTCTCTGCCAGGTCATTCACCTTTCTGATTTCTTCGATCAGCATATCAACGCGGATGTCGACGTCCTTGGTAACGAATTGAGCAGCCCAAAACGCCCAATCTTGAATCTCCTGTCTTATGCTTGCGGTGTCGATCTTGGAGCCGCTCTGGTTGTTGTTGTTGCTGTCCATGAAAGTAGTGGTTACGCCCGATAAGAGGTTGACGTAGGAGCGGCTCTTCGGCCACTCCTTGAGCCCCCGCTTTTCGTGTTCGTGATGAAGCTCTGTTTTTGGGGTAGCACACCCCTGAATGTCTTTAACCTTGTAATGATTGGTGTTGCCAAGGGGTTTAATGGCCTGTCCTGACATGGGAACCTCCTTTGAGTGGCGGGTTGAAGGAGATTTTTGAGGACACGAGAAATTCTTGCAAGAGGAAATTTGCGAAATCTTAATGGTAGTGGAAAATATTGTTCGATCGGGCACACTAGGAGCCATGATTCACACGTGGCTTAGTGAAACATTTGCGGGACCGATTGAGAGTGTTTATCCGATCATGGCGCTACTGTTGTTGGTTGGATTGGTGCTGGGATATTTGGCGCGGTTAGTGCGGTTGCCAAGTGTGACGGGCTATTTGTTGGCCGGTCTGTTGTTGGGACCCATCTTTCACGTGGTGGATACGGAAGGTGCAAGGGTATCGGCACAGTTAGAGCCGATTACCAATCTGGCGCTCAGTCTGATTGCGATTACGATCGGTTCCCATTTGCAATTTGGCGTGTTGCGCAACGCGTTCAAGCGCATTTTGGTGCTGGGCGGGGTGGGAACGGTGGTTGTGCCACTCCTGGTTTTTTCGGTCATCTTGCTGACGTTTTTGCTGGGTCATTTTCCAGGTGTGGATGTGATGCATGCAGCTCTGTTCATGGCGATTTTGGCCATTGCAACGGCGCCAGCAACGGTGATCCATGTGGTGAAAGAGTCGCAAGCGCGGGGCGTCTTTGTGAAGACGTTGGTGGCGGTTGTGGTGCTCAACAATGTGGCGAATATTTTCCTCTTTGAAGGAGCGCGGCAGTGGGTTTTCGAATCAGCAGAGGCGCTCACGCTGGTAGTGCAGCTGGGCGGGGCGGTGTTGCTCGGCGTGATGCTCGCTCTGTTGCTCACGCTTGCTTGGCGGCAGATTCACACTCGGCAGAAGTCGGTGACGCTCGCGTTTGCGGCGTTGATTGTGGGGTATGGATTAGCGCTGCAGCTCGGCCTGTCGCCGGTGTTGACCAATCTGGCGCTTGGAATCACGATTGCCAATTTGCCGGGGCGGAGTCATGTTCTGGACCTGTTCGAGGACTACGAGGTGATCGTCTACACCCTCTTCTTCACGCTGACGGGGACGCACGCCAATTTCAGCGATATTGGGAGTGTGGGGATTTTGGCGGCGATCTTCTTTGTCACTCGGGTGGTTGCGAACTTGGTCACCGTTTATGTGAGTGGGCGTTTGATCCAGATGCCGCGGCGGGTGTCGAAGTATTTGGGACTGGCGTTGACGCCGCAGGCGGGGATCACGGTTGGCCTGGTGGCAAGTCTTGGGGCGATGGATGCGACCGGCGCCGTTTCGGGCTATGTGATTCCAGCAGTGCTCCTCGCGGTGACCGTCTCTGAGATGATTGGGCCGCTCATTCTCCGCTTCTCGTTGCGCAAGTCGGGCGAGGTGGGGCTTGCGCTTCCCCGCTTGATTGACTTTCTCCAGGAGGAGTACATCACGGTTGATGTGAAGTCGCGTGAACGGACCGCGATCATAAAAGAGCTCGTCCATTTCCTCTTCCGCACCCACCCCGGGCTGAAGCGGAAGGAGCGACGCCCCTTCCTCGAAGCGGTGCTCAATCGAGAGCTACAGGGAAGTACCGGTGTGGGCAAGGGATTGGCCATTCCACACGGCATCCTCGCTGGCGGCCAAAAGATCGTGGGTGTGATGGGAGTGATTCGTGAGGGGATTGATTGGGAGGCGGTTGACGGTCAGCCGGCCCATATGGTGATTCTGGTTGGAACTCCGCCGGGCCACCGCGAACAGCACCTGGGCGCGCTGCGCGCCATCTCCGAGCTCTTCAGGCGTCGGAGCGTCACCACCCGTCAACTCCATCTAGCTAAGAATGCGGCGGAAGTTTACGAAGCGCTGGTCGATGAGGAGTTCGAGTCACTCAACGAAGTGCTCGAAGATGCCCTCACTCCTCCTCTTCACCCTGAGCCTCGACCTCAGACAGCGGAACAGAGCGTCGCGGATCATCAGCTCCAATAAAGTCGCCAATGGCGAGGCAGGTGACGACGGTTCCTCCAAAAGAGAGGAGAGAGAGAAAGGGGACGGCGCTGCTGATCTGCGGAACGAGGGCGTGCACCACCAACAGTCCGGAGAGCTTCCCTAACCAGGCGTCATTGCTGTGGAGAATTTTGCGTGCTTCGTCGGCCGCAGTCGCAATCGGGTCGATGATCGTCGAGGCGGGTCCAGTCTTTTCGTTTAGCCATGTGGAGAGTTCGTTGTCTGACTTCATGAAGGCGGCGGCACTACTCACCGAGACAATGACGAGGGAAAGGCCGCGCCAGCGGGAAAGGCTGGCTCCCACTATGAACATCCACGTGTCGATGTTTCTGCTGTTCTCATAGGCGTGCTGGACTACTGACCAAACCGCTCGACTTAGGTGGAAGGAGAAGTGTGCGGCGTGCTTATTCTTTTTCACTGGGTCGCTTTCGTCGCCTTTTGCACACCAGGCTGCAATCATTCCTTCGCGGGGAGAGAGCTGACACAGCTCACTGTATTTGAACACGAACTGGTGGTTGTTGTAGGTGATCGCTTCCGTGTCGTGGAGCTCACGTGCGGCCCACACGGTGTCGATCAACTTGTGATTGACCGCATGTTGCAATACCTTTAGCACCTGTGCCACCGGGACTTCGGCGTTGTCGAGCGTCTCCTCAACTTTTTCTAGAAGGGTCTTGCCGGTCCACGGGTCGGTCTGTTCCTCTTCGAGAGCATTGGCGAGGTTTTGCAGGGTTTCTAAGCCGAGAGGATAATCGTTGCAGAGTTGGCGCATCAGCAGCTCAGCATCGATCTTCTTGGGGGCCACTTTATCCTTGGGAAGTTCTCCCCAGCCAAGGCTCCCTCGGATGGTACCAAATAGGCGAGACTCGGTTTCCACCGGTTTTTCGGGGGGCTGGATGCTTCCTGCTGGAACTACCCTGTAGTGTTGCATCCCCTGCGCCCAGCAAGTTGGTAGTGCAAAATTTTGCAATGTGTCGAGCATGGCCGTCCCTCCTTGATTTGGGCTGAGCATGCCAGAAGGTTAAGAGTTAGTAAACATCTTTGAGATGCTGCTACGGTTCCTGCGCGAGGTAGCTTGACGCGGCGAAGCTGGTCAAGAGAGCGGTAGATAGAGTCACGGGCCAAGCGATCTTGCAGAACATGGGGCTTTCTAATTTTGCAAGGGCCGCCATTGCGATGATAAGCGCTCCGGCAGCTAGCTTGGAGGTGTCTTCGTTCGCCATTGTACGTACCTTCTCAGCTGAGAGATAGCAGGTTCTACACATTCGCTGGAAATTGTGGATATGCGCTACCTCTTCGACTCCCATCTCTTTCAACTTGCCGCTGATGTAGTAATCTGACCAGCTATACCTGGCGCAAAGGGCAGTGCCTACCACCGTCATGCCGAGAGTTAGAGGGGGGTGCATGTTGCAGGCGGCGACAAAGATGATCGACCAGGCTGTTGCATGTTGCCAGTTTGCTAGTGCGTGATTTGCGGTGCGGCGGGTTGCCCGTCCAAGGTGCTCAGCAGCACTGTTCCAATCTTCCTCTTGAGCTGCTTTGATGATGCAGTAGCGAGGCCTATTCTCCAGGCCCAACATTTCGCTGAGCTTGTTGAGGGGGCCGTTATTGGTATTGCATCCCCTTAGAAAATGTTCAAACATTTAGTCTCTCCGATTTAGAGGTTAATACACATCTTTGAGATAGCGGCCAGATTGGCGGAGGGATTTGAGGTAGGGCTTGGGGTCTTGGTGGGGGGCGATGATGTCGAGGAGTGCTTGTTCGACGGCGGGGGCCATGTTGTGCGCATCGCCGCAGACGTAGAGGGTGGCGCCATCTTCGAGCCATTGGAAAATTTCAGGGCCGTGCTCGCGGATGCGGTCTTGGACGTAGACTTTGTGGTCCTGGTCGCGAGAAAAGGCGGTGGTGAGGCGGAGGCGGTTTTGGTCGATGAGGTGGGTCCAGAGGGGCTCGTAGAAGAAGTGACCCTTTTGAGTCCACTCGCCAAAGAAGAGCCAGTTTTTGCCAGGAGCGTTGCGGGCGTTCCGCTCCTGGAGGAAGGCGCGGTAGGGGGCGACGCCGGTGCCAGGGCCAATCATGATGATGGGGGTGTTGTCGTCTTCTGGTAAGCGGAAGTGATCGGCTGAGTGGATAAAGAGGGGGAGGGTAGCGTCAAGGGGGGTCCGTTCGCAGAGAAGGTGGGTGCAGACGCCGAGGCGGCGGATGTCGCGACAGGTGTACTCGACGTGACGGACGGTGAGGTGCACTTCTTCGCCGACAGCCGACATGGCGCTGGCGATGGAGTAGAAGCGGGGCATCAGTTTGGTGAGCTTAGCAGAGATTTCCTGGGGGGTGAATGGGTTGCCGTAGGTCTCGAGGAGGTCCCACACTTCGTGCTGGTCGAGGAAAGTTTTAAGCTGGTCGCGATTTTCTCTTTCGAGGAGGGGGGAAAGTTGGGGGATGCGGGTGGCGAGGAGGCGGAGGAGCCCTTTGGAGATGTGGGAGACGTTGGCCTCATGAGTGAGGAAATTGCGCAGAGACTCGTCTGCGCTGAGTGCTTCGAGGGTGCGATCGACGACGTCGGGAGCGTTGGTGGGCATGATGGCGACGCAGTCGCCCGGCTGATAGGTGAGGTTTGAGCCGGTGAGATCAAGCTCGACGTGATGGCTCTGCTTGGCCGAGTCGGGGGCGGTGAGCGGCTCCCGATGCTTGAGCCGTGCGTGGAAGGGGTTTTCCTTGGAGTAGGCGTTCATGCGAGGAGGGAGGAGCAGGTATCCGCTCTCCAGGCTTTTTGGAGTTCAGACATCTTTTTGTTGGAGAGGCCGCCGAGGAAGGTGATCGCCTGCAGGAGGCGAGCGCGGGTGCGGTCTTTGCCGAGAATTTGGACCGATTCGAAGAGGGGGGGGCCGGTGTGGGAGCCCATGAGGGTGCCAAAGAGAAGGGGGATAAGGTCTTTCTTGTGGTGGATGGAGAAGCACTCGGCGATGGCGCGGGAGGCCGCTTCAAAGCCGGTGGCTCCCCAGTCTTCGTTCTCTTCCATGTGCCAGATCATGGTTTGCAGCAGCATGCTGCTATGAAGTGGCGTGAGTTTGCGGGGGCAGAGGAGCTCTTCTGTGTAGGGGAGTTCGTTGACGAAGAAGAAGTGGCAGAGGGTCATGAAGTCGCCAAAGGTCTTGATGCGGGTGTGGACGAGGGGCATGAGCGACTCCATGAAGGTGTCGTTGAACATCCACTCTTTAAGTCTGCTCCACAGTTTGTCCTGTGGAATGAGATTGATGATGTATTGCTGGTTGAGCCAGTCGAGCTTGCGGACGTCGAAGACGGCGCCGGAGGTGCCAAAGCGGGTGATGTCGAAGTCGGCGATCAGTTTTTCGAGCGAGTAGACTTCACTTCCGTCGGTCATGGAGTAGCCCATGAGAGAGAGAAAGTTGCGGAACGCTTCTGAGAGGTAGCCGGAGTCGCGGTAGAAGGAGATGGAGGTGGGGTTTTTCCGCTTGGAGAGTTTTTTGCCATCGGTGCCGAGGAGGAGGGGCATGTGGATGAAGGTGGGTCGCTCCCAGCCGAAAAGATCGTAGAGGAGGGCGTGTTTGGGGGTGGAGCTCATCCACTCATCGCCGCGGATGACGTGGGTGATCCCTTGCAGGTGGTCGTCGACGACGTTGGCCAGGTGGTAGGTAGGAAAGCCGTCCGATTTCATGATCACTTGATCGTCGACGTCGGCCCAGGGGACGGTGGTGCGCCCTTTGATGGCATCTTCGAAGACGCACTCGCCGGTGAGGGGAACTTTGAGGCGGATGACGTGCGACTCGTCGGCTAAGAGGCGGGCGTCGATCTCTTCTGGGCTGAGATTGCGGTGGCGCCGGTCGTAGCCGAGGCGGCCACCTGATTTTTTGGCGATCTCCCGCATCTCGGCCAGCTCTTCAGGGGTGGTGAAGCATTTGTATGCTTTTCCCTCGTTGAGCAGCTGCTCGGCATATTTTTTATAGATGTCGAGACGCTCTGATTGCCGGACGGGCTCTTCATCCCATTCGATGCCGGCCCAGCGAAGGGCATTGTAAATATTTTGTTCGTACTGGGGGCGGGAACGGGTTTGGTCGGTATCTTCAATACGAAGGAGGAACTTCCCTCCGTGGTGACGGGCGAAGGCCATATTAAAGAGGGCGATGTAAGCGGTCCCCACGTGGGGATCGCCCGTCGGCGAGGGTGCGATGCGTGTACGAACTGTCATAGACAGGACAGTTTACTGCTGAGCCTCATTGTTATCTAGTAGGATGATTAGATCGCGCATGACGTCGTACGCCTCGTCGAGCTGGACATCTTCCTCATTCTCAGCGGGGGAGCTGCCGTCGCGCAAAGTGACCAAAAAATCTTGATACTCGACGCTATCGTTCACTCGCCGCTTCGAATTCCGTCGCAGCTCGGGGAGGTGGCGGGTGTACGCTTTGGTCGGCTTTTGGAGGTCATAGTGGTAGGTCTTTCGGACGTGGGCGCGGTAGCGGTTGGGAATATCGGAGAGGTCATCATCGAAGTTGGCGGGGATGGAGTCGGGCTCGAGCGGGTACTTGGAGAAGCGCTCGCCAAGCTCGATCTCAGAGAAGATGCTGGGGGCGACGATGTCGGCGCGGACGCCATGCACTTGGGGGCTCCGGCCGGAGACGGTGAAGTAGGTGCCGCGGGTCACTTTGTACTCGCCTTTGGGGTTCACTCTCCCCCCCATCAGATCAATGGTAGACGTTTGGAAGGTCCCTTTCCCGTAGGTGGTTACGTCGCCGACGATGATCGCACGGCCGTAGTCCTGGAGGGCGCCTGCAACAATCTCGGAGGCGGAGGCGCTTAGGTGGGAGGTGAGGACGATGAGCGGGCCGTCATAGGCGATGCGGCCACCAGAGTCGCGGAGGAATTGGACGTTGCCGTCGTTGTCGCGGATGCTGGCGACAACCCCTTTGGTGATGAAGAGGCCAGTGACGGCGATCGCTTCTGTGAGGAGGCCGCCGGTGTTGCGACGGAGGTCGAGGACGAGCCCTTTGAGGTTGTGTTTCCGCTTGAGCTCATTGATGGCCGCGTTGATGTCGATGGCGGAGGAGTTGGTGGCATCTTGGTAGAAAGAGTAGAGGGCGATCCGGCCGATCACTCCATCTTCGTAGGGTGCGAAGGAGGTTTCAATTCGCTGCTCCTTGAACACCACCTCGCCGCGGCGGATGGAGACGTCTTGGTAGCTGTTTTCCCGCATCACAGTGAGAGTGACGACGGTGCCGTCGGCGCCGCGCATTCGGCTGACGGCGTCTTGGATGTCGAGACCCATCACCGAGTCGCCGTTGACCGCAACGATCAGGTCGTCGGCCCGAAGAGAGCCTTGGGTGTGGGCAGGTCCCCCTTCGATCACCCGGACGACGGTGAAGCCGTTGAGGTTATCCCGCATCTGCACGCCAATGCCGACCAGCCGCTGCTGGAGGTCCATTACAAACGCTTGCGCCTCGTCGGGGGTGAAGTAGGCGGTCTGTGAGTCGAGCGCCGAGGCGGTCGCCTTGAGGACGTTGGTGTAGAGCATCTTCTCCTTTTCGTCCGCTGTCTGTCCGAGCATTTCGCGCTCCCGGCGCTGTCGCCGCTTTTTCATGAGGGCGATCGCGATGTCGGGCTCATCATAGAAGGAGCCGGCCACCTCTGCTTGGTAGGCGCGAAGGCGGAGCAGTCGTTCGCGGAGCTCGCTCTCGTTCTTTGCGTAGTCGAGCTTTTTGAACTCATCGGCGTTCACGCCAGTTGGCAGCTCTGCGCTGTTGAGTTCTTCTTCAATCGCGTTGCGGCGGGCGATCGCAATATCCATCTGAACGCTAATCGCTTGAAATCCGGCGTAGTTGTGGCTCTTGTAGCCGCGTAGTACGTGGGTCACTGTTTCATCAGGGGCATTGAGCCACACGTCTACCTCTTCTTGAAGGAAATAGGTCTTCGAGGGGTCGAGATGGTCGATATAGTTAGAGAGGGCTCGCTTCACAATCGGCCTATCAAGCTTTTTGTGGCGGGCGTGTGCCTTGGTCATCTCTTTTAGTTTTCGATTCACGTCCTCGGCACGTAGGTCGGGGGGGGCCGCCTCGAGCGAAAAGACTAGCAGCGCGGTCAATAGGCAGAGAATTCCTTTTCTCATGAGTACACATCCTTGTGTTTACGGGAGCCTAGCCAGAAGCCACCTCTCCACACCTCAAACTGGCATATGCCCCACCATTTGGCAAGTCTGATGATTTTTTTTTAAGGATCTCAAATTCCATTTATTTACATCTACTTGATAAACAAAGGCTTATGCTGTTCGTGCGCCTTTTGCTGCCTGATGGCGTCAAGAATTTGAAGGTTTTCGAGTCGAAAGCATTGACCTCATTTCTTAACTATGGCATTATATTTATCTCTTAAGCGAACAAAGATCTCCTGGAGCTGAGAAGGGAAAGTGAGGCGTAGGTTCCTGAGGGGTGAAGAGTTAGAAAAAGTTGAACGAAAACACACGGAGGTTGTGAAAATGCAAGAGCATAATTTGAAGGAGCGGCCCCACTTCCAGCCCCAGGATGGGGCCGGTGAAGTCGCAGAGGATAAGAAGCTTGTCTCGATTACAGAGGCAGCTCGGATTAATAACGTGACCCGTCAGGCGATCTACGTAGCCATTAAGCAGAAGAAGCTTAAGGCTCGTAAGGAGACCACGCGTTGGTTCATCGATCTTGAGGATCTCGACGAGTACCGTCGTAATAAGTACTCGCGTGCTAAGTCGATGTTTGATGGCGAGCTTCTCTTTGACAACCAGCAAGGTTACTACTCTGTTAAGCAGGTAGCGCAGATGCTGGGAGTTCCTGAGCAGAAGATCTATTACGCGACGCGTGTGGGTCATCTGAAGGCCATTCGCAAGGGGGCTGCTTGGGTCCTTCACATTGATAATGTGATGTCTTACAAGCAAAACTATCTTGAGAAGCGCGAGGCGCCTGCTCAAGAAGCTAGTTAAGCTTTAGTACAGCACTGTTCGAAAAAGCCGGGAGGTTCGCCTCCCGGCTTATTTTTTTGTCAAATTGTCACATTCTGGGACTGTCCCAAAATGTGACAATTTGGCGAGGGTTTCGACGTGGGTGGTCTGGGGGAAGAGGTCGAAGGCGTGAGCGGAGGTGAGGGAGTAGTTGAGGGATTTTAGGTCGCGGGCGAGGGTAGAGGGCATGCAAGAGATGTAGAGGAGGCAGGGGACGGGGTGGCGGTTGAGGGCGGCGATGACGTCAGGGCCGAGGCCAGTGCGAGGAGGGTTGACGATGACAAGATCGACCCTGGGAAGGAGGCGGTCAAGGTGGGCGGCAGCATCAGCGGCACGGAAGGTAGCACCGGAAACATTTTGGCGAGCAAGTTTAATGGCGGTCCGGTTGGAATCGATGCCGGTGACGGTGAGTCCCTTTTCTGTAAGGAGGCGGGAGGTGACGCCAATGCCGCAGTAGAGATCAAGGGCCCGCGTGCCTTGTGCTTGGGAGATGAGGGCTTGGTAGAGTTTCTCGCTCGCTTGGGGGTGGGCCTGGACGAAGCTTTTGGGGCTGGCAGTGAAGGGATGGCCGCAGATGGTGAGCTTCTCTTCTTTGAGGAGGGTGAGTGGGCCGTCCGGAGAGTCGGAGAAGTCTGGAAGCGGATCGTTAGAATAGATGGGGCAGTGGGTAATGGGGACGAGGGTTCTGTTGTCAGTGGCGTAGAAGTGGGGCTTGCCATCTGAGATGTGGAGGCGGACGCGGCGGCGGTAGGCGTAGGCGGGCTCGCCTGGCTCGATGGGCACTTCGATGTCGATGCCGGCGATACGGGAGAGGGCGTCTTGAACAAATGCCTGCTTGGCGCGCAGCTGTGCGGGATAAGTGAGGTGTTGGAGTTGGCAGCCGCCGCAGGTGCCAAAGTAGGGACAACGGGGTTCGGTTCGGTCGGATGAGGGGGTGATCACTCGAATGAGTTTACCGCGGGCAAACTTCTTGTGGGTAGAGATAACTTCAAATTCAATAGTGTCGCCAGGGGCGGTGAAGGGGATGAAGACGACTAGACCGTCGTCGGTGCGAACAATGCCGTCACCACCAAAAGCAATTGTTTTCACTGTCCCTTGCATGGGAAGAGTGTTGATGGTTCTCCCCTTTTCGTCTACATTTGTTGTCGGAATGCCAATCAAACCAAGAAGCATTGACCTAGATTGCTACCCAATGGCATCAGCTACCAATCCCTTAAGTTGACGCCATTGGATCGCCAAAAGCAGGCGTCATAGGGAGGGGGAGGTAGCGGGTGCCTATGCATTGAATCGTCTCGACTGCCGATAGCCGCACAAGCTTAGCCGGGCGTCAGAGGACCTTGAAGTCGCGGATGAGTAGCTGGATAGAGTGTTTATTCTGAAAAGTATTGATTTGCGGTGTGAAGGCGAGGCGGAGTTTGACGTTTCTGCCGGTGAGCTGGGGGCGGCGGGCGGCCATGCCGAAAGCGATGCCCTCTAAGTGGCGGTCGTGCTGGGTGAGGTAGAACTTGAGGTGGTTGCCGCCGACGATGCGAGGAGGGCGGATTTGGTCGACGTCGCAGTAGAGGATGGGGGCGGGGTTCTCATTGCCGTGGGGCTCGAGAAGGTTGAGAGACTCCATTAGGTCAAAGGTGAGCTCTTCGAAGTTGACGCGCGCATCGATGATGAGCTTGGAGACGATGTCGTTGTCCTGGAGGCGGCTGTTGGCGTTGGCGATGAAGCGCCTTTTGAATTCGGGGATGTTCTCTTGCTTGATGGTGAGGCCGGCAGCATAGTCGTGGCCGCCAAAGTTGAGGAGGAGGTCGGCGTTCTCTTTGAGGACGCCGAGGAGGGGGAACTCGGGGATGGTGCGCATGGACCCTTTGCCAACGCCGTTTTCGATGGCGATGATGAGGGTGGGCCGGTTGAACCGCTTGGAGAGGCGGGTGGTGACGATGGCGATGACACCGGGATGCCAATCTTCGGAGGCGAGGACGATTGCTTTGTCTTTGAGAATTTCGGGCTGCGTTTCTAGTCGGTTTTCGACATCTTCTGCGACAAGGTGTTCAATCTTTTGCCGTTCGATGTTGTTGAGGTCGAGCTCATGGGCCATCTGCTCAGCGGTCTCGGTGTCCTTGACGAGGAGGAGAGCGACGCCGTCGCGCGGCTCGGCAATGCGGCCGAGGCTATTGAGCTTGGGGGCAAGCTTGGAGGCCACTTCTGAGGCGCGGATGTCGCGGACGGAGACGTTAGAGACTTCGGCTAGTTTTTTGAGGCCGACCCGGGGGGTGCGGCGGAGGCGGCGGAGGCCGTAGCTGATGAGGATGCGGTTTTCATCTTTGATGGCGCCCATATCAGCAATTGTTCCCAGTGCGACAAGGTCGAGGTAGCTCTGTAGGTCGATCGTCTTGCGGCCAATTTTTTTGGTCTTGATGAGGTGGGTGGTGAGGGCGTGGGCCAGCTTGAAGGCGACGCCGACGCCTGTGATGTCCCGGTTGAGATAGGTGCTGCCGACCACTTTGGGGTTGAGGGTGGCGATGCAGAGGGGTATTTTGGCGGTAGGCTCGTGGTGGTCGGTGATGATGACATCGATGCCGGCGTCGACCATGTCTTTGATCTCTTTGGCGGCGGTGATGCCGCAATCGACGGTGATCAGCAGGGAGGCTTTGTGTTCTTGGGCTCGGTTGAGCGCTTCGCTGAGGAGGGTCTGGCCGACAATCTCATTTCGGTTGGGGACGTGAAAGCGTACTTCGCCGCCCAGGTCGCGGAGAAATTCGGTGAGGAGGGCGGTGCCGGTCATCCCGTCGACGTCGTTGTCGCCGTAGATGAGGATGGTCTCTTTCTTCTCAAGCGCCTCAACGACGCGAGCGACCGCCTTCTCCATGTCGAGGAGGGTGTAGGGGTCGAGGAGGTTGGGGAGTTTGGAGTAGAGGGCGGACTGAATGTCGTCAAAGCTTTTGAAACCGCGGGAGACAAGGATCTGAGCGACCACTGGGTGGACGGTGAGCTCTGAGACGATTTGCTTGTGCCAGGTGGGATCTATCGTCGGATAGACCCACATCGGCTCGCTCCCTTTTTCCTTTGCGACCATTCCTTGTCTCTCCTCGCGCGCCCATGCCCGGGCGAACCACTGTTGAGCCGGTTAAGCGTTTTTAGGCGTACCGGCAATCTGCTCTTCACGTGCCAGTTCCCGTCTGTGGAAGTAGAGAAGAACAGGGGAGGCGATGAAGAGAGAAGAGAAGGTTCCGAAGACGACACCCATGGTCATCACAAGCGCAAAGTCGAAGATGGCGGAGCCGCCAAATAGCACAAGAGCGATCAACACAAGCAGGGTGGTCCCTGAGGTGATGAGCGTTCTGTTTAGCGTGCTATTGAGGGCAGAATTCACCATCTCTCTAAAGCTGAGCTTGCGCAAGACTCGGCTGTCTTCGCGAACGCGGTCGAAGATGACAATTGTATCATTCAACGAATATCCAACAATGGTCATCAGTGCGCCTACTACCTGAAGGTCGATCTGCAGGCCAACTCCTAGCTTATGCAGAATCGCCATCATGCCCACTGTGATCAGGACGTCGTGAGCTAGGGCAACAATCGCACTGATTGCATATTTAAATTCGAATCTAACCGTAATGTAGACGAGGATACAGAGCAAGGCCAATCCGAGTCCCCAGAGGGCCTGATTGCGCATGGTATCTGAGAACTGTCCACTGATGATATTCCACTGGTTTTGCAGGGTTGGCAGCTGTTCAGGGCTCACCTCGAGTCCTGCCTTAGCCAGCACATTGACCACCCACATAATCCGGGGGTTGGCTTCGAATGGATAGACCGCTGCATCGCTGTCACTCTCTTGCGGTAGGGCAAAGAAGGGTCTTCCTGGCTGCTCGAGCCCCCGTCCCAGCTGAATACGGAGCTGGTTGGGCTTGTTGAGCTGGCGGATGAGAACGTCGCCCGCTGGCGCGCCGGCACTGGTGAGTGCCTCCATCGCCTCGGTGCGGTAGTTCAGTCCCCCCTCTTCCTCGAGTGTGACGTTTAGGGCGTAGCCGCCGGTGAAGTCCATGCCGAACATAGTGTTGCGCTGCACCCACAGGAGACCGCAACCGACGACGATCACTAGAAGGGCCGCTCCCATCGCCATTTTCGCCTTCCCAAGGAAGTCGAAGTTGGTCTTGTGAAAGAGATTGGTCATCTTCAGCTCGGTGTGCTTGGGGTTTTGCACCCATCCGGCGAAGAAGAAGCGGGTCATGAAGAGGGCGGTGAACATCGAGGAGATGATTCCGATGATGATCGTGACGGCAAACGCCTTGATAGGACCTGCATCGAAGTGCATCAAGATGAAGGCGGCCAAGATGGTAGTGATGTTGGAGTCGATGATGGCGGCGAACGCCTTCTTGTAGCCGGCGTGAACGGCGGAGGCGAGCCGTTTCGAGACGGCAAACTCCTCACGGATCCTCTCAAAGACCAGCACGTTGGCATCGACCGCCATCCCGACGGTTAAGATGATTCCGGCAATTCCTGGAAGGGTCAACGCAGCGTCTAAGTTCTGCAACACCCCCCAAATGATGAGGAGGTTGACGACGACGGCGGCGCCCGCAATGATGCCGGCGAAGCGGTAGTACCACGCCATGCCGCCAATCACGAGGGCGAGGCCGACGATACCAGCAACGATCCCTTGAGTCCGCTCAGTTTTTCCCAAATCGGGGCTGACGTTTTTCTCCGACAAAATCTTCGGAGTGAAGGTGAGCGACCCGGCCTTCAGGTCGGCGACCATTTGGGTCACTTCTCGCTGCGAGAAGTGACCGGAGACGTGTGCGTTGCTCCGGAGCGCCTGGTTGAGGGTCGGTGCGCTAATCACCTGCCCGTTGAGAATGGCAGCCATCCGCCACCCGTTTCCACGAGAGTAGGTGTCGCGCGGCGTGCCGGCGATCTCTGTCTGTGCGAACTGGGAGGTCCAGTTGTAGAGTTCGGTGCGGGGGTTGATGGTGAAGTTGTCGGCGGTCACAGCCGACCCGGTGATGCCAAAGACGATGGCATTTCCCTTCGATGGGTCGTATTCGCCGTGGACGTTTTCGAGGTTAGATCCCTCGAGGGCGTAGTTGGCAAAGACGATCATGAGTGGGTTGGGGCTTCCCGCCCAGTCGGCGTAGCTATCACCCCGCCACATGGCGATGGCGGAGAGCTCGTCGTTAAAGGCGCTGGAGATCTCTGAGTTTTGCGGATCGGCCAAACGGAGTCCTGCATCCCACAACGTCTGCGCAGACTCGCTCCGTGCGCGGGGGAGCCCACCCTCTTCTGCGCCGGCACCGCCGAGCTGCTGGAAGGCGATCTCGTTGATCTGGTCTGAGTTCTTTTTGCCGGTGACGACCGCTTCGTTCCACACCTCTTGCAAGAAGCGATTTACTGATCCCGCTAGTGCAGGATTATTGGTGCCAAACTGCTCGTTGACAATGTGGAAGGTCATGGTTGAGGCCTTGACCAGCTCACTGGCTGACAGCCCCTGAGCACCGGGGAAGTTGAGGACGATGTGGTTCCCTTCCTGACGCACTTCCACTTCCGACACGCCCATCTTGTTGACGCGGGCGGTCAGCTCGTTGATTCCCTGTCGGAGATCGTCTGGATTGGTCACTGGGCGGTTGCGCTGGTCAACGAGCCCAATCGTGATGCTCTTTCCGCCCGACAAATCGAGTCCCCAATTGAGGACCTTTCGGTTGTCACCGCGGAAGTACTTTTTGGCGCTCAGCGCGAGATTGCTCCACAGGACGCTCTTGGTGGGCGCCGGAACATCATATTTAGCGTTGAACCCGGTGCTGATCTTGGCGGTATTGTACTCATCGCGCCACTTGACGAGGTCTTCGTGCTGCGCTGTTTCGATCGCATTCAATGTGAGCAGTCGCTGCTTCTCATTGGTGTACTCGAGGACGGCGAACCGCTTCGTTCCGTGGACGGTGAACTTTTCGCGTGTGGCGGCTAGCACGTTGTCGTAGTAGCCATCGAGTTCAAAGATGAGGTCGTTCCCCACCGCTCGAGAGAGGAAGCCTTCCTGTTTGAGGAGGTCGCCAAGCGCCTGAATGTCGACCATCAAATCGGTCTGGTCTCCACTCTGCCCTTTTTCAACAATGGGGCCTAAGCCGCGGGCGATCACGTAGAGTGAGCTCATCCGGGCGCCAGGAAGGATCTCCTCGCCCCCTTCAACAGGCGCGTAAGCGACAAGTCCCAGCTGCTGCTGGTCGGCCGGAAGTTTCGAATAGGTTTTAGCATCCCAGACGGGAAAATTGACCCGCGAGAGGTCGGCGCTGGTTGGCTGCCAAGTGGTATCAATCCGCCGCTCGACGTCGCTCAGTCGCTGCGCGGCGATGGTGGAGAGGTTGAGGACGGTGAAGCTCTCGCTCCCGGTCAACTCATTGAGAGCGACGGCAAAGCCGTTCGCTTCAGGGCGGATCTTCTCGTCGGTTGCACGACCAAGGTCGGCCACCTCGTTGACGAGCATCTGATCGAGCTTCTCCGCCTTGTAGGCGCCACTCTCTCCCTCTAGTCGTGCTGCCTGAATTGCCTTCAGATCGGCGTGCGGTTCCAACACCATCTTCTCCTGATCCCAGTCGAGAGAGATGCTTGCGAAGAAGGGGTTCCGAGAACCGAGTGCCACGTTGTTGCCGCTTGCGTTGATCTGTGCGGCTGTTAGTGGCTTCTCGCCCGCCTCAAACATGGCGGTGTTGGCCACTACAATTTTATTGGCTTGGTCGACGATCTCTTTCTGCCGCTTGAGGGCACGGACATTCTGCGTCCATGACGCTCCTTCTGCGTCCACATCACCAGCCTTGGCGATCTCGGTCTCTAGCTGGGTGCTCACCGAGTCGAGCCCCCGCATGAGAGTGGAGACTAGCTCCGTTCCCGTACTCTGTGTGAAGCTACCGTAGAACCGCTTGGTGATCGGGCTCTGCAAGCCAAATACTTTTTCAAATTCAACAATTTGTCCTGCCAACACCAAAATGGCATCGCCCGAAGGGGAGTAGCGGAGGGCTCTGGCAGCAGGACTCTCGCCCCCAACGGTGGTTCCCAATTCGACCATCCGGTCGGAGACAATCGTTGTGTAGAGCTCTGTTGGTTTCCCGTCGGAATCAAATTTTTCTGAGAAGGTGAAGGCGCTCGGAGCGAGCTGTGCCGCTAGATGTCTTTCGACAACCACCACGTTGGCTGGCTGATCGGGAGTTGCCGCGCCAAGCGAGAGTTGCGAGGGGGCAAATGGAATGAGGGCGCCTGCTCGCGGCAAGTATTTTCTAAACTTGGCGGCGTCGGCAGCAGAGGGAAGGGTGACGGCGATTAGGTCAGGGCTCTCTTTGACCAGCACCACAGACTCAGGTTTCAAACCTAAATTGCTGGCGTAGGTTCCAACCCAGCTGACAGCATCCCCTTCAAGGGCGTTGACCCGATCGGATGTTTGCACAGCAACTTTTTCAGCGATCTGTGCTCCTACGGGCCGGTCAAGCGGCTTCGCATAGAAGAAAATTGTGGGTAGGATGTTGTAGGCCGTGAGTGTAAGCACTGCGACAATCAGCCACAGGTGCCACCGTTTCCGTTTTTCCATCGAATCCTCATGTTTCACATGTAAAGTGGTCAGAGTAGCAATCTGTGTCCAAACTGTCCAGACTTTGTCGCCTAATATGGTGTGAATGGGCTATCCTAACGCGATGACCCAAATGCTAAATGAAATTTCTACGGTGCCAGCCCACCTTTCGATCATCATGGATGGGAACAGGCGGTGGGCGGCGGAGCGGGGATGGCCGGCGGCGGCGGGCCATGCGGAGGGGGTGAATGCCCTCTATCGGACGGTGCAGGCGGCAGCCGACCTGGGGATCAAGCAGCTGACGGTTTTTGGTTTTTCAACTGAAAATTGGTTTCGTAGTCCAGAAGAGGTGGAGGCGTTGGTCGCCCTGGTGGGCGACTCGGCAGTTCGGTTTCGTGAGGCGATGCTCGAGCAGGGGGTGCGGATGCGGACGATTGGCGACCTCTCCCGCTTCCCCCCAACAGTGCGAGAGGCTTTGCAAGCGACCTGCGAGGCGACGAAAGCGTGTGAGCGGATTGAGCTCTCCCTGGCGGTGAGCTACGGGGGACGGAACGACATTGTGCGGGCGGCGCAAAAATTTGCCGCCGATGTGGCAGCTGGCCGGGCCGAAGTGGGCGATTTGACCGAAGAGCGTTTCACCGACTACCTTGACACCGCTGGCCTGTCCGATCCAGATCTGCTCGTTCGGACGAGCGGGGAGAGCCGTTTAAGTAATTTCCTCATTTGGCAAGTGTCGTATAGTGAAATCATTGTGCAGGAAATCTTGTGGCCCGATTTTGGAAAGGAGGCGCTGCTCGATGTGATGAGGGAATATCAAACGCGGGAGAGGCGACATGGGAACTGAATTGATTAGACGGATCACTTTTGGGAGTGTTGCCCTTGCCCTTGTCGTCGCTGCGGTTATCCTGGCGCAGTGGGAGTGGTTCTATCCAATTTTTGGTGGACTAACCGCTATCGTCGCGGCAGCTGCTCTGTGGGAGTACTATCGACTGGCGCTGCAAAAGGGGGCCGGCCCTGCGATGTGGACCGGAATTGGAGCGGGGATCTTTTTTCTCGCCGTCCACTGGTTTCAGTCGGTTGGCTGGACTCCTACCGGAATGTCAGCCCTCGCCCTCGGTCTGGCCGGCTTTGTCGTCGCCTGCTTCTTCCTGATCAGCCGCCAAGAGGGAATCACCGGCCTTGCCACCACGATCTTCGGCCTCCTTTATGTGATTGTCCCCTTTGCGCTCATCTACGACCTCCTCTTCTACTATCCCGCCCGCTACAACACCTCCGGCTGGTGGTGGTTTTTCTACATCGTCGGGGTGACCGTCGCCTCCGACATGGGTGCCTACTTCACCGGCAAGTTGTTTGGCCGTCACCGCCTCGCCCCGAAGCTTAGCCCTGGAAAGACGTGGGAAGGGACGACAGGCGGCGTGTTGATTGGGATCGGCTTTGCGATCGTCTGGTGGCTCTTTGGGATGGACCAGCTCCCTTTCTGGTGGGCCGTTGTGCTCGGAGTGACTTTCGCCGTCGTTGGTCAGGTGGCCGATCTTGTTGAGTCGCTCTTTAAGCGAGATGCGGGCGTGAAGGACAGCAATCAAATTCCTGGGTTGGGGGGTGTTCTCGACATCGTTGACTCGCTCCTTTTCACCATTCCAGCCGGCTACCTCTTCCTCCGCCTATTTGTGGGGAGTTAGCTTTGACAGTGATTGCGATCGACGGGCCATCGGGGACAGGGAAGAGCACGGCGGCTAAGCGGCTCGCTGAGAAGCTTGGCTACAACTACTACGACACCGGCGCCATGTACCGCGCGATCACTTGGTTGGCTCTTGAGAAGAAGAGCGATCTCTCCGATCCAGCGCAGATTAAGGCACTTATCGATAGCTTTGCCTTTCGCATTGAAGGGCGTCACTACTTTGTTGGCGAGGCCGACGTCACCGAGGCGATCCGCTCACCCGAAGTGACGGGTGCAGTCTCTGAAGTGGCTGCCTACCAAGAGATCCGTCACGCTCTTGTTGCCGTCCAGCGGGAGGCGGGTGAGCGGGGTGATATTGTCTGCGAGGGGCGAGATATCGGCACTGTTGTCTTCCCTGATGCCGCAGTGAAGTTCTTTCTCACCGCCCGTCCTGAGATCCGCGCCGCCCGCCGCTTTGGTGAGCAGAAGCACTCTCTCACAGAAGAGGAGATCTTGGCCGACCAGAAGCGGCGTGACACCTATGATTCCACGCGAGAGCACTCTCCTCTCCGTCCCGCACATGACGCCATCCAGATCGACACCTCCGATCTCACCCTCGATCAAGTGGTCGACACTCTCTATAACAAGGTGAAAGCGCAATGATCGTCTACCATGTTGTCGTCATGATCGTGAATATTGTCTGTCGGATCCTCTACCGCCACCGCCTCTACGGCAAGGAAAATATTCCTAAGGGAGCGGCCATCATCGCGCCCAACCACGTCTCTCATCTCGACCCTGCCATTGTCGGCGCCTTTTGGCCCGGCAAAGTGCGCTTCTTTGCTCGCGACACCCTCTTCAAGGGGATCATGGGCTGGCTCCTTCCCAAGCTACAGGTCTATCCCATCCAGCGTGAAGGGGCCGACATCAAGACTATGCGTCAAATCCTCAGGTACCTGGACGAGGGGGAAAAGGTGGTCCTTTTCCCCGAGGGGACCCGTTCACCTAACGGCACCCTTCAAAAGCCCCAAGCTGGTGTCGCCATGCTCGCGCAGCGGGCAGGCGTCCCCATCATCCCCGTCTACGTCGCCGGCACCTTCGAGATCATGCCTCCTGGCACCAAGCCTAAGTGGTCGGGCTGCGCCTCCACCACCATCGGCAAGGCTATTGACCCTGCCGCCTACTCCCACCTTCCCAAGAAGGAGGGCCAACAGGCCATTATGGAAGAGTGGACGGGGGCCATTCAATCTCTAATCAACTCACAGTCAACCGTTAAGTGATCTAGATAGCTCATTAATCAAAAATTAACAACTATTCGCTACAATAGTGGTAAGAATGGGGGGTTAATTATGAGTGAAATACGTGTTGACGGAGATCGGTATAGATTGGAGTCGCTGCAGACGCGCTTTGCGGCGCTTAAAGAGGGTAGCGAGGAGCTCAAGGGTGTCGTTTTTACCGAGCATGTTGGGGGCAAAATTCCTGAGACTAAAGATCTTTGGTTTAGCGTTGTCCAGCTAGACCCGCAGCCTCTTTCTCTATCTTACCTGTACGGTGTGGCCCACACCTTGATACGCTTACAGGACCTAGAAGATCAGCTGGATCTCCATGAGAAAAAGGACCCGTCGGATCGGATGAAGCTCCACGTTCCCCCCAGAATCCTCCGCGCAGTGGCCAACGGGAAGACCTCGAGGGATCAGTTGATGCAGATACTGCTGTCGACTGTTCACCAGAGTCCATCTGTGAAGGCAAAAAAAGAGATCCCCATTGACTGGCCCTTTCGACAAAAAGAGTTAGCGGAACGACACGAGCCTGAGTCGCGGTCGCTCTGGGCAGGCTTTGCCGATAGACTGAGTAGCTGGTGGTAAGGGGACTCCAAGCCAGGCGTCCCTCCCGAGCTAAATCAGAGCTTAGAGAGGTGACGTCAAAACCCAATGGTTTTTTTTGCGGCCAAGATGACTCGAACATCCACCGAGTTGCCCCGACTAGAACCTGAATCTAGCGCGTCTACCAATTCCGCCATGGCCGCAGGTGGGGGTAGTATAGAAGGTTGAGATTTTTTCCGCCAGAGGGCACAATTGAGTCGCAAAAGAAACTCTTAGGAGACGCCGTGAGCAAGCTGACTGCAATTGATGATAGTAATTTTTCAGAGACGACTGCCAAAGGGGTGGTGTTGGTCGATTACTTCGCTGAATGGTGTGGGCCGTGCCACATGCAAACTCCGATTTTGGAAGGACTGGTCGATGAGCTGACAGGTAAGGCGATACTAGCCAAGATCGACATCGATCACAGTCAGAAAACGACGGCGGCTGCCGGGGTGACCTCTGTTCCCACTCTCATCTTGTACAAGGATGGAGAAGAGGTGAACCGAGTAGTTGGTCTGCGCGATGCTGACTCTCTGCGCAAAATGATTCTCGAGGCCGTTGCGCAATAAAGTTGCGCTCCTCGCTGGCGAAGGGGAGATGCCCTGGCGGGTCGTCGAGGGGATTCGAGCGGCGGGCGATGAGCTTTTTCTGATTGCGGTGGAGGAGTTGGCCGATCCGCAGCTGGCAAAGCAGGTCTCTGATGTGCTGTGGGTGCGCCATCCCAAGTTGCGCCAGCTACTAAAAGAGTGTCGGAAGCGGGGATGTGCGGAAGTGACGATGGTGGGGCGGATTCCTCACGAACGGCTCTTCAGCCTCTCCCCTCTGGAGATGGATTGGACGGCGCTATGGCTGTTTCTTAGACTAAAAGATTTTCGGGCGGACACGATTTTGAAGGGAATTGCAGATTGGCTAGCGCGCAAAGGGGTGGCGGTGATCAGCTCGATCCGCTATCTGGGTCCCTATATGGCAAAACGGGGTGTTCTCACCACTTGCCGTCCCAGTCCAACGGCGCTGCGCGACATTGAGTTCGGCTCCAAACTGGCTCGGGGCCTTGGCGGCCTCGACATTGGCCAAACCGTCGTCGTCAAAAACCAATCGGTGGTTGCTCTTGAGGCAATGGAGGGGACCGATGAGTGCCTCCAACGAGCTGGCGACATTGCCGGCGTCGGCTGTGTGGTGGTCAAGCTGCCCAAACCGGGCCAGGATATGCGCTTTGATGTGCCGGTGATTGGCATCAACACCATTGAAAAGCTGGCCAAGATCAAAGCAGCGGCTCTTGCCATCGAGGAGAACCGGACCATCCTCATCGACAAAGAGACCCTCGCCACCGCCAACCGCCTAGGCGTCCCTATCGTCGGCCTCACGTCCGATCAATGAACCACGGACTCAGATTGCGACCCTTTCTTCCTCCTATGACGCTCAGCTTTTGGCAATTTACTTCGCCTCGCTCCTCGCTCATGACTACCGCCATGGTACTCATCGCGATGCTCGTATCTCACTCAAAATCAGTCGTCCTAGAGGAACGATAGGGTAGCAATCTGGAGCACTGACTTAAGCCGTCTTTGCTCAGTTCGCCGCTGGCGGCGACCATGATGAGTTCATAGAGTCCCTCTGAATAGCGGTCGATGCCGCAGTCGTTGATGTCGAGGAAGACGAGGGCGCTTGCCAGACCCTACATGTTATAGACGACTTTGCAGGTGTCCTGGGTGGAGATAGGCGGCGGCCGTTTCTGACTTGTAATGAGCTACTTATGAAAAATTGTCACAATTGGGGACTGTCCCGGAATGTGACAATTTACCAGTGAAGGACGTTGTGGTAGATGGACCAGCGGCGTAAGGGGATTTGGCGCTCGCCAAGGATCCATTTGTCGCGCATTTCGTCGGTGAAGCCGTCGAGCTTTTTGAGAGCAAGCCAGTAGTCGATGTAGTCGCGCAGGTCATCGCCGTTTTGAGACATGGCATAGGCGTAGAAGTCGATTTGGATGCGGGGCTGGGGAAGGACAACGGTATAAAAGGGGTGGGAGTGGACCCAGACGATGGCCTCTTCGTTCGACCAGAGAAGGGCTTGGATGGTGTCGTCTTTGGTGAACTGGTCGTAGTCGGTGATGGGGATGATGTCGGCGTGGGGGAACTTGGCGCGGGCGAGGTTTTCGTAGCTGCTCCCCTGTAGGACGGCGATTCGAAGGTCTTCCATTTGGAGGACGTTATTGAGGTTGCCGAAGTCGAGGCGACGGTAGTCGCGGACGACGAAGACGGCCTGCACCTCGGTGGTGGGGGTGGAAAAGAGGAGGTGGGGGAGCCGCTTGTCGGTGACAGTGATGGCAGACATGCCAATGTCATAGAGGTCGTGGTTGAGTTCGTCTGCAAGGTTGTCGTAGTCGAGGGGGATGAAGGCGAGGTCGACGCCGAGGCTGTGGGCGAGAGCGTGAGCGAAGGCGATGTCGTAGCCGACGAGCTCACCACCATCGTTGAGGTAGGCGAAGGGGATGGTGTTGGAGTTGTAGCCGATGCGGAGGAGTTTGGTGCGGCGGATCCGCTCGAGGATGGTCTCTCCCTCTTGGATGGGGGCGGGAGGGGGGAGGGTGTCGCCCTGGAGGTAGAGTTTGGCGGGGGTGGGGTTGTCGATGGTGAGGGTGGGATAGCGGGGCTTGGGGATGGAGGGGCGGGGGTCGATGGTGTGGAGGCCAATGATGAGGCCGACGAGGAGAACGACGGAGAGGGAGGTGTTGAGGAGGAGGCGAAAGGGGCGGAAGTGGAGCTGGCGGGTGAAGGCGAAGAGGGTGAGGAGGGTGAAGACGCCAATGCCGGCGGAGCCGGCAAGCCCTTGGAGGTTACGGGTGATGGAGAGGGTTTCAACAAAGAGGGAGATGCCATCTGTGGGGAGCTGCATCTGGTCGACGATGAAGACCATGGAGTTTAGCCCGGCGGTGACGGGGCCGGCGAGGGTGAGTATGGCGAGGGGGACCAGCTTGATATTTTCGGCGATGCTAAACTGGATGCCGTAGAAATAGGCTAAGAAGAGGACGAAGAGGAAGGCCATCAGGTTGCCGACGAGAGGAAGGTTGTAGGCGATGGGGATGAGGGTTTTGGAGATGGCCTGCGCTTCACGATTTTGAATTTCGTGCTTGCGGGCGATGTGGTTGACGCCGTCCATGATGTAGGGGAGGGTGACGAAGATGTTCCCCGTGGAAAAGCCGAGGAGGAGGGCGGCTTGGAGGTTGCCGAGCAGCTCCGAATATTTCACCTTGGTGAAGGAGGTGACGATGGCGGGGAGGAGCCAGAAGGTGAAAATAAGGGAGGCGGCGCCGAAGGTGATGAGATAGACGGCGATCTTCTGAAACTGGGCGACGGAGATGGTGCCGGTGGTGGCTGCGATCAGCGCGAAGATGCCAATTGGCGAGATGCGGACGATCCAGGTGATGATGCGGCCAAGAGAATTCACGGCGCCGTCGAGGATGGCGAGGAGCGCCTCCTTGCGAGGGAAGAGCATGAGAGCGGCGCCAAAGAAGAGGCTGAAGACGACGACGGCGGGGACGACGTTATTGGAGAGGGCATAAAAAATATTGTCGGGAATGAAGAGGGCGAGGAAGGTCTTCGGGCTGACAGCAGGTGGCTGCATGGGAGTGTAGTAGGGGACGATCTCTTGTGCGGGAAAGGAGTAGGTGAGGGCGTAGAGGGTGACAATTACAATCACCCAAATGATGATGAGAAAGAAGCCCCCATATTTGATGAGCCGCTTGGCTTGGGGAGCGTCGAGGGTGGCGATCCCGCTCATGAGGGCGAAGGCTAGGTAGGGGAGGATCGACATCTTGAGGAGCATGATGAAGGCGTCACCAATCCAACGGAGGGGGGAGGTCAGCTCGCCGAAAAAGAGACCGGTGATAACGGCGAGAACAAGAGCGATGAGGATCTGAAAGGGGAGGGTGATCTTTTTCATCTGGCTGTGGATCGTACCACGACAAGTTTATTTCGAGTCATGTCGGCCATGGCGTAGGGGATTCCTCCGCGGCCAAGCCCTGAATCGCGGCTGCCGCCAAACGGCATCCAGTCAACGCGAAAAGCTGTGTGGTCGTTGATCATGACAGCTTCGGCGTTGAGCCTACGGGCAGTATCGAACAGGTTGTCGATGTCCCGCCCAAAAACTGCGGCTTGAAAACTGAAGGGCAGGCTGTTGGCTCGCTCGATCGGCTTTTCACCTGAATAGACGCAAACGACGGGGCCGAAAATCTCGCGCGAAGAGACGAGGGCGTCGTCTGGAGGGTCGAGAATGACTGTGGGTGCGTAGGTGGTCTCAGAGAGTCGCTTGCCGCCACACAGCACCTTGCCGCCTGCCTCTTTCACCCATTTCTCAATTCGATCAACGGCGGTGGTGCGGATGAGGGGGCCCACTTCGGTCGTAGCATCGCGTGGATCGCCCACCTGCAACTTGGCGGTGAGGGCGGCGAGCCGTTTGGCGATCTTCTTTGAGGCGAAAACGCGCTGGACGGAGACGCATACCTGACCGGCGTGGTAGAAGCCCCCCTTCACTAGAAGGGGGAGCATGGAGTCGACGTCGGCGTCGTTGAGGACGATGACGGGGGCGGCGCCCCCATGCTCGAGGGCGCAGCGGACGCCAGGAGCGAGCTTGCTCCGCAGTCTCCAACCGATCTCAGAAGAACCAATGAAGGAGAAAAAGGCGATGCGAGGGTCGCTCACCACCTGCTCGGCTACATCATTTTCGCAGAGGATCATCTGACATAGGTCGGGGGGGAGACCCGCCTCGTGAAGAATAGCGACCAGCTTTTGGCACGAAAGTGGTGTGGTGAGAGCGGGCTTGATGAGGACTGGGCAACCGGCGGCGACGGCGGGGATCACCTGGTGGATCACCATGTTGAGGGGGTGGTTGAAGGCGCTGTAGGCTAAAACCACTCCTGCTGGTTCAAGAAGAGTGAAGGCGAGCCTCCCTTCTTCCCGCATGGGGACCATCTCGCCGGCACGGCCTACTAGAGCCTGATAGGCCGATTCGACCCCCTGAATAGCACGCCTCACCTCCACCTCGGTGTCGGTACGCGGCTTGCCCCCCTCGAGAATGGCTGTTTCGACTAGATCTTCAAATCGTTTATTTAGAAGGGTTTGCGTCTTCCGCAGGATGGCGAGCCGCTCTGCAATAGGGAGGATAGAAGTCGCAGCTGCCGTGCCAATCGCATAGCCCACCTCCTGCTTGGACTGGAGAGGGAGCTCTCCTATCTCTGTGAGGTCGTGTGGGTTGTGAACGGTTAGCACCATAGGTTCACATTAGGCGCTCTCCTCAGTTTTCATCAAATAATTCGCATGTTCTTAATAGGCCGTACGCAATTATTACGTATAATGTACGTATGGAAGAGTTAAATAAGGATACAACATATTCAGTTTGTCGCTATCTCGATTCCCAAGAGATCGTACGGCTCCGCGGTGTGAGCAAGAAGTTGCAGACGCGGATCGATTCGGAGCACATCACTCCCCTTCTCCTTCAGCTTTTTCCACGCCTCCGTGGAGCGCATCGGGAGGGAGAGACGTTTGCTCAGACAGCCTGCCGGTGGGTGATGTTGAGAGTGTCAAACTCTAGTTTTAGCGCATTTTTCCCGATCAACGAGAACGGCGGGGTGACGGCGCTTAAGTGGAGGGGAGGCGACCAACTGCTGGTCAGTTACTCCAAGGTGGTGTGGGAGCGGGGTGTCTCTTCTGGTGAGAACATGATGGTGGATTCGAAGGAGCTCGATCTGCCGGTCCTCCACTCAAACGTGGCCGGCAACCAGGTGGCAGCGGTTGATCCTTTGAAAATGAAGATTCACGTCTATGGATTGGGGGCGTTGGACAAACCGGTGGAGACGATTGCGGCCACTGTACCCTCTGCGGTGCTGATGGGAGCCAAGATCTATTTAGAGCGTCATTCAGTGATTTTGAGGTCGGCGGGATATCGTCTCATCTACGACCGGGCGTCGGGCAAGATGATCGAGTGGGTGCGTGACAAGCGGGAATGGTACTTTTGCGGTGGGGCTCCGAAGCTAGAACTCGACGAGCCTGACCTTCGTGCGGCAGTTGGTGATCACATGGTGGTGCGTCATCTGATCGACAAGGTGGCTCGCGATTCTCTGTTCGACAAGCGGGGAGTATTCGTCGGTCATCTCGACCAGCTCTATGATTTTTATGCTTGTGATGGGGTGAGGCTGGCTGCCGGCGACAAAAAGGGGGTGCATCTCTACCGAGTCACCTTTTCTGGTGTGCACAAGGAGGGGGAGCTTTCCATCCATGGCAAACCCACGGCGCTAGCGTTCACTATTAACAATATTGTGGTGGGTCTCAAGTCGGGCACCCTCCTCCGCTTTCCCCTGGTCGACCCATCGCCCAAGGTTGAAAAAGGCTTCAGGCGCTTCATCAACAGCATCAAACGGCGATAGTCCTACTTTCTTCCAGCAAATAGACTGTACCGATCGGGGCCAGGCCCCGATCGGTACAGTCTATTTGCGGCCGGCAAAGAGGGTCCACATGCCGCCGGCGATGACGAGGATGGCGCCAATGATGGTGAGGTAATCGGGGATGGTGTTCCAGAATATCCAGTCGAATAGGGCGGCGAAGATGACGGAGGTGTAGAAGACGGGGCTGAGGATGGAGGCGGAGCCGTGGCGGAGGCCAAAGGTGAGGCAGATGTTGCTGAGGATGCCGAAGATGCCGGTGCCGATCATGGCTATCCAGATGTGGAGGGGGGGATTGGTCCAGACTACGATGGCAGGAGTGAGTGTAAGGAGGGCGGCGAGGCCAAAGTAGAAGAAGAGGGTGCGGGGCATCCACTCATCACGGCCCATGCGGCGGAGAACTACCATGACAAGGCCAATGCAGAAGCCGGAACCGAGGGCGAGGAGAATCCCTTCGGAGAAGGCTCTTTGGGTGGGGTGGAGGACGAAGGCGACGCCGATAAAGCCGACGACGATCCCCCACCAAAGATGGGGTTTGATCCGCTCGCGGATGAGGACAAAATAGATGAGGGGGATGAAGAGGGGGGAGGTGGTGGTCATGAGGATGGTTTCGGTGACCGGAGTGAAGGAGAGGGCGAGGAACATGAGGGCGTAGGCGGTGCCGCCGGCAAGTGCGCGGGTGAGCTGGAGGTAGGGGTGTTTGGTGCGGAGTCCTTTCAGCCCTCGGCTGAAAGTAATGGGGGCGATGAGGGCGCAGGCGACAGCGTTCTGCATGAAGACAATCTGCCAAGGGTGGGCGTGGGCGGTGGAGTATTTGGCGAGGGCGCCGATGCAGGCGACGGCAAGGGCGAAGCCGGCCATCCAGAGGGTGCCGCGGGTAAGGTGGTGGCCGGTTACCGGGGCTGGAGTGCGGCGGCTGGTTCTGTTTTCCACTCGAAGTTCCAGTTGGCGTTTTCGGAGACGCTCTCTTGGACGATATATCCAAGGGGGGCGCGCTCTCCTCCTTGGACAATGATGCTCCCGGGAACTAGGCCGTCGTAGGCGTTTTCGGAGGAGGTGAGGCGGATAGAGACGTAGACGGGGTAGGAGTTGCGGTTGAGGGCGGAGTAGTTGAAGCCGTAGTGTAGATCCTGGGCGTCGTATCTTCGCTCGCGCAGAATCTGCACGCCGGCTTTTTCACCAACAACGGTTTGAGCGGCAAGAGGGGTGACTAGCAGAAGTAGGGCGAGTAGTTTACGAATTATCATCTCCACAGAAACGATGATCTTCCCAGATGACGGGAAGAATGTCCACTATTGATGGGCGCCAGTCAAGTCCACGGGTGTAAACGAGAAGGGAGGCGATGTGGCAGGCGACGATTGCTTTCTTGTGAATATCGGGAACGTCATCGAGGAGGCGCTGGCGATAATTTCGGCGGAGGAAGGGGAGGCCGTATTGGAGGTAGCACCGGACGAAGGGGTGTTCGGGGTCGCCTGGCCACGGCTCGTGCTCAAGGTAGCTAAGCAGCTGATCGGTGTACTGGTTGATGCGGAGGGAGACTTTGTCGGAGAGCTCGGTAAGGAGGATGCCAGTCTTGGCGTGGGTGTCGAGGAGGAGGCGGGCCTCGAGGTAGGCCTTCTCGTGGAGGACTGCGAGGATCTCCTCAACGACTATTTCCTTATGTTCAAGCATCTCTTCGGGAGTGAGGACGAGGCCGCAGAGCACTTCAAAGGAGGAGCAGATGACGCCGCACTTGTTGGCGGAGCTATCTTTGATGATCTTGACGCCCGCCTCCTGGAGCTCGATCCTGGCTTCGGATGTGAGGTAGAGATTGGCCCCTTCGATGATGGCGCGGGCAGTAGGCTCAGAGGAGGCGTCGAGAAACTCGCGGACGTTGCCGCCGTGAAGTGTTTGGGGGCGACCGCCGGCGGGGATGAAGATGTCGGCGGGTGCCTGGTGGACGTTGAGGTGGAAGAGGCGAGCCGCTTCTGAGGAGGAGAGCCAATCTTCGACGAGCTCATCCCCCTTTTTTCTCCAGCAGAGAGTTTGCTGGCGGTAGGCGCTCTCGTCCCGCTTAGTCTGCCGGTCGAGGAGCCAGCCGCCATCGGAGAGGAGTTTAGGAGGATAGTAGGCGATGGGGCGGCCGGTGTGAAAGAGCTTGACCATCTCTTCAAGGTCGAGACCGTTTGGATCGTAAATGGTGCCGGAGACGTCAACGAGGGCGACAAGCTTAGCGGTGTCACGGGCGTAACGATAGAGATTGTTGATCTGGTTGCCGGCAACGTCGCCATCGGGGCCACCGGAGATCTTAATGGTGAAGGGATCATTGAGCGGGTCGATGCCAAGCTCTTTGAGCACTTCTTGCATGTAAACATTCACACCAAGAGAGGTGACGCCGTACTGCTTATGATTGATTCCGATCTTGGGTTTGCTTGAGATGAAGGCGACGCCAGGCTTATAGCCATAGGTCTTGCTAAATTCGGCGATCCATTGGATCACGACCGGCTCCATCCGCTCGTCGGGGCCGAGGTAGAGGTATTCGGGTTTCTTGTAGTAGTCGACAATGTGTTTGGCTTTGAGGGTGCCGTCGTCGTGGCAGTTGACGAGGGTGAGGAGGCAGGTGACGAAGGTGCGCTGCGTCTGGTAGAGGTACTCCTCTTTCTGCTGTTTGTAGTAGTCGGCGACGCGGGTGTCGACCACCTGATCGCTTAAGCCTCCGGCCTGTAGCTCTTTGCCCAAGATCTCCGACTCGATGGCGAGGCTCTCGTATGGCTTGAGGAAAATGACCGCCTTGGCGCCCCCCTCGGGGATGTCCTTGTTCTTCTTCTGCTGCGTATAGGCGAGGTTGTACGCTTCGCGGAAGACGTTGTTGAGCTCAATCAGCATCTCCTCTTCTCCAGCGGGGAAGACGGTGCGAAGGCCGCCGCGGGCGAGGTCGCGGAAGCGGATCTGGAAGCCGATGAAGTGCATACCCTTAATGAAAAAGATGGCGAAGGGGAGCTCGGGGAAAAGCTCGTGCCGGTCGAAGGGGGCTTTATCGAGGTAGCCGGGATCGAGTCGGAAGCTGAAGCCGGTTTTGTTCCGCCGATAAAAGTTGGTTTTGAGGCAGTGCTGGACGAAGTGGACTCCTGTGCGCAGTACATTCCGCCGTCTCAGATCGTTGACGGCGTGACCGGTGTCGAGCCTTTCGATGAGGGGGAGGAGCTCATCGAGAATCTGATTCGATTTGTCGATGTCGTGGTGGTCTGGGGAGAACTTGGCGTCGAACGCTTCGCAAATCTTGACGGTGAGCTCGGGGTGGCGACAGATCGCATCGACGACGGCGTCGAGGGTGTAGAGGTGGCTGTCGACGTTGACGAGCACCTGGTGAATGAAGTAGACCAGCGACTTGAGCAGATTGCCGAGATTGCCGTTGACGAGCCGACTATCCATGAAGGTGTGGGTGATGTCGGGGAACCCTTCGAAGTATTTAAGGGTGGCCAGCTCGCGCAAGAAATCGGGGATGTCGGCTGCATCCCATGCGGCCTGGTCGTCTAGCCCGTCGAGGCCGAGGGCGAGAATGAAGACGCTGTGCCGCTCGTAGGGGTCGATGTAGGTGGCGTTGACCCGCGTCATCGAGAGATCGTGGCGGTAGATCAGCTTGGCGAGGCGGTAGAGGAAGTCGTATTTCGGTGTGTCGCGCCAGGCGAGGATGATCTGTGTCGACGGCACTCCCAGCTCTTTCCAGTCGTCATTGTAGCGAATCTCATATTGGCAGTGATCGCGCGTCTTGGCGCGGAAGCACATGTCGAGGGCGAGGACAAGTCTGTCGATCGAGAGGGCGCGCATGAAGCGGGTGTTGATGCCCGCCATGAGCGCATCGAAGTCTTCGTTGGTGACTGTCGGGTTGCGATCGATCAGCTTTCGCTTTAGCTGGTGAATTTCATCGACGGAGAGAGGGTCGGGGGCGGTCTCGGTGAACTCGGTGAAGAACATGACCGTTACACGGAGGTGTTTGCCCTGGGCTCCGTTTTGCAGCACCTCCTTGGAGGTGTAGTGGCGGAGGTGTTTGATGCCGTAGCGTCGGTACTTGGCAAGCACCCTCACGTCGCTATCAGGTGTGTCCAGGGAGAGGACGATGGCGCTCTCATGGACCCGGATTTGTGAGAAGTAGTCTTGGAGATGGAACCCCATCAGGTTGTGGACGATCAGCATCACAAACTCTTTTGAAACTTCGTTCCAAAAGCGCTCCGACATGTTGGCTTCTAACCACTTATAGGTCTCCTTGAACTTGCCCGCCTCGCTCTCCAGCGCACCAGCAAGTTCTTCCGGAGTCCTAAATTCTCCCCCTGACTCAGACATACACTGCTCCTAGGATCAACATACCTTATTGTTGAAATTGGTGCAGGAGGTCTTTTAAGTCGTTGACTTAGAAGTAGTAGGAGGCGCCGATCGAGGTGACCTGTTTGCTGGCGGTGGAGCTGAAGCTGGCAGTGTGGCCGCCGGCAACAACTCCCAGAAACGCTTGTGTGTCGCCTTGCCCACGCACTGTTAGGTCCCAATAGGAGGTGTAGACATAGGTAAGGTTGAGAGAGAGGCAGCGGGTGAGCATGTGCTCGATTCCGAGACCGCCCCGAAGACCCGTCGATGTCTTCTGCTTTTGAGCGCGGATGCGAGACGAGGTGTTGAGGGCCCCTTCATCGGCATAGACGAAGTTGGAGGTGGTGTCGAGTGTGGTTCGGTTGAAGGCGGCGCCAACGATGCCGAAGAGTAGGGTCCGATCACACCAAACGATGCCCGGTTTGAAGTCGAGGGTGTATTCAACCGTCCATGCATCAGTGCGCGCTTTGTTGGAGAGGTTGACGGCAAAATTTGGGGGAGCAGCTGGGTCATTCTGCGCATCGCTCGTTTTGGCTAGGGGGCCGTTGACATTGAAGGAGGAGAAGTTGATGCCGAAGCGGCCACCGAGGTAGATCCAGTTGCAGAACCGGAGCCCCCATCCAGTGTAGATCTCTCCCCAAGGCTGGATGCGGTAGAGATCTGCATGGGAGGAGAGGAATAGGACATCACCCGGTTCCATTTGGGCATTATAGCGGGCTTGTACTTTGGTGCTGTGGCCAACCATGTTGGTGGCGACACCGGCGGCAGCGCCGGCATACCACCCCTCAAAGGTGTCGCAGCCGCAAGTGGGCGACCCGGCGCTCAGAGTGAGGGTGGGAATGAGGGCGAGGGCGAGAAGAAGAGAACGCATGAGAAACTCCTTATTGTCATCGTTTATAGAGGGCTACCTATTTCTCTTCAACAGGCGGAGGCTATTGAGGCCGACGATGACGGTGCTCCCCTCGTGGAGGACGACGGCGAGCCAGAGGGGGATCCAGCCGAGAAGGGCGGGAAGGGAGGCGCCGACGATGGCGACGGCGGCGAGGGCGACGTTCTGTCTAACGATCGCTTGAGTGGATTTAGCTTTCGCGAAGAGCCAGGTGAGGAGGGACAGGTTGTCCTGGAGGAGGACGACGTCGGAGGCGTCGATGGCGGTGCGGCTCCCCACTTGACCCATCGAGATGCCGGTGGTGGCGCGGGCGAGCGCTGGGGCGTCGTTGATCCCGTCGCCGATCATGGCTAGGCCTCTCTCTTCTGAGAGGCGGGTGACGTGGGCTAGCTTGTCTTCTGGCCGAAGATCTGCATAGACCTCGGTGATGCCCACCTGCTTAGCGACGGTTTCGGCATTTACTCGGTGATCGCCGGTGAGCATGAGGAGGTCGAGGCCTGTTTCCTTGCGTAGAGTTTTCAAGGTTTGAGCAATATTAGGGCGTGGGGCGTCTTGGAAGCGGAAAATATAGAGTTGATTGTCGACCGCTAGGACGGAGAGGAGCTCGCCTTCTGTTCGGGGGAGATCATTTAAGCTGTCGCCCAGATAGCCAGGGTGGCCGATGTACCCTTCATTAGATTCTAGGCCGTAGCCTGGGATTGCTCGGAAGGCGGTCAGCTTAAGGGGTGGTGCGCTCCGTTCTCGCGCGTATTCGATGATCGCCGAAGCAATGGGGTGGACGGCATTGAGTTCGAGGGCAGCAGCGACTGCTAGGGCGCGCGGCGGAACTTCGACCGGCTGGCCAGCGACGTTGGTGACGCCGAGGCAGCGGAGCTGGCCTGTGGTGAGAGTTCCGGTTTTGTCGAAAGCGATGGTGCGGCAGGAGGCGAGGGCGTCGAGGGTGATTCCTCCTTTGAGGAGGATCCCTTGACGGGCGCAGGCGCTGACGGCGCTGAGGTAGGCGACGGGTAGAGCAATGATGAGGGCGCAGGGGGAGGCGGCGATGAGGAAGGCGAGCGCGCGGTAGATTGACCCTTCAATACCGAGATAGGGAAGAGGGGTGATGAAGGGAAGAAGGAGGGCGAAGGAGAAGCTGAGGCCGATAATCGAGAGGGCATAGCCGCGCGACATCTTGTCGAGCCACCGCTGGAATTTAGGTTTGGCCGCCTGCGCCTGCGTGATGAGCCGGATGAGGCGGGTGAGGGTGGAGTCGGCGCTTGTGTGGGTCACCTCGACGACGAGGGCGCCGTCGAGATTATTGGCGCCGGCGGGCACCTTGTCGCCCACTCTCTTTGTCGCCGGCAGGCTCTCACCAGTGAGGTGGGCGAGGTTGAGCGACGACGCGCCCTCAACGACGTTCCCGTCGAGGGGGACGATCTCACCCGCCTTGATCAAAATCTTGGTGCCCACCTCCACGTCGCGGATGTTTCTTTGGTGAGTGCGGCCGTTCTCTTCCAAGATGACCACCTGTGAGGGGGCGAGCTTGTGCAGAGACCGGACGGCGCTCTTTGCTTTCGAGGTGACCGTCTCTTCAATCGATCCAGAGACGGCAAAGAGGACGAGGAGGAGCGCCCCCTCCATGGGGCTGCCGATCAGGACGCTAGCGAAGGCGGCGAGAGTCATGAGGACGTCGATGTTGATCTGCAGACTGAAGATGTCGTCTATCGCTGCGATCAGTTTGGGAGTGCCGGCCAGAAAGTAGACTGCTACGAGGAGGAGGTAGCTGAGGGGCTGGATGGGCGCATAGAACGAGAGGCCAAACGCAATGGCAAGAAGGAGGGCGCTGAGGAGGGAGGCGTTGAGGAGGAGGTTCTTTCCCCACCGGCGGGAACTGGGGGTGAGAAAGGGACTGACCGTCTGCTCCATCCCCGATTCGAAGAATTCGTCGAAGAGGATGGGGCTGTTCATGACCCGCCCATCAATCTGAGAGTGAAGTAGCCGATGCCGGTGCTTAAGCCGGCGAGGGCAACATTCCAAACGATGGCGGGGAGGAGGCGATTCCCTTCATGAATGGCGGCGGTGGCTCCGCTCGCGCCGATCACGAGAAAGGAGCCAATGAGAAGCCCTAGAGAGGGCCAGACCAAGAGGCCTATTAGGGTGACGGCAATGCCAATCAGCGCGCCAATGCCGGCGCCAAATGCCTGCTTGAGGGGGTGTTCGTAGACGTGGAGGAAGAGGCCGAGCTCCTCTTCGAGCATCACTCGCAGTAGTCGATCCTGGTCGGCCATCAAGACGTCAACCACCTCGTCGAGAAGAGGGCTGTCAAATCCTTTGGCTTTATAGAGGGCGCGCAGCTCTTCGCGCTCCTCTCCTCGGTGGTGTTCAATTTCCCACTTCTCCTCCTCGATCACCCGGTGGAGCCGCTCAAGGCGGGACCAGCCGAGCCAGGCGCTCCTTCCCATTTTCCAAATGAGCCAGGAGACTGAGAAGATGATTAAGGCTGTCCAAATATCTTGTGCGCCAGTGAGAGTGAGTGTGATCCAGAGGAGGAGGAGGGCGAGCGCGGTCTCTTTGGCCCCATCAGCTGCGGCAGAAATGTGGCCGGGCATTTCGGTTCCGTGTGACTCTGCCGTTGCAGTGATCCCTTTCACTTCCCTCTCCTTTCCAAGCAATGGGTGTAAGCCCGATCATAGTAGTCGAGGATGATCTCGGCTGCCGCCTCCATCCGCTCCCCCTCGACGTGGGCAATTGCCCGAGCTGTCCGCTCAGAGCCGAGCCGTTTTTTGAGTCGCGTTGTTGCGGCAACCAGCTGCTCCTTGGGAAAGTCTCCATATTCGGCTACCAGTCTCGTTAACCGCTCTTTTCGACTCACCTTAATTACCTCAATCGGCGCTTTTTGTAGCTGATCAAAAAGAGAATCGGGGATTTTGCACGTCCCGATCAGCCGGCTCTCGTCCTCGACCCAGATGGGGCCGTCCCCTAGTCTGTCGAGCTCGACGGCAACTAGATTTTCAAAGTGCTCTTGGCTTGGCTGTGGGGCTTGCCCCAACATGCCAAAGCTGCTGCCGCGGTGATTGGCCAGCTTCTCGAGGTCGAGCACCCTCTCCATCTCCTGGAGCCTTTCGGTCTTCCCGCTCCCCGTCAGTCCGCCCAGCACCCGAAATTGGCGGGGGCCGGCGAACATCTCTAGCGCCCAACGACGAAAGGACTTGTAGCCACCCGTCCGCCTTGTAGCTTCGACGCCGGCCAGCTGGAGGAGAGTACAGACCGCCTCGCTCCGCATTCCCCCCCGCCAGCAGTAGACCTCAACAGGGCCACTCACTTCGGCGAGAAGAGGAGCCACATTTGGCGCCACCAGCTCGAGGCCAAGAGCAAACGCTTCTCGACGTCCTACCTGTTTGTAGGTGGTGCCGACCGCTACACGATCGGCATCTGATAGAAGTGGAGTGTTGCGCGCGCCTGGGATGTGCCCTTTGGCAAACTCGCTGGGGCTGCGTACATCAATGAGCGTCATTTGGGCGTGAGGCGGTCAATACCATCCAGATAGGGGCGAAGCACCTCTGGCACGACGACCGAGCCGTCCTCTTGCTGGTTGTTCTCGAGCAGCCCCACCATCAGGCGGCTGGTCGCCAATCCCGACCCATTCAACGTGTGGAGGAGCTCCGGTTTGCCTCCAGTCTCCCGGTAGCGGATCTGCGAACGCCTAGACTGAAAGTCGCGGCAGTTAGAGACCGACGACACCTCATAGTAGCGCTCTTGACCAGGGAGCCACACCTCCACATCGACGGTGCGCGCCGCCTGAAAGCCCATGTCGCCGGTGACCAGCAGCATGTTTCTGTGATGCAGACCCAAGCGTTCGAGCACCTCGCACGCCGTCCCCATCATCATCTCGAAGATAGCATCGCTCTCCTCCGGCTTCGCGAAGCAGAACATTTCCACCTTATTGAACTGATGGACTCGGATCAGCCCCCGCTCCTGCGAGCCGGCCGCCACCCCCTCCTTACGAAAGCAGGGGGTGTAGGCGAAGAGCCGCTTGGGTAGCTCATCTGCCCCGAAAATTTCATCCAGAAAGAGACCATTGAGCGCCACCTCTGCCGTTGGAACCAGGTAGAGAGGATTCTCTTCATCTTCGATCTTGTAGACCTGGTCGGCAAACTTGGGAAACTGCCCCGCGCCGTACATCGCGTCAGGTCTCACACAAAGGGGGACCATCCATTGCTCAAAGCCATTCTTGATCTGAACCGAGACCATGTATTGAAGCAGCGCCCACTCAAGTCTTGCGCCCATCCCCCGGTAGACCGGCCATCCGGTTCCCGACAGCTTCGCTCCCCGTTGGAAGTCAAACAGGTCGAGCTTCTCATTCAGCTCCACGTGATTTTTCGGAGCAAACCCAAACTGCCGCTTCTCGCCAAACCGCTTCACCTCGACATTGTCACCCGGACTCTCTGACACCTTTACATCGTCATCGGGCAAGTTCGGCAGCGACGCCATCAGACCGTGCACCTGTTCTTCAAGAGCCTTCCGCTCCCCATCGAGTACCCTGATCCGCTCGCCAAACGTCGCCACCTCGGCCATCACAGACCCCGTGTCCTCACCTTTGCGCTTCATCTCGCCAATTTGCTTGGACATCTGATTGCGATCCGCCTTCAGCGCCTCCACCTCGTGGGTCACCTCGCGTAGCCGCTTGTCCCCGCTCACAATCTGCTTCAGACTGATTGTGGGGTCGCGCCGCTGCAGCCGCTTCTCAACCGCAGCCGCATCCTTTCTAATTTCTTTGATGTCCAACATAGAACAGCAACAATACCACGATCCCCTCTCTCTAGCAACCCTAGCAACCCATCGATTTTTGGGAGGGGCTGTCAAAAATCGATATTTTTCGGCAGTTTAGGCTCCAGGGCCAATTTTGCAAGCTTCACACAATGAGTTGTTTGCGGTTTTCGCTTCACCAGAGGTGTACGAAATTCGACATTTGTCGATTTATGTACACCTAGATCTGGCTGTGACGGGCGTATGAAGATCGACATTGGGGTCAGGCCTGACATCATGACATCTCTCAACTAATTGCTTGATCTGAGGCGGATATATGCTATTCTATCTCCAAAAAATGGAGGAATGATTATGGCAAGACGTCCCCGTATTCACTTTCCAGGTGCCACGTACCACGTCATCCTGAGGGGAAACAACAAACGAGATATCTTCACCTGTGATCGAGAGCGGTACAGATTTTACTCCTTGATCCGGGAAGGAGTGGAGAGGTTTGGGCATCAGGTGCTTGCCTACTGCCTCATGTCTAACCACCTCCACCTGGCTATTCAGGTGGAGGACGTTCCGTTGGCGGATATCGTTCAGAACTTCTCCTTTCGCTACACACGCTACTTCAACTTCCGCCACGAGAGAATTGGACACCTCTTACATGGAAGGTATAAGGCGATTATCGTTGACACCGACGCCTATCTTAGAGAGCTCATCCGCTATATTCACCTCAATCCGGTGCGCGCCCGTTTGGTCACAGATCCTGCAGAGTACGCCTGGAGCGGTCACTGCGGATATCTCGGGCTCCAGGACGTCCCGTGGCTAGCACGAGACGAGGGGTTGGAACACTTTGGCCGGTCAGAAAAACGGGCGGTGCAAGAGTACGATAGCTTTGTGAAGCGGGGGATCAGCCCAGCGGAATGGACTAAGTTTCAAGAGGGGGCAAAACAGGGCGTGATGGGTGATAAGGAGTTTGTCACTACGGTGAACCAAAGTGCGCGCAGGACTTTATCTCGAAAAAAGGCAGGCTTGGAATGCCTGCTATCGAGGGTGTGTGATGTTTATGGGGCAGAAGCGTCGGCTCTGTGCAGACCGGACTATCGGAGCAGTCATTTTCGCGCTGTTGCAGCGCTTCTGGCAAGGCGAGCTCAGGGAGTGACTATCCGTGAGCTAGCAGATTTTGTGGGGATGGAAGCGAGCACTCTTAGTAAGGCTGCCTCTAGGTTGGAAGCTAAGATGCAGCAATCAGCCACCCTCAAAGCAGAGGTTGAGCAGCTGATAGAGAGTCTTCCAAATGAAGAAATATTTTGAGAGATGTCATGATGTCAGGCCTGACCCCAATTTACTTGAGGAGTTTTTTGAGCTGCTTACCGGCCTCCTTGGCGGCTTCCTTTTTGACGTCTGTGGGGGGCTTTTCGGCCGGGGCGAAGCGGTAAGTGGGGTCGCTGGCCCATGGATAAGGCTGGGTGGTGGGGGGAGGAACGTCGGTGGTGAGGGAGCCGGCGGCGGTCTCGATGAGGGCGCCAAGGACTTTGCCAGTGCTACCCTCCTTGCGGGCGAGAAGGGCGGCGATGCGGGGGAGGGCGGCGGTGTAGTCAATTTTGGCGTCGTCAAGGGTGCCGCGGACGGGAATGAGGAGGTAGCGGTCGTCGGGGATGTCAGGGAGGCCGAGGAGTTTGCGGAGGCTGTAGCCGGGGATGGCGAGGGTCATGCGGAGGGCGTTGGTGGTGAGGTTGGCAGAGCCCCAGAAGGCGACCTGGAGGCTTGTGCCGATCACCATGTCCGCACGCTGGTAGCGGAGAAGGCCGTCCTGGGCGGAGAAGTGGATGGGGGTGGACCAGACGAGCACTTCCTTTTGCTCGTTGAGCTGGGAGCGTTTGAAGAGGCCAAAGAGCTGCTGGATGGAGCCGGTGTTTGTCACCCACAGCTTGCCGGGGTCGAGGGTGGCGCGGCCAATCTGGAGGCCGCTCGCCTGGCGGGTGAGGCGGAAACCTTGCGGCTCGATCCGAAGGGTGATGGGCTGCTCGCTCCGCACGGCGTTGACGAAGAGGGGGTTGAAGTCGGCGAGGACGTGAGTGCCGATGTCAGGGGTGACGGTGATTGAGGCTTGGAGGGGGGCGGTGAGGGTGAGCGCTTCCTCTTCGAGCTGTGCCCGAATTTCGGCGTGGGTGTTTCCAGAGGTGAGGGAGAGTTGGACGGGCCCTTTCATCTTTTGGAGCTTGATGGTGGCGTCGGCGTCAACTTGGTTGCCAAGGAGGGCGCGAATCTGGTCGGAGCGGTGGGGGAGGCCGGGGATGAGGAGGAGGGCGGAGACGGGGAGCTGGTGGAGCCTAGCGACGCCGTTGACGTTGGCAATCTTCCAATTGAGCTGGCTGTTTTCATAAAAGTTGGAGAGGGTGAGGTCGATCTTGGCGTGATCGGTCGCAGTGAGGGTGAGAGTCGCTTTGTTGGCGGGAATATTGAGGGAGTAGGTCCCGTGGACGCCTGAGAGGGTGCCGTCGGTGAGGACGATGTCGGTAGCGGTGTACTTTCCCTGCAGGCTGAGCCCTTTGAGGCTGAGCTCTTCGAGCTGGATCGCTTTAGGTGCGATTGTGGTCTCGATGTCAAACGGCTTGACCAGCTGCTCCGATCGCACGGTGTAGCGGAGGGTGGCGGGAGAAGTGAATTCGAATTCTCCCTTTTTAGTGAAATGGCCGGCGAAGCGGGCGGTGAAATCTTGCTTGGCGATGGTTCCGGTCACTTGTTCGTCGTCGAAGGTGAGTTCTAGGTTGATGTTCTCACCCGTGACGGTGGCGTGGGCGGAGCCCTGTTTCCAGTCGGCGAGGGGAATGTCGAGCTTGTCTAGCTTGACCTGCATTCCTTCATAGGTGAGGGTGGTTGGCTTTTTTAAGGTGAGGCGGTCGCCTGTGGTGAAGAGGGTCTTGGGAAGATTGAGCTTCTGGCTCTGAAAAGCGAGGATTGCCTCAGCGGGGGTGAGTTCGAGGTTAATGTTAGCGGTGGCGCCAATGAAGTCGGTCAGCTGATCCTTGAGACCGAACAGACGGTCGAGCGCTTCCAGGGGCAGGTCGGGTGAGATGAGGTGCCCTTTGGCGGTTCTTAGGGCGGCGAGAGGGCGGCGGCTATCGAACTCTGCGACGTCGAAATCGATGTCGAATGGCCGTCCGTTGACCGATCCCTCTCCCTTGATGGCGAGCGGCCCGCCCCTCTTGGGATGGACGACGGTGAGGTGGGGGAGGGCCATTTCGCACGCCGGGGCTTTGAGCTGAGCTCCCACAACGGCTAGATTGCCAATATAGCGATCGCCAAAGATGAGGGGGAGGAGGGCGCGGTCGAGGGTCACCTCATCGATGGTCACGGTGGAGAAGCCCAGCCGCCCGGTGAGAGCGACGCCATGCGCTTCTTGGGGGCCGAACCAGGTGAGGGAGAGATTCTCGATGGTCACATTGCCGGGCACCTGCCTGGCGAACCACCGGTTCCCCAGCGGGTGGAGAGGATGGCGGGGAGGAAGGCGATGAAGATGGCGATGGCCACCACAATGCCCAAGATCCAAAGTAAAATTTTCTTTCCTGTCGACATCGCTTCTCTCCATCGTTGCTATCCCTGTTATGGGTTTGGTACCATGTGATTTCAAGAGAAAAGAGGTTTCACAGAGAAGAATGTCAAAACGCTTTCGCCTGAAGAAAATTGAGATGTGCGGCTTTAAATCGTTTGCCGACCGGACCACCTTTGTTTTTGGAGATGGGGTGTCGGGCATTGTGGGGCCGAATGGGTGTGGCAAATCGAACGTTGCCGACGCCTTCCGGTGGGTGATGGGGGCGCAGTCGGCCAAGAGCCTGCGGGGAGAGAAGATGCAAGACGTCATCTTCGCCGGCACCTCAACGAGAAAGCCTTCAAATTTTTCTGAGGTGACCCTCACGTTCACGGGGGCCAAGAGCGCCCTTCCCGTCGAATATGATGAGGTGGCGATCAGCCGCCGCCTCCACCGATCGGGCGAGTCAGAATATCGCCTCAACGGAAATCAGGTCCGCCTCAAAGACATCCAAAGTCTTTTCTGGGATTCGGGACTTGGGAAAGATGCCCTAGCAATTTTTGAGCAGGGGAAGATCGACGAGATTGTCCTCAAGAACCCAGAAGATCGGCGCCCTCTTTTTGAGCAGGTGGCAGGCATCAGCCGCTATCGGCAGCAGTGGCGTGAGGCGGAGCGAAAACTGGACCAAACGGGGGACAACCTCACTCGCATCAATGATATTTGCGCTGAAGTGAATAAGCAGATGAAGTTGCTGGAGCGGCAGGTGAAGGAGGCCAACCAGTTCAAGAGCAACAAGGAGCGGCTCACCCAGCTTGAGCAGGGGATGATCGTCATGCGGTGGCTGCGGGCCGATGATGCCCGGCAGCGGCTGGCGAAGGAGCTGGCCGAGGTGCATGAGCGGCTTGAAAAGCTCTCCACCTCCTCTTCGGAGTTTGAAGCGGAGAGGCTGCAGATTGTCGCTGCGACGAAAGAGAAGCAGGTGGGGCTAGCTGCGCTCCGTGAGGAGCTCTATCGGGCCCGCAGCGCCAAGGAAGTAAAAGGGGTTGAGGAGCAGTCGAGCCAGAAGCGGCTCACCGAAGTGAACGGGCGGGAGCAGACGCTTGCGACCGAGTGGGAGCTCCTCTTTACCGATCGGGAAGCTCTAAAAGATCAGATCGCATCTCAGAAGGAGCGAAAAAAAGAGCTGGGGCTTAAGTTCAAGCAGGCTGAAGGGGCGTTCAAGGAGATCGACAAGGAGCTGACGAAAGTGCAGCAGCTCGTCGGTAAGTTGCGCGACCAGCAGCAGGCGGTGCAACGGGAACGGATTCACCTCTCTGAAGCGGCCCACGCTCTCGCTGGACAGGTGCGGGAGCGGCAGGTGAGGCTTGAACATGGCGAGGAGCGGCTGGGCCGGCTCGCAGAAGACCTCGCCGACACCACTGCTGTAGCAGAGGGCCTCACCGCAGGTCTTTCCGAGCGTGAAAAGGGGGTGAAGAAGCTCTCCGGCGAGGTGGATCAACACAAAGCGGCGCTCACCAAAGCTGACGCCGACTTGAAGAGCCAAAACCAGGTGGTTGAAGAGGGGCGGAAAGAGCTTGAGGGGCTTGTTGTTGAGCTGACCGAAGCGCAGGCGCGTGAACGGGTTCTCCTCCGCCTCAAGCAAGAGATGGAGGGGTTCTCTCCAGCGACCAAGAAGCTGCTCAAGCAGGTGAAGGGGCTAAAGGCGCTTTGTGAAGCGGTCTCGGGTGATGCGTCGAGTGTCGCCGTCATGCGCCCCTACTCCCAGACCCTGCTCGTCAAAGATCAGAAGCAGCTTAAGGAAGTGTGGGCGATTGCCGAGAAAGAGGGATTGACCGATTTCTCCCTCACCACCAACGCCTTTGGGCCACTCGACGGCATCACCCTCATTAAAACAGCTGATGCCATTGCCGGTAAAAAGACTAACGCCGTCACCAAAGAGGGGCTCTACATCGACGCCCGTGGCGTCCTCTTCTGTCCCGGCGCTTCTGAGAGCAACACTTTTCTGCGTGAAACCGAACTTAAACAGCTCGGCACGCAAATTCCCGCTCTTAAGAGCCGCAAAGAAAAACTCGAAACAAAGATCGCCACCGCCCATAAGCGGCGGGAGGAATTGACCCTGCAGCGGAGCGGCCTCGACCGCGACCACCGGAACGCTGAGATGCATCTCATCGAGGCCAACTTCGGCCTCCAGCGGTGCCGCACCGATCTCGCTGAGAGCGCCGAGCGGGAGAAGAGTTTCAAGTCCGAGCAGAAAGAGCTTAAGAGCTTGTCCCTTGTTCTAAGCAAAGAGATCGACAAGCTCTCCGCAGAGCAGAAAAAGGCGCAAGAGAAGCTCGAGGCGGGGCAGGCCACCTCTTCCGACGTTGAGAGTGGGCTCGAGTCGCAGCTATCTCTCCTTCGTGAGTGTTCAGAGCTGCATGCGCAGAGAAAAGCCACCTTCGACCACCTCTCCCACGCGAAGCGTGAGTGCGAGCACCAGCTCCACCTTCTTGAGAACCGCTCCGAAGAGTGCACGCGGCAAGAGCAGCGCCTCAAATCCGAACGCTCAGAATTGTCCGAAGCAAAAAAGGAGCTGCAGGCCTCCCTCGCTTCCTTTGGAAAGGAGATGAAGGGGGTCGACTCCGAGCTCGCGAAAACCACCCGCAACCTCGAATCGCTCGAGAAAGATCTCGAGCGATGGCAGGCCAAGCTCGAAAAGGCCGAAGAGCGAGCAGCCGGCGGTAACGAGAAGCGGCGCACTCTCGAGGAAAAAGGCCACGCCCTGGACGTTGGCATTGCGCAACACGCCGCCACCAGTGACGGTTTTGCCGAAGAGCTACGTGAGCGGTTTTCCCTAGAAATCACTGACGCTCTCCAGACTGACTTCAAGTGTAAGCGTACCATCGACGAGACTGAAGCAGAAGTTCGCCGCCTCCGTCGCGAAGTGGACAAGGCCGACCACGTCAACCTCGCTGCCATCGACGAATACGATGAGACTGCTGCGCGCCACGGCCACCTGGCCACCCAAATCGAAGATCTCGAGACCTCCAAGCGGGAATTGCTCGCCATCATCGAAGAGCTTGACACACTCTCTCGAACCAAATTTCAAGAAACGTTCGAGCAGGTTCGCGAGAAGTTCCAAAAGCAGTTCCAGATCCTCTTCAACGGAGGGGAGGCCGACCTCAAATTCGTCGGCAGCAACGACGTCCTCGAAGCAGGCATCGACCTGATCGCCAAGCCGCCTGGCAAGAAAATGCGCTCCATCAAACTTCTCTCTGGCGGCGAGAAGTGCATGACCGCCATGGCACTTCTCTTTGCTATCTTTGAAGTGAAACCTGCTCCTTTCTGCATCCTCGACGAGATGGACGCTCCCCTTGACGACGCTAACGTCAAAAGATTCCTCAACGTCCTCCACCCTTTCATGGCCGAGACTCAGTTTCTCATCATCACCCACAACAAGCTCACCATGAGCGTCGCCGACGTCCTCTACGGCGTCTCCATGGAAGAGAAGGGCGTCTCCAAACAGATCTCCATCCGCTTCGACAAGAAGCCCGCCGCCGTCGCATGATCTAGCTCCCTAAAAAGGAGACTATGATGCAACGGATTGAAAAACACCTACCCATACTCTGGAAGTTGGCCTTTGTCGCCGGGGGCGTTCAGGCTCACCAGTGGATTGCGAAAAATCTGGGTGCTCAGTGGCATCGGATTCCCCGCACTGCTCTCTTGAGTATTTCCGATGCCGCCGTTCTCTACGGTCTCTACTCGCTCCTGACCGTAAAATCTTGGGAAGCGATGGCTCGCGACTGCGATAAGAGCGATGCTCAGACAGCACCTGACAGTGAGATCGGCGACGTGCCCGAAGACAAGACGGTGCCGGATCAGTGGCTGTCAAAGGAGTTTGAATTCGCGGTGTGGACGCCGACGAAAGGCGATTGGGCCTTTTCTGTGGGCAACGATACGCCCAACGGCCCGCTGCATGTGGAGACCGGAAGCGCGGCTTCTGTCAAGCGGGCGTGTGATCTCTACCTATGCATCTCATCTAGCCCTCTTGCCCGCGCCGGTTATCGGGGCTATTTGAGTGCGATCAAGCTAACGTGGGGTCTCCAAGAGATGGAGACGGGAGCTGTCTTTTGTGCGCGGCAATGGGCGCGCGAAAACTGGGGGTGGGATGGCAACTTTATCGGTGCAGCCGTCCGCAATCTCACCGCCAAGCAAAGAGAAACAAGTGAGGGAGCTACACATCTCGTTACCGCCTCTGACCCAGATCGCTACCCTGACTCGGCTTAAGGGCTGCTGCAGCGGCCCATCTACTTCCCGGAACTTCTCGGCAAGGGAGTACCCTTGCCGTCGGCGTTCCGGTCGTATCTGAACCACTTCGCTAGCCCTTAAGCCGAGTCAGGGTAGCAATCTGGGTCTCTGCCACGGGCAAGACTACCTTCTTTATTCTAAGAGACGACGCTGTCCACAAGACCCTCGCTGGCGAAGAGGGGAAGATCGTCTCCGCCACCTACTTGCTCAAGCCGGGCGACCTCGTCGCCATCGTCGATGCCACCGTCGACACTCCTCTACTCCACGCCAAATCTACCCCCACTGAGCTAAAGAATTCACTAGTCGAAGCCTTTAAGAAGGCCGCTATCGTTTTTCAAGTTCCCGCTAACTGACCAAATTCGCCCGAATATAGTCAGTCAACTGACTGTATTTTGGCGAATTTGGTCAGTTAAATGACCGGATTTGGTAGAATTGGGTCAGAAGGGCAGGAGGATTTGATGTATATCCCTCAGTTTCAGTTGGAAAGGCTTAAGCGGCGGGTGGCGCCGGGGAAGGTGGTGGTCATCTATGGGCCCCGGAGGACGGGAAAGACTACGCTGATCCAGCATTTTTTGGAGGGACAGGAGGACTATCTGCTGGTCAATGGGGAAGATCTGCAGACCCAGGAGGAGCTGAGCAGTCAGTCGATTTCAAAGCTGAAAGGGTTTGTGGGGGAGAAGAAGCTGCTAGTGATTGATGAGGCGCAGAACATCCCCCAGATTGGTTTGAATTTGAAGCTGATCGTCGATCATATCCCAGGGGTAATGGTGATTGCGACGGGGAGTTCGAGCTTTGATTTGGCGAGGCAGGTGGGGGAGCCGTTGACCGGAAGGCGGCGGGTGCTCAATCTGTTTCCACTTTCGCAAATGGAGCTTGATCAGGTGGAAAACGGGGCGGAGCGAAAAGCTCGGCTGGATAGCCGGCTGATTTATGGTTCCTATCCGGAGACAGTGCTCTCGCCATCGGATGCAGAGCGGAGTGAGTATTTGCGGGAGCTGGTGAGCTCCTATCTCTACAAGGATATTCTGGCGGTGGACGGGGTGAAGAAGTCGCAGAAGATGATTCAGCTCCTCCAATTGATCGCTCATCAGGTGGGACAAGAGGTATCGTATAACGAGCTTGGGACCCAATTGGGGATGAGCAAGAATACGGTGGAGCGCTACCTGAATCTGCTGGAGCAGGTCTTTGTCTTGGTCAACATCCGCGGTTTGAGCCGCAATCTGCGTAGCGAGGTGACCCGTACCTCCCGCTACTACTTCTACGATTTGGGGATTCGGAATGCGCTGATCAACAACTTCAACTCGCTTCGAAAGCGGAACGATGTGGGCGCTTTGTGGGAGAACTATCTGGTGATGGAGCGGTTGAAGAAGCAGGAGTATCACCGCATCAGCTCGAACAATTTCTTTTGGCGCACCTATGAGCAGCAGGAGATCGACTGGGTGGAGGAGCGGGAGGGGAACCTGTTCGGTTTTGAGTTCAAATGGAAAAAGACGCGTGTCCGCCCACCCAAGCAGTGGACCGAAGCCTATCCAGAAGCCTCCTTCGAGCTCATCTCTCAAGACAACTACCTCGACTTTATCACGTAACGGATCGCTATTGTCCGTTTCGGTGCCTGGCACCGAAACGGACAATAGGGGGTTTGTGGCTAATGCGGGGGGTGGGGTACCCTGAGGGGAATCACAAATGGGTTCTGATACGGAATGGCAAATCGCACGTTCGATGAAGTTGTGGGGAAGTATCGGGCAGCTGCAAAAAAGCTGCGCGTAGGCGCGGTGGAGTTTTCGGGCTTTACTTATCAAGTGCAGGTTTTCGAGGGGGAAGAGGAACTCTGGCCCTTTCTTCAGCTAGATGAAGAGGGGGTGCGGGACGCGCTCTGTCAGTGTGATCGGGAGCCGACGTGTGTCCATTTAGCTGCAGCTGTTTTGCGGATTGTGGAGGGAGGAGAGCCGCTTCATGTGCGGTTCAAGATGCACCTGTGGAATGTGTTGGGACAGATCTTTGCCGACCGTTATGGCTACGAGACGAAGGTTTTGGAGAAGGATGGGGATGCGTGGGTGGTGCGGGCGCGGAGTGGTCGGGAAGTGTTTCGGCTGGAGGGGGCAGTTGATGGGCTGATCGAGGGGCGAGAGGCGGAGACGGAGGCGACGTCGATCAAGTTTTCCGGTTTGAATCAGGAAGAGCTGCAGCTGTGGAGAGAGGGGCGGCCGTCACCTGCATTGAGGTATGAGCTGTCGTTTTGGTCCGATCTGGCGAAGCGGCTGATGGGTGGGACGGTGGCGTTTGGCTATGGGGAAGATGGTCTGCCGAATGAGGTGCGGGGTGAGAAGGATGGGCTTAGGCTTAAGTTCTATGTGAGCGAAGCGAATCTGCCAGCGCTGGTGCCGGCGCTCAAGACGGTGGAGTCGGAGCTGGTGGTACATGATCTGGATGAGAAGGGATTGAAGATGACCTACGATCGGGAGTCGGGGGCGATCGGGGTGGAGGGGGCGCGGATGGCGCGGGAGGTGGAGGGGGGGATCTCGGTCGATGGGTGGTTGTTTGTGAAGGGGGATGGCTTCTACCCGCAAGGGGAGCAGGCGAGGGTGTTGAAGCCGCTGGTGCCGGCCGAGGAGGTGGGGGCGCTGCTGAGTGAGCAGGGAAAGGTGGTGGCCCGTCATTTGATTGGTGAGGAGGTGCACTTTACGGCGGTGAAGCCGCAGTTTGAGATTGCGTTCGATGGGGATTGGAATCTCCATGTGTGGGTTTTTTTATTTGAGTCTGGCGATTTGGAGCGTCACTTCGGGCGGTGGGCCTATGTTCGGGAGAAGGGGTTCTATCCGCTAGAGAAGAGCCTATTTGAAGAGAGGGAGCGGGTGGTGCCGGCGGGCGAGGTGTCCGATTTCGTCCACCGCTACCGCTCGTGGCTCAATATGCAGGAGGGATTTCACACTCATCTGGCGACGGTCGAATCGCAACTTATCTACGTGGTGGATGAGTTGGGGGGACTCAAGTTCGAGGGGCGGGTGGAGCTGGCGGGGGAGAGTCGCGACTTTGGTGATTGGATCTACATTGGGGGTCAGGGGTTCTATTCGAAGGCGAAGGGGGGGAGCGGAAGTCCAGTTCGTGCGGGGACGGAGGTGGAACAGGATCAGGTTGCCAACTTCATCCGCACCTACCGCGATGATCTTGAGCTTCTCATCGGTTTCTTCAACGACGTTTGCCCGGTTGAGGCTGGGTCGTTGCGTGTCTCTCTCACGGCGAAGCAACATGTCAATATTCGTCCCAAGTATGAGCTAGGCCCGAAGTGGAGGTCGCGCGATGCTCTCTTCTACGACGAGTTTGTCTATGTGAAGGACCATGGCTTCTCGGAGATCCCTCTCGAGCGGCGCCTTCCTGAAAGGTTCTCTAACCCGGTCGTGTTAAAGGGGCAGGAGGTGCACGCCTTTTTGGTCTACGAACTCCCCTCGCTTAAACCGTTTGTCTCGCAGCTCGATCCCCGCCTAGCGCCGGCAGCCGATGCTCGTCTTGTGATCGGCGGGGCTGGGCAGGAGGGGGGGGCGGTTGCAATGGAGATGACCTACCGAACTGACGTCGGCTCGGTCTCGGTGTTGGAGCTGTGGCACGCCATCCGCAAACGGCACAAGCATCTCTTCACGGACGCTGGCATGTTTGACCTCAAGGAGCCCCGCTTCCAGTGGCTCCGCACTCTTGAGGAGGAGCAGATTTCTGGTGAGAAGGTCTCACTCGATTCTCTTTCCTTCATGCGGCTAATTGTCCTTGAAGATCCCCGCGCGGAGGGGGAGCGGGCTGCTGAGCTGCTCGATGCTTTCTCCAACCTCCAGCCTGTTGAAAAGCCCAACCTAGATGGCCTCAAGAGCCAACTTCGTCCCTACCAGGAGAAGGGGCTTGAATGGCTCTGGTTCCTCTACCGCAACAATCTCTCCGGCCTCCTCTGCGACGACATGGGGCTTGGAAAGACCCACCAGGCGATGGCACTCATGGCTGCCGCCTCCCATGAGGGTGGAAAGAAGACCCACCTCGTTGTCTGTCCCACCTCCGTCATCTACCACTGGCGGGAGAAGCTGGCTCAGTTTCTCCCCGGCCTCAAGGTGTACACGTTCTACGGCGCGCAGCGGACGCTCAAAAACTTGGGCCGGTACGACATCATCCTCACCTCTTACGGCGTCCTCCGCTCTGAGCGGGAGCGGTTCTCGCTTATTCCGTTTGAACTGGCGATTTTCGATGAAGTGCAGGTGGCAAAAAACTACGCCAGCATCACCCACGCCGCCCTCTCTAAACTCAAAAGCCGGATGCGCCTTGGCCTCACAGGAACGCCGATTGAGAACAATCTGCGCGAGCTGAAAAGCCTCTTCGATCTCGTCCTTCCCACCTACATGCCCCCCGAGCGGCAGTTCCGCGAGCAGTTTGTCCTCCCCATCGAAAAAGAGAACGATGCGGGGCGCAAAGCGGCGCTTCGTCGCCTCATCCGCCCTTTCATCCTCCGTCGGAAAAAAGAAGAGGTGCTCACCGAGCTCCCTGAAAAGACAGAAGAGCTCGCTCACTGCGACCTCTCTCCTGAGCAGCTCAAGCTCTACAATGAGACACTGCTTCGCCAAAAAGAGCAGCTGGTTGAGGCGCTAAAGGACGAGAAAGCCCCCGCCCCCTACCTCCACGTCTTCGCCATGCTCACCCACCTCAAGCAGATCTGCGACCACCCCGCCGTCTACCACAAAACTCCCGACCGCTTCCGCGATCACGAATCTGGCAAGTGGAATCTCTTCTGCGAACTTCTCTCTCAAGCGCGCGAGAGCGACCAAAAGGTGGTTGTTTTCTCCCAATACCTTGGCATGCTCGACATCATCGAGGCCTATCTTAAAGAGCAAGGGATCGGTTACGCCGCCATCCGCGGGAGCACTGTTCAACGGGGAAAGGAGCTCGAACGTTTTGAAAAGGATCCGGGCTGCGAGGTGTTCGTCGGCTCACTCCAAGCTGTCGGCCTTGGAGTAGAACTCACCGCTGCATCCGTCGTCATCCACTACGACCGTTGGTGGAATGCGGCACGTGAGCAGCAAGCGACCGACCGGGTGCACCGCATCGGCCAAACCCGCGGTGTCCAAGTCTTCAAGCTTCTCACCCTTGGCACCATCGAAGAGCGGATCGATAAACTTATTAGTCAAAAGGGAGCCCTCCTCGAGGAGGTGGTCGGAACTGCTGAGCAGGGGCTAATTAAGGCCTTTACCCGCGAGGAGCTGATCGAGCTACTCTCCATCCCCGTCGGCTGATTCAAGCGCCTTGGCGCGGAGCTCACAAAAATCCATAAAGAATAGTCTAACAAAAGCTGCCCTTATCGGGTGGACCTTCGAGCCCTTTCCGTTTAGGCGTGGAGAAGGGGCCACCGAGGGGGCGAACAGCAGATTGGTGAACTGTATGAAGGGCTTTGCGAGAATGGGCATCTTCTTAAAGTCCTCCTCGTAACTTGCATTAAGGGCCTTCAATGCTACTCTAGAGGCCTCGAGCTGGTTGTCCAAGACAACGTCGTTCGTTAGCTTGGAGTAGATCGTGTGAATCCACTTTCCACCACTGGCCGGAAAATGGCCAGCTGCGGCAATGGTAATGAGAGCTTCGTCGGTCACCTCATGTTGAGCGATCACTTTTAGCCAGCCGTTGAGGATGTCGTTTTTCTCAGCCTCTTTTAGAACTGCAGTGAGACCTTGTTTACAAAAGGCTTCGGCGTCCAGCCCGTTGTCGTAATATTGGACCCACACGTTTTTCTCGAACAGGACGGCCGCTAGTCCATTGAGGAAATCATCCTGTTCCAGCTCGTTGAGTTGCGTGTTAAAGGTAGAGATATTCCCCGTTGTGGGTTTGACGGGGAGGAATGCCTCTGCTGGCGGGCATTCTAGCTGGGACAGCTCTGGCCACATCCATTCCAACGCCGACAGCGTGCAATCTGGAAAGTACATCAGCGATGCGCCTAGCAGTGTTATCGTGAGGCGGGGGCTTACGTCTACGATCTGGGAGAGCGCTTGTAGAGCAAGCTGTGCCAATCCGATTCTCCAGGGAGCGATGCCAAAACGCCGGAGGTAGTTGAGTCCGACCATGGAGATCGTCGCCCCTCCTTTGAGGCGATCGCCTTGGCGGTAGAGGGCGACAGCGGAGATGATGCACGCCGCTTGGCAGAGGTCGCCAAAGTGGTGGTGTAGTCGGATGAGGCGTCGTTTCGGAGCGCTTGGGGCCGCTTGATCTGCTCCAAGATGTCTGACCGCTACTGCAAGGGCAGCGGGCGGCAGGACAGCCCAGTGCCATCTGAAGAGTTGATGCCTAGTGGCGAGGGACGCGAGCTTGAGAGCACACGACAGCTCCATCACTTGACCAAACAGGAGGAATAGGCCGGGATTGGCAGGCTCAGCAGGCGCGAAGTTGCGGTAGGATGCGTAACGGCAGCTATCGGCAAATTCAGAGAGAATGGTCATGCTCTTTCCATGCTGCTTCAAGAAGATCAGGCTTAGGCGACCTCTTTCTCTCCTTCCGCTCCCGCTTTTTGATCTGGAAGATGACGGGATTACCTGTGAAGGCGAATGCCTCTCGAAATTGATTGTAGAGGTAGCGGCGATAGCTGGGGGCGAGGAGCTGTGGGTAGTTGACGAAGAGGAGGAAGCGTGGAGGGGCCTCGCCCACCTGCGTCATGTAGTAGATGCGGAGTCGTTTGCCCTGCAGCATGGGGGGATGGTTGCGATGCATCGCGTCGACAATGAACTTATTTAGCTGTGCGGTAGAGACCCGCTTCACTCGTTCCTCTTCAACGATCGCCACCTGTTCGAGGATCGCCTCGATGTTGCGGCTGGTTTTGGCCGAGCCAAAGAGAACTGGGCAGTAGCCGAGGAAGGGGAGGAGCTCGCGCACATCGCGGAGCCAGTGCTCCATCCGCTGCTCTTTGATCAGATCCCACTTGTTGAAGAAGACGACGCAACCGCGGCCTGCGTCCTCAATCTCTGTTGCAATTCGCTTGTCTTGCGTGGTGATGCCCGCTTCGCAGTCGATGATGAGGACGCAGATGTCGGCCCGCTCGATCGCCCGCTCAGTTCTGATGGCGGCGAATTTATCTACCACTTCGTGCTCTGCCTTCTTGCGTCGGATGCCTGCCGTATCAATCAGTGTGTAGGCTGTCTCATTCCACTCAAGGCGGGTATCGATGCTGTCGCGCGTTGTTCCCGCAATGGGACTGACAATGCACCGCTTCTCTTCAAGAAACGAGTTGACCAGGGTTGATTTTCCGACGTTGGGCCGTCCAATGATGGCGAGGCGGGTGGTGGGATCTGTCTCCTCTTCTCCATCTTCTGGAATCGCCTCAAAGAGAGATTCGAGTAGCTCGGCTACCTGCCGCCCCTGAGAGGCGGAGACGCCGACCACTTTGGTCACGCCGAGTGCGTAAAATTCGGCAACCAGCGGCTCTTGGTGGGCGGTGTCGATCTTGTTGACCGCTAAGATAAGAGGTTTTTTCTGCCTAAGGACGATGCGGGCCAGCTCTACATCGAGATCGGTTGGTCCAATCTGTCCATCGACCACCAGAATCAGCCCATCGGCCTCTTCAATGGCAATCTCTGCCTGCTCCTTCACCTCAGTGTTGAACATGGCAGGAGAGCGGGCGTCGATGCCCCCTGTATCGATCACTTCGAACGGTCGTCCAAAGAGGTCCGCCTTCGCATACAATCGATCACGCGTTATCCCTTCCGCCTCATCGACAATTGCAATCCGCTTGCGGCAGATCCGGTTAAAAAGCGCAGACTTGCCCACATTGGGCCGTCCAATAATCGCTACACGGGGCAATTTCATTGCTCTTCTCCTTGAAAAGTCCACCAATTCTATAGTGTTTCTTTCCAAAGATCAAGAATTATAACCGACTTTATATAGTGCCGCCAGTTAGGGCTTCGAGAGTGGCGAGCGCCTCGTGGGGGTGTGTTGCATAAATCCGAAATACGCATTGTGCTGGGCTTTGGTTCTGGTGCGAGAGCGGAACGATTCGAGGACAATGACAAGGTTGATTTGGAGGGAAATGCCGTAGCGGGTGGCGTAGTCGATGGCCCGGTCAAGGGAGGGGATCACCTCGTTGCGGTAGATGCGGAGCTGCTGCTGTGTGGTTAGATATTTTTGAGTGGTTTCTCGAATTAAAGTTGAAATTTCAATTTGTTTAGCCGGGAGCTCTTTGCACCGCTTCTGGACGAGAAACTGTGCGCGGGCTACTTGGGCCTGGTTTTGATCGAAGATGGGGAGCTGGATGCTAATGCTGGGGCCAAAGCCATTGGCCTCGCCGGGCTCTTTGGTCTGGGCAATGCCGAGGTCGACCTGGCGGAAGAGGCGGATACGGGTCCTTGCGAGGCCGATTTCGTGCTAAAGGGCGGCGATCTCGGGGTTGCAGGCGAGGGCCGTTTTGACGAGGGCATCTTTTGAGGGAAGGAGAGTGTTGGGAGGGGAACCGCCGGTCGATGGAGAGGGAGGGGTTGGTGAGGAGGCCCGCCTGGACGATTGCTGCCTTGGCGATGCCGAGATTTTCGTAGGCGGCTTGTAGAGAGGGGTTGTTCGAGAGGGCGATCTCTACTGCCTCATTTCGGGTACGAGGGTGGGTGAGGGTAGAGGCAGCTTTGGTGTGGATGCACTCGGCCTCTTCGCAGCTCCGCTCCCAGCAGCAGAGGTGGCCAGTGCGGCACTTCGCGGCCTCTTGCATCGCCCCATATTCCCGCTCCACGTTGACCCGCGCGCAGCCAGAGAGAAGAAGGGAGAAGAGGAGAAGTCGTTTCATTCTGGCGTCACCTCAGATTGCGTGGGGTGTTGCGAGGGAGCATCTGGATCTTTGGGGATGACGTGGAGGTAGGTGTACATGCCCCCGCGGGGCTGAATTCCCCACAAAACATCCCCATAGTCGTTGATGATGTGGTGGAGATTGTGGCAGTGAAACCGCCAGACGCTCGGGTTCCAGGCGACAAACTTGACGTCTCGTGTCTCACCCGGTGCGACATTGATGGTAGCTCCAGGTCAGCGGGCCGATTTGGGAATCGGTCCCCCCTCGTTGCCAGGCTTTACAGAGAACTGCTGCATCAAGATCGCAAAATCGGCATCGATCTTCTCCTCCGGTTCTTTGGGGTGGGAGATGAACATGCCAGCCAGACCGTAGGTGTCCTGCTTGGTTACGTTGAAGCCGGAGTGGTAGAGAAAGGTTCCCGATTGGTAGACGGTGAACTCGTAGATGCCGGTTCGACCGGGCAAAATGGGAAACTGCGTGTCGCCGCCGGCGTCGTCCTGTGTATTGGGCACCTCAAGACCGTGTCAGAGGACCGAAATGGGCTCGGGCAGCTCATTTGTCACAAGGATCCGCACGCGGTCGCCCTCGGTCACCTCAATGGTGGGGCCTGGACACTGCCCGTTAAATCCCCACACTCTCACAGTCTGCTTCAGACGCTCCCGTTGCTTGCATGGGTAGCGATACTGCTCGGGGATGATGTCCCAATACCTCGCCTCCCCGTCGGTGAGCACCTGCTCGACCGGCTGAGCGATGAGTTCGAACACTTTGATGTCGCCGTCTAGCGTATAGCCAAGCGGCTCACTCCCAATCGTATTCACCACCCCCATCTGCTTTCCCATCAGATGAGGTGGCTCGCGGATTTCCTGGTCGGGGCATTTCCACGCCACAACACGGTCGTTCAGCCGTTCTTGTAGCTGCGGCTCAACCGCCCAGCAACAGGTACAAAGGAGAAGAGCTACGAGTGTGCGCATGGGCGCACTTTAAGGAATATCTTCCTTAAAGGTGAAGCCGGCCATTTCAACGGTGCGGTAGACCCAGGGGTCTTTGTTTTCGCGCTCGAGGCGGCTACAACCCATCATAAATCCTTTGAAAAAGCCGTGGCGCTGCATGGCGAGGAGGGTGTACTGCGAGCTGGAGGGGCGGAAGTGGCTACGCGGTCCATCCCAGGGGGAAACAAATTTTTGATGGACGCGGATCATCTTGACGCCAGTGCGGGCAAGGAGCCCCTCATGGGTTTCGGTTTGGGACTTGGGTGCTTCAAAGAATTGTTTGTCTCTTCCCCACGGCTCCTCATAGAGGGAGGCCGCAAGAGGTGTGACGATCAGAAGTAGGAAGAGCAAAATGCCGCTCCCACGGAAAAATTTGGCGAATAGGGCTAGAGATTTTGCTGCTTGACGTAGAGCGGAGGCCGATGGCAACCACTTGTGGTTGTTGAGGTCGAGCTCATAGTCGAGCGGTAAAAACTCAGTCCTATTCGCCAAATTTTTCCGTGGGAGTGGCATCAGAAGGTCCATCGCAACATAAGTGTGGGGTAGAGGCTTTTCTTATCGAGGTAGGGCTCGGCGAGGTGTTCGTAGAGCCGTTCATTGAAGTAGTGGGCCGCTTCGCCCGAGCCGTAGATGGCGCCAAAGTACCAGCCGGTCTCGAGGCTAGTTGTGATTGCGCCCAGAGCCCAGTAGCCGCGGTGGAAGAATTGGACGGCAGCGGCGATGAAGAGGGCGTTGAGGAGGAAGGCGGTGATGGCAGATTGCTTTTGGCCAACATAGAGGAAGCCGGCACCGGGGAGGATGGCGCTGAGGGTTTGCGCGCGGCAGACGGATTTTTTGCACTGTTGGTAGCCAGGGAGGTCGAGTTTGCATCCCTGCCGAATGGCAGTGCTGAGGCGGATGGTGTCGTCATTAAGAGATTCGTCGACGGTGGCTGCTTTTTCACAGTCGCCGGTTTGGATATAGGCTTCGTGGAGCATGAGGAGGAGGTCGCGGTAAGGGGGGAAGTCAGGGGAGACGTTGAGGAGGGGGGACTGCTCGACCGTTTCGATCACGTCGGTGTAGCGGTCGCCAAGGAAGTAGGCGAGGGTGATGAAGTAGTAGAGCTCGAGCCGGCGGACGCTCTCCCGCTTGGGGAGGAGGAGGAGGGCTCGCTTGAAGCTAGTGATGGCGCGGTAGAGGTCAAAGTCGCGGGCGAAGCCGACACCGACGCGGTACTCCCGCCCCCATTCGGTGTTTCGCTCGTGGGGAAGAAGTGCAGGAAAGGGGGAGGAGAGCTCGCGGAAGTCTTTCTTCTGCGAGGTGTACTCAAGACGGGGCTTTAACGGCTGCTGGCGTGGGAAGCAGCTCGTGCTGATCGCTACGATCAGCACGAAGGCTGCTAGTCGCAGCAGACAACGTCGCATGGATTGTGGTCGTAGCATGGATCCCAGTAGTGGTCGTGAATGGCAGGTTGTGGAGGGACGATGTTGAGCACTTCAAGCGCCTGCTGACGGTCCATGCAGAAGGAGCGCTGGTCAGAGACTCGCTCATAGTGGAGCCGCTCGGCTTCAGTGACGCGGGTCATGTCAGCTTTAGTGCGGATGATGTGGGGGCGGACGAAGATGATCAGGTTGTCCCGGCTGTCGATGTCTGATTTGTCGGCGAAGGCGGCGCCGATGATGGGGAGGCCGCCGAGGCAGGGGAGGCCGCGGTGGCGCCGCTGCTGGGTGTCTTGGATCTGACCGCTAAGGACGAGGAAGTGGCCGTCTGGGACAGAGACGCGGGTCTCTGTCTCCGACTTGAGGATGGGCTGGGTGGTCCCTTGACCTGTGGTGTCGGTCGAGACGCTTGAGTCGCCAAAGATGGAGCCGCTGTCAAATGAAGCAGTATTAGAGATGCTCTGACTGATCTCCAGAGTCACCGTGTCGCTATCTCCAAGAATAGGCGTGATGATGAGCTCTGAGCCAATGTCGCGGTATTCGATGTCTCCTGACAAAATCGTCGAGCCGGGCTCAGAGATGGTCGACTCGCGGAAGGCGATGTTGGTTCCCACGAAGATGCGCGCCGTGTGGTTGTCCTGGCAGAGGATCTTGGGGTTGAACATGATGGTGAGGTCGCGGTCGTCCTGGACGGCGTTAATGATCGCTCCCACCGAGCTGAATAGCGTGCCGTCGAGGTTGACGAAACGGCCGACGACGCCGAGGCCCAAACCACCCGCATTGAATGGAGGGAGGGGATTGGGCGAATTCATCGGGTTCAGGCGGGAGTTGAGCGGTGAGGTAGCGTTGCCCGGGCCAGTTGGAATGGTGTTGGCAAAGCCGGTCTGGACGGTGGTGGGGTTAGCCCCTTTGTCCTTGTATTGCTGCGCGTAACCCCATTCAACTCCAACCCGCAGGGAATCACTGATTGTAGTGCGGAGGATGAGCACCTCGATGAACACCTGCTCGAGGGGAATATCGAGATCTTGCAACAGCTCCTTCACCTTCTCAATGGAGGCGCGAGTGCCCGATACAACCAAACTGTTCGATGACTGAATCCACTGGATGGTGGCGATGGTATTGACCAGGTCGGAACTAGTCGCGCCGGACGCTTCGAGTGAGGCGGAAATGTTCTGCAGCGCCTCTTTGATCTCACGGCCCTGATGATATTGGAGCTTGTAGATGTAGAAGGTCGTCGTGTCGAGCTGCGCTTTGCGAGGGCCAAATGGAACCGCGCCGGCCATGCCCGCTTCGACCACTCCGCCAGCGGTGGGTCGTCCTCGCGTTCCGCCGGGGCCAGCGGGCCCTGCTGCTCCGCCGGCATACGGAGGAACAACTCCCCCATCTTTTTCGGGTCCAGCATCGAGAGCTTCGAGAATGCTGATGGTTCGTTGAACCATGTAGGGGGAGCCGACAACGTAGATGGTGTCGGTCATCGCCTGCGGAACGAGGGTGATGCCGCCCCCCCCAAGAGGATCGAGAATTTTCCGCGCCAAGTCGACGAGCGATTCGATGTAAGTGCTTTGCACTCGATACTCGCCCACTTCCATGTCGGGGGTAGGGGTGTCGAGCGTCTTAAGCAGCTTGGCCACCTTGTCGACGTTGCCGGCGATATCGGTGACGATCAGATGGCCAGTTTCTGGTGAGATTTGAACGAGTGCCCGATCTGAAAGAAGGGGTGCGACGATGATTTCTAGATTTTTTGGGCTGGCATTGACCACCTGGAAGACGCGGGTCATGATGGCCGGCTCTTCACCGCCGGCGGCAGCTGCCTGATCGGAAATGACGGTGGCCAATTTGGCAAGCTCGGCATCTTTGTAGACCAGTACTTGGCCCCCTTGCTCGGCCAGCTTGAGACCGTGCACCTCGAGCACTTGCAGGAGCGCCGACATGATGTAATCGGGTGTTACTGGCTCTTCAGAAACGATGGTGACGTTGAACTGGAGGTCCCGTTCGTTGAAGATGAAGTTGCTGCCGGTGATCCGCGCCACAAAGCGGATGTATTCGGCAACAGATACGTCGTTGAAGTTGATGACGTACCCTTCTTGTTCCTCTTCTTCAGCGACGACGGTCTCTTCTGTCTTTACACTCACACCAGAAGGAGCACCCAGAGTGCGCATGAGAAGAGGTGGCGCGGTGACCGGCTCACCCGGCATCTCGGTAACCCGTTTCTCCACCGGCCGCTTTTCGCCGTCGACCCGAATTTCATCGTATCCCTCGCCCCCTTCCACTTCAGCAAGGAGAGAGACGCGGTCGTAGCCTGACTCGTAATAGTGGCCAACGCGATCGCTGGTTGGACCGACGGCGCCCACCAGAGACGTCATGGAAATTGCGAGGAAAAAGTTGCCGAGTCGAATGCGTCTCATGCGGGTGGAATTGTCCTCGTCCGTTGAATTGGAGAAAGCGTACGACAATCTAACAAATGTGACAATTTATAAGAAGTTTTTTTCCGCGGATCAGCACAACAACGTCGGACGAATGCTGTAGTGTTTAGGCCTCGTTAATGTACCGATTGGGGCCTGGCCCCAATCGGTACAGCCTGTTAGGCGGTGCGTTGGATTGCCACGATGGTGGCAGGGCGCTGTTCGACAGTTGCCTTGTCACTGACAAGGAGGCGGCGAAGGAGCCCTTCGGCCTGTTTTTGGGGGGTGGTGTAGAGCATCTGCTCGATGGTGTGGCCAAAGGTGTCGGGGGGCTGGTCGGCGGCGCGGAGGGTGGCAAGATAGAGACTGTCGCCAATGCTCCACTTCTGGGTGACGCCAAAGAAGGTGGTTCCAGGCTCGATGCCGAGGGCGAGGTTGTTGGAGGTGAGTAAGTCTACTCTTTGCGTTCCGGAGCGGACCATCCAGAGGGGGCCGTAGCCGCAGGAGATGTAGTGGAGCTCGTTGGTGCGCGGTTTGAGGATGAGGTAGTTGAGGGAAAAGAGCTCGTCGATGGTGTGGTCGCAGAGGGTCTCGTTGATGGCGCTCATGAGTGTGGAGGGATTGGTGTGAATGCGAGAGAAGGCGAGCATGAGCCCCTGCAGCATGGCGGCGTGCATGATGCCGGCGACGCCGCGAGAGGAGGGTTCGGCAAGGACGATGCCGTAGGCGCCGTCGTCGAGCTCGAGGAATTCGTAGTAGACGCCGGAGATGTTGAGATCGCGGTGGGTGTCGAGGCCGAGGGAGACTTCACGCCAATGGGGAAGGGCGGGGGGGAGGAGGGTCTCCTGCGCGCTCCGAAGGTGTTGAGCAATGTCTTGGGAGTAGGCGCGTCCTCGCTGGTCGTTTTCTACTTTCCCCGATTCGAGGTAGCGGTTGATGGCGTCGGTGAAGGCTGCGACGGTTTGATAGCGATCTTTGGAATCGGGTTGGAGCGCTTTGGAGAGGATCTTTTGCAGTCCACGAGGCACCTGGGAGATGTGGATGATGCCGTGGCTGAGGCGGCCAAGGGCCAGTTCGTAGGTGATGATGCCCAGAGAATAGATGTCGGCGGCAAAGGTGACGTTGTTCGGGTTGGTTTTTTGTTCTGGCGCCATGTAAACCGGTGTGCCCACCACCCGCCGCTCAAGGCCATCGGTTTCTCGCTCTTCGTGGAGCTGCGCAATTCCAAAGTCGATCACTTTGATGCCGCCAGTGGAAGTGAGGAGAATATTTTCTGGTTTAAGGTCTCGGTGGATGACGCCGTGGGAGTGGAGATGGCGGACGGCGCCGGCCACCTCGAGGATCAATTCGAGGGTTCGTCTAAGGGACATGGTGTGTTGGAGGATCGATTGGCGGAGGGTGATCCCCTGCACAAACTCCATGGCGATGTAGAGCCCCCCCGCCCACTCCCCATGTCCGTGCAGTTTGCAGATGTTGGGGTGGTCGGTGAGCTGAATGATCTCAGCTTCCCGATGAAAGCGGCCGATCATTTCAGGGTGATCGACATATTCAGGGGAGAGCACTTTCACACTGACCGGGTCGTGGGTTTCGGGATCAATGGCGAGATAGAGCCGGCTCATCCCTCCCCTTGAGAGGTTCCCCTCGATCTTGTAGGGGCCCACCTGTTTGGGGATGGTCTCGTCGCCACTTAACCTTGCAGGTGCAACGCCTGGCTGAGTGATCTGCTTTGACGGATCAGGGCTCATTTTCCTAGCTCGAGAACTCGTACGCCGAGGACGTCGCCCACTTGAAGGAGCTCGCCCCGGCCCACCCGTTTGCCGCCAACAGTGAGGTCAACCTGGCTCTCGCCTCGAGGGGGGAGCTTGACCATGTTGCCCGCCTGCAGGCTGAGCAGCTGTTCGGCGCTCATTTTCACCCGTCCCATCTCCACGGTCAGGGTGACCGGAATTTGGCCCGGGCTAACGAGTGGCTCTTCTGGCTCAGGCTCTGGAGCTGCGGCCTCCTCCTCCTCTTCAATCTCTTCTTCCTCGTGCTCCTCTTCGTCTTGAAGGGGGTCTAGTTCGTCGTCCATGGTTGCCTCAATAGGTTGAATTTTGATCCCCTCATGTGAGAGGGCGCCGCGGAAGAGGGGCTCGCTCTCAAGTGTGAGTATCACCTCTCCGGGGGTGTGGCGGTCGAGGGTGATGAAGTCGCCGGCGCCAAGGCTCCGCCACTCAGCTTGCGTCAGGCGGGTCCGTCCCATCTCGGCGTGAAGGGAGATCTCCAGCTGCCGCTGCAGCTCGGGAGAGAGGCGGGCGGGGCGGGTGGCGACGAAATGGGCGCGCCACACCCGGGTGAAGGTGTCGGGGAGGATGAGACGGATATTGACTCTCATCCCCTCTGCAATCACCGCCAGATCGACGGTGAGGGCGGGCCCTTCGATGGCCATCTCCTCTTCCAACAGGTGGAGGGAGAGAGCGGGGGGAAAGCCGTAGCGGCCAGCTGCGAAAAGTACCTCTGCGGCGATGAAGCGGTAGAAGCTGTGACAGAGAGGCTCATCGCTCAAGGCTGCCGCCCCGTCGCCCCCCTCCAAGACTGCTTTCACCATCTGCTTCACATCCCCCTCTGCCATCGCCACGCCAAACGGCGCGTCGAGGGGAGAGCAGAGCATTCTGAGAGTGTGGGCTGGCTCTCCAATCCCTTGCAATGTTGCGCCGTCAGTCCGCCACTGCGGCGTTCCCGCTTCGATGCTTAATCCAGTGAGGCCAAATCTCTCAGCGATCGCCTCGGCTACTTGTGTGTAGGGGAAGTCGGGGGTGTCGCCCCCAAGAAGTGGCACCTCGTCGAGGTCGAGTAACGCTCGCTCGATACGTCTCATTGGTTCGCTCATGTGGTCTCCTCATCCCCGGGGCCGCCCTGGCCACCCGTCCCTTCGCCTCTCTCTCCTTTTGCTGTCTCGCCGGTCGGCCTGGAGGGCTCTTCGTCTCGGAAGGTGCGCATCTGGTGGACGGTGAAACCTTTTTCGCCGAGCCTAGCTTGCAAGAGAGCTTGATTGGCCGGATTATCGATGGCTGCTTGCGCCTCCGCGGTGATCCCGCGGATCACCACGTTGATGTCCTTGCCACCGGCCATCACCGTCACATTGACGTTCACTCCGTTGGCCATCATGACGGCGATCTCCGTGTCGGCGCCCCGCGCCTGAACAGAGAGAGTTTGCACATGGGATTGGAAGACCGGATTGCTCTGAAAGACGTTGATGATTTGGTCGATGTTGGTGCCGGTCCCGGCACCTGCCACCTCGGCAGCGACATGCACACCCGCCTGCGCAGCACCCGTCTGAGGCGCCTGCACTTGCTGCTGTTGTGGCTGTTGCTGACCCTTAACCGGCTGCTTCTGTTCCTTTTTTGGAGGGGCCTCTTTTTGAGGAGGCTTATCCTTCACTGGCGGCTGATCGTTGCTAGACTTCTGATCTGCTGGCTGCTGTTGCTGCCGTTCCATCGAGTCGAGCCCTGATTCAAGAGCGTTCCCAAATCCGGGAGTGCTTGAACTCTCTTGCTGCACCTGTTGACGGGGTTGCGCCTTCGGCGGTGGAGGAGGTAGCGACTGCGCCCGTCGTCTCAGCTCGCTGATCACCTCCTTATCGGGAGGATAGCGATCCTTTTGCCATTGAATCTCTTTGCCAAAATCCCTGCTTGGCGGCTTCTGATAGGATGGCCGCTCCTGCTCCTTTGGGGGAGGGATCTTGTCGGGCTGTTTGTCTGGTTGAATCACCATTATCTCTTCCGCCTTCTCTCTTCTGCACGCCGGGCGAGGTAGGTCGCCTGTCCCAGCTCATCTTGTTCTTTCTCTTCGGAAATCCGCATCTCTTTCTTGATCACTTTCCACCACTCTGCCTTGTGGATCTCCATCTTGTCGAGTTCGAGCCGCCGCGCTTTTAGCGCTAGTTGCGTCTCTTCTAATTTCTTCTCCGCCTCGTCGACAAGGAGCTGCTGCTCTTTCACTTTATCCTCTTCGGTGGCTAGCTTTTCCTTCACCACGTCGAGGTACTTCTTCATCGTGTCCACCTCGTCCGACGTCGTCCCCGTGTCGAGCGCCGTCCTGAGCTGCTCAAGTTTGTCTGTTTTGTGCTCGAGCGCCTTGTCCCGCTTCTCTTTGGCCTTTTCTAGCTTCTTCTCTTGCTTTTCGACTTCCTTTTTCTGCTCCCGGAAAGCCGCTTCCGCCTCATCGACTCGCTGCTTCTTGACTCCCAACACCTGTTCTAGAGGGTATTCGGGATTCTTACCTGAAGATGTTCCGGAGGTCATTAAGTGTCTCTTCCATCGACGACTTCTCATCGATGTCCTGTTTGAGGAACCGGTTCACCTTGTCAATGTGGTCGATCGCAAAGTCGGCTGAGCGGTCAGAGCCCCTCTTATATTCGCCAATGCGGATCAAGATTTCGTTCTTACGATAGTTGGAGAGCACCGCGCGTACCTGGGCGATCAGCTCAAGCTGATCCTTCTGGCAGATGTGTGTGATCAGACGGCTAGCAGACCCCAAAAGCTCCACCGCTGGATAGTGATATTGATAGGCCAGCTCGGCCGAGAGGATGATGTGTCCATCAAGAATGGAACGGGTCTCGTCGGCCACCGGCTCGTTCATGTCGTCGCCCGCCACCAGCACTGTGTAGAAGGCGGTGATCGACCCCTTGTCCGAGTTACCCGACCGCTCCATCAGCTTCGGCAGTGTTGAGAAGACCGATGGCGTGTATCCAGCGCGAGCCGGTGGCTCACCTGCGGCAAGCCCAATCTCTCTCAGCGCTCGTGCGAAGCGAGTAACTGAGTCCATCATCAAGATGACTTTTTTTCCTTGATCACGAAAGTATTCGGCGATTGCTGTTCCCACGTAGGCGGCGTTGAGACGGAGCTGCGACGGCTGATTCGAGGTTGAGACGATCACAACTGAGCGGGCCATTCCCTCTTCGCCTAGCGAATCTTGGATGAACTCGCGCACCTCCCGCCCCCGCTCACCGATCAGCGAAATGACGTTGACGTCTGCTGTAGAACTCCGAGCGATCATCCCCAAAATCGTCGATTTTCCTCCACCGGCTGCTGCGAAGATGCCCATCCGCTGCCCTTCGCCCACCGTCAACAGACCATCGATCACCCGCACCCCCGTTGAGATGGAGTCGGTGATGATCTTCCTCTTCAGTGGATCGGGAGGCTCTGCCTCAATTGGGTAGGTCTCGCTGAGCTCAAGCGGCCCCTTCTCGTCGAGGTCGAGCGGCTCGCCCAGCCCGTTGAGCACCCGGCCCAAAAGCTGCGGTCCCACCTTGATGTGAAGGGGGAGTCCCGTTGGGATCACCTCCGACGAGGGGCCAATCCCACTCATCTCCCCAAGAGGGGAGAGGAGCACCTCTTGCTGCGTGAAGCCCACCACCGTCGTCCGGAGAGGCTCACCCTCGAGCCGTTTGACTAGGCAAACTTCACCGATACGGACGCGAGGGACGACAGCGCGGATCAACATGCCCACCACTTCCGTGATACGGCCGTGCACCGTTGTTAGCTCCACCTCGCCGAGCTCTCCTACTAGCCTGTCGAGGTCTCCTCCGGACATGTCTTAAATCTGTGTTTGCATCATCTGCTTGATGAAGTCGGTTCCCTTGCCAGCAACCGCAGAGGCGAAGTTGATCGCCCGCTCGGCTGCGACGAGCTTCGCCTGCGCTCTGAGCATATCTGCTACCGAGAGCGCGCCCGGCTTTGCAGAGCCGATCTGCTTGGCCACATTCTCAATCGTCGCCTGACCGTTGGTCAGCCAGCCGATATAGGTTTTTGCCGCCGACATGGCTGAGCCTTTCGGCGCTTCTCCCTGATAGGCGACGCCGGTCTGATCGGCCAGCCCCTTCATGTGCTCAGAGAACTGCGTCAGCTTTGTGTGGAGGAGACTCTTCTGCCCGTTTGAGAGCTCGTCAAAGCGCTCGGGCGTGATGATCCCCTGTAAGGCAGCTGTCTTGTCGCCCACTCGTCGCAACCCTTCTTGAAGCGTCTGCGGCGTCACCTCTTGCTGCTGCCCCGTTTGAGCCAGCTCCATCGGTGAAACCTGCTCAGCTCCTTCTGGAGTGACGATCCCCTCGCCCTTTTCCATTAGTGAGCCGAAGTCTTTGCCCGACGGCGCCTGATCAGGAAGCTGTTGCTGCTGCTGCGGTCCGAGTTTCGGCCCTTCGATGTCCCCTTGGCCTGGAATTGGACCGGTCATTGTTTATCCTTCGGCTTTTGTGGTGATGCCGGGCTACCAGCCTTGCGCACACCCTTGTCGAGCACCTCAAGCCACAGCTCGCCCAAACGCTTGGTGGCAGGGTCGTCCCCTTTCTCCATCGCATCTTTTAGCAGCTGCTCTCCCTTCTCGATATTCTGGTTCGAGAGGAGGTAGCCGATGCCGAGGAGCGCTCCCGCTCGCACGTTGTCGGGCTCTTGGACGAGCACCTCTTCTAAGAGGGTGATCGCCCGCTTCACTTCCAACTTGTGGAGGGCAATGGCCGCCAGGCCAATCTTTGGCAATACACTCATCTCGTCGAGCAGCTGCGCCGCGTGGAACATCTTGGCCGCTCCATCTTCGTCGAGGTGGGAGACCGCCACAAACCCAGCCTCTGTGAGGAGGGCGAAGTCTTCTTTGAAATCTGCAAGTGTCGTCATCTCTACCTCAGGATGTTGCCGATCATTGTTTTGAACGACTGGTTAAACATGCTGACCGTCGTGGAACCGAGGTCGGCAATCTGCGAGAACTTATTCATCGTCAGCTGCAACGAGATCATCCCCGTCACACTGATCGACGTTCCCTGACATTGGAGGCATTTCATCTTGGCGGAAACCGCCTTTGCCTCCCCTTGAATCATTTTAAGTAAGTTACCTAGGTGAATCGTCATTTTCTGCTCCTTACTTTGCCGCGACCCGCGCCATTAGCTTCTGTAGCGAGGCGTAAGCGTGAAGAAGGACGCCAAACTGGTCGTACTCCTCCTTGCTCTCACCACTGCGCAACGTCGCCTTCAGCGTCTGAATCCGTTTTTCCACACGATCTTTCAATTTGCGATAGGTCTCAGGCTCGCGGATCTCCTTCTCTAAGTCGAACCGCTCCTCATCAGCTTTTTCGCTAGCCTTTTCTAATCCGAACATGCAACCTCTCAACTCTGTTCATAATTAATCTTATACTTGACGCCGTCTTTTTCCAGGATGATGGCGTTAGATTTGATGCTCACCACTTCCATCCCTTCAAATGTGTCGCCACGCGCCAAAATTCTCCCGTCGATCAACACATTAACCGTCGCGTCGTCGTGGGTGGAGAACCCTTGCACATTGTAGCGGCCCGTCAAGTCAACCACCGACTGCTCGTCGGCCAGCAGCACTACAAAGTTGCGCACCTGTCGCACCCCTTGTAGACCCTTCACCTCATCTACCGCTCGCTCAAACTTACTCGCCTCGCCTCGCCCGATGAAGCCGGTGAGCGTCACCTGCCCATTGGCCAGCTCCGGGCCTACGCTGCTGAAACCGGCCCCAATCAGTTTTGAATGGATCTCCTCAATCAGCACCTCTTCTACCACCACCTGGTCGACAAGCAGTCCCACGTAGGGGAAGTTGATGCTCAAGTAGTCTTGCAGCGTCACCTTCTGCTCTCGGCGGGCGAGGTAGCCGTTCAAGACAAACGTTCCCGGCGTCGGCGAGTACATGTTCACCCCCACCCACGCCGGATGTTTCGAGATGATCGCGTTGTACTCTTCCCAGATGTACTGGTCGACCACCACATTGTCCTCCACCTCTTCGATGAATTGGAGTCCGTCCAAATTGTAGACCAGCTCACTCTTGTCGACCGGAGTCAGTACGTGACCAAGCAGGAATAGCTTGCCCGTTGCGGGATTGTAAGTAAAGCGTACATCTGAGAATTCCGCCAGCGCTGTTGCCAGCTCCTTGTCGTAGTCGCGGTGTTTCGTCACCACATCGTCGTCGCGGAAGAGAGAGACACTTCCCGCCACTGCGATCACAATGATCGCGGCCGCCACAAGCATCAGAATGAAAGCCCCTCCTGAGAGGATGGGCCGCTCCTTCTTCTTTTCGACCGCCACCTCTGCTGGAGCTTCTTCCCGTTTTTGTTTGGGGGCCGCCGACATCAGAGTCTCCTGCGCCTCCTCCCTATCAATCAGCACAAATGACGAGGTGCCTACCGAGACCACCTGGTTCCCTCGCAGCGGCGTCAGACCTTCCACGGTCTCTCCGTCGACCAATACCCCATTGCGACTGTGGATATCTTCGATGGTCACCGTCTCATCGTCTGCAATCGCCAGTCGGGCGTGTTGCCGCGAGACACTCAGGTCGTGGAAGACAATTTCGCACGTCGCAGGATCAGTCCCTAGCGTGTAGGTCCGTCCAGCGTGTAGCGCCAGTTCCGCCCCCGTATTGGGTCCTGTGACCACCTTCACCAGCCACCGGCCCGTCTCCTTTAAGTCAACTCGCTCTCCAATGGGCGTCGGCTCCTCCAAGAACTCCTCGTATTCGATCTCGTCACTCTTCTCCGCTGTAAATCGGAAGAGCGTGTCGCCGATCTTCACCTGGTCCCCCTCTTTGAGGAGCTGCGGTTCCATCAGCTCTCTCCCATTGACCGAGAGGGGATTGGTCGCACTTAAATTCTCTAGTAGGAATCCGGCAGGTGTTTGTCGGCAGATCGCATGGCGACGGGAGACAGAAGGGTCCTCCAGAACGAGCGTCGCCTCATCCGGATCACGACCGATCGACCACTCATCAGCTCCGACAAAGTCGAAGCTGATGCCAGCCGCTCTCCCTTCCTCGCCTACAAGTCTTGCCATCAGGCCTCTTTACCCTTCACTTTCCAGAACTCCGCATAGTTAAAAAACGTCTCCAGATGCTCCCGAAATTCCACATAAGTCATCTGAAGTGGCAACTCTCGGGACAGTACCACTTGCGTCCCCGACTCGTCGAGGCTAAGTACCGCTCCTCCTGTTCCCTGTCTCATCAGGTTGGCCAGCATAAGCGTCTCTAGCTCCTCCTCTTTCCCCGCCTCCCCGACCACAGCGCGGAGCGCGAACCCCTGATCTAAAGGGGCAATCGACACCTCTATACCAGGCATCAGGCTTAGGCGGTACCCCCCGATTCATCGGGTGAGAGCGACTCGGTCAGCTTGAGGTCGTGCCCCAGCTGTCTGGCGTAGTTGTCGATTAGCACTTTTGCGGCGGAGTGTACCTCCGTCCCCTAGCATGAGCCACGTTAATTTAGGGTAAAGGGGTCGAGTAATGACAAAAAAAATCCCCGGGGCGGTGAGGCCCCGGGGATTTCATTTCAGTTTAGGCGCGGAGCGACTGGTTGATCGACTTCATCGTCGACGCATACTCCTGCATCGCGCTGTCTGCGGCTTGCGCCAGAGTGCTCCACTGACGGGCCACTTCTCCACGGATAGCCTCGTTCATCGTCTGTGCCTGCTGCGCCTTGCTCTTTTCGTACTGCTGCTGCGCCTGGCCGATCTCCGCACTCATTTTACCAAAGTTAAACGCTTGACCGAGCTGTCCAAATCCGCTCACCATTGAGATGTGGCCCTGGATCTCCGTCCCCTTAGCTTTTAGCGCCTTCAGGTCGGTATCAATTTCGTCGATACCCCGCTTGGTCTCCTCCTTCTTCTCAGTGAGCTGTTTCTTGGTATCATCAAACTCTTTGGTTAGAACGGCCTTTTGCTTGTTATAGGCTTCCTCGTTGGCCGGTCCTTCCAGGAGTTTTCCCTTGGCGGTATTGAGCTCGTTTTCCCGATCATTAAAGGGCTGAAGCAGTTTGGCGCGAACCTCGTTAGAGATTTGATCGGCCGGGTGGTCTGCATTATATTTATTAATCCGGTCGATAAAAGCGTCTTTCTCGTTGCTCAACTGGTTTGCGAAACCGTCCTGCCCGTTGTCAAATCGGCTTCCAACTTCCAGCTCCCATTCGTCATTTGGCTTGTCACGGCTATCCGCTTCGAACTTCTTTAGGTCGTCTTGGAACTTGATGTCGCGGTCGAACTTCTCTGAAGCCTCTCTCAGCCGAGTCGCTACCGACTTCTCCCCGCCTGCTTTGGCCTCGTTCACCTGCGTCTTGATGTCCTCGTCGTCCGCCTCATTAACCTCGGCGATTTTACCAAGCCTCGACGTCAGGGCGTTCTTATCGTTGTTGAGGCCGCTCTGCTCCTTCGCCAGCTTGGCCATTCTGACTGCACCATAGAGACCGCCACCAAAGGTGAGGCCTCCCATTACCGTCTGAGAAATGGCGCCCCACATGGTCGCCGATGCCTGACTCATAATCGAGGCCCGGTCTGAGTCAGCCATCCTCTGGTAGGCTTCGCTGATCAGGTTGTACTCGGACTGCTCGAGGTTCGAGTAGACGTCCATCGCATTGGCATCCGCCTGCACCGCCAAGCTCATCGCTTGCGCCGCGTAGAAGGCGAGCCCCGGAGGGGGGAATCCCGACCCAGTGTAGAGGTCGGCCTCATTATTCTGCGGTGCGGCTTCCTTGCTGGCGAGCGGATTGTTGAGGATAGAGCGCTCTTCGGCCTCTGAGAGCCCCTGCTTCTTTGGCGCTTTCGTGATTTGGTCGCTTGAGCGGGACTGCTTCGCTGTCTCTTTCTTACGAGCGCGTGGAGGAGGAGCGGAGCGGGTAATGTGCTCGACCCGTTCTTTCTCTGTGAGTGAGATGTTTGGTGTAGTAGTCATAATTGTTACCTATTTTCTATTTTTCGTTTATACGTATTAAGTTATACTGCTTGATTTAATCCTACTGCCGCTTTGAAGTCGCCCAAAACCGCTTGCACCGTGTTCATCGAGCTCGTACTCAATGAGGTTGCTCGGTTGTTGAGCTGTTCGGTCAAGTGTTGCATGAACTCTGTCGATTGTAGCTGCTTCTGTAGCCCGTCGAGCTGGAAGACCACATCCGCTTGAGTGTCGAGCACGCCGGTGAGCTTAAATCCCATCACACCCTGGTAGAAGGAGGTTGCCCCAGTACCCATCGCCAGCACGGCGTTGAACGCTGACATTAGCCGTTCCATCATGCCAGTCTCGAGTGTCGGCACTGTTCCGATGGTGTAACCCGCGATTCCCATGGTGGTGATCGTACCTGCTAGAACAAAGATGCCGCTGGCGATGCCGGCGTGCAAATCCGACATACCCATCGACTTGAAGATGTCGCCCCATAGACCCAGCTGGGTTTTGTCGGGCTGTCCATCCTTCAGCTTGTCATTGAGCGCACTGTCGATCTTTGAACCGTTGGTGAACAAGTTAGAAATTGTCAGTGCCCAGAACCTCTTTCCTCTATCATCGAGCAGACGTTTCCCGGTCTGCGCCTCGATATCCTCTTCTGCGTCGCCGCCGATCTGTTCCATTTCGACAGCGTCATCAATGCCATCTACAGCCGAATCGGCAACACCCGACACCGCAAAGCCCGCACCCGCACCGACGATCACGGCAAAAAGTGCCGCGAACCCGAGCTTAGCAGCGATCTGTTCACCCTCTGGCAGCTTGCCGAGGAGGTCCTGGAAGATAGATTTCTTGTTATCCCCTGTGCCAAAAAGCTTCGCGTTCGACATGAAGTCGAGAAGGCCCCCTGTCACCAGTGCGGCGATACCCGCTGCAGGGCCTCCGAAGGTGAAGGCGAGGACCGACCCCAGACCCACCATGAAGATATCTTCGAAGATCTGCTCAACTAGAGGGGGCTGGTCAGCCTTGAGTGATTTGTTGAGTGAGGCGATGTCATTTTGGTAGCCCTGCTGCTGCTTTAGCTGGTGCATCAGGGCACCACTGACCGTCTGCATCATGTTCATTGACCCCTCACTGATCGCCGCTTCCGCGTTGAACAGCACCCCGATGCTCTTGATCGCATCGAAGAGGGTATAGGCCCGGTTGCTCGTCAGAGGAGGATTCCCCGGAGCAGAAGCGTTGGCGTCCGGCTCGAGCCCAAAGAGGGGGTCTGAGGCGTGTGATCGTTTTGCTCCCCGTGCGTCTGAATAAATCTGTGTGGCGTTGAGGATGACATCAAGTCGCGCTGATCGTTTGGCTTGTGTGGTAGATTGTGCCGCCTGTGCGCCGCTGATGATTTGGCTCCTTCTGGAGCTTTCCATGCTGGGTACTGTCTGAGTCATAACTTCCGTTCCTGCTATTATGCGATTATTATCTATACTGCCTTTCTAGCTCTACTACTATTATAACTGACGCGTCTTTTATTCTGCAACTCTAAACCACTGAATCTCAACGCTCTATTAAGTCTCGATTAAGATGGCCGCCGTTCGCCCTAATGAAAAAAGCTAACTTAAATTCGGGGTCAGGCCCCGAATTTAAGTTAGCTTGTGGTTTCGACTATCGGCGGTTCGCTTAGGCGATATCAGCAATGTCGGCGATGTCAGCAATATCGAGTTTGGCAATGTCGGCAATGTCCGCAATGTCGTGCTTGGCAATGTCTGAGTGTGTCATGGTTACTTCCTTAGTTTCATTATTATAAAAGGCCCTTCTGACCTCTAATATATATTATGCAACAGATCGTATTTAATCTGCAAGCGTAAATTGTTGAGCTTCAGCGGGTTGTTAGGATAGGATTAAGATGAGCGCTTCTTGCGGGGGCGACGCTTAGACTTGCTTCTACCCTTCTGCTCTAGAGCGCTCTTAATGAGGGTGGCCCGCTCCTTGAGCTCGGAATATCGCTTATCGAGCGTCCCCATCCGGATCACCATCTCTAGGGCGGCTACTGCCTTTTCAGGGCTGCCTGTGTGGATATAGCAATCGGCTAGGTGGAAGAGGGGAACAGGGTCGGTGGGTGCCTGAAGGGCGGCCATCTGATAGGCCCCCATCGCCACATAGTGCTCGCCCAGTTTGTGGAGCGAGGCGGCGAAGCCGAGCAAGAACTTGTAGTTCCTGTCGTCAAAGAAGAGCAGGTACTGAAAGGTCTCTGATGCCTCCTTGTACTCGCCCGCTTGATACTTGCGGTAGCCGAGCGCATAAACTTGCTCTAGCTGGTAGTCGGCTACTTGAAGGCTCTCTTTCATCGACTTGCCAGCCAGGTATTCATTGCGAAGGTGGTGGACGAGTTTTTCTTTCTGGTCCGGGTCGGAAACGTCGTAGCCAATGATGATGTTTTCGTTTGTTGTCATTACATGTTCCCAACGATTCCGTTCATCGCCGTATAGACCGACTGGTTGATCCCCATTAGCTGGGAGGCCATCGTCGCCACACCAGAGGAGACACCCGTGATTGTCGACTGCACCAGACCGATATTGACCTGTATCTGGTTCTGCTCGTTTTTCAACAGGGTGATCTGCGCCATGTGCTTGCTGGGGCACTTCAGATTCTGAAGCTTGGACAGGCTACTGGCAATCTGGTTTTCCTGATCCGAATAGAAGCTGAGGGTGCTGTTTAGTCCTTTTAGCGTGTCCTGCGTTAGAAATGCGTAGAGTCCAGAGATTGCTCCAAACATTTCATAGAGGAGGGCGCTGAACTTGATCTTGGTTTTAAGGCCTGGTGCTGTCGGAAGGGGAATCGTTGTCGGGGAGACGGGAAGCACGGGCTTTTCTGGAGGTATATTAGGCATAGTTAACATCCTTTTCTGCTTATCTATCTAAACTAAGTGTACAGATGCATAAATTAACTGTCAACTCTAACACCCTGGCGCTCAACGCTCTATTAAGTGATAGTTAAGATAGAATATTGCGGGTGATCCCTGACTTCACTGTCTGTTCGTGGGCGATTAGGGAGGAGGCGTACTTAGTGAGCGAACTGATCTTGAGGATCACACCGTTTGCCTGGGAGTAGGTGAGGGTGGACATGGCGCTCATGGCGGAGACGGTTGTCTGGGTTAGCTGTTTTAGAGAATCAAATTCGGCAGATATTTTAGGGTCTTTTTTGTTGACGACGCCATGCGCTTGAAACTTGATCACAGCTTTCAGCATTTGGTGTCGGAGCGCTGTGGTTGGAGCTCCTTTATTTTCTAGTCGTTGCAATTCTACCGCCATGGAGTAGAGCTTGTTAAGGGGGCCTGAGGCGATCGGGCTGGTCATGACGGCGGTAGCCCAGCTTTGCATATTGGGGGGCATTGCGGTCCATTCTTTGCTTTTGGGATGATCATAGGCCCATTTAAGGAACTGGAACCCTTTGGCGAATTGATTCCATTGTTGGTCACCAATGGTGCTCTTCTTGTAGTCAGGCGGCGAGCCGGGGTTGCTGTTGAAGATGTTGTAGATTCCGGTCGCTGCCCCTTCCCATGTTCTCTCTTTCTCTAGGATGGGGAGGTAGTGGTTCATGATCCCGTTGGAGAACGAGCCCATGATGGACATGAGCATGGCAAAGACCCTCTCGGTCACTCGCCCTTCTGCTGATTGTTGAGCTTGTTGTGCTGCAGAGACTTGCGGCTGTTGCTCTGCTCCCTGTCCTGCCGCTGGGACGTCCCCAGATGGATCAATATTCATAGAAAACACCCATTCCTTATACCTATATTTTACAACGACGCCTATTTATTAAACAAATTCTCATCCGTTAATATTTGGTATAGACGAAACGTCCAGTTTGGTGCCTGGCACCAAACTGGACGTTTAAAGAATTGGATATGTATGAGGGTGGCTGGGTTTAGGCGATTTTTTTGTCGGGGTTACGCTTGATGGTGGGCGGCTTGGTCCCTTTGATGGCAGCGCCATCAATGATGACCTCGCCGATCTCAGGATCAGAGGGGGCCTCGAACATGAGCTCGCGCATGGTGTTTTCAAGGATCATCCGCAGAGCGCGGGCACCAGTGCCAGCTGTAACAGCCTTATCGGCGATGGCAACGAGAGCATCCTCAGTGAAATGGAGCTTCACTCCCTCTTCTGCAAACATGTGGGTGAACTGCTTGGTCATCGAGTTCTTGGGCTCAGTGAGGATATGGATGAGATCTTCAACTTTGAGCTCGTTGCAGTTGGCGATGCTGTTGAAGCGGCCAATGAACTCAGGGATCATCCCAAACTGGACAAGGTCTTCTGGTTCGATTTGGGAGAAGAGGAAGGCTCGATCGTGGAGGTCGCCCTGCTTGGTGCCATGCTTTGCGCCATGCTTTGTGTCGGGGGTGTCAAAGCCAATGACTCCTTTGCCCAGCCGCTTGGCGATGGTCTTTTCAAGGCCGACGAACGCTCCCCCTACGATAAAGAGGATATTCTCGGTATTGACCTTGATGTACTCCTGATTAGGATGCTTCCTTCCCCCTTTTGGAGGGACGTTAGCGATAGTTCCCTCGACGATCTTGAGGAGCGCCTGCTGCACCCCTTCGCCGGAGACGTCGCGGGTGATGGAGACGTTGGAGGTGGTTCGCCCAATCTTGTCGATCTCGTCGATATAGATGATCCCTTGCTCTGCTTTGGCGACGTCGTAGTCGGCCGCTTGAAGGAGGCGAAGGATGATGTTCTCCACGTCCTCGCCGACGTAGCCAGCTTCTGTGAGGGTGGTGGCATCGGCAATGGTGAAGGGGACGTCAAGGACGCGGGCGAGGGTCTTGGCAATGAGGGTTTTGCCTGAGCCGGTGGGCCCGAAGAGCATCACGTTTGACTTGCTGTACTCAATCTCTCCGTCGCTCTTCGCCTGAACCTGCACCCGCTTGTAGTGGTTGTAGACGGCGACAGAGACGGTCTTCTTGGCGGTCTCTTGACCGATGATATACTCATCGAGTCGCTCTTTGATCTCTTTGGGCTTGAGGATCTTGAATTCAGCTGGCGTCGACGCTGGCTTTTTTTCCACAATGCCCATGCAGAGGCGAACACATTTGTCGCAAATGAAGACGTTGGGACCTGAGATGAGCTTTTCAACTACATCTTCAGTCCTTCCGCAAAAGGAGCAGGCGGCATTCTCTTTGATCGATTTCCGACTCAAGCTTTGCTCCTCTCGCCACCCACGGCATCGCTAGGCGCGGTGATGACGTGGTCGATCAGGCCATACTCTTTGGCCTCCTCTGGGGTAAGAAAGTAGTCTCGATCGGAGTCGCGAAGCACTTTTTCAATATCGTGATTGCTGTGCTTGGAGATGATGCTGGCCAACATCTGTTTGACCCGCGAGATCTCGTTTACCTGCACCTTAATGTCGGAAGCGGTTCCGGTCACGCCGCCAAGAGGCTGGTGGATGAGGACGCGTCCATTGGGAAGAGAGTACCTCTTGCCAGGAGTACCCGCTGCGAGAAGGAGAGCGCCCATGGAGGCGGCTTGGCCGATGCAGTAGGTGTTCACTTCACAGGGGAGCCACTGCAGTGTGTCGTAGATGGCAAGGCCCGCCTGTACCGATCCGCCTGGGCTGTTGATGTAGACGTGAATGGGCTTTTTGGGCTCGTTCATTCTCAGGAAGAGGAGCTGCGCCACGAGGACGTTGGCCACTTGGTCGTCGATTGCGGTCCCTAAGAAGACAATGCGGTCTTGGAGCAGCCGCGAGTAGATGTCCATCGACCGCTCGCCGCGGCCGGTATCTTCGATGACGTATGGTGTGAGTGAATTGTACTGTTCTTTCATGCTTGACCCCTTCCTTGTCGTATGAGCTCTTATAGGTGGCGCATTAGTCGGTGGTCAAGCGATATTCGCAGTCGCTAGAAGATGTTCTTCGGCTTTCTCTTGCATCAGCATGAGGAACGACCGTTGCCGGTAGGCGTTGAGCACTCTGGGGTCTTGAGTTTTGGGATCGAGCATCCGCCCTTGTGAGAGCGACTCCCACAGCATCAGCTCGTGCGTCCGCTGGTTGATCTCCTCATCAGAGGGTTGGTTACCTGCGTCGGCGGTCACCTTCCGGGCGACAAAGAGGGTGTGGAGTCGGTGGGCTACTTCGGCAGCCGCCCGCTCTTCGATGGCTTTCTCCTGCTCCTGGATCTCCTTGTCTCCCTTTCCTTGCTGGCGAAGCTCTTCAACCAGCCGCCTGATCGTCGTCTGTAGTTCGGTCTCGACGAGCGACTTAGGTAGCTCGAACGGATACTTGCTAAGGAGCTGGTCCCACAGAGACTTCTTCAGGGCAGCGTCCACCCGTCGATCTTCTTCTTCGCCCTGCTTCGCAGCCACTTTTTTGCGCAGTTCATCGATGGACTCGATCTTTAGCGCCTCGCAAAGCTTCTCATCGTCGGGGAGCACCTCTTTCTCGACGGCGACTACGGTGACCCGCACCTTCGCCGGCTCGAACTCGTCCTTTTCCGTCTTCGACATGTCTTTGGATGGCTCGGTCATCCCTTCGGCCGATTCTCCAGCTACCTTTCCCTTAGCCAGCTTGATCAGCCAGTTGGCCACTTTGTCGCCATCTAGCTGCACTCGGTGATCGGTCAAAATCTTCACCGCCGGCTCTTCCTTCAGATTCTCCAGGTCGATCCGGCACCAGCTCATCTCTTTGGCCTTTTCATCGGAATCTTCATAGGTGGCCCGTTGGTGGCGGAGCTCGTGGATCTCCTGTTGTACCATCTCGTCGGTCACCGGCTGCTTCTCCTCCCGCATCAAGGAGAGTTCCTCTCCTTTCAGCTCAGGAATGTCCGGCTCCCGTTCGAAGGTTAGCTTTAGCCGGGACCCGTCAACCGACACCTCTTCCACCTCAGGCTTGGGCACACCCTCGCCACTCCATGGGTAGATTTTGGTCAGATTGAGCGTTTCGTTAACTCCTGCCCGCACCACGCGGTCGACAAACTCTTCCTCAATTGCCTTTCCATAATTCTTTTCGATCATCTTCACAGGGGCTTTGCCCTTCCGAAAACCGGGCACAGAGACATGATGTCTAATTGCCTTTTGCGCCTCTGCTCGAAGTTCCTCACACGCTTTGGCCTTAACAACCACCGCCATTTCTACCCGGCAGCCGCCCTTGTTTTCGACCTCAACTTCAACTTTTTCATTATCAAATTTCACGACAGACACCTGGATTAATTAGCGGGTGATGAGATTCGAACTCACGACCCTCACGTTGGCAACGTGATGCTCTACCACTGAGCTACACCCGCAGAGGTGAAGGAGGTTACAACTCGCTGAATTAATTCGCAAGCGTTTGGCGGGCGCCAAAAAAAAATGGTCCTGGGACAAAGAATGGAGGAAACTTTGGCCCAGGACCGGCAAACGGAAAAACCGTATCTGGGCTTCAACATAGGTGAGCATCCATTTTTCCGCATATGGTTTTTGGTAAATAAATATTGGAATGTCGTAACGTGCGGAACTTAAGGGCGTAAGGAAGGAGCGCACTTCATTTTTTTACAATTTCAGTTGCGGCGCGAGCGGGTTTTCGCTAAAAGACGTGTCGTTTCCAATCACTAGGTGATGAATGCTCAACTTTCGACGTCTCAAACAGGATCTCCCCTCAGCAATCTTACGCGGTGGCCGCGAGCTTCATGAAGGTGAAGCAGTGCTAGAAGCAAAAATTTTGGCTGTAGAGACGGCGTGTGTTCGAGTGGCCGCACAGGTGCAAGGAAGCTTTGAAAACATTCACGAGTGCGAGATCGAGATTGATCGGCACGAGTCAGAGATGACCGATTCCAACTGCGACTGCTCCCACCACCTTGACTGTCAGCATCTGGCGGCTGTTCTTTTCTTTTTGGAGCGCCGGCTTGACGAACTTCTAGTCGACTTTTCTAAAGATGCCGACCTCGAAGAGGAGGACATTGACGACGAGGAGAAGGAGAAAATCCAGCAGGCCCTCGAAGAAGCTCAGAAGAAAGAGGAGAGCCGCAAGAGTCAGGAATCGCAGCAGGAATTGCTCAAAGAGTATAGCTGTGGGGCTGGCGTTTTGGCCACCTCTCCCTTTTTCCTTCCGGCCGAAGAGGCGAAAACCGATCGGGCAGAGCTCGGCATCCTCATCACCGACCAGGGGGCGGACGTGCAGCTTCAGTTCGCGCTTCGTCTGCCATATAGGAGCAAGCCGCTCCACATCCCCAATGCTCGCTCCTTCCTTGAGGCGGTGGACAACTCAGAGCCGATCACGCTCAGCGGCCGCCGCTATCACTTCAACTGTGGTTCGTTTTGCAAGATTGGTTGGGCGCTATTGAAGCGTGTGATCTGGGGAGCCCGCTTTCCCGAGGGAGAAGAGGAACAGCTGCGCATCTGTCTCATCGACCCAAGTGTCTTCGGCATGCTGATGGCCGACGCCCACGCCAAGGCGACCGAGAACATGGGTGCGTCAGGCTATGCGGCGAAAGAGGATGGCGAGAGGCTCGCCCTCCCTTGCCTCTACCTCGGAGGACTGGACAAGCCGGTCTCTTTTTCAACGGAGAGCGCCTCCCTCCGGTTTGTTGTGGAGCATTTGGGCCTTCCAGCGCCCAAGGCGTTCCTCAAGCCCACCATCGTCCTTGAGGGGGAAGAGGTGGACTACAAAGGGGTCCGCGTCTTCGACTGTTGCAAGCCGGGCGTCCTCTGTGACAACCTTTACTACCGTTTCCAAGATCGAATTCGCCGCGTCCACCTCCGTAATCTAGCCAAGATCGAGGCGATGACCATCCCCGAGCCCCTCTTTGGCGCCTTTGTCGAAAACGCCCTCCCCGAAATCCAGCGGATGGCGGAGGTGCGTGGGCAGAACGTCCTTGAGCAGTACTCCACTCTTCCCTTTGCAGGGGATTTGCGGGGCAAGTGTGAGATTGAGTACCTCAACGGGGAGCTCGAAGCCCACCTCTCCTTCTGCTATGACGACCTGGAGGTGCCCGCCGCACCGAGCCAGCTCACCTTTGAGGAGGCGACTGCCTTTGTCGGCGAAGAGGGGATTCTCGCCCGCAACCTGGTCGAAGAGCGGCAGATCATCAATGAGCTCTTCACTGGTTTCATTTTTCAGCGCGAGACCGGCTCCTTCATCGCCAAGAGCGAGAAAAAAGTTGTCGAGTTCATGACCGAGGTGGTTCCCCGTTATCAGGAGCAGATCGCCTTCGCGGTCCCCTCCACTCTCCAGGACAAGTTCCTCTACGACGACACCCAGTTCACCCTCCACTTCGTTGAAGGGGAGAGGATCGATCAATATAATCTAGAGCTGAAAGTCAAAGGACGTCTCAAGGGGATTTCACTCGATAGGCTGTGGGAGACCATCACCTCCAAACGGACCTTCCTCGAGATCGACAAGACCAAGAAAGGGAGCAAGATCCTCGTCCTCGATGTTGAGAAACTGACCCCTGTCGTTCAGCTGTTCGATGAGATTGGCCTCAAAAATCTGGACAACCACACGGAAGAGCGCCCCCTCTGGAGCCTCGCCAACCTCACCCCAGCCCATTTCGACGGCCTCCCCGTCAAGATGACCATCTCAGACGCCCTCCTCGAGATCCAAGGACAGATGCTCGGTCTCCGCCCCGTCAAGCCTTCCCCAATTCCCAAAAAGATCAAAGCGACCCTCCGTCCCTACCAAAAAGAGGGGGTTCACTGGCTCGAGCGGCTCCGCCTCATGCGTCTCTCCGGCATCCTCGCCGATGACATGGGTCTGGGGAAAACCCTTCAGGCGATTATCGCCCTCACCCAGTTTCACGCCGCCTCCCCGGACCAGCAGTCGATTGTCGTCTGCCCCACCTCTCTCCTCTATAACTGGAAGGAAGAGCTCGCTAAGTTCAACCCCGATCTCAACGTGCAGGTGATCGACGGCACCCCCACCCAGCGGAAAAAACTGATCGACGCCTCCGCCGACGTCGACATCCTCATCTCCTCCTACAGCCTCCTCCAAAAAGATATCGAAACCTACGAAGAGCGCACCTTCGGCTACGCCATCCTCGACGAAGCGCAACACATCAAAAACCGGGGCACCCGCAACGCCAAGTCGGTCAAGCTGCTCAAAGCCAACCACCGTCTTGTCCTCACCGGCACCCCCGTTGAAAACTCCCTCGACGAGCTATGGAGCCTCCTCGACTTCCTCATGCCCGGCCTTCTCAGCACCTACGACCGCTTCGTCGAAAAATACATCCGACCCTCCGGCGAGGCGCAAACCAAAGCGCTCGAAAATCTCTCCAAAAAAGTAACCCCCTTCATTCTCCGCCGGATGAAGTCCGACGTCCTCAAAGACCTCCCCCCCGTCTCCCACATCCCCTACCACTGCCACCTCTCCAACGTCCAAAAGGAGCTCTACGAATCCTACGCCGCCTCCGCCCGCGAAGAGCTCTCCCGCCTTGTCGAAAAGCAGGGCTTCGACAAAGTTCAAATCCACGTCCTCGCCACCCTCACCCGCCTCAAACAGATCTGCTGCCACCCCGCCATCTTCGCCAAAGAAAAAGCGGAACCCGGTGACTCAGCAAAATACGACATGCTCCTCGAGCTCCTCCAAACCCTCATTGAAGGGGACCACAAGTCGGTCATCTTCTCCCAATACACCCGCATGCTCGGCATCATGCGCGACGACCTCCAACGGCTCGGCGTCAAGTTCGCCTACCTCGACGGTTCATCGAAAAACCGCCTCGAGCTCGTCAAACAGTTCAACGAAGATCCCACCTGCATGGTCTTCCTCGTCTCCCTCAAAGCCGGTGGCACAGGCCTCAACCTCACCGGTGCCGACACCGTCATCCACTACGACATGTGGTGGAATCCCGCAGTCGAAAACCAAGCGACAGATCGCGTCCACCGCATCGGACAACAGAAGTCCGTCTCCGCCTACAAGCTTATTACGAAAGGGACCATCGAAGAGAAGATCGTCCAGATGCAGAAGCGCAAAGAGAATCTCGTCAAGCAGGTTGTATCCACCGACGACGAGGCCGTCTCCAAGCTCACCTGGGAAGAAGTCCTCGAACTCCTGCAGACCTGATCTTTTGGCGTGTAGCTGGGCGCTCGGCCAGCGGCAGCCAGCTTGGCTAGCCGCCGGTCTCCGCGCTGCGCTACACACCAAAATAATCTAGGTCTGTCGCGGTAGAAATCTAACAGGGGTTCCAAGCTCGAGAGGGGCGGCATCACGACTTGTGATTATTGAGCATCTCCACGATTTCCATATGTCCATTTTGCTGCGCCCACTGAAGCGCTGTCTTACCATTTCCGATTGCGGTGGTGTCGGCGCCGTGCGCGAGGGAAATCTTCACAATTCCCACAAGCCCCTCCTCCGCTGCCCAGACAAGCACTGTAGTACCGTCATCATCGGCATTGTTGACGTCGAAGAGCTCTTGCTGCAATGCTAGATTGAGTAATATTTCCGCGGCTTTCATATTTTCATCATCTATCGCTTCGAAAAAGGCGTCTTCGAACTCCTTAGTTCCATTATTTACTGCCTGTATAAGAGGGTCGACCTCTCCCTTGAGGAAGTAGGTAACTCCTGTTGCAACTATGATAGCGCCGGCAGGGAAGAGCCAACGGACGTTGCGGAGGCTGGAGGGGAGAGCTCCTGCAAATTTGGTGTCGATGGCTTTGATCGCCTGCAAGCAGCTATCGAAACGATTTCCAATGACGATTCCTGCGGCAAAACTGGCCAAACTCGCGGCGATGAGTGTTTTATGAGTAACCTTCATGACTGAATTCTCCATATTTTATTCTAAAAGAGTATAGCGGAGTGTAAGATTTTTGTAAAGGAGATAGTTGTTTCAAAAGGTTGTTATAACCTGTTTATTTCGTGATGCTTGCAAAAATTGGTGTCAGGCATGACAACCTGAAAAGGCTCCGGCTCAGCACCATCCGCCACGCCGACCGCATCTATGTCTTAGAAAAAGGAACAGTGACTCAGAGCGGCACCTTCGATGAGCTCGCCGCCGAGCCTGGCCTCTTCACCTCCATGCTCGAGCGTCAAACCCAATAGCGCTAGTCGTTGTTGGAGTTGTTATCGTTGTTTGGCCACGTCTGGAGGTTGTCGTAGAACGTTATGCCAAAACATCGGATACCGCGAATGGCGGGCTTGTCATTTCCCGTCGCGCCTTTATTGCTTAAACTGTTCGTGTTGTGCCCATCCTTCCAAGGATACTTCGGCCACGTCCCCTTCAACACCTCTTGGATGACAGTGCTGAGATTATTTGGGTCGATTGCTAATGGGTCATCCTTAATGCTGAGAGTCACGCCTGACTTCTTGATTAGCACGGTGTTCCAGTCTTTCACTCCCATGGTCGCAATCATAAACCTGCCCTTGTGCCAATCTCCACTAAGGCCGGTTTTCTTTCCGCAGGAATAGACTTGGAGGAAGGGGGAGTCATTCCACACGAAGCGCTGCGCCATTGTGCGACTAAGGTTCGCCTTAGTTGCTACGGGATTTTCATTGGCCTGCTCTGACACTTGTTGGGGAGTATTCTCTCCAATCTCCTTCACCCACTGAATCAGCTCGTACCAGAATAGGAACTCCTTGTTCATATTATCTTTTGGAGCCGTCGCTCCGGCGCTTTCGAGAACCTTGCGTACTGCCGCCTTTTCCTGTTCAGTCGGAACACGGTTGGTGTTCTTGACCTGTCGAAGTGCAGGCTTGAATTCCTGCTCGACCGCTGGCTTGTCTACTTTTTCTAACTTCGCCTTTTCTTTCTTCAAGGACTGAGGGTTGGAATGGGCTTCCAGCTCAATGCAGCGCGCCAATCCTGAGGCTACTCCCAAGGAGAGGGCGCCGTAGGCGACCCAGCGGATGCTTTGCAGACTGCTCGGAAGCGAGCTCGCCATCTTGGCGTCGATCGTCTTCAGAGTGCGTAGTCCGACGTCGAGGTTGCGTCCAATGATGAGTCCTGCGGCTAAGCCCAGGCCCGTTCCAATGAGTTGTTTGTGAGTAACTTTCATGACTGCACACTCCATATTTTATTTTATCAATTATGAATGAGTATGAGCTTCTTGTAAAGATATTTTACAATCTGCGATGAAGCAAGCTTAAGCCGTTTATTAAGTGATGTTTGCGCGTTAAACCTGTCATTTTAGCCAAAACCTGGCTAAAATAGCCTGCTATTTTGACCAAAAGTTGGTCGAAACAACGGGTTTCCTTCCCAGCCCCTCGTCATCAGCGATGCTGTGCGGTACCTTTGAGAGCTTACGGGAAGCATTATGGTCAGTGGAGGTTTGCGCCTTGAGATCTCCACCCATCCCTTCTTCATCGCCACCCTGTTTGTTCCTCACCTGCGCAGTCGGCATCCGGTGGTTGAGCAGTTCAAGCGCGCGGCTTGTTGACCTCTACTCGGGGAGGCCCTAGAATCGGGACAATTGTAGCATTTCCATGGGATTGAAAATGTCAGAGAATAAGAATCAGCCAGCACTGCAGGGGATTTGGAAGAAGATTCGTGAACGGTCCATGCGTAAGATGCGTGGACTGACGAATATCTTTTCAAGTGACATTGGGATCGATTTGGGGACGGCGAATACGCTGGTCTATGTGAGAGGGAAGGGGATTGTGCTGAGCGAGCCATCAGTGGTGGCGGTCGACTCAACGACGAATGAGGTGCTGGCAGTGGGTCATAAGGCGAAGGCGATGCTTGGCAAGACGCCACGTAAGATTCACGCTGTGCGGCCAATGAAAGATGGGGTGATTGCAGACTTTGAGATCGCCGAGGGGATGTTGAAGGCTCTGATCAAGAGGGTGACGCCGACGAGAAGTTTGTTTAGGCCAAAGATATTGATCGCGGTTCCGAGTGGAATCACAGGTGTTGAGAAGCGTGCGGTGGAGGATTCGGCGCTTCATGCGGGTGCACAGGAGGTGATTCTGATCGAGGAGCCGATGGCGGCGGCGATTGGTGTCGATCTGCCGGTGCATGAGCCGTCAGCTAACATGATCATTGATATTGGGGGCGGTACGACGGAGATTGCGATTATTTCGCTTGGCGGAATTGTCGAATCAAGGTCGCTGAGGATCGCCGGTGACGAGTTCGACGAGTGCATCATCAACTACATGCGGCGAACGTACAATCTGATGATTGGCCCAAGGACCGCAGAAGAGATCAAGATCACCATTGGCTCGGCCTATCCGTTGGACGGCAATGAGCTGGAGATGGAGGTGCGCGGTCGGGACCAGGTGGCTGGTCTTCCTGTGACGAAGCGGATCAACTCGGTAGAAATTCGAGAGTGTCTGGCTGAGCCAATTCAGCAGATTGTCGAGTGTGTGAAGCTGACGCTCGAGAAATGTCCCCCGGAACTTGCGGCCGATCTGGTCGACCGGGGAATGGTGCTCTGCGGTGGTGGCGCCCTCATCAAGGGGCTCGACAAAGCCCTCACCAAAGAGACTGGCCTTCCAGTCATCGTAGCGCCCAATCCACTACTCGTGGTATGTCTCGGGACAGGGAAGGCGCTTGAGTACCTTGATAAATTCAAGCGCCGCAAAGGGGTAGGCGTTTAAAAGTGGATTTTTCTTTTAAGGAAGTCCGCAACCCGCAGCTACGCAAGTGGTTGGGGGAGGTTGCGGCATTGTGTCAGCCAGATCGTGTTCATCTTTGTGATGGATCGCAAGAGGAAGCTGATCGACTCTCGATGGAGATGGTCGCCGCCGGAACCTTCACCCGTCTAAAGAAACGCCCCAATAGTTTTCTCGCCCGCTCAGACCCAGAAGATGTTGCTAGAGTTGAAGGGGCCACCTTTATCTGCTCAAAGCGGAAAGAGGATGCAGGTCCAACCAACAACTGGCGCGATCCTGGCGAAATGAGAGCGCAACTGAAGAAGCTCTTTCGCGGCTGCATGTGGGGACGGACGATGTATGTCATTCCCTACAGTATGGGGCCCATTGGCTCTTCCATCTCTCACATTGGGGTCCAAGTGACTGATTCCCCCTATGTGGTGGTCAACATGCGGATCATGACGCGCATTGGCAAGCTGGTGCTCGACGCCCTAGGCGACGGCTTTTTCGTCCCCTGTCTCCACTCTGTGGGAGTTCCCCTTGAAGAGGGAGAAGCAGATGTCTCCTGGCCGTGCGATCCGAAAAATCGGCATATTGTCCATTTTCCTGAGGAGAAGGAGATCTGGTCGTATGGGAGTGGTTACGGCGGCAACGCTCTTCTGGGGAAGAAGTGTTTTGCTCTGCGCATCGCCTCGGTGATGGCCAGCGAGCAGGGATGGCTTGCCGAGCACATGCTCATTCTCGGCCTCACAAACCCGGAAGGGGAGAAGCGCTACATCGCCGCTGCCTTCCCTAGCGCCTGCGGCAAGACCAATCTGGCCATGCTCACCCCCACCCTTCCTGGTTGGAAGGTGGAGACGGTGGGCGACGACATCGCCTGGATGAAGCCAGGAGCCGATGGCCGTCTGTGGGCGATCAATCCCGAAAATGGCTTCTTCGGTGTCGCTCCCGGCACCTCGATGGAATCCAATCCCAACGCCATGCTTTCCATGGAAGAGAACGCCATCTTCACAAATGTCGCCCTCACCGATGACGGCGATGTGTGGTGGGAGGGGATGACCGATGAGCCGCCCGCCCACCTCATTGACTGGCATGGCAACGACTGGACACCCGCCTCTGGCACCAAGGCGGCCCACCCCAACGCCCGTTTCACAGCCCGCATTTCGCAGTGTCCCGTCGTCGATCCTGCCTACGAAGATCCCAAGGGTGTTCCCATCTCCGCCATTATGTTTGGTGGTCGACGGCCAACAGGTATTCCCCTCGTCCGCCAATCCCGCGACTGGGAGCACGGCACCTTCCTCGGGAGCATCGTCTCTTCTGAGACGACGGCCGCTGCGGCTGGTGAGGTGGGCAAGGTGCGCCACGACCCGTTCGCCATGCTCCCCTTCTGCGGCTATAATATGGGGGACTACTTCCAGCACTGGCTCGATGTGGGCGCAGGTCTCAAAGAACCGCCCCCCATCTTCTACGTCAACTGGTTCGGTCAAGATGCCGACGGCAAGTTCGTCTGGCCAGGTTTTGGCGAGAACAGCCGTGTCCTTAAGTGGATCTTTGAACGATGTGCGGGGAGTGCAGGCGCCGAAGAGTCTCCCATTGGGTCTCTGCCCACCGATCTTGACACCTCCGGCCTCGATGTCGATCTGCAGCCCCTCCTCTCTGTCGACTCCAATTTTTGGAAAAAAGAGGCTGAAAACATCGCCGACTATTTCAAACTCTTTGCCGACCACCTACCCCAGGCACTTCGCGATGAAGTTGACCGTCTCAGAAAGAGCTTCTGAAAACCTCAAGCTGATGCTCGCCGATCAGCCCGAACCGCCCACTCCCTTTTGGGCCCGCGCCGTCCCCCAGATTCTCGAAGATATCGAGCTCTACGGCATCGAAAACTTCTACGCTCACCCCTCTGCTCAAGCATTTTATGCCGACACCCTCCCTGAGCCGGTCCTTCGCCGCCACTACAACAACCTCATAATGGCCGATCCTCATCACACCTACTCACAGTCCGATATTGGTCGCCCCTACCAACGGGTCGACTATGGAGGCCGCCGCTACACCGCCACCTCCCTCCGCTACCTCCGCGGCCTCGCCTTCCTCAAACAACACACCGACTACGACGCCATCGACGACCTCTTAGAAATAGGGGGCGGCTTCGGCTGCCTCGGCGATATCTTTCTAAAACAGAGCCCCTCCCACTTCTACATTGACGTCGACATCCCACCTGTTGCCGCCATCGCCACCTACTACCTCCAAACCCTCTATGGTGAAGATGCCGTCCTTGACTACCTCACTTCCCGCGACATGGAGACCATCGACCTCTCCAAACTCCGCCACCAATATCGCGCCGCCATCCTCTGTCCTTGGCAACTTCCTCGCGTCACTGGCCGCGTCGATCTCGCTGTTAACTTCATCTCCTTCCAGGAGATGGACCCCCCCGTCGTCGCCACCTATGCCACCCACATTAAACGGCTCTGTTATGGCCCTATCCTCCTTCGCAACAGCGACCGCGGCAAAACCGGCACCACCCACCCCGTCACCCGCGAGCACTACCTCCACCACTTTGCTCCTTGGACCCTCATCGCCTCCGACATCGACACCTTTGGAGACACCCACCCCACCCACCATTCCGAAGTCCTCCTTCTCGCACGTTAAATTGTCACATTCTGGGACAGTCCCCAATTGTGACAATTTCTGAAGAAGGCGCATATTAGTCGTATAAAAAACGCTCAGGCGTACAATTGTCACAATTGGGGACTGTCCCAGAATGTGACAATTTATGGATTGACGTGTGGGGTGGGGTGTCTTAGAGTGGAGGGTATGGAACACATTTCAATCTATCTGGCGGGGAAGATCCAAAAAGGGCATGACGAATCCAATGATGCTCGTTGGACTGAAAATGATCTGGCGGAGCTGGAGCAGGGGCTCGCGCCTGTACAGGTGGCTTTTCTCAATCCAGCCGAAAGGGGAGACGATCTCTCCGACGCTGTTGGAATCTTTGGTCGCGACATGATGCAGGTTTTTTGTAGCGACCTGGTCCTTGTCGATGCGCGCGACCGGCGAGGCCTTGGCGTTGGCTCCGAGATGATGTGGGCCAAGATGCACCACATCCCGGTCGTCACACTAGCTCCTCCGGAATCACACTATCGCAAGAGTGATGCCGTTCTCCTGGGTGAGCGGGTCCAAGACTACATCCACCCCTTCGTCCACAGCCTCTCCGACGCCATCGTCTCCAACCTCGAAGAGGCGACCATCTGGATCCGCACCAATATCTGCGCTCCTGGCCAAACTATCAAAGGGCCCCAGTTCATCCGCGACACCATGGAGTACTACCGGGAGCAGCAGCTCTCGGGTGATCTCCCCATGCAAGACCTCCAGTCGGTCAACAAAATCATTGCTAGACGGATCGCCAGCTTACAGCGTATGGAACCCTAGTCCCGGGTTTCAGCCCCGATCTTCAGCATCTTTTGGCCGCTGTAGGCCCTTTGCTTCTCGCACGTGGCTCAAGGCCACGCGCATTCGTCGCAAATTGCCCACAATCGGACCAAAATCCGACTGAATCTCATGGGCTGCAACCCGGGACTAGTCTTCCCAACAATAGGCTCATGGTGTAGACTCCTCTCCCAAAAGGAGTCACCAATGACTGTAGAACAAACACTTTCCATCATCAAACCTGACGCCGTGGGCAAGCACCACATTGGCGAGATCATCACTCGCTTCGAACTGGCCGGTCTCTCGGTCGTCGCAGCAAAAATGATGCACCTTACCAAACAGCAGGCAGGCGAGTTCTATGGCATTCACAAAGAGCGTCCTTTCTACAAAGACCTCGTCTCCTTCATGACTTCGGGCCCCGTCCTCGTCATGACCCTCCAAGGGGAGAACGCCATCACGCGCAACCGCGAAGTGATGGGAGCCACCAACCCATCAGAGGCAGCAGCTGGCACCATCCGTGCCGACTTCGCTAGCTCAATTGATGAGAACGCGGTTCATGGCTCCGACGCTCTAGAGACGGCCAAGACTGAGGTGGCCTTCTTCTTCTCCGACGCCGAGCTCTGCCCCCGCACCCGCTAAGGATGCGCATAACGCGTTAATTGTTAGTGGCTCGGCGGGTCGATAGTAATCCAGTCGCGTGCTACACTGTTAGGCTATGACTGTTCAGATAAATAACTTCTATCGCTCTGCCCCTCGGAACTTTTTTATTGCGGGGTGCGTTTGTGCCACCACGGCTATTGCATTACGTGTGCTTGGCCGTTCTAGTCGGGCGGCTGAGCTAGCCACCGCCGGCTTCTTCTTCACCAGCTTGATCATCAGAGTACTCACACCCAGAGCCCGGGGACAGGAGAAGCGCCTGCCGGAAAAGACAGAGGGGGCGGTTCGTTGGGTTGATGGAGTGTTGAGACGGGAGGACGGCTTCTTCGGGGCATCACTGCAGCGGAGGATGGAGACCGTCCATCGGGCAATTGAGGCAGGGCTCGAAGAGGGACTAACGGAGGAGGGGCGTGGTAGGGCTCACCGAGATTGGTTGTGTCAGAAGCTATCTGCCCATGATTTGTGCGAGATCGTGGGCGGAGGGGTTGCCTATTCGTTTGGGCAAACAGACTTTGGAGGAGGCGCAGAAACGGAGCGCTTACGTCTCCTCGGACAGCTGGCACGCATTTATCCTGAAGAGATAGGACTACGGTTTTTTGGTCGGCTTGGCCGTCTCATAGAATACTGGCAGTATGCAATGGCGATTGGCCTCGATTCGGATGACGGGCGATGCTTGACCCGTGTTTATTGTGAGTGGGCAAAGCTACACATGAATTTCTGGCAGACCCTTTGCAGTGCGCTTAAGGAGCTCAGCCCCGCGGAGCGACTACGTCAAATTCCCTTGTCTTCCTATTTTCCGGACACCTTCTCGAGAGCTGAGTGGGTCTTGGAGCAGGTGCGTGATGCGGAGGAACTAGATCACGAATTGCTCGAGAGACTTCAGAAGGCGCCCGCGCTATGGTCATTGCCAGGCCGTTTCGACGACCTACTGCCTAAGAGACTGCGGGCCATCGCTCTCGTCCGGGGATGTTATGACCTTGACAGGACACGGAGCGGCGAGGGGCGAGCTCTGCTCCGCAGTTACTGCTACGGAGGCTGGAAATCGGCGGGGGGCGATGCTAGTGCTGCGAAGGCATGGTTAGATGAGTGCCTGGATCGGCTTTCGCCCAAGGAACAGGCCGAAGTTGTGGTGCTCCTTAGCTTGTGTCCTGAGGAGGTTCTTCTTCCATCATTCGAATGGTTTGCGCGACAGGTAGAAAGCGTGAAGGGAGAGAAGCTAGACTTAGAGGGGTGGTTGTTAGCCTTCTGCAAGGAACATAAGATTGGGCGTGGCCTCGGCAAGAAACAACTCATGCAGTACCTCAAATGGGCCTCTTTTTCGGCTGATCCGCCCAAGTGGCTCACCCTTGATCATCTTTGGGAAAATCTGACGGAGGTGTTCAAGAAGAAGGAGGCCGCGTCTGTGCTGGGCTGCCTATTGAAAGAGTTTGACCGGGAGTGGTTGTTTGGGCAATTGCCCTATTTGCTCACGCTTCCAAAAAAAGTGGTCATGAAGGTGGCAGTGAGCTGGCCTGACAGTTGGTTGCTAGTCTGCGCCGAGCCAAAGCATAAGCTGGCCAGCCAGCTACTTGACAACATGGGCGCGTTTGGGTTGGCGCATATTTACGTTTACGGGAAATATGACCAGAAACTTGAAGGCATCTTGGATACGTTACGGAGGGGACCTAAACTCGATGTCCCATTGCTCCCCCATTTTCCAAACGTCGCCTGGCACGGGATCATAAGCTATTTATCCAAACCAAAAGACCTCGTTCATCTGAGGAGCACCTGCAAAGCCTTAAGATACCTAGTAGGAAATCTCCCCGAAGTTGTCGCAGTGGTCACAGGCAGTGACAAAGGGGGGCCAGGGAAGACGACACAATTCCTGGCGTTTGATTCGATCGCATCCATCTATCGGCCGAGGCTTGCATATGGATTGCTAAGACCCCATGAACTAAAAGCCCTGGGTCGTTACTCCGAGAAATTCGAAGTCTACGGAAGGGTGGGCAGAGGTGAAGTCAATTGGATGACCAAAGCGCAGTTTATACTGACTGATAAGTCTTACGAGGACGTGCCCTTGGAGGCGATGGTCTATCACTGTAGTGCCACCGGGACGATCTTCGAGCAGTTGGAATGGATGTTACAGCACCGCGTGCCAAATCCTTGGTATCGGTGGGAGGCTGGAGTGGAACTGCTCGTCCGACACAAGATAGTGACCAGCAACCTTGCACGTCTCGCCTCCCTTCTCCGGAAGCTCTGGAACGACAACTCAACGCAGGACATGTGCCTTATCGACGAGCAACTAGAGGATGCCCAAGAGAGGGAGCTGACGACGTTGCTGATCGATGAAAATCTAATCAAGCAGGCGAACCACGAGCAGCTAGTTGATCTGCTTGTCTGCTCTTCTGCTGCGGAGAATCTTCGGAAGCGTATCGTGGCCCGGCTGCAAAGCTGCGCTCATGAAGAGCTGTGCACATTTCTGCGTCCTTATCTTGATGATGAAGTCAATCCTGAGGCGAGAGCAGCGAGCCGACTGGCGGTTGATTTGCTGCCAGCTGTCTACTTGGAATCCCTTGTGCAGTGCAAGGGATTTATCAATCCTGAAGAGGCAACTCAGGAGTAGCTGCGAGTGGGAGAGAAGAGTGTGATCACTAAAACTGAAGTGGCCTTCTTCTTCGACGCCGAGCTCTGCCCCCGCACCCGCTAATCACTGCGGGCGCCATCAGACTCCCCTGGGGTGATGGCGGTGGTGTACGCTTCAAAGTTCTCGTTCCATTGGTCGTCTTCTGTGATGATGCTGATCGCCCAGTCGAGGCTCGCTCGACAGAATTGGCGTATGTCGTCGCACTGGGCGTTGGGCTTAGAAAAGAGGAGGGCGCGACGCTCGGTCAGCTTCGTGTGCATCACTTGGATGACGTTATTGAACTGGCCATCACTTTTGCCTTCGAGCCAATGCTTGATCAGTTTGTCGAGTAGAGTGATCTTTTCTGGCTCTTTTGCATTGGCAACCACTGACTGGATGCATCGGAGCCTGAACTCAAGAGTACCTGGGACGGGATCATTGCCGTTGGGATCTAGCTGGTAAAAGCAGTAGGGGAGAATGGCTTGTAGGGTGACAAGGGCCTGCTTGGATTCTAAGTCGCAGTTGTTGAGGAGGTGGGTGCAGAGATCGGCGAGGTAGGTGCCGTTGCCCGCAAGGGAGGGGAGGTGTTCCCAGGTTTGCTCGTCACCATTCATCACAGCTTGGGCATAGAGAAGGAGGGGCATGCAGAGATTGTGGTGTTGTTCGGGGTTGAAGAAGGTGAGCGCTTGTTGAGCGAGGGAAGATTTTGGCGGATCGAACTTCTGGATCCACTCGTGGAGCGCCTGCCGCTCCCTTTCGAGAAAGCAGTATTGGATGAGTCCGAGCATGTTGGAAAGGTTCGCTTCTTTCTTTCCGAGTAGTAGTTCAAGCCGATTCGCCTCGGGTTTCTGTTTGACAAATGAGGGGAGTTCCATTTCGAGATGGTCCCACCACCCAATCAGTTCCACCTGGTTCCTTGAGTCGAGCTTGTTCCAGAGAGGGAGAGGCTCGCCATCGGTCTCGAGGGCGCGGCAGAGCTGGACGGCAAGAAGCACTTGGGACATGGGAATCGGATCGGCCTGGGCGGGGTCGGGGCTGAGGCGGTGGGCGATCCACTCGAAGATCTGTTGGGTGATTGGGGTGAATGTCTCGGTGTGACAGAGGGGAAGAAACTTTTGGCCCAGTGGGATGAGATCGACAACCCACGGGGGGTTCTCCTCCACGTCGATGTTCTCGCCAGCATCAATCGCCTTCACCTTGAGGTCATTGCGGTTGAACATGAACTTCTCGAAACAGACGTCGCGGTGGAGGGTCTTTGCTGTGTGAAGGTCGGCAAGCGCCTCGACAACCCCTTCGAATAGCCGCAGTCGCTGAAGCGGGGTCAGATCGACCTGTTCGAGTTCGCCCATGTGAAGATCCATCTTGGGCATGATGACGCTCAGGTATTCCTTTCTGCCACTGTGAAAAACGATCTGGCAGAGGGGCTTGACGATCCGTTTGGATTCCATCCGGTACATTTTACGACTGCCGTTGAGCTCCTTCTTTGCTGGGCTGTAAGATTGTGACCCATCCTTGATGTTGAGCGACCTTCTCTCGATTCGGTCAAAGGCTTGGTCTCCTCGCAGCTCAGTACAGGGGTAGAGGTCGTAGTCATCATATTCCTCATCGATCATCTCGTCGAAGTGGACGTACACATTGGGAAGTCCTCCGTCGGCCTGCTGAAGAGTGAGTCGCCAAGGGAGATTGATTTGGGAGCTATGAAGAGTGGTGTCAAATGGATGGTCGCGGTGTTTACAAGCGAGCTTGTAAAGCTGCTCGTAGTGGTCGGGAAACTTCTTTTCCCAAGCTGCGAGAATCTGTTGTTTCCCAGCTCCCTCTGCGGATCGCCGCTGACCACGACGCAATTTATCCAGAAGCCTCTGCTGTTTATCAGATGGCGGTTTGTAAAGGGTGAGGTCAAGGCAGAGTCGGAACAGATCGACCAGTTCGTCGGTGGAGATGATGTTGTGAGTGATTGCCTCCATGGTGAGTTGTTGCTGAATCCAGTTCAAAACCATCTTGGCATTGAGGGGGAGCTGTTCGACGATTGTTGGGGGAAGGGCTTGTGAGAGGATGGAGTTAAGTGGCCAGAGGTCGACCCAACGGTCTTGATCCTCGGTGCTCTTCTGTAGTTTTCGGTGGATATCGAATGAGACTGTCCGGGATTTGAAGTCGATGCCGATCTCGTCGAGTGTGAGGTCGCCGAGGATTTGGCCTTGCTTGTGCAGCTTGTTGAAGTTTTGAGCGAGCTGCAAAAGAACACTTAGCCTCCACTTAGGGGGGAGTCCCCGCTGGTTCATCTCCTGCAGGTTGTACGGGGGTTTTTCTTTAACGACACTGATGTACTTTTGCTCACTTTTGGTGTAGCGAACTGTGAAAATGCCTTTCGCCTTCACGTTTGGGTTTTTTGATCGCAGGTCGGTCCGTTCGATGGTCTCTTTGCCGTTGAGCTCAAGACAGCGGTGGATTGTCTTTCCATCCACCTTTTTCAGAGTTGTGCGGAAATGGATGAAGATTTTGGCGAGGCGGTCTTTGTCGAGGTCTCCGGCTAGGAAGGTGACGCGGAACGGGAGTTTATTCTGCTTGTCGGGGCAAGCGGTTCGTGGCGCAAGAAATTTTTGATTGCCCCGGTTGGTTTTGCACTCCTGCTGGTGACGTTCTGCCTGATTGTACAGCCGATTAATAAGCTTTAGCTTGTACTTGGTAAACTCGCGGTGATTTTTGGAATTTTCGTGGCAGTGGCGATCGTAAATGGGCGCTTTATTGCTCTTTATGTTTGCACAGAGGGCAAACAGTTCCACGGAGAGGAGGTGACATTTCGCCCACGCAGCCAGGATGGGAGTTTTGTGGTCGAAGTTTGCAACGTCCTTTAGCTCGACGTCGTTCGTTTTCTTGATTCCCTCCATAGAGAGCCTACCTTTTGACAGGCACTATAGCATATTTGAGGTTTGAATTCTAGAGGGAGAAGTCAGCGCCCAGGTAGTGGGTGCGGGCCTCTTCGTTGTGGATGAGCTCATCGACGGTGCCGCCGAGCATGACATGGCCATCGTGGACGAGGTAGGAGCGGTCGACGACGGAGAAGATTTCTCGCGCATTGTGGTCGGTGATGAGGATGGAGATCCCTTTTTGGGCGAGGTGGCGGATGATCTCCTGGACGTCGCGGATGGCGATGGGGTCGATGTTGGCAAAGGGCTCGTCGAGGAGGAGGAAGGTGGGGTCGGTGGCAAGGGCGCGGGTAATCTCGAGGCGGCGCCGTTCGCCGCCGGAGAGGGCAGCGGCTTTTTTGCGGGCGAGGGGGGTGAGATTGAGCTCTTCGAGCAGTTCTGCGAGGCGGGCGTGCCGCTCGTGGCGGGAGAGGGGGAGGGTTTCGAGGATGGCGAGGATGTTCTGCTCGACGGTGAGCTGGCGAAAGACGGAGGGCTCCTGGGCGAGGTAGCCCATCCCCATCCGGGCCCGCTTGTACATGGGGAGGCGAGAGACCTCCTTGCCGCGGAAGAGGACGCGGCCGTCGTCGGCTTTGATGAGGCCGATGGTCATGTAGAAGGCGGTGGTCTTGCCGGCGCCGTTGGGGCCGAGGAGGCCGACGATTTCACCTTCGTCTACAGAGAAGGATAGGCCGTCGACAACACGTTTGCCGCCGTAGGATTTAACTAGGTTTTCGACTTGGAGAATATTATTCATGGGAATCAAACATAGTTTTCAGTGCGTCTAACTCGTGCTCGCTGAGGGTGAAGTGGACCTGTCCAACCCCTTCGACGCTTTTTTGCTTTCGGTTGATGACCACTTGGTGGGCGGAGACGCGGGTATCTTGGTCGGCGTCGAGAAAGAGGACACGGCCAGCATCGAGGGCGGTGAGGGTCATGGTTTCGGTTTGGGGGGCGTATTCAACCTGGTCGGCGAGGGCGTATTGGAGGTGGATCTGGTCGCCAAGGGCGTGGTTGCGGATGCGGACATTGCCGGTGAGGGTGATTTTGGTTGGCTCAAACTGGCCGACGTCGGTGTAGTCGATGGTCATCTGGTCGGCGATGAAGCCACCGAGAGGATCGGAGTAGGTGACGGGGTTGCCGACGAGGTGGGCCCGTTTGGCCGTCTGGTCGATGAAGAGGTTGCCGGTGCAGGTGAGGCGGCGGAGGGGTCCTTCTGCGCTCGTGAGGGTGGTGCGGCCAGTGGCAGAGACGCAGTCGATTTCGGGCTCGCCGTTGGTGATGGTGCGGACAAGCCACACCTGATCGTCGTTGCAAAGGATGCCGAGCTTGTGGGCGGAGAGCTCGACGTTGCCGCGGAGGTTGAGGATGTCGGAGATTGTCGGCTGGTTGGGTTGAGCGTCGGCCGCGTCGGTGACAGCGCGGGAGATCATGTAGCGGGTGATGAGAGCTTGAGGAAGCGGACCGCGGCGAGAGTAGACGGTTTTGTCAGAGCGGCCGGTGAGGGTGTGGCCGTGGATGAGGTGGACGGCGCCGCGGGCGGTGATGGAGTCGACGGCTCCTTTGCTTGCTTGGACATCCATTCGGTCGCACTCGAGGGAGAGGGGGGACTTGAGGGTGTGGGCCTCCTTTTCGCAGTAGAGGACGCGGCCGCCGGAGAAGCGACCGTGAAGGCGGTCGCGGTCCAAAAAGGCGTGGCCACAGGTGAGGACGCCGCCGTCAGTGAAGCGGAGGGAGACGTCGTCGTGGAGCTCAAACGTCTGTCCACCCTCTTGCTGCATCCGCGCCTGGCCTGCGGTGATGTGGGCTAGCTCGTGAACAATCTCGACGTGTCCCTGCAGACAGAGCGCTTTCTCTTTATAGGCGAGGTGATCGGAGGTGATGCTGGTGGGATCAGCAAGTAAGGCGATTGGAACAAGTAGGAGTAGAAACTTCATCAGGCATCCCTCGGCGTGTACACTTTGGCCTTGAGGTGATGGGCGTGGAAGTCGATGCCGCCATCAGCTAGCTTGAATTCGGCAGAGCGGGCGGTGCCGGTGAGAACGGGCTCGAGTCCATCAGCGGAGTCAATCAGGGCGTGTCCTTTGGTGCGGAAGTGGGTGAGGGTCGCCTCGTTGGCGATGAAGAGGTTGCTATTGTAGTGATAGGAGGCATTTTCTGCGACCAGGTAGCGGAAGTCCTGCATCGGCTGGCCGGAGGCGTCGTGGTAGAGCTTTTCTTGGATGATGCCGCGGACCCCTCGCATGTGCTCGACCACCTTGGCACGGCTTCCGTCGAAGTCGAATTCGAGGGTGGAGCTGTCGCAGGCGAGCTGGAAGTGGAGCCGCTGGTCGCCGTCGATGATCCACAGATCTTTGTAGACGATCTGCCGCTCTTGCTCTCCGGGAGCATCGGTGATCTCTTCAGGAAGAGCTTTGCGCACCACTTCGTTGTATTGGATCAGATCGGCCTCGCTAGGGCGGATCATCAGGTAGGTGAGTAGTGCTCCGGCTCCCCCTAGCAGGGCAAGAGCGATGAGGAGTGCCCGTTTAAACACGATCGGAGGTCCTTTAATACAGGGAGCAGTTGATCAAATGCGTCGAAGTCGAGCTGGGTGGCGGCGTCGCTTTTCGCGCGGGCCGGTTGGGGGTGCGCTTCGATGTAGAGGCAGTCGGCACCAACAGCTACCGCGGCACGGCAAAGGGGGGCGACAAACTGCCGCTGGCCACCAGAGTGAGAGCCGTGGCCGCCGGGAAGCTGGACAGAGTGGGTACCGTCGAAGCAGACGGGGACGCCGTAGCCGTGCATCACCGGAATCGATCGGAAATCACTCACCAGATTGTTGTAACCGAAAGAGGTCCCCCGGTCCATCAAGATGATGTTCTTATGGCCGATTTTGTTGACCACCGATTCCATGTCCCATGGCGACATGAACTGTCCTTTTTTCACGAGCACTGGCTTTCCCGACTCAGCCGCCGCCACAATGAGGTCGGTCTGCCGGCAGAGGAAGGCGGGGATTTGGATAGAGTCGCACACCTCGCCCGCAGCTCGCGCTTCGGCGGGGGTGTGGACGTCGGTGTTGATCGGCACATCAAAGGTGTCGCGCACTCTTTCGAGAATGCGGAGTCCCTCTTCGAGTCCAGGACCGCGGTAGGACGAGACGGAGGTGCGGTTGGCCTTGTCGTAGCTCGAACAGAAGATCATGGGCACCGAGTGGCGGGCGCAAATCTCGACCAGCTTCTCTGCGGCGAAGAGGATATCGTCTTCACCTTCGATCACGCAGGGTCCGGCGATCACCGCCAGCGGAAGTTCCGGACCAATGTCAACGTTCCGAACAGTAATCATACGAGTGCTGGCTCCTTTTCTCTAACCATTGATTTTAGGATCTCTACCCCCCGTTTCAGCTGCTCATCCGTGTTCGCGAAGCTTAGCCGGAAGTGGGTGTTCTTTCGGCTAAAGGCCGACCCGGCGACCAAGATCAAATTCCACTTGATCGCTTCGCGAACAAATTGGTCTCCGGTCATCCCTTCTGGCGCTTTGATAAACAGATAGAACGAGCCGGTTGGCTTGATCACCTCAAAATCATCCTTCAACGCATTGTACACGAAATCCCGTTTCCGGCGGTAGTCATCAACTTGTTCTGTCATCGGTAGATCGAGGGCGGCGACTGCCCCCCACTGACCAGGAGCTGGTGCGCATACAAATGTATACTGTTGAAGTTTGATCATCGGCTGAATAATTTCTTTAGGTCCTACAGCCGTTCCCACCCGCCACCCGGTCATTGAATGGCTTTTGGAAAAGCCGCCCAAGGTGATTGTTTTGGGGTAATACTTGCTCATCTCAAGGTGGGGGCTGTCGTAGGTAAAGAGGTGATAGATCTCGTCGTAAATGATCCACAGATCGTGCTCTTCTGCGAATTCAGCAATCAGCATCATCTCTTCTTTACTCACTGCGCCGCCCGTTGGATTGGTGGGTGAGCAGAGGATGATCGCACCTGTCTTATGGGTGATTTGCGCCTCGAGCGCTTCGCGCGTCCACTTGAAATTTGGATAGGTGTTGACCAACTTTGGTCGCACCCCGAGAGTGCGGGGGAGCTCTTTCCACATGACGAAGTAGGGGTCGGGAATCAGAATTTCATCGCCCACATCACACGTAGCGATCAGCGCCAGGGTGAAGCCGCCGCTCACGGCTGAAGTGATGAAACCATCCTCTTGTGGCACCCCACGCGCTGCGTAGTCGGCCAGCACTGCCTCGCGTAATTCTGGGATCCCTTGCGTCGGGGTGTAGCCATTCTTGCCTGCATAGACGGCAGCCGCCGCAGCATCTTTGATGGACTGTGGTGTTTCGAAGTGGGGCTGTCCGATGGAGAGGTCGCAAGGGTTTTCGAGCTTCCCGCTGAAGTCAAACACCTCTCGAATTGCCGATGGATTGATCTGCTGAATTCTCTTTGAAGGCAATGGAATTCCCTATTTTAGAAAACAGAGTAGCAACTTGGAGAAAAGCTGTCACGGAGAAAGGAGCGCTTCTTGCCGAGAAGAGAGTCGAAGAGAAAAAGACGATTCGATAGACTAGTCAGAGTTCATGGACTGATAGCTCAGCTGGATAGAGCACCCGCCTTCTAAGCGGGCGGTCGCAGGTTCGAGTCCTGCTCAGTCCAATAAGGAAATATTATGACGGAATCGCTGGGAGATTTTAAGTACGAGCGGACCCTTTTCGCTGGGGAGTCGGGTGACTTTTCCAAGTTGCTCCGGCTGATTGAGGAGTCGCCTAAAGAATCGTTTTTGCTCGCCGCCGTGATCGACTACCTGGCCGGTTCGGGTGAGAGCTTCGGCGATTTTGAGCGGTGGTTGATTGGCGAGTCGGCTCTATCTCCGGATGAGCAGTACCGGGTGCGAGGGAAAATTGCCGGCAAATACATCCCAAGAGAAGATTATCAAGTTTATTTTCCTATCGGCGAAGGGCGATGTTATGAGGGCGATCATTTTGTTACCGCCCACAACCCGCCTGATTTAGACACTGCAGTGGCCAGCTTTTGGGGGTGGGTCGATGCGTTTGCCGCCAAGGTGGCGACCGGGCGGCACATCTGGAACTTTCCCGGTGGGCAACCTACGCCGCAGATCAGCCGCCTCTTTGATCGACTAGTTAGTAAATCTGTTTTTGAAGTGGCGGCGACGCACAAGCGGGTACTGAATGGGAAAGGAACGGTTTCGTTGCGCGATTTTTCCAACCGGGAAGAGACCAAAATCGCCGATGCTTTAGAGGTGATCAGCGTGGTCGACCACCACCGGGTCAATCTGCAGACGCGGGGCTTTACGACGCTGACCGTCTGCGATACCCGCTCGGCCAACACGCCGCTTGCCGAGATGGCGATGGCGCTCAACGATCGGTATGGTTGCGAACTGGAAGACGGGACCATCACCAGTAATAGCCCGTCTTCATCGCTCCGCCTGGCGCAGCGGCAGCTTCATAGGAAGTTGGCGACAGCGACGCGGGGCAACTACTTTGTCCACCCTGAGCGGGAGTACTGTGAATACCTCGCCTTCCTGCACGCCATTTTGGATGACACCGACCTGCTCACTCAGGTGACTACTCGTGATCTTCTCTGCGTAGTTGCCCTGGTCAACCGACTTAAGTCGTTGATCGTGGGTAAGGACGTGGAGATCATTATCATCGATGATATTCCCCGTAACGGACAGTTCGCTCGTACCTGTGCTCGGCGGATCCTCGAGAATGAGGAGATGTATTCGCTCTACTCGAAGATCTACACCCATCGTCACGCAGAGCTGGTACGTGACCTGGAGCGGTGCCGGCAGGGGGAGGCGTCAAACATCTTCACCGATACCAAAGAGCAGAAGGGGTGTGCGCGGGTGGGTCAGACCAAGCTGTTCGCCCGCAACGTCGACTGGTTTTTAGAGCACGGTGACACGGTCCGACAGGCGTGGCTAAAAAATGCACAGGCAACTCACTCCGAGCACGACCACCTCGACCTCCACCTCCACATGATCAGTACTATTGCTGGTGCCGACGAGGTCTATCGAGGGACGGTGGGGGATTACGACCATAAAGATGAGCTGTGGGTGTGGGTGCCGCACGCCGAGGAGGCGCACGACCGCCTCACTACCTACCTCGCCGGGTTTAAGGATGTGGTTGCTGACCAAACGCCCACCGTAGAGTTGATCGGCCCCGAGCCGGCGCGTCTGCGCCATCTCTTTGAGGGGCACTTTCCCAACTCACCTAAATTGACTGAAGCTGCTCACTTTCAGGCGACGATGGCAGTACTGCGTTTTCGCGCAGGCACGATCACCTCGCGGAAAACACACATCACCCCACACGTCCCAAAGCTCTCTTAATCAGTAACAACAGTAGCTTCTGCGACCTCTTCGAGAATCTCTAGGTTGACACGGATTCCATTACGGCTGGCAACGGACATCAACAGCGTGCGGATAGCGTTGATGGTCTTTCCCTTCTTTCCAATGATCTTTCCAATGTCGGCTTTGTCAACGGAGAGTTCCAGGATGACAGTTTGGGTCCCGCCGATCTCTTTGATCTGGACTCTGTCTGGATTGTCGACCAAGTTTTTAACGACGTACGCGACGAAATCTTTCATGGTTTTTTTCCTTATCGCATGCAGGATTACGAGGTTTGCGATCTATCACCACCCGTGGCCATCAGCCGCGAGTCGTAAACGATGCTAAAACATTAGGTGGTTCTTCACAAGAAAAACGTCACTGTTGCTTGAAGATGGAGCCCTGTTTTTTGCGCATCTGGCGCATCATGTTCATTGCCATGCCGGTGATTAAGGCGTGATAAAGCTTGCCGCCGAGCTGCGGGTCTTCACGCATCAGGGCGCCCAGATTATTGGGCACACTCTTGATCTGCGTCGAGTCGAGTGAGGTCATTGGCTCGTTGCCCGGCTTGTTATAGACCGAGTAGGCCCTCATGTTTTCCGTGTTGCGCTCCACCAGCGTGAATGTTGTCTTCCCTGCCTCTTCCCCATTACGCATGGCAGTAATTGTCACTAGCTGAGCATTCTTTATTCCTTGGGGTGGGTTGGGATCTTTTGCTGTAGTCGCCTGGAACTCTTCTCCCGTTTGCGAATCCTTCCATTTGGCTGGCAGCCCCTCCTTGAGGTATTGTTTCATCGCTACCCGCATTCCAGCTGAAGCTTGCGTTCCTAGATCAAACGGCTTAGCCCTCTCTCCCTCGATCTGGGGCATCTTAGGGGCGCCTGGCTGCTCAATACTGGACTGCTCAAGACTGGGCTGCTTCGGAGTTGGATCAATCGGTGGGTTCGCCATAGGTTCAGTTTACAAGCTATCTCTCTATAAGGAAAGTGACAGGTCCGTTATTCACCAAATGTACGTCCATTTTGGCCTGAAATAGGCCGGTTTGGACGTTTGGAAAATCGGTGCGTAGCTGGTCGACGAACCGTTCGTAGAGCGGTTTGGCAAGTTCTGGAGTGGCTGTGGCGCCAAAGTCGGGACGACGGCCGTTTTGACAGGAGGCGTAGAGGGTGAACTGGCTGACGACGAGGAGATTGCCGCTCACGTCGCCGGTGGAGAGGTTCATCTTGCCCCCCTCATCGGTGAAGCAACGGAGGCCGATCACCTTGTTGGCGAGCCAGTCGGCCTGCTCGGGTGTGTCGTTGCGGTGGATTCCGAGGAAAAGGAGAAGTCCGTTATCGATTTCGCCGACGATTTTCTGATCAACTTCGACACGGGCGCTCGAGACCCTTTGTACTAGGACTCGCATGCCAGTATCCGTTCAACCAGCGGAACCATGTCGGCGGGGAGGGGAGCTTCGAGCTTCATCGGGGCGCCTGTGAGGGGGTGGGTGAAGCTGAGCTGGTGGGCGTGGAGCATCTGCCGCTCGAGTTTATACTTCTCGTTCCACGATTGGTTGCCGTAGGTGGGGTCGCCGAGGATGGGGTTGTGATGGTGCTGAAGGTGGACGCGGATCTGGTGGGTGCGGCCGCTCTTGGGAAAGAGGCGGACAACAGCTAGTTTGCCGTCGAATCCTTCGGTTTTGCAAACGGTGAGAGCCTGCTTTCCCCCTGCGTTGGGGACGGTCATCCGCTTCCGATCGACTGGGTGGCGGCCGATTGGAGCATCAATGGTGATGTCGCCTGGCTTGCCGATGCAGATAGCGATATACTCTTTGAGCATCTTCCGATCGGTAAAGAGCTGAACAAGTGCTTTTTGTGTAGCTTCTGTTTTTGCCGCTAACATGACACCGGTGGTGTCTTTGTCGAGCCGGTGAACAATTCCTGGACGGAGATCATCGGCAGGTAGCTGGTTGCAGTGGAAGAGGAGGGCGTTGACAAAGGTGCCCGACCAGTTCTTGATCCCTGGATGAACGACCAGGCCGGCCGGCTTGTTGATCGCCAGCAGGTGCTCATCTTCAAAGAGGATATTGAGGGGGATGTCTTCTGGTTCGAGAGACGCTTCGGGGGTGAGGGAAAATTCAACCTCGATCTCGTCGCCCACCTGGGGTTGGATCCGCTTCTTGGCCGGTTTGCCGTTGAGGAGGACGAGCCCCTCACCGATGAGCCACTGGAAGTAGCTGCGTGATTGCTTGGGAAAACGGAGTGTAAGGAGGCGGTCGAGCCGCTGGCCGGTCTCCTCCTCGGAGACGATGATCGTTTCTGTCGGTTGAGTCATCCAAACAGTCTAACTCATTACGAAGATGATTTGAACATATGTTGGTGCTGCTGAAGACTTTTCATGATCTGATGGGCCATCTCCATGATCGCCATGTGCTGGTAGAGTAGGCCGGCCTGATGGGGGGTGACTGTCTTGGGGTCGCTCAAGTTTTTCTCAGTATTTAAACCGAGCGCCTGCATAGATTGTTGAATGCTCTGAATGCTTACGTTCATAACTACCTCTACTATTATTTTAACACATAGAGGATATTTCTAGGGATGAGAGAATCATGGATATCGGAAACCCCTTACGCTGAAGGGATTGAATGATTTTCTGTCTTGTGTTGGGATCGCTTAGATCGCGGCCCGCGAGGAGGCGGTGGAGCGCCTCGGCTTGGACCTCCTCTGGGGGGAGGGCCTCTTGGATGAGCTCTTGGGAGAGCCCTTCCTGGCTCTAGTTTTTGCCGGATGAAGAGGTTGCTCTTCTTCTTGCGGACGAGTGCCCTCACCCTTCCTTCGGCCCATCGACGGTCATTGATGTAATCAGCCTCGACGCACCAGGCGATGGCTGCTTGGGCGTCATCCTCCGGAATGTCTCGTTCTAGCAATTTTTTGAGGGCTTGAGCTGAAGAGAGTTCGCGGCGTGACAGGAGACGGATCAGTTGCTTCTTAGCCGCCCCAGACACGTTTGCTTCCCGTTTCTGGAGAGAGGGCGAGCTGTATGGCCGTGTGTTGGGCCATCTTATGCACTTCTTTGGCGGTCTGCTGAAGAAGTTGGATGGCGACCGCATGGGTCTTTGGGGAGAGCGCTCTCGCTTCGGGTGTTACGCTGTGCGTGCTGAGGGGAGAGACTCCGCCTGGATGAACTGGTCCTACGCTTCCTTCCATAATCTCGTTGTAGCTTTCCCTATTTCTTTTTGCAACGGCGGATTTTCTTCACCTCTTTGCCGTTGATCCGGATGCCGCGCGCCTTGGCCCCTTTGATGGGGATCTCGTCGAGGGCGAAGTCGATCTTTTTCACCCGCTGCCGTGCCTTGGCTTTGAATTCCACCTCGATGCAGGCGTTCTCATCGGTGGTGAGGAGCTGTAGCTTGGAGCCGGTGGGGAGGTATTCGTATTCGCGGTCGACGATGAACTTGTCGACGACAAACCGCTTGGCATAGCCGTGCCCCTTGGCGTCGATGTAGGCGGCGCGGAAGAGGGTTTTCTTGTCGGCGACGCCGGCCCATGCGACGGTGGAGCCGTCGGTGTGGACGTACATTTTTTCAGGGAGATTGATGACTCGGTAGCTTCCCTGCTTGTCGATCACGAGCACTTTGTCGAAGTTGGTGCACTCAAAGAAGGTGTCGGAGACCACCTTGGTGCCGAGGAAGCCGGTCTTGACGTCGTAGCCCACCTTCACATTTTTGGTCTTGATTGCCCGAACGTCTAGCTTGGCGATCTCTTCGAGCTGTGTCCGGCGAGGGTAGGCTTTGCCGTGGGTCTTAAGCAGCTCTTTGAGGTAGGTGATGGTGGTCTTTTTGATGTTGCCAAGCTTCTTTTCGACCTCTGCGAGCTGATCTTCGAGGGCGCGGATCTCTTCTTCGTTCTTGGCAATATCGAAGGCGGAGATGCGGCGGATGGGGATAGCGAGGAGTCGCTCGCGGTCCTCTTTATCGGGGTTGGGATCGAGCAGCTTGTGGAAGGGGGTGAGCGCCTTCTTAATCGCCTCGTGTACGCCGTCGTAGGTTTTTACCGTCTCGATCTGTTTGTAGAGCCTGTTTTCGATGAAGATCTGCTCGAGTGTCTTGGCGTAGATCTTGTCCAGAAGGCGGTCCCGCTCGAGCTCGAGCTCTTGCTTGATGTACCCCTTAAGAAGGCCGGTGTGGAGCTCGATCACCTGGTCGGTGTCGGTCTCCCAGGGTAAGTTTTCGTGGATCACCAGCATCGAGGGGCTTAAACTTACCTGGCAGTCGGTGAAGGCGTAGAGCTGGTCGACCAGCTCCTTGGCGTGTTGACCGCGGAGGAGGTTGATCTCAATTTCCACCTTTTCAGCGGTGTAGTCGTTGATCGAATCGATCTTGATCTTCCCTCGCTTGGCCGCCTCGTCGATCGAGCGGATGAGCGATTCGGTGGTGGTGCCGTGACAGATCTCTTCGATGACGATGGTTTTGTCATCGACCACATTCAGTTTTGCGCGGAGGCGCACCTTTCCATTTCCCTTGTCATACTCAGCGCAGTCAGCAATACCCCCGGTTGGAAAGTCGGGAAAGATCGAATAAGGCTTTCCCTCGAGGTGGGCGATTTCTGCCTCGATCAGTTCGCAGAAGTTGTGGGGGAGGATCTTCGTTGCCATCCCCACGGCAATCCCTTCCGCTCCGTGCATCAGGAGGACGGGCAATTTGGCAGGGAGAACCACCGGCTCCTCATTCCGACTATCATAGGAGGGGATGAATTCGGTGAGCTCTTTGTTGAACATATTCTCCCGCGCAAGGGGGGAGAGGCGGGTTTCGATGTATCGGGTGGCGGAGGCGGGATCGCCCGTGTAGAGGTTACCGAAGTTTCCCTGCTTGTCGAGGAGATAGTCCTTGTTGGCCAGGTTGGTGAGAGCCTCGCCAATTGCTGCGTCGCCGTGGGGGTGGAGGGCCATGGTTTGACCGACTACGTTAGCTACTTTGTGCAGCTTCCCATCGTCAATCTTTTTCAGCGTGTACAAAATGCGCCGTTGTACCGGTTTTAACCCGTCGACCACATTAGGGATCGCCCGATCGAGGATGACATATGACGCATACTCTAAGAAGTTACGCTCAACTAAACCTTTTAAGTCATCCTTGGCCAATGTCACCCAGCTCCCTTAGCGCTTCTTCCTCGCTGATCAGATTTTCCATGATGAACGCACGCCGTTTGGGGGTGTTCTTCCCCATGTAGAAGTCGAGTGTGCTCTTGATGTCGGAGAAGTGCTCGACGCGGACCGGCAGCAATCGAATGTCTTTGCTAATGAACTGCTTGAACTCACCCGGTGAGATCTCACCGAGCCCCTTAAAGCGGGTGATCTCGATCCCTTTCTCTTTGAGTTTTTTCATCGCCGCATCCCGCTCTTCCTCGGAGTAGCAGTAGAGAGTCTCTTTCTTGTTTCGCACCTTGAATAGAGGCGTTTCCAAGATGTAGAGGTGGCCGTTAACCACAAGAGACTCGAAGTAGTTGAGAAAGAAGGTGATGAGCAAATTGCGGATGTGCATCCCGTCGACGTCGGCATCGGTGGCCAGTACTACTTTATTATAGCGGAGATTTTCGATGTCATCTTCGATGTTGAGCGCGTTCATCACGTTGAACATCTCTTCGTTCTTGTAGAGCTGGTCCCGCTTGAGTCCCCACGTATTGAGCGGCTTGCCGCGCAAACTGAAGCAAGCTTGTCGCAATGGATCGCGTGAGGAGACGATGTTGGCGCTCGCCGAGTCGCCCTCTGTGAGGAAGATCATTGTCTCTTCCCCATGCTTCGACTTGTCGCCTAGGTGATACTTGCAGTCGCGCAGCTTGGGGATCTTGAATGAGATCCGCTTTGCCTTATCTTTCGCCTCCTTTCTTACAGACGAGAGCTCCTTTCGGAGCTTCTCGTTGAAAGCGATCCGGTCGATGAGCGCCTTCGCCGCGTCAGGGAAGCGGTAGAGGAGATCGCCCACGGCCTTTTTCACCTCCGTCACCAGCGGCCCGCGGATCTCGGTGTTGGAGAGCTTGTTCTTCGTCTGCGACTCGAAGATGGGCTCCTTCACCTTGATCGCCACTGCGCCCACCACCCCTTCCCGGACGTCAACGCCCTGGAAGTTTTTCTTGGCGAATTCGTTCACACCTTTGAGCAGCCCTTCCCTGAAAGCCGAGAGGTGAGTGCCCCCATCGGCCGTATACTGCCCATTGACGAACGAGTAGTATTGCTCTCCATGGCTCCCCCTCGTATGCAGCAGGCAGAACTCGAGCATCTTTCCCCGATAGTGCATCGGCTCATACAAACGATCGTCTGTCACCTCAGCGTTGATCAGGTCGAGGAGGCCGTGCTCCGAGGCAATCGGTTCGCCGTTGAACTCAAGCGTCAATCCTGTATTGAGGTAGGCGTAGTGGTGCAGGCGATCGCGGATGAACTCTTCGCGAAACTTGTACTTCTTAAAGATCTCAACATCCGGCACAAACTCCACGTAAGTGCCGTCCGGCTCCTTCGTCGTTCCCTTAGACTTGTTCTTCAGCTTTCCTTGAGAGAAAATGGCTTCCGCATATTTCCCGTCCCGGTGGCTCCGCACCATGAAGTGGGCGCTCAGAGCATTCACCGCTTTCGCTCCCACCCCGTTCAATCCGACCGAAAACTGAAACACATCGTCGTTGTACTTGGCTCCCGTGTTGATCTGACTCACGCAGTCGACCAGCTTGCCCAGAGGAATACCTCGGCCATAATCCCTCACCGAGGCAAAGCCCTCTTTCACATCGATATTGACCACGATTCGATCACCCTGCTCCATGATGAACTCGTCGATCCCATTGTCGACGATCTCCTTCACCAGCACGTAGATTCCATCGTCTGGATTCGATCCATCGCCCAGCCGCCCAATGTACATCCCCGTCCGCATCCGGATGTGGGTCAGCGGGTCAACCGTCTGAATGCTCTTTTCGGTGTAAGCTTTTTTCTTCGCCATGGCCGCGCACTATAGCATCAGATGGTCTATTGGCAAATGGGGGAATCGACTAGACTTCGTGCCATGTCGGGATTGAAAAAGAAATGTGTGCTTGTGACCGGTGGGTCGGGGAGCTTTGGACGGGCCTTTGTGAAGAGGGTGCTTGAAGAGGAAGAGCCGGCCAAGGTGATTGTCTTCTCACGGGATGAGTGGAAGCAGTGGGAGATGCGGCAGGTCGATCCGATCTACCAAGATCCGCGGCTCCGTTATTTTTTGGGAGATGTAAGGGATCGAGATCGGCTGCGGCGGGCGTTCGCCGGGGTCGATGTGGTGATTCATGCGGCGGCTCTGAAGCAGGTGCCGGCGGCTGAGTACAACCCGACCGAGTTTGTGAGGACCAATGTCGATGGGGCGATCAATGTGATCGATGCGGCGATCGATGCGGGAGTGGGACACGTGGTGGCCTTGTCGACCGACAAAGCGGTTAACCCGATCAACTTGTATGGGGCGACCAAGCTGTGCGCCGACAAGATCTTTGTGGCGAGCAACGTCTATGTGGGGGAGCGGGGGCATCCGAAGATGTCGGTGGTTCGTTACGGTAATGTGTTGGGAAGTCGGGGGAGCATTATCCCTCACTGGGAGCGGTTGCGGGATGAGGGGGCAGCTGAGCTGCCCATCACCGATGAGCGGATGACTAGGTTTTGGTTGACGGTGGAGCAGGGGGTGGAGTTTGTGCTGCAGAGTCTGGAAGAGATGGAAGGGGGGGAGATTTTCGTTCCCAAGTTGCCCAGCATGAAGATTGTCGATCTGGCCGCAGCGATTGCGCCGAGGATGAAGCGGAAAGTGGTCGGCGTGCGGCCGGGAGAGAAGCTGCACGAGCTGCTCATTCCTGCAGAAGATGCTCATCGTACCTACGAGTGGCAGAGCGGTTATGTGATCGTTCCGCACGATGGGGCGCCCCGTGGAAAAGCTGTTCCAGAGGGTTTCTCCTACGCATCTGACACCAATTCGGAGTGGTTGACGCCAGAGGCTTTGACCCAGATTACCACCACCTCCTCCCCCTATGACGCCTGATTTTGATGATCTACTTCGCCTCGCTCCTCAGACGTGGCTGGTGGCCACGCCGTTCATCGCGATGCTGGTATCTCACTCAAAATCAGGCGCCCTAGTGGAATGATCAGGTAGCAAACTGGGTCTTGCGCGCAACCCTTTAACAATTTATACATCAACGTTCAATGGATGTTGGTGTTGTAGGGATCAATCATAAGCTGGCCGATCTGCGTTTGCGCGAAGTGATCGCAAAGGCGTGTCAGGAGCGGTTTGGGTCGGAATCACGCCGTCCCGGCGTCGTTCTCCTTTCCACCTGCAACAGAACCGAGCTCTACTTTAGTGCAGAAGATCTGACGCTCGCTCACCACTACCTCTTGATGGAATTGCGCGAGGTGCTCGACGAGTCACAGCTGCAAGCGCTCTACTCATTTTTCGGACGCGATGTGATGACCCATCTCGCCCGCGTCACAGCAGGTCTCGACAGCGCAGTGGTCGGCGAAACAGAAATTCAGGGGCAAGTGAAGCAGGCGTATGAAGCGCATCAAGAGGGGTTGCAGAGCGACATGCATTTCCTCTTCCAGAAGGCGCTGCGGGTGGGAAAGAAGGTGCGCTTTCATCTCAACCTGCGGCCAGGGCTCGTCGACACCGAGTCGGTCATCTTAGAAGCCACTCGCAATTTGTTTGGCACCATTGAAGGGTGCCGTATTCTTTTCGTCGGCGCCTCAGAGATCAACGACCGTGTCCTCCGCCGCTTCCGCAGAAGGGGAGTGCGCAACGTCACCGTTTGCAATCGGACGCACGAGCGGGCCCTTCTTTTTGCAAGAGATGAGGGGATAGAGATTGCCACCTGGGCCCACGTCTCCGAGTGGCATACCTATGATGTGGTTGTATTTGGCACCAAGTGCCCCGACTTTCTCCTCAATGAGCGCGACGTGCCGCAGCTTAAGCGCCCCCGCCTCCTCGTCGACCTCTCTGTCCCGCGCAACGTTGACCCGAGCATCGCCCACCACCCCCACATCTCGCTTTACAACATCGAGCGGATCCACGCCCGAGTTGAGCAGGGGCGGAAACTCAATGCTGAAGTGTTGGAAAGGGGTGAGGAGATGGTTGCGCTAGAGTCGGAGCGTCACTTGGCGAACTTGCGGAGCAGCTCGATCTCTTTGGTCCAGTAGGGGACGCCACCTGGAGTCTCGAGATATTTCGGGATCTCTTTCAATTTCGGATGTTGCATCATCACCTTGAAACATTCCATCCCGATCTCCCCCTCGCCAAGATGGGCGTGACGGTCGCGCCGACTCCCCAATTCCTTGAGCGAGTCATTGACATGGAGAGCTTTTAGATGCTCCAAGCCCACCTCGTCGTCAAACTCTTTGAGAGTCTTATCCCACCCCTTCTTGTCGCGGATGTCGTAACCGGCTGAAAAGGAGTGACAGGTGTCGATACAGACGCCGAGCGGCACCCGCCCCTTCACCTCATCGATAATGAAGCCAAGCTCTGCAAAATCCCACCCCACAACCGATCCTTGTCCCGCTGTTGATTCAAGCAGAAGCGTCAGCTCTTGCGATCCGTCGAAGCAATCTTGGTAAAGAAGGAGACTCTCAACGATTAGATTGAGGCACTCTTCTACGGGGCTTGTGAGAGCGGCCCCTGGATGAAAGTTCATGAACGTCAGGTTGAGTGCTAAACAGCGCTCGATCTCTTCACGAAATGCGATGCGGCTCTTCTCCAAAACCTCTTCGCGGGGCGATCCGAGATTGGTCAGATAGCTGTTGTGGCTCATCACATGAGAGATGCCCGTCTCGTCGAGCGCCTTATTCCACTTGCTCGTCAGCTCATCGGTGATTGGTCGCCCGCGCCACTGCTTCTGATTACTAGTAAACAGCTGAATGCATGTCGCGCCGATCTCTTGCCCCTGATAGAGGGCATTGTGCACGCCGCCTGCTGCCGACGTGTGCGCACCTATTAGGATTTTGTTCGCCATAATGGGAAGTTGTCCAGCAATAAACTACTACCACAGCACCCCACCACATAGCCACCAAGAGCCGGTCCGAACGGAATGCCGTCGAGTGCATGGTGATCGCAGTGGCTAATAATAGAAACAAATGCAAGTAGGCCCGTTATGCTTGTATGATGCTTTCGCATTGTGAGGGTTCCAAGGGAGATGTGAGCCCCTACTTTGAGATTATCCTCCACATCCAAGGTCTTTGCGGCGACAGCCCCAATGGCTGCACTCGCTAGCGTCAGTTTTGGGTTGGCCTTCCAGGCATACCAGCCAAGCGCGCCGCGGCCGGCAAAAAGGACTGCCGTCGTCCATGGATCGATGCCCTGTTTTTCGTTGATTTTTTTCATAGCGCAAATAGTCTAGCTGGTAGGATGTTTGTATGGAAGCGATCACACGCTCAGCTGCTAGATTTTTCTCCGGCACTGCCCTTAGCCGGGCGACCGGCTTTGGCCGTGACCTGATCACCGCCGCTGCGTTCGGCGCCCATCCCGCCCTCGCCGCGCTCATGATCGCCTTCCGCTTCGCCAATCTCCCCCGCCGCTTGCTGGGAGAGGGAGCGATGCACTCCGCCTTCGTCCCCGCCTACGAGCGGTCAGAGAGTCCCGAAAAGGGAGCCGCCCTGTTCCGCGATCTCACCGCCTCGCTCATCCTCTTTATTCTAGTTCTGCTCATCGTCGTCGAGATCGGTTTGCGGCAATGGCTCAAAGCGGACCCCGCTCCTCAAACGACTGAAGTGATCCGCCTCACGATGCGCCTCCTTCCCGCCCTCTGTTTTATTTGCCTCTACGGCATCAATCAATCCTTTCTCAACTGCAAAAATCGCTACTTCCTTCCCAGCGTCGCCCCCGCCCTCTTTAACGTCACCTGGATCGCCGCCGCCATCCTCCTCTTCAACAAGCCGGCGACCGAGGCGATGCCCATTCTGGGTGGTGCCATCCTTCTCGCCTACTTCCTCCAGTGGCTCCTCACCTTTCCCGCCGTCCTTCCCACCCTCCAGTCGGGCCCCTTCCGCCCGTTTTCCAAAGAGGTGCGTCGTCTTTGCCGCCCCCTATTTCTTGCCATGCTAGGTGTGGGTGCCACCCAGATCAACAGTGCTCTCGACCCCCTCTTCGCCTACCACGTCGACCCTTCCGGCCCCGCCTATCTCTGGTACGCCATCCGCCTTCAACAACTTCCCCTCGCCCTGTTTGGAATCTCACTCTACAGCGCTCTTCTCCCCCCCTCTCCCGCGCCGTTAAAGAGAAAGACGGCATCCGTGCCCACCAGCTCCGTCGCCACGCCACTAGCCGCGCCCTTCTCATCATGCTTCCTGCCACCCTCGCCATCTTTGCCCTCGGCGGCCTCGCGGTCCATCTCATTTATGGTCACGGCCACTTCACCTCCTCCGACGTCGCCCACACCACCCGCTGCCTCTGGGGCTACGGCATCGGTCTCGTCCCGGCTACTCTGATTCTCATTCGCTCAGCTTCCTACTTCGCCCGCGACGACTACCGGACGCCGGCGCTCGCCGCCGCCTGCGGCGTCGCCACCAACATCGCTCTCAATAGCCTGTTTATTTTTGTATTGGGATGGGGAGCTGCTTCTGTCGCTCTCGCCACTTCTCTTAGCGCCTTCGTCACCTGGGGCTACTTGATGCTTGCGCCTCTCCTCAGAGCGGCTTAGCCTTTCGTTCGACTACTCCGGGGTGTGTTCTCTAATCGCGCGGCGAGTCAAGCCATTTGTCTCTCCGCGCGATTAGAGAACACCCCCCTACTCCGACAACTCATCTGCCAAAACTGGTGCCAGGACGCTGGTTAGAACGGTTAGTCTTGAGCTCGTGGTTCTATTGCGGAGAACACCGCTGCTCCTAATCCTAGGACACCAAACTCGTATAGTACGAAGTCAAAAACCACTTCAGAAGGGTAGCTTGTCCAAGCGGGTAGAGGAGGAGCAGAGGTGATGTTTCCTGATACGATCTCCGCAAATGCCTGTTTCTGCGTGAGACCAATTTTTTTGGCTGCCTCAAGAGTGAGGTTCTGAAAGTCGAGCTGGACCTTGGAAAAGAAGTCGGCAAAAGGGGGTAAGCCGGGCGGAAGCGGCTGAAGTGTTGGCGCACAGCACATCAATGCATGAACTTTGTGAGCAAACGCCGGATCATTGTATCGATAGGCGGCACCAACCGAAGTGGCTACTCGCGACCAGGCTTTATGATCTGGCCTGGCATTTAGGGCGGTCTTAAACGCTTCTTCAGCCGCTGCATATGCCTTTTCTGCTGTGCAGTATTTAACTACCCCGCGGTAGAAGACATAACCCGCAGCCAGAACTGTCAAAACTCCAACGGCCTTTTGCACCCTACTTCTGGAAATCATCATTCCCTCCCATAAATTGATGGTAGAATAGTATCAGAAACTACTATTTCCATAAAGGCGATTAAATATTTTATTTAGTTGATGTAGGGTGGGGAGCGCACGGGAGCGTGTTCTCTAATGGCTTGACTCGCCACGCGATTAGAGAACACACCCGCGCAAGGCCCTACTCTACACCTACACCAGTTTTGGTTTCCTCAATATGTAGGGTCAGGCACCAAAAAGATGACTACCCTCCTAAAGTCGGGCACTCACTTTTTCGAGCCAGACCCGTCAGGGCCAAATTTATTTTTGCTCTAGCGTGGTAGTCAATAGGTTGAGGTCGTTGCAAGAACTGTGGTTTGGGGTTTTTGACGGTGCAGATTCGGAGAGATATTGGCTTGTGCCGAGGATTTGCGACGCATGGGCGTGGCCAGCAGCCACGGTCAAGGAGCAAAGGCGCGGTACGAGACAATATCTCCCGAAGATGCCCGTGAAAAACCCCAAACCGCAGTTCAAAGAAAAAGCCACCTCCCCCGAAGGGGAAGTGGCCAGGAGGAGGGTGCCTAGGCAGCGTTTAGAGTCTGCGCTAGGCAACCAACCAGAGGGGGGGGCCTCTGGATTCTGTTAACCCGGGTGGCCGCCTATCCGCAATCGCGTAGCCGGCCCATTTTTGCCGCCTACTTCGCGCCGCTCGTCACCGATAGTTTTTCTCACTATCGGCATTCCTCGCGCCACTCGCACTCGGCGAAAATGGCCTCGGCTGCGATCACGGGCTAGGCAGCAACCCGGGTTATGAGGTATGCGCGAGGAACTCGCACACACCATCGATATTAATAATGAGCGGGAACTCAACTTGTTCACGCTCAGGAGCCATTGCCATCTTGCACTCGAACGGGCCGCGAAGCTCCATGTAAGCAGGGGTCTCGCGGGAGCTGTTCTCGGTGGCACCGATGATAACGGGAATTTTTCGGCTCTTCTCACGGAGAGAGACAACCATGCCGGGCTTCACTTGGAAGGAGCGGCGGTCAACTTTCTTGCCGTTAACGAGGATGTGGCCGTGAGAGACGAGCTGTTGTGCAGTGAAAATCGTAGGTGTCAGCTTCATCTTATGTACGAAATTATCGAGACGGCTCTCAAGGTTCTGAAGGAGGACGTCGGCAGTTTTGCCTGACGGGTGTCGCATAGCCTTCTTATAGTAATTAATGAGCTGCTTTTGGCTCAGCATGCCGTAAACGGCTTTAAGCTTCTGCTGTTCATCAAGTTGGAGACCGTAGTCAGACTTCTTTCGGCGGCGGGCACCGTGCTGACCTGGGATGTTCTGCTTATGAAGCATGGGATTGCGGGCCCGTCCAAAAATATTTGCGCCAAAGCGGCGTGCGATGCGGTTCTTGGGCCCTCGGTACATTGCCATTGCAGATTCTCTCCAGTTTCGAATAGGTGGCTATCGTAGCCAACCTGCCTATTTCCAGCAACATCGAAGTTGCTGAAAAATGGCAAAAATGGGTAAAGTACTGGTCCTATGAGGTTTTTGGTTGTCTCCGGATACAAGTTTCTTCCCATCGCCGACCCCGCTGCGGAGGTCGTTTGCCATCAGGAGTTTGTGCAAAAGCGCGAATTGACGGGGCGGATCTACATCGCAGAAGAGGGGATCAATGCCCAGTTCTCTGGATCCGAAGAGGATACTCAAGAGTACATGGTCTGGCTTGATGAGCGGCTCGATGGACTCGATTTCAAAATCCAGGAGCATCCTGAACAGGCTTTCCCTCGCATGACGATCAAGGTGCGCCGTCAGCTAGTCGCGCTCGATCAGCAGATCGACACTAAACAAGGGGGCGAACACGTCTCTCCTAAGCAGTGGCGGGAGATGTTGGAGAGTGGTGAGTATCTGGTGGTCGATGTGCGCAATGACTATGAGTGGGACATTGGCCACTTCAAGGGGAGTGAGCGGCCCACCTGCCGAACTTTTCGCGAGTTCCCAGACTATGCCCGCGCCCTTAAAGAGCGGAATGATCCTTCAAAGACGAAGATAATGATGTGTTGCACGGGAGGGATCCGATGCGAGCTCTACTCTGTTCTGATGAAGGAGGAGGGTTTTTCTCAGGTCTATCAGCTCAACGGCGGCATTCTCCGTTATGCAGAAGAGGAACAGGGTAGGCACTGGGATGGGAAGCTCTTCGTCTTTGATGACCGCCTGGCGGTCGATGTGAATCCAGAAGCAGAGGTGGTGGGTAAGTGCCGTCACTGCGATGCCCCGGCGGACCGCTATTACAACTGTGCAAACATGGACTGTAACCGTCTCTACCTCTCGTGCGATGGCTGTCTAGAGAAGACGAAGGGCTGCTGCGAGACCACTTGCCACATGGCCAAACGGCTTCGCCCTCTATCCCATCAAAACCGCTCTAAGCCATTTCGCCGCTGGCACGAGTACTTTAAAGACAAGGCCGCCGCACCTCATGGATGAGGCGTGATGGCTATAATGGTAATTTGGTCGTTCTCCGGCCTATAGCACCAGAAGATGCGGTAGGCGCCAGGTGTTCGATTTTGTGCATAAGCTTCAAACACTTTTTCCGCCTTAGAAAAGGGGTGATCTATCCCACTAAAAGGATGGGTATGTAGGCTTGGGTGTCGGGGATCGTTTCGCAAGAACTTTAACGCCTTGACAACTTGCTTAAATCGCCCCGCCTGCCGCGATGACTTTTTTCCTCCTGCATCTGCCTCTAGCTGGAGAAACGTTGCTTTCGCTTTTTTGGTCCAAGCAAAACGGTACATGAGTTAGTCGTCCAATGCGTCGAGATCGATAGCGTCTAGTTCGAGTTTGCCTTCCCTAGCTTCAGACAGGCCCTGTTCAACGGCACTCCACGCAACTGGGTTTTGGTAGAGCCACATCTCGCGTTCCGGGATGACCAGGGCTCGGCGAAGCGTCACGTCTCCGTCTTCCTGCTCCACAATGAATCGGGCATTGGCAAATGCTTTGCCCAAGGTTAGCCGTCCTTTAGAATCTGTTTCAACAACACGTTCCATGTATCCCTCCTGACCTATTGTACCAAAGTCCCTATTTTCCATTCAACCAATAGCCGCTAAGCCCAATGGTCCAAGAAAAAAGCTGTTGATTACTAGAGGGTTAGGTCGGAGAGTAGGTCTTGGATCTTGGTTTGGGTTTCGGGGAGGACGACGGTGAGGCCGGGCTTGATGCCCTCTTCTGAGAGCTCGAAGGCGCGCATGGTGTTGCAGATGCGGCCGTCAAGGCGGACGCCGAGGCCAGGGGCAGCGACCATGTTTCCATAGTCTCCAAACATCTCGAGGGTGAGCTCGCAGGCGGTGATGAGGTAGAGGACGTCGCGGTGGGGGTTGGCGTTGATGATTTCGAAAAGCTTGTCGCCGATGTAGTGGATGGTGGGGATGATGAGGGGGGTGGTCTTTTCGGGAGGAAGTGCATTGAGAGTTTGCCCGATGAAGCACTGTTTACAGACGGGGTGCTCGGGATCGCGGATGCAGTCGGGGGTGAACCGCTTGGAGGGGCACTCGTGCGGTTTGTGGCAGTAGGAGAAGCCGACGACGAGGAGGGCGTTTGGCTTTTTGAGTCGCTTCTTGAACGCTTTGAAGGAGGGGAGGCGGTAGAAGTAGAAGTCGCCATCACGCTTGGTGTAGGCCTTCTTTTTTAGAAGTGAGCGTAGGAGGTTAAAGCCATAGCGGAAGGGGTGTTTGAGGAAGTGTTTGCGGATGGCTTTGTCGTGGTCGTGCGCTGCCATGTACTTGAGCGACTTCCACTTGAGGTTGCGAGCGGTATCGGAGGTGATGCCGGGGATGTTGGGGAGGTGTTTTAATGTTTTAAGCTTGTTCATGGGAGAGGAGAGCCTTTTTGATGGGGAGGCCACAGGAGAAACCGCCCAGGCCTGAGGCGGCGAGGACGCGGTGGCAGGGGATGAGGAGGGGGAATGGATTGCCGCCAAGGGCGTTGCCGACGGCGCGGGCGGCACGGGGACGGCCAGTATCGGTGGCGAGGGTGCTGTAGGTGGTGGTTCGCCCAAAGGGGGTTTGGAGAAGGGTCTGCAGAACTTCGCATTGGAAAGGAGTGCACCGCTCCCAGGCGAGGGGAGGGAGGGGGGCCTCTTCTCCTGCGAGGTAGGCGTCGATCCACCGCCGTGCGCTTGCAAGTGGGGCGTCAATGGAAAGTGCCGACCCAGATTCCCACATTAACCTTCCACTAGGGCGTCTGATTTTGAGCGAGATACGAGCATCGCGACGAACGGCGTGGCCACCAGCCACGTCTGAAGAGCGAGGCGAAGTAGATTGCCATAAGCAGGCGTCATAGGGGGGGGCTAATGTGGGAATCTGGGTCGTTAGGCTGTGACGCAATGTCACAGCCCAGACGCGGTCTTCCCTGACCTCGATTTTAATGCTTAGTTTCACAGCGGCATGTTGCCGTTCAACCTGTCGTAGGTTGTTTTCGAAACAATGCTTCCACGGTGATACCAGTCTGTGCCGACGACGCCGTCGACGAAGTAGCGTGTGGGGCCGTGCTGAGTCCCATCTACCCAGGTTATCTCTTCAGTCTTGTCTCCATTGACGTTGAAACGCTGTTCGATGCCATTTTTCGCACTGTGTGCATAGGGAATTGTGGCAACTTTTTGGCCGTTGTCGAAGATGGAGGCGGCGCCGTGTTGCTCGCCGTGCACCCACTGCTCAACGGTGTGGGGGAGGCCGCCGACGGTGAAGGTGCGGACGGTGCCGTGCACCTGGCCGTCGGAGAAGGCGACGATCGCCTTGGGGTCGCCGTTGGCGAAGTAGGTGGACTGCTTGACCAACTGGCCTCCGACAATCACATCTTCACAGACGATGGCACCTTGAGCGTTGCGGACCACCCGCATTCCTTGTCCGTCGGTGACGCGGGCGTCAAGGGAGTTGTTAGGGGTATAGTACTCGCCGCGAACGAGGCTCTCATCTCGGTAAAACTCGCGACTGCGAGGGGTTCCCTCTTCGTACCACGTTTGGATAGAGCGGTCGCCGTTGGGCTTGTAGGTGGTCTTGATTCGTGGGGAATCGGTTCGGTGGTTGTGCTGGAGGGCGACGAGTTCACCGTGGTCGTAGGTCTCAACGGTGGCTAGGGCGTCGGAGTGAGGGAAGGTGTGGGTGGTTTCGCCGTGGAGGACTCCGTCGTCGTAGGTCTCGGTGACGACGGTGCCATCTTTGCGGGCAGTGATCACTTCGCCCGACTTGCCGCGCGCTTCCCAGTCGCTTCGCGAGCACTCAACTCCGTAACGGTGAACGTAGGTTTGTTTGATGGCACCGGGACAGGGGCCGCATTCTTTGTTGCAGCTGACGACCAGTGTGGTCAGCGCAAGGGCGATGATGATCTGCTTCATGTTGTACTCCGCACATTGTTGTTTAAGGCCGCCAGCACTCCTTGAGTGATGCGGGTATGTTCACTTTCGACGCTTTTAAGAGCGACGGTCTTTTTGTCGTCCCGGTAGGTGAAGCGGTAGGTGGCTCGCTTCCATCCTTTTTCCACTTTTTCCCCTCTATAGATATCGAGAAACGTCACTTTTTTCAAGAGGCGTGATGGGACGGCGTGAATGGCGTCGAGAAGTGCCTGATGGGTCACCTCTTCGCGTAAGGCAAGAGTCCAGTCCCGCTCTGAGCTAGGATATTGAGGGAGGGGAGTGAACTGCGGTGGTGGCGGGGCGCAGGCCATCAGGTCGATTAAGTTGAGCGTCGCAAAGAGGATGCGTCCTTTAATATCGAACGTGCGCAGTAACCCGGGGTGGATCTCGCCGATGACCCCTACTTCCATCTCGTTGGTGTGGAGGGCGGCCTGTCTTCCGGGGTGGAAAATTGGGAGGGTGGAGGGGGTGAAACGCGTATTGGGAATCACCGACTCGAGCACTCCCTTGAGGTCGTAAAAGTCTTCGGCGGGGCGCCCTGCAAAGACGATGGCCGCGACAGGTTGCTCCTCATACTCTTTCTTTTTGAAATGAACCCTGCCAATTTCAAAGGCAGCAATGTCATTGGTCCCGTGTCGCTGGTTGTGGCGGACCACTTTGAGGAGGCCAGGAAGGAGGGAGGGGGCGAGGATCTGGTGGTCGGCGGGGGCGTTGAGCACTTCGACCCACATCTCTTTGGGGAGGGGGGAGATGGCCGCCTCTTGGGTGCTGATCAGGTTGTTGGTTACCATCTCTTGCAAGCCGCCGGCGATCAGGCGGGTGCGGAGTTTGTTCTCGAAGAGGTAGAGGGGTGTGTGTGGGAGGTCGGCGGCGCGGTAGGTGGCGGGGGGTCTGTCAATGTTGTGATAGCCGTACAGGCGGCCCACTTCCTCAACCAGGTCGATCTCAGTGAGGATGTCGTTCCGATAGGTGGGCACTTTCACGGAAAACCGTTCATCGTCGTCGGCGCTTACCTGAAACTCGAGGCGGCGGAGAAGTTCTTCGATCTCGCCTGAGCTTAAGTTTGTTCCGAGCACCTGATTGATCCTCTCAAACCGGCCGGCCACCTGCCGTTTGGAGAAGGTTTCGGCACCGGCGCTCGTCACCTCGGGCGCCACTTCGCCGCCGACTAGCTCTTGGATGAGGGCGGAGACTCGATCGAGCGCCTTGCCCATCATATTGGGATCGGTTCCTCGCTCGAAGCGGCGGGACGATTCGGTGATGAGTTGCAATTGCTTGGAGGCGCTGCGAATAGGAGCGGGGGCGAAGTAGGCTGATTCGATGAGGAGGTCGGTGGTGGTGTCGGACACTTCGGAGTTGGCGCCACCCATCACGCCGGCAACAGCGATTGGCTTTTCCCCATCACAGATGAGGAGAGTGCCCGCTTTGAGTTTGTGCTCTTTCTCGTCGAGGGTGACCAACGATTCGTCAGCGCGTGCGGCGCGGACGACGATCTTCTCCTGCGCTATTTTTTTAAGGTCGAAAGCGTGGAGGGGGTGGCCCAGCTCGAGCATGACAAGGTTGGTGGCGTCCACCACGTTGTTGATCGAGCGCATGCCGCACCCTTGGAGCCGTTGGATGAGCCACTGGGGCGAGGGGCCCACTTTGATGCCACGCATCACGCGGCAGGCGTAAGCAGGGCACGCCTCTTGATTTTCGATGGTCACGTCTACGGGATTGGTGGGGCCACTTTCTTTTAGAGGGCGCTTAGTCAATCTAACCGGGATGCCGGTCGCAGCGGCCAGCTCGCGGGCGACGCCGAGGAGGCTCTGGCAGTGGCCCAGGTTGGGGGTGAGGGAGATCTCGAGGATGGTGTCGCCAAAGAGTTCTGAGAGATTTTGTCCGACGGTTGCATCGGCCGGTAACTCGCCAATGCCTCCTTCTTCGGGGCCAAGATCGAGTTCAACCCAGCCACAGAGCATGCCGAACGATTCAACGCCGCGAATCTTCCCTTTCTTGATCTTGAACTGGCCGTTGTCGAGACGGGCGCCGGCGCGTGCGAATGGAGTCTTCAGTCCCTTGCGGCAGTTGGGTGCTGCGCACACCACCTGCACGGTGTCGGTCCCGTCGCTCACCTGCGCCACCTGCAGGTTATCGGCATCGGGGTGCTTTTCGGTCGCGATCACCTCGCCAATGACTACCCCTTCAAAGGAGAGAGAGGCTGGCTCGATGCTATCCACCTCGAGACCAGCAAGGGTGAGTCGCTCGGCAATCTGGTCCGCCGTCTCTTCAAGAGCGATCGTTTCTTTAAGCCAGGAGAGGGGAATTTTCATCGTGCCGCCGATATTAGCATTGAAACTCATTGAGGAAAAGAGCGGATAGGAATAAAACGGAGGCTGTATGGAATCTCTCGTTCGCCGAACCCAGTGGTTGACCCAAGGATTGATCTTGAGCGGGGTGCTCAATGTGGCCCTGTTGGTCGTCTGCCTCTACAACGCCATTTCCGGCGGGGCGATTCAAACCCCTGTGGTGGTGATCGAAGAGCCCCATTCAATGGGGGTGGTGGCAGAGGTGCGTGCACTTCCCTATGAGAAATTGAAGGGAAGATTGATGAGTTCCGACCGGTTCGAGCGGGAGGTTGCGCTCACCGCCCTCGTCGAGCGGCACCACTTTGACATCGGTCGGGCGCTCGCTGGTCAGCCCCTCGCCGTCCGCACCATTGACGGCGTCACCGTCTTCACCGACGTTAAACCAGAGCAGCACGAAGCGCTCGTCCTCTTTGCCGAATCGGAGGCGTGGCCGCTCACCAGCCGCGGCCTGTTCGAGCTGTTGGCTGAGCAGGGGGGAGATGCCGAGCCAACTTTAGTGAAGGCGTTCACCGAAACGCTTGAGTTTCTCGCCGTCGATGCACTCTTTTCTGCGATTCCTCATGAGGCGGTCGAGCTGATTGAGATTGTCACTTCCAGTGCTTGGGAGCGTCTGAGCGCCTTTGCCGAAGAGCAGCGACGGACCGCCGTGATGGCCGATGGGCAGCGTCGCCGCTTTCTCCTCTCCTACCTTGAGCTGGGCTCATCCGTTGCTGCCGAGCTCCTCATCCGTTCCGACCGCGACCACCTCACCGACGCCCTCTCCGATGAGCAGCTCCTCTCTCTTGTCCGAGCAATTGGGAAATCGACACCAGAGACCGGTTTTCTTCTCGTCGATCTGCTTTTAGCTCCGCACAGCCCTGAGCTGTGGCAGGCTACCGGCGAGAAGCTCTACATCCTTGCAGGGGAAGAGGTTCCTGCTCCTTATGATCACGCGACAGCGCTCAAAAGATTTGTTCCAGAAGAGCTCCTGCACACACAGGCTCTTGCTCCTGAGATCCAAACTTATGTGGTGCAAAAAGGGGATTCGCTTTGGGCTATCGCCCGCGACCATCAGGTCTCCGTGAATGAGTTGCGCGATGCCAATCAACTCGCCAACGACGGCATTCGTCCCGGCCAAGAACTCGTTATTCCGGCGGAACAAGGTCGCATCCCCCAGGATGCCATGGCCCGCACTTAACCAAGCGGCAGACCGTTAGCCACGATCCCTTCAGCGCTCCATGCTTTTGCAATGCTTCCACTGCATATTCCGAACATGACGGCGCGAAACGGCAGCAGTTCCCCAACAGGGGACTGATGCACAGCTGATAGGCTTTTACTAAGAGAATCAGGGGATATTTCATTTGGCTTGTCCTCAATCGGCACCAATGATAGCATATCGTTCCCCTCTGCGGAAGTGGCGAAATTGGTAGACGCGCTAGCTTGAGGGGCTAGTGAGGGCAACCTCATGGGGGTTCGAGTCCCCCCTTTCGCAAACCCTTACAGCTTCTGCTGTAAGGGTTTATTTTTTAGCTAGTCAGTTCGACGAATAGACTTTTTACTTTACCTTTTAGATCAGGAGAAACCTCAAGTTTCTCCACATCGCGCAGCGTGCGGGAGGCGGTGAGGATGAGGATCTCTGACCGCTCGTCATCCGTCAGAACCACGCTCCCTGTCTCGTGGAGAGCGAGCATTCCCTCGTATTTGAGCACCTTCAACAAAAAGCTCGAAAAGAGAGCATCCTTGTTCTTTGTCTCGTGTGTGTGGGCGAGGTAGGCGAGGAAGAGTTGGTAGAGCTGCGGGGCCGGTTTCCACTGCATCTGCGTCGCCAAAAGAGCTTGCGCCATTTCGCACGCCATCTCCAACGTCGCATAGTCGCCGCGCAAATTGAGATGTTGATTGATCACAGCTGCATCCTTGAAGCGAAAGAGGTCTTTTCCCTCCTTCACCCCAAAAACAAACTCGGCTCTAGTGAGCGGCGTCACCACCGCGTGTGAGAAGTGGCGACTCCGATGGGTCCCCCTCACAAACAGTGAGATCAGTCCCCGCTCTCCCGTAAAAACCGTCGTAATGTGATGGCTATCTTGATAGGGGACAGCTCTCAGCACTACCCCTTCAGCCCGCTCTTCTTTCATGGCAATAGAATAGACGAAAACCCAATCAACTGCTACAGTGCTCTCCCTGCACCGATAGCTCAATCGGATAGAGTACCTGGCTTCGAACCAGGGGGTTGGAGGTTCGAGTCCTCCTCGGTGCAAAGCAAAAAGGACAGTGGCAAAGCCACTGTCCTTTTTGCTTTCGCACTCGGTGCATCACGACGGTGTATAGGCGCGGTGCCAGGAAAATTGTCACAATTGGGGACTGTCCCAGAATGTGACAATTTGGGTTACTTGGCGGTGGGAGGGTAGGGGATGATGGGCTTGTTCTTCATGGCCTTGTCATAGAAGTAGACAGCAAGGTTGCCAACGACGGGAACCACTTCGACGGTGCCACGATAGAAGTTGAAGGAGGCGTGGACGCAGTGGTAAGCACCAAAGGTAGCGCACTTTAACCAGCGCTGGGCAGTAGTTTTTTGCCCAAAGATTTGCATCAAGACGCCAACACAGAGGCCAGCAATTAGGAAGACGAGCCCGGCGAGGCTCTGAATGAAGGAGAGGGCCACCATCCGAACAAAACCGGTGATGGTGCTAATTACTGGGATATACCCAGGGACGCGGAACGCCTCTTCTATTCCAATAAAGAATGCATTAATCTCTTTCATGAACTTCCCTCCTCGCTTTTTTTTAATATAGCAAGTTGGCTAATTACTCGTAGCCCCAGAGGATGAAGTTGCTGATTCCGGGAATGCATTCGAGGCCGCCGCGGCTAAGAGTGGAGATGCCGGCGAGAAAGTGGTGGGCTCCTTCATTGAAGAGGGCCCTGCCGGCTGGAATTTGGGCGACCATGGCGCACTTGGCGCGAAAGGCGCGGATGGCGCCGCCCACGATTTGGGTGAAGCCGAGGGAGAATTGCCAGAGGTGGTGCGCAGTGAATCCCTCTGGCTCTAGCCACCCTTCGACCTCGTGGCTGTGATCAGCGAAGATGTCGTATGCTGCAGCTATCAGGGCGAGCCCAACTGCCCACTTCGCTTTTCCCCAATTATCCATTTTATCGGTCGTGTTCCATGAGTAGAGCTGGAGGAGAGCGGTGCCGCGGCCGAGATTGAGCACGCCGTTGAGGACTTGACTCTTCGCGATCAATCCTGCACCGGTGACCGCGCAGATGGTGCCGTGACCTACTTGAGCAACTGCCAGGCAGGTGCGGGCGTAGTGGCTGCCGATGTTTACACCTGGGATCCAGTCGGCATACTTTAGGGCATTTTGTGTGGTGTCGAGGAATGATTGCAAGTTGCTTTTCCTGGTCAGTTTTAGGCTAACTAGTATAGCATCTTTGCCCATGGGAATCAAGATACTTGGGTGTGGACAGAGGGAATTTGCTAGCGCAGTCGAGGCGAGGCTGGGAAAGGGGCGAGTGCATGCTGCGCTCTTGTATGGTGAGTTTTTTAGGCTGGGGGAGATGGTGGGAAGGGGGTCGGCGTTTGCCAATGCGGGTAAGTTGGTGGAGGAGATCAGGGCGCTGACGGATGGGGAGCTGCCGGCGGTGTGTGGGGAGAAGGTAGAGGGGGAGACGGCAAAGTTTCTGCTGAAGATTGAGGAGTTAGAGGTGGAGTCGGTGGTGATTCCAATGAATGCGGGGCAGACGCTTTGTGTCTCGTCACAGGTGGGGTGCCGGATGGGGTGTGCATTTTGTGAGACGGGAAAGATGGGGTTGTTGAAGAACCTGTCGGTGGAGGAGATTGTGGCGCAGGTGTTTGTGGCGCGTCATGTGATGGGGGCTGATGTGAGAAATATTGTCTTCATGGGAATGGGAGAACCGCTCGATAATTTTGAGAATGTGATGGGGGCTGTAAGGGTATTGACCGATCAGGCGGGGATGGGGTTTGGGGCGTCCAATATTACGATTTCGACAAGTGGGCGGGTGGCGGAGATGCTCCGGTTGAGTGAGGAGGCGCCAGCCTCTTTGCGATTGGCGGTGTCGGTGAATGCGCCGACGGATGAGGTGCGTAATCGGCTGATGCCGGTCAACCGGACGGATGACATGGCGGCTCTGAAGGGGGCGATGGAAGTTTGGTGCGCACGGAGTCGGAGGACGGTCTTCGTGGAGTATGTGATGATCAAGGGGGTGAATGATGCTGTTGAGCAGGCGGATGAGCTAGCTGCATATCTGGAAGGATTGCGGGTGCGAATCAACCTGATTCCCTATAATGCGCAGAGCCGCGATCGGTTTGCACGCTCGAGCGAGGAACAGGTGGAAGCGTTTGCGGCGCGGCTGCGGGAGCGGGGCTTTCGAGTGCTGGTCCGTCAGCACAAAGGACGCTCAATCATGGCAGCGTGTGGGCAGCTGGGCAACCTTTCCTTGCGCAAACAGCTTCGAGTGAATAGAATGGCTTTTTCAACGAGGAGTTAGTGATGACAGGTGAGTTTCCAATCACGGTAGTCGGTCGACATGTAGAAGTGACTGAGGCGATCAAGCAACATGCGCGTGAGAAGGTGGCTAAGATGGAGCGATTCTCGCACCAAATTCTCGACGCGACGGTGACTCTGGATGTACAGAAGCTCGAACACCGGGCATCGATTGTGTTGAAGGTGGGACACACGCTGATCAAGGTGGAAAAATCGACTGAAGACATGTACGCATCGATCGACATGGTAGTGGAGAAGCTGCAACACAAACTGCAGCGCTACCGCTCCCGTCTGAAATATCATCACACGGAACCTCTTTCGACGATCGACATCAATGTCAATGTTGTGGAAGCACGGCTGATCGATGAAATCAATGATGAGATCACGGAGGAAAATCAGCGGAAAGCAGAAGAGGCGTTTAAGCCGCACGATGTGGTGAGTCGTGAGACCCATCCGCTCCACACTCTCCGTATGGCCGAAGCTGTGATGAAACTCGACCTCTCAGGCGATCACTTCTTGATTTTCCGTTCAGAGGAAGATCAGAAGTTGAAGGTGTTGCACGAGCGAGAAGACGGCAATTACAGTCTCATCGAACCCGAGTAGAGTCTACGATCCCATTCGGAAAGAATGGGTGGCTGCGACGCCCGAAGAGCAGGTGCGGCAAGGGCTGATCCGTCATCTGATCGACGATCTGGGATTTCCGCCCGAACTGCTCGCAGTTGAATGCGGACTCAATGAACGGCGAACCGATCTGGTTGCCTATGAGAGGCGAGCAGAAGATCTCGCCCCTCTTCTATTGATCGAATGCAAGGCTGTGGCGCTGAATGATGCGGCGATGCATCAGGTGCTCGGCTATAACCATCATCTCAAAGCAAAGTTTGTTGCTCTGGTTAACCAAGATGGCATTCGCATGCCTTGGGGCGAAGAGGAGATTGACTACATTCCGGGCTACACGGATCTAACGCGGACCTAGCACCTGGCAGGGGGTACCAGGTTGGAGGGTGGTGGTGGCCAGAGTTTGTGTGTCGAACACTTGGCCTACGGTGAGGGTCGAGGTGGCGTAGGGGGCGGTGTAGAGCCAGTCGCTGTCTTGGAAGACGAGTTCGCCGGAGGTGGCGGTCATTTTCATATTGATGAGGGAGAAGTCGGCGAGTTGCTGCATCCCCACTTTCTGCGCTGTGGTGAGGGCGGGGGTGCGGAGGATGGCGCGCGCGTATTGGTTGACGGCGGCCCAGCTGTTGAAGTCTTCGCCGAAACGTTCCTGAAATCTCCCTTGGGGGAGAACGGTGTAGAGGATGCCGTTGGAGGTGCTATGCCCCTCCCACGGGTTGCCATGCCGGTTGAAGGGGAGCTGGGGGTCGAGGGTGTTGAAGTTGCGGGCGTCGCGCCAGAGCATGTCGGTGAAGCTCTTCATGAGGGTGAAGGTGAATTGGGTGAGTTGGATGGTTTCTGTGATGAAGGGGTTGGGGTGGTTAGTGAGGTCGTCCCACTCGATGACGAAGGCGAGGGCACCGAGGAAGTAGCCATATTGGAGGTGGTGGTTGCTGTAGAGCGCGTTGGAATTGTCACCGGAGGCGGTTTCGGCATTGAGCCCACCCATGCCGGCGACGGTGCAGATACCGCCGGTGAGGGTGTCAGAGACGAAGAAGTCGGGGATGAGGTGGGTAACGAGCCACTGGCGGAGAGAGATCTTGACCCGGTTGATGAGCGCTTCTGTGGTCGCTTGGATGGAGGAGGGGTTACCTAGCTGCTGGAGGATGAACGCTTCGGCAAGGGCTGTGTAGGCGATCTGATAGATCTCCTGTCCAACGCCGACGACATCGGTGCTGGTGATGAGCTGCTCACTGGCTGAGGGGAAGAGGCTCTGTAGGGCGTTTATCTCACTTCCACTGAAGCGAAGAGTGGTGGGGAAGAAGGAGCCATCGGTCCAAAAGGTGGGGGCGGGATCCTCTGAGAAGGTGATGGTGTTACTGACGGCCGTCCCGCCGATGAGGAGCCCTTTGATCGGGTCGTTGTAGCCGAAACCGGCGATGGGGGTGCCGGTGGAGAGCCGTTTGTAGGCGGGGAAGATGATCAGCGGGTTGGTGAGGTTATTTAAGCAGGTGTAGGTCCAGCTGTATTGGTCGGCGAGGAAGGCGATGTCGGCGGTGATGGGGATGAGGGTGCGGAAGGCATCGAAAGTGGCTTCGATGGCAGCGGCGGTGGGGGTGATGGTTGGGACCGGGGTGATAAAGGCTTGGTAGAGGGCGATTTCTGAGGAGAGTTTGCTGGCAGCGAGCATGTTGAAGAGGGTGACGAAGGAGTCGTCGTTTTGGAGCTGCTGCTGGTAGGAGAGGGCGGTGGAAAGGTCGGTACGAGCAAGGACGGGAAGGATGTCGGCGAGGAGGTCGCAGTCAGGGACTAGGGTTGGCGTGAGAAGATTCGTTCGAATCTGGGGGGCGACGAGGGTGGTCCACCGGGCGGGCCAGAGCATGAACATGGCGATGGGGGTGACGGGAGCGGTCTGGTTGATGATAGCGGTGGCGTATGGATTAAACTCAGCTGTGGTGGTGGCCGCAAGGAGGGGAACGGCAGCTGGTTGGATGGCGGCGACGCGTAAAAAGCCGGTGAAGGGGAAGGGGGAAAAGAGTTGAGTGCGGCTGATGTTGGTAAACAGGGTGACCGGGTCGGTGGTGTTCTCGAAGTAGAGAAGGAGCACCTGTCCAGTGCTCATGGTCACTCGAAATTTGTTGTCGCCGTTGGTGGTCACCTCGGTGATGGTGCCACCGGTGAAACTGATCTGAGGGGTGAGGTTGACGTAGCGGTAGTCATGGAAGGCGTTGCCGATGATCTGGAAGTCGGTGATCGTCCGATTCGACTCAAAGGTAGCGGGCGGGGGATCGGTGTCGACAGAATAGTTGATAAGAAAACTCTGCGTGGTGGGATTGGAGGTGAGAATTCTGTAGGAATTGGTCTCGGTCGACGCGACCACTAGCTGTAGAGCATTGGTTGGAGTGGTGATTGCCTCGGTGGTGTTGCTTTGTGAGCTGGGCAGTACTAGTCCGGCGCCGGTGGTTCCTTGATTAACGTAGAAATAGCCCATCCGGATCCCCTCGCGGGAGGTGGCATTTCTCACCTGCAGCGGTTGAAAATCATTGGTGCGTAGGGGGACGTTCTCACTGAACCGGTTTTCTGGTTGCAAAGTTCGGTTGGTTTGAGTGGCAGGGCCGAATTCTTCGAGGGTGAGGCCGGTAAAAGATTCGGTCCCAACGGGGATCTCCACGGTGGCGGAGAGAAGCGCGGGAACTAAAATCAGGTATTTCAATAGACGCATTGGGCAGCCATGTTACAATGGCACCATGTTTGAAGAGAATATCAAACTTTTAGCTGAGCGTTGGCCCGCCGTCGCGCTGCGGGCGAGGGGAGAGGGGATCCCCTCTCCCCTCGCTCCCGTCGCCGCACCAAACGGCGCGGCGACGCTTCTCTACATGGTTGGTCTCCGGGACTACACCCCCATCAAGCGTTGGCTCGCCTTTGATGCTGAGCGGCGAGTGGTCTTTCTCGAAAATGAGGCGGGCAATTTGGTCTACTGGTTGGGGAGTGAGGCCGCCGGCGCCATGCTCGCCGATTCCCAGGTGGAGGTTCATTTTTTTGAGACGCTAGACGATCCTGTTTTTGACGATCTGTGCGCACGTCACGCCAAACACAATGTGGTGGCCGATGGGAGTGCTGCGGGCGAGCAGCTGATCCGCAAGGTTGCTGTCGCCGGCCGCATCGTCGATGAGTTTCGCCGCCACGCTGATCTCTTCTACGAAAACTTCTACACCAACATCTTCCGTTGGCATCACGCTGTTTGGGGAGTGCCGCTTTTTGGGAAGTTCAAAGGGGTGCCGGCGATCATTTGCGGCGCGGGGCCGTCGCTCGACAAGCAGATTCCGCTTTTGAAGACTTTGCGTGACAAAGCACTCATTTTTGCGGGGGGCTCGGCCCTCAATGCGACCAGCTGCGCCGGCCTCCAGCCCCATTTTGGCGCGGGAGTTGATCCCCACTCGCCCCAAGTGGATCGCTTGCTGACCAATGCGGCCTCTGACGTTCCAATGTTCTACCGGAATCGGTGGCACTCAGGGGCACTCCCCCTCGTGAAGGGAACCCCCCTCTATCTCAACGGTTCTGGTGGGCAGCGAGTGGCCGAGTGGTTTGAGAAGCGACTAGGGATCGAGGGGCCAGTGCTCGATGAGGGGCACAATGTGGTCAACTGGACGGTGGAGATCGCCCGGGCCCTTGGGTGCGATCCGATCATCTGCGTCGGGCTAGACCTCGGCTACACCGGAGGGGCTGCTTACGCGTCCGGCGTGGTGGGCAAAGCGAGTCCTATCGCCCACCACTACGACGAGCTGGTCGAGAGAAACGGCGTGAAGACCCACTGGAAGTGGATCGCCGAAGCCGAATGGTTGGGAGAACGTGGTGTGATCAACGCCACCGAAGGGGGGATTGGGATTCCTGGAGCGCGTGAGATGAGGCTCGCAGAGGTCCACCTAGAACAGTCCTGGCCGCTTGACGAGTGGGTACGACGTGAAATTGAGAAAGCGCGGTCGCACAAGATCGATCCGAACCGCATCCTTGAGCTACTCGACGAGTTGGAGGAGAGCCTCGTCCGATCGATTGAAAAGCTTGATCGGTGCCCAAACCCGCTTGACGAGGTGGAGCTAGAAGAGGAACCCGCCTATGAAGCTGTGCTCGCTGTGATGGACCACGTCCACCGCAACCAAAACTTGACCGACGACCGGTTCGCTTTTCTGAAGGAAGCAGCGAAAAAAAACTTAGGAGTTTTGAGACGTGTTAGCGACCAACATCGACCGCGTTAGCGAACTGATTCCATCCGAAGGGTTTGCTGTCGCTCACGCTGCGCCTCGCCGGCCATGGCACGACACCCCCCTCGACTTTGCTTCGCTCGACCTCGAGGGGGTGGAGGTGCTCTACGTCGTTGGTGTGGGCGATCCCTCTTTCTACTCAGCAGCGCAAAAATGGCTTGGACCCGATCACCGCCTCGTCATCCTAGCCGAGGAGGTGGGGGTGATGCGCTGGTTGCTCGACACCCCCCTTGCATCCGATCCTCACATCGAGATCCACCCCCTCTCAGTCGACGAGGAGAACGCCTCTCTCTTCCACTGGCTCGTCCACCGATACGGCCTCTCCTCCATCGAGGTGGTCGTCACTCCCGGATACAAAGGGGAGGAAGTAACTCACCGCCTTTTCGGTGACGCCGCCCGCGCCCGCCATACCTACGCCGAGCACCTCGACTTTGGCCGCCCCTTCTTCCAAAACTTCTGGCCCAACACGAAACTCTTTCCCGATTGCTATGATGCGGGTGCTCTGTTTGGCGCCTACGAAGATGTGCCGGCGATCATCTGTGGTGCAGGTCCTTCCCTCGATCCCGAAGCGCTGGAGCACGCCCGCGCCCTCATTCTTGCGGGCGGGTCGGCTCTGAAACGGGTCCGTCCCCACTTTGGAGCAGCCATCGACCCCAACCCGGTCGAAGCGGAGATCTTGGGTGCCTCCCTTCATCCAGAGGTGCCCCTCTTCTTCAATAGCCGTCTCAATCACACCGCCCTCAAAAACCACCGCGGGCCCAAGCTCTATGTCTCCGGTTCCAGCTACGATGCGGGCCCTTGGCTCGATGCGCAGCTCGACATCGCCCCCTCTCATGTCGAAGAGGGGATCAACGTGATCACCTTTCTCACCTCGATTGCGCAGAAGCTGGGTTGCAATCCGATCGTGTTTCACGGCGTCGATCTCTGTACCCGCGCGGCGCCGCCTCCGGGCAGCTTCCTCGAATTCGACGTTCGGATGCGCCCCATCTACACCACCTTTGAGTGGCAAAGTGCCGCCGCCTGGCTCGGCGACTTCGCCGCTGCCCACCCAGAAACCACCTTTCTTAACGCTAGTGAGGGGATTGCCATTCCCGGCGTCGATCACCTCTCTTTGGAGGAGGGGCCAAAGCTCAATCTCGAAGTGGGCCCTTTTGAGAAACTTCCCATCACTCCTGAGCAAATTCGGTGGGCCCATCAGGCGATGACTGACAGTCTTGCGAGGTGTGAGACCCTCGCAGGGAAGAGCGACCCCCTCTCCCAGTTTGAACTCGAGGAGGAGATTGCTCATCGCCATCTCCTCGCCCCCCTCGTCACCACCTACCGTCAGTTTTGCTCAGGTGACCCTTTGGCATTCACTCTACGAGCTGTTAAGATTCTGGAGGGGTTAGGAAATGAGTGTTTATGAGAAGAATTTGGAGCTGCTGGGACGGTATGCGCCGGTAGCGGCGCTGTTTGCGCGGGGGGCGATTGAGGAGGAGCCAGTTACTGCCGAGAGCGATGGGGAGGAGTGGTTTGCTGGGCTTGATCTGGAGGGCGTTCACGTCATCTACTGTTTTGGGTTGGGCGCCGGCACCTACTATCGGGCGGCCAAGAAGTGGCTCCGGGAGGGGCCTAACCGCTACCTTGTCTTCCTTGAAGATCACATGCCGGTGGTCGATCACTTCTTGCGGACGGAGTTGGCAACGGAGGTGCTCAGCGATCGGCGGGTGCGGATTGCGTTGGTGGGCGAGTCGGCGGAAGGGGATGAGCTGTTGCAGCAGACAGTGGAGTATTTTGCCCGCCTTCCCTGCACCGTAGCGGCTCTTTCAAGGTATGCGAGGGAGCGTGCGGAGTTTGCGGTGCGCCTCGCCGAGACGATTTACACGATGGCCCATACAGCAGAAGTGACGGCGTTTCATAGCCTGGATGCGAACTACTCATTCTATCAGCTCTTCTATCCAATGGTGCACGCGCTGGCCGGTTCGTTTCATGGGAGTAGCCTTTTTGGCCGCTTTAAGGGGATTCCAGCGATCATTAGCGGGGCGGGGCCGTCGCTTGATGCGCAGTTGCCTCTCCTCAAGGAATTGGAGGATCGAGCGTTGATTTTTGCGGGAGGCTCGGGGTTCACAGCACTGACGCGAGCGGGGAACCGCCCCCACTTTGGGGCGGGGATGGCGCCCTCCCCCGATGAGGTGGAGCGGTTCAAGGCGGCGAAGGGAGGAGACATCCCCTTCTTTTGGAAGTTTCGTCTCAACCCTGAGGCGCTCGATCAGATTCATGGGCCAAAGCTCTACCAGAGTCAGCAGCGAGGGACCGGGATCATCTCGTGGGTGGAGGAGGAGCTGGGGATTCCCGGAGCGAAGGGGATCTTCGAGGGACCGTCGATCATCTACTATCTCACCGCTCTTGTGCATGAGCTGGGGTGCGATCCAATCATTTATGTGGGGGTTGACCTGGCGCTGACTGGCGAGAAAGGCTACTCGGAGCATGTGGGGGTAGATGGGATCAGTGATGAGCAGCTGGTGGGGACGCGCGACATTCATGGCAAGGAGGTCGAGACCTACTGGAAGTGGCTACATGAGCGCAAGAGTCTGAGCAAGCTGGTGCAGGGGCAAGCTCCCACCCGCTACATCAATTGCACCGAAGGGGGACTGGGCATTGAGGGCGTTCCCAATCGGACGCTCGCTGAGGTGGCCGAAGAGCATCTTAAAGAGAGTCGCGATCTGCGGGGGATGGTGGAGGGAGCAGTGAGTTCGGTTCCGCTCAACATCACCGAAGAGGCGATCGAAGAAGTTTTGGGGACTCTGAAGCAGAGTCTGGAGCGGTCGATCATCCTGATTGATCAGATGGTGGATGCGCTGCAGCGCCTCTCCGATATTGTCCAAAGGCACGTCGATCAAATCGTCCAGCTGGTGGGCAAAGGGCCGTCAGGCTTCGCCGAAGCTGGCCGCTTATCTCTCCCGTGGGGCGACGTCGCTCCGTGGCTTGCCGACGGCCAGGTGGCCCTCCTCCAGATTGAGCTTGATGAAGAGGTAGCCTGGAATCAGATCCTCAAGCCGATGGTGGATCAGAGGGCGGTGTATCACAAGCGGCTCTACGACGAGTTCATCGCCGCCGCAGGAAAGCGGGAGGCGTTCCGCACCCAGCGCCGCCTCAACATCGAACAGGAGCACTTCCTCTTCCTTCAAAAAGCGGTGCGAACTAATCTGTCTCTTATATGAACTGGCTACTCCTCCTCACCGTTACCCGCCTCGCCATCGACGTTGGCTCGAGCGCCACCAAATATGAAGTGGCCGAGGTGGAGGACAATCAGATCAAGACCGTCCTCGTCGATCGGACCGAGCCGCTTGCTGTCGAGGAGGACATCAAGCAGTCGGGAACCCACATCATCACCGACGGCATGCGTCACAAGCTGATCACTCTCATCGAAACCATTAAAAAGGATGCCCTCGACCACAACGCCACCGAGTATTCCGCCGTCGCTACCTCCGCCTTTCGGAACGCCAAGAATGCTAGCTCCACCCTCGACACCATCGCCACAGAAACCGGCATCACCATCGAGATCATCCCCGAAAGAAATGAGGCGATCCTAGGGTTTGAGGGGGCAGCGGCCAACCTCAAGCTCCCCCGCAATCAGCTTGTCGTCTGGGATCTTGGTGGTGGCACCATGGAGCTCATTGCCCGCGAGCCTTCTGGCAAGTACCTCATTGACCTCGCCCCCTTGGGATCAGTCGGTTTTCGCGAAGAGGTGGTCCGGAAGATCAAGAATCAGAACGCCGCCGTCATCCTCACTGCCAATCCCATGAGCCGTAAACAAATCGACGCAGCGATTGCCCTGGCCGCCGACCAGGCCAAGAAGACCGACTCCGCCCTCGCCGCCAAAATTTCTGCCTCTGGCACCCAAACCGTTGCCATCGGCGCTCTTGCCTTTCTCCGAGTCCCAGAGAAAACCCCTCCCGACTACACCCTCGACGAGCTAAAAACCGCCCTCTATTCAAAAGCCGATAAAACCAAAAAAGAATTGGGCGACTCTCCCTTTGTGGGGCAATCAGTCACCGACCTGGCCCTCACCGTCGGCTACATGCAAACCCTCGGCATCCCCTCCATCTACCTCAAGGACATCAGCCTCACCAGCGGCCTCCTCATCAGCCCCGACGACCAGCAGAAGCTGCAGGTAGAGGTCGGCGCTAAGACCGAATAAAATCAGCGATTTCGCGCACATCGTGAGAGAACTGCGTCAGTTTGGAAATTGCGCTAGGAGCTACGAGTCGCATCGTGGCGAGCCCGGTTAGTGCCAATAGCCACATGTGAGACTTGTGGCCGGTTATGGCGCCAGCAAAGTGGTCGCGGTGTAGAACATTGTCTGTATTGGGTCCCCACTGGCTGATGAGGCGGCCCGACATCCACCAGATGCCGAAGCTCACTTGAAGAGGGCGGGTGATAACATTGGTCCACGATCGAAATTCCCTTGGGATGACCGCGTGCAAGCAGACATAGACGTCAATGAGGTGGATGAGAGGGTCGGTTGCGGCCGGCCACTTCACCACGTTGACAAAATCACGCCTTCTCGCATTTCCACTCACAACAAGTGGTGGCGTGGAAATGTTCCCATCGTTGCGCCACCAGCCAAAGGCGCTGATGGCGGGAAGGGCCATGGCAGAGACTGCCAGCGTGCGTGTTTGCGGGCCACAAAACCCCCACACCAGGACGCCGCTGAATGCGACGTTTCGAATAGCATTTATGCTTACATCTTTATTCATGCTAATATTTGTATTTTAGTTGCCGGTGGCCGGACTCGAACCGGCACCCTGTTGCCAGGAACAGATTTTGAGTCTGTCGCGTCTACCAATTTCACCACACCGGCCGCGCTAATATTTTAGGCGGGAAGGGGTGTTTTGGACCAGATAAAAAAAGCTTCCCCCAAGTTGGAGGTTAGACACCGCGAGTCTTGTCATTGGTCTCGAGCACAACTGGCAAGATCACGGTTAATCCACCCCTATAGCCTGTGTCGTATTGCAGGCGAGGGTTACTGTAATCGTGCGGGGAGCTAGTCCATGGGAAGGAGTCGGGGGAGTAGCGGAAGAGGCGGCGGAATCCCAGGAGAGGAGAGTCGTGCTGTTGGCTATTCCACTGCTCATCAGGCCAGAGGCTAAGAAGGCGAGCGCTGGACCAAAGGGTTACCCCGACGGTGGCGGCGGTCTTTGCCAGCTGACCTAGATTGCCACTCACACCGAAACAATATCGCGTGCCGAAGAAGATGGCGACGTCTGCGACGTGGGTCAGCGGATCACCAATAACGGTCGGGAAGAGAAAGCTCTTCTCGCCATTTATAGCGAATTGAACGCAATGGCGTTTGGTCCCGTCGCATTGATGGTCGCTGCGCGAATAGCCCACGGCGGAGATGAGGGGGAGAGTGATGGCGGAGACGGTAGCAGCTTGTTTCAAAGAGCCGCTAAAACCCCAGATCAATAGACCGGTCAGTGCAGCGTTTCGAGCGAAGTTGTGAATCGGAGTGATCACATAGTTTGTTTGTTTATAAGCCTTGATTGTCATTATCCGCCTCCATTTGACTGGATATTGTATCGATAAAAGTTATTTAAAGCAAATAAAAAAATGGATATTTTTTCGGGCTGTGAGGGTGTCATAACCCTCTGTTGTTGAGGGGAATACGCGTTTGGTCACGACGGGAGAAATCAGGTGAGATCAGTCTTCGTTTTAGAGGCGTAGGTGGCGGTAGCAGGGTGGGTCAACCACAAGAGGGCTGTGACGATGGCGGCGGAGAGGAGGCACCACATGCAGATGGCGCCGATGACGAAGGGCTCGAGGAAGGTGAGGTAGATGCTGAAGGAGAGGCTGATGAAGGTGAGGGTGGGGAGGAGCCAGTCGGCGGGAGAGGGGGTGCCGGGGGGCTTGGCGTTGCGCCAGTACCAAGTGGCGATGAGGGTGAGGTAGCCGATGGCGCCAAGGATGCCGATGGGGAAGAGACCAAAAAGAAAGGCGTGCTCGGAGCGCTGGACGGCGTCGCAGTTGCCGACGAAGCCGCAGATGGCGTCGGCGCCGGTGAGCTCAATGTAGCCGAGGTAGAGGGCGATAGAGAGGCCGACGGCGGAGAGGAAGGGGAAGAGGCGGGTGTAGGGCTTGCAGCGCCCCTGGGGAAAGCCGTGGCGGATCCACGCCCGGGTGAGGAGAGCGCCGCTGAGGAGCATGGCGAGAAGGAGGACGATGGCGAGGGTGGAGCCGATGAGGTCGCTTCGCAGTTTATCGGCGATGGAGAGGGAGGGGACCTTGCGGAGATCAGACTCGCGCTCAATCACAATGATGCCGGAATCTTTGTGCATGCGGTGGACGGAGTTGAGGTCGGTGGAGAGGCCTGGGATGTCGGTGAGCGGCGGCGCCTCAGCGAGAAGGAGAGAGAGGCGCTGGGGGATTTCGGCTGCGCCGATCAATACCTCATTGCCGATGACAAGGGTGGGAACTCCCTGCTCTTCTTCGGGGATCTGCCAACGGTCAACCACCTCATAGAATAGGGTGGCCCCCTCATCGGTGGAGACGTTGACGAGGAGGAACTCGAGCTCACCCGGATGGTCGCGGAGAAGGGGGCGGAGCTGATCCTCAATCACCTCGTGACAGTGGATGCAGTCGGGGCTGAAAAACATGACGACTCGGACTGGCGCGGCGGTGAGCGAGGTCGAAATTGCCAATATCAATAGGAGAAAGCGCATAGCTTTTTCTTAAATTATCTGATACAAGGCTGTCAATGGAGGAAATTGGATGAAAAAGCTGGCGTTGTTACTTCTCATGTCCGCCTCTCTCTATGGGGCGGTGATTCGAGGGACGGTAATTGATTTGGGGAGTCCCGATCAGGGAATCACGGTGCAGATCGGGCCGGGCACGCAGCCGAAGCTTGGCGATCGGGTGCTGATTAGCCACCAAGGGGTTGGTGGAGAGGTTCCGTTGAGTGGCGAGTTTGAGGTGGTGGCGATCGATGATCAGCACATTCGGGTGAAGCCGGTGGCTGGAACGGGAGCGGAAAAGCCGAGCTTTGGCGATGTTGCTGTCATTCGGACGGCGACGAAAAGTGAACCTCGGACAGAGCTGCCGGTGCCGACGGAAGAAGAGCACAATGTGGAGCTGGCGGCAGACGATGGCAATGCGGAGTCGCAAAATCAGCTGGGCGAGATGTATCAGCAGGGCGATGGGGTGCCAAAAGACTTGGGGTTGGCTCGCGAGTGGTATTTGAAGGCAGCCGAGCAGGGGCTGCCGGCGGCGATGAATAGTCTGGGCTGGCTCTACTTCCAAGGTTTAGGTGTCTCGCGCAACTACGATTCGGCGGTCGACTGGTTCACTCAAGGAGCGACTAGGGGAAATGCGCGTGCGCAAACGAATCTAGGGTGGATGTACCAGAATGGATTTGGAGTGCCCCGTGATTATGCGAGGGCGCGCGAGTGGTACATGGAGGGGGCCAATCAGGGGTTTCCGACGGCGATGAATAATCTCGGCTGGCTCTATCTGAATGGTCTAGGCGTGGAGAAAGACCGGGAGACGGCGCGGATGTGGTTTCGGCGGGCTGCAGAGGAAAAGGATGTGCGGGCGCAGACCAATCTTGGCTTCATGGAGGAGCAAGATGGGGATGCTACGCAGGCGGCTGCCTACTACAAGCTGGCGGCGGCGCAAGGGTTTGACTCGGCGCAGAACAACTTAGGAATTCTCTATCAAAATGGAGCGGGCGTGCCACAGTCGCTCGCACAAGCCAAGCTCTACTACGAACAGGCTGCAGCTCAAGGACATGCGGGTGCTCAGACGAACTTGGGCTATCTCTATCAGAATGGTCTTGGGGTTCCCAAGGATGCGGGTAAGGCAGTGGAGTATTACGAGCTCGCTGCGAAGCAGAAGAATCCGGCAGCTCTGAACAACTTAGGCTGGCTCTACAGCAGTGGTGAGGGGGTGGAGCAGGACCATCAAAAAGCGGTCATCTACCTTAGCCAAGCAGCAGATCTTGGGGAGCCGACGGCGATGAACACTCTTGGTTATATCTATGAGAATGGTCGGGGTGCTAAGCAGAACTACATCCGTGCGGCCGAGTACTACCACCGAGCAGCTCTTATGAAAGATGCCGACGGCCTCTACAATATGGGGCGGTTCAAGCAACAGGGTTTAGGTAATCGAAAACTTCTTTTGCCGCATCAAAGATTGGCGGCGTATCGCCACCCGCTACGACAAGCTCGCCCGCAACTTCCTGGCCGCGACCACGCTCGTCGGGGCACTCTACTGGATCAAATTGTGAAGTTCAGACCCTAGTCTAAGCGACTGACCGCCTCTTCGACGCGTTTATGGCCGCGCATGTGTGTAAGGTATGCGGGGCGATCGGCGCCGACGCGCGGCCTAATTGGAACGAGCGGCGCGGCGATTGGACGCTAAGCAGCCATAAATTGGTGTAGCGCGCGGGCGTACGCAGGCTCATATTCGCGCAATGACAGATCTTCTGAACATCGGCCAAAAGATAATAGTTGCCGCAATTTTCTGCGCCATTATCGGGCTGATAATCTACGTCACTTACATGCATTGGCCCAATGCCTAGCCGTAGCGAAAATGGCCTCTGATGTTGGAGAGCATCTGCATAACAGCGTGAGTATAAACGCCGTCAAAGAAATATAATCCAGCAGCAACAGTGGAGCGGCTGCCACAACTGTTCCAATGACTATCTTCATACCGCTAGTTTTGCGTGTATTTGTTAAGAGACTATTTACGACCTCCCTGGGTCATCTGCTGCCACAATTGAAAATGGCCACCAGGTGCCGAGAGGCTGCGGCCTTAGTCATCAATGCTATCCTCTCCTGGCGTCGTGCATGTCTCTAGGTCTACCAGGTGTGAGATTTTGCAAATAGGACAATGGAGCGGAAACGAACGCCATATTTGGGCCGATCAGATCATTGGCGACCAAAGCCTGCACCTTCATTCCGGTGCGAGGACATGTGTAGACCAGCGGGCGCGCATAACGCGGGTCCTCCAAAAAAAGACGGGAGGTTGGGTGCGTTGTTGCGCGCCTCCCGGGGCGTCAATGCGGACTTAGGTTTCGGGGGGTAGAGGGGGCCTAAGCCCAGCGATGCCCATGTGTTAACGCGTGGCGCCGGAAACGGTTCGTTAGTTCCCTTGGTCGGGTCTCGGAACTAGACCACTGCCGTTTTCGAGAACGAGAAGTACCTTCGAAAATATAGAGACTTTGATCGCGGGTAGAAAAAGTCCTTTTCCCGATCCATATTTGCTGATGTTGTGGCGCGTATCGTCCGGTCCCGCCGGGGGTTGCCGATCGGCTTTATCCAGCCTTGCCTCGCTGTTGAAGCGGACAAAGTTCCGAGCGCGGCCGGCTGGGTGCATGAAATCAAACATGACGGCTATCGCATGCAGCTGCGAATGGCCGCAGGCCGAGCCCGGCTGTTCACCCGACGGGGCTTCGACTGGACGGCTCGCTACACTTGGCCGCTGGAGAGCGCTGCCGGCTTGCGCGTGCGCTCCGCGACAATCGACGGCGAACTGGTCTGCGCCGGTAAGGACGGCATCGCTGACTTCGCCCGTCTGCATTCGCGCCGTTATGACAGCGAGGCCTTCCTCTATGCCTTCGACCTGCTCGAGCTCGACGGCGAGGATCTGCGGCCCCTGCCGCTCGCCGATCGCAAGGCGCGGCTCGCCAAGCTACTAAGCCGTTCAGGGTCCGGCCTTCGTATGGTCGAACACGAGGAAGGCGAAGGCGAAAGGCTGTTTCAGGCAGCCTGTCGCATGGGCCTGGAAGGTATTGTAAGCAAAAAGCTGCGATAGCCGTTATCGCGTCCGGCCGCTGCAAATCCTGGGTCAAGGTCAAAAATCCAAAGTCTGCGAGCGTTTTGCGCGTTAGGGATGGGCTCGAAGAATGAGCGCCCTCTGCCCGCATTGCGGTCTGCCGGCGATCGGGGGATTAGTCGTACTATTCAGGTCGGCAACGCCCCGATTTCGTTAACATGAGAAGCGGCTCACACAAACGCGATGCCTATCGTTGTTTCGCTTCTCCACACCGTACGACAAGGGCGAGTCACGTCACCGAGGATGAGATCGAACGTCGTTGGAATGCCAAACGTCGCCGATACTTGCAGCAGCGCGCCGCTCTCCGAAATATTCCGGATTACACATTCGAGCTTGGGCGCTTTCTCGCTGATGACAATGTGGGCAATCTTCAGGTTGCGCCTACGTGGGGCGGTGCGCTTTTCATTCATGGCGTGTGGCCAAAGTCTTCACTAGATTTCAGTAAGTCAACTAAGAACCACCGGCAGACTTCCGTGCCGTCAATCTTGGTGATCCGCACGATCTCCGGAATGGGGCTTTTGATTGCGCCGGCTCTAACTGACCATTATTATCGCGCCAAAATGCCTTGAGGGCTGTTTTGGCCACGCTTTAGGAAATACTCTTCGCTGGGATCGTTGGACCAAAATTCCAATGACAAAATTGGCCGCAGACCATTGCCGGCTCCGGTCGGTAGCCGGATATAATCAACGCGATAATTGCCGACTTTAAGGGTCATCGGACTGCCGTCCAGGGGACAATCAATCGCAAATTCGCTTTGGCACTGGAAGCGCTCTGTGGCCTACCAGGAGGGTCAATTGTGTTGGCCGGTATCGCGCATCTTTGTGTTTTAGTCATGCGATGACCGCAGCCGACGCATTCATAGGTTCTGATTTCCGTCTCGCCGTCGCGCTTAAAAGAATCTGGAGCCCAGTGAATTAGTCGCGCGTTGGCACCACAGCGCCCACACTGAACTGGCGCAAGTTCGGTTGATGGCAGCGGCTTGAACGCAACCATGAAAATAACCCCGGTTAGAGCTATCGTAGTAGCCCCAAAACTCCAGACTGTCTGTAAAATATGACGTGATGACTCGTTCCAAAGGCCGCACGATGCCCAAAACGGTGGAAGCCGCGTCCCCTTACATCGTTGACGTGAGGGTTCCACCTGACGACTTGGAGGGCCGGCTGAATGCCATGTCCGAATGGCACCGGAAGCGGAGGATAGAAGGTCGCAATGGTCCGGGGCGGATCGAGGGAGGCGTTTCGATCATTCGGCGGTGCTTCGCGAGTGCCGAGCTGGCGGATGCTTTTCAGGCAGAGTTTGGAGGAGTAATAGGGCCGCATGAACGCGGCTTATGACATCTTGGTCATGTGCGGTGCTGTGGTCGGCTTTATTGTAGCGGTGCTGTTCATTCGGGACTGGGAAAAGAAACGGCGCAACGCCGGCAAAGGCATGCCGTACTGGACTTGGTGGGTAGCGGTGCCCGCCATGGTCGGAAGTCTCCTGATTGGGGGCTTCGGCGCGAGTTACCTTGTCCTTTGGCTGGGCTGAAGGGCGGAACCATCAATAAAGTCGAGTTTGTTGGCTTGGCCTTCGCTTTTGGGCGGCAATGACGAGCGCGCCGGAACCGAGGAGACAATTCACATGAAGGCAATCGTTGTGACGGACCAGGCTGCGGGAACGGCCGGGATGAAGCTGGTGGAGCGGCCCGAGCCGCCGGCAGCGATAAACGACGTCATCGTTCAGATTCATGCGTCGGGATTCGTCCCGACTGAGCTGGCGTGGCCCTCGACCTGGACCGATCGCCGCGACCGTGACCGAACACCGTCGATCCCCGGCCACGAGCTGGCCGGAGTGGTCACCGCTCTCGGCTACGGCACGACGGGACTGTCGGTAGGACAGCGAGTGTTCGGCCTCGCCGACTGGCATCGCGACGGCACCCTGGCGGAGTATGTAGCCATCGAGGCACGCAACCTCGCGCCGCTGCCGGGCGACGTCGACTTCACGGTGGGCGCGAGCCTGCCAATCTCGGGCCTCACCGCGTGGCAGGGACTGTTCCAGCACGGCCGTCTTCAGGCGGGGCAGAGCGTCCTCGCGCACGGCGCGGCCGGCGCAGTCGGGTCGATGGTGACGCAGCTCGCACGTGAGGCCGGCGCCTACGTCATCGGCACCGGACGCGCTGCCGACCGTCAGAAGGCGCTCGACTTCGGCGCGCAGGAGTTCGTCGACCTCGACAACGACGCCCTGGAAGACGTCGGCGGAGTCGATCTGGTGTTCGATGTCATCGGCGGCGACATCCAGAAGCGGTCCGCAGGCCTGATTCGAGCCGGAGGAACACTGGTGTCCATCGTCGGGCCGACCGAGGCGCGGCCCGCCGACGGCCTGGCGGTCGACTTCGTTGTCGAGTCCGATCGTGCCCAACTGAGTGAGATCGTCCAGCGGGTGCGGGACGGACGACTGCGGACGAACATCGGCAACGTCTCGGCCCTCGACGATGCCGTCGCCACCTTCAACGCGACCGAGCGCCGCGCGGGGAAGACGGTCATCCGCGTTCGTCCGTGAGCGACACGTACCGATCCGAACGTGTTCGCTTGTCAAAGCACTTATGGCTTTACTCCTGGCACTCCGAATTGTGACCAATGCATGCAGAAACTTAAGGAATTGGAGTTGCGAAAATTAAATCGGTCTGCCTTTTGAATACTTCGTAAACAGCCGCCAAGTCGGTCATGCCGCTGTGGGTCCGCGACCGA
>CAVUAA010000001.1:0-1252598 GCA_963739345.1 uncultured Verrucomicrobiae bacterium | reverse complement strand
AGGCGATGAGGGCAAGGAGGGCAGACGCTTCTGAATTGCGCTTCCCAATCCGGTGAGCCCATGTGGTCGCCTCATCCGTTAGCCCCGCTTGTAGGGCGCGGTAGGCGAGGAGGAGGTTGGCCTCGTCGGTGAGGGGATGAGACTGGCGGGCGAGCCGCTGCAAGAGAGCTTCTCCCTTTTCCGGGCGGCCGAGCGAGAGCTCGCAAATGCCGAGCGCCTCAGCAGCGCGGGGATCTGGCTCTAGGACAAAGCGGAGATGTCTGAGTGCCCTCTCCTTCTTTGCCTGTCCGAAGGCGAGTAGACCAAGAATTCGGTGGGCGTCTGAGCTCTGTGGATCGAGTTGAAGTACCCATTTTGCCCGCCGCTTTGCCTCATTGTCGCGGCCAGCATCGAAGTAGTGGATGGCATCGGCCAACTGATTGGCTGCCTCCCGCTCTCGATCGGGGCCCAGATGTTCCACCCCAAACTGACGGGCGGTTTGGTGGAGAAGGGAGAGGGTCTCGAGGTTGTTGGCCCGGTGCGCCTGTTCGTAGCTTGTGCGCAGAGCAGCGACGATTCGCTCGGCGGTCACCTTTTGCCCCGCAGGGCCGGGAAGCTTGGAGACCAGCTCGGTCACCAGCCGCCCCTTGATCGCTTGGTCGGGATCCCCCCACAGCTCGCTACACTCCTCAATGAGCTGGAAGGCAAACTGTTGTCGGCGGAACGGAGTTGGTTGAAGAGTGTTCCAGACGCAGAGGAGGTGGTGGGTCTGGGTGAGCTCAGAGTCGTCGGACGGGAGGCCACCGACGATTCGCTCTTGCATTCCAGCTAACACGCTCTCGCCTGTTGTGTGAGGCTGCAGCCTCTCGGCAATACGGGCGAGGTGGGGGATTTGGTCGATCCTCTCGCCCCAGATAGCGGCGTGCAGTTGCTCTTCGGCCTCTGCACCAAACGGCGCTCTCGTGGCCAGTTGTAGCTCACACAGGACGGATGCTGTAGAGGCCCAATTTTCAGCGGAGAGTTGCGCGGCGAACCTTTCGAAGATGGAGTGGGAGAGTGAGCGGAGGTCGGAGGGGGCTCCCCACCGACGGAGGAGGTCGCTGATGAGTGTGGCAGCGTCAATGAGAGTTGCCCGGTCCATCTCTGGTCGCAGCTCACTCACCCGTGCCCACGCCGCTTCTGCAATGAGAGGTCGCGAGTCGGTTGCCTGCATCGGCAATCCTTTCAGGTAGGCGTGCGCTTGGCGGAGGGTGTCAATCGCCCCAGCGAGCGGCACCCCATCGCTCTCCCGCAAGAAGGTGTAGATCGCCAGTGCGGCTCCCGACGGAGAGCGGGTCTGCCCCGTCCTCTCGAGGATTCGACGCGCCCGGAACGAATCACCAAGTTCAATGGCGCAGCGAGCCTGCGCCTCGGCGCGCCACCCTGCTGAGTAGTGCCGCCCAATCGCTTCGCCAAGCCATGACATGCCCTCTTCGTCACGGCTCTCCTTTAGGATAGCTGCAGCAGCTGCGTATTGCTGCTCGCCAAAAGCGATCGCTCCAGAGAGGAATTGGGTGTGTGTGTGGGTCGAGTTAATCGCCTGCGCTGCGGCCCATGCATTGCGCGCGTGAGAGTGATCCCCTCGTAGCATCGCATTGAGAGCGAGTCCGAGGTGGATTTCCCACTGCTCGGTAGCCTCTGACGTCGACTTCAGGGCCAAGACCAGCTGCCGGTCGCTCCGCTCAAGATCTCCTTCATCGCGGAGGATATAGGAGCGGAGTAGGCGCGCCTGGACTGAAGGGAGCCGTGTTTCAATTGCATCGAGGAGGGTGTGTGCTTGAATGAGGTCGCCCCGAAAATAGGCCTCCCGCACACCGCCGGTACCGGTGTGCCCCTTCGACTGCGAGAACAGGGTTAGGGAAAGAAGTAGAGCGGCGCCAACCACCCCAACCGCTACGAATCCCCGTCGCCAGGTCCCTCGTCGACAGGTCATGGGCGCACCCGCTTTGCCGCCAGGGCGTCCGCTTCCGCGCGCGTTTGGCAGCCGGCAATGATCGCCTTGCGTCCGGCGCACCAGTTGGGACGGAGGAGCTCACCGTCGATGGTAAATCCCTGCTTCTCCGAATCTGGAAGAGGGGAGCGGCTAAGGGAAACCAAGTCGACAAGAATCGAGTCAATGGTGAAACCCGTAAGGACTTCTCCTTTGCGGGTCACCAAAAACACCTCTTGCCCCTTCGAGAAAGGGTGAGAGTCGTCGGTTCGATCTGAAAGTTTTCTTAGCGTCAAATTCTTGATCTCTATATGAGAGGATGTAATCCAGACGGTGTCGGACATGGTGTCCGCCTGAATGGCACACTCTTGGGAAACAGACCTGCAACATCGTAGGCCGTTTGGCCTTAAACCTCAACTTCGTAAATGGTTTTCCTGAAATTTGAGCTGTGTCATAGTCTGAATCTGCAAGTAAGCTAACGGGAGATACAATGGTTCAGAAGCAGAAAATTTTGCTCATCGAAGACGAAGAAGATATTGCCGCACTCATCAAGCTGCAGGCCGACCTATCTGGCTACAAACTGCTCGTTGAGACAGATGGGATCAACGGCTATAGAGCTGTTGAGCGGGAGCGACCCGACCTTGTCCTCCTCGACATCATGCTTCCGGGCCAATCGGGACTCGACGTCTGTCGAAAAATCAAGCACAACCCTGAGCTTAAGCAGATACCAATCATTATTCTCTCGGCTAAGAGTGAAGAGCTAGACGTAGTTCTTGGTCTCGAGCTTGGAGCCGATGACTACGTCACCAAGCCGTTCTCACCCAAAGTGCTTTTCTCGCGCGTCAAGGCGGTTAGTCGGCGTGGATCTGAGCCGCAAGCGACCCCTAAATCGGTCTCCTTTGGTCAGTTTACCCTCGAAATTGACCGTTACCTCCTTCGCAAAGGGGAGAAATACATTCCCCTCACCCTCTCCGAATTCGGTATTCTCCGCCGTCTCGTACTCAATAGAGGGAAGGTACTCACTCGCAATCAACTTCTTGATGATGTTCAAAATGACGATGCCTTCATTGTAGACCGGAACATCGATGTTCATATTGCCGCCCTCCGCAAGAAGCTTGGTCCCAATTTCCGCTGGATCGAGACTGTGAGAGGTGTGGGTTACCGCTTCCGCGAAGAGCTGGACGAAGCCCCCGCCCGCTAGCGGGGGCTTTTGGCGCCAGAATAGGTGGCAACCCAATGGTGTCAATTTAAGCCATTGACCTCAATCTGGGTCTGAGAGCGCCCTAGTTCTACTCTTCGTCCTTGACAGACGGCACCGATAGAACGGTTTCATTCTTCTTCCCGAGCACGATCACATTATCATCGATGAGGTAACCTGTCCGCTTGAGCGCAAAGATGATCGCCGCTTGATTGAGCTTGTAGTCTTTATCCAGGAACTCATTCGTCATAAATATTTCCGCTTGTTCTAAATCAGGTGCTACCTGCTGGAGCTCGGCCTGTAGATACTTCCAGAACTGTTGCCGATATTGATAGTTAGCATCACTCCAGAGCGCGAGGTGTTCTTTGACAAGGAGCTCAGCAGTGTACTCCTGAGTGAAGGCACCAAAAAATTGTGCGAGAAAGGGCTTAATGGCCTTGTCGGTAGACAATTCCAATTGCCTTGCCAATTGTGGGCCTCCTTGTTGATTTACCAGCGCCTCGGGATCACTGTTACCAACAAACCGCAATCCAATCTGGTCTAGCAGTCCCTTTTGCAGTGCGTGCTGCATATGGATGTTGTTGAGGGCAACATTAAAGCGGCTCCACGAAGCCAAAATCCTCTTTTTTACCTCGTGGTTGTGTTCGGCGATGATCCTGGTGACCGTGCCGCCCGGAATGGTGAGGCGGAGGTAGACGCGCTCTGCGACTTGCTGCCACTGAGACCCACAACCTTTAAAAGCATCATCTAGCTGCTTCACCCAACCTTTCGCCTCGGCAGGCGAAAGGTTTTCGAGCTTGACGACCAGATTGCGCATCAACTTCCCAAAATCGGCATAGGGTTCTTCGTCGCGCTGACTCAAGCTCTGTAGGGCCGCCTGGATGTGCGTTGTATTAACCTCGTCCTCTAGCTCTAGGATCTTCCAAGGATCCACATTGTTCAACTGCTCAAGCGTAATCTCGGGAGGAGGCTCCTTCAGTTTATCTTGGTTTAGTTCAATTCCCTTAATGCTCGCTAGCGCAGCGGGTCGAGTAAGCCACTCAGTAATGCCATAAAAACGTAACCAGACACTTCTATTGCCGAGGACCCGGTCTATGCACTGCGATAAAATTAGAAGGCTCGCGATTGGGTAGAGAATACTCGCTCCCACGTGGTATCGCCAAAGAGAGCCAAATGAGATTGGGTATCCCGCAAGTCGGGCCAGGAGAGGTGCGCAAAGCATTGTGCCGCTAAGAAGGCCAGTCGCTTGGAGATAGGTTTTTTGCTCAGGCGCGAACCACTGCGTGATAGGCAGACCTAAATGACGCTTTCTTGAGTTGGCCTGCTGTAGCTCGTTCTGAGCTTGCTGGGCCTCTGCCTTGTCAAGGTTTAAAATAGAACGGATAGCCAACAAATTAATTGGCATCGATACAGCGGCCATTGCAAGCCCGTGACCATCGGATAATCTAGAAAAGAGTTTGCTGGCGACGTAGCCACCGACCATGGTTTGTGCGGCCGTACACACCCCCTCGTAGAAATTAATGCCGGGCGGTAGTCGTTCGCGGTATTTATATAGCAGTGGATTTAACATGTTTCCTCCTAACTGAGAGGGTCTGATTGTAGCAGGAATGAGTAAAGATTGTCAACGGGCCTTCTCTAATCGCGCGGCGACTGATTTTGAATTCAAAAGAATTATTTAATAATAGGGATTTAAGCACCTTCCGCCACAACTCACCGCAGGTGAGTTGTTACTTTGATCAGGCCAGACCCGTGCGGCATCAGCTACCAATCCCTTAAGTTGACGCCATTGGATGGCAAGGTGGGCGATTAAGCTCTTCAAGCTCCGTTCTCTGTTGCGGACAGGCAACGGTTTTGGCGGTTTAGTGAGGTCAGTGTTACAGACGTGACAGGTGGTTGCCTCTGGGCGGCGGGTGGCGCCGCACAGAGGGCAATGTTCGTCACTTGGCGGCGACATAGGATGAGGGACTCTTGGTCTCCAGAGCGGCGTCCAGGGCTGCGTGGAGAGCGTCCACTTTGTCGGTCTGCTCCCAAGGGAGATTGAGGTCGGGACGGCCAAAGTGACCGCCAGCAGCAACGGCGGTGTAGATCGGCCGTCTGAGGTGAAGCATCTCCTCTATCCCACGTGCGGATAGATCGAACACTTTGGGAATAGCGTCGCAAATCCGTTTCTCGGAGATGGTGCCAGTGCCAAAGGTTTGGACGCGGACGGAGACAGGGTGGGGGACGCCAATGGCGTAGGCGATCTGCACCTCGCATCGACGGGCAAGGCCTGCGGCTACGATATTTTTGGCGACGTAGCGACCAGCGTAGGCGGCCGAGCGGTCAACCTTTGAGGGGTCCTTGCCTGAGAAGGCGCCGCCACCGTGACGACCAACTCCGCCATAGGTATCAACAATGATCTTTCGCCCCGTAAGGCCGCAATCGGCAACGGGGCCGCCGACGACAAAGCGGCCGGTCGGATTGATGTAGTAGAGGGTCTTGCTATCGAGCAACTCAGCAGGGACCACCTGTTTGACCATCGCCTTCATGTCATCGACAATCTGGGCGTGCTCGATCCCATCGTCGTGCTGGGTGCTGATCACAATGGTGTGGACGCGGACCGGATCTTCATTCTCATTATAGTCGACGGTCACCTGTGCCTTGGCATCTGGGCCGAGATAGGGCACCTTTTTGGAGCGGCGGAGCTTGTCGTGGGCAAGCATTAGCTGGTGAGAGAGGTAAATTGGAAGGGGCATCAGCTGGTCGGTCTCGTCGGACGCATATCCAAACATCATCCCCTGGTCGCCTGCTCCCTGCTCAGCGAAAAGGCCAGTTCCTTGGTCGACGCCAAGAGCGATGTCAGCAGACTGTTTGTTGATTGCAACCAGTACCTCACAGCTCTTGTAATCGAACCCTCTCTTCGGGTCATCGTAGCCAATATTGCGGATGGTTTGGCGTGCAACTGCCTCAAAATCAACAACCGCACTAGTGGTGATCTCGCCGGCAATAATTACCCGGTTGCCGGCCACCATCGTCTCGCACGCCACCTTAGAGTTAGAATCGCCCGCTAAACAGGCGTCGAGGACAGCATCGGAGATTTGGTCTGCGATTTTGTCCGGATGGCCAGCGGCCACAGCCTCTGAAGTAAAGAGTGAGTGAGTCATTAGCACCTCTTTTCCTAGCTATTTCGTAGGATTGTGAAGCCAAGAGCCTTATAAGTCAAGGGGAATAAGCCCCGCTGGTGTAGGTGGTTAGGGTTCCGCTGCCGGCCTGTGGAGAGGCGATTTCGACCCCTTCAGCGCCAATCACAGCCACCCCCCCTACCACCGCCTGGATTTGGTCGCGGAGGATGCTGTAGTGGGTGCAGCCCAGAAGGAGAGCGTCGATTTTGCCAATTAGCGGTCCAAGTTCCTGATTCGCGATTTCATCGTCCCACTCTCCCGCTTCGGCAAGTTGGACGAGGCGGGGACAGGGGAGGGCAATTGCGCACCGCTCGCCGAGAGCTTTTTGATAGACGCCAGAGTTGATGGTGCTAGAAGTGCCGATCACCCCAACTCGTTGGAATGGCGCACAGGCGCGTGCTGTCGGTTCGATGATCCGAATGAGGGGGACCGAGCAATCACCTTCGGTGATGTAGGCGGAGGCGGTGTTGCAGGCGACCACAATTTGGTCGGCCCCCTTTTCAATCAAAAAGGCGATTGCCTTTTCTGCGTGGGCGCGAATCTCGTCGGCCGTTTTTTCCCCATAGGGAAAATGGGCAGTGTCGGCGAGATAGATGAAATCACATTCGGGATGACGCTTCCGCAGTGCGTCCAACACGGTTAGGCCTCCTGCCCCACTATCAAAGAGTCCAATGACCATGGTTCTATGGAATAACGAGTTTTTGGCCGACGATGATCCGGTCGCTGCTCATGCCGTTGGCTTTGAGGAGGGCAGCGACGGTGGTCTGTTGTCGACCGGCGATCCGCTCGAGGGTGTCTCCCGAACGGACTGTGTAGGTAGTGGTCTGCGACGCCTGTGCGAGGGAGACGACCGATTGGAGAGCGCTTTTCATGTTCGCTAGCTGCGCCGAGATCTCATTTTTCATCCCAGCAATGCTCCCCTCAGTGGAACTGGCTCGCTTCTCTAGAGTTTGCAAGCGTGCATTGAGCTGAGAGACTTGCTTTTCAAGCGCCCCCGCTCGGCCAACCGCCTGTTCATACCGGTTGAGCCGCTCTTCTAGAATTTCCAACTCAGTCGACGTTGTGTGCTGATCCCGCTTCGCATCGGCTACGCTCGTCCGCAATCCCTCCAGCATGAGGGTTGAGCTATCGTAGCCGCTTCCACCTGCACAGCTGACGGCGAGGATCGTTAGTAGTAATGCCGCAGCCCACTTCATGATGCTCTCTCGTAGATCCTAAACTGAGCCCGCCGGTTTTCCCGCCAGTCTGTAGCGGTGTGTCCCTTTGTCATCGGCTTCTCTTTTCCATATGAGACGGTGAAGAGTCGATTGAGGTCGACGCCGCTTTTGATCAGGTGGTTGCGTACCGCGTTGCTCCGGCGAGATCCCAGCGCTAGGTTGTAAGCTGCGGCTCCCCGCTCGTCGCAGTGCCCTTCGATGAACACATAGGTATTTGGATGTCGCTTTAAATACTTGGCGATTTGCTGCGCGCACTTGAGGTTGTTATCTCCTCTAAGTGAGTAGTCATCGGTGTCGAAATGGATGATCTGGAACACCTGCGCCAGTTCGCCAGCAGGGGTCAAAAACCCTTCGATGCCCGGTAGGTCTCTTCCCAAAGCGAGTCCTGATTGGGGAATTGCCGTATCGGCATCGATCTCGCCCACCATCACTCGGCTATACAGGTCTTCGTCGTGCAGTGGGACGAAGTCCGATTCCTCTGAAGAGGGACCCCGTTTAGCCATTCGCTCCTGCGCTGGGTGTTTTCCAAACAGCGAGAAAAAACCCATTTTCACATGTTTCCCGCACGATTTGGTATCTTGCCACACCTCGCCGCCCGACCGACGACAACCAGGTAACGCCACACACGCTACCGCCAACACAACAAGCAAACTTCTTCTCATACGATCCTCCGATTTTGTCCCCCGTTGTAACCCGCTGACCCATTATTTGCCATAGGCTTTTTGGGGTGTGTACCGATCGGGGCCAGGCCCCGATCGGTACACTGGTGGGTCTATTTTTCCCAAGAGGGAAAACGTTTTTCGCCGGGGCCGGAGGTGAGGCGGACCGCTTTGGGCTGGTTGAGGTTGACCATGTAGAGCTCGGAGCCAGAAGGGGTGGCGGAGTTGAAGACGAGGTGGAGGCTGTTGGGGGCCCAAGATGGATTTTCTTTGCCAGAGGTGCCGTGGGTGAGCTGCCACTCCTCGCCGGTTGCGGTCTCATAGATCCAAATTTGCCGCACTCCGTGGGTCATGGAGCTGTAGGCAATCCTTTTGCCGTCGGGCGACCAGGAGGGGGCGGTGTTGTCCCGGTTGCGACGGGTGATCAGGTGGGGCTCGCCAGTTGGTTTTTGGCCAGGGGCGGGAAGCTCTAAGATGTAGATGCGCGGCGTGCCATCTTTGTTGGAGACGAAGGCGAGGCGGGTGCCGTCGGGGCTGAAGGAGGGGGAGGCTTGGGCGCTCGCTCTCTGTGAAAAGATCTGTCGGGGTTTTCCCTGTGCTCCCGTTTCGGGGTTGAAGGAAAGGAGAAAGAGGTCGGGGTTGCCGGCGGCATCGCTAACAAAGGCGATCTGGTGCTGATCCTTAGAGATGTTTGGCATCAGCTGATTGCCCTTAAGAGTGGTGAGCGGCCTAGCGTGATTGTTGTCGAGGGAGGAGAGGTAGATTTTTGGCTGGCCGGTCTTGTACGAGACGTAGAAGTAGGCGCCGCTTCTTTTTCCCTCAGCCGGAGGGAGGAAGAGGGGGGTGACGGTGAAGTCACCGTCATGGGTCAACTGTTTTGGTCCCGAACCATCATAGTCGGCAATCCACACCTCGGCGCGCGGCTGCTCTCCACCGGCTGTTTTGTCCTTCACGGTGTAGAGGATGCGGCTGCTGGCGATGCCGGGCGTCCCAAAGAGAGCGCGATGGACGGTGTCGGAGAGCTGATGGACCCGCTGCCGATCGACTGCCACCTCGCCGGAAAGGGGCACTTCATAGACGCCGACGTTGGAGTCACTTGATGTGGAGAACACCTTGATGGCGAGAGTACTTCCACTCACATGGCCGCGGACGAGATAGGCGATGCTCAAATTGCGCCAAGCCTCGGCATTGGGGCGGCCGTCCATCCGCTCGTTGGCCACCTGCGCCTTCCGTTCGGGATTCGACGAGGCTACCTCGGTCCGGCCATTGTAGTTGAGATCGAACTGCAGTAGGCGATGGAGCTCGCGGAGGTGGTTGTTGTTTAGCGCGGGGTCCCTCTTGCCAGCTGTCCACGAGGCGACGTAGACGGGGAGGAGTTGCTTCTCGGTCGCCAGTTTAATGGTAATGTCGTTGGCGAAGAGAGCGACGGGGAGGAAGAGGAGAAGGAGGGTTTGCTTAATCATCAGAGCTCATTGTTTAGCGTTAGGGTGAAGGTGTGTTGTTGTTCGCCAGAAAAGTGCTTGTCAAAGGGAGCTAGCGTCCGTCCGGTGAGGCGGTCGGCAACGTAGTCGCTGTTGGCCTCATTCTGCGCATTTAGGATCTTCACTCCACAAACTGCTCCGCTGCGGTTAAGGGTGAGCGCGACTCGGACGCTTCCCCACTCAGGTAGCTTGAGAAGGAGGCGGAGTCGTTCGGCCAGCTCCTTTTCATACGAACTCTGGTCGATTGCCACCGGCGTATGCTTCACCTTTTCATCAACTTTTGACAACTTATCTTGCGCCTCCTGTACAAGCTTTGCAAGTCGATTATTTGGGGGTTGTGGTTTCGTCTTAGACTGTGGTTTTGGTTTGGATTTTGGTGTCGGTTTTTTCGCGGCGACGACGACCGGCTTGGGTTTGGGTGACGGCTTTGGTGCTGGTTTGGGTTTAGGCTCTGGCGTAGCGACGACAACGGGTTGGGGTGCTGGTTGAGGTTTCGGTTTCGGAGGTGGCGGCTTGAGTTTCACCGTGTGGACGACAAACTGCGTCGGTGCTTTCTGGATGGGAGGTGGTGTCTTGGAGATAACAAAGACCAGAAGAGCGAGCAGGTGGGCAGCTGCGACGGCGGCTACCAGAACTTTAGGTCGGTTGGAGAACAACATCTAACTCTTCATACCCGGCCGCCTCGACGGCGTTTTTCACAATCTGATAGGTGCCAAAAGGGGCTCGCTTGTCGCAGAAGAGCTGCGGCGCTTCGTCGGGAAACTTGGTGTGGAGCGCTCGCATCACTTCGGTGAGCCGCTCAACCCCCACCTGCCGTTTCCCCAACCAGACGGTGCCATCGTGACGGACGTGGATGGCGACCGGCGAGCTCCCCCGAGCGCCGACGACTTGCTCTTGATCGATCTTTCCGGGAGCTAGCGCCACTTTGTCGAGCTCGAGAATGGGGACCACCACGATGAACATGATGAGGACGACGAAGACGACGTCCAATAGGGGAGTGAGATTGATCTCTGCGTCAGGTGATTCTTCCCAGGTGAGTCGGCGCACTAGTCTACATCCACTTTGCGATATTGAAGTTCGACGGCGGCTAAAGCGGTGGTGGCGAAATTGTGCATCTCCACCCGGTAGTCGCGGATGACCGATTTGAGGTAGTTGTAGCCGATGAGAGGAGGGATGGCGACGAGAAGGCCGAGCACTGTGGTGCCGAGCGCCATCGAGATGCCGCTTAACGAGGCGCCGGCGCTGTGTCCCTCGAGTTCTGCTAGGACGAGTAAGATGCCCCACACGGTTCCAAGGAGGCCAAGGAAGGGGGCGAGGCTCACAGTGGTGGGGAGTATATAAAGGTGTCGCTCTAAGTTTTGAGCTTCAGTGGCGATTGTCGTTTCGACGTGGGAGGAGACGAGGTCGATATCTGAGTTCGATAGGTAGTTAGCTTGATTTTTACTCAGGACTTCTCCTGCGTTCTTCTTGAGCGTGTAGTATAAATTTGAAAATGGATTGCCCGATGGGAGCTGAACGGAGAGGGGTGTGTGTTTGAAGGATTCAAAAATGTTATTTAGTTCGGACGATTTTTTTCGGATAGCTCGAGCGGCCCGAATCTTGTGAATGAGTAAACTCCAAGAAGCTATTGAAATGAAGAAAAGTGTTAAAAAAATGAATTTACCGAACAAATCTGACTGTCCGAATGAACTGAAAAATGGGTTGCTTGCTAATAGGTGCATGTATATAGTAATTGCTGAAATTGGTTATCAGGGGTATGTTCGCACTGGACGGTTCTAGTGTCAAGGGGCTAAAGATATGAAGCTACGTTACTTCCTAGTTGGTGCTCTCGTCGCAGTGCTGCCTTTGGCAGCGCAAGAGGAGGCCCCTGCTCACCCGGTTCAGCTGGAGTTAGCTGCTGAGCATCAGTCAGTTCAGGCTGGAGAGCCCATTTGGGTGGCCGCCCGCCTGGAGATGGAAGAGGGGTGGCACGTCTATTGGAAGAATCCGGGTGAGGCAGGCCTCGCCCCTCAGCTCGACTGGGATCTTCCTAAAGGGTTTGAGGTTGCCGATGTGCAATGGCCTCATCCTCAGAGGTTTGAGTCTAGCGGCCTCGTGGGCTACGGCTACGAGCGTTCGCTTACCCTTCTAGCGAAGATCACCACTCCTGAGGCGATTGAGGCGGAGGCGATAGATATTGGCCTCTCAGCTCGCTGGGTTGTCTGTAACGATAGCTGTGTGCCGGGTGGTGCAGAGAAGAAGCTCTCAATCCCCGTCCTGACTCAGGCCCCCAAAGCAGATCCCCAGCACACTGAGCTGTTTGCAACAGCTCGAGACCATATCCCCGCAGCTACACAAGCCGTTGCAGCTACGCATGATGGGGACAAGGTCCTCCTCGATGTCAAGACTGCTGGCACCAAGGTCGAGAGCGCCTATTTCTTCCCAGATCCAGGATTGGACGGGGTATTTGACTATAGCGCAGCCCAAGAGGTGACTAAGACGGCTACAGGCTTCACCCTCGCCGTCCCATCGGAAGAGGGGATTGATTCCACTGTCGCGCTCAGCGGGGTCCTTGTCCTGATGGGAGAGAAAGAGGTGCTCGCCTCCTTCCAGATCGACATGCCACTTGGATTGGACGCTCCGCTACCTGGTGCGACCGAGCCGATTGCGGCAGCTGGCGGCATGAGTTTTGGGGTGATCCTCCTCCTTGCCTTTGCGGGTGGTTTAATTTTGAATTTGATGCCCTGCGTCCTTCCAGTCATTTCGCTCAAAATTTTGAGCTTCGTCAACATGTCGGGAAGTAGTCGTAAAAAACTTTTTAAACACGGCGCCCTATTCACGCTTGGAGTAGTGGTTTCATTTTGGATTTTAGCCATTATCCTGCTCGTGCTCCGCGCTTATGGCGAAGGGGTGGGCTGGGGCTTCCAGCTCCAAGAGCCCCTCTTTGTGATGATTTTGACCGGGGTGATGTTCCTTTTAGGATTGAGTTTGCTAGGTGTCTTTGAATTTGGCACCTCCCTCTCTCAGCTGGGAGGAAAGGTCTCTGGAAAGAAGGGGGCTATGGCTACCTTCTTTAGCGGTGTGCTGGCTACTGTGGTCGCCACCCCGTGCACAGGTCCCCTCCTAGCTCCAGCCTTGGGTGTTGCGGTCACCTTGCCGCCGAGTGCCGCCCTCCTCACCTTCACTGTGATGGGTATCGGGATGGCCTCTCCTTACCTTCTCCTGGCCGCCTTCCCTAAGCTCATCAACAAGCTTCCCAAGCCGGGGCCATGGATGGTCGTCTTCAAGCAGCTCATGGGCTTTGTCATGCTCGCCACTGTCCTCTGGCTCCTCTGGGTCTTCGATGCGCAGGTGCAGTCGGGCATTGGCCTGATCAAGGTGCTTGGCGCTCTTCTAGTGATGGGCATTGGCGCCTGGGTCTACGGCCGGTGGGGAACAGCCCTTGTTAAGCGTAGCCGCCGCTATGTCGCCTATGGCGTCACTCTCCTCCTTGTCGCCTTTGCTGGCCTTGTCGGCTATCAGGCGAGCAACGAGCCTCCCAACCAGATTGCCCGCACCGCTTCTGAAGAAAATGGATGGCAGGAGTGGGATCCCGACAAGTTTGATCAACTGCGCGCTGCAGGTGTTCCTGTCTTCGTCGACTTCACCGCGAAGTGGTGCATGATCTGTCAGGCCAACAAGGTGGCCATGGCCAGCACGGAGGTGCTCGCCGCGTTCAATGAGCGGGGCGTTGTCATGATGGAAGCCGACTGGACCAAGCGGGATCCTCGGATCACTGAAGAGCTGGCCAAGCATGGCCGCAACGGCGTCCCCCTCTACCTCCTCTACACCGGTGGCCCAGAAGACCAGCCGGTCATCCTCCCCCAGATGCTCACCGCCGGCAAACTGATCCACGCACTAGGCCAACCCCGTTGACTAGTTCGGCATCTGAGAAGGCGCGGTCTGCTAGCTGCGAGGCGCGCGATGCAGGCGATGTGTTCATCGCCGAAGCAGCGCAACGAAGCGGATGGGAGACCAGCCGCACTCAGATGTTGGAATAGTCAATGGGATTGGCCTTAATTGACTCGCACTGCCACCTAGCTGATGAGGCGTTTGCTGACGATCGCGATGAGGTGATTGCGCGTGCTAAGCAAGCGGGCCTCACCTCTATCGTCAACATCTGTACCGATGCTAAAACTCTCGAGACGGGGCTGAAACTGCGCAAAGCGCATCCCTGGATCCACCTCACCGCCGCCACCACACCCCACGACGTTGCCAATGAAGGGGAGAGCTTTTTTCCTCTCGTCGAGAAACATGCCGACTCTCTCGTCGCCATTGGTGAGACCGGCCTCGACTATTTCTATGAGCACTCCCCGCGCGAGCTTCAGAAGAAGTATCTTCGTCGCTATCTAGATCTCGCCCGTCGTCTAGATCTACCCGTCGTCATCCACTGCCGTGACGCATTCGTTGACTTCTTCCGCATCCTCGACGAAGGCCCTCCTGTACGCGGTGTCCTCCACTGCTTCACCGGCACCCTCAACGAGGCGCGGCAGGTAGTTGCCCGCAACTGGTACCTCTCCCTCTCGGGCATCATCACCTTCAAAAAGAGCGACGCTCTTAGAGAGGTCGCTCGAGAAATTCCGCTGGAACATTTGCTGATTGAAACCGATGCGCCTTACCTCGCTCCCCAATCGCATCGGGGCAAAAGAAACGAGCCCGCCTTTGTCGGCGAAGTGGCGCAAACGATTGCCACAGCCAAAGGGGTAGACGTCGAGCAGGTGCGCGCCACCACCGCTCGCAATGCGAGCTCGCTATTTCGAATCTAATTATTCCAGCTTATCTGCCTGAGTTTGCGTCAGTGGCTGCCAGCAGGGGGCAAGGCGGTAGTCCGCGTAGAGGAATCGCTCGATTTTAGCGTAGGCCTTACGGCCATCTTTCGACTCCCAGAAGCGAAGAAGGGTGACTGTGGCAAGGGCGCGGATGACGATGTTCGCGACACCAGCCATGGTTTGGATGATTGGAGTTGTCACCGCCAGGAGAGCAGCCTGGAAGCCGAGGGAGCTGTTCGACTGGTGTTCGTAGAGCTTCTCGGATTTGCTGTCTTGATCGTACTTTTCGCTGACCCGCCCTGCAGTGTGGGTCTTTAGCCTCTTGGGATCACAATTCCTCGTATTCAGTGATTGGCTCGGCGACCTCCTGTTGACTCCCCATCACGTCCTTCACCTCAACTGGCTGGAGGAAATCAAAAACGGCATTGTTCCCGTATAGCGCGCGCTCAATTGAGGCGTACAATTTCCGGCCATCCTTTGGTGAAATGATTCCGTAGATTGCAGAGAGCTGGAGGCCGATGATGCCGGCTGGCTGGGCCAATATGATTAAGAGATCCTTCCCGATACTTTTGACCCGCTCCTTAAGATCGTACTCACCATCCTTTGACTCCCAGAGGCGGAAGAGGGTGATGGTGGCGAGGGCGCGCACAACAATATTGGCCACTGCGGCAATCGCTTGTGTGATCGGTGTTGCAATCGTCAGCCAGACCGCTTGGAAGCGCAGCGACCCCGTCCCCTCGCTCATGTAGTACTGGTCGCTCTTCATATCGCGATCGACGGTGACCTCGTGACCACCAACCACTTTGTTCTGCTGCACCCAGGCGCCTGTCAGAAAGTCATCACGTTTCAAATTGACCGATTCGGGAGTTCTCATGATCGCTCCTAGCTTGTTTAGATCCAGTTCGACAACTAATAATCCTCTATTATAGCAGCGGTGTTGTAGTATTGTATAAAGAATTCACATGAAATACTTAATATTTATTCATCTGGCAGTCAGGGGGTTATGAGCTTCCTGGCGGCATCTCATATCAAATTTGATTGACGGAAGGGGGGCTCGGAGGCTATTTCTGTTGTCATGCGATTTGGATTGTTACCAAGAGATTGGGGGAGCAGGAGACTACACTCGCTCCTTGGGTTGTGGCTTGCCCTCTTCATCATCTTCCACCTGATAACCAACTCGCAGGCGGCCCTCTTTTTCGACCAATACGGCGCGGGATTCATTCACGAGGTGAACCTGATTCACAGCTTGCCCTATCTTCCCGTGCTTGAAATTGTGCTGATCGGCTTGCCGTTTTTGCTCCACGCAGGATGGGGGATCAAGTTTGCGATCACCGCCAAGTACAATTCGATGGGAAGCGGAGAGAAGGCGCCGAAGCTAAAGTACGGAGCGAATAAGGCGTATAGCTGGATGAGAATCGCCGCCTATGTGTTGCTGGTGGGGGTGACCCTGCACGTGATTCAGATGCGTTTTCTCCGCTACCCAGAAGAGATTAAAACCGCAGAGTACACGGTTCAGGTGAGCTCGGATGCGGGGCTTGAGCAGGTGGCGGCCCGTTTGGGCGCGCAGGTAATTGACGAGGCTCATGGTTATGAGGTGGTGGCCGATTCGATGGGCAAAGCGATGCTCTTCACGGTACGCAATGTGATGCAGAGCTGGACGCAGCGCATACTCTACTCGGTGTTTGTGTTGTCTGGCGTTTATCACGGCTTCCGCGGCTTGTGGTCGTTTGCGATTGTGTGGGGGATCACGCTCACTAAGCGGTCGCAGAATGTGATGAAGTGGGGGACGATTGGCCTGATGATTGTGATTGGATTTTTGGGGATGGCGGCCATCTGGCTGACATCGACGGTGACTCTAAGATGAGAGAAGTGATTGTCGTAGGGGGAGGGCTTGCTGGCCTTTCCGCCACCATGAAGCTGGCCGAGCAGGGGTGCAAGGTGCACCTGGTCTCAGTCACCAAGGTGAAACGGTCTCATTCGGTTTGCGCGCAAGGGGGGATCAACGCCGCCATGAACACTCGTGGTGAAGGGGATTCTCCTCATGTGCATGCCTATGAGACCATCAAGGGGGGCGACTTTTTGGTCGACCAGCCCCCCGTTCTCGAGATGTGCCTCACCGCCCCTAAGATTTTGCACATGCTGGACCGTTTCGGCTGTCCGTTTAACCGGACCTCTGAGGGGAACCTCGAATTTCGCGGCTTTGGCGGCACGCTCTATCACCGGACCGCCTTCTGCGGGGCGTCGACTGGCCAGCAGCTGCTCTATGCGCTAGACGAGCAGGTGCGCCGGTTCGAAGTCGAGGGGCAGGTAGTAAAGTATGAGTTCCACGAGTTTGTTCGATTGGTGCGTGACGATGAGGGGAGAGCGCGGGGGATTGTGATCTGCGACCTGTTCAATCTGAAGACCGAGACGATCAAAGCGGACGCCGTCATCACGGCGACCGGTGGGCCAGGGCTAGTCTTTGGCCTCTCCACCAACTCCACTTTCTGCACCGGCGCCGCCAACGCCCGTCTCTACCAACAGGGGATGACTTACGCCAATGGCGAGTTCATCCAGGTTCATCCCACCACCATCACCGGCGAAGACAAGCGGCGGCTCATCTCCGAGTCCGTTCGGGGCGAAGGGGGACGGGTGTGGGTCTATGGCGACTCCACAAAGAGCATCACCACGTCCACTGGCGAAACCATTCCGTGCGGCAAAACTGGCGAGCCGTGGTATTTCCTCGAAGAGCTCTATCCTGCTTACGGCAATCTGGTGCCCCGAGACATTGGCGCCCGCGAATTGATGCGGGTCTGTCAGTTGGGCCTTGGCATCGACGGGAAAAACCAAGTTCACCTCGACGTCACCCACCTCTCCGCAGAGGTCCACCATAAGCTCAGGTCGGTGCTCGACATCTATCGCAAGTTCACCGGCGAAGATCCAATCAAACATCCGATGAAAATCTACCCCGGCGTCCACTATTCCATGGGGGGCGCGTGGGTTGACTGGCCTGCCGCCGATGCGAAGGACCGGAACACCCGCTTCCGTCAGATGACCAATGTCCCGGGCCTTTTCGTCATTGGCGAGGCCGACTTCCAGTTTCACGGTGCCAACCGCCTGGGCGCCAACTCGCTCATGTCGTGCATTTACTCCGGCCTCGTCGTCGGGATGGAGATGTCCCGCTACCTCGAGACTGTCACCGGCGACTGCCCCCAGGTCAACTTCGACGCTGAAGTGGCGGCTGAAGAGGCTTTCAAGGCTGATCTCTTCTCTCGCGACGGGGGCGAAAACCCCTACAAGATCCACGAGGAGATGGGGGAGATGATGCTCCGCCATTGCACCGTTTGGAAGGAGAACGAGGAGCTGGTTAAAGTAATCGATCGTCTCAAAGAGATGCGAGCTAAGCTTCCCCACATCACTCTTGCCGACAAGGGGCGCTTCGCTAACCAGAGCTATATGTTTGCCCACCGCCTCCACTCCATGATTGAGCTTGCCCTCGTCATCGCCAAAGGGTCTCTTCTTCGCGACGAATCGCGCGGCTCCCATTTCAAAGAAGCCTTCCCAGATAGAAATGATAAAAAATGGCTAAAATTTACCATGGCTAACTATAACAAAGAAAAAGGGGAGCCAGATATCACTTACCGCGACGTAGACATGCCCTACCTCAAACCGATCGCACGCGACTACACCACCAAGAAAAAGCACGCTCCCGAGCTAAGCAACATCCCAGAAAACATCGAACTCCCCATATGACCGAGAAATTCAAGCTCAAGATCTACCGCGGTACTCCTGGTAACCAGTATTGGGAGACCTTTGAGCTCGAACTTCGCCCCCACCTCAATGTGATCGCCGCCCTGATGGAGATCCGCAAAAATCCCATCAATATCAAGGGGGAGACCACAACCCCCGTCGTCTGGCAAGACGGCTGCCTCGAAGAGGTGTGTGGCTCCTGCTCCATGCTCATCAACGGCCGCCCCCGCCAGTCCTGTTCTGCTCTCGTCAAGGACATGCTCGCTCAGGCCGGCTCCAACGAGATCGCCCTTGCCCCCTTCACCAAGTTCCCCCTCGTCCGCGACCTGATGGTTGATCGCTCTTCCATGTTCGAAAGCCTCAAAAAAGTCCGTGGCTGGATCGAATCTGATGGCACCTGGGACTCGGGCCCTGGCCCCAAGATCTCCCCCAAAAAACAGGAGCTTATGTACGTCATGTCCACCTGCATGACCTGCGGCTGCTGTTCCGAAGCGTGCCCTCAAGTCAATGAGCACTCTAAGTTTATGGGCCCCGCTCCCATGACTCAGGTGCGCCTCTTCAACGCCCATCCTACCGGCGCCACCACCAAGTCGGACCGTCTCCAGGCCGTCATGGGAGAAGAGGGGATCAATCATTGTGGCAATGCTCAAAATTGCGAGAAGGTGTGCCCCAAGGAGATCCCCCTCCTCGACGGCATCGCCGCTATTGGCCGCGACACCACCCTCGAAGCCTTCCGTCGCTGGCTCTCTTTCAATGATCGCGACTAAACTGCGATTTGGGGCCTGGCCCCATATCGCAGTTTAGCGTCAGGAAAGGGGCGGCGTGCTATGATGGAGCTAGAGTCTTTGGTCCGTCGTTTGAGAGGGATAAACTGGCGAAAACGCCCTTCAACGTATTAGAAGACTAAGGGGCTACGACGCTTAAGGGTTGGATTCCAACCCTTTGGAACTGCCCCACCTAAATGAGCCTGGTTGACGGAGCTCACGCCGGCCCCTCGAACGACGGATCTTTTTTCCTAGAACAACCCCTTCGACTGTACCGATTGGGGCCTGGCCCCAATCGGTACAGTCGAATCTTAGCGTGCTACGTCAGGCTGGTGGTTTTGCGGTGCGGAGTGTGGAGCGCAGACTCTGCTGCATCGAGCGTGATCTCTTCGATGGGGAGGTGGTGGGAGAGTTGGTCGATGAGCCCGGTGAGGAACGTATCGGAAGACTCGAAGTGGGCGGAGAGGGGGGTGAGGAAGTCGGTGTGAGGGCGGTCTTGCCGGTAGGGGGGTTGTTTTTGGGGGATTTTTAGGCAAGAGAGGCGCTCGGGGGAGAAGTTCCAGAGGAAGGAGGTGTGGTGGAGCCAGCGGTTTTTTTGGATGTACTGGGCGTTGCCACCACACTTCCGGTCACCAATGACGTAGTCATTGTCGCGAAGAGTGATGCCGAGGGGGGAGTAGAACTGGTCGGTCCAGCGCATGAGTTTTTCTGGAAAGGGGGTGAAGGAGAGGGCGGTGTGGTTACCGAGGAGGGTGATGAAGAGGGTCTCTTCATCGACGACGACAGTGCCACCGCCGGAGAAGCGCTTGATGAGGGGATAAGGCTGAGAGTGGAGGAGGGTTTCGGGTTTACCGGAAATGCCCATGACGATGGCGGGGGGAGTGCCCCGGTTGATGAGGATCCAGTTGCGGTCGTCGGCGCGAAGCAGGGCTTCTTCGAGTTGAAGCTGCTCGAGGATGGGAGTGTTTTCGAGCTGGAGTAGGTGAAAGGTCATGTTTTTAGGGCGACCATGAGGACGGAAATGTCAGCGGGGGAAATGCCGGGAATGCGGGAGGCTTGGCCGAGGGTGCGCGGCTGTACGGATGTGAAACGCTCGCGCGCCTCGTTTCGGAGGGCTTTTAGAGCAAGGTAGTCGAAGGTAGCGGGGATCTGTTTTTCTTCCATATTGGCGTGGCGGGCCACCTCCTCCTCTTGCCGCTTCACATAACCAGCGTACTTGAGTGTGAGCTCGATTTGAAGGTTGATCTCAGCGCCGTGGTCGGGGAGGTCGAGGTCGTTGTAGGTAATCTCGGGACGGCAGAGGAGCTTGCCGAGGGTGGTCTGCTTGTCGTTGTAGTTGATATGAGTTTTTGTGAGCCGCTCGGTCTCGCTAGCGATGGTGTCCCGCTTGGTGATGAAGTGGGCGTAGCGGGTGTCGCTGATGAGGCCGTAGGTGTGGCCGTGGGGGGTGAGGCGGATGTCGGCGTTGTCTTGACGGAGGAGGAGGCGGTGCTCAGCGCGGGAGGTGAACATGCGGTAGGGCTCGTCAACCCCCTTGGTGACCAGGTCATCGATCATGACGGCGATGTAGGCTTCTGAGCGTTTGAGAATAAGTGGGGTTGTACTGGCGGCATTGATGCCGGCCATCAGCCCCTGCGCTGCAGCCTCTTCGTAGCCGGAGGTGCCATTTACCTGACCGGCGAGATAGAGGCCTTTGATGGTTTTGGTTTCAAGTGTGGATTGGAGCTGACCCGATTCGACGTAGTCATATTCGACGGCGTAGGCAGGCCGCATGATCTCAGCGTTTTCGAGGCCAATAATTGATCGAACAAAATCCACCTGCACGTCGAAGGGGAGGGAGGAGGAGATGCCGTTGACGTAGACCTCTTGAGTGCTGATCCCTTCGGGCTCGAGGAAGACCTGGTGACGATCCTTGTCGCGGAAGCGCATCACTTTGTCTTCAATGGAGGGGCAGTATCTGGGGCCGACGCCGCCGATTTTGCCTGAGTACATGGGAGAGCGGTGGATGTTGGCTTCGATGATCTCTTGGGTGCGCTGAGTGGTGTAGGTGATCCAGCAGGAGCGGCGGGGGAGGGGTGTGTATTCGTGATCATCGAAGGAGAAACGGACTCTCTCTTCGCCCAGCTGTTCTTCGCATTGGGATAAGTCGAGTGACCGCATGTGGAGGCGGGGAGGGGTGCCGGTCTTAAGACGGCCGAGCTCAAAGCCAAGTCTTTCGAGGTCGGCGGAGATGCCGATGGCTGGGCGATCGCCGGCGCGGCCCCCTTCCGCGTTATTGTCGCCAATGTGCATGAGGCCCCGCATGAAGGTGCCTGAGCAGAGGATCACTTTGGGGGCGCGGTACTCGATTCCCTCTTTGGTGTGGACGCCGGCGATGTGGTCGTTTTCAACGACGAGTCCCTCAGTCGTCCCCTGCTTGAGAAAGAGGTTAGGGGTGTTTTCGATCCGCCGCTTCATCTCAAACTGGTAGACGACACGGTCACACTGGGCGCGGGGGGCCCAGACGGCGGGGCCGCGGCTCCGGTTGAGGAGGCGGGAGTGGATGTTGGCCACCTCAGTGACCTTTCCCATCTCGCCACCAAGAGCGTCGATTTCGCGCACAAGATGGCCCTTTGCAATCCCCCCAATAGCGGGATTGCAGCTCATCTTAGCCACAGTGTCGAGAGTCATCGTGAGCAGGAGCGTGCGTGCGCCACGTCGCGCCGCGGCTAAAGCCGCCTCGCAGCCAGCGTGTCCTGCTCCCACCACGATCACATCGAAGTGATCAGGGTAGGTCCACACAGAATCTACTACTTCTTCTTCTTATGACGGTCGCGACGGCGGCGTTTTTTCCGCTTGTGCTTGTTAATTTTTAGCTTTCGCTTCTTCTTAACGGATGACATTTAAGGGTCTCCTGTTCAGTCGTGCCCAGGATTTTAGGGGAGAGGAGACTATTTGTACAGTCGAACGATGTTAGAGTGGGGATAGAGGATGGCCCGACCCGGGTAGAGGACCGCCTGATTCTCAGGATGAAGCCCTGACCTCTGGTCACGTGGGTCTTCTGCCGCTGCTTCGGCCTTGAGCTGTCCGTCCTCAATCACCACTCGTGCGGAGAGTGTCTCGGGTGCCGAATCGCGGAGGAGGGTGAGGAGACGAGTTGCTGCAGCTGCCGCATCTTTCTGCACGGCCTCTTTGAAGGAGCTCTTAGAGACCTGCCGCTGAGCCTTGCCGAGGAGGAACTGCAGGGTGCCAAGGACCACACCCACTTCCACCTCACCACTCTCAAACGCCTTAGCGAGGAGTTCTTTGAGTCGGCCCCTATCCGCCTGCTTGCGCGCCCGGTGGCCAAACGGCTTCTCCAGATCGATCGGCGCAAAGCGGCCGATTTGGCCACTCACCTTGGAGGTTTTGGTCTCTTTCTTGCTCATGTCCCTATTATAGCCCATGAACAACGGATTTACGTTAAGCGAATGTAAAGATCAATAAAAAACTGAGATTGATGCCCTATCGTTCCGCTAGGGCATCAATCTCAGTCAAAAATCTTTTCGCACTGAGCCAGAGTGACTTGTCGCCACTCACCAGGGTGCATCCGGCCAAGGCGGAGATTGCCGATGCGGGTGCGGCAGAGCTCAACTGTCTTAAGGCCAGCGTGTAAGAGCATCAAGCGCACTTCTCGCTTCTTCCCTTCTGACACCACAATTTTAACCTTTGATCGCCCCATTTTCTCTACTGCTGCGGGCTTCACGAAGATTCCCTCAACCCGAGTCCCTTTCCGCAGCTGCTCAATGTGGGTGGGTGTAAGGTCCCCCTCGACGACGGCGACATATTCTTTTTGAACGCCGGCGCTGGGGTGGATGATCCGTTGGGCGAGGTGGCCATCATTGGTGACCAGCAGGAGGCCAGTGGTCTCCCGATCGAGCCGGCCAACGGTGAAGAGGCGGTGCTCACTAGGGAAGAGATCAACCACCCGCTGTCCACTCTGCGGAGGCGTGTTGGAGCAGACCGTCCGCGTTGGCTTGTTAAGCAAAAAGTAGACTTTGTCTTCAGCCTGCTTAACTAGCTTCCCCTCCACCATCAGAGCGTCTGTTTCGATTGAAACGAGCGTCTGCGGAATCTTGCAAACTTCTCCATTGACACTGACCTTTCCGGCGAAGATGAGCTCTTCACACTTCCGCCTGGCCGCTACCCCTGCAGAAGCGAGAACTTTTGCTAACCGTTTTTTCTCCATGTGAGCTATTTTATCTCAAAAGACAATGAGAGGGAAGATGAGTTTACTGATTCTGATGCGTCACGGCCAATCTGAATGGAATAAAAAAAATGTTTTTACGGGCTGGGTTGATATTCCCCTTAGTGAAAAGGGGGTAAATGAGGCGATAGAGGGGGGAAAGGCAATTGCCGATCTGCCAATCGACGTCATGTTCACATCCACTCTCATTCGAGCGCAGATGACCAGCATGCTCGCGATGATGAGCCACCACTCAGGAAAAATCCCTGTTATCCAACATCAGGGAGAGGGGAAGCTGCAAGATTGGGCGACTAACTTTGGTGAGCCGGAGACGATCCCCGTGTTCGAAGCATGGGAGCTCAACGAACGGCACTACGGTGAGTTGCAGGGGCTCAACAAGGATGACACACGAGCCAAATATGGTGCTGACCAAGTGCAGATCTGGCGCCGGAGCTACGCGACGCGGCCGCCGGGAGGCGAGGCGCTCAAGAACACCGCTGAGCGCACTCTTCCCTACTTTCATGAGAAGATCATCCCCGCCCTTAAGGGGGGCCAAAACGCCTTTGTTTCTGCACATGGCAACTCCCTCCGCGCGATCCTGATGGAGCTCGATTCCTTGAGCGAAGAGGAGGTGGTTAGCTTGGAGATTCCTACCGGCCTCCCCATCATCTACGACTACAAGGATGGTGTGTTCACCAAACGATGATCTACTTCGACAACCACACCACCACCAAACCCTCAACAGCAGCTATTGCTGCCATGCAGCCGTTTCTCGAGGAGAAGTGGGGATCGCCTGCAGCGCCGCACAAGATGGGACAGAGCCTCCTTCCCGATCTTGAGAAGCTCTACGAGCCGATCTATCAGCTGCTGGGCGCCCGTTCTTCCGACAACTTCGTCTTCACCTCCTCTGGCGCAGAGGCAACCAACCACGTTGTGCAGGCCGCCTATTTAGACATCGCCCGTGAAACTGGCCGCAACCACTTCATCACTACCAGTGCTGACGAAGCACCGGTGATCATGGCCTATGAGCGGCTCGAGCTGCTCGGCTGCGAGACGACCCTTGCTCCCGTCAATGCTGACGGCATCCTCACCCCCGACGCCCTCATCGACGCCATCACCCCCCGCACCGCCCTCGTCTCCCTCTCCTGGGCCAACGGCCTCACTGGCGTCGTCCACCCCGTTGCAGAACTTGCCGAGATCTGCCGCGAGCGGGGGATCTGGCTCCACCTCGACGCCACTCACATTCTCGGAAAAATTGACTTCGACCTCGACGAGATCGCCCCTGACCTGATCACCTTAAATGGCAATCACCTCCACGCTCCCCAAGGGACCGGCGGCCTCTGGATCCGTTCCGGCCTCCGCCTCTCCAATCTCATTCTCGGTGGGATGGAACAGGATGGCCGGCGCGCCGGCCCCTTTAGCGTCGCACTCCTTGCAGCGCTCTCTGTCGCCTGTGAAGAGGCGCTCGCTCACCGCGACCACGTCGCTATTGAAACGGCCCGTCTCCGCAACCGACTTGAGACCGAACTCAACGCTACGCCCCTTTTCCAAAACACCCTCCGCACACCTACCACGACGGCGCTCAGCTTTCCTGGCGTCACCGCCGATGCCCTCCTCTACCGCCTTAATCGGGCCGGCCTCTACGCCAGCTTTGGGGGGGGCACCTACCAGCCCCTCCCCAACTGCGCGGTCAGCTTTAGTCTCTCGCGACACACGACAGCAGAAGATGTTGATGCCGCGGTCGCTCTCATCAACAAACATGCGCAATCGCTAGCCGCCCTCTCCAAGGAGATCTACGCATGAGGCTCGTCTCCTTTCCCTGGACTCGCTACTCCAAGAAACTGGCCGCCCGTATCGAAACCCCCCGCTGGGGAGGTCATTTCGCCCCCGAGGAAGCCCGCGGCATGCGCCTGGTGATCGGCGAATACGGTTCCGTCGCGTCTGGAAACATCACCCGCTTCTACTGGCTCATCGACGAAGCCGACGGCATCATTGCCGATGCCAAGCACCAAACCTTTGGCCAATCGGCCCTTATCGGCGCCGCCGAAACCGCCTGTGAACTGACCGTCGGCAAGAACTGGGATCAGGCCAACCGCATTGGCGCTGACATCATCGACAAACATCTCCGCGACAAATCCGACATCCCCTCTTTCCCCGCCGAAACGTCTGCCCATCTCAACATGGTGATCCACGCTCTCGAAGTGTGCGCGGAGCAGTGCACCGATATTCCCCTCCCCGAGACCTATTCCACGCCCATCGAACATGATTTTGAAGTCTTGGAGGGGGGCATCCCCGGCTTCACCGAGATGCCCGCTGACGAACAGCTCCGCCTCCTCGCCACCTTTGTGAAAGAGGAGATCCAGCCCTACATCGAGCTCGACGCCGGCGGCGTCGAAGTGCTCAAGATCATCGATTCGCGCGAAGTGCTCATCGCCTACGAAGGGTCCTGCACTACCTGCCCTTCGGCTACCGGTTCCACCCTCACCTCGATCCAGCAAATGCTCCGCGCCAAGATCCACCCCGACCTCGTCGTCGTTCCCGATCTCACTCTTGCTTAGTAAGATAGCCTCTTTGTTTACTCTTTAAGATATTAGTTTATAATTGAGTAAGCAAGGGGGGGTGATGGAAGACTACGGTTCGAGACAGGTAGATGTAAAGAAGTTTGGTGAGATAATGAGCGGCTTGCGTCAGGTAGCTGATGGGAAGGCTCATATTGAAGTCCTGGGCATGTTGCCTGTAGCAACGACGAGTTTTAGGAAACGGGAGTACTTTGGGGTCACGCCACCGAGTAAAAAGCTCCCCCACGTCGTCACCAATCTCACCTCATTCCTCGACGTCAATCGAGCGCTCATCACAGAGGACCATAAGAACACCATTGCCCGGATCTATGGCCAGTTTCATCTGGGTACTGGACAAGAGCTCACAAAGCTATTTGGGCAGAAGCGTGTGGGGATGAAGGAGGTTGCTGAATACGTTGAGCCCAAGGGAGAGTTGGTCGAGCTCCAAATCGATGGGAAGAAGGTGACGCGGGAGAACTACGATGAGATCCTAGGCGCGTTTAAGGACAAGGAAGCTCGCAGTGACTTCAAAGATGCGGTTCGCAATGAGCTTCTGCAGCGACCGGCTAAGGAACGGGATCTCGAGACCCTGAAGTTCATTGAGAAGGCGTGCAAGCTCGACCGGTACACCGAGGGTTACTTCCCCTACCTCCACGATGCGATTATTCATAAACAGGATGAAATCTTCGAATACCTGATGACCAAGGGGGTGGAGAAGCTCGATGGACGGTTTTTTGTCAAAAACCAAGGCCATGCAACGCCAGTTGAAAGGGCACTAATCGAAAACAAATTAGAGGTGGCCAAGAGACTGGTGGATGCCGGATTCAGTAGGGATATCGACTCGCACCTGATAGACCAACTAAAAGAGCAGGACTGGACCGATGCTCAGGTCCAGCTGGCCTACAAGTTCAACGCCGAGGCTCTTATGCCAAAAATTTCCGAGGCCCTGGATAAGGGAACAGATCTCGAGTTTCATCTCAAGGCACTTAGTCGGCTCTCGCAGGATGCTCTCAAAGTGTTCGGAGAAGTCGAGGGGGCGGAGATCGTATTGGCTCGTCTCCACGGTCATCTTAGCCTAGACAAGAAGCTCTTCGAAGGGTTGCACGAAGGGGTGAAAGCCCTCTTCAAGGTAGACCTCTAAGTCTGCTTCTATTTGATGAGTGATGCGGCGGAAGATCGCCTGCGCATCTTGGGCTTCGCCCAGTTCATTGGCGAGGCATGTGGTCGGTTGGTCAACCTGTACATTCGTATTGATGTTCAGCCCCGTGCTGGCAAAGACGAAGGTCTCTTTCACAAACGTCTCCGTCTCGACCAAAGCTCCTGAGATCTTTTTCCCATCGATGAGGATATCGTTGGGCCATTTGAACTTTGGTTCAAGGCCCATTTCCATCAACACCTGTGCGACTGACCAGGCGATCAGTTGAGCGGCGTGAGGGAGCGCCTCAAAGCCGGTCGGGACCACAAAGCAGTAGGTGGCGTAGAGGTTCCCCTCCGGCGAGGCCCACGTTTTACCGAATTGCCCCTTCCCTCCCGTCTGGTAGCCGGCGGTAATCACCGTCAGCTTGTCGGGGTTGAGTTCTTTGGCGTGCCGCTTCGCCCACTCGGCCGTCGATCCAAGGACATCGAAATGCTTGTGTTCTGTTTCCATCATTGCCTCTGGTTTAGACGATAACGCAATTTGTCTCAAAATTGTCACAATTGGGGACTGTCCCAGAATGTGACAATTTGGGGTATCGACAGGGTGGTGGGGGAGGTGGTATCAATGAGGCATGTGGAGTTCGCGCTATCTTAAGCGGTTAGATTTGCGGATGGTGGTGGTCATTGGGGCGCTGATGGTGGTGAGCCTGTTGGTGATCTCTGCGCAGACGATGGGGGGAGAGGAGGAGCTGCTCAGCCGGAAGGCGTGGACGCAGCTGAGATGGTTTGTGATTGGGGGTGGGGTCTATGTGGCGTGTGCCGGTCTCGACTATACGAAACTGCGGGAGGCGACCTGGATCTTCTATGTGCTGATGGTGGTGGCGCTGGTGGGGCTCTTTTTCACTAGGACGGTGGCGGGAGTGCATCGGTGGTATGTGCTGCCAGTGGTCCATGTGGCGGTGCAGCCGTCGGAGATTGCGAAGCTTGTGGTGGTGTTGACGCTCAGTTGGTATTTGGAGCGGGCGCGGGCACATGCAGGGACGTGGCGGACCGCGGTGCGGGCGTGTGTGATCATGGGAGTGCCGTTTCTGCTTATTTTGAAGCAGCCTGACTTGGGATCCGCGGTGGTGCTGTGGCCCATCACGATGGTGATGTTTTATTTTGGGGGAGTGCGGCCGGCGCTTCTTAGGGCGATGATGGGATTCACGTTGGTGGGGCTGGTGGTGGTTTTGTCGATCTTCTTGGGGCTGGTCGATCACGAGGGGATGCGGCCGCTGGCGACCAAGGTGATGAAGGACTACCAGTATGAGCGGTTGAATCCCAACACGCATCATCAACGGGCCGCTTTGGTGGCGATGGGGAGTGGGGGGGTGACCGGCGCTGGATGGAAGAAGGGGGAGTACAGCGGGCGGGGGTGGCTGCCGGCGGCGGAGACGGATAGTGTCTTTCCATCATTTGGTGAAGAATTCGGATTGGTGGGGATGGCGGCCATTTTAGTGCTCTTCTATGCGCTGATCTACTTCGGTTTTCAGGTGACGGCGGTGGCCAAAGATCACTTTGGACGGTTGCTGTCGGCCGGGATCACGGTCTATCTGGCAATGCATGTGATCACAAATATTGCGATGATGTGTGGGTTTCTGCCGGTCACTGGTGTGCCGCTGGTGCTGGTGACGTATGGAGGATCGTCTGTGTTGGTGACAATGGCGGCCTTGGGCATTTTGCAGAGTATTTACAGTCGCAGATTTATGTTTTGAGTTGGTAGGATGAGGGTATGGTACACGAATTCATGCTAGAGCCGGGGCAGTGGTTGGGTGAGGGGACAATCAAGTTCACCGAGTCGCCCGACTGGCTAAAGTATCACTGCCGGTGGACGGTGGAGTCAGCCGAGGATGGAGTGATCACGGCGATGCAAGAGGTTGAAGTAGAGGGGGTTCCTGAGAAGATGGAGAACACCTTTACCTTTGCCGATATCAGCACTGAGAAGTTTGCCGTGCATTTGAGCAATACGCTACTTGGCGAAATTGATGGGAGCGGCGTGGTAGACGACAAGGTGGTGGCGTGGGAGTTTCGCGGCACCGACGAGTATGGCTTTGAGGGGTTTGAGATCTACGAGCGGAACCCCGAGGGGGGCTACAACGTCCGTGCCGAATTCGCCTCAGCCGATCAGCTCAGGACAATCGTTCAGGGCTCGATTTGGAAGTCTTCTTCAGACCAAAAAGAACAATAAAGAAAGCTAGCAGGACAGAGGCGCCGCAGCCAATAAGGCTCCAGAAGAAGCCGGTGGTGAAGGCATTGTCGATGAGGTGTTGGGCGTCGGGGGTGGTCTCAATGGCGGCGAGGCGGTTGAGTTGCGGGAGAATTTCATCTTTGAGGTGGGCGGGGAGAGTATCAAGGAGCTTGCGGCGGAAGATAAGGGCGACGACGGTGCCGGAGATGGCGATGGCAAAGAGGGCGGCGACGCGGGAAAGGGCGTTGTTGACGGCGGAGGCGATGCCGGCCCGCTCCTCTTCAACTGCTAGGGCTGATTTAGTGACGGGTGCGATGACTATGGCCATCCCGAGGCCAAAGAGGGTGAGGCCGGGAAGGAAGGCGGTCCAGTAGCTGCCGCCGGGCTTAGCAAAGGCGATCCAAAACATGCCTAAGGAGATGATGAGAGTGCCCAGAAGGAGGGGGAGGCGGGGGCCGCGAGCATCGGTCAGCTTGCCGCCTGTCCAGGAGAGGAAGGTGATGAGGACGATGGGGGGCATCATGCCAAGGCCCGCATACATGGGGGAGAGGTTTTGGACCTGCTGGAGGTTGAGGACAACGAGGAAGATATTGACGTTGAGAGCGAGGTAGACGAAGAAGGTGGCGGTGTTGGCAACCGCCACTTCGCGGATGCGGAAAAGAGAGAGGGGGAGCATGGGGTAGGGCGTGCGCAGCTCTTGCCGGAGGAAGAGGGCGAGGGAGATGACGCCGGCGACAAATGGCCCCCAGATGGCGGGGTGGGAAGGGCCAAAGTTGGGCGCCTCGATGAGCGCAAAGGAGAGAAGAAAAAGAGAGGCAGTGATGAGGGCGGTGCCTAGCCAGTCAATTGGCTGCCGTTTCTTTGGATAGATGGGGAGGACAAAGGCAATGGTGAGATAGAGAGCGAGTGCGCCCAGCGGGAGATTGATCACAAAAATTGCTCGCCAGCTCCACACTTCGGTTAGCCAGCCGCCGAGAAAAGGACCGAAGGCGGCGATTCCTCCCGAAAACCCGGCCCAGATTCCAATCGCCTTTCCCCGCTTGTTCTCAGGGAAGGTATCGTAAATAATCGCCAAGCTTCCGGGGATCATGAATGCCGCGCCAATACCTTGAAAGGCCCTTGCCCAAATGAGCGAGTTGGCGCCGAGCGCGCCGGCACAGACCAGCGATCCCGCTGTGAATAGAGCAATTCCCACTACAAAGACTCGTTTGTGACCAAAGTTGTCGGAGAGGGTGCCGGCGGTAAGAAGTAGCGCAGCAAGTGTCAACGCGTACGAATCGACGATCCACTGGATCTGCGAGACCGTTGCTCCAAACGTCTTCTGCAGCGTCGGCAGCGCTACGTTCACCACCGTCCCATCAAGAAAAGCCATCCCTGTGGCGATAATCGTGCAGATGAGGACGAAGATCCGCGTCTTAGCACTCTCGCCGTTAGTCACTTACACCCTCCTTAATCTTAATACCGGTCCCATAACCATCTTAACGTAGGCGGGTTAAAATAGTACTATAGAGAAAGGGTATTTCATGGAAGAGGTACGAACCACAAAAGCAATGTCATGGCGCGCCCGCTGGTTGGAGGAGAATGCTCCATTCCGTAAGGTGGAAGTGCGGCAGTCTGCCGATCCGCAGCTGGTGCTGATCAGAGGTGTCTGTTTAGCGGTGACAGCCCGTTGGGCGAAAGAGATGGTCAAAGACGATCGCCGTCTTGACCGGCATGTGGTGCGCGACCTGACCGCCGCGGCTAACCAGCACCGGGGAAAGCTTGGTATTGCTAGACAGGAGAGCATTTTCGGCCCCAGGCTTCGTCAGATGCAAGCGGCCTACAAGTTGACGGGCGACCCAGCTGAGGTGTTTAGCCGGGAGGGAGTTGCTGTTGAGACGAGAATGGTCAAGTCGGTCAAGCAGGCGGTGATTGAATTTGCCAAGACGATGGGTGATGAGGGAAAAGCGATCTTTCTGATCAGCTTTAAAACTAAGACGGGCAGTCACGTCATTGGTTTGCACGGCAACCGCAAACACCGCCAGGTTGGCTTTTTCGACTCCAATGTCGGCATCTACCGCTATGACGATCTCACCACCTTTGCTAACGCACTCGCCGACCTTCTCCTCGACTACTACTCCACGCCCAGCGACGTCATCCTTCGCAAAGTCAAGACCTAGAATCCGTGTCAGACATGACAACCTGACAACTCGAGTTGTCAGGTTGTCATGTCTGACACGGATTTGTCTGATACAAAAACAAAAGGCCCGACACAGGTGTGTTGGGCCTTTTGTTAGAAGCGGTGGAGAGACCGAGATTGCTACCCTATCGTTCCGCTAGGGCCGGGTGATTTTGAGTGAGATACGAGTATCGCGATGAACGGCGTGGCCACCAGCCACGTCTGAGGAGCGAGGCAAAGTAGATCATCAAAAGCAGACGCCATAGGGGGAGGAGAGGGTGGCAGTCTGGTCTTAGGTTTTGATGCGAATGTCGACGCCAGCAGCAAGGTTGAGGCCGCGGAGGGCTTCAACGGTGTCCGCTGTGGGGATCACTTCGATAAGACGCTTGTGGGTGCGGCTCTCGAACTGCTCGCGCGAGGTCTTGTTGTTGTTGGTGGAGCGAAGGACGGTGAATCGCTCGATGCGGGTGGGGAGGGGAATGGGGCCGGCTACCCGGGCACCAGTTCGCTTGGCAGTCTCGACGATGTCCATCGCTGCATGGTCAAGGACGCGTGGATCGTATCCCTTCAGGCGGATGCGGATCCGTTGCTCGGTGGGTGCTTTCTTTGGTGCTTTGGTGGCCATTACTTTTCCTCTACTTCTTCATTATTTCTTCTTGAATCTTAGTGGGAACGCGCTCGAAGTGGCTAGGCTCCATGGTGTAAGTTGCCACGTCCTGAGGTAAGTGAGCGGAGTTGGGTCGAGTAGCCAAACATTTCGCTAAGCGGCACCTCTGCTGTGATGATGACTCCACCTTTGTGGTCTCTTGCCCTTGGATCTTGCCGCGGCGACGGTTGAGGTCGCCGATCACATCACCCATGTAGTCTTCTGGTGTTGTGACGACCACTTTCATGATCGGCTCGAGAATGATCGGCTTACACGTTTCGGCAGGCGTCTTTGACCGCCATCGAGCCGCAGATCTTAAAGGCCATCTCGTTGGAGTCCACTTCGTGGTAGGAACCGAACACGATCGTGACTTTGACGTCGACCAGGTTGTAACCGGCGAGAACACCTGTGGCGAGTCCTTCTTGGACTCCCTTTGATGACGCGCAGGGATGTATTCGCTAGGGATAACGCCGCCGACGATCTTGCTGACGACTTCGTTCCCTTTGCCTTCTTCATTGGGCTCGATTTCGAGGTCGACGTGGGCGTATTGGCCGCGACCACCAGACTGCTTGACGAACTTGGTTTCCGACTTGCCGGCGTTGGTGATGGTCTCTTTGTAGGAAACCTGCGGCTTGCCGACGTTAGCTTCCACGTTGAAACTCGCGCATCATCCGGTCGTGCAAGATGTCGAGGTGGAGCTCGCCCATTCCGGCGATGATCGTCTGTCCGGTCTCTTCGTTTGTGGAGACGCGGAAAGTGGGGTCTTCTTCTGAAAGAGCAGAAAGCGCCATAGAGAGTTTTTCGCGGTCGGCTTTCGATTTGGGCTCGATCGCCATGGAGATCACCGGCTCAGGGAATTCCATCTTCTCAAGAAGCAGGGGATTTCCTTCTGAGCACAGAGGGTATCCCCGGTGCTGGTGTTTTTAAGGCCGATGCATGGCGGCGATGTCGCCAGTATAGAATTCGTCGCGCTCTTTCCGGTCGTTCGCGTGCATCTCGATCAGGCGGGAGACACGTTCTTTCTTGTCCTTTGGTGGTGTTCAGCAGGGTCATCCCTTTTTCAAGGGTGCCGCTGTAGACACGGACAAAGGTAAGGCGGCCCACATAGGGGTCGGTCATCATTTTAAACGCAAGAGCGGCAAGGGGACCATCGTCAGCGGGCTCGAGGATGAATCTCTTCGTCGGAGTCGACGTCCATGCCCCTTGACTGTTCCTCGGTCGAGCGGGGAGGGCATCCAGTTGACGACGGCGTCGAGGAGGTGCTGAACTCCCTTGTTCTTGAAGGCGGTGCCGCAAAGAACGGGATTGAATCTTGTTCTCGCACACCCCTTTTCGGATGACGCAGTGAATCTCTTCTTCAGTGAGTGATTCGGGATCTTCGAGCACTTTCGTCATGAATTCTTCATTCGGTCTCGTCAACGGTGGCGAGCTCTTCGAGAAGCTCTGCGCGCATCTCTTTGCACTTGTCCAGAAGGTCAGCGGGAATTTCTTCTTCGTCCCATTCGGCGCCCATCGTCTCGTCGTGGAAGAGGTAGGCCTTCATGGTGATGAGGTCGACCATGCCCTTGAACTCAGCTTCTGCGCCGATTGGGCAGTGGACGGGGATCGCATTGGCATGCGAGCTTTTCGCGCATCGCTTTCGACGGCGTCGAAGATAGTCGGCGCCCATTCGGTCCATCTTGTTGACGAAGGCAATACGGGGAACGCCGTACTTGTCGGCTTGGCGCCAGACGGTTTCAGACTGCGGCTCGACGCCGGATACGGCATCGAATACAGCGACAGCACCATCGAGAACGCGGAGCGAGCGCTCCACTTCAATGGTGAAGTCGACGTGGCCGGGGGTGTCGATGATGTTGATCTTGCAGTACCTTCCAGAAGACTGTGGTGGCGGCGGAGGTGATCGTGATCCCACGCTCTTGCTCCTGCTCCATCCAGTCCATCGTGGCGGCACCTTCGTGCACTTCGCCAATTTTGTGGAGACGGCCAGTGTAGAAGAGAATCCGCTCGGTGGTCGTCGTCTTGCCCGCATCAATGTGGGCCATGATGCCGATATTGCGGACGTTTTATAGTTGCTCTGTGTCTGGTCGTTCCTTAGCCATCGATTCCTCTTCTTACCATTTGTAGTGGGCAAAGGCTTTGTTAGCCTCTGCCATTCGGTGTGTGTCGTCTTTCTTCTTGATAGTCGTCCCCTGGTTGTTGAAGCAGTCGGCTAGCTCTTGAGCGAGCGCTTCTTCCATCGAGCGTCCAGCTTTGGAGCGGGAGTGCTTGATGATCCAGCGCATGGCCATTGCGGCTCGGCGGTTAGGGGGCGATTTCAATAGGTACTTGGTAGGTGGCGCCACCGATACGGCGCGATTTCACTTCGAGTGTAGGCTTGGCGTTTTCAAGGGCTCTGTTCAAAGGCTTCTAGCGCGTCTTCGGTATTTACTTTCTTAGCGAAGTCTTCGATCGCGTTGTAAACAATGCGACGGGCGACCGACTTCTTGCCGCCGATCATCACTTTGTTGATGAACTTGGCAACCACTTCGCTCTGGTAGAGCGGGTCGGGAACGCTTCTCGTCTTTCTGGTCTTCGTCTTCTTGACATGCTTCTCTCCAATGCTGTTTTGGAGGAAGTTCCAAGTATTCACCTGGCTCCTTTATAAGGAACCGGTGCGTGGGGTGATCAAATGATCACTCCGCGCACCAGGAAGCACAACGCGTGCTTCCTAGTATTACTTAGGGCGCTTTGCCCCGTACTTGGATCTTCCTTGTTTCCGGTCTCCGACCGCTGAGGTATCCATCGTCCCTCGGACGATGTGGTAGCGAACACCTGGTAGGTCTTTTACCTTGCCGCCTCGCACGAGAACAATGCTGTGCTCCTGCAGGTTGTGTCCTTCGCCTGGAATGTAGGCGATCACTTCTTGTCCGTTAGAAAGTCGAACCCACGCCACCTTTCGGAGGGCTGAGTTTGGCTTTCGGGGGGTCTTGGTCTTCACCTGTAGGCAGACGCCACGACGTTGCGGGCACTTCACCAACGCAGGCGATTTGCTACGTTGCTTCTTCTTTCTACGTGGGTTGCGAACCAATTGGTTGGTCGTTGGCATTACGCCTCTCCTTCTTCAAATCACAGTATTTGTCAGTGGCAAGAGCATACAACTCATACGCTTTTAACGCAAAGCGACTTCGCGATGTCGTCTGGCCAAGGCGATATTTACAAGGCTCAACACGATCAGGAAGGGGCAGCCCCAGAAAAGAATTGGACTGAGGAGTCCCATGAAGCGAGTGAAGCCGAGGTTGGCGAGTAGGTAGGAGCAGAGAAGCGTGAGGATGGCTGGACCGAAAATGCGAACCCGATTTTTAAATACGTCCTGCTGCAACCACTCGGCGCACGAGAGGGTGAGGGCGACGGCAGTGGTGAGGCAGGCCATAGTCACTGCAAGCGCTGCCACAAGAGCTCCCTTCGCTCCCAACAGGTGAATGGCGAGCGCGCCAAGGAGCTCTTCTGGCCGTAGGTGTGCGGGAAGGAGGGGCATGTGATAGGCAGCGATGAAGGCTAGGCAGCCGTAGATTACCCCCAGTAGCCCCGCCGCGATCAGGCTCGCTTTCAAAAAGTGGTTAACCACATCCCGTCGTGCCTCTTCTGGGGTGAGGTGGGCGGCGTTCCTCTGTAGCTTTTCGATCACCAGCTCGGCAAAGAGAAATGAGGCGATGAAGTCGAGGGTGCAGTAGCCCATTTTCAGTCCGGTGAAAAAACTCGCCCCTGTACTCAGATTGCTGATGGGGGCTGGAGGGTGATTCATTAGCCCGCGCACCATAATCACGCCCAGCGCAATCAAAAGAAGTGGGGTGAAGACCGTCCCAATGATGTCGATCATCCGGCTCGGCTTCAAAACAAATAGGAGGATGATGATGCAGCCGATCAGGCTGAAGAGTCCGAGACCTATGCCGGGGAGGTAGGGCTTGAGCGTCCCAAACGAGATCATGAAGATACGGGGAATTGCTCCGGCTGGACCATTTAAAATTTGAACTATCGCGTAGATCAGGAGGCCGGCGCGCACTCCCACGCGCCCAAAGAAGGCGCGGTGGCTTCCGTTATAGAACATCATTGCCAGCAGGCCCAGTAGAGGAAAAAAGATCGCTGTGATCGAAAGGCCCATCACCGCTGGCAAGCTCTGCGAACCGGCCACTTTACCGAGCAGTAAGGGGAAGACCAGGTTGCCCGCTCCAAAGAACATGGCAAAGAGAGCGAGGCCGCTAACAAGTGTGGAAAAAGGATGGCGTTGGCTTTGCATCTCAGCGAACCTATCAGCTGGCGGGTTCTATGTCAATGGGACGCCTCACAAGGCGGACCCCAATATTGTATAGGCAGAGGACAATCAAAAATGGATGTAGAATATTGAGAACAGGCCCAATGAGGCTGGCGATGCCGGTGAAGCCCAATGTGGAAACTGCGAATGAGAGAGCGAGCGTGATCCCAACAGGGATCAGGTGGCTTCCTCGATTTCTAAATATTTCTTTGTGAACGAAGTTGGAGCAGACGATTGTTAAAGAGAGAGCTGTCGTTAGGCAAGCCATGGAGACAGCTACGCAAGCCACCACTCCTCCAAATCCGCCCAACATGTGAATAGAGACATTTCTTAATACCTCTTCGGGACTCCCAAGTGCGTTGACACTGGCCGCATGGAAGGCTCCTACATAGGTCAGACCGGCATACGTCGCCGCTAAGAGCACCGCTGCGATCCCCGTCGCCCACAACACCTTGCGCACCAGCTGACCACCCGTCTCCCCCTCCCGCTTCAAACTCACCAAGATCACATTGGCATACAAAAATGCAGCAAATAGATCGAGGAGGCTGTAGCCTAGATGAAGTCCGTGGGTCCAGCTCTCACCCGCAGTATGGGCCACCGACTCCACTCCGGACGGCCCTATCAGCACCCCTCGCACAATAATAATGGCCAGCGCCCCCATCAATAGCGGCGTCAACACGTAGGCCAAAATCGTCAATACCCGTGTCTTTTTGCAGACGAGCAAAAAACACCCTACGCATGCCAACAGGCTAAACAGCGTCGGCCCCACCCCCGCCATATATGGCTGCATGGTTGCAAAGGAGATGGTGATCAGTCGAGGAATGGCCCCAATCGGCCCTAACAAAAAGATAATTAGACCAAATAGTATCAGTCCGGGCCGTTCGCCAATCCGCCCAAAGAAACTTCTATAGTCACCCTGATACATCATCATGCCGAGCAGTCCCAAGAAAGGAACGGCCACCCCGGCCAGACAGAATCCCACTATGGCTAATAGCGAGTGCGTCCCTGCATATTCTCCCAGCAGTACTGGGAAGATGGCGTTTCCAGCCCCAAACATCATCCCAAAGAGGACCAGGCTTGCCTTTACAATGTCAAAAACGCTTTTTCGCATGGAAGGATGATAGTCCTCTCCAGCCCTCCTCGTCAAGCAACCAAATTGTCACATTCTGGGACAGTCCCAAATTGTGACAATTGAAAATAAGGCGTACGGTTTTTAGCAGATCTTTTAAAAATTGGCGGGTGACAAACTTAGAAAAAACGAAATGAAGGCGGAGGAGTTGCGGTTAGGATTGGAGGGGGGGGAGTTGGTCGAGGGATTGGAGGCCGAAGTGTTGGAGGAAGCGGGGGGTGGTGGAGTAGAGAGAGGGGCGTCCAGGGGCGTCGAGCTTGCCGGTGGGAGCGATGAGGCCACGCTCAAGGAGGGCGTGGACGGTGCCGGAGGAGTCGACGCCGCGGATGGCTTCGATGGCGGGACGGGTGACGGGCTGGCGGTAGGCGATGATGGCGAGCACTTCGGAGGAGGCGGGGGAGAGGCGTTCGTTTTGGCGGCCGTGGGTGAGCCGCTGGACATACATGCGGTATTGGGCTTCAGTACGGAGGAGGTAGCCGTCGCCAATTTGGTCGAGGTTGAAGGCGCGATCGCGATATTCGGCACGGAGCTCGCCAATGGCTTCTGCGACTTTCTCTTTTTTGGCGCGGGCCACTTCACAGAGCTTGGCGAGGGAGACCGGTTCGGGGGAGGCAAAGAGAACGGCCTCCACGATCTCTTTAACGTCGTGGGGGTCTTCTGAGGAGGGAGTGGGGGCTTTGGCTTTGGGGAGCTCGTTTCGCTCTACCTCTTCAGATTCAACAAAGTTTAGCTCATTGCTCATTGGGTCTCTCCGCTAGGTAGACTTGGTCGTTTTCACTGATCACACAGAGGGTTTGCATTTTCATCATCTCGAGGACGGCGAGGAAAGTGACGATCAGCTCGTCACGACATTTTTCTTCGGAAAAGGCAAGTTGGAAGGGGATGCGCTGGCCGTCGGAAATGCCTTGGATGAGCCAGTCGGTCACATGGGCGACGCTCCACTCCTCCCCATCAATCACCCGCTCGCGGCTCGAAGCCCGCTCCATGACGTCGTCTACCATGTCGGCCAGGTCGTCGAGGCTGAGGAATTGGAGGCCGGGCGGTCTTTCGGGCTTGTCCACCTCTTCGAGGTAGCCGCGGGGGAGGGAGCCACCTTGTTGCTCTTCTAGGTTGATCAGCTGCTTTCCCGCCTCTCGGAAACGGCAGTAGTCAACCACATGCCGGAGCATCTCAAAGCGGGGATCGGGGTCTTCATCGGCCTCTTCTCCCTCGATTTTGATCCGCTGATTCGGGAGGAGTGCGCGACTCTTCATCAGGAGGAGTGAGGCGGCCGAAACGAGGCACTCGCCCCCAAATTCTAACTTTCCCCCAGCTTCTCGCTCGAGCCGTTCCATCAACTGCGCTGTCACCTCGGAAAGGGGGATATCCCCCACATCCATTTCGCTCTTCTGCACGAGGTAGACAAGGAGGTCGAGAGGCCCTTCAAAGTTGGACAGTGTAAAATCTTTGTGGTCAGGCGCTTGCACGGCAAATACTTTGCTCTCTTTATTTGTTCATTCTACCTGAAAGCTTGCGCGAAATCTAGCATTGTCACTATGTTCGACCCACTGGCTTTGGTCATTGACCGCAAATCTATTTTCGGGCCGTCGCGAGACACTCGAGAGTCGGGGAGCCCGACGAACGTGCCTGGTTTGTGCCAGGTACGAGGAGGGGTACCCGGACTATCGGGTGTCGCAGCAGGCTCCAAAATAGATTTGCGGTTGATGATCAAGGCGCTGGCCAGATAGCTCAGTTGGTAGAGCAGAGGACTGAAAATCCTTGTGTCGCCGGTTCGATTCCGGCTCTGGCCAACCACGCGTGCCAAGGAGGGGGTGTTGAGGGTTCTTATCCCAGCAAAGAGAGGGGAATGGAGGGTATTCTTGACGGCGTTTGCCGTCACGTTCTTCACCTATCTCCTCTATCAGGTGCTCAGAAATGCGAAGGCGGCGCTGGTGGTGACCTCAGCGGCCAACGGCGCGATGGCGATCCCTCATATTCAGTTGAAAATGTTGCTGCCGACGTCAATTGCGATGACGTGGCTGTTGACGCGGTTGATGCGGAAGTTCTCGGCGGCGACGGTGTTCATGGTGACGACAGCGGCGTTTTTGGGATATTTTGTGGTGTTTGCGGTCTGGTTGTTTCAGTGGCGCGAGTTGCCGGTGGTCTACTACTCGTTCTTCACCATGTGCGAGCTGTGGAAGGTGGCGGTGGTGGCCATTTTGTTCTGGGGTTTTTTGAATCGGCATCTTTTGCTCGAGCAGGCGAAGCGGTTCTATGCGGCGCTCGCGTTTGCCTCAAGCGTGGGGATGTTGGCGGCGGGGCCAGTCTCTCTTTATTGCATGCATAAGATGAGTCACGCGCTCCATCCGTTGTCGAGTGATCCGTGGCATCACGCACTGCTCATGGTGGGGGTGGTGGTAGGCGTTGGGGGCGTGATCATTATGGTGCTGTTTGCACGGTTAGCGCGCCTTTTGCGCGATCAAGAGACCGACCGCGTGGTGAAAAGCCAAGAGAAGCTGACGTTGATGGGGAGCGTTCGCACCCTCTTCGCGTCGCGCTACTTGAGGATGTTGGCGGCGATTGTCTTCTTTGACTACATCGCCTTCAATTTGGGCGAGATCGTTTTCATGGGAGTGTTGAAGCAGGCCCATCCAGACCCAAACGAGTTCGGTGTCTACATGTCCTTGTTGAACGGTGCGGGGGCTTTGGGGACGTTGGCGATGACCCTCTTTGTCGCCCCCTTTCTCCTCCGTCGTTGCCCGTGGATTGTCTCTGCTGTCGCCACACCCTTTGCGTTCGGCCTCTCCGCAGCTGCCTTCTTTGGCGTCCTGTTGATGGGGGCTGACCTGTCGCTCGCCGTCACCACAGGTAGCTGCATGTTCATCTTCAGCCGTGTCGGCAAGATGGGCCTTCTCGATCCCGCCAAGGAGCTCGCCTTCGTCCCTCTCAACGACGAGATGCAGGTGAAGGGGAAGCTGGTCATCGACGGCCTTGCCGGCCGCTTTGGCCGCGCAGGATCTTCTGTGATCGCCATCTCGCTCCAAACTCTTCCGTGGATCACCTTTGTCGTGGGGGCGTGTACCGCCATCTGGCTCCGCGCCACCCTCTCACTTGGAAAGCAGATCTCAGTCGGTGAGTTTGTCGACCAAGATATGGCAAGCGTCGGCCAAGAATAGACCGATAAAGCCTGCAATCAGGGGCAGCTTGTAGCTGAGATAGAACGTCATCAGGTTCTTCTGATTGGGGACAAACTGGTAGATTACAAAAAGAGCTGCCAGCACATAGGCGCCAAGCCACAATACGCGTGTCAGCGTTCCAAACAGGAGCGAGTGGGAGAGCCCCCGGTGGGCAAATACCCTCGCGTAGGTACGAAAGGGAAAGCTCAGCACCCCCCGTACAGACATCAGTTTCACGCTGTAGGCCAGGTCAACGTCGGGGCTCATGTAAAGGGTGCCGTAGGCAAAAGCGCTTGCGCCAATTAACACCAGCCCAAGTGGCTGTTTGAGTGCGAGGAGTGCAACCCCCACCAAAACAGGGAGAGCTACAAAGAGATTGATCGCCGAATGGGCTTTATACTGTGCCATGGGCATGACCGTACTCGATGCGTTCAGGCACCGTCAAGACAAACTCTAACCACCTGATTATTAGCGCCTCTGTAAATATTATTCTTTAATCATTCTTAATGTTATAGTGTTATAATATAACTAAAGAGAGGGAGTTAAGGGTGGAAAATCCGATCAATCCAGTTTCGCAAGAGAACCGGTCACAGGCTATTCGTCACGATTGGACCTTTTTACGGGGTGCAGCTGTGTTTGCAGTGGCTGCGGTTGCTGTTGTGGTCTTTGTCCGTCTTGGCAAGTACCTTGGCCAGCGCTTTGATTTCTCGCCTCCCCTCGCAGCCGTTGGACTAGCTGCGCCCACGACATTCGTTGCTGCGGGGATCGCCTATAGGGTGTTCCAGCCCGGGGTGCGCGTGTATCACCTCCCTGGTGTGAGCCTGTGCGATCTCCCTCGCGTGTCCCTGTACGATGCCCCTGATTTTGTCAGCGAAGAGCAAAAAAAAGAAAAAAAACCTCAGAAGTCTAAAGAGGCGGTCTTTTCTGCAGATTATTTTCGTAATTGGGAGAGTATTGGAATTAGAAACGAAAAGACTCTCCATATGGTCGCACAACCAGAGTCCCAGGATAAGAGCTTGGAAGCGTTTAGGAAAGAATGGGAAAAGCATACCGACACTGAGGTGCCAGATGATATAATTTTATTTGCCAACCAGAGGCTTGGAGCGGTGGCCATCATAGAGGGGTGGCGTCATCTGGACCCAGACCAAGAGGAGTGGCTACCATATGGGAATCCTAACATTCCGAGGCCTATGCTGGAGCAGGCGTATGTCATCCTAGCTGATCGACAAGTGATCCAAGGCTATTTCCAGATCGTCTGCTGCCGACAAGAGGACAATGCCCAGGAGCGCTATCTCAATGTGTGCGTAGAGGTAAGCCCTGATCAGAACTCGACGAAGGTCTATATCCTAGCGGAAAGTGATCAGCCGCAGCGGCTTGTCATTGCTGGTTAAATCTCTGCAGCGGGCGTTCTAAGTAGGTTTTTCATTCCATCATAATCACTATAGACATAGCGACGGAAGTTGTGCAGGAACTGCCTGTACTCAAGGCGGTCGGGGGGCTCCGGACAGGGGGAGATCTTGGGCGTGATGAGGACGTTTGGGAGGTTGAAGAGGGGAGAGTGACGCGCCTGGGATTCGGGGAGGAAGGTGTCGATGGCGATGCCGCGGAATTTCCCGGCTTTGGCTAGAGTTGCTAGGTCGTTTTCGTCGACGGCGCCTTCTGATCCGGTGAGAAGAAGGATGGAGTCATCTTTCATGAGGTCAAGTTGGGCGCGTTTTAGGATAAGGGGGACGGGCTCGCCGCGGGGGATGGCGATGGAGACGACGTCGGCGGCGGGAAGGAGGGAGTGGAGGACGGTGTAGTCGTAGGTCTTGAGGCAGTAGGGATGGAAGGTCTTTTGGGGTTGAGCGCCCCAGGTGCGCATGCCAAGGTGTTGGGCGGAGTGGAGAATGCCGGTGCCAATGGGGCCGAGGCCGATCTGGAGAAGGGTGCGGCCTTGGAGTGACCAGATAAAGCTGCGGGACGGACTATTGAAGAGAGCGTCGGGGTCGGACTGGAGGCGGTGCCACTCAAAAAGATCTTTGGCGAACGCGAGGAGAGAGGCGATCGCCCACTCGGTGATTTGATGGACGTCGGGGTCTTTGGTGTTGGTGACAAGGAGATTGGTGGTTTCTTCGATCTTGTCGACAGGAAGGTGGCGGAGGGAAGCATCGGGGACGTGGATCCAGCGGAGGCGGGAGGCCTGGGCGAGTTGGGAGGCGTTTAGGGTTTGGCCGTAGAGAATCTCGACGTCCCGCCAGTGGTCTGGCTCCTGGAGGAGAAAGGTGTAGGCGGGAAACTCTGTTTTAAGAGCCTTAATCTCCTCAGGTGAAAGGGGTTGTTGAAGATAGACGGCTGTCAAAGAATTCCTCCCTATGTGGGGATGTTATCGCACTGGACGCAAAAAGGGCTACCGGTTATTGTCTTACGGCATGTGACCCGAGCGCTGTCCAAAGGTCGATTTTGGAGCCTGCTGCGCCCCACGATCACCTGGGTAATCCTCCTCGTACGTGACTAAAGCCACGCACGTTCGTCGGATTCCCCGGTTCTCGAGGGGCTCGCAACGACTCAAAACCGACCTTTGGACAGCGCTCAGGTCTTGACTAGGAGACTTAAGATGACGAACGAGAAGTACGCAGTGATTCGCACCGGGAGCAAGCAGTACCGGGTGCAAGAGGGTGATGTAATTGATGTTGAATTACTAGGTGTTGAAGGGGGCGAGGTCGCCTTCGACGAGGTGCTCTTTGTGAGCGACGGGAAGAAAGCTCACGTGGGCGCTCCGGTTGTTGCGGGAGCGCATGTGAAGGGCGAGCTAGTTGATCAGGTGAAGGGCCCGAAGGTGGTGGTCTACAAGTACAAGCGACGTCAAAACTACAGCCGCAAGGTGGGTCACCGTCAGAAATATTCGCGAGTCAAGATCACATCGGTAGGAGTGTAGAATGTCACATAAGAAAGGTCAGGGATCGTCCAGAAACGGACGGGATTCAAATTCTCAGCGACTCGGTGTCAAAGTGGGCTCAGGTGAGACAGTGACGGCGGGAAGTATTCTCATTCGTCAGCGTGGAACCAAGTGGCACGCTGGACAGAACGTGATGCGTGGCAAAGATGACACGCTTTTCGCGGTGGTTACGGGGAAAGTTTCCTTCCGTAGCACGAATAAGACTTATGTCTCAGTAACGCCCGTTTAGGGAAGGGCAGTGCGCAGCGATGTTTACAGATCAAACAAAGTTGCGGCTTGCCTCCGGCAAGGGTGGAAATGGGGTGGTCGCCTGGCGGCGTGAAAAATACATCCCCAAGGGTGGGCCAACCGGCGGCAACGGCGGTCAGGGGGGCTCAGTCATTTTGCGCGCCGATGAAGGGGCATTTTCTTTAGAAGAATACAGATATCGGAAGGTCGTTAGGGCCGAAGATGGGCAGGTTGGTGGCGGAGAGCGGAAGCGGGGCCGGAACGGTCGCGATCTGCTGATTAAGCTGCCCTGCGGCACGCTTGTCAAAGATGCAAAGACGGGCGAGGTGCTCTTCGATCTGACCGAGCAGGGGCAGCAGGTGGTGCTTTGTGAGGGGGGGCGCGGGGGTCGTGGCAATGCGACGTTCAAGACGCCCACCAATCAGGCGCCTAACCAGTGCACTCCAGGGAAGGATGGGGAAGAGCTGGAAATTGAATTTGAGCTGAAGCTGATCGCCGATGTGGGATTGGTGGGCTACCCAAATGCGGGCAAGTCAACGTTCATCAATGCGGCGACGCAGGTGCCGGTGAAGATCGCTCCCTATCCGTTTACAACGCTTAGGCCAAATCTTGGCTACATCCGCTACAACGACTACTCACGACTTCTTTTGGCCGACATTCCGGGGATCATCGAGGGGGCGCACGCCAACCGGGGGCTCGGCTTCGAATTTCTTAAGCACATCGAGCGGACGCGGGTGTTGTTGTTTGTTCTCGACGCTTCGGGAATTGATGGACGGACGCCGGCTGACGACTATGTGGTGCTCCGCAAGGAGCTAGAGGCGTACGATCCGGAACTTCTGGAGCGGCCGTTTCTTGTGCTGCTCAACAAGATGGATTCAGAAGATGCTCAAGAGCACATCGACGACTTCCGCACGCAATTTGACCTTGGCGATCGTCTTTTCGAGGCGTCAGCTCTAGAGAATGATGGAGTGAAGCCCGTTTCTTTAGCCCTACACGGTCTGTGTAAGGCGGCGAAAGGGGAGCAGGACGAGGTAGACGGCGCCAGCGACTAGGGCGATGGTGGCCCCCGACGGCCAATCTAGGGTGTAGCTCAAAAGCGTTCCCACAATCGAAAATAGCATTCCAATGACGACGGCGCCAATGATCATGGTGGAGAGCTTCTTTAAGAAGAGGCTAGCGACGGTGGGGGGGATGGTGAGCATGGTGAGAACGAGGATGATGCCAACCACCTGGATGAGGAGGACGACGGTGAGGGCGACCATGACGAGCAGGAGCATGTAAAGGAAGTTGACGGGGAGCCCCTGGAGGCGTGCTTGGTTTTCATCGAAGCAGACGGCGAGAAAGCGGTTGTGGAGGATGAGGGCGAGGATGATGACAATGCCGTCTAGGATGGCGAGGGTGATCAGGTCGGCGGTGCTCACCCAGAGGATGTTGCCGAGAAGGAAGCTCATCAATTCGACGCCGTAGCCGGGGGTGAGGGAGACAAAGACGATGCCGATAGCCATGCCGACGGCCCAGATGGCGGCGATGACGGAGTCTTCTCGCTCCCGATATTGGAGGTGGACCCATCCGATGATGAGGGCGGCGACGATGGCAGCTCCAATGGCGCCGGCCATGGGGGAGAGCCAGGTGAGGCCGTGAACCCGGTTGAGCCAGAGGCAGAGCCCCATGCCGCTGAGGACGGCGTGGGCGATGCCGCCGCTGATGAAGGCGATTCGCTTGACCACGACGTAGGAGCCGACGATGCCGCCGGCGATGGAGGCGCCGACGCCTGCGAGAAGGGCGAGCTGGAGGAAGGGGAGGGTAAGGAAGGCATGAAAGAGGGTCATGAGTTTTTCCCCAGTGGTGTAAAAAGGGGAGCGTGATAGAGGCCCACGGCAAAGTGTTCACACACTTGCTCAGGCAAGAGGCCATACACTTCATTTTGGACGAGAATGACCCGGTCGACGTCGTGGATGGCGGTGTGGAGGTCGTGGGTGACTACAGCAATGGTCACTTCCCCTCGCAGCTCCTGCAGGAGCTCCTTGAGCACTCGAGTTGCCTCGTTGTCGATGTTGGCGGTGGGCTCATCGAGGAGGAGCAGTTTGGGGCCGTCGACGAGGGCGCGGGCGATTAGCACGCGCTGCATCTGTCCACCAGAGAGGGTGCCGAAGGGGGATTGTGCACGGTCGGCGAGTCCCACCTTTTCAAGGGAGGCCGTCGCCAGCTCGCGGCTCTTCTTGCTGTAGGCGCCATGCCAGCTCAAGTGGGAGAGGGTGCCGGTGAGGACCAATTCCATGGCTGAGATGGGGAAGCGTCGATCGAAAGGGAGCGATTGGGGGACGTAGGCGATCTTGTCGCAACGGACCACTTCTCCCTGGCTCGGCTTGAGAAGGCCGGCCATGAGTTTAAGGATGGTGGTCTTGCCGCCCCCGTTGGGGCCGATGATGCCGACGAATTCACCGGCAGTGAGCGCAAGGGAGACTTTGCGGAGGACGGAGAGGCCGTCGTAGGCGAAGTCGACGTCCTTGAAGCTGACGACATCACTCATGGGCAAACACAGTTCGCTAGTCGATGCATGTTGGTGAAGTACTCCTCAGAGAGGGGGTCAAAGGGGCAGATGGGTAGATCGAGCTGCTGGGCGACAAGTCGCCCCCCTTTGGCACTATATTGGGTGTCTAGAATCAGATTTTTTACTTGGGCGGAGCGGGCCTCTTTAACCACTCTGGCGAGCTGTTTGGGGCTCGGCTCTTTTCCTTCGAATTCGATCGAGAGCTGGTGGAGGTGGTAGTCGCGGCAGAAGTAGCCGAGGGCGGGGTGGGAGATGAGGATTGTTTTCCCTTTGCAGGGTGCCAGCTGTTTGGTGAGTTTTTGATCAAGAGTGTCAAGCTTTGTTTCTAAGTATTGGAGGCGGGCGTTGATGGCGGCCCGGTCGGCTTCCCGCTGGTTGATTAGCGCGTCGGCGATGGTGCGAGCAAAAATTTTAGCTGCACGGGGGCTGAGCCAGAAATGGGGGTCGGTGCCGGTCGCACACCCGGCATGGCCGCAGTGGCTGCCAAGGAGGTCGATCCCTTGTCGCAGGTCAACCACTTGTAAGTTGGGGAGTGCGGCGTGGACCCGCTCCTCTAGCGGCTCGCCGATGGTGAGCCAAAGGGTTGCTGTGCTGGCTGCTTGCACCTGTCGCGGGGTGGGTTCGTAGGTGTGGGCACCGGCTCCGGACGGTATTAGTGTTTCCACCTCGACGTGGTCGCCACCGATCGCTTCAACAAAGAATTTAATCGGCGGAATCGTCACTAGAACTCGGATCGGTTCAGCGCTAAGTTTGAACGCGAACGCAATCAAGAGTGTTCCTAGAAAGAAAGAGCGCATAAGGGGAGGATTTTGTGACATCTACACAATATTAGGCAACACTTATCATTGTCGCTAAACGTGTTGATATGTTAGCCTGTCCGCTTCCGGAGGAGTGTCCGAGCGGCCGAAGGAGCACGCTTGGAAAGCGTGTGTGCGGGTAACCGTACCGTGGGTTCGAATCCCACCTCCTCCATATGAGAAAAATTGTTTTTGCACTTATGTTGGTGATCGCAGCTCCGGTGTGGAGTTGCGAAAAGTGTGAGGTACCCCCATGGCTCGTGGTGCAACCTGCAGAGAAAGCGGATGACGATACGACTCAGTCCTAAGCTCTCCTACGTAACTCATATCTATCACGATCAGGAGAACACGGATGGGTTCGATGCGCTGATGCGCACCTATGCGGGTTATGCGCCAGAGCTCCTCGATCAGATCGAATTTGTGGTGGTCGATGACGGATCGCCTGTTGCCTGGAAGATCCCAGAAGATCTCAATCTCAACCTGTCGCTTTTTCGGATCGAAAAAAATATCGAATGGAACCAAGCGGGCGCGCGGAACCTGGGGGTGTTGCAGGCGCGTGCGGAAAACGTATTGTTGTTTGATGCCGACCACCTATTCCCCGAAGAGACGCTCCGCTATGTGCTGAAAAAGGGTGCGCCTGGGAAGCGGATTGTCCGCTTCTGGCGGCGAAATCCGGATGATGGGGGGCTATTGCGTCCTCACGGTAATAGTTTTCAATGTGCGCGCAGTCGGTTCTTGAAATATTTTGGCTATGATGAGGATTGTGCGGGTCATTATGGTCATGAAGATCAGCTGTTTTGGCGGTGGCAGCGGTATCATGGCACCCGCTTCACCTGCGCGCCGCGCAAGTTTTTTTGCCACCTCACCTACGATCGACGGGAGACCTCTTACCACTCGCTGGCGCGGGACAAGAGTGGCAATGAGGAGCTGGCGGCGCGAAAGAAAAGGGAGTGGAGAGAGTTTGGCTCGGCAGTGGGTCACAGCCGGCGCCCTCTTCGCTTTCCGTGGAAGCTGGCGGGGGAGACAGAGCGGTCTCTAAGAGAGCCAGGTCGTTCGAGCTGGACCAAAACGTGGTGGTTCCGCTATCTCCATCCAACGAAATAGGCCAAGGCCGTCTCGCTCAAAATAGCGTGTTTAGGTATGGTGCAGGACCAACAAAAAAAGAGTGGGGGCCAACGATGGCACTGAAAAAGAAGCAGATAGAAGAATTTAAGCAGCAGTTGCTGGAGATGAGAACGCACATCACCCGGCAGTTGAGTGGGCAAGAGGCGGCGGTGAAGGTTCCCGAAGAGGGACGGGGCTACTCGCAGCATCAGGCTGACGAGGGGACTGATGACTTTGACCGACGGATCAGCATTGAGCTGACATCGCAAGAGCGAGACATTGTCCGGAAGATCGATCGGGCGCTTGAGAAAATTGAAGAAGACTCCTACGGCGTCTGCGACGTCACAGGTGAGGAGATCTCCCTGAAGCGGCTCGAGGCTATTCCCTACGCGAGCATGACGCGAGACGCTCAGGAGAAGATGGAGAAAGGGCTACTCTCGTGAGACGGTTGATCCTTGCCCTCGCTCTTTCTGCCTTTGTTTTGCTTACAGCAGACGGTGTGAGCAAGTGGGCTGTGCAGGAGTACATTCCTCACATGCGAGATGCGGCGGCGGTCTACCCCTATGGAGGGGTCGGTTTGCTCTCTAACGTTGGTGGGATCGAGCTCTCCATCAACCACGCCACCAACACAGGTGCGGTGTGGGGCCTCTTTGCGGGATACCAGATGATCCTTTTGATCGTCCGTGTATTGTTGATCGTCGCTCTTTTTGCCTATCTGGTCCTGGGAAAGCATACCCGCGCCTCTCTCTGGCCTCTTACTTTGATAGTGATTGGAGCGATCGGAAACGTGCTCGACTTTCTCTTCTACGGTCACGTCATCGACATGATCCACTTCCGCTTCTGGGGGTGGGACTACGCCATCTTCAACCTCGCCGACAGCTTCATCTCGATCGGCATCGGCTGGCTTCTCGTTCTCTCCCTGGTCCAGCGGCGTAAGACGCACGCCAGCGACAATGGCTAACTTTTCAAAGTGGTTGGCGCTGCCGGTTTTGCTCGATGGGAGCGAGATGGAGGCGCTTTTTGAGGCGATGGGTGAATTTCTAATCATCGATGTGAGCCGTGTGACCGCTGAAGGGGAGATTGCTCGCGATGAGTTTTTGCAGATCTACTCCGATTATGTGGAGGGGTTGAAAAGAGGCGAGGTGGGAATGAGTCCCTGGTTTGCCAGCTGCTTCACGACCAGTTGGGAAGCGATTGAAGTGCGCGAACTTTCTGACGGACGGGCGGTGCGAAGAGCTTCGGCTCCTGTGATCCAGCTGCAGCCACATACGTTTGCTCATTCGAAGGACGATGGGAAGTTTCGTTCAATGGTGCGCGGAGAGGAGGCGGTCTCTTGGGGAATTCAGTTCTCCTACCCACAGCTTTTTGAGGATCCTGTCACCCGTGAGATCGTCAAAGTGGATACTGCCTTTCCCAATTCAGCCGTTTTTCGTACTCTGCAACGGTGGGTGCGCCACCACACACGCCCGACGCCGTTTGAAGTGGATGGCAAGCGGGTCAACGTGCCGATCCGTTTGGGGAAGAGCTGTTTTGAGTGGATCGACCAGCACCCGCAATTGGGGGATCTGTGCGTATTGAAATCATAGCCATTGGCGATGAGGTGTTGGCCGGTTTCACAGTCAATAGCAATGCGGCGTTCATGAGTCGGAAGCTGATAGAGGCGGGCTACGAAGTGACCCGCCACACCGTTCTTCCCGATGAGGCGGAGGCGCTGCACAGCGGTCTCTTTCGGGCCCTTGGTGAAAATGATCTGGTCATTTGCAGTGGAGGCCTTGGCCCCACCGTCGATGACAACACCCGCACCACCGTCGCAAAGTTGATCGGCTGCTCGATTGAGAAAAATCAAGAGGTGTACGATCGGTTAGTGGGGCGATTCGGGACCGACTTTCCCACGCTAGAAGAACAGGCAACCATTCCCACGGAGGCCACACCCCTTCACAATAGTGTGGGCACGGCGCCAGGTCTCCTCTTCCAACCCGACCACACCCAGCTCATTCTCCTGCCGGGCGTCCCGGTTGAGATGAAGGCGATGTTTGTCGAGCAGGTACTCCCTCTCCTTCCGCATCGAGAAGCGCAACACCGTGAGACCGTCAATATTTTTAATGTGCGTGAGATTGACATCGACACTGTGCTTCGCAAACTCACCATTGATGATGTCGGTGTTGGCATCTACCCAAGTCTGGGAGTTGTCACTGTCCGTCTCACCGCCGACGCTGAGGAGCAAGTGGTTCCCCTCCGCGAGGCATTGCTCGCCGCCTTTCCTGATCAGACCTTTGAGTCGCCGAGTGGCACTCTCGAAGAGGCCGTTCATCTGCTGGCCGTGGAAAAGGGAGTGAGCATCGCCACCGCAGAGTCGTGCACCGCCGGCAACGTCGCCGCACGGCTCACTCATTTTTCCGGTGCGTCGGAGTTCTTTGTGGGTGGCATTGTCGCCTACTCTGATCAGGTGAAAGAGGGTCTGCTTGGTGTCACCACCCTTCCCGCACACGGTGCAGTGAGTGAGGAGACGGCGGCCGAAATGGCGGCCGGCGCACAGCGTCTGACCGGCGCCGACCTGGCTGTTGCAATTACCGGAATTGCTGGCCCGACCGGCGGTACGGAGGAGAAACCGGTGGGCACGGTTTGTTTTGCTGTTACTCGTGGCGGCCAAACTGAGACCACCACCCGCCACTTCCGGGGTAATCGATCGTCGATCGTTGAGCGGAGCACCAACTTCGCCCTTGCTCAACTCCTTCAGGCTCTGAGGGTTTGATCTCTTTATGTCAAAGACTACTAATTTGACCTAAATTAGTAGGGATGGTATGGTGAGGGTATGGGTAAGAGGCCAGAGAAAGCTCCTGATTGGAAGCGGGTTAAGGTGGTGGAGCAGGAGGGGCTGGCGCCAATCCTGCAAAAGGCCAACGAGCGTTACTACTACTGGGACAAGTTTCGGGTGCAGCGGTTTCCTAAGGGTGCCGACCGGGAAGTGGCGTGGGCCTATCTCAAGCTTCAGCGGGAGGGGCAGCTAAAGGAGCTTCCGCTGAAGGATGTTGAGGGGAGGCCGTTCCGATTTTGGCTGCCGGAGCATTTACAGGGGGCTTTGCATCAGATTGATCGTTGGGCAAGCCCCACCCCTTTGCAACCGCAGCACCTCATTCATTCGCAGATTGAGGAGGCGAGCACCTCCTCACAGGTGGAGGGGGCGGCGACGACGCTGCGTGTGGCGAAGAAGATGTTGCTCAGTGGCCGGAAGCCGCGCGACCGGTCAGAGCGGATGATCTACAACAACTTTCAGGCGATGCAAGCGATCAAGGAGTATGCGGAGGAACCGTTGTCGCATGAGCTCCTGATGGAGCTGCATGATCGGATCACGGAAGGGACGCTTGGCGCAGAGGATAGGGGGCGTTACCGCACGGCCTCAGAAGATGTGCGGGTTGAAGACATGCAGGGGGAGGTGGTATTTGAGCCGCCGCCCGCGGAGAGAATCGAGGCTGACCTCGACTCTCTGATCGCCTTCGCCAATGATGGGAAACTAGATGCATTCGTTCATCCGGTGGTACGCGCGATTTTTCTCCATTTTGTACTGGCCTACATCCATCCGTTTGTGGACGGGAATGGACGGACGGCGCGCGCCCTCTTCTACTGGTACATGATCAAGAGTGGGTATTGGTATTTTGAGTATCTCTCCATCTCGAAGGTGATCTTGAAAAAGCTGGGACAGTACGGTCGGGCCTACCTCTACACGGAGGTGGATGAGGCCGATTTGACCTACTTTCTCCACTTCAATCTGGGGGTGATCACCGATGCGGTTAACTCGCTACACGAATATTTGCTCTCAGAGCACGATCAGCTGGCTGATGTGATGGCGATTCCGGGTCTCAACCTCCGGCAATCGCGGGTTGTTCTTCACGCTCTCAAAAACCCTAGAGAAGTGTTTACTATTAAGGAGCATCAGGCCGAGAGCGGCGTTGCCTATCAGACGGCGCGGACCGATCTCCTCGGCTTGGAGAGGGAGGGGCTTCTAAGCAGAGTGGAAAAGGGCAATAGCTTTTACTTCATTGTCCCTTCTGATTTACAAACCCGCCTTGCTATCTAGTCCGTGATCGCAGCCGCAGCCAGTTTTGCCGCTAGCGAGGCGATATCGGCGACGCGCGCCGCGAAGCTAGCGGCAAAACTGGTCCGGCTATCGCGATTGCGGATAGATGGTAAGGCGGGTTATAATCTCGACTCGATGAATGAGTACTCTTTGATCGATAGTGGGGATGGGAGGAAGCTCGAGCGGTTTGGGCCGCACGTGCTCGCACGCCCCTGTGCGCAGGCGGTGTGGAAGCGTGGAAGGAAATGGAAGGCGGACGCGACGTTTGTCCGCGATAAGGGGTGGAATGGAGCGCTTCCCAAAGAGTGGGTCATTGAGGTGGAGGGGATTCGATTCCGGTTGAGTTCGACGGATTTTGGCCATTTGGGGATTTTTCCTGAACAGGCGCCGACGTGGGGCTGGCTGCAGGAGAATGTGAAGGAGGGGATGCGGGTTCTCAATCTTTTTGCCTACTCGGGGGGAGTGACGTTGGCGGCGGCGAAAGCGGGTGGAGAAGTGTGTCACGTCGATGCGTCGAAGGGGATGGTCGCTTGGGCGCGGGAGAATGCACGTCTCAATGGATTGGAAAAGGCGCCGGTTCGGTGGATCGTGGATGATGCGATTAAGTTTCTGATTCGAGAGGCGAAGCGGGGAAACAAGTATGATGTGGTGGTGCTCGATCCGCCGTCGTTTGGACGGGGAGCGAAGGGGGAGGTCTTTAAGATCGATGAGGAGATTCAAGGGCTGCTTGAGCTCTGTCGACAGTTGGAGCCACGTGTGGTGATCTTCTCCTGTCACACGCCAGGTTACACACCTGTCTGTTTACGGAATCTGTTGCTTCAGGTGTTTGGAGAAGGAAGAGTTGAGGAGAGGGAGATGGTGCTCGAGGGGGAGCGACCTGTTCCTAGTGGAACAATTGCGAGGTGGGAGAAGTGATTACAAGTTTGCAAAATGAGGGGGTGAAGGGGGCGGTCAAGTTGCGTGAGCGACGTGAGCGGGAGAAGTCTGATCTCTTTTTGATTGAGGGATACCGGGAGTTGTTGCGGGCGGTCGATGGGGGGATGGAGATCGAGCGGCTCTACACCTGTTCTAAGTTGTTTTTGGGGAGCAATGAGGGGGCGCTGATTGATCGTGCGGGTGGCGAGGTGTTGGAGTGCAATGAGACGGTTTTTCGGAAGTTGTCGTATCGGGATCGTCCCGATGGACTGCTCGCCGTTGCGAAGCAGAGACATCGAAAGTTGGATGAGTTGAGTGGGTCGCTTTTTGTGATTGCGGAGGCGATTGAGAAGCCGGGAAATTTGGGGACGATTTTGCGCTCAAGCGATGCAACGGGTGTGGATGGGGTGATTGTGGTCGACCGGTGCACGGACGTGCACAATCCGAATGTGGTGCGAGCGAGCGTGGGGACGCTATTCACGATTCCGGTCGTTGAAGCGACGAGTGAAGAGACGTTGGAGTGGTTAGCCGCGCGTAAGATTCGGACGCTTGCCGCGACGCCGGCTGCGGAAAAAAGCTACACGGAGGTGGACATGACGAGCCCACTGGCGATTGTGGTGGGGACGGAGCAGCTGGGGTTGAGCGACAAGTGGATGGAGGGGGCCGATCTAAAGGTGCGGATTCCCATGAGAGGTGTTGCAGACTCGCTTAACGTGGCGATGGCAACGACGGTGCTGATGTATGAGGCGCTCCGTCAGAGGGGGTAGAGCTATCAAACGTGTGGGTGTTGAGGTCGTCGTAGGTGCGGAAATAGAGCTTCTTATGGGTGAGGTCCTTAACAACGGCCCATTGCGTGTAGTCAAAGGTGTTGCTCTTCTCTCCCTCCCGAACATCGCCGAAGGGAATATCAACGGTATTGAGGAGATGGAGGGCGGCGTTGATTCCTTTTGCGGCCGTCTTGGGCTGGGTGAGGAAGTCTTTGAAGAGAGCGATGCGGACGAAGCGGGAGGGGGGAGTCCAGTCCCCAGGGATGCCGAGCATTCCGGTCCCTTGTCCAGTTTGCTGTAGGACGGAGCCATCAAGGGTTGTATTGCCAGCGTTGAGGGCGTTGAGGTTGATGTAGTTGCGCAGGTTAGTTGTATGCCATGGGTATGAGGGGGAGTTGGTGCAAACGCCCACCTCATTGTCCCAGATGTGCATTTCTCCATCGATAAACTCAATCACGATGCTATCGCCCGTCGCATCGTGGATGGGAAAGTGGATTGTGGGGACCTCTTTGAGAAAGGGAACGACGTAGCTGTAGACGTTGACGCTCTTGAGCGCTTGGCGTGCTTCGGCAACGGTAGCAAAATTGCCGAGGAGCCAGTAGGGAAGCTCCATTAGGCCGAGAATCGTATCATCCGGTTTGTCGCTGATATCAGGATACTTAGCGTCGGGAAACCAGAGAATACCGCACGAAAGCCCTTTTTCGTTGAAGCCGTCGGCGAGGAGGTTTTTATCAACCATCATCGCCACAAATTCGTATTTCGACGTCCATGTCATCCCCTTTTTCCCATTTGGGGCGGGGCTCTCCATCTTTTGGCCTGCGGGGACCGCAGTGGGGACAGTTGGGAGGTATTGGGCAAATTCCATTGAGCGGGCTGCGATCACCGTCCCATCTTCGCACTTGAAGAGAAAGTCGGTACACGCCCAGCAGCTAGCCGAGGCCAAACAGGCAATCAAAATCCATTTACTCATCTATTTGAATCCATAGCATCAGCGCTGATTATTTCCAAGTCCGGCTGAATGGGGCAAAGAAGTTGATCCAAATCCAGGGTCTGTGTCATAAATTTTCCCTAATGCGCACTTACCTGCTACCAGCTCTTTTATTGATCTTTCCCGCTCTGCTCGGAGCATTGAACTACGACGTATATGTCGGTCCTCACTTCAACTACACGCGAGTGGCGTTTAACAATCCATCTGATCTGGAGGGATATCAGGCGGGTGTGAGCGCAGGGATAACGACGCGGTACTGCGGCTATTTTGCATCGCTCGGTTTTGAGGGGACTTGGGACGCGGGGCCGATCACGGGACGGCCGTGCCAGAGAAGTGATTTGTCGGAGTACTTCCTCGAGCTTCAGGTGGGGACGAGTTACTGGTGGTGTGGTTTTGAAGTTGCCCCCTATCTGGGAGTGGGCTGGGATCGGTTCCAGAATCGGCAAGATCCGGGGGCGGCCAATCTACTCTATCAATACGACAAGGTGTTCTTTCCAATTGGATTTTACTTGTGGCGACCGGTTTGTGATTGGCGGTGTGGTGTGCAGTTTGAGTGGCGACCCGATATGTGGTCACAGCTGACGCTGATCGGCATCGATTTGAGCCCGTCGTGGGGGCACGGCTTCCGCGTTCAGCTCCCCTGTCAGAAACAAATTCACATCTGCCGCTGCCTGACACTTGAATTGGTCCCATTTTTTGATTGGAACCGGTTCGGTGCGGTACGAGTGAATAATTCGGCTGGCGCGATGCTTACGATTCCGCGACTTTGGCGGCTGAATGGCGGCTTGCGCGCGCTGGTTGGATATACGTTTTAGGGAGGTTGGAAATGAATCGGCTAATCGTTGCAGCAGCACTTATTCCTGTGGTGACTCTTTCTGCTATTTCGGACGCGGAGTTCTTACGCCTCCAGCGGTTTGAAAGGCAGGTGACTGCGCATACGGTGAAGGCCGAAGTTGCCGGTTTTGATGAGAGGATTTCTCTGGCTCCGCAGCCTCAGAACGGTGATGAGCAGCGCTATGCTGATTTGCGCGGCAGCTTCAACAAGGGACTGCAGCATCAAACGACTGGATTTGCTAGCACACCGGCATTTCAGTCATTAGTTAGAGCTCTCTCGACCGGTCTCGACTTTGATTTCAACTCGATTTTGGTGGGTCAGGGGATCTTTCGGATGGTTAACCCTCAAGGCTCGCTCGCCTTTTCACTAGCGGGCAACGACGCTTGGCTGCATGCGATACCTCCAGCGCCAACGTTTGCATCGGCTCAGACTGCAGGAGAGATGGTTGAGCTCTACTGGACTGCTTTGGTAAGAGATGTGCCGTTCAATGCATTTGGCGCAGATGCAACGGTCGCAAGCGCTGTTGCGAATCTTAATATGCTCACCGACTTTAGGGGGCCCAAAGTTGCAGGAATGGTGACGCCTGCGACGTTTCTTCGCGGCAACACTCCTGGAGACTTGATCGGGCCCTACATTTCTCAGTTTCTCTACCAAACGATTCCGTTTGGGGCGACGACTGTTCCTCAAAACTACCGGGTCCCTACGGCCGGCACGGCAAATGACTTTGTCACCACCTTCCCGCTCTGGCTCCAGGTGGAGACAGGCGGGGCGGCAGCCGGCGCAATTGCCTACGATGGTATGGCGCACTTCCTGCGTACGCCGCGTGATCTCACTGAATATGTGCATCAAGATTCGCCGGGCCAAGCGGCATTTGGAGCTCTTCTATTGCTTAATACGTACGGCGCGGCGGCACTTGACCCAGCGAACCCCTACATCAACAATCCGACCCAGGATGGTTTCGTTACGTTTGGGATCAGCGAGTACATGACTCTGTTGCGGGAGGCCATTCAAGAGGGGCTAAAAGCTGCGTGGTTCCATAAGTGGCAGGTGAACAGGCGGCTCCGTCCTGAGGAATATGGGTTCTATGTTCAGCAGCAAGTCTCTGGTGCTGTTAATCAGGGGATCAATCCTCAGCTGATCAGCTCTGCTGCGCTTCCTGCGATTTTTAGCGCTTACAACTCTTACTTTCTTCCCCTCGCCTATCCGGAGGGGAGTCCGGTTCACCCTTCCTATCCGGCGGGTCACGCCGTGTTGATGGGGGCGGCGGTTACTGTGCTGAAGGCTCTTTTCAACGAGCAATTTGTGATTCCGAATCCGGTCGAGCCTAATGGAGCCAATGATACGCTGGTGCCAGTAGCAGCTATGCTCACGGTTGGGGGAGAGTTAAATAAGTTGGCGGCCAATATTGCGCTTGGTCGCGATCACGCTGGTGTTCACTACCGGAGCGATGGGTTTGATGGGATGAACTTGGGCGAGAAGATTGCGATCGATGTGCTCGACAATGAGTCGTTCCTCTTTAATGAGAATTTCGAGGGCTTCACTCTAACGAAGTTTGATGGGACCGTTGTGACGGTGGGACAGAAACGCTAGCAATGGGCTTGAAAACTCATCGGCCAGGGAGTCCTATTTCCGGTTTCGACGGTCGAGCAGCAGCTGCTTGTACTGGCTAAATTTCTCTTTAAGGCAGGCATGATTACTCTCATCCTCGTCGATTGCCCTATAATCGTCTTCTTCCTGTTGACGGAGTTCACGAATCTGCTGTTCAGCTTCCTCTTTCTCACGCATTAGTTGAGCTAGGCGTTCCCCTGGTTTTGGTGGTTCCTTACGCTTCTGCGCTAGCCCGGCCAGGTATTCCCGTCGCCCTTCTGGATCGTCATACCACGAAGATTTTTGCGTGCCTTGCGATGGAGGACTCTGTTTGGCGTCAGTAGCATGCTTGCACTCGTTGATACCAAAAAACTGCCACGTGGCCTTAGTGTCGTGCTTCCCAGTATGCAGCGCGTGGATCGAAACCAACGCCTCGAGAATCTCGTTGCCGTTTTCTTTAACAAGTCCATCAGTCAGCTTGTTTCGAAGCTTTTTTAGGATGTTCACGTCCACTTTCTGATCTAATCGTACAGTGCACTCCGATGCCTCCAACAGGATGTTACGCGCTTTAAGATGGCATAGGCTGATAAGTGTCTTGCATTTCAAGTGGATTATTTTTTTGGCTGTAAGTGGAGCCAATAAAATCAGATGGGAGGGTCTAAAATCCGATAGAACGTCCACTTCCACAGATGTCGGCATCTTTTCGGGCGGCTCCTCGGTGAGGATCCTGAAGTTGGTGCCGTTAATATTTATGCGCCACAATAGGCGGTTAGCGGGGGGAGGGTAGACCATTATCTCCATCCGCTTGAGCCGTGACAAGTCGTTGCTTACAGTTTGATATTCTTCCATAGTTGTGTGATTATAACCTCTTCGCCATTTTATCTCAACACCTGCATTGATTCTTTATCAGTGGGAGTTTCTTTAGAAACAACTAACAGACTCTGCTTCAAGCGCATAGGCCCCGAGATATGCTGTAGTCGCGCTTAAATCGAGACGAGGTCGCAGGCGTCCGGGGGCATCCAGTGGCGGTCGTGCCCTTTCCATTTGACGTTGCAGCCGACGGGATTGGTGAGGGGGGTGGTGATGGTCTCGCCTGCAAGGTGTTGGTCGAGGGCGTTTTGTAGCTCGTGGGTGTGGCTTTTTTCAGGGCGGCGGGGGTTTTCGATGGCGTGGCCGGTGTAGATGAGGGTGCGCTCTTTATCAAAGAGGTAGAAGTGGGGAGTGCGAAGGGCGCCGTAGGCGAGCGCTGTTTGCTGGGACTCGTCGCGTAGGTAGAGCCAGGGGAAACCCTCTTCATCCATGCGGGTAATCATGTGGGCAAAGGAGTCTTCGGGGACGGTCTCTTCGGAGTTGGAGTTGATGGCGACAAAGGCAACCCCTTGGGGTTGATATTTTTCGACAAGGACGCGTGTGTTTTCGTCGGAGTTGCGCACATAGGGGCAGTGGTTGCAGGTGAAGAAGATGCAGAGGGCGGGGTAGGTGGCGAAGTCTTGTACGGAGTAGGTGCGGCCGTCGGTGGCGGGGAGGGAGAAATCGGGGGCCTGTTCGCCAAGTTGGAGGGTAAAGTTCATGACGCTCTCATTGTTTCTAGAAAGAATTGTGCCTTTTCGAGCTCTTGTGCGCAACGGTTTGGGTCCCAGAAGTGGACGGCGGCCATCAATTCGATAATGCGGGGGAGGGCGGTGAGGGTGGCTTGTTGATCGAGAAAGGCGAGGCGCATGCGGCGGGCAATCATGTCGGTGGCGGTGAGGGCGAGCTCGTGGCGGGCGCCGTAGGTCACTTCGGCTTCAATGAAAGGGTAGTCGGGGCTAAGCCGCTTGTATTGCTGTTGGGCGGCGAGGGTGGTGGCGTGGACGCCGTAGCAGTGGGCAAGGTGGGAGGCGATGTCGTGGTCGAGGGCATATTCGGCTTCGAGCGACGTTTTGAGTTGGGGTGTAAATCCGTCGGCACCGTCAAGAAGTGTGGTGGCGGAGAGGGAGGGGCCGGCGGGGGAGAGATCGCCCACTTCGATCGCCTTGTCAACGGCTTGCAGAGCCATCCGCCTGTAGGTGGTCCACTTGCCGCCGACGATGGTAATGAGGCCTGAGGGGCTGGCGGTAATGACGTGGTCGCGGGCGAGGTCGGCGGTGGATTTGGCTTCGGGGTTGCGGGCGAGCGGTCGGATGCCCGACCAGGCGGCGCGGACATCTTTGCGGGTGATCTTGAGATCGAAGGTGTGGTTGAGGTGGCGGAGGATGTAGTCCACCTCTTCGGCGTGAGGGCGGGGAGTGGATGTGATGTCACAGGGATTATCTGTGGTGCCGGCGAGGGTGGCGTTTTCCCATGGGAGGAGGAAGAGGACGCGGCCATCTTCTGTGTGGGGGATGAGGAGTCCGGTGCCGGGGGGTGAGAACTTGGCGTCGATGATGATGTGGACGCCGGAGCTTGGGGCGATGAGCGGCGTGTGGTCGGGATTGTCGAGTTTGCAGAGGGTGTCGGCGAAGGGGCCGGTGGCGTTGATGATGGTTTTGGCGCGGATGTCGAAGGAGTGATCATTGAGGGTGTCGCGGCAGCGGGCTCCGCCATCGATGAAATTGGTCACTTCGACGTGATTGCAGACAGCGGCTCCCTGTTTGTCGGCGGTGAGGGCGATGGCGACGTTCATCCGGGCGTCGTTGAATTGGCCGTCGTAATAGATGACTGCTCCTTTGAGCCCCTCTTTTTTTAGCATAGGAAATCGCTGGAGGGCGTGGGCGGCGGAGATGAAGGTGGAGGCGCCAAGGCTCGATTTGCGGGAGATCCAGTCGTAGAGCTTGAGGCCGGCGACGTAGTAGGGGAGGTCCATCCAAGAGTAGAGGGGGGTGACGAGGGGAAGGGGCCTAGTGAGGTGGGGGGCGAGGTTGAGGAGGGTTTTGCGCTCTTCAAGCGCATCCGTTACTAAGTGAAATTCTTTGGCGTCGAGGTGTTTGATGGCGCTCTCAAGGTAGCGGACGCCGCCGTGAATGAGCTTAGTGCTTCGGGAGGAGGTGCCGGCCGCGAAGTCATCCCGCTCGACAAGAGCCACTTCGAGACCGCGGGTGGCGGCGTCAAGGGCTATGCCAGCGCCGGTGGCGCCGCCGCCGATCACGAGAAGATCAAATATTTTTTCGGTGAGGACATCAGTGCGCATAATGCTGTTATTAGTGTAGAATTGCCTCTGATGCAAGACTTGATTTTACAATCGATTTCGGATGCAGAGAGGGCGGTTGCTCAATTGAAGACTGTTAAGGCACTCGCTTTCATGGAGGGGGTGGCGACTGCGCTTGCGGCGACGTTTAGGGCAGGTGGCAAGGCGATTGCGGCGGGAAACGGCGGCAGTCTGTGTGATGCGATGCACTTTGCTGAAGAATTGACTGGGTACTTCCGGAGCGACCGGAAGGCGTTGCCGGCGATCGCGCTGTGCGAGCCGGGCCATCTCACTTGTGTGGGTAATGATGCGGGATTTGATCAGATATTTGCTCGTGGCGTTGAGGCGTATGGAAAGCGGGGCGATCTTTTTTTTGGGCTGACGACGAGCGGCAACTCGCGCAACTTGGTGTTGGCGTTTGAGAGGGCCAAGCAGCTCGGCCTCACCACGGTCTCGTTTCTGGGAAAGGGGGGAGGGGCGCTGAAAGGGGTGGCCGATCATGAGCTGCTCATCGAAGGATTTGCCACTTCCGATAGAATTCAAGAGGCCCACATGGTGGCTCTACACACCATCATTGAGGTGATGGAAAAGCAGCTTTTTGAGCATGAAAAACCGTCTTGAACGGCTGTGGAGTGGGGGGCAGCTCTCTCCATTCATGATTCCGGTGAGCTGGGTCTACGGACTTATCGTTGCGATTCGCAACAAACTCTACGATTGGAAGATTCTTAAGACGCATCGGGTGAAAATTCCGGTGATTAGCATCGGCAATGTGGCGATTGGTGGGACCGGTAAGACGCCGCTGACATTGTTTTTAGCGGAGGAATTGGCGAAAGATCGGAGGGTGGCGATTGTCTCGCGCGGCTACCGAGGAGAGGCGGAGCGGGAGCGGGATCCGGTGGTGGTCAGTGCAGGGAATGGGCCGCTCATGTCGTGGAAGCGATCGGGTGATGAGCCCTATCTATTGGCGGAGAAGCTGCCCGGAGTGATTGTGATTGCGGGGCGCGACAGGGTGGCGGGGGCTAGGCTCGCGCAGGAGATGGGTGCCGAGGTGGTGATTCTCGACGACGGGATGCAGCACCGACGGCTGGCGCGCGATGTAGAGATCGCTGTTGACGATGGGGAGGCGAGACATCTTTTTCCAAGAGGACGGCTGCGTGAGTCTAGAGGGGGGCTGGAGCGGGCGAGCCTGGTGGTCGATCCGGAGTTTATCGCTCATTGCGATCCCCCTTTGGAGGGAAAACATGTGGGGCTATTTTGTGCGATTGGGCGACCCGAACGTTTTGTTCGGACGGTGGAGACTTTGGGCGCTCATATTGTGGCGGAGCAGTGTCTCCCCGACCATGATCCGATTGATGGGAAGGCTCTGGCGCTCTATGCGACCCGTGCGAAAGCGGCGGGCGCTGAGATGTTGGTCTGCACGGAAAAGGACTGGGTCAAGTGCTCGGGCGAGCTCCCTCTTCCCGTAGCCTGCGTCAAGCTGCAGCTTCTGCCGACTGACGGCTTGTTAGAAAAAGTGAAAAATTTATTGCCTCCTCCTGCTTGAATCGCTACGTTAGGGATTGTTAACGTCAATCACCTAAATGGAGGAGTAGATGGACAAGACGAAGATTATAGCCCTCGCGGCGGGAACATTGGTAGCCGGTGTGCTCAGCACACAGGGCTTACAAGCCATGACCGACTATTGCGATCTGGGGTCGGGGAGCAATGTGCGAAGCAAGCTGCTGAACAACGAAGAGCCGCTGGCGGCCTGCCAAGACGGAAAGTGTCCGCGACCAAAGCGTCCTGAGGATGGGAAGAAGCAGAGCCGCTACAACTGGCGCTCAGTTACTGCTGCCGCTGAAGAGGGAAAGACTGACGAAGGGTCTTGCGGTGAGGGAACTTGTGGCGGCGATCCTAAGCCAGAAGAAGAGGACAAGTCGGACGAGGGAAGCTGCGGTGAGGGAACCTGTGGCTAGCGGTGTAGGAATGGGCTTCCGGCGTGCATTGCGCCGGGAGCTCCTCACACCTCCTTCAGGCTTCATCCCCAACTTTGTTGAGTTTGCCCCCGAGAACTGGATGGGCGTCGGAGGGTTTTGGGGTCGCCAAGTACGCGCGGCTGCTGAGAAGTATCCGGTCCTCTGTCACGGTCTCTCCCTCTCGTTGGGGAGTCCTGAACCTCTCGATTGGGAGTTCATTGGGAGGCTGAAGCAGTTTCTCGATGAGGTGGGAGCTGAGGTTTTCTCCGAGCACTTGAGCTATGCGAAGTGCGGTAATGCACATCTCTACGATCTCCTTCCGTTGCCGTTTACAGAAGAAGCAGTTGTGCATGTGGCCAATCGGATTGGGCAGGTGCAGGATTTTCTCGGCCGTCGCATTGCGATTGAGAATGTCTCCTACTACACATCGGTTGCTCCTGAGATGGACGAGGCGACCTTTCTCCGTCGTGTGCTTGAGGAGGCCGATTGCGATCTCCTTCTCGACGTGAACAACGTCTACGTCAATGCGTATAATCACAAATACGATGCTCACCAGTTTCTCCAAAGCCTTCCGCTCGAGAAGGTGGTCTACATTCATATGGCGGGGCATGAGGACCGCTTTGATGATATCAAAATTGACACGCATGGGGAGCCGATCTGCGAAGACGTCTACGATTTGTTTGCGTGGATTGCCAAGAGGCTTCATCCGGTGCCGGTCCTATTAGAGCGGGATCACGCCGTTCCTGAATACACCGAAATGCAGATGGAGATGAGTAGACTTCAGGATATCTGCGATAAGGCTTGGGTTGCTTGTGCTAGCTGAGCTGCAGGAAAAGTTTGCAAGGTGTTGCCGGACGGGTGAGCTCGAAGCGGTTGCAGATGTAGAAAAGCGTCGATTGGAGATCTATCGCAAGGCGATCTTCGGTGGGATTTTGCGAGTGCTCAACAAAGCGTATCCGCTGACCCGGGAGGCGCTGGGCGAGGGGTGGGAGCCGCTCGTGAATGAGTTTTTTTCCAATCACGAGTGTGGCTCGCCGGAGCTGTGGAAAATGCCCAAAGGACTCTGTGACTATGTCGAGGGGCGCGGCACCGAGATTCCGTGGCTGCTCGACCTCCTCCGCTTCGAGTGGCTGGAGATTGAGGTGCACATGGGACCAGACGTTGCGTCTGAGTCGGTGGTTGAGGGGGACATTAGGTTTGATCCAGTTGTGATTAACCCTGAACATAGCCTTGACCATTTTACCTATCCAGTGTGGAGAGAAAAAACCGATGCCCTGGAGGCGGGTTCCCATTTTCTATTCACCTTTCGCCATCCGGAAATTTGTACTGTCCATTTCGTTGAGGTGTCGCCTCTGTTCGCAGTGGCGGTGAGCTTATTGGCTGACCGGTCAATGTTGGTTCTTGAAGCGCTCGAGCAGGCGTGTATGCAGTTAAAGCTTTCATTTGATGAGCAATTGTGTAAAAATGGGATTCAGTTCTTTAAAAACATGTTCGCCCAGGGTGGGGCCCTGGGTTTCGCAAAGGAGAAAATGAGATGCGACTGCTGAATAAGATAGCCGATGGGCTCAATCAACTTAGAGATTTGCCACCCCTATTTTTTCGTTTGATCTTGGCTTACGGGTTTTTTGGGCCATTCATGATGAAGGTGAGTGGAATCGACGGATTTGCCGGATTTCTACAGAGTCTACAGGTTCCTGCGCCAACATTTTTTGCTTGGCTCACTATGATTTGTGAAGGAGCTGGGGTGATCTGCCTCGTCCTTGGTTTCTTGACCCGCATCATCACGATTCCGTTAATTGTCATCTTGATCAATGCGATCGCTCTTGTTCACTGGGCGAATGGATACAACCCAGGTGCGAACGGGTATGCCATTCCCCTTCTATACGGTCTGATGTTGATCAGTCTTCTGATCACCGGTGCCGGCCGTATTTCCCTCGACGCTCTCTTCTTCCGTCGCAAGACGAATGGGGGGGGGCCTCAGGGGTAGCCTTTTTTCCTTGCAAACGGGTCGCTAAGCTGCTACAAACTCTTCCGCGGCCAGCAGCGTTGAAAAGGGAAATTTCAAACGAAGCGTGGGCCATATTTGGTTCACGCTTTTTTTATTGCTTATGAAACTTTGGTTAAAAATTCTAATTGGGGTGGTAGTTGGGCTGGGCCTTGGATGGGCGCTGCGCGAACTTGCCGACTATCTGCCAGAGCAGCGGTGGGAGCAGGCGCTTAGCGCTCTCGATTCGATCGGGCAGCTCTTCCTCGACCTGGTCCGCATGCTGGTCGTGCTGTTGGTCTTCTCTTCGATGACCGTCGGCATCACCTCCATCCACGATCCTCAGAAGCTGACTCGGGTTGGTCTCAAATCGCTCGGCATCTACGTGGCCACTACTGCAATCTCGATTGCGATTGGTCTCGCCCTCGCCTACACCATTAAGCCTGGCGTTGGGGCGCAGCTCGGACAGGCGGGAGAGGTGGTCCAGCTAGTCGATGCTCCGTCGCTTTGGGATATTTTACTCAATGTGGTTCCTAGCAATCCGGTGAGAGCGCTGGCTGAGGGGAACATTTTGCAGGTGATCGTCTTCGCGATCTTCTTTGGGTTGGCGATTAACTTGGTGGGTGAGAAGGGGAAACCCATTCTCCGGGTAATTGAATCACTTGCTGAGACGATGTACCGGTTGACCAACATCGTCATGGAGTTTGCTCCCTACGGTGTGGCCGCGATCATGGCCTATGTTGCTGCCAAGTTTGGGCTAGACACTCTCTTGTCTCTCCTCAAGTTTCTGCTCACCAACTACCTCGGTTGTCTGCTCGTCTTAGTGGTCGTTGACTGTGGTATCTTGTGGTTCTTTGCCAAGGTCAATCCGCTCAAGTTCTTCAGGGGAATGGGCGATGCGATCATGCTCGCGCTTTCGACCAACAGCAGCTCGGCAACGCTCCCGGTCACTCTTCACTGTGTGCAGGAGAACCTTGGTGTCTCCCGCAACATCGCCAACTTTGTCATTCCGCTTGGCTCAACGATTAATATGAATGGGGCCGCTCTTTTCCAAGGGATCGCCGCTGTTTTCATGGCTCAAGCGTATGGGATCGATCTGGCGTGGCAGCAGCTGCTGGTGATCGTCGTCACGGCGGTCCTTTCAGCCATCGGCGCTGCCGGTATTCCTGGTACCGGATTCATCATGCTTGCGGTCGTCCTGCAGTCGGTAGGTCTTCCCATTGAGGGGATTGCCACGCTGTTTGCTGTCGACAGAATTAGAGAGATGTTCTCCACCGTCGTCAACGTCCTTGGTGATGCTACGGCCGCCGTTTGGGTAGCGAAGACGGAAGGTGAGCTCAACGTAGACCAATACAACCACGCCGATGTGATCGGCTATGAAGAAGAACTCGATGTCTAAAGAAGAGACTGTCACCATTCGCCTCCCCAAACTGGGTGAGAGCATCATGAACGCAACCGTCGTGCAATGGCTAAAAAAAGAGGGCGAGCCAATCGCCGAAGATGAGCCGTTGCTCGAAGTGGCCACCGACAAGGTGAATAGCGAGATTCCCTCGCCCGTTGCGGGTGTTGTGAAGGAGCTGCTCGTCGCAGTCGACCAGACCGTTGACATTGGTGCGCCGCTGGCCACTGTTCGGCCAATTGGTGAAGTTGATCTGGAGGCGGAAGCGACCACTGAGCCCGCATATCGGAGTCAGCCTGAGCATCATGAGGCGACCAAGGGATTCATCTCTCCTGCTGTCTTGCGTCTGGCGCGTGAGCGGGGGGTTCCGCTCGACGAGCTCGACAAGATCAAGGGGACCGGTCAGGGAGGCAGGATCACAAAGCGGGACGTGGAGAACTACATCGTCGCCCGCTGGGACCAGTCGAAAGGGAGTGGGGAGGAACGGATCCCTATGTCGCCCATGCGCAAGGCGATCGCCGACAACATGACCCGCAGTTTCTACACCGCCCCCCACGCTTATCTGATTGTAGAAGTCGATGTGACCGAACTGCTCGCAGCCGTCAAGGCTCATAAGGAGAGTTTCATCGCCGCCCACGGCTTCAAGCTGACCATCACCAGCTTCATCGTCAAAGCGATCGCACAAGCTGTCGAGGCGTGTCCTCTCATCAACGCCTCCCTAGACGAGGATACGATGGTGTTGAAGAAGGAGGTGAACGTCGGCGTCGCTGTCGCCGTCGACGACGGGCTGGTTGTTCCGGTCATCAAGCAGTGTCATCAGAAGAGCATCATCGACATTGCCGGAGCGATCGGCGACCTCGCCGTCCGGACGCGCAAGAGCCAGCTCAAGCCTGATGAGGTATCTGGCGGTACCATCACACTCACCAACTTCGGCATGTCCGGAGCGCTCATCGGCCTCCCCATCATTCGCTATCCGGAAGTGGCGATCGTAGGCGTCGGCGCCATCCAGGAGCGACTCACCTCCACCGGCGTCCGGCAGATCATCAACGCCACCCTCTCCTTCGACCACCGCGCTGTCGATGGCATGTATGCGGGTCTCTTCGTCAAAGCATTTAAAGAATCGCTCGAGGCGATGCACAAAGGTAAACCGTTCAACTAGGACAGATTGATGCGCAAGTTGTTTCTCCTCCCTCTCCTATTCACCACCATCCTGAGTGCTGATCTGGCTAATGAGCTGATTGAAATGGCTCGCGAGAGTCAGGAATGTCGGATGGAGCTGCTTCAAGTCGAGTGGAAGAACCAGTCGCCGAACGAAAAACTCCGGACGGCGATTTTGGAATGCGATCGGCGCACCACCGAGCGTCTCAAGGAGATCGTCGCTGAGCATGGCTGGCCTCGCAAGTCGGTTGTTGGCGCCAGCGCAGCTAAAGCTGCGTGGCTTGTCGCCCAACACTCCAAGCACGACCCCGAGTTCATGGAGCAGATCCTCCGCCGCATTACCCCCCTGATGGCTCAAGGTGAAGTTGATCCCGAGCAGTTTGCTCTCATCGCCGATCACGTCTCTGTCCTCCACGGCGAACCCCAACTTTACGGCACCCAATACACCTGCGAGTGGATCGGCGGCGGCCTTCAAATGACACCCAGCGCTCCTATCTTCGAGCCCCACCTCCTCGAGCATCGCCGCGAGGGACTTGGTCTCAGCACTCACATGGAGTACCTCCAAAAACTGGCCGCCATCCTCGTCAAAGACCCAGACAACTCGTGAAGCTCTTCCTCCCGCTCCTTCCCGCAGTCACCGTACTCCACGCCCAACTCACTGATGAGCTGTGTGCAGACCACGTTCGCACCACGAGACACAAATAGATCGTTGCTGAGCACGGTTGACCCACCATCACCGAGTCCGGGTGCTCTGCGGCAAGCCCTAACTCTACGGCACTCAATACAGAACAAAGTGGATCCACCGCATCCCTAGCCTAGCGGCGCGCTCGCCTCTATGATTGATGCCCCGGCGGGAGGAAAAGATCTATTCGTTTTCGAAGGTGTAGAGGTGTTCGGTCTTGACGAAGTCGAGGTTGGCGTCGATGAATTTTTGGAGGAGGGTGAGGATGTCCTGATGGGTGATGGGGGCGTTCTCCTTGGGAAGATAGCGGCAGCGCCACTGGTCGATGAGGAGCGCCTCTGCGTGGCCGTCAGGCCACACCTTGGTCCCCCGATTGAAGAGAGTATTGAGGGTGAGATTGGTGGCTGGGAGGTGAGGCATGAGGGTTTGGGCGGGGCCCTCGTGCTGGACGTAGACGTCGATGCCGGTGAGAGTCTTGGTGCCGGTGCAGGCGCAGATGTTGCGCATGGGGCGCTCTTCGATTTGCTTGGCGGCGGTGTAGGTGACGGCGGGCAGTTTTTTGGGCTTCTGGCCAAGGCGTGCGACGACCGCTTGCGCGAATTCGTGGGTCCCTACTTTCTGGGTGCTGACCCCTTCTTTATAGATGTCGTAGGTGTGGATCCCATCTTCCATGGTGCGGAGCCAGGCGTTGTGAAACTTTTCGGCCGCTTCATGCTGGCCAATGTGGTTGAGCATGAGGACGGCGCCAAGCATGAGGCCGGAGGGGTTGGCGAGGTTTTGGCCGGCGCGGCGGGGTGCGGAGCCGTGGATCGCTTCGAACATGGCGCCACCAACGCCAATGTTGGCAGAGCCGACGAGGCCGACGCTGCCGGCAATTTGGGCTGTGACGTCGGAGAGGATGTCGCCATAGAGATTGGGGAGGACGACGACGTCGAAGAGCTCAGGGGTGTCGGCTAGTTTGGCCGCGCCAATATCGATGATCCAGTGTTCGTTTTCGATTTCCGGGTACTCTTTTGCCACCTCTTCGTAGACCTTGTGGAATTGGCCGTCGGAGACCTTCATGATGTTGTCTTTCGTGAAGCAGGAGACTTTTTTGCGGCCGTTCTTTCGGGCATACTCGAAGGCGTAGCGGACGATCCGCTCGGAGGCGGGGGTGGAGATGGTCTTGATGGCGGTGTAGGCTTGAGGAGTCTGGTGATATTCGATGCCGGTGTAGAGGTCCTCCTCGTTTTCGCGGACGATGACGACGTTCATGCCGGGGTGTTTGGTGGCAACATAGGGAGCATAGGCGACGGCAGGACGGACGTTAGCATAGAGGCCGAGCGCTGTGCGGACGGTGACGTTGAGGGAGCGGAAGCCGCCTCCCTGGGGGGTGGTGATGGGCGCTTTTAGAAAAACCTTTGTGCGGCGGAGCGACTCCCATGTGGAATCTTCAATACCGGCAGGATGCCCAGCTAAGTAAAGCTTTTCTCCAATTTCGACCTCTTCGATTTCGAGTTTGGCGCCCGACTCACTTAGGACGAGGAGGGTAGCCTCCATGATCTCTGGTCCAATTCCATCGCCCTTAGCCACTGTGATCGCAGTCATCGCGTGCTCCTTGTTGATTGGGGATCTTATATGCTATGTTGGGGGCTAATTCAAGGAAGCTATGCTGAAACAATTGTTTAACGATCAGAGAGAGTACATCAACGCCTTCTTCGACGGCCTTGACTTAAGCGAGGTTGAGCGGTTGATGGAGCAGCTTGTCGACACCAAGGGAGTAATTTTCTTTTGTGGTGTGGGCAAGAGTGGGATGGTGGCGGAGAAGCTGGCGATGACCATGGTTTCGCTAGGTGTCCGGTCGTGGTATTTGCCGCCGACCAACGCCCTGCATGGTGATTTGGGGATTGTCTCAGAGGGCGACACCTTCATCTTTTTGAGCAAGAGTGGTGAGAGTGATGAGCTGCTCAATCTGATCCCTTTTGTCCGGAACAAGGGGGCCAGGTTGATCGCTTGGGTGTCGAGTGAGGGGAGTCGGTTGGAGCTGGCATGTGATGCGACCGTCCATTTGCCCCTCGAGCGGGAGCTCTGTCCCTTTGATCTGGCGCCGACCACCTCGGATGTAATTCAGCTGATTTTTGGAAATGTACTCGCGGTGGCGCTGATGAAGGCGCGCAATTTTAGTCTTGAGGACTATGCCCAGAATCATCCGGCGGGCCGGATCGGAAAGCGGATCACCTTACGTGTGCGCGATCTGATGTTGAAAGGGGCGGCGCTCCCCACCTGTCGTCCCGACTCCCGGCTGATGGATCAGCTGGTTGAGCTCTCCGACAAGCGGTGCGGCTGCCTGTTGGTGGTCGATGACGAGGAGAGGGTGCAGGGAATCTTCACCGATGGAGACCTCCGGCGGGCTCTTCAGAGCAAGGGGCCAGATGTCCTTGAGGAGCGGCTTGATTCGTTGATGACCCGCACGTTTAAAGGGGTGGAGTCAGAGGCGTTGGCGGCCGATGCAATGGAGGTGATGGAGGCCGATCAGAAGCGTCCCGTCATGGTCCTCCCTGTCCTCGACAAGGGGAAGCTGAAGGGGCTGATCAAGATGCACGACATTCTCCAGTCGGGTCTTTAGAGCTCATCTGTATAGTTGACGAGAGCGAGGCCCCGACGGAGCTCATCAAAATCGATTCGTTGAAAGAAGGGGAAGAAGAGGTCGGCGTCGAAGCGGCGGCGGGTCTTGTGACGGACCCGAATCACGTCGTAGTCGCGGGTGTGGACGTGCACCTTTTCCGAGGGGTGCTCTTTAAGCTCAATGAGCACTCCGTAGGCTGGTGGGTCATTGAGATGGAAGACGCGCGCCACCGCATCGTAGGGGATCGTCAGCGTGAGCTTGCCCATCTGAAAATAGGTTAGCCCCTCTTCGGTAACCACTAGCTCATCGGGGTTCTCCCGGCGGCGGGAGAGGAGGCGGTAGGGGATGAGGCCGAGGGCGATGAGGGCGAGGCCGAGGATGAGAATGGGAATTCCCCACACAGAGAGCTGTTCAGGAGGGAGTTCCATGCCGGCGATCAGGATGATCACAATGCCAATGCCCGCAGCGACAGAGCCGCGCGCTAGCGTGCGGGTCATCAGACTGCTATCGATACGACTCTGGATTGCAACTTCTTCCACACTTTAGATCCTTGGACCCAGATTTACTACCTTATCCTCCCCTAAGACACCTGTTTTTGGCAATCTACTTCGCCTCGCTCCTCAGACGTGGCTGGTGGCCACGCCGTTCGTCGCGATGCTCGTATCTCGCTCAAAACTAGACGCCCTAGTGGAAGGATAAGGTAGGAATCTGGGGCCTTGTCCAAAAACGGTTTTAATCCTACGGTCAGTCTATGCGTGACCGTCGATTCTGGATCATTTTGCTGGTAATAGCCGCATTTGTGACCGTGTGCGGCCGGGCAGCCTTCGCCCAGCCCGTCGTCTCAGCGCGGGAGAGCGTCGATCTCGGCTGGGAGGCGCTCGTCACCATCGTCGTCTTTGTGCTAGTGTTGCTCGCCCTTATCCGTGAGGTGTTCTCCCCTGATATTGTGATGCTCGGGGGCGCCGCCATCTTGGTGATCACCGGTGTCATCTCTCCGCAACAGTTTCTCATCGGGTTTTCGAGGCCCATTCTCTTCACTCTTGCCATGCTCTTTGTTGTTGTTTCGGCGATTGAGGCCAAGGGGATTTTGGGATTGGTGGCCAGGAAGGCTCTCCCGAATAGTGGCGGCTATCGATGGAGGCTGGCCAAGCTGATGCTGCCCATCACTGCCGTCTCAGCCTTTTTGAATAATACTCCGATCGTATTGATGGTCTCTTCCGCCGTCCGGAGATGGGCGCGCGAACGGGGAGAGGCTCCTTCCCGCTACCTCATGCCCGTCTCGATAGCCGCCATTTTTGGCGGCATGTGCACCCTGATCGGTACCGCAGGTAACCTAGTTGTTGATGGACTCATGCGGGAGGTGAGCCCAACGACCAGCTTCTCCTTTTTTGAGCTAGCCCTTGTCGGGGTCCCCTGCTTGATTGTTGGATACGTCTACTTGCTCGGCATTGGCGCTAGCTTCATCCCTGAACGGTCCGACCCCGCCGCCAGCGCGCAGGCGGATCGTCGAGAGTTCACTGCTGAATTTCGAGTGATGGTTGAGAGTCCAATCATTGGCAAGACAGTTGAGGAGCTGGGCAGGAAACATTTGCACGGCGAATATTTGATTGAAATTCGGAGAAGTGGCGCCGTGATCGAGGCGCCGTCTGGTGACGAGAAAATTGTTGAGGGGGACCGGCTGGTTTTTGCAGGCGATGTGGCTCAGATTGCTAAGGCGCACTCCGTCCCGGGCCTGCAGTCACTCGCCGATCCCAAGTTCGAGCTTAGCGTCGACTCCCCTCATGTCGCCGAGGTTGTGGTTGCCATGGGCTCCTGGTTGGGAGGGAAGACCGTTCGGCGAGTCAACTTCCGCGCCTACTACGGTGCCTCTGTAGTCGCTATTTATCGGGGAGGCGGCCGCGTAGCGGGGACAATCGGAGATGCCGCCCTGCGCGCCGGTGACACCCTCATCCTTCTTTCGAATAAACCGTGGGTTGTTACACCCAACTTCGCCAAAGACTTCTATCCAATTAGGCAGGCAGAAGAGGTTCCTCTGTTTGTTCCCGGCCGGGCCGCCTTCGTCATTGGCACCATGGTGGCTATGATTGTTGCTGTGGTCCTCGGTGTCTCCATCCTGATCGCTAGTCTCTGTGCTGCCGGGCTGCTGCTTGTGACTAGGAGCATTTCCTTTCGTCAGGCGCGCTCAGCTATTGACTGGCACCTCCTTCTACTAGTCGCCAGCGCTTTCGCTCTGGGCGGCGCGCTATATAGTACAGGTGTGGCTCTTGTCATTGCGGAGGGGGTAATGAAGGTGATGGGGTACAACCCCTACCTATTGGTCGGAGGTCTGTTCTTGCTGACCATGATCTTCACAGAAATGATTACCAATACCGCCGCCGCCCTGATGCTATTTCCGATCGCCCTAGAAACAGTCCGTGTAGCCGGGTATGACTCGGTCGCCGCGATCAAGACCGTAGGGGTCACTGTCGCCATCGCCGCGTCGAGCTCATTCCTCACTCCTATCGGCTACCAAACGAATACAATCGTGTATGGCCCGGGTGGATATCGGTTCGCAGACTACGCCAGAGTCGGTTGGGGGCTCACTTTGACCCAATTATGCGTCGCAACAGCGATAATCCCAACGGTCTGGCCATTAGGTATTTAGAAACTATTTTCCGTCCGATGCATTTTGTGTGTTGCATGAAAAACGGCACACCCACTATTGTCTCCAATCGTTCGAGCAAGACAAAAGGTTCGGACGGAGAAGCACCTGCGAGTGCTACTTGAAGTTTTTTCGACAGCTTGGAGAGAGATGATGTGCGAGCCCTAGAAATCTAGGGCTTGGTGGCTAGCCCCTTCGGGGGCAGTCAAAAATTTTTGAGTAATGTATATGTCTGAGAATTTGATCTTGGTTCAGATTGAATGCTGACGGCGTGGATGAGGCATGCAAGTCGAACGAAGTATGTAGCTTACTTGATACTTAGTGGCGGAAGGGTTAGTAATACATGGGTAACCTGCCTTTAACTTGGGAATAACGGTTGGAAACGACCGCTAATACCGAATGTGGTGGGACAGGGCATCCTGTGCTTCATTAAAGTGGGGGATCGTAAGACCTCGCGGTTAAAGAGAGGCCCATGGGATATCAGCTAGTTGGTGAGGTAATGGCTCACCAAGGCTAAGACGTCTAGGCGGATTGAGAGATTGACCGCCAACACTGGGACTGAGAACTGCCCAGACTCCTACGGGAGGCTGCAGTCGAGAATCATTCGCAATGGGCGAAAGCCTGACGATGCGACGCCGTGTGAGCGATGAAGGCCTTCGGGTTGTAAAGCTCTTTCGCCTGGGAACAAGAGAGGTTGGCTAATATCCGGCCAATTTGAGGGTACCAGGTAAAGAAGCACCGGCTAACTCCGTGCCAGCAGCTGCGGTAATACGGAGGGTGCAAGCATTAATCGGATTTATTGGGCGTAAAGGGCGCGTAGGCGGAAATGTAAGTCAGATGTGAAATCCCGGGGCTCAACCTCGGAACTGCATTTGAAACTGCATTTCTAGAGGGTAGGCGGAGAAAACGGAATTCCACATGTAGCGGTGAAATGCGTAGATATGTGGAAGAACACCGGTGGCGAAGGCGGTTTTCTAGCTTATTCCTGACGCTGAGGCGCGAAAGCAAGGGGAGCAAACAGGATTAGATACCCTGGTAGTCCTTGCCGTAAACGATGTATACTTGGTGTAACTGGACTCAACCCTGGCTGTGCCGTAGCTAACGCGTTAAGTATACCGCCTGGGGAGTACGCTCGCAAGGGTGAAACTCAAAAGAATTGACGGGGACCCGCACAAGCAGTGGAGCATGTGGTTTAATTCGATGCAACGCGAAGAACCTTACCCAGGCTTGACATGCAGTGGACAGATACCAGAAATGGTATCTTCCTTCGGGGCCGCTGCACAGGTGCTGCATGGCTGTCGTCAGCTCGTGCCGTGAGGTGTTGGGTTAAGTCCCGCAACGAGCGCAACCCTTATCATTAGTTGCCAACATTTAAGGTGGGAACTCTAATGAGACTGCCTGGGTTAACCAGGAGGAAGGTGAGGATGACGTCAAGTCCGCATGGCCCTTATGTCTGGGGCTACACACGTGCTACAATGGTCGGTACAGAAGGCAGCGAAGCCGCGAGGTGGAGCAAATCCCAAAAGCCGGTCCCAGTTCAGATTGTAGTCTGCAACTCGACTACATGAAGTTGGAATTGCTAGTAATGGCGAGTCAGCAACATCGCCGTGAATACGTTCCCGGGTCTTGTACACACCGCCCGTCACATCATGGGAGTTGGTTTTACCCGAAGCCGCTGACTCAACCGCAAGGGGAGAGGCGCCTAAGGTGAGGCTGATGACTGGGATGAAGTCGTAACAAGGTAGCCCTACCGGAAGGTGGGGCTGGATCACCTCCTTTTAAGGACAAGTGATGGTCAACTTAGTATGCTTTACCTAGGTTGAGCAAGCTCTATGTGCTTGTACATTGTCTTCTTCATGCTGTCAAAACAGCAAATAGTTATCTTGACAGAGCATCTGATTTAGTAATCATGAAAGTACGAGTTGAATCTAGATAGAATCTGAACAATTACGTAGCAGTTATAGATCAGTTGTGATTAGAGCATGCAACACTGATAATGACAAGTTCACTGATAAAAATCGACGCTTGAGGAATCAAATCTTCAGACACAAAAATGCGTATGACGTAAGACATTCAAGTCAAATAATGTAGCTAATAAGTACAATATGAAGATTGTAGCTCATTGATTAATAGCTTGTACTAAATCAATTTTTTGGTCAAGCTATTAAGGGCTGCTGGTGGATGCCTTGGCATCAACAGGCGATGAAGGACGCGTATACCTGCGAAAAGCTTCGGTGAGCTGGAAAAAAGCTTTGACCCGGAGATTTCCGAATGGGGAAACCCGGTGGGAGTAATCTCCCATCATCCTTAACTGAATACATAGGTTATGGAAGCGATACCTGCCGAACTGAAACATCTAAGTAGGCAGAGGAAAAGAAATCAAACGAGATTCCCTTAGTAGCGGCGAGCGAAATGGGAAGAGCCCAAACCGAAGTCTTTGACTTCGGGGTTGTAGGACCAGTCAAAAGATCAGGAAATTCTAGCCGAACATTTCTGGAAAGTTGAACGATACAGGGTGATAGCCCCGTAGGCGAAAAGAAGAACTGACAGGACTGGCACCTGAGTAGGGCCGGACACGTGAAACCCGGTCTGAATCTGGGGGGACCACCCTCCAAGGCTAAATACTCGTTGATGACCGATAGTGAACCAGTACCGTGAGGGAAAGGTGAAAAGAACCCCTGTTAGGGGAGTGAAATAGAACCTGAAACCAGCAGCTTACAAACGGTCGAAGGCCTATGCCCCTTTTAGGGGAATGGCTGACGGCGTGCCTTTTGCATGATGAGCCAGCGAGTTACGTTATATGGCAAGGTTAAGGGACATACGTTCCGAAGCCGAAGCGAAAGCGAGTGTTAAAAGCGCGATTTAGTCATATGACGTAGACACGAAACCAAGTGATCTATCCATGGCCAGGTTGAAGCAAGGGTAACACCTTGTGGAGGACCGAACCAGTAACTGTTGAAAAAGTTTTGGATGAGTTGTGGATAGGGGTGAAAGGCCAATCAAACTTGGAGATATCTTGTTCTCTTCGAAATAACTTTAGGGTTAGCCTCGGACATAAGCTCTGCAGGGGTAGAGCACTGAATTCACGCGGGGGCCTACCGGCCTACCAAAGGAAACCAAACTCCGAATACTGTAGAGTAGTTCGGGAGATAGACAGTGGGGGATAAGCTTCATTGTCAAAAGGGGAACAGCCCAGATCGTCGATTAAGGCCCCTAATTCTATGCTAAGTGAGTAAGGAAGTGAAGTTTCAAAAACAGTTGGGATGTTGGCTTAGAGGCAGCCATCATTTAAAGAGTGCGTAACAGCTCACCAATCGAGAAACTCTGCGCCGATAATATCCGGGACTAAAGCATAGAGCCGAAATCACGGGTGTACTTTGTAAGAAGTAAGCGGTAGGAGAGCGTAGTATGTGCGTCGAAGGTATACCGTAAGGAGTGCTGGAGCGCATACTAGTGATAATGCATGGCATGAGTAAACGATAAAGGAGGTGAAAATCCTCCTCGCCGAAAACCTAAGGTTTCCAGGGTAAAGCTCGTCTTCCCTGGGTTAGCCGGTCCCTAAGCCGAGGCTGAAAAGCGTAGGCGATGGAAAGCAGGTTAAATATTCCTGCGCCACCTAAAACTATGACGAATGGGTTGACGAAGTAAGTTAAGCACGCGGACGATTGGAAGTGTCCGTGGCACTGTGAGGAAGGCTGATAGGCAAATCCGTCAGCATAATTCCAGGCAGTGACCAAGGGGAATCTTCGGAGGAACCGATGGTGTAGCGCAATGCTTCCAAGAAATAGACTCTAGTCGTTGATGGTGACCGTACCAAAACCGACACAGGTGGGTGGGAAGAATATTCTCAGGCGCGCGAGAGAACTCTCGTTAAGGAACTCGGCAAATTATCCTCGTAACTTCGGGAGAAGAGGAGCCGCAGGTTGTGATTGCACTTGCTGCATGAGCATCAGGCGGCCGCAGAGAAATGGCCCAGGCGACTGTTTAACAAAAACACAGCACTATGCAAAGACGTCTAAGTCGAAGTATATGGTGTGATGCCTGCCCAATGCCAAAAGGTCAAAAGGAGATGTTAGCCGCAAGGCGAAGCTTTGAATTTAAGCCCTGGTGAATGGCGGCCGTAACTATAACGGTCCTAAGGTAGCGAAATTCCTTGTCGGGTAAGTTCCGACCTGCACGAATGGTATAACGATCTGGGCACTGTCTCAACGAGAGACTCGGTGAAATTGTAGTAGCGGTGAAGATGCTGTTTACCCGCAATAAGACGGAAAGACCCCGTGAACCTTTACTGTACTCTGATATTGGCTCTTGACTTGTCATGTGTAGGATAACCGGGAGACTTTGAAGCCGCGTCGTCAGGCGTGGTGGAGTCATCCTTGAAATACCGGTCTTGACAAGTCGGGAATCTAACGATATCCCATGAATCTGGGAGTCGGACATTGTCAGACGGGCAGTTTTACTGGGGCGGTATCCTCCTAAAGAGTAACGGAGGAGTCCAAAGCTTGCCTCATCGTGGTTGGTAATCACGAGTAGAGCGTAAAGGTATAAGGCAAGTTAACTGCGAGACCAACAAGTCGAGCAGATACGAAAGTAGGGCTTAGTGATCCGGCGGTGGAAAGTGGAATCGCCGTCGCTCAACGGATAAAAGGTACTCCGGGGATAACAGGCTTATCGCCACCAAGAGTTCATATCGACGTGGCGGTTTGGCACCTCGATGTCGACTCATCGCATCCTGGGGCTGAAGAAGGTCCCAAGGGTTTGGCTGTTCGCCAATTAAAGCGGTACGCGAGTTGGGTTCAAAACGTCGTGAGACAGTTTGGTCCCTATCTGTTGTGGGCGTAGGATACTTGAGAGGAGCTGCTTCTAGTACGAGAGGACCGAAGTGGACGAACCAATGGTGTTCCGGTTGTTCTGCCAAGGGCATAGCCGGGTAGCTATGTTCGGAAAGGATAAGCGTTGAAAGCATCTAAACGCCAAGCCTCCCTCAAGATAAGGTATCCCAATGAGACACCATGAAGACTACGTGGTTGATAGGTTGGGTGTGTAAGCACAGTAATGTGTTGAGCTAACCAATACTAATCGTCCATCGGCTTGACCTTTTTTTTTTCTGAGCATGATGTTCAAGAGCCGATTTAGATGAATTTAAGCGTCGTTTTAAGCGTCAGTGATAAATGTTATATGCATAATTTTTGCTTGGTGGCAATAGAGAAGGGGATATACCTGATCCCATTCCGAACTCAGAAGTCAAGCCCTTCATCGCCGATGGTACTGCACACAAGAGTGTGGGAGAGTAGGTCGCCGCCAAGTTTTTTCTATCCGATATTCTCCCCTATGGCGAAAGCTGTAGGGGATTTTTTTATACCTCGCTGGGTGTCTGGCATTCAGTATAGCTTTGGCCGTGACGGGTCTGGCTCGACAAGTGAGTGCTGGTCGTTGGACAATGGCGTCCGCCTGTGGAATGGCAAGATCAAGCTAGGATGGGATTAGCGGTGACGGGTCTGGCTCGACAAAGTGAGTACCGGCCGGTAGGACGGTGGTCATTTTTTGGTGCCTGACCCTACATATTGGGTTTAAAGCCGTTACCCGCAGGAGGGTAGTCACTCGGTCTGGCTGGGCACTATTCGAATTAAAGTATATTAAGTCTCTTGCTCGGTGAGGAGGGCGACCGGGACCCTGGGAGGTGCGGGTGGCGACGGGGGAGGGGAAACCTCCTCAAGCTGCCAAGTGTGGCCATGGGAGCCATTCAAAAACTTGATACCGAATAGGTTGTTTTGATCGATCCACATTGTTGTCATGGCCATCTCCTGGGTCACTTCGTGAGAACATGATAGTAGACCGGAGAGTGGAGGTCAATGGCTGATGTAAGTCGCTGAGGGCTAGGCCGGTAGGAGGATGGCATCGGGGTCGTGGACGTGAGCGGCGGGAGGGACGCGGGTAGGCTCCCGGAGCCAATCGATCACTTGCATGGCGACGGTGGGGGAATAGAGGAGCATTGTGTGGCCGTGGGCGGGGAGGATGCGCTGGTGGGCAGCGTCAGCGCCAATGAGGCCGGACTGGTGGGGGAGGAGGAAGTTGTCGAGCTGGCTGGTGATATGGCAGTAGCGGATGCTCTGGTTGGCTTCTATCCGTTTGGCCAGGTCCTTGATGAGGTGGGAGCCAGGACGGATTTGACGACAGGAGGCAGAGGAGAGGAGGCTGGCTGCACGGGTCCCATTAAGCGGGGAGCTGAGGGTGATGACGTGGCTGACGGTGCCCGGGAGGGCGAGGTATTCGGCGTAGAAGGAGGCGACAACGCCGCCCATGGAGTGACCGATAAGGACGATGTTTGATTGACCGGTCTCTTCGGCCACTTGGGCAACGAGAGTCTGTAGTTGTTCGGAATATCTTTGGATGGGCCCCCGTCTCCCTTTGAGGGAGAGAGAGTAGATGGGTCCAAGACCGGCTCTCTTTAGCCGTTTCCGCATCCATAACCAAGCGGTCTGATTGTGTCCAAAGCCGTGGACGAGAATGATGGGGCGGCTGTTAAACGCTTTGGTCTTCCATGGGTGGGGGAGGAGCCAGCCAAAGGGGTAGAGGAGGGAAAGGGCGGTGCAGGAGAGAACTTCGAGCCAGAAGGTTCGCCGTCTCTCCCAAAGACCGGGCCACGGCTCTGTGTCTTCGTAGCCAGGTCCGAGTTTACTATCGCGCGTGAGCGCCCGGTCGTAGCGCGCGATAAGGTAGCTGCCAAACACGAACAGGAAGTTAAACAGGATGGTGGAGATCACGACCAAAATGATGAGAGTGATAATGATGCCCATGGTTTTGGAGCATAGCTCACGCGGGCGCTGTTCGCAATCTCTTGCCGAAGAACCGCCTTGACGATTTGTTAACATTAGGTTTAGGATTGGGCTCACCGAACGGGGAGTGGCAACAATGAAACGACTTTTGGCCATTGCATTACTAGTCTTTTGCGGCTTACAGGCGGTGGAGACGGATACCTTTTCAGACATCCTGACGCTAGTCGATGGTGACTGTCTACTGGTGTGTGACATCGACAACACGTTGGTTCGACCAGCTCAATATTTGGGATCTACCCAATGGGCGTGGAGCTATGTAAAGAACCTCGAGAGCAAGGGGCTGAGCAGGGCGGATGCGCTTGCCGAAATGAATCGGCAGATGAAGCCAATTTTGCTCTGCTCGAAGTCGGTGTTGGTCGAGGAGTGCATACCGTCAGTCATCTCTGAGCTTCAGACACGGGGGGCGACGGTGATGGGATACACGAGTCGTGATCCCTACTGGGGTTTTGTGACGACAGATGCGCTGCGGGGTGTGGGTATTGATTTAACGGTGACGGCGCCCGAATCCGATTTGGGTGATGCGGCGAAGTCGAAGATGATTGAAGGGATTCTTCTCACCGACGGAGGGGCAGAGAAGGGGAAGGAGCTCGCACGTTTTTTAGTGAGCATGGATCCGTTGCCCCGCAGAGTAGTGATTGTTGATGACCGGCACAAGAGTCTGCAAAAGACACTGTGGGCGATACAAGATGCCTGCCTTGATGTGGAGGTGGTGGGCGTCTGGTACCGGGGTGGTGATGAGTGGTACCGCAATTTCGATCCACAGCTTACAGAGATCCAGCTGAAACATTTTGGCTGTATTGTCTCCGACGAAGATGCACTGATGCTGCTCGAAGCAAACTTGAGCCAATAGGGGAATGACATGAGATTGACAGGTTGGATCATCGCCGTCGTGGTAGCAGTGAACACAGCGGTTTTTGCGGCGGCGCTGACGCGGATAGAGACAGGTGACATTGAGGCGATAGAGGCGCACATCGATAGCGCCACGCTGGTCATTTTTGACATTGATACGACGTTAGTGAAGACTGATCACATGCTCGGAAGTGAGGCTTGGGCCGACATGATGACCCGTCGTTATGTGTTGCAGGGGATGAGTCCGCCACGAGCGCGCGCGGAGTTGATGCCTGAATGGAATAAGGTGCTGATTCAAGCGGCTGTCCGTCCGCTCGATCCGGCTGTGCAAACGACCCTCCGACGGCTCCAGCGATCGGGAATCCGCGTGATGGGGCTTTCCGACAAAGATCCCGAGATGGCCTACATCCGCCTCATGCACCTCTGCCTCTGCGATGCCCGCCTTGCGACAACTGCTCCTCACCGCGGCATGCTCAATATTCAGGCCGAGGGTTGCGCAAAAATGGTCAGTGGAGTCCTCTTTACTGGCGTCAGCAACAATCCCGGGACGGTGCTCGCTTCTCTTCTCAATGAGCTGGGCTACCACCCTTCAAATATCGTGATGATTTCGAATAAGGCACATCTCCTTTACGAGATAGAAGTGGCCGTCTCTCACGTCGGCATCCCGTTCGTTTCAGTGCGCCACTCCGGTCTCGATGCGCTCGACTACCGTAGTGACATCGCTGAGGTCCAGCTCAATCTTTTTAACCGCATCATGTCTGACGATGCGGCTCGTGCCCTTCAGCCTTCCGGCACAAGCTTCTGGCCTTTTTGATCCCGCATTTTCGGGAGTAGCGAGGTTACGTAGCCGATCTTTCTTGATGAGTTACGTTGCATCGCGATACGAGCATCTTATTTAACATAGCCTCGCCTGTAACCACTTTACCACCAATTCGATAAGTGAAAATTGTCACAATTGGGGACTGTCCCAGAATGTGACAATTTTAGGGTTTGAGGACGAGGTGGCACTGGGGGCAGCGGGTGAGGGGGTGGTCGGCGGGGGCGAAGTAGCGCTCTGAACAATATTCACATTGGATGAGGGTGTGCTCAGGCGGGATGATCCGTCGATGATGGGCACGAGCGGTGGAGCGAACCCAGAGGTAGAGGAGGATGGTGAGGGAAGTTGCAAGGTAGAGAAGAAAGAGGGTGGCGGGGCTAAGTGTGATCATTGGGTGAGGGTAACCTCTAATATGCACTGGATGAGGGGATTCAGAGATGAGGGGGGGGCGAAGTGGAGGTTGGAGAGAAGGGTGTCGATGTCACCATTTTGAGATTCGGGGATGGGGTCGAGTGGGGCGGCGTGGGCGATGGTGCCGTGCTTGGTGTCGATGGTGAGCTGGATGCGGATGAGGTGTCTGGTGAGGGGGCCGGTGGTTTGCTTGGTGGGATAGTGAGGGGGATCAAGGGGGGTGAGCTCGCCATGAAGTTGGAAGGTGAGGGGGGTGTAGGTTTTGGCAAAGAGGTGGCGGGCGGGAAGGGGGTCGAAGTGCTCGAGCTGGGCGAAGGTGGGGCGGGCGGTGGTGGGTGCGGGGAGGGGGGTTGTGGGTGTGCTGGTGGGGAGGGAGGGGAGCTGAGGGTGGGGGACGTCGGGGATGGGTGTGTGACGGGGGAGGAAGCCGTTGGCGTCGACGACGGGGGCGGCCTGGCTACCGGTCAACTGGACGGTGACGCCAAGGTCGGCTGAGACGTAGGCGGGGGGAAGGGGAGGGGGGATGGTGGGGGAGGGGGCGCGGAGGTCGATGAGGAGGAAGGCGGCAAGGTGGAGGGTGAGGGCAATAGCGAATCCGGTGATGAGGGCGGGGGAGAGGGGGCGCCGTCCCCGCAGGCGGAAGGTGCCACGCGTTGCGGCTAGGATTAGCACAGCTCCTCTCCCACTGGCTTGTAGACGAGACGAACTCGGCTGCCACATTCTTGTGCCATGGAAAAGAGGCGTAGGAAGGAGCCGTAGTCGACCCGTCGGTCGACGCTGAGGACGACGGTGGGCTCTATGCCGGGGTGTTCAGCTTTGACGCGTTGGATCTCTTGGTTTAGCGCCAGGGGAACGGAGACCATGTCGATGATGTCTTTTCGGTGGCCAAGGTAGATGACGTGTTGGGCGTCCATGAGGACGATCACTTGGGTGGTGAGGGGGGGAGATTGCTGGCTGAGCTGGGGGTTTTCGACGTTGAGGCTTTTGAGGGGGAGAATGTCGGAGGTGCAGATGAAGAAGACGAGAAGGAGGAGGATGACGTCAACAAGGGGGGTGAGGTCGATGAGGCTAGAAGTGGGTTCCAGTCGAGCTTTAAACTGCATGTTCTGTCAACAGGTCGACCACTTCAGAGGAGGTGGTCTGCATTTCGAGGATTAGGCTGCCGATTCGGGAAACGAGATAGTTGTAGGCGACGACGGCGGGGATGGCGACGACGAGGCCGGCGGCGGTGGTGACGAGGGCGTACTCCATTGCGGCGCCAATTCCGGAGGTGGAGATGTCCATGAGGCCTGTCTGTCGCATCTCGGAGAATGCTTGGATGAAGCCAAGAACGGTACCAAGGAGGCCAACAAGGGGGGCGATGTGTGCGATGATGGAGAGGATTTTGGCGTTTCTTTCGAGGTTGGCCACTTCGACAATCCCCTGCACTTCCATGGCTCCTTCGATGTCAGTTTGGACCCGATTGGGGGTCCGATTGTATTTGAGGAGGCCGGCGCGGACGATGTTGGCAACAGACCCACCGGTCGTCTCACAGGTTTGGACGGCGTCGACGGTGTTTCCTTCGCGGATGGAGCGACGCACTTCGATGAGAAACTGGTTGGTGTTGGCCTCGGCCCGCCGGAGGTGGATGAGCCGCTCGATGAAGATGGCCATTCCGGCGATGGAGAAGCCGCCGATGATGAAGAGGATGAGGTTCCAGTCGACAAAGAGTTGGAGGAAGCTAGAAATCATACATCTCTCTTAGTTGGGTTTCGGCTTTTGCGGCCCATAGGCCGGTTTTGGCGGCGGTCGCTTCGAGCTGTTTGCGGGCGAGGTCGTGTCTGCCCTGCAGGGTGTAGATCTCGGAGCGGCGATACATTGCTTCGATGCGCAAGGGACTTGCGGCTTCATCGTTGATGATGCGGGAGAGGAGGAGCATGGCATCGTCGAGCTGGCCGAGCCGCTGCAAACAGGTGCTCTGTTGGAGGAGGAGGTCGAGCCGCTGATTGGCGGAGAGCACTCCCTCAACGCCCGCCTCCTCAGCGTGTCGGAGACACTCGATTGCAGTTTCTATGGCGCCCCGCTCCATGCAGAGGTGTCCTTGATGATACCAGACGCGTGAGGGGTAGTAGCCGACGGTTCGTTGCAGCCTCTCATATTCGGAGAGCATCTGTGAGAGGGTTGCTTCGGCGTCGTCATACTTGTGGGCGGCGAGGTAGGTTTGGGCGAGGCCAAATTGTGCCTCTTCGGCCACTCTTGGATAGGGATTTCCTTGGGAGACGAGGCGGGCGAGCAGGTGATCTTGGTTGTTAAAGTCGTTCAGGAGGCTGGAGAAGATCTCTTCTGCCCGGCGGAGGGAGACGTGCCTCTCGGCTCCTTGTTCAACCTTCCCTTTTTCCAGATTGGCGAGGGCGAGCTCGACGAGAGTGCGGTAGCGGACGGAGGTGAAGTAGTCGAGGCTGCCGATGGGAATGAGGCCGCAGGAGTAGGTGCGATCGAATGTGTCGCTAGCGGCGCGGAAGGCTTTGATGGCATCGGTAAGAGAGGCTCGACAGTTCAGGCCGCGGAGGTAGTGGGCGGTGACGAGATAGGGGGAGTCGGGGTAGCGGGTGGCCATCTGCTCGAGGTGTTTCATGGCTCCCTCGTCTCCCTGAAGATATTCGGCAAACGAGCAGTACTCAAAGTAGGCGCGGGCGGCAAACTCGCTGTTTGGGTAATGGTCGAACACCTTTTTCCGATAGTCGCGGACGATGGAGGCGGAGTGGTGGAGCCGCTCAGCACTCTCGGCGGCCCAAAACCAGCCGTTGCCAGCTAGCTGAGAGTGGGGGTGGTCGAGGGCGAGCTGGGAAAAGAGCTTTTCAGCTTCTCTATACTTGCTCTGCTGAAAGTAGAGGGTGGCCAGAGCGTTGAGGGCGGGGGCGGCGTGGGGGCTGTCAGGATATTCAGAGAGGACATGATCGAGGTAGCTTTCGGCCTCCTCGCCAATCACCGCTCCCATCAGCCCAAGGAGGTAGAATACTTCGTCTTTGTGCTCGATTTGGTTAAAAATAGGGCGGTGGAGTGTGAGGAGGGAGGAGAGGAGGGAGTACCCTTCGAGCCCATCGCCCATTTGGAAGAGGGCGTGGGCGCGACACTTGAGTGCTTCTGCCGCTTCGCCCCCGGCAGGAAGGAGTTCAAACGCCTTCGCTAGGGCCTCTGCTGCTGCTTTAAAATGGGTTGGGCTGGGGTCGCCAAGTTTCCGGTACGCTTCGCCCTGCGAGAAATAGTTGATCCCTCGCTGGAGCCACCCGGTGGCGAAGGAGGGGGTGTTTGAATATTTCTCATCGGTGAGAGCAGCATAGAAGTGCTCCCGGTCGGCATAGGAGGGGGCCGCTTCTCCGAGAATAAGGAGGGCCTGGGCTTGAATGCCTGGTGACTCGAATTGTTCAACTGGTTTGAGGAGGTCGAAGACGGCCTTTGTGGTTGATTTGTTGTGCCTAGCTAGCTCGACGCGTGCCCGCCCAATGGCGCCCCGGTCGTCAGCCAGCTGGGAGAAGGTATCGGTCGCCCTGGCAAAGACCATGAGCTGAGCTGCTTTGTCGTGCTTAAGCTTCTGCGCGAAGCCGAGGTAGGCGGTGCCCAGGCCATGGAGGGTTTCGTTGTGCCAGTGAGCTTGTTCGGGGTGGTGACGGGGGATCGCCTGCTCGAAGCGGTGGATTGCATCTTGAAAGTCCCCCCGTTGCAGAGCGCCCTCGCCTCTAAGGTAGGAGACTTCATAGCGGAGAGGATCGTCTTGATGGAGACTTTGGGCTAACAGGCGGAGGCGCTCCTCGACGGAGGCGAAATCGCTGCTGTCGAGGTCGATCTTAGAGAGATAGACTTGGGCGAGGTGAGCAAGGGCGTTCGAGCCCCCCGTGATCCTCGAAAAGAGCTGGCGCGCCTGCTCTGGCTCGCCAAGTTGCAGGTAGCAGAGGGCCGCCTCCCACTCCACCATCGCCCGCTCAGCTGAGCGGCCCACTACTGTGTCGAGGTAGGTGATGAAGGTGGCCAGCGCCTGCAGATGGTCGCCGCTCCTCTTCTGGGAGAGGCCAAGGAGGTGAAGGCAGTGGCCGGTCACCTCGTTGTGGTAGGGGGAGAGTCCCTCGCTCTTGAGCGCGCCGTGGCGGATTGGCGAAAGAATGGCATACGCTTCGTCATATTGTTCAAGGTGATAGTGGGCCTCTCCAATCCGATAGCGGAGCCTCGCCTCGAATGTGGCCCGGTCTTCGGCCCCTCTGGCGGGGTAAACGCCCTCCTGGGCGGCTGCTAACGTCTTCTCGTAGAAAGGAATAGCCTCTTCGAAGGAACACGCCTCGATCGCCTCCTCCCCTTTAGAGATGAGCTGATCGTACTTCTCGTCTACGGCGATGAGGAGCGCCCCGTAGAACGCCCGCTCCTCCCGCCGCCAGTTGCCTCGAGGAATCTTCTTATCGAGCCGTTTGAGGAGGGAGAGCGCCCGCTCGATCTCTCCGCAGTCATTGTAGATATAGCCTAAGAGGATCACGGCCTCCCGTCTCTGTGCGGGGGCGAGAGAGGTGAAATCAAATCCGTCGAGGAGTAATTTTGCCTCTGCGTGATTGGAGAGCTCCCGCTCGGCCCGGGCACACTGTACGACCGCATTACCGTAGACGCCTGCGTCGAGAAGCTTCCGATAGGCGTCGCGCGCTTCCCTGTAGTCGCGGTGGATCATCGCCGCTTCGGCTTCCCGTTGAATTTGTTCCGTTTTTGCGCTACCGAGGAACACAATTGCAGAGAGTGCAAAAAAGAGGCAAAAAAGGGTTTTTCTCTTTAAAAACCAGTGCATTAGGAACGCTCCTATAGACCCCGAATCTTAAGTGACGGAGGGGCAAAAAGTAAAGTGTTTGGCCAGGTTGCCGATAAGAAGAGTGACGCAACTGCGCAAAGGAGCAAAAAAGTGTTCTTGCGGGTAGTGAAATCGACTCGACACTATTTAAATGAACCACTGGGTGAACGGTTCGCTGCGGTCGAATGATCGACTGGGACATTGGGGTAAACAAAGCACGACCCCCAAAGACCATACCCCTAAATAAAGGGGTGCAGCAGTTGAGTTGAGGTTCGCGCGTTGTCTGGATTTCGCGTCGATGTAAAAAAAGTATTGCACTATTTACATCGACCCCGATATCCAGAGATTAGTCGTGCAACTCTAAAGTAAGGAGGAGTGCTAGCATGGTATTGGCTAACACGATGCAAAAGATGCAGCAGTTACTAGATAGTATTCGCGCTGACCTTTCAAAGGCTGCCAGCAACAAGGCAGCAGCACAGCGCGCTCGTAAATCTACGATCGCACTTGCAAAACTTGGAAAGGTTTTCCGAAAAGAATCAGTAGCCGCTCATAAGGGTGGTAAAAAGACTGCCGCTAAGAAGAAGAAAGCTGCTCCCAAGCGTAAAGCTGCAGCTAAAAAAGCACCTGCTAAGCGTAAAGTGGCCAAGAAGCCAGCTAAGCGCAAAGTGGCTGCTAAGAAGAAGCCAGCTAAGCGCAAAGTGGCTAAGAAGCCTGCTAAGCGTAAAGTGGCTGCTAAGAAGAAGCCTGCTGCTAAGCGCAAAGTGGCTAAGAAGCCAGCTAAGCGTAAGGTTGCTGCTAAGAAGAAGCCAGCTAAGCGTAAGGTGGCTGCTAAGAAGAAGCCTGTTAAGCGTAAAGTGGCTAAGAAGCCTGCTAAGCGTAAAGTTGCTGCCAAGCGTAAGGCTCCGGCCAAGCGTAAGACAGCTACTAAGCGACGTGCAACTTCTGCTGCCCGTCGTTCGGCTTCACGCACACGCCGCCGTTAATCCAACGGTAGCGGGGTGATTTAGAGGGGGTAGGTGCAGACCTATCCCCTTTTTGTTATTCTCTTCGGCCGATGCGATACTTGCTTGGCCTACTTCTATTTGTTTCCCTCTCAGCCGAGATGACCCTCCACGAAAAGGTGGGGCAGGTCTTTCTAGCGGAGGTGGTTGAGAAGGATCCGATCGCTTTGCTCGATCGGACCGCATTGGGAAATGTGATCCTATTTGAGTATGCCGATGGGAGGGCGCCTCTCTTAAGCGAGGCGATTCTAGCGCGGACGGGGATTGCTCCCCTTATCGCGGTGGATCAGGAGTGGGGGCGGGTGCGCCGGATCGAGGGAGTGGGGGTGACAGGGGCAGAGCTGGCACCACTAGGGATCAACCTCAACCTGGCGCCAGTGGTTGATCTGGCGCGGGAGGGGGTGATCGGCGAGCGGGCGTTCAGTGATGACCCAGAGGTGGTGATTGCGGATGCAAGGACATTCATCGAGGCGCTTAAACCGGTTGGCTGCTGCCTGAAGCACTTCCCCGGACATGGCGGAGCGGAGGGCGATTCGCACGTCGAGCTGCCGGTGATGGGCGACGATGTGGCCCACCATCTCGAGCCGTTTCGGCAGCTATGGCCGCTGGCCGATGCGATCATGACGGCCCACATTTTAGTTCCTGCAATTGACCCTGAGCAGTGTGCCACCCTCTCGCTCGAGGTAATTGGGATCCTGCGGGGATGGGGCTATGAGGGGGTGATCATCACCGACTCACTGAACATGCAGGGGGTTGGAGATGACGTCGCCTCTGCGGCCATCGACGCCTTTTTAGCTGGATGCGATTTACTTCTGCTGCAGGGCGATTTCGAACCGGTGATGGCCGAATTCGAGCAGGCGGTGGCTTGGGGAGTGATCTCCGAAGCGCGGCTTGATCAGTCGGTAGAGCGAATATTAAAGTTAAAGGAGCGTCTCGCATGAGTGTTCGGTGTCAACATTTCGGTCAGTGCGGTGGCTGCAAGCTGCAGGATATTCCCTATGCGGAGCAGGCGGTGGCTAAAGAAGAGCTGGTGCGGCAGCTCTTTGGTCAGGCCGAGCCGATCGTCACCTGCGACGACCCGTGGCGCTACCGGAATAAGATGGAGTTCTCCTTCTCGCAAGATCTAGCCGGCAACCGCTACTTGGGATTGATGATGCGCAGAGGGCGAGTGGTCGATCTGCAGGAGTGTCATTTGTGCGCCGAGTGGATGATGGAGGCGCTGGTTGCCGCTCGAGGTTGGTGGGTGAAGAGTGGCCTCAACGCCTATCATCCCCGGAGCGACCGGGGGAGCCTGCGCACCCTCACCCTCCGCGAGGGGAAGCGGACCGGCGATCGACTTGCCATGCTCACCCTCTCCGGCAATCCTGAGTACAGCGTTAGTGAAGAGCAGCTAGCGGCGCTCGCCTCTGTCCTCCCCAATATGACTGTTGTGGTTCGGGTGCAGCACATCAAAAAGAAGACTCCTACTCGCTTTACCGAAACGCTGCTCGCTGGGCCGCCCGCCATGCGCGAGGAGCTCTCTGGCCTCCAGTTTCAGGTGAGCGCCACCGCTTTCTTCCAGCCCAACCCCGTCCAGGCCGAGCGGCTCTACGCCCTCGCCCTTGCAGCGGCCGACATCGGTCCCGAAACCACCGTCTTCGACCTCTACTGCGGCACCGCCACCATGGGGATGCTCGCCGCGCAGCGGGCTCGTAAAGTGGTCGGCATCGAGCTTAATGAAGAGGCAGTGGCTGACGGACGAGCAAATATCGCACGCAACGATCTTCACAATATTGAGCTTCATGCAGGTGACGTTGGCAAGGTACTCGCCACACTTAACGTTAAGCCTGATGTTGTCCTCCTCGACCCTCCCCGTGCAGGCCTTGACCCTGCGGCCCGTCAGCAGGTGGCCGCTCTCCGGGCTCCAAAAATTGTCTATGTATCCTGTAAGCCTGAGACTCAGGCCCAAGATGTTCAGTTTCTGATAGATGCAGGCTATCAAGTGAAGGCTGTACAGCCTGTAGATCAATTCCCTCACACCCCTCATATCGAAAACATCGTCAGCCTTGAAATTTAACACCCGTTAACGTATCCTTTTCAGAAATGAATTAACGCTTAGCCTAAAGGAGCGACCCAATGAAAAAATTTCTTACAGGTCTATTGGCCCTCGGTTCTTCAACAATGCTTTTTGCTCAAGAGGGTGGTAAGGCAGCTGGTGGTGGGATGCCTCAGATGCTAATGATGATTGGTATCGCCATTGCCTTCTTCTACTTCATTGTTCTCCGTCCTGAGCGTAAGCGTCGCAAAGCGATGCAGCTCCGTCGCGACTCCATGCAGAAGGGTGACAAAGTGACAGCGATGGGCATCATTGGCACCATCGCCACTGTACGCGACGAGACGATCGTCCTCAAGCTCTTTGATGGTGCTAAGATGGAAGTGCTTAAGGCTGCCATCACCGACGTCAACCCAGCTTCCAAGGTCGATGAAAAAACTGTTGAACTAGCTGCCGAGTAAGCGAGGCAACGATGAGTGAGTTCATTCTGGGTCTAAACGCCGCTGGTTTGGCGGCAGGAACCGCCTCTCTCTACTACCACGGGGCCAGTGGGCCCCGTGGTCGCCATGACAAGGGGCTAGCTTATGTCTTCATCGTCTATTCGGCCCTAATCTTCCCCGCATGGGCTGCAACGCGGATGTTCAATCCCAACATTTCCGGCCTTGAAGCACTGAAGAGAGTGGTCACAAGTCTAGGACCCGTGGGCGGCGGCGTTGCTGGCCTCACTGTCGTCAGCGTCGTTGCCTCAAGGTGCTTGCCTCAAGGTGCTTGCCTTAAGGGTCTTGAGGATTTTTTCTTCTGCAAATCTACAGAGTAGGAATGACATTTGTCGGTCCTGTTCGGTAGCGTTCATCGATGTGAATGGGGTGAGGCAGTCGCAGGTGTTCGATCACATCGTCGATTTTTCAGTGAGAAGAGGGTCAGGCCTGACATTTGGACATTGGCATGAGCAGAAGCAAGCTCGCATCTGCTGCCGACGAAAAGACCGTCGAGCTCGCTGCTGAATAAAAATAATAAGGAGAAATTGTTATGAATGGACTTATGACATTTGTTGGTGAGAATGCGTGGGCTGTGAGCGGCATGGTGGTTAGCTCGGCCGCTGTTGGCTATGCTCATCAGGGCACGGTCAAACCTTCTCGCTTGGCGGAGTCTATCGGTTTTGGGTTATAGCGAGTATCGCGGCACCCGGTGCGCTTCTGGTCTTGGGTGCTTGCATTCCGGGTTGGCCTCTTGGGTTAGATCGGACGGTGCAGGTGCTAGGTTACGGCGGTTCTCTGACGTTTGGTTTTGTCGGATTGGCCATTTTACTGAGGGAGAAGTATACAGGCGGTCTGAGTCTGGCAGCTGTTCAAGCAATCGTTGCTAGCGTTTATAAAGAATTTTTGATTGAGCACGGAGAGCCAGAACCGGACCCAGAGTAAAGGTGGGGGTCAAGGCCAGACATTGCGGTTGAAACAGAGCCGTAGCCGCTACCGAACAGGGCTTAACTCGCGTATTCTTAGCTAGTTCATGCTCGCTATCCCTCATTTCCCATCGAACAGGATCGACTTTCATCGATCCTGTTCTTCTGTTTTAGCGGTCTATCCCGCCGAAGACAATTGACAAATGTCGATTGTCTTCGGTGCAAATAGGGGTATTTTGGGCCGAACAGGATTGATATTTGTCGGTCCTGTTCGGTGGAAATGGGGGTGTTTTTCGCCGAACAGGATTGACATTTGTCGGTCCTGTTCGGTAGAATTGGGGTATGAGAGAGTTCATTGGACGGGACAAAGATCTTGAATTTCTGCAGGAGCTGTTTAAGAAGCGGGTGGCCAGCTTCGTGGTCATGCGCGGGCGGCGAAGGATTGGCAAGAGCCGGTTGATCAGGGAGTTTGGCAAGTCGGCGCGGTGTCATGTATTCACCGGGGTGCCTCCCGATGGGGAGACCACCCGTCAAAGCCAGCTCGATGAGTTTGCGGATCAGATTGTTCGTGAGTTTGGGGGACCGCGGATTCGTGTCGATAGCTGGGGAGATCTGTTTGCCTATCTCGGACAGCTCTGTGCGAAAGGGAAGATGATCCTTGCACTGGATGAGATTTCGTGGATAGGTTCTAAGGCATCCGACTTTTTGGGGCAGCTGAAGACCGCATGGGATCTCCATTTTTCGCAAAATCCAAAACTGGTTTTGATTGTATGCGGTTCGGTATCGAGCTGGATCTCTAAGAATATTCTCAGCAGCACGGGTTTTGTTGGACGCATTTCTGCCGATTTTTGTTTGGAGGAATTGCCGTTGCGCGATGCGGCGCAATTTTGGGATGGGGTGCGGGAGCGCATTAGTGGGTATGAGATCCTCAAAGTGCTGGGTGTGACTGGAGGGGTGCCCCGGTATCTCGAAGAGATTAGGCCCCATCAGTCGGCGGAAGAGAACATCCGGCGCATGTGCTTTGACCGGGCAGGGATTCTGTATGGAGAGTTCGACCGGATCTTTTCAGACCTTTTTTCATCTCGTGCGCAGCTTTTTACCGAGGTCGTGGAAGCGCTAGCAAACGGTTCCCGCTCTCTATCGGAGCTAGGTAAGGCGTTGGGTAAGTCGACAGCAACGCTATCGCCTTATCTCAACGACCTGGTTCAGGCCGGTTTTGTGACGGACGATCCGACGTGGAATCTCAAAACCATGAAAATGTCGCAGCTGAAGCGGTTTCGGCTGTCCGACAATTATTTGCGCTTCTACCTGAAGTACATCGCTCCTAACAAAAAGGGGATCGAGCGGGGAACATACCGTTCGGTGCCGTTAAATGGTCTGCCTGAGTGGGACGGTGTGATGGGGCTGCAGTTTGAGAATCTGGTCTTGAACAACGTGCCGGCTCTTGTCAATGCCCTACACATGCCGTGGAGCGATGTCGCTTTTTACGGGCCCTACTTTCAGCGCGCGACCAAGCGGCAGCAGGGGTGTCAGGTCGACCTCTTGATCCAAACGCGCTACCGATCGGTGATTCTCTGTGAGGTGAAGTTCTCTTCCAGCAATGTAGGAATGGAGGTGGTGCATCAGATGCGCGAGAAGCAGGAGCGGATCGCCCTCTCGCGCGGCTGGTCAATTCGGTCAGCTCTCATCCATGTCAATGGGGTGACGGCTGAGGTGAGGCAGTCGCAGGTGTTCGATCACATCGTCGATTTTTCAGAGTTGTTGAAGTAGAAAAGCTGCCCGCGCGCTTCGACCCAGCTTGCTGGGTCGGGGCGTGGACAGTAGAGGTTAGCAGTGAGAAAGACCCTGAAAGGGGTCTCGCACTATTAGTGCCGACACGGTGATGGTGGCTGCGAGAGCCGCGATCTCCGGTCCGTAACGATCAAACGCGTTCAAGCTCTTGGCAAGTTTCGTTTCGTTTATGTGTAAGGTGCTTTCCCCACGCTTCTGCTCTTGGATAGCATCGGCTACAGTGAAGACCTAGACAGCACCTGTGGTGGTCACGGCAATCGCTAAAACGGGGGGGCAAGTATCGGACCTGCGGGATTCAAAGCTGCAGCCGCCACTACCGGGACAAAGGCGGTGAGTGTCATCACCCGACTAGCGGCCGTAAAGACTTGTCCCGCCAGTAGAAGGGGTCGCTTCCATTCGGTATTTTGGGATGAGTCGCGCAGCTTTCTGCCGCTAGCCCTCAATCCACAATTCACTCCGTAGAGTCCAGCTGATACGCCGGTTGCCATACCTGCAATAATTAAATTATCCATTACCACCCTCCTTGGTTGGCTTAACTTGCCTTAATATATAATAAATATTTTGACAAGAGGAGGGTGAGCTAGTCGCTTAGACTGAGTAGGTTGAGGAACTGACGTTTCCGCCGGTACCGGTCCAATTGGTGTGGTGGAACTGGCCGCGGGGCTGGTCAGTGCGCTCGTAAGTGTGCGCTCCGAAGAAGTCGCGCTGGGCCTGGAGGAGGTTGGCGGGGAGACGGGCAGAGCGGTAGCCATCAAAGTAGGATAGGGCGGTGGTGAAGCAGGGGGCGGGGATGGCGAGTTGCGCAGCAGTGATGGCCACCTGGCGCCAGCCAGCTTCGCAGGTGGTGATGGCTTTTTTGAAGAAGTGTCGAAGAGGAGATTCTCAAGGCCAGGGTTGTTGGCGAAGGCTTGCTTGATGTTGCCAAGGAACTGGGAGCGGATGATGCAGCCGCCGCGCCACATGAGGGCGATGGCACCGTAGTTGAGCTTCCACTCATAGCTCTTTAGAGGCCTCGCGCATGAGCATGTAGCCTTGGGCGTAGGAGATGATTTTGGAGGCGTAGAGGGCATGACGCACTTCTTCGATGAAGAGTGGGGATGTCGCCTGTAAAGTCGATGGGAGTGGGAGGGTAGGCGGCGGCGGCACGTCGTCGCTCTTCTTTGAGGGCGGAGAGGCAGCGGGCGAAGACGGCTTCACCAATGAGGGTGAGGGGCATGCCAGAGTCGGCGGCGCTAATGACGGTCCACTTGCCGGTCCCTTTTTGGCCGGCGACGTCGAGAATTTTGTCGACGAGGTAGGTGCCGTTCTCTTTGAAGGCAAAAATTTGAGCGGTAATTTCAATGAGGTAGGAGTTGAGCTCTCCTTTGTTCCAGTCGTCGAAGGTGGAGGCGAGGGTGTCGTTGTCGAGGTGGGCGATGTCGTGGAGGAGTTGGTAGGCTTCGCAGATGAGCTGCATGTCGCCGTACTCGATGCCGTTGTGGACCATCTTGACGTAGTGGCCAGCACCTCCCTCGCCGACCCAATCGCAGCAGGGTTCGCCGTCAACTTTTGCGGCGATGGCTTGGAAGATGGGCTTGACGTGGGGCCACGCTTCGGGGTTGCCGCCGGGCATGATGGAGGGGCCGTGACGGGCCCCCTCTTCGCCGCCGGAGATGCCGGTGCCGATGAAGAGGATCTTTTTGCTTTGTAAATCGCGGACCCGTCGTTCGGTGTCGGGATAGTGGCTGTTGCCGCCGTCAATGATGATGTCGCCCGGCTGGAGGAGGGGGACAAGTTTGTCGATGAAGGCGTCGACGGCGTCGCCTGCTTTGACCATGAGCATGACGCGGCGGGGGCTTTTGAGCTTGCCGACGAACTCTTCGAGGGTATGGGTGCCGATGACGTCGGTCCCCTTGGCGGGGCCGGCCATGAAGTCGTCAACTTTGGAGGTGGTCCGGTTGAAGACGGCCACTTTGTAGCCGTTGTCGTTCATGTTGAGAACGAGGTTTTGACCCATGACGGCCAGGCCGATTAATCCAATATCTGCACTACTCATCACCTACCTCCCAAGTTTTTCTGACCATAACAGAGATGATGTTGGGAAGAAAGAGGAGAGCGCCGGCGGTGAGGAGGAGGGTGGCAGAACCAAGAAATGTGGCGGAAAGTCCCCAGCTGTCGAGGAGGGGTTGGGTGGCGAAGGGGGAGATGAATTGGCCGAGGAAGAGGGCTGTGACCATAAGGCCGAGCGCTCGCCCTTGGAATTGGCGGGGGGTGATGGAGGCGATCCAAACGGTGACGTTGGGGATCCACATGCCGGTTCCGATGCCGCAGATGAGGAGGGCGGAGAGCACTTGCCAGAGCTGGGTGGAGAGGGAGAGGAGGAGGAAGGCTGCGCCCATGGTGAGGAAGCCGAGGGCAGCCACTTGGGTATGGGAGAGGAAGCGACAGAAGCGGAAGTATTGGGAGGAGACGATGCCGGAGGCGAGGTTGACGAGGGCAATGGAGGCGCCGACGATGACGGGGGTGGCTCCTTCTTTGGAGAGGAAGAAGGGGAGTTGGACGGGGACGACGTAGTAGGCGATCATTCCGAAGAAGCTGATGGCGAGGGCGACGAGGAGCGGGGGGGTGATGAGGCGGCGCTGGGCGTGACTAGTGGGCGGCGCTTCTCGCTCTTTAAAATCGCGGACGGAGAGGAGGACGCCGGGGATGACAAGAAGGGCGCTGAGGTAGAGGAAAAAGGGGATACGCCAGGAGAAGTTGGCGAGGAGGCCGCCGGCGAGAAAGAAGAGGACGCCGCCGCCAATCATGGCGGCCGATTGGAGTCCCATGAACCGGTTGCGGGGTGGCCCCTCCGCGTAGTGATCGGTGATGGAGGCGGAGGCGGTGGTCATGAGGCCGCCCACGCCGATGCCGAGGACAGCGCGGCTGATGAGGAGGGGGATGATATTGTTACAGAGGGCGCCAGCGGTGCCGCCAATGGCGTAGATGAGGGCTGAGGCGATGAGGGTAGGGCGGCGGCCAAACCGGTCGGCGATGTGGCCGGCGATGGGAGAGGCGAGGACAATGAAGAGGGCGGGGAGGGTGAGGGTGAGGCGAACCCAAAGGCCCATGGTGTCGCCGCCGCCGAAGAAAGTGTTGAGTGCAGGAAGAGCAGGAGCAACAATCGCCCCTGCCATCACTGTCAGACTGCTCGCAAAGAGCAGTGTCGCTTTGGTCAGCGCTGTTGGCCGTAGAGCTTGCCCATCCATGAGAACCGTTTCTAACAGTTCCCTTTATAGGAGGCAAATTATGATTTGATCGTCCCCGGCGCGATTCGAACGCACGACCTGCTGCTTAGGAGGCAGCCGCTCTATCCTACTGAGCTACGGGGACCTGAATTGTTGTAGTAGTCGTCTATTCCTTGTGCAATGCCAAAGGCGATGCAGTTGAGATATTTTGCGTCTTTGAGCCGGTCAAGTTCGGTGCAATTCGTGACAAATCCCCCTTCAACGAGCGCGGCGGGCATTTCGGTCTTGCGGAGGACGGCGTAGTTGGCTTGTTTAACCCCACGCGAGGGAGCTTCGGTGTAGCGGATGACCCGGTCGTGGATCGCTTGGGCGAGCGCTTGGGATTGGATATCGCGGGGGCCATCTTCTGGGGCGCGCCATCGATACACTTCAACCCCTTCTGCGGAGCGGTTGGTGGAGGCGTTGTAGTGGATGCTGACAAAGAGGGAGGAGTGGGTGTTATTGGCCAAACTCGCTCGGTCGGAGAGTTCGACGAAGGTGTCGGTGTCACGGGTGAGCTGCACTTCATAGCCCATCGCGCGGAGATGATTGCGCACCATGAAGGTGGTGGCGAGAGCTAGGCTCTTCTCTTCGTATTTTTTGTCTTGTGAGATGGCGCCCGGATCGTGGCCGCCGTGGCCAGCGTCGAGGGTGATGAGGATGCCCTGGCGGATGGGGTGGGGGGACGAGTATGTAGGATGGTGGTGGCTGTTTTTTCCGCACGACAGGGAGAGGAGGAGGAGGAGGCAGGGGATTATTTTGCGCATAGATCCTCGAGAATTTGACGGTCGTCGAAGGGGACTCGCGAGCGTGCAAAAATTTGGTGGCTCTCATGCCCTTTGCCGGCGACGAGGACGGTGTCATTGGGGTTGGCGAGTTCGAGGGCGCGGGCGATGGCGGCCCGCCGGTCGATGAGAGTTTCGAGATGGGGGGAGATTTCTGCGCAGATGGTGGCTGGATTCTCTGAGCGGGGATTGTCGGAGGTGAGGATGACGTGATCGGCCAGTTCTTGAGCGACGGCGCCCATGAGGGGGCGTTTCTCTTTGTCCCGGTCGCCGCCGCAGCCGAAGACGACGATGAGCTGCCCTCGCTTCACTTCATTGAGAGTGGTGAGCACTTGGCGGAGGGCGTCGGGTGTGTGGGCGTAGTCAACGTAGGCATTTCCTACAGGCTCGAGACGGCCCCGAATTTGGGGGAGGGTGGCGAGGGGAGCGGCGAGAGCGTTGAGAGAGTAGCCTAGGGCTTGGCATGCTTTGATGGCGGCAAGGGCGTTGTAGACGTTGAACCGGCCGATGAGGGGGAGGCGGAACGGGGACGCCATCAAGGGTGAAGGTGGAGCCGTTAAGGGAGAGGTGGAGGTTTTTGAGATCACTTAAGCTATAGGTGATTGGCTCCTTCGCTCCCATCTTCTCGAAATAGGGGTCGTCACGGTTGAGGATGGCCTGTTTGACGAGGGGGAAGAGTTTCGCTTTGGCGGCGGCGTAGGCTTCCATGGTGCCGTGATAGTCAAGATGGTCTTGGGTGAGGTTTGTGAAGATGCCAATCTCAAAGTGGACGCTGTGGAGGCGGGCCTGGTCGAGGCCGTGGGAGGAGACTTCGAGGGTGGCGGCCGTGCAGCCGGCGCGGACCATCTCGTAGAGGGTTTTCTGGATCGTTGAGGGGTCAGGAGTGGTGAGCGGGTTGGGCTGGCGGCGGCTGCCGATGATGGTCTCGATGGTCCCGATCAGTCCACACGGCTCAGCCAACGCGTCTAGAAGGTGCTTGATGATGAAGGTGGTGGTGGTCTTTCCGTTGGTGCCGGTCACGCCGATCACACGGAGCTGTTCACTTGGATGGCCATAAAATTCGGCGGCAAGTTCTGCTTCGAGCCGGCGAGAGTCGTTGTGAACGAGCTGGGTCACCCCTTTTAATGAGGGGTCGGCCAGATCGGTGGCGATGGCCGTGGCTCCAGCAGCGATGGCGTCGGGGATGTAGCGAGCCCCATCGTCGCCATGTCCCTTGCGGGCGACGAAGAGGTTGCCAGGGGCGACCCGTCGAGAGTCGGCGCAGATGCCGGTGATTTCCACCTCCCGGCTTCCACGAATTTCCTCGATCTCAAGGGATGTGATCAGTTTTTTGAGTTTCACAGCCTACCCATTATTCCAAGAGGTGAAAGTTTCGCGCAATTGGTTTAGTTCGGCCACCATGTCAGCCTTGTCGGCGTCGTATCGGGGATCTTGAGAGGGATAGCCGTGGGGGTCGTCGAGGGGGGTGCCCAGATAGTCGAGCGACCGCTTGGCAATTTCGCGGAAAATAGGAGCTGCACACGAGCCTCCCATGTGGTTGGAGCCGACGCCGGGGATATACATGTGACGGGGCTCATCGACGGCGGCGAGGATGATCAGCTCAGGGATGTCTGCAGGGGCAAATCCGATGAAGGTGGTGAAGTTGGTCTTCTTGTGATAGGTGCCGCCGATCACTTTCTCTGTGGTGCCAGTTTTTCCCGCTTCGGTATAGCCAGGAACGTCGCCTCTTTTTGCAGTACCACCGGGTTTGGTGGTGTATTTCATCGCTTGGACGATTCTATGACATATTTTTGGATCAAGAACCTGCTGTGGGGGAAGGCGATCGTCGATGTCGTAGAGCACCTCTCCGTTTCGGATGATCTTTCTCACAAGAGTTGGCTCAACTAGCTTTCCCCCGTTAGCGATCATGGCAAAGGCGCGGATCATTTGGAGGCTGTTGACCATCAGGTTGTAGCCCATGGCAAGTGAGTAGGGGGCGCTTCGGGACCAAGCTTCTGTTCCAGGTTTAGGGAGGAGGCCGCGCGTCTCACCGGGGAGCTCAATGCCGGTTTTCTCCCCAAAGCGGAAGAGCTCAGCGAGGGTATCATGGTACCATTGATTGCCCAGTCGCTCGACTACCCGCTCCATCAGCCGTCCGACGTAGATGTTGGATGACTTCTGAATGGCCATGTCCATGTTGAGATAGTCGTAGGAGCGCATGTCCTTGATTGGGCGGTTTCCCCGCCCGGGAAAGTGGCCGTCGCGGACCGAAATTTTTTCGTCGGGTGAGAAGAGGGGCTTCTCTCCCCGCCGCTCAAGCTCGTCGTTGGCGGTGAATGCCACCGCCATCGTTAGCGCTTTCATCACGGAGCCCGGCTCGTAGGCGTGGGTGATTCCCCGAACCACCGCATCGCTTAACCGCTCCTCGTCGTTGAAATACTCCCGATAGTTCTCTGGATAGAAGCTCGGATACTGGGCGAGGGCCAAAATCTCTCCCGTCTGCGGCCGCATCACAATCGCCCACCCCGCCTTCGCCTCTGACTTCTTCACTCTCTCTTCGACTTCTTCTTCGGCGATCGCCTGCAGGTAGTGGTTGACGGTGAGGTAGATGTCGGCCCCATCTTCTGGCGCCTCGAGCAGCCGCCCTACGTCGAGAGGGTGGCGGGGGGTGCGATCTCTGAGCCGCTTCCCCTCTTTTCCCTTCAGTAGGTCGTTGAACTGAGCCTCAAGCCCCCCCGTCGGAATTCCCTGCTTCGTCACCTCGTCCTTCCGGTCGCGGATGGTGTGGAGCGCCTGACCTAGCATCTGCCCAAATGGATAAGAGCGTTGATAGTCCTTCACAAAGAAGATGGCGTTGCGGGCGATCCGGTTTTTGCGCGAGTAGGGGAGCCACCACTCGATGATCTGGTCATGTGTCTCTCGGTTGAGCCACATCTTCACACACCGGTTTCGACTCCGCTTCTCAAAATGGGCGAGAAACTCGTCGTCGTCTCCATCGGCCAAAAGAGTGAGATTGGCGGCGATCTCCTCCCGCTGGTCGGCTAAAATAGCGGCGGGGTCGATGTGAAGGTGCCACTTGGGAACGTCGCGGACAAACGGCTGCGGTTTTTCGGGGTGTCCTGCTTTCAGTGTTGTGTTTGACCAAAAGGTCCCCCGCCGAAACGGCTCATGAACAAGGCCGGTGTGTTGCGCTTCGGCCAGACGGGTCCATTTTTCATGCTCCACCACCTGCAGCCGGTAGAACTGCACCACCAATAGGCTGAAGAGGGCGAAGATGCCAATCGCGATCACAAGGAGGCGACGGCGATCGCCAGAGGGAACGCGGTAGGGTTTCACCGTATACCCATTCCATTAGTGATTTCAACATCATGAGTGCGGCTGGCCTCCCATCTGCTTCGTTGCGCTGCTTCGGCGATGTACACATCGCCTCCATCGCGCGCCTTCTCAGATGCTGGAATAATTAATGGAACTGGTATTACCGCCACCTCATCGCTCCGCGGATGGCGAAGGTGGCCGAATTCAGGGAGGCGGGCCAGCTCCATCAGTCGCAATGGACTCTCACTCCGCTCGATCTCATAGGAGAGGGTCGCACACTTTTCTTGCAGTAAGACGATTCGGTCGGTGAGCTCGGGCAGTTGAAACCGAAGCTCAGTGATGTGGTTGTTCCGATCGATGTAGCTGTAGACAGAGATCGAGAAGATCATCACACAGACAAGCACTCTGAGGATCATGATGCCCTCTTCAACTTTTCAACGGCTCTCAATCGAGCACTGCGGGAGCGGGGATTGCGCCTCACCTCTTCCTTCGACGGTCCAATCGGTTTGCGGGTAAGATCTTTGACAAGAGCCACCTTCTCCTTCTTCCCCGTCATCGGATTGGTCGGATCGTCCTCCCAATTGGCCGCGGCCGCTCGGAATAGCTGCTTGACAATCCGATCTTCTAGGCTGTGGAAGGTGATCACCGCCAGACGCCCCCCGGGAGCGAGCTGATCAATCGCCAGCGGCAACACCCGCTCCAGCACTCCAAGTTCATCATTCACCGCGATGCGCAAGCCTTGAAAAATGAGTGTCATCGGGTTGATCTTTTTCCCCCGCGGCGCCCGCGCCACCCCCTTCAGCGCCTCGACCAGCTGGCCGGTCGTCTCGATCGGCCGTGATTCGATGATCTGCCGCGCCACCGCCCGCCATGAGCTCACCTCTCCAAAATCACGCAAGATCCGCTGCAGCTCTTGTTCGCTCCACTCATTCACAATCTCAGCCGCCGTCAGCGGACCCTCTGGGTCCATCCGCATGTCGAGGGGCGCATCGGCCGAAAAGCTAAATCCCTTCTCCGGCGTGTCGAGCTGCATCGACGAGACACCTAAATCGAGCAACATTCCATCGACCGGCTCATCGACAAAGTCCGAGAGCTCGGTAAAATTGCCAGCGCAAACCTCCAACCGCTCATCATCCAATCGTTTCGCCGCTAGCTCACGTGCCACCGGGTCCTGATCGATCCCCATCAGTCGCCTGATTTCTGGGTGAGCGGCAAGAATTGCGTGCGAGTGTCCCCCCGCTCCGAGCGTCCCGTCGACAAAAATGCCCAGCTGCTGTCCAGAAAAAATCTCAACTACTTCGTCGAGTAGGACAGATAAATGTTTCTCTTCCAGTGGCTTGTCGTTTTTCATCGCTTAAGGTGTAAATTTATTTTTTAGACCTCTATCATCCGGTATGAGGGACATTGAATCAAGGGAGATCACGGATGAGTGACCCAGCAATTAAGGTTTACGATACTGACGCCTCTGTAGGCTACGCGCTCCGCCAGCAGGCCTACGACCGGGCGGTCGCAGAAGGGATGTGGACCGCAGACGGTCGTCTTGAAACCGCCGTTGCCCAGGCGACCACAGTCCCCAACCTAATTCAGAAAGCCCCCGCATGGAAGGTGCTCTTTGGCCTTGAGATTCGGACCACCATCGCCCAGTTCGCCTACCTTCCTGAGTGGGATCTGGTTCGGAGCCGCTCCATCTTCGAGGCCCCCTCCCTTGGTGGTTTCCAGAAGCGAGAGGCCGACCGGAAAAAGATCGAGGACTTCCTCTCTACTCTAGGCACTAAGGGGAGAGCTGACGAGACCATCGCCGGGATGCGGATCATCGCCGCCATCCAACAGACCGAGACGGACAACCGTGCCGTCCTCTACGCCCGCAATCAGATGGGCTCAGTGGTGGCAGCATAATGGCAGTTGAGTGGAAAGATGTCCTCGACTGGACAGAGGAGCAGGTGGAAGATCTCCGCCTCACCGGCTACGGCTACCTCCGTCAGGGGCTCTATGAGCGGGCCATTGTCTTCTTTGAAGCGCTCGCCGCCCTCGATCCCACCAGCCTCTACGATCAGCAAACGCTTGGTGCTCTCTACCTCCAAATTGGCGACGCCCGCCGCGCCATCGACACCCTCGACCACGCCCTCACCCTCGATCCCAAAGACCTCTCCACCCGGCTCAACAAGGCCAAGGCCCACCTCACCCTCGGTGAGCGCGACACCGGCCTCGCCCTCGCCCGCACCCTCACCACCATCAAAGAGCGGCGCATCCGCAACCTCGCCGAAGCGCTCCTTTTAGCTTACGCTTGATTGCAAAAAAACTGGGTGGTGCGTTACAAACGTTGTTCTGAGAAATCTCTTGTTGTTGATAAGAGGGGATTTTCGGATCAACTTAACGCAGGCTTTATACATGGGTGTCCAAAAATCATACACAGTCTACAACCAGCCGGCCGAAACGAGTGAGCAGTACGCTCGGGTGCGGGACAACTACGAGGGGATGAAGGCGGGGGAACTAGCCAGCCTCGATGGGCGGCATGAAGTGGTGGCGGCGCGGGCAGCTCAGGTGTTCAACACCGACATGGTGGTTTCCCATTTGTACAAGCTGCTGGGAATGCATGTGCGGGTGACAGTGGCCTACTTTGCCAAGTTGGTCGGATGGAAGGAGAGGCGACGGCGTAATTCCCTCTTCGACCAAGACGACGGACTAGAAGTGCTACGGGGGGAGCTCGAAGGGCTTGAGGGGGAAGAGGCTGAGAAGCTGCTCCGGGCGATCAGCGTGACGATCGAAGATAAGCAGTGGCGGCGGACGGTGAGTGCAACGATGGCGGGACTGTGCGCGGCATAGATTGGCTCTCCAAGTTGCGGTGGGGTGATGAGCAGATGGGCGATCTGCGCATCTTGGCCTACAACTATCTGAAAGAGGGGCAGTACCGGCGGGCGGTGACGTTGTTTGAGGCGTTGGTGGTGCTGCGCACAGACCACCCTTACGATCAGCAGACGCTTGGCGCCCTCTATTTGCAGATGAATGAGCCGGGAAAAGCGGCCGAGCAGCTGAGGAGCGCGCTCGAACTCAAGAAGAGCCATTTGCCGACGCAACTCAATCTAGCGAAGGCGTTGCTGATTTCGGGTGAGAAAGAGGAGGGGTTGGCGCTGGCCTACCGCCTCTCAAAGGCACGCAATCGGCGGGTTCGCGATACCGCTGAGGCGTTGATTATGGCCTACGAAGAGTCTCCTGAAGCGCTTCCACAATCTGACGAAGATTTGCCTCCTTCAGGCCGGGATAGAGCGGTAGGGTGAGGGCTTGGCTGTTGAATTGCTCCATGTTGGGAAGCGATTCTCCTTCAATGGCGGGATGACGGTAGAGGGGAGTATAATGCACTTGGGTTCCCACCCCTTTCTCTTTCAGAGCGGCGCGAATAGTGTCGCGGTCTAGTTCTAGCTTTTCGAAATCAATGAGAACGACGAAGAGGTTGTGGGCTGAAGTGGCGTCGGCCGCTTCGGGAAGAAGTTGTACCTGTTCGGTTTTTGCTAGCAGCTTGCGATAGTTGCGCACGATAGCTCGGCGGCGGCGGACCATGCTGCCGAGGCGGGCAAATTGGGAGAGACCGAGGGCGGCGTTGAGGTCGCTCATGTGGAAGTTGCCGGTGAGTGTGTGGGCAAGGCCGTTCTCGAGTCCGTTGTTGCGGAAGGTGCGGAGGCGGCGGGCGAGTGTCTCATCGTTGGTGGTCACCATCCCCCCCTCACCCGTCGTGATCGTCTTGGCGGGGTGGAAGCTGAGAGTGGTCATGTCGCTATGCACACAGGAGCCCACTTTTTTGAGGTCCGGATAGGCAGCGCCGAGGGCCGCCGCTCCATCTTCGATGATCATCGCGCTAGGTTGGGTAATCTTTCGCTCAAGCGCGTGCATATCGACAGGGGTCCCGGCGTAGTGAACCGGGACGTAGATCAGTCTGCCGCGAGAAGGAGGATCCAGGTTGGGGAGCTGCTCGAGGTCGAGATTGCCTGTTGCTGGATCGATATCGCTTAGGATGAGCTGTGCGCCAAGGAGGCGAGCACCGACGACGGTGCCGACGAATGTGTTGGGCGTGGTGATCACCCGGTCATGGGGGCCGGTGCCGGCAGCGAAGTAGGCAGCGTGCAGAGCAGAAGTACCACTATTGAAAGCGATGGCGTAGCGGGCGTCGCAATACTCAGCCACTGCTCTCTCAAACGCCTCCACTTTGGGGCCGCGGGTGATCGCTGCTTCATCAATCACCGCTTGGAGCGCTGTTTTGTCAGAATTGTCAATCGTTTGCTGGGCGTAGGGGAAGAATTTCACAGGATGCCAGAGCCCCGAGTGAACAGGAGATCGCACCACATGAGCTGGCCGCTTGGTGCGTGGGAAGGGGCGAGTAGGTCGAAGAGGCAGTAGCCGTGGCCGTGCATCAGGGCACAGACTTCGTGTAGCTCACCCTGACCGTCGTAGAGAGGAACAATGCACGTTTCGATGAAGATCGAGTAGATCCGCCCCTCACGTAACATCCGCCCGGCACCCTGCAATACCTTTAGGTCTGCTCCTTGCGCATCGATCTTAAGGAGATCGATTTGTCTGATCCCCTCCCGTTCGCAGTAGTTGTCGAGCGTGTCGACCTTCACTTCGACGGTCGCCGTGTTATCGGTCCACGTGTGATCGACCCACTCGTCAGAGCGTTTATCCTTCTCGAGCAGCGAGTTGGTCACCCCCGCGTTATTGAGTTGGAAGGAGGCTGTCCCCGGTGCATCGGCCAGAGCCGTGTTGACTGGCACCACTTGGCTGTCCTCTTTGAACCGCTCCACTAATGCAGCGTACGCTTCTGGTGATGGCTCAAAGCTGTGGATAGCTGCCTCTTTAAAGGCCTTGCGGTAGCCTATCGCGGTGCACCCATCGAATGCTCCTACGTCAAACACTGTGACAATTTGCGTCTCTTTCAGCGCTCGCTTTACGGCGGCCAGCGGATGGTCCGCTTTGGGCGACACATTCCGTTTGCGCACCCACCCCAAACTGCTCATCACTCGTGTTCTTATTCCCATAGGGCACCAAATATAGGCGTTTGCAACCTACATGTCAATGGAAGGTTGACGGGTGTGGGCTTGAAGTCTATACGCGGAGAGATAAGTTATCGACAATGCGGGGCGTAAGAAACGCACTCAGATTGAATTGTCGATAACTCGGCCCTCGGAGCGGCAGAAGTTTTCCACAGGCGCCGTTTTCCACAGCCGGATCGAGAGTGGTTTTTCGATCGTATTTCAAGCGACGCACCGAGCGTTGCCAACCCCCTTCAGACACCGTCCTAGACCTGCTCCCTCTCTCTAGAGCGCTGATGTAAAGTATTGGTCGTAAAGGGTTTATAAAGAAAAAACAAGTCGAGAGTAGGCTAGAGAGAATTTCGTCGTCCGCTGCTTTGAGCGTTAGCGAGTTACCAACGAGCGGCAGAAAAATTTGCGGAAATCGGTTGCGGTGAAGAGGGTCTGGTGTTAACGTTCCGCATTGAACAGGCTCGACGCTGAGTTGTGGAAAGTCTGTTCAAAACCTGTTCAGAGCTGTTCACGGAGGGTGATAAGACATGACAATATGCATCGAGTGCGAGCCGTGGGCCGAGTTTTTGGAGTACGCAGAAGAGCGTTGTACCGCTACTGCGTTTGCCAACTGGTTGGTTCCTATTCGTGTGCTTGCGTTCTCCGATGATGAGGCTGTCCTGGAAGTGCCCAATGTTTTTGTGCAGGAATATCTGCTTGAAAACTACAGCCGTGAGCTGTGTGCGTTTTTGCCGGTGAAGCGGGAGGGGGAGCCGGCTGTTCGGTTTGTGATGGCGGAGCGGGCAGTTCCGACGGCGGTGGCTCCTTCGATTGAGCAGCCGGTGTCCTCGCGCGACGTGGATGAGAGGGATGAGGTGGGTGCGGGGCTCAACCCAAACTACCGGTTCGAGAGCTACATTGAGGGGCCTTCTAATCAGTTCATCAAATCTGCAGCGATGGGGGTAGCGGCACGTCCAGGGAGCGCCTACAACCCGCTATTTATTCACGGCGGGGTGGGACTTGGAAAGACTCATCTCCTGCATAGCATCGGACATCACGTCCTCGAAAATCAGAAGCGACTTCGGGTCCGAGCGATCACAACAGAGGCGTTCATCAACGAGTTAGTCGACTCGCTCCGGAAGAAGACGGTGGACAAGCTGAAGCGCTACTACCGCAATCTCGATCTCTTGCTCGTGGATGATATTCAATTTCTGCAAAACCGGCTCAATTTTGAGGAGGAGTTTTGCAACATGTTTGAGGCGCTAATCAATCAGGGGAAGCAGGTGGTGATCACCAGCGATAAGCCTCCCGGTCAGCTGAAACTCTCCGAGCGGATGGTGGCGCGGATGGAGTGGGGATTGGTGGCTTCTGTCAACATTCCCGATCTCGAGACGCGAGTGGCGATCTTGCAGCACAAGGCCGACCGAAAGGGGTTTAAGATTCCTGACGATGTCGCCTTTTTCATCGCCGAACACATCTACTCTAACGTTCGGCAGCTTGAAGGGGCGATCAACCGCCTCTCCGCCCACTGCCGCCTTCTCAATCAGGAGATCACAGAAGAGCTGGTGGAGAAGACGTTGCGGGAGATGTTGCAGCACATTCCGAGTGAGAAGATCACGGTGGAGACCATCCTAAAAAGTGTTGCCACTATTTTTCAGGTGCCGGTGCGCGACCTGAAGGGGTCCTCTCGGACGCGGGAGATTGTGGTGCCGCGTCAGGTGGCGATGTATCTAGCCACTCAGATGGTCAACGAGTCGCTGCAAATGCTCGGCGTTTCGTTTGGAGGAAAAACACACTCGACGATTCTCCACGCACGTGACAAAATAGAGAAGAAGTTAAAAGAGGATGAGATGTTACGCCGCAGGGTTGACATGATCCGCCGCAACATCGAGACGAAATAGGTGTCCCAAATGTTCAAACGCCGCAACCCTTACGATCCTGAACCGCCAGTGGCAACTGCGCAGCAGTACCAGCCGGTGGAGGCAGTGCCCCCTCGCATCTACAATCATCAAGAGTCGCAAGCGTCGACCTACCGAACGCCAGCCCAAGCCTATCCCCGTCACCGTGAGGAGGCGCAGGACACGCTCAATCACGATGTGACCAAGGAAGAGATGTGGACCACCCGTCCCAACGCTCCCTTTGAGGTGGAAGAGCCGGAGACCGTTCTTGGCGAGGGAATTTCGATTGAGGGGAACCTTGAGTTTCAACGTTTTCTCCGTGTAGATGGCGAGTTCAAGGGAACGCTCACCTCCACTGAGGGGAAGATTCTCATCGGTCCGACCGGCGTTGTCCGTTCCAACATCAACCTTCGAGAGGCGATCGTCGAAGGGCGTGTGGAGGGGAACATCACCGTTGCGGGCCGCTGCGAATTGCGCGGTGATGCGAGAGTGCATGGCAACATCACCGCTCGCCTCCTCAGCGTTGATGAGGGCGTAAGTATTCGGGGCGAGGTGAATGTCTCGCCAGTTGATGAGCCGGACGCCAATTAGTCACGAGATCGTTTTGTAGAGATTTTCGTATTGGGGAACAATGACCTCTGCAGAAAACGATGTTTTGGCTCGCTGAGCTGCCGCCTCCTTCATCCTCTCTAGTCTGTTTTTATCTGAGAGAATGTGCAGGGCGGAATTTGCCATCGCATCGGTGTCGCCAATGTTGTGGAGGGAGCCGGTCTCTAGTGTGATGAGCTCGGGCAAGCCGCCGGCATTGGAGGCGACGACGGGGGTGTGGTAGGCCATCGCTTCGAGGGCGGCGAGGCCGAAACTCTCTTGAGCGCTGGGGAGGAGGAAGAGGTCGGCGGCGGCCATGTAGGGGTCGATCTCGCTCTGGCGGCCAAGAAAGAGAACCCGGTCTGAGAGACGGAGCTGGGTGACCAGATCGCGCACCTCTTGGGATTGAGATCCTTCTCCAAGGAGAGCGAGCTTGGCATCGAGGTGGGGGGCGATTTTTGCAAAGGTGTGGATGACGTCGGGGACTCGCTTGACGGGGCGGAAGTTGGAGGCGTGGAGGATCAGTTTTTGTCCGGGGGCAACGAGGTTGGCGGGGGTGACGTTTGTTTTGGGGACAAAGAAGTCGTGGACGACCTCAATTGGACGCTCGATGCCAAACCACTCCTGAGTCTGTTTTTTAAGGCTCTCTGAGACAGCGCTGACGGCGCAGCTCTCCTCGATGCTAAACTTGACGATCTGTTGGAACGACGGTTTTTTTCCAACCAGTGTGATATCGGTGCCGTGGAGGGTGGTGAGGACGCAAAGTTTGTGGCTCAGCATCTGCTTGGCGAGGTAGGCGCTGGTGGCGTGGGGGATGGCGTAGTGGACGTGGACGAGGTCGAGGTTGTGCTCGGTGGCCACCTGAGCAATTTTGACCGCGAGGGTGAGGGCGTAGTCGGGATAGCGGAAGAGGTCGTAGTGGTTCACCTCCACTTGATGGAAGTGGATGCCGGGGCCCGGTTTGAGACGGAATGGTCGCTCATAGGTGATGAAATGGACGTCGTGCCCACGGAGGGAGAGCTGATGCCCTAGCTCGGTTGCAAGGATGCCACTTCCTCCCACGGACGGATAGCAGACGATGCCAATTCTCACTTGAAAGCGATGGCAGCCCAGGAATCGCCTATGAGGTGGAGCGATTCAAACCGTTTGAAGCCAATCTCTTCGCACCAGTTGCGGAATTCTGCATCGCTGAAGTTAAAGGCTGGTCCCATTTCGATCAGCATGTTGAGTGAGAGGAGTAGGGCAGGTACGTTAGTTCGACGTTCATTGTCAATGATGCTCTCAACAACAATGAGAGCTCCACCTTCAGGTAGCACGTCATAAGCTTTCTTGATGAGGAACATTTTGTGTTCGAGGTCCCAGTCGTGGAGAATATTGCCCATTGTGATGACATCGGCGCTGGGGAGCGGATCGACAAAGAAATCGCCTGAGACGGCAGCGACCTGGTCGCGTAGGCGAGCGGCGTTGATGTATTTGTACGCATGGGGAGTGACCTGAGGGAGATCAAAGGAAGTGGCAGTGAGATGGGGGTTTTTAGCGGCGATAAGTCGGGACAAAAGGGCCAGGGCCCCGCCAACATCGGTCACAGTTTTATATGGAGAGAAGTCGAATTTCTCGGCTAGGGCGGTGAAAGGTGCCCTCTGAAATCCGTCCATCGCGTCCAAGAAGGGGACTAGCGTAGCTGGATTTCCGTAAATTTTATCAAAGGCTCCCTTTTCTCCGTCGGCAGCTTCCAAGGTGGCTGGCTTGCCCGTCTTTAGTGATTCATCCAGCTTATTCCACGAATTCCACAGACGTAGCTTAAACATCTCAGCGAGACCACCGATGTACGTCTCGCTCCTTCTGTCCAGGAAAGCGAGAGAGTCGGGAGTATTCTTGTATCGTCCGTTAGAACCATCTCCCTCTCGATCCAGAATTTTCATGGCGACTAGTGAATCAAGGAAATCATAGGTGGCACGGGGGTGGAGTCCCATCGCTTTTTCGATCTGCGGTCCTTTCATGGCGCCATCTCCAAGCAGGGTGAAGAGATCGAACTGGACTGCAGTAAGCAATACTTGTGAGGCCCAAAAAGCGCTGAGCGTTTGGGCAACGAAAGTGGGATCGGGTGTATCGGTCATTTTGTCTCCTTATCTTTTTGATAGTCGTGGGTGGAGGGACATATCAGGTGAATAACAACTCGCTGGTGTGGTGCGCCCAAGCGCTTCTGCCATCGCCCGTACATGATGCGGGGCTCCTCCACAACAAACCCCAATATAATTGATTCCTAAATTTTTAGCATCAACAGCAAACTGTGCCATCTCTTCTCGCGTGTGACGGAAAGGGGAGAGGTTAGTGGGGAAGGCGTCTTTCCCGTCGGGGGTTTGCAGGTAGAGGAAGATGGGTTGGTCGGGGGTAGTTCGATAGGGGACGGGAAGGGCGGCCATTTGCCCAGAGAGCTGCTCTCTGATTTTACGCAACATGGGAAGCATGGTGTCGGGACCGTGAAAACAGTTGAGGCCAACGACGTCGGCGCCCGCCTCCTCTAAGGTACGGCACGCTTCGTGCCAGGCATAGCCATCACGGCTAATCTCTTGTCCGGCGGCCAAGGTAACGACAGCGGGCAGGTTAAACTCTTTGATCACCTCTAAGGCGATCAACGCCTCTCCCAAGTATTCGATCGTCTCGGCGATGATATAGTCGACCTTTTCGTCTGCAGCAATTTTTACCTGCTGCCGGTAGGTCTCTCTGACAAGCTTGGAGCTCTCTTCATGCTTGTTGGGGTTGTAGAGCCAGGTGTTGCAGATATTGCCGGCGACAAGAGCATCCCCTTCAGCGGCTACTTTTTTTGCGATCTGGATCGCCTTGTGGTTGAGGAGCTCCATGTCTTCGGCCCGCCCAGCCGCGGCGAGCTTCTCTTTGTGAGCGTAGTAGGTGAGCGCCTCCATTACGTCGGAGCCGCAGAGCAAGAATTCACGATGGAGCTCTTCGACTGCTTGTGGGTGATCGAGCACCACTTCGGGGACAAAGTGTCCGGCTTTTAGATAGCCCCGCCGCTCGAGCTCAAAGACGTATCCTTCGCCGATCAGGATGAAGTCGTTCTCCAGCTTCTCGAGTAGTTTCATTTGACCATCGCCTCCTGCTTGAGAAGCTCGGCTTTATCGGTTTGCTCCCAAGGGAGTTCGATATCGTGGCGGCCGAAGTGTCCGTAGGCAGCTGTCTGGCGGTAGATGGGGCGGCGAAGGTCGAGCGATTGGATGATCGCTGCGGGCCTTAGATCGAAGTGTTTGTGGACAAGCTCCAGAATTGTCGACTCATCCGTTTTAGCGGTGTCAAAGGTCTCAATGGCGATGGAGAGGGGGCGAGCCACTCCGATCACATAGGAGACTTCAACCTGTACCTGGTCAGCGAGGCCAGCTGCCACCACATTCTTGGCAATGTAGCGGGCCATGTAGGCGGCCGAGCGGTCGACCTTGGTCGGATCCTTTCCGGAGAAAGCTCCCCCGCCGTGAGGGACGGCGGGACCGTAGTTGTCGACAACGTTCTTCCGCCCGGTAAATCCGGTATCAGAAACGGGCCCTCCGATCACAAACAGTCCGGTGGCGTTCACATAGAATTTTGTGTTGGCGTCGAGCAGGGCGGCGGGGATCACTTCTTTGACTACATGCTCGACGACCTCATGGGCGATCTGACTTCGGCTCATATCGGCGCTGTGTTGGGTGCTGATGACAACGCTATCTACTCGGAGTGGCACTCCGTTTTGATACTCAACGCTCACCTGCGACTTTCCATCGGGACGGAGGTAGGGGAGGGTGCCATTCTTTCGCACTTCGGCAAGCCGTTGACACAGTTTATGAGCTAATAGGATAGGCATCGGCATCAGCTCAGGGGTCTCCATGCAGGCGTAGCCCACCATCACTCCCTGGTCGCCTGCCCCTGTGATATCAAGTTCATCGGTTCCAGAACCTGCTTTTGCCTCCTGCGATCTATCGACGCCGAGGGCAATATCTGATGACTGCTCCTTGAGTGATACCATCACTCCGCACGTCTCGCCGTTGAAGCCGTACTCGGGGTGAGAGTAGCCGGCCTCAAGGACAACTTTTCGTGCAATTGAGGGGATATCGACGTGGCTGGAGGTAGTGACCTCTCCGAGAATGAGGATGAACCCGGTAGTCACAGCTGTCTCGCACGCCACACGAGCATGGCTATCTTGTTTCAGAATTTCATCTAGAATTGCGTCAGAAATCTGGTCGCATAATTTATCTGGGTGCCCTTCCGTCACAGACTCGGCGGTGAGTAGGTAGTTGTGCAAGTTGCTCAAAATTAGGTTCCCTCTTGCCAGCTTGCGAGATAGTTCGCTTGCTCTTCGGTGAGCTGATCAATTTTGATACCCATCGCTTGTAGTTTGTGTCGCGCCACCTGTTGGTCAATCTCTTCTGGTACGGGATAGACCTTGAGTTCCAACTTGCCTCTGTTTCTCACGAGGTGTTCGACTGAGAGGGCTTGGTTGGCGAAGCTCATGTCCATCACGCTCGCTGGGTGCCCCTCGGCCGCTGCAAGGTTGACCAGGCGCCCTTCTGCTAGGAGACAGATATGGCGACCATTGGCAAGCGTAAATTGCTCGATGAGAGGGCGGACGACTTGTCGACTCTTTGCCATTTCGCTCAGCGCCGGGATGTTGATCTCGGAATCAAAATGGCCGCTGTTGGCGATGATGGCTCCATTTTTCATCACTTCGAAATGGGCGCGATCGAGCACATTTTTGTTCCCGCTAACAGTGATGAAGATATCACCCTCCTTGGCCGCCTCGACAAGCGGCATCACCCGAAATCCATCCATGACCGCCTCGAGTGCGCGAACAGGGTCCACTTCGACCACCAGGACATCGGCTCCATGCCCTTTGGCGCGAGAGGCGAGGCCGTGGCCGCACCAGCCGTAGCCACAGACGACAAACTTCTTTCCGGCAATGAGCATGTTGGTGGCGCGGATCACCCCGTCAAGAGTGCTCTGGCCGGTGCCATACCTGTTGTCGAAGAAGTGTTTGGTCTTGGCGTCATTAACTGCAATAACGGGATACATCAGCGCGCCCGATTTCTCGAGGCTCTGGAGCCGGACCACTCCTGTGGTGGTTTCCTCCGTTCCTCCAATAATCCCTGGGATCAGGTCGCGTCTTTTGGTGTGCACTCTCGCAACGAGATCGGCCCCATCGTCGACGGTCAGGTGGGGAGCGATGTCAAGTACCCGATCGATGTGCTGGGCGTAGGTATTGAGGTTTTCTCCATTGATGGCAAAGGTGGGAACTCCAGCGGCGACAAGGGCTGCTGTCACATCGTCTTGAGTGCTCAGCGGGTTTGAAGCGCAAGAATAGAGCTCTGCTCCGCCAGCCTGTAGAGTGAGAAGGAGATTGGCCGTCTCAGTGGTCATGTGAAGGCAGGTGGCTAGGCGGAGCCCTTGGAGCGGCTTTTCCTTAGCAAATCGCTCCCGGATTTGGCCAAGCACTGGCATCTCTCGGGCCGCCCATTCGATCCGCTGCTGTCCGGCTTTTGCTAGAGAGAGGTCTTTGATGTCGTGTTCAACAGCTGCCATAAATCAGGTCTAGTACCTTTCGTAGGTTGGTCGTTGTCGACTGGGCGGAGTCTATTGTTGCGCCTATATTTTCTTCTTTAACTTGTTGCTGATTTTGCTGTCTATAAATCTCCCACCGCCCATCAGAGACCGTCCCCTCCTCCCACCGCCTATCAATCCTTTGTTTCGCCACCTCCTCGTCTAGAACGCATTCGATAATGAAAAAGTGGGCCCCCGTATGAGTTGCGAGCTGTTTTGCCCGCTCCCTCTCTTCGTTGCTAAGAAAAGAGGCGTCGAGGATCACTGATCTGCCACTTTCTAAAAGATCGCTCGCTTCGAGGTAGAGCCGGTCGTAGGTTTTCCTGGTGAAATCGGGAGAGTAGATGTCTGTGCCGTAGGCGACCGCTCTTGGTTCTGTTAGCGGGATTTTGGCCAGCTTTTTGCGGGTTACGTCCGACGAGATGATCACCGCCGCTACCCGCTTTGCAAGGGCGTGGGCAAAGTGGCTCTTTCCTGTTCCAACTAGCCCCATGGTGATTAGAAGCAAAGGTTTTTGGTAGGTGTAGGCAAGGGAGAGGTCGAAATAGCTGGTGGCCCTCTCTTTAGCCTCTCTTTGCTCTTCTTTGGGAACATCGGGGTCGTCGGCTTTGAAGCTATCTACTTTCCCTCTTACGTATGATAAGTAGCATTTGTAGAATGTGATAAGTTTTATTAAGTCCTTGTCATCGCTGTATTCTAGGTATTTTTTAACAAACTTGTGAGCGAGGTCGGCACGCCCATAGTGATCCATATCCATGGTCAGAAAGGCTACTTCGGAGGCGACATCGCACTGTCGAAATCGGTCGTTGAATTCGATGCAGTCGTATACGGTGATCTCGTTCGTGAAGCAGATATGGTTGGCATGAAGGTCACCATGTCCGTCGCGAATTCTTCCCTCATCCACCCTTTGTTGCAGTAATTCTGCGTGTCCGTTGATGAACTGTTCGGTATAGTTCTTGATCGTTGCAAGTGTCGTGTCAGAGAGGGTGCGTCCGATATATTTTTTGGTCTGGACAAAGTTTTCCTCCGTATTTCTGCGGACCACATCGAGGCCACCGTTGTCATCGACCACATCTGCTTGCTCGTGAAACCTGGCGAGCTTTTTTGCCAAGCTGGCGATCATCTCATCGGAGACACTATTTTTTTCTAGCAGTATGTCCATCCCCTGTTCGAGGGGGAGACGACGCATCTTAACGGCCCACTCAACCACCTCTCCGTTTCCTTCAACTTGGTAGCCACTTTCCGCTCGGGTAATGGGGACGACTCCTAGGTAGATATCGGGGCTGAGTCGTCTGTTGAGCTCCACCTCGCGCTCGCAGAAGTGGTGTCGTTTTTCGAGCGTGGTGTAGTCTAAATATCCGAGATCGACCGGTTTCTTGATTTTGTAGACGAGGGTGTCTGTGATAAAAACGATCGACATCTGGGTTTGCGCCAGGTCAACCCGACTTGTCGGTTGGGGGTAGGCTGCTGGATCGAGAAGGGCGTCAATTATCAGTCTAGTCATAAGGCGTCGGCATCATTTTATGGATAGGTTCACAGCTCTCGGGTGCCGCGGGAGATTTGTAGGATGTTGCTGATGGCGATCGGATTCCCTTTGACGAGTCCTTGGGCGTATTCACAGCCGATAGAGATGCCGGCGGTGCGGGCGCCGGCGAGCACCCAATCGAGGTAGGGGCGGGATTGGAGCTGGCTTTTGTGGCAGCTGATGAGCGCTTTCCACATGTCGAGATGGGGGGTGATGTCGACGAGGAAGTCGGGGGGACATCCCCCTTGCGGGTAGTGAAGAATTCCTTCGACGGTGTGGATGGGAGTCTTGGGAAGAATATTGCGGAAGCGGGCGTAGCGGCAGGCGTTGCGGGCGAGGAGGCCGGTGGCGACGTGATCGGGGTGGTTGCGGACGCCGTCGAACATGGGCGCCAGGACGAGGCGGGGCTTGTAGTGGCGGATGACGCGGGCGAGCTCGGTCCGCCCTTCGCAGCAGTCGCTCACCTCACAATCATCAAAGTCGAGAAACTCCCGCTCGGCTCCGAGCAGCGCAGCTGCTCGGAGCGCCTCTTGTTTCCGAATTTTGGGCGTCCCGTTGGTCCCTTTCTGCCCAAGCGTCAGATCGCACATTGCAACACTCTGCCCATCGGCTACTGCCTTGGCCAAAATGCCCCCTGCACCAAATTCAATGTCGTCGGGGTGGGCCCCTATCGCAAGAATATCAACCATGTCGCGAGCCTAACAGATCTCCTTGATCAGGGAAAGACGCTCCCATTATAGTTTGGGGTCAGGCCTGACATCATGACATCTCTCAAATATATACTAGCTGAGGTTGTAACGCCTCTCCGTACTCGGGTAACCCGGGCCTTTATTGCCGTTTGGTGCGCGCCGCGCGCCGTTGAGATTCCGTGCCTGGCAGCAACCTTAGCTAGTATATATTTGAGAGATGTCATGATGTCAGGCCTGACCCCAGAGATTGACCCTACTCAAATTACGTGGACGTAATCTGAGTAGGGTTAAAACGACGTGCTTGCGTCACTAGTGGCGGTGTCGGTGTCGGGCATGGCGATGGTGAGGCCATAGAGTTGTTTGGGGAAGGCGTCGCGGAGGTGTTCGCCGCAGCGGCGCATGGTGGTGCGGGTGGTCATGCTGTCGTCGATGAGAAGGAGGATCTTGTCGTCGAGGGTGTTGCGGCGGAGGCGGAAGCGGTCACGGGAGAGGGCGAGGCGCTCTTTGGGGGTGAGAGCCGATTGGGGATAGTCGCCGATGCGGCGGCGGAGAGGGGTGGCGAGGGGGCGGTGGAGGAGGAGGGCGGTCTCTTTGGCGAGGAGGTGGGTGTGGTGGAAGCCGTAGGGGAGGCGGCGGGGGACGGGGATGATGATGTCGGGGGTAGGCCAGTCGAGTGCGATCAGTTGAGCAACGAGGAAGCTTGCGAGGGGACGGGCGAGGTGAAGTTGGCGCCGCCGGAGAGCGGAAAGGAGGGGAGCGGTGGGGGCGAGGGGGAGGGCGGCGGCAAGCCGATCGAAAGGCATGGGGTCTTTATGGCAGTGGCGGCAGAGGCCTAGTACTCCATCCAGAAAGTTCTGGGAAGTTGAGAAGGCGCGACCCCCAGAGGCGAGGCGCGCGATGGAGGCGATGTGTTCATCGCCGAAGCAGCGCAACGAAGCATCTGGGAGGTCAGCCGCGCTCAACTTGTCAGAACTTTCTGGATGGGGTACTAGCTTTTCGCGGAAACAGGTGGGGCAGCGGTGGGTGTTATCAAAGAGGACGAGCTGGTGGCTGCAATCATCGCAGAGGGAGTGTGCTGCAGGGGCGCTGCAGACGAGGCAGTGGCGGGGGTAGACGATGTCGAGGAGCCACCTCATGTGCGTGGTTCGAGGCCGTAGCGGGGTTTCTCGAGGGTGCCGCCGACGGCGAGATTGAATCTCTCGGTTAATTTGAGGAGGAGGTTGTTCTGTTTCATCCGGAAGTGAAGGCTGAGGCGGCCGTTGAGGCCGATGGAGGAGGGGCGGGCGGGGTCGAGAAAGAATTGGGAGCGGTGGCTACGGCTGAAGACGTTGTCGAAGTTGGAGAGGAAGATGTAGTCATTGCGGACGTGGAAGGAGACCTTGCCGAAGGAGGGGACGAGGGCGCCGAGGTCGAGGCCGAGCTTGCCGAGAATCTGGTCGGGGATGGCAAAGGGGGTGCCAGCGGGGGAGTGTTTAGGGGGGTTGATGAAGGAGAAGGAACCGAGGCCGGTCCAGGTGTGGGTTCCGCTGCTATTGCCCATGAGGTGGTGGATCTCGCCCTCGGTGAGGGTGAAGGTGCGGGGGCGGATGGGGCGGCCGTCAATGTGGGAGAGGATGGAGGGGCGGAAGCTTTGGAAGGTGAGATGAGGAACGTGGAACTGCCAGATGTCGTTTGCATCTTTTTGGGCATTCAACCGGTTGACTTGGAGGGCGCCGCTGGGGTCGTTGAGGCGGAGTGAGCTGAGGGTGAGCTCTCTTGGGGAGAACGAGAGGTTGGCCCGTAGGGATGAGAGGTGGTAGTTGAGGCAGGTGAAGTTGTTGGCGAGCAGCTGGCCCTCAAAGGAGAGAGCGGTCCAGTCATCGTTTTCTGTGGAAAAGTGGCCGCTGAGGCGGTAGCCGTCCTGATTTGCAACGGTTCCCTCGAAGTGGTTCGGTTGATCGCTTGCCGCCAAGTCGAACGTGAAACCGCTAAGAGAACCGCGGGCTGCGGTGATGTGGGGGGAGAGTGTCAGCGTAAGGGGCTGAACGGGTTTGGGGGTTGCTTTGGCACCAAGTTCGGAGATGACCAATTCATTGCCCAAAAGAGTGAGCCAGTAGTCGACTCCTTTCAACCGAGCGATCGCCTGGGCGCGGGGCCCCTGATCGCTAAAATTAATGGAGACACTTCGGAATAGAATGGGGTGGCCACCCATCTGCAGGTTGGCATTTCTCAGCTGCAGTCGGTCAGAGAGGGTGCAGCTGAACGGCTCAGAGCTCTCCACCTGCTTACCCTTGTAGGAGGCGTTCAAGGATGAGATTTCCCACCCCTCATCTAGGGGAGCAAGGGCGGCGGTAAGCCCCCCTTCCGCAGTTTTTAGGGAGAGAATGTTGTCGCTCAAACTCCCTTCCACGCAGGCGATCTGGGCGCCAGCTTTGGTGATCGGAAGGGTGAGTTCGACGGCTCCTTTAGGGAAGCCGCCAACTCGAACGGCCCCATCTTTGATCGCAACTTCTGGGCCGCCGACGGAGAGCTGCGTAATGGCAAGGGAGTGGTCGACGTGGTCGTAGGCGAAGGCGCCGCTATAGGCGGGGTGGGTGAGCTCTCCGCTGATCTGACACTCGGTTTTATCGCTTTGCCCGAGGAGGAGGCGGAGGGTGAAGCCATCGCCGGTGGTTGCCACGTTGCCTGCGAGGGGAAGGTCGAAGGATGAGTTGGGGCAGATCTTTTGGAGGATCCGCTGCGCCCCCTCGACGGGGCCTTCCACCTGAGGGCTGAAGATGAGGATGTGGGGAGCATCGACAATCACCCGCCCCTCAAAGTGGAGCTCTTCGCATGTTGTCTCGATATCGTGAACGTCGAGATGGCCGTCGTTGAGGTCCACTTGGCAGGTGGTGTCGGTGAAGAGGAGGCCGGTTGATTTTTCAAGGTAGATGCCGTGATGAATGGGGATGGAGCCGGTCTCGGTGCCGTCGATGAGGGAGAAGGAGTGGAGGCCCTCCATCTTGGGGACGAACACTTGGAACCTGTTGGCGTCGAGGTTCACGTTTCTTCCCGAGTAGTCGACGGCGATCTCTTTCTCCTCAAGGCGGGCAATGAAATCCACCTCTCCACGGATGAGCATGTCATCGGACTTTAATATGGGTTGGACGAAGCGAGCGGCGTCGACCCCCTCGCCTCGGAGCCAGCCGCTCTCTAAACAGAGTCCGACGGTTTCGAAGGGAAGGAGGGGGAACGAGGGATAGCCGATCATTTCGAGGGCAAGATTCACCCAAGAGTGGGACCGATGACCCGATTTGTGGTGGAGGCGGAGGCCAAAGGGGAGCTGGTCGTTATTGACAGTGCCTACTCCTTCTACTTGGAGGTAGGAGCCCTCTTGCCAGATGCCCCCTTCCACTTTTAGGTGGTCGGATTTAAAGGTGTCGGGAATCCACGAGCCAAAATCTTCCCCTCTCCCTTCAAGGGTGACGGTGACGCGACCTTTTGGGGTCATGTGACCAAGACGGGCTGAGGCGTGCAGCCCGTTCCACCGACCAGTTAGTTCGCCCCCCCGAAGAACGTTGTTGCGCACCCGCACTCGCCCCTGCACATCAGAGAGCTCAAAGCCATCTTGGAAGGCGATCTGCCCGTCGGCGATCTCCACGTCGCCTCCAATGTGTGTGAACTTTTTGCTCGGGGTGACGTCAGCGCGCAGCTTTCCGGAGGCAGCGGCAAGCGACCCCTTGAGGCCGAGCGGTGGATAGGAAAAGGAGAGTTTCTCGCTAGAGAAACGGTTCACTTCGATCTCTCGCAAACGGCCCCCTTCCATCTCCGCTCGGATCGAGGCCGAGAGGTGCCCTTCGGTGAGGTTGATGTGGCGGAGCGCTGGGAGGTAGTCGCGGGCAATGGTCTGTAGCACCACCGCCTGTCCGTGTCCCACCTGATCGAGCTCGAGCTGCACCGTATCCCCACACATCTGCAGCGCGGTGCTCGCCCCATCTCCCCACGTTAGCCCTAGCGAGAGATCAGTCTTAGGTCCAAGACCTGTCCGGCCGGCTACTTTCAGCGAGCACTCCTGATCGCGATAACGGAGCTGTCCGTCGATCGCCACGGTCATCTCATCGCCCGAGAGGACGAGACCGCCAGAGGCCTCCGTCAGCTCCCACCTCTCGCTCGTCATCGTCACATCGCGCACTCTAAGACTTCCCGAGAGTCGAGGGGTGAGGCGGATCACGCCGTTGAGAGTTCCCCCTCCCACCTCGCCGTCGACCAGCTCCAGTTCAGCAGGAATCCGCCGCCAAAAACTCTTCCCCTGTTTCAAGGTGGGGCGCTTGTAGCTCTGCAGAGTGGGATGGTCGAGTCGTCCCTTCACTTTTAACTTGAATGGCCAAACTCGGGCGGTGATGGTGACCGTCAACCGGTCTGCCTCCGCCCCTTCCGTCGCCGGCTGCTCGTAGACTAGATGACCCGGGGCAAACTCCCGCTCAGCATAGGTGAATTTCTTTTCCAATTGCCACGCGACGGCGTGCGTCACCAACGTCTCAAAAAAAATGAGAGAGGTCGAGACGACCACCAACAGAGCGATAATCATGGGGAGTAGACGTTTCACAGCCACATATTCTAAACCAAATCACTGGAAATATCACCGACTCTTGGCTATGTTCCTGCAAATGGTGAGAAAACTGCTCGATAAACAGCTGGCGATGTTTGAAAAAGGGCGGCCGCTCCATAAAATGCGGCCCCTGGTCTCTGCTGTTGACACCTTTCTTTTTGAGGCGCCGGTCAATACGAAGGGGCCTCCCCACATCCGCGATGCTGTGGATCTGAAGCGGTGGATGGTCCTTGTGGTCATTGCCCTCTCCCTCTGCACGGTGATGGCCATCTGGAATACCGGCGTTCAAAAATTTGTCTACGAATCGGCCAACTTTCAGCTGATGAATAGCTACATGGCGGCCTCGGGTTCGTTTGCTGGCTACTTTGAGTTCTGTTTTTCGGAAGGTAGGTGGGCGACGATTCTTGGGGACGGCCTCATCGCCTTCCTCCCTGTAGTCTTTGTCAGCTATCTGGTGGGCGGTCTGTGGGAAGGCTTTTTCGCCGCCGTGAGGGGGCACGAAATTGCCGAAGGGTTTCTCGTCACCGGAATTCTCTACGCCCTCATCTTGCCCCCCACCATTCCCCTCTGGATGGTGGCTGTTGGCGTCTCGTTTGGCGTTGTCGTCGGAAAGGAACTTTTCGGCGGAACGGGGATGAACATTCTCAACCCGGCCCTCACCGCTCGCATCTTTCTCTTCTTTGCCTTTCCGCAGAAGATGACCGGTCCCGTTTGGGTGGGAACCAATCCAACCACTGTTGCGAACAGCCTTAAGAAGATGAACGCCGACGCCGCCCTCCCTTCGTGGGATGGCTACACGCAGGCCTCTGCCTGCGCAAAGTTCAACGTGGGCAATGAGATTCGGCGGGTCCACGTCGATGCGATTGCGACTAACATGGTGGGAACCCATGTTCCCACCATTGACGTGATCGATACGCAGTTCGAAAAGTGGAACGGAGTGACTGATGCGGGCGCTGAGCTGGGCTCGCTCTCAGGCGAGCAGATGCACGACTTTGTCACCGCCGGCATCGATGCAGGAGGTCTTGGCCTCCCCCCTGACTCCTACGACGCCGCCTACCAGTTCACCACTCTTCGTGAGGGGATTGGGACCAATTCCAACTGGAATCTCTTTTTCGGCAACCGGATCGGTTCGATGGGGGAGACCTCCATCCTCTTCGCCCTCCTCGGCGCCTTTCTCCTCATCTGGACCGGCATTGGCTCGTGGCGCACCATGCTCGCCTTTGGCATTGGCGCCTACATCACCGCCCTCCTCTTTGAGTGGACCTCCACAACGTTTGGAGTTGACGGCGGCGCCTGGAACCCCGCCCGCTTTGCCTTTCCCGCCTACAAGCAGTTCCTCATGGGGAGTCTCGTCTTCGGTGCCATTTTCATGGCCACCGAGCCGGTCTCCTCACCCACCATGAGTAAAGCCAAATGGATTTATGGCTTTCTCATAGGCGCCCTGGTGATTCTCATCCGCGTGATCAATCCCGCCTACCCCGAAGGTGTGATGCTCGCCATCCTCTTCGGCAACGTCTTCGCCCCCGTCTTCGACACCTACGCCATGCGTGCTTATAGGAGGGTCCGTCGTGTCAGAACGAAAGCCTCCGTCTAGCGCCAAATACACCGTCATCTTTGTGGTGATCCTCTGCCTCACCGCAGCGCTCGTGCTGGCGCTCGCCTCGACCGCTCTCCGCTCACGCGAGGATCGGGCGCGTGAGCTCGACCGGGTGAAGCAGATCCTCGCCGCCGCCCGCATCTACAATCCCGACGGCTACTTCCAACTCCAAGAAGAAGGGGAGTGGATCCCAGCTACTTATGATGCGGGTGAGAAGAAACTAGTCCCCTCAGACGACAAAGTGAAGGCGAGTCCCGACGCCATCTATGCGCTCTCCCAAGAGAGACTTCTCCCACGTCTCACCAACGAAGCGGGTAAGATCACCACCTTTGACGAGGCGGGCATCGACATCGACGACTACCTCTCCGACAACGCCAAAACCGGTTTCGCCGACCTCCCCGAGAAGCTCTTCTACATCGTCCTCCCCAACGGCGCCACCGCCGACTCGAAACCAGAAGCCTACATCATCCCTCTCGCCGGCTTTGGCCTGTGGGGCCCCATCTATGGCTATGTCGCCCTCGAGCCCAACGGCGACACCATCATCGGCAACACCTGGCAAGCCCCCCTCGAGACCCCCGGCCTTGGCGCCAATATCCAATATCCCTCCTGGCAGGTGCAGTTTGAGGGGAAGAAGATTTTCCTCCCCGCCGCCTCTGGCACCAACAACTTTGAGCGGGCGCCGCTGGGCATCGTTGTGGTAAAGGGGAAGGTGACTGATAAATTCGGCGACAGCCCTCGGGCTGAAACCGCCGTCGATGGGGTGACTGGGGCCACCCTCACCGGCGACGGCGTCACCGCCGCCTACTCCGCCTCCCTCGCCCCCTACCGCAACCTGCTCATTGAGCTGAACAAACAGAACCAGGAGGATTCTAGTGGATCCTAGACGCCTCCCACTCAAGACCTACTTCACCGACCAGATCTGGCATAGCAACCAGATTCTCGTCGCCATCCTTGGCATCTGCTCCGCCCTCGCCGTCACCACCTCCGTCGGCCCCGCCATCGCCATGGGACTTGCCGTCTCCTTCGTCACCGGCTGCAGCTCGTTCCTCGTCTCCTCCTTGCGCCACTGGACCCCCGACTCGGTTCGGATGATCACCCAGCTCGTCATCATCTCCCTCTTCGTCACCATCGTCGACATCCTCCTCCGCGCGTTTGCTTATGACATTTCCAAAACGCTCAGCGTCTTCGTCGGCCTCATCATCACCAACTGCCTCGTCATGGGGCGCGCAGAGGCGATGGCAAAATCCGTTAGACCCATTCCTGCCTTCCTCGACGGCCTTGGCGCCGGCCTCGGCTATGCGGGTGTCCTCCTTTTCGTCGGCGTCGTCCGTGAACTCTTCGGCTACGGCACCATCGCCGGCCTCCGCATCGTTCCGAACATCCTCTACGCCACCCCCGAGCACCCCGATGGCTACGCCAACTTCAACATCATGATTCTCGCCCCCGGCGCCTTCTTCCTCCTCGGCGGCATGATTTGGGTCGCCAATCTCCTAAAACATCAAGAGGGGAATTAACAAGCTATGTGGCTCGGTGACTACACACTTCTCAACCTCTTCGGCGTCTTTATCCAGTCGGTGTTTGTGCAGAACATTCTCCTCGCCACCTTCCTCGGCATGTGTACCTACCTCGCCTGTTCGAACAAGGTGACCACCGCCAACGGACTTGGTGCTGCCGTCATCTTTGTCACCACCATCTCCGGCACCCTCAACTGGTTTGTCCACCGGTTCATCACCGGCGACGGCGCCCTTCGCTGGCTCAGCGGCATTGGCGTCGACGCCAAGCTTGTTAACCTCGGCTTTCTCGAGTTCATCATCTACATCTCCGTCATCGCCGCCTTCGTTCAGGTGCTTGAGATCGTCATCGAGAAGTTTCTCCCCGCCCTCTACAACGCGCTAGGCATGTATCTTCCCCTCATCACCGTCAACTGCGCCATCCTCGGCGCCTCCCTCCTTGCCACCACCAAAGAGTTTGCATTCCTCCCCAACCTCGCCTATGTGTTTGGCGCCGGCGTCGGTTGGTGGCTTGCCATCCTTCTCATCGCAGCCATCCGCGAGAAGCTCGCCTATTCCAACGTCGTTCCGGGGTTGCGCGGGATGGGTATAACATTTATTATGACGGGACTGATGGCCATGGCATTCATGGGCCTTCAGGGGATAAAGTTGGACAATCCCACTGCCAACCTTGCCCCGCAAGAAGCACTTTTACCCCCCTCGGCGCCGAACATTCGGGCCGAGGACGCACTATAGGAGCAAAACATGATCAAGAAACTTATGCTACTCGCTGCCATCGCCTGCACATCGGTTGTTTGTGCCGAGCCGGTCAACGAATCCACCGTTCAGATGGCCATCATCGAAATCGGCCGACAAGTTGGAGAAGAGTATGGCCTCAAGTGGGTCAATAGCACCTGGCGTGGCAACGAAGATGGCCAGAAGCTTGGCGCCCTTGCCCTCACCTACCAAACTCCCGACATCGGCACCAAAGAGCACGCCAACCAGCTAGTTATGGCTGCTGCCAAGCGTGCCCTCGAGCTCATCAACGAACGTGCTGACCTAAGCGGCCAGCTTGAATCGAGCGGGCTTGGCCTTGAGAACATCGTCATCGGCATCGCCAACGACAGCGAGCCCACTCAAGACCGCGCCCTCCTCAGCTGCGTCTCCCTCGAGTTCGGCGACCTCTTCTACCAATAGAATCTAGTGTACCGATTGGGGCCTGGCCCCAATCGGTACACTGGCTCCCTAAAAGCCTGTGCTTGTGTTGTTTATGGGAATGCATGTCTGTTGACGGAAATTGCGAAAATCCGGATAATCCGGAGTAGACGTCATGATTATCCGGATTTGAGATGTACAAGAGAGAGATGCAAAGTGAGTTAGAGCGGCTGGCGGGAGCGTTTCCCGTTGTCACCGTCATGGGTCCCCGTCAATCGGGAAAGACCACCCTCGTGCATATGACTTTCCCTGATAAACCGTACGTCAATCTGGAGAACCCCGATTCTCGCGCCTTTGCCGAGAACGATGCTCGCGCGTTCCTAGAACAGTTCCCCGATGGAGCAATCATTGATGAGGTACAGCGGGCACCAGAGCTTCTCTCTTACATCCAGGTGATTGTCGATGAGCGGAAGGTGGATGGAATGTACATCTTGACTGGTAGCCATCAGCTGGAGTTGCACCAAGCGGTCTCGCAGTCGCTCGCCGGTCGTACCGGGTTGCTTACTCTTCTCCCGCTTAGTTTAAGCGAACTGGAGACGGCAGGAATTAAACAAACGCTCAACGAGCAGCTGCTCACCGGGGGGTTCCCCCGCCTTTTCCAACGGCACCTCGACTCGCAGACCATCTACAGCGCCTACTTACGCACCTATGTTGAGCGGGACGTTCGTCAAATTGCCTACGTCAAAGATCTCGCACTCTTTCAGAAGTTCATCCAGCTCTGCGCCGGTCGCATTGGTCAGATTCTGAAGGTAGATAGTCTAGCAGGGGACGTGGGCGTCTCTTCACGCACCATTAAGCACTGGCTCTCCATTCTCGAGGCTTCCTATCTCATCGTCTTGCTGCAACCCTACTACGAGAACCTCGGCAAGCGAGTCATTAAGTCGCCCAAGCTCTACTTCACTGACGTCGGGCTCGCCAGCTACCTTCTCGGCATTGAGAGCACCACCCAGATGGCGCGCGATCCGCTGCGTGGCAACCTGGTTGAAAACCTTGTCCTCCTCGAACTCCTCAAGCACCGTTACAACCGGGGCAAAGACCCCCGCCTCTACTTCTTTCGCGACGCGCACGGACATGAAGTTGATTTCCTCTACCTCACCGGCCGACAGTTCGTCCCCATCGAAGTGAAAGCCGCCTCTACCTTCAATCCCCAATTTCTCAAAGAGCTCCGCTACTTTGAGAAACTCGTCGGCGACCGCTTCGTCAAAGGCTACCTCATCTATTCAGGCGCCCAGGAGCAGAAGATCAAGAACGTCGAAGTTCTCCACTACATGCACGCGGCCCGTGCTATTGCTTCGGATTAGGACCAGACCGTTTGGTTGATGGGGCCGCAGCTGCCCGCAACGCCGGTGCTGGCGGAAACGATTTCTGGCCGGACGCAAATCGCGCCGGCGTGACTGGCGATTCCTCTCGTCTCCGGCAGTTCCAATGGCTTGATCGTGTGGCCGGTTAGTGGCGCAGCAAGGGTTGGGCTTGGATTTGGCGCTTTTAGAAAGTGGACGAGTGCAAATCCTGCACCCACGGTTGCTAAACCAAAAAAAATAAGTTGTTGTTCTTTTTCGACTCTCATCGCCTATCTCTTAGTTGGTTAAGCAACAAGAATAGCGCATACCACGTCTGTTGTCGACCTGAACATTACCCACATCTCAATTTTGGAGCCTACTGCGCCCCCCGATTTCCCGGGCAATCCTTCTCATACGTGGTGGAACCACGCACGTTCGTCAGATTTCCCGGTTCTCGAGGGGCTCGCGACGGCCCAAAACCGACTTGTGGGTAATGTTCAGGTCGTCGATCGACCTTATTAAAAGATTGTTTTAGCTAGTCTTATTTTCCCAAACCCAGTTAGCATCAGCCCCTTACTAACCAAGGAGGACGAAATGTCTAACGGAAATTTTTCTATTAAGGACGCTAAGTGGGTCATCGCGCCGCTAGTTCTAGGCGGCGCATTTGTTGCTGCAAACAATCGATTCAAGCTGGTCGATTTGGACGATCTTTGGACGGGTTGCGCAGGATTAGTATCGGGCGTAGCTGTTGATCTGATCCTTTCCCGCTCCAAGTCGCCGGACAAGGTGGCCAAAGGGAGCTTTCAGTACCGCTCACTTGTCTTTCCAATTGCTTTCTACGGATTACAGGCCTATCTCATTCGCAATGAGCTGAGCGAGTTCCGTCCTTACGAGTGGGCAACTCCTTTCACTGCCGGTGTTGCCGGCATCCTTGTTAATGGCCTTGTCGGCGTCAACGCCACCTCCACCGTCGCGCAAGAGAAAATTGCCGAACACGCTAGTGATCTTTTCGCCGCTATTGCTGAGGAACTCCCGCAGTATTCGCTAGAGGCATCAAAAATGCTGGGAGAGGCCTTAAGGGATGGGAAGGACTGTCTGGCAGCCCGTTTGATGGAGAGGTTCCCGAACCTCAATTTCCTTGATCCTAAGGGGTTAACCAAAGAGCAGATCGAGTTTGTCCAACAGCGGAACCCAACAGTGCACGTAGCAAATGCTCAGGCGGTTGGCGGCGACCGCGCTGAGCGAGTCGCGAATTTATTCACCGCATATAATGCGGTGAATATCGAAGGGCCCTGGTCAGATCTATACGGTCCTGCACAGGAGGGGAAGGCGTTCGACTATCAGCTCGGGGTGTTGCAGTACTGGTTCGAAGAATTTGAAAGGATCGACCAGTTTAACTTCGTTGCCGCCGCACCGCTTCTTGGCGAGCAGACGCAAGCATTCATGGAGGACATGGCCAACCTGAAGGTTGCAGAAGTCTTTGAGAACGACGTTGTGGCCGTGCTGCAACATGCGGCTGACTTAGAATCGCTGACTATACACCTTGCGAGCGAGTCGGATGGCAGCAAGCTTCCTGTGAACGATCTCCATCAACTTGGTGAGCTAATCATTGTTTCGGACAACAAGATCGTCGACGTTCTCATCACAAGTATGGGAGAGAAGAGCTTGCATTGTGTAGAGTCGCAGCACGACGATGGTCGGCGCATCTACACGTTTGTCGATGCGGACAAGTTACCGGCCAACCGGGCTAGCGTGAGCAATCTTTCCTTCTCGTTTGTACGTGGGGCGAATATTATGGTTAATGAGAGGGAGTGAGGAGCGCGGAGTAGGCTTTCTTCGTGAGAAGGGAGTCTAGTTCGGCGGGGTCGGAGATGCGGACGCGGAAAAGCCAGCCGGCTTTCTCCGCGTCGTCATTGACCATCTCCGGAACGTCGGGAAGACGCTTGTTGATCTCAACGATTTCGCCCGAGACGGGCGTGTAGATATCGGTCGCCGCTTTGGTCGATTCGAGAATGGCGACGTCGTCGCCTGCTTCAACGGTGATGCCAACTTCTGGCAGTTGCACATAGACAATATCGCCTAGCTCATCTTGGGCGTAGTTGGTAATGCCGATGGTCCCGATGTCCCCATCAATCTCAATCCACTCGTGCTGTTCTGTGTATTTTCTCATGGTCAAGATCGTACAGCGTTGGTGCAAAATTCCGCAACGACCGAAATTGTCACAATTGGTGCCTGGCACCGATTGTGACAATTTTGTTGATCAGGTGAAGCTGGTTGGGGAGTTTTAGGCGTCGGGATTAAGGAAGGTGAGGGAGATGGCTTCGTCGGCGGAGAGGCGGGTGACGACGGTGTGCATGAGGGCGCGCTGCGCTTCGGCAGAGAGGGCGTCGCGGGCAAAGTCAACGCGGCGCTCATGAGTGAGGGAGCCGGGCTCGCGGCCGGTGACTTGATAGAAGTAGGGGTCTTGGCCAGGGATTTGGCGGAGGGGAGACCACTCGTTGATGGCGAGGGTGTAAGCATCGGTGTCGACATCGCGGGTGAAGGTTTTGGCAGCCTTTGTGAGCTTCCACTGGTTAGCGATATTCGCGTCGGTGGTGCGAATAGGGGAGGTGTCGCCAGCTTGGATGGCGGTGAGGGCGCGGGCGCAGTGGTCGTGGAAACGGGTGCGGGCCGCTTTTTCACCGTCGGTGGTGTTGAGGAGGGTGTTGGCGAGCTGGTCACGCACTTCGGAGAGTCGCTTCCATGAGTGGTCGTCGTATTGGTATTTGTCGGGGTCGGCGGTGCGCACTGTGCGGTAGTGGGCGCTGTAGAGGTTGCGGGTGGTCTTGGCTAGGGTGCCGGTGTCGAGTGCCTCATGGTAGGTCATTGGGATGGGGCGGGTGGGGCGTTCGAGGACAGCAAACCGGTAAAAGTGTTCGCCGTCGTCGCTGTATTGGTCGATGTGATCCTCTTTGTCGAGGAGGGACATGAGACGGAGGGGGTCGGTGACGCCGGGAAGGGGCTCTCCTTCGGGATCAAAGGTGAGGCGGACGAGCTGCTCAGTAGGATGGGCGTCGTTGAGTGCTTCGGGGATCCAGCTGTTGTAGAAGCTGAGGAGGCCATCTTGGGCGAGCCGGTCAAGCTTGAGCCGGTCGGCTTTGCTGAGGGATTGTAGCGCCTCGAAACGGTCGTCACGGCTGGCAGGGGCGGCGGCAGCGAGAGTAGGAACAGTGGTGACGAGAGCTGGCCAGTTTTGGGCGTCGAGCTGCCAGTTCCACACCTCTCTCAAGGGGATCTGCTGGCGGGCAATGGTCTTTTCGGCGGTGGTCACTTCAAGGAGGTAGGGCTTCTGGACAAGCTCAGGATTGTTGTCGAGGAGGGTCTCAAGAGAGTGGCTCCGGCCCACCATTTCGGGATCGCCGATGGCGGTGAGGTAGGCCTCAAACGCTTGGAGGTCGCGGTAGGTGTCGAGGTGGATGGGGAGTGTGTATTGGTCGGCGACGACGGTTTCGTTGGCATACCCTTGGAACTTTTCAAAGGCGAGCTTGTCGAGGAGGGCGGAGTTGCCGACGTCGTCGAAGTAGCGGCGGAAGAGGAGAACGCGCTGCCAAACTTTGGTGGCGGTGGCCCGGTCCATCCCAGTGTTGCGGAGATGCTCTTCAAGATACTCACCGCCGTTGCTGGCAGTGACGAGGGGGCTGAGATGGGCCTGCTGGAAGCTGATTTCGGCGTTGTGTTGCAGGTCGGCCCACGCCTCTGCTTTGGATACTTTGTACCCTTGCTCTTCGGCGATGAGGCTGGCGTTGATGACGAACTCGGAGACAAGTGTGAGGAAGCTGGGGCCAAACCAATCTTCTAAGGTGCGGTGGCCAAAGAGGGCGAGGTCGCGCCGCTCAAGAAGAGTATCAGGCTGCACCCAGTCGTACTGCTTCTCCTGGTAGCGGAGCACTTCTTTTAGCGCCTGCTGGGGGAAGTTTTGCTCAGCGAGGTAGAGGCTAGTTCTAGCGGCAAAGGCGTCGGCGGAGAGGGGATCAGAGATGTCACGGAGGGTGTCGAGCCCCTCTTTGACGGCAGGGGAGAAGTAGCCCCAGACGTTCTCAGCGCTTAAAAACGGTGCGTGGGGGTGCTGGTAGCCGGTGAAGCGGCGCTCCCGCTCGTGCCGTTGGCGGAGGTCGGACTGAATAAGGTCGATGTATTCGTCGACAAGCACTTGGCCAAGGCCTGTCTGGAGAATGTCGCGCCGGATGAGGCCGTCGTTGAGGAAGTTGGGGCCGGCGCTGCCGCCGAACATCAGTTTGTCGGTCGCATCGGTGGAGAGGAAAAAGCGCATCTGCGCAAGTTCCGAGTGGGGGATGCTCTTCCCGTTGACGGCGACGAATGCCTCGCTGTCGGTGCGGGAGGGGCCGGAGAAGCCGCCGATCGCTGGGGAGACGGCGAAGGAGATGGTGATCAGGACGGTGACCACGATGAAAAAGAGACGTTGGTATTTGCGAATGAATGTCAACATGACGGTTAGGATAGAGAAAAGGTGTTTAAAAGGGAATGGCGCACGTCAATTCGGCCCTTCTCCAGAGGGGTGTCGGGGAAGAGGGTGAAGGTGGTGGCCTGCATCGCTTCGAGGACGCCGGTGTCTGGAAGGAGGATGGACTTGAGGTAGGGGATGGAGGGGGGAGTGAGGGCGATGGTCCCCTGGTGGAGGAATCCTCGGCGGGTTTTCCGCTGCGCAGCGCCGCCCAGCTTCCGCCCATCCACCATGATATCGTATATCGTTGGCTTGGCCATGCAGAAATGCCCTTGAGGGGTGGGGTCTTGAGGGAGCAGTTCTACGGTGCCGGTGAGGTAGGGTTTGAGTGCTTCAACGACCCGCTCATTGATCCACTTGTAGCGATCTAAGGTGTTGAGGGAGAAGGCTGGGTGAGTTGCTGGAATGAGGATGGAGAAGGCGAGGTCCCAGGTGTGGAAGACGATGCCGCCTCCGGTTGGCCTGCGGGCGAGGGAGAGGCCAAGTCGTTTCGCTTCTTCTAGATTGAGGAAGTCTTGGGGCTTGATGAAGTAGCCGTAGGTGGCCGCATCCCCCTCCCAATCGTAGAAATGGAGGATGGGTTGACCCTCTAGGTCGGCCAGCAGTTGCTGGTCGATCTCCATGTTCGCCTGAGCCGTAGCTCGTCCTGTATCAAGTACTTGCCATTTCATGGTGAGGTACTATATCACATCTCAGGATTGCAATAAAACGGAGCCGCACCTAGTCTGCGGAGTGAGGGAGAAATAGCACATGTTTGACAAGTTCACGAATCGAGCAAAACAGGTAATCAAGCTGGCCAAGAAAGAGGCGCAGCGGATGAACCACAACTACTTAGGGACGGAACATGTCTTGTTGGGGCTTCTGAAGCTCGGGCAGGGAGTGGCGGTCAATGTGCTCAGAAATCTCAATCTTGATTTTGAAACAGTGCGCGCTGAGGTGGAGAAGCTGGTTGGATTTGGGCCAGAAATTCAAGTTTATGGCGATCCGGCGCTGACGGGCCGCGTGAAGAAGGTGTTTGAGTTTGCCAATGAAGAGGCGGCCAATTTAAGCCACAACTACGTTGGCACTGAACATCTTCTATTGGGCTTGTTGCGCCAAACTGACGGTGTGGCGGCGCAGGTGCTTGAGAATCTCAATGTGAACCTCAAAGAGGTGCGCAAGGAGGTGCTTAAAGAGCTCGAGACGTTCAACTTGCATTTGCCTCCAATTGGTGCAGGTGGTGGGCAGCAGCAGAAGGGGGAGCGTGCGGCCCCTCCGGGAGCTGAGAAGACGCCCGCTCTTAAGGCATATGGGTATGATCTGACTGAGGCGTGCCGACAGGGGAAGATGGACCCGGTAGTTGGGCGTGCGGATGAGGTCGAAAGATGCATTCAGATTCTCTGTCGTCGTCGGAAGAACAACCCAGTGCTGGTCGGTGAGGCGGGAGTGGGAAAGACGGCAATCGTTGAGGGGCTGGCGCAAGCGATTGTGGCCGGTGACGTGCCTGATAACCTGCGCAAGAAGAAGCTCATCATGCTCGACCTCGCTTTGATGATCGCAGGAACGAAATACCGGGGTCAGTTCGAAGAGCGGATCAAGGCTGTGATGGATGAGATTTTGAAGGCGGGCAACGTTCTTCTTTTCATCGACGAGCTCCACACAATTGTGGGTGCGGGTGCGGCGGAGGGGGCGATTGATGCTTCCAATATTTTGAAGCCTGCTCTCTCGCGGGGCGAGCTGCAGTGCATAGGGGCGACTACTCTCGACGAATACCGAAAGCACATTGAGAAAGATGCAGCCCTTGAGCGCCGTTTTCAGCGAGTGCAAGTGGCGCCGCCAAGTGTGCAGGAGACGATTGAGATTCTCGCCGGTCTGAAGCCAAAGTATGAGGAGCACCACAAGTGTGAGTTCACGGTGCCCGCTCTCGAGGCGGCTGCATTCCTTTCCGATCGCTATATTCAGGGTCGTTTCCTTCCAGATAAGGCGATCGATCTGATCGACGAGGCGGGGGCGAAGACCCGTATCGCGACGATGGCGCAGCCGGCAGACCTTGGGAAGCTAGAAACTGAGATTGAAGAGACGCGGCGTGCGAAGGAAGAGGCGATCGCCACTCAGGAGTATGAGAAGGCGGCACGTCTCCGGGACAATGAGAAGACTCTGCGCGAAGATTTCCAGAAGCGTCAGGCAGAGTGGGAGCATAGCAAGGAAGAGCACCGGGCGATTGTTGACGAAGATGACATTGCCGATGTGGTGGCACGTCAGACTCACATTCCCGTCAGCAGTCTTACCGAGGAAGATTCGGCCAAGCTGCTCAAGATGGAAGAGACTCTGCGCGATAACATCATTGGTCAGAACGACGCTGTTGACATGGTTTGCCGCGCGATCCGTCGTGCGCGCACCGGCATCAAGGATCCCAACCGGCCCACTGGTTCGTTCCTATTTTTGGGGCCTACGGGTGTGGGAAAAACTCTTCTTGCCAGGCTTCTCGCCAAGCACATGTTTGGTCAAGAGGATGCGCTCATCCAGGTGGATATGTCGGAGTACATGGAGAAGTTTGCGGTGAGCCGGATGACTGGTTCGCCTCCGGGCTACGTCGGACATGAAGAGGGTGGGCAGCTTACCGAGCAGGTGCGGCAGCGCCCCTACAGCGTCGTTCTCTTTGACGAGATTGAAAAGGCGCACCCTGACGTCGTCGACATTCTCTTACAAATCCTCGAAGAGGGACGTTTAACCGACTCCTTCGGCCGTAAGGTGGACTTCCGTCACGCCATTGTCATCATGACCTCTAACCTTGGCGCCAACCTCATCCGCAAGAGCACTGAGGTGGGTTTTGGTGCGAGGGAGAAGATTGCCACCGACTACAACACGATGAGAGACAAGGTGCAGGACGAGATGAAGAAGCATTTTAAGCCGGAAATGCTCAACCGTCTCGACGGCACTGTTGTCTTCCGAGCGCTTGGACATGATTCCCTCGCTCAGATAGTCGAGCTCGAGGTGGCCAAGGTGCAAGATAGACTCGCTGCGCGCGACATCCACTTCACCCTCGACGACTCGGCCAAGGAGCTCCTCGTCAAGCATAGCTACGAGCCGGAGATGGGCGCCCGCCCCCTCCGTCGTGCCATTGAGGAGTTCATCGAGGATCCCCTCGCCGAACAGCTCCTCCGCCATCCCGGCGAAGGCTACACCTGCAGCCTCACCGCCGATGGTGACAAAGTGGTCATCAAAGAGGCCAAAGGCGAAACTCTCAAAACCGCTAGCTAACCGCTATTATCGGCCAAAAGTCGGTCAGGTAGATGGGAGTTAGTGGGCGAGGCCAGCTTCCCACGCTTTGATGTGGGAGAGGAGGGTCTGGCGGTCGGGGCGGCGCTGAAGGAGGCGGATGTTCTGCTCGTCGTTGCTGAAGTGGGCAATCTTGGCGAGAAGGTCGAGGTGGCGGGCGTCTTCGCAAGCAAAGAGAAAGAAGAGGGTGTGGACGGGGGCGCCATCTAGGGCGTCGTAGGGGATGGGCTCCTGAGGGAAGACGATGGTGACGACGTCAAAGTGAGTGGGGAGGAGGAAGTCGCGGGTGTGGGGGACGGCGATGCCAGAGCCAAGTGCTGTGCTCATCTGACGCTCCCGGTCCATGAGAAGGGTGGAGAGGACGGCGCTGTCGAGTTCGTATTTCTTTGCCATCTGCTCGGTGGTGCCAGTGATCAGTTCTTGGGGAGTGGTGCCAGGAATGTCGGCGTAGAGATTGCCTTTGTGGAGGGCGCGGAAAAGGCTAAACTTGTGGAGGCCGGTGGGCTTGACGTGATGGTCGGAGGAGAGATGGTCTTGCTCGAGCATCCACGCTTCGATCTCCTGGCGGGAAAAGCGGGGTTCGTTGTCTAGCTTGTAGGAGGGGATGTTGCCAGTAGTGATCCACTCTTCAATGCGCTGAGGGGTAACGTTGAGAAGGTGGGCGACGTCGTCAATTTTGAGATCCATCTTAGAGATCCTTTAGTACAGCGAGGAGTTGTTTGGTGTCTTCGGCCTGCAGAACGTGCTTTCGCCGCTCGTTGTTTTTGATGGCTGTGGTGAGGCGGGAGAGGATGCCGAGGTATTCGCTCTGCTTGTTCTCTGGGCCCCCAATCATGAAGATGATCCGGACGGGCTGGCCGTCGAGGGCGTCCCAATCGATCCCTTCATCTTTTTGGATGCCGATGGCGATGAAAAAGTCGGTGTAATCGGGGAGCTTGGAGTGGGGGATGGCGACGCCCATGCCGATGCCGGTGGAGACGAGCGCTTCACGGGCTAAGATGGCCTCATGGAAGGCCTGCTTACTTTTAAGTTTTTTAGCATTGTCAAGGGCGTCGATGAGCTGGCTTAGCGCTTCATCCCGGCTGGTGGTGTCGAGAAAGACGACCGCCTTTTTACTAAAGTACTTCGCGATCTGTGTCATGCGGTCCCCGTGCTACCAAATCCGCCGCTCCCCCGGGTAGTGGAGCCAACTAGATCTTCATGGATAACGAACTGAGCCTGCACGACGGGGGCGAGCACCATCTGCGCAATGCGCATTCCGGGTTCGACGGTAAATGGTTCTGTGCCGTGATTGATGAGGATGACACCTACCTCGCCTCTGTAGTCGGAGTCGATGGTGCCGGGGGTGTTGACGAGGCTGATCCCATGTTTGGCGGCAAGGCCGCTGCGGGGACGGAGCTGAATTTCATACCCTTCAGGAATGGCAAGCTTGAGGCCAGTTGGAACGATGGTCCGCTCGCCGGGTTGGAGAGTGTGCGGTTCACTCAAGTGAGCTCTGATGTCGGCGCCGGCAGCACCGGATGTGGTGTAAGTGGGGAGGGCGGCTTCGTTTGAAGCTAGAGTAGGAATTTCAACTTTTGGCACGCGTTCTCTTTCGTTCTTTGGCTACTGTCATTAGCTGGTTGAGCGAGTCGGAAAGGTTGGTGGCCAGTTGTTGCGCCTCCTCTTTCAACGACTGTCGCTCATTGCCACTCAGGTAGCCGATTAGCAATCCGAGTTTCTGTCTTAATTCATGCCGGTTAACAATGCAATCGATCATGCCATGTTTAAGGAGAAATTCTGATTTTTGCGCTCCTTCAGGGAGCTTTTGGTTGATCGTTTGCTCGATGACGCGGGGGCCGGCGAAGCAGATGAGTGCTTTGGGCTCAGCAATGATCACGTCGCCAAGCGCTGCAAAGGAGGCGGTGACGCCCCCAGAGGTGGGGTTGGTGAGGATAGAGATGTAGGGGACGCCTGCTTCGCGCAGGCAGCCTAGCGCTGCGGAGGTTTTGGCCATCTGCATAAGGGAGAGAACGGACTCTTGCATACGGGCACCACCAGAAGCGGATACAATGATGAGGGGCATCTTGTGATCAAGCGCGTGCTCAATGATGCGGGTGAGACGCTCGCCCACAACTGATCCCATCGACCCACCCATGAAGCGGAAGTCGAGGACGCCAAGGCAGATGGCAGTCCCTTCCACTTCAGCGGTTCCGACCACCACAGCTTCGCTCATGCCCGATTTCTTCTTGGCGGCACGGAGTCTTTGCTTGTAGGGCTCGGTGTCGACAAAGTTGAGGGCGTCGGTTGGCTGAACTTCACCAAACAACTCTTTGAAGGTGTTGGTATCGACCAGATTGGTGATCCGCGCGGGCGCGGTCATCCGGTAGTGATAATTGCACTTAGGACAGCAAAAGAGATTTTTCTCCAGCTCCTTGGCGTGGATCATTTCCTTACAGTCGGTGCACTGCAGCCAACCGCTATAGCTATCCTTGCGGGTCGACTGCACTTTAATCTTCTGCTTGCTGCGCGAAAAGAGTCCCATTCCAAATGCTCCTTCAATTGTAGGCCCAATTATAGTGAAGGGGACCCTTCTGCGCAAGCAAACTAAAATTAACTTTTGGCGTTAGCGTACCGCTCTGCCACATTGGCCCAGTTGACGACGCCCCAAATGGCCTCTAAGTACTTGGGCCGGGCGTTCTTGTACTGCAGGTAGTAGGCGTGCTCCCACACGTCAATCCCTAGAAGAGGCTCTAACCCCTTGTTAGTCAGTGGGTCCTGATTGGCACAGGTCATGATCACAAGGCGGTCAATTTTCTTGGCGTAGCTGAGCCATCCCCACCCTGAGCCCTGAATGGGGCCGGTCTTGGCATTGAATTCTTTAATGAAGTTATCAACCGAGCCCCACTGGCTATTGATTTTGTCGAGGAGGGGACCGGTGGGAGGCTGTCCGCCGCCGGCACTTGGAGGGGCGAGATTTTCCCAAAAAATCGTGTGATTAAGGTGGCCGCCGCCGTTGAAGTTGAGCCCTGATTGGAGGGCGAGGGCGGTCTTAAGGTCGCCTTTTTGCCACGCCTCGCCCGCCTGCTCAGACAACTTGTTGAAGTTGGCCACATAGCCGGCGTGGTGTTTGCCATGGTGAAGCTCCATGATTTCACCCGAAATCACTGGCTCTAAGGCACTATAGTCGTACGGCAGATCAGGAAGTGTGACCTTGTAATCATCCATTGTCTCTAGCATGACGAACTCCTTGTAAGGGCTTTTTTGGGGACTGTAAGCCAATCTGCCCTTCCTTGCAAGATCTAAATGTGCTATCGTTTTCTCTATGGTGTTCGAAAATATAAAGAGAAATGATGTTGTATACGGGCTGACGCTGACTGCGGCGGGAGTCGCGGTTGCTCATGTCCTGCCCTCCTCCCGCTGGCGTCGGATTGGGATTGGGCTGTCGGTGGAGGTATTCTATAAAGTTGTGGTGGCTAGGTGGGGCAACCGGCGCGCGAAGCTCTTAGCTCATCAGATTCCGGCGGTCTTTCTCGCGGGCATCGTTGCCTTCGAGTTTCTCACGCAGCCGGCTGAACTACGGGCCGCGTGGGGAAAGGGTGACCTGTGGGCGGGGATTGACAGCATTCGGGGGCTCTCTTTTGCTGTTGGCATAGCTGCCCCCAGCGCGTGGGTGCGTTGGCGGAGCGAGGATCAGATCTTTGACTATAGCGAGAAGCGGATTGAGTTCTGGCTCGATCCAGATGCAGCTGCCTTTGACCACAACAAGTGGGAACGAAAGATGAACCCGCTTCATCAGGACATCACCGGTGTGCAGTTTTTGCAGGACAATGGCATCCCCCTCGACATCACCGTGGACTTTGGCCAGATGTCGGATGAGCAGATCAAGGAGATCATTCTCAAAACGACGCCAGAAAGACTTGATATTTCTCACGTTGAAAATGTTCTCAAAGGATTGGAGCGCGAGTCGATCGTCGAGGGCCTTAAAAAGAGTGGGGAAGAGGCAGCCGCCGCTTTAGAAAACGATTCGTGGGTGAACCTGCAGGACGACTACAAGGCTCGGAAAAAAAAGAACGCGGAGGAGCTGAGGCATCGGATCACGGAGTTGGCCAATGCACGGGCGATAGCTAGCCGGACTCAAAAACGTTTTGCGACCAAATGCGAGGTGCTCGACCAGTGGGCAGAGTTGCCCAAGCAGCAGGTGAGCATGCTGCAACACTTAAGTGATCTGCTAAGCGGCGAGGATGAAAATCCGGATGAAGAGGCTGTCTATGTATTGCAGGGGAAAATGACCAAGGGGCTTCACCTGTGGCACGAGGCGCTTGGAATCGAAGATCTGCAAGAGATGGAGAGTGTGCTTGACGGTCTTGGGCTCAAGACGCGCGCCGATCTTGAGAAGCACGGGCTGCTCATGAAAGAGGATGAGAAGGCGCGCACTCCAGATGAGGTTTGCGAGGTGCTCAAGGCCTATCGGGAGAAGTGTGAAGCTGCTGGTGGTGGTGTGACGGCGGAGGTGGTCAGCTTCATGGCGACGCCTTCGACGTTTAAGGAGGGGCTGGGGCCTGCTGCGCGTGTGGCTCTCAAGGTGGTCGGTGGGGTGGGCTACCTCGCTGTTTGGGGAGCTTGCACGATGGCCCACTTCCAGCATAAGAGGGGTTGGTTCTATCTTGGTGCTTCGGTGGCCGTGATTGAGAGGGTCGTCTGGACGAGAGAGTGGCGCGCGCGTGATCTCGGCTCTTACGAAGGCTGGAACAATAGCCTCTGCTGGGCGTTAAAGATCGCACTCTGGGGCGAAGAGGTGCAGGCGCAGTGGCTCAATGGGAACAATATTCAGGATATTCTTACTGGTGAGGAGCCGATCAATCGGGACCTGATCGGTCGTGCGGCGACGTTTGGAGCGCGGGGCCCTGTGGCGCAGGCGCGGGTGTTGATGGCGGAGACTAGTCTAAGTGGGTTGTTCTCGTTTGCCAACTGGTGGGCGACGCCATCAGATCTTCGGCCGTTGGGCCAGGTGGGGATTGGGACCTCTGTCATCGCACGCTCATGTGTTCACACGCTCTGCGACACGGCCATGGGCCTCGCCCAGCGCGGCAGCCGTTTGGTCTCCAATTGGCGTCAGTCGGCAGTGGTCGGGGAGGAGACCGAATAGCTTCTCGAAGGCGGAAACAGTCGAAGGGCTGGTGAAGAGGATCTCGTTGAAGGGGGCGAGTGGTGGCGGTGCGTAGGGGCGGTGGGGATAGGTGTCGTAGAGGATGGGGGCGTCGAATCGGATGCCCTTTTTTGTTAGATAGTCAGTGATAAGCGGTCGCGAGAGAGCGGAGTGAGGCCAGAGGACGTGGGCCTCTCTTAGGTCGAGAGTTTCGAGGATATCGATGATCCCTTCAGCACATTCGTTTTGGGCGACGTGGGTGGCGTTGCAGGCGGCGGCGGTGGCTTGGCCAACGGCGATGATGGTGCCGGTGGGTTGTTGGGGGAAGTAGTGGACGGCGGTTTTGGAGGTGAAGATGAGGTGGGTGTAGGGGGGGATCTCGACCTGGCGCGGCGTGGTGTGGATGATGGGGTAGTGGATGGTATTGGGGCGGGGATCGAGGCCGAGGTTGAGGGTGCGGTGGATATCGCGGGTGTCTAGATAGCTAAGATGCGCGAGCATCTCGTGATCATCGGCGCGGGCAAGGATGGCCAGTTGGCCCTGGAGGGGGGTGGTGTCGCCGGGGAGGGTGAGCCGGTTGAGGTGGGTGAGGCCAAGACGGATGAGGGCCGCTTCGGCGATGATGACGCCGTCGAGGTCGCTCTTGAGGCGGTCGAGCCTCTCTTCAATGACGCCTCGGATATCGATGAAAGAGAGCTTGGGTTCGAGCTGGCGAGCGGCCTCCTCACGGCGGGGGGAGGAGGAGCCGATTTTCATGCCGGGGCGGAGGGTTTCGCCGTCACGGAGGACGAGGGAGTCGGAGCGGTCGACCCCTTCGGTGATGGCGGCGATGAGGAGCCCTGTGGGGATGGGATCGGGGAGGTCTTTGGCGGAGTGAAGGGAGAGGCGGCATTCGCCTCGCAGTTGCATCTGGTCGATGTCACGGGTGAAGAAGTCACACTTGTCGAGGGTGCGGAGTGAGGTTTTTCGGTCTCGATCACCGTGCGTGGTGACATAGGTGGGAGTGAGGGGGAAGGGGAGGAGGAATTGTAGTTCTAGGAATTGCGCACGGGCGAGCGGAGAGGAGCGGGTGCCAATGCTAACCGGTGATGAGTGCATCGATGGCCTCCTCAACGAGGTCTACGGGGATGAGTTGGATGTCGGTGCGGAGCCCTTTGATGTTACGGCGGGGAAGAAGGGCCCGTTTGAAGCCCATGCGGGCAGCCTCTTTGATGCGCGCCTCAATGCGGGGGATGCCGCGGATCTCGCCGCCAAGGCCCACTTCGCCCATGACAATGGTGTCGGGGTCGACGAAGACGTTGCAGAAGGAGGAGGCGATGGCGAGGAGGATGCCGAGGTCGACGGAGGGCTCGGTGATCCGCATGCCGCCGGCGACGGAGACGAAGACGTCGGAGGTGTGGAGTTGGTACTTGAGCTTTTTTTCAAGGACGGCGAGGAGGAGGGCGAGCCGGTTGGAGTCGACGCCGGTGCTCTTGCGGGAGGGGTTGTGGTGGGGCGAGGGGGTGACGAGCGCTTGCACTTCGAGGAGGAAGGGGCGGGAGCCTTCGAGGGTGGGGACGATGACCGAGCCGGCCACTTGTTGTTGCCTTTCTTCGAGGAAGATCTCAGAGGGATTGGGGATTTCAATGAGGCCGCGGCTGGTCATTTGGAAGACGGCGATCTCGTCGCAGGCGCCAAACCGGTTCTTGATCACCCGCATCATCCGAAAGTTTGCCTGCTTGTCTCCCTCGAAGTAGAGGACGGTGTCGACGAGATGCTCGAGGATGCGGGGGCCGGCGATCTCGCCTGATTTGGTGACGTGGCCGACGAGGAAGGTGGTGATGCCGTGCCCTTTGGCGATGTGCATGAACTCGGTGGCATTCTCCCGCACCTGTGAGACTGAGCCGGGGGAGGAGCTGATCTCTTCTTTGTAGATGAGTTGGATGGAGTCGACGATAATGGCGTCGGGGGCGACGGCGTCGATCTGGTTTTTGATCTGCGAGAAGTGGGTCTCGCTGAGGAGGAGGAGGTTGTCCGTTGCGATGCCAAGCCGTTTGGCGCGAGACATTGTCTGTTGCACCGACTCTTCGGCACAGACATAGAGGACGGTAAGGCCGGTGTTGCAGAGGGCGGCGGCGATCTGGAGGAGGAGGGTGGACTTGCCAATGCCAGGCTCGCCACCGACGAGGGCGAGAGAGCCGACGACGGGACCACCCCCAAAGAGGCGGTCAACTTCTGTCATGCCGGTCTTGTGGCGGGGGGCTTCTGTGAGGCCCACTTCGGTGAGGCGGACGGGTCGGGACCCTTTGAGTTGTTGCGACTGGAAGCGTCGAGCGACGGGCGCCTCCACTTCTTCTAATAGCGTGTTCCAGCTCTCACACTGGGGACACTGTCCTGCCCACTTGGCCTGCTTGTGGCTACACTCAGAGCAAAACCAGGCGGAGCGGGTCTTGGTCGCCATCAGCTCTCTTCTTGTTTTTTCAGCGCCGCCTCAGCAGCTGCCTGTTGCGCTTGCTTTTTCGACGCACCCTCGCCGGTCCCAATCTCCTCTCCCTTGATTGCGACGCCAACCACAAACTGTTTGCCATGGTCGGGGCCGCTCTCAGAGAGGACTGTGTAGGTGGGGGGCTCTTTGTGGGTCCGCTGGGCGTAGTCTTGCAGTTCTGCTTTCCAGTTCCGTTCCGGTTCGGTGAGAAGCTGGTTGAGGACGTCGTGAAACTTACCGAAGAGAAAGGCGCGGGCGGCGGTGATCCCTCCGTCGATGAAGATGGCGCCGATGACCGCCTCAAAGAGGTCGGCGTGGATCGATTCGCGCCCCCGGCCGGTGGAGAGTTGCTCACCTCGGCCGAGCATCAGATGCTCGGCGATGTTAAGCTTATCGACGTAGGCGGCGCAGGCGGTCGCTTGAACGAGGCGGGAGCGGAGGTGAGAGAGCTCCCCTTCGGGGGTCTCCGGCAGGTCTCGATAGAGGTGCTCGGCGACCAAAACGCCGAGGACGGCGTCGCCCAAGAACTCAAGTCTTTCATTGTGAGAGGCGATCAGCTCCCGGTTCTCATTGATGAAGCTCCGGTGGACGAAGGCGAGGGTGAGGAGCTCTCGGTCTTGGAACGTATATCCCAATTTTGATTCAATGAGAGGGATCTGTTCTAGAAATTTTTGCAGCTCGTTCATGTCCATGCAGTCTACTCTTCACTAGCATTTTGCCCAAGATAGACGTACACTTATTGGCATGCGATTTGCCCTCACCGCCGACCAACGGGATCATTTTGTCAAACATGGCTATGTCGAGTTTGACGAGGTGGTTCCTCCTGAACTGACCGATGAACAGGTGGCCAGGCGGCGCCCTCTCGCGGAGGTGGCGGCTGAGCTGACGGGGATCCACCCGTTGAGGCTTGGTTGGGTGAAGAGGGTGTCGACGGGGGAGCTCAATCTTAAAGAGATGGGGAGCGTGCAGGGGATTGTGGCGGGGGCGATCATTAAGCCGACCGGTGGCGCAATTTTCTTTTCAGCGGAACACACTTTTTCATTGGCAGAAGAGGGCGACAGGGACTATCTTCTTATCGCCTATGCGGGGCCGCGAGCGGTCTATGTGTTCAATGAACACGATCCAGACACCCATGCCTTGAAGAAAAAGGGGTTTGGGTTTGGCGACCGGCTTCGCGAGGAGACCCATCCAACCCTAACACGCTGAGCATCGCATGAAACGCATCGCCCTTTTTTCTTTTCTACTTCCCACACTTCTCTTTGCCAACTCTAAACCGTCCTATGAGATGGGCGCTACCGTTGTGCGGTCGGTGCAGATTAAGACAGAGATCACTCAGCACGGAGAGGAGAAAGGTGAGGTATTGTTTGCTGTCGACGCGACGGTCCGCTACGTAGGCGATCGTCGGTTTGCGGTGCAAATCCATCGGATTTTGGCGGAAGGGGACTGTGAGTCGTACGGCCCACACATGACTTTGCGGGGTAAGTTTGATACCGCAGTTGAAGGGGAAAAACCGACCGATCAGGTCTACATGCGTAGCCTTCAAGAGGCTCTCGAGGAGCCCATTTTCTACCAACTTGACGAGTACAATGATCCTGAGCTGTGCGATGGGTGCGAGGTGTCTGAGCGATTTGCTGCGTGGCCGATCGTCCGCGGTTTGGTGGCAACTATCATTCCAGAGCTCCTGTTCGATGGGGAATATGAGTTCATGAGCAGCGACGTTGTTCGAGAGGGTGATTTGCTCGTCATGCGAGGGGATGACGGAGAGGAGACTACTTGGGTCTTCAACAACCCGCTGATCTGCCACCACCAAGAGATTCACCGAGAGGAATTGACTGGGGAGGGGATCACCTTAGTGATGAGTCTAACTTTGAGCAGCAATGCGTGCTGCATGGATGCAGTCGTTGAGGGAGACGCCGCGGAAGCTGATGCCCAGCAGTTTGAGGCGGGGATGTTCATCTAATTCGGCGACCAGCCGGTGGTGACCAAGGGGATATTGGGGGATCGCCTGTTCGGCCCGTTTCACCGAGGCGACCACAGGCGTTTCTGTGATTCCCAAATGACGGGCGATGTTCTTTTTTGCGAGATCGATAAGCGTGTCATCCGGTTTTTCGACGCCATGCATCATCACACTTAGGCGGGTCTCGTTGCCGCTGTTTTGCTGTGGAAAGACACAAGAGTCGAAGACACATCCCAAAATCTGCTGATTCTCTTTGGAGGGGATGAGGTAGCCGAAGCCTCGCTGTTTGAGAACCGGTCGGTCGTAGACGAGGCCGACGACTGCGAGGGAAGCGAAGGGGATCTTCTCCAATTTTGCGTGTAGTTCGGGGAAGACTTTGCCGACGGCGTGAGCGGGAAGGGTGGAGTAGATGAGGTCGGCATCGATCTGATCGCCACTCTCGATGGGTGTATTGAAGTGGATGGGCGAGCGGATCTTTTCAGCGAGAGTTCTGGGGAGGGTTTCCATCCCATTTTGAAATGAGTACATCTCAAAAGGGTGCCGCTTCCGTCGGAGAAAGCCTCGGACGAGCGATCCGCTTGCCTGTTCCATCTCAAAAACGCGCGGAAGGCAGGAGCGAATTGAGAGGGTGCGGGGGTTGCCGGCGAAGATGCCTGCGATCATTGGGTCGACTAGTCTTTCGGTGAACCTCTCACCGAAACGGCGGGAGAAGAAGGCGTGAATCGTTTCGTCTTCGGCTCGACCTGGCGGCACCCGCCATTCTCGGAGAATATCGCGCCAAATGCCACGGAGGAGTCTGCCGCTGGGGACCTTTTGCAGCTTCCCTTCATTCCAGAGAAAGCGCCGTCCGGCCGCCTTGGAAGGGAGAACCATCTCGCTTTCAAGTCCAAGCTCCTTGACGAGGGCGAGCGTCTTTTGTCCAAGGCCACCGGTGCGGATACTGCGGGGTCCTCGTTCTAGCAGATGTCCGTCGATTCTATCTGAGCGGATCCAGCCGCCTACCCGATCGCTCTTCTCATAGATGACGATTTCAGCGTCCGGTTGCTCTCGTTCGAGGAAGTAGGCGAGGGAGAGGCCGGAGATGCCGGCGCCAAGAATGGCAATTTTTTTTGATGCAGTACTCATTAAACTGCAGAATATACTCATTGCATGGTTTTTCGTCAGGTCCATTGACATTGAGTGGTATTCCTTGTAAAATCGAAGTTGGAGTACGAATTTACAAGGAATATAAAGTGCATAGACCTAAGTATCTGAAGGACATTGAGCTACAGCTAAAAGTGCACCCTGTGTGTGCCCTTTTAGGCCCTCGTCAGGTGGGTAAAACGACCTTGGCGAAGATGTATGTGGAGGCTGCCAATGAGGGAACGATTCCCTTTTTTGATTTAGAAAACCCCCTGGATCTCGCCCGGTTGGAGAATCCGATGCTCGCCCTGTCTCAATCGGCTGAGACGTTGATCGTGATTGATGAAGTTCAGCTGCGCCCAGAGCTTTTTCCCATCTTGCGCGTGTTGGTCGATCAGAAGAAGGAGGGGCGCAAGTTTTTGGTGTTAGGGAGTGCGTCGCGCGATTTGATTCGGCAATCGTCCGAAACTCTGGCGGGTCGCATCGGATACATAGAGCTCATGCCATTTTCGCTTCTTGAAACGGAGGATGTCGATCGCCTATGGCTTCGGGGCGGCTTTCCCCGCTCCTTCTTGGCTGATGATGAACAGGAGAGCTTTTTATGGCGTCAGTCTTTCATCACCACATTCTTAGAGCGTGATATTCCTAGCTTGGGATTCAACATCCCCCCGCAGCAGATGCGTCGCTTTTGGTTAATGCTAGTCCACTATCACGGAAATCTGTTCAACGGGAGTCAGTTGGGAAAATCGCTGGAGGTCTCTGATCACACGGTCCGAAAGTACCTAGATATCTTGGCGGGGACGTTCATGATTCGAGTGCTCCAGCCTTGGTTTGAAAACTTGGGGAAGCGGCAGGTGAAGTCGCCGAAAATTTATTTTCGCGATAGTGGAATCTTACATGCGCTTGTGGGCATTAGGACAGCTGCTGATCTTCACACCTATCCGCAGTTAGGCTCCTACTGGGAGGGTTTTGCGTTGGAGGAGGTGATTCGGCAGATGGGGGCCTCTGCAGAAGAGTGCTATTTCTGGCGCACTCAGGCTGGAGCCGAATTGGACCTGCTGATTATCCAAGATGGGAAGCGATTTGGGTTCGAGTTCAAGTACACAGATCGTCCAAAGACCACTCGCTCAATGCATGTGGCTCGAGAAGATCTCAAGCTCGATCATCTCACGGTGATCTTTCCGGGCGATCAATCGTTTCCTCTACAGGAGGGGATCACGGCGTGTGGCTTGAGCGGTTTTAGACAGCTTTGGAGAACTGGGTTTCGGTCGGTTTGAGATAGGCGTCGAAGAGGGAGGCGATGTTGCGGATGAAGAGGGAGCCGTAGAGGGTGGGGCGGAGGACGGGGCCATCTTCGATGAGGTCGCTTGCGCGGATCGCCTCCATTACGGGGGAAAAATAGGTGTCGAAGTCACGGTTGAACTGGCGGGCGAAGTGAGATTTGTCGAGCTCGAAGTCGCACATAAGTCGGTGGATGGTCCATTTGCGGATGCGATCATCTTCTGTCATCACTTTGCCGCGAAGGATGGGGAGGACACCCGCATCAATGGCACCATAGTAGGAGTCGATGGTTTTGAGGTTTTGGAAATATCCGTCTGAGACGTAGCCGGTGGAGGTCATGCCGAGGCCTAGTTGGTGGTCGGCCAGTTTGAGAGAATAGCCTTGGAAGTTCCGCTGCAGCTCTTTGGCGCGGAATGCTTTGGCCATGGAGTCCTCTTCACGTGCAAAGTGGTCCATCCCGATGGCGATGTAGCCGGCGTCGAGGAACTGCTGGCGTGCTTGGACGTAGATGCGGAACTTCTCGTCGGTGGAGGGGAGCCACTCGTCCTTCATCGCTTTTTGGTGAGGTTTAAGCCAGGGCACTTTTGCGTAGGAGTACATGGCGACCCGGTTGGGGCCAAGCTCGAGGATGTCGTCGATGGTTTTACGGAAGGTGTCGCATGTTTGGTGGGGAAGGCCGTAGATGAGGTCCATGTTGATCTCTTCGAAGCCGAGCTGGCGGGCGAGGAGAAAGGTGCTACGGGTCATCTCGAGGGATTGCCGTCGCTTGACCGCCTCTTGCACTTTGGGATTGGTGTCTTGAACCCCAAAGGAAACGCGATTGAAGCCAAGAGCGCGGAGGTGGCGAAGCTTGGCGCCGTCATCGGCGACGACGGTGCGGGGATCGATCTCCATGGCGATCTCTTTGGTGAAATCGAGTGCAAACCGTTTGGAGAGGTGGTCGACGATGCGAGCGAGCTGAGGCTCAGAGAGCTTGGTAGGGGTGCCACCTCCAAAGTGGAGATGGTGGACAGCGGTCTTTTCGGGAAGGTGGGAGGTAACGAGGTCGATTTCGCGTAGGAGATAGTTGACGTAGCGCTTTTCGTTTTCGGCGTTCCGGCTGAGGACTACTGAGCAGGCGCAGTAGAGGCACATGGAGTGGCAGAAGGGGATGTGGATGTAGAGGGAGAGGGGGCCGCGGGTCTTGTGGAGGTGTTTTTGGTAGGTGCCGGGATCAACGGGGCCCCACTCGGGCGCGGTGGGGTAGCTGGTGTAGCGGGGGACGGGGAGATTGAGCTTGGCTAGGTGGGTAGGGTTGATTTCATTCATGAATCAGCTCCACGAGGTATTTGACGTTGTCGAGTGGAATGTCGGGGTAGACGCCGTGGCCGAGGTTAAAGAGATAAGCTGGATCCCCTTTCATGCTGTTGAGGAGGCGGGTGGCTTCCCGCTTGATGGTCGACCGGTCGGCGTAGAGAACAGCGGGATCGAGGTTGCCCTGAAGAGGGACGGTCGTTTGTTTGCGAACCGCGGCTAGGTCGCACTGCCAGTCGAGGCTGGTGGGTCCGATTTCGCAGTAGTGGGTGGCGTGGGGACCGCGCGAAAAGAGGATGACGGGGACGTCCACCGCGTCGGAGATCTTCTTGAGGTAGCGCATGGAAAATTCGCGGAGCTGATCGGGGGCGAGCCAGTGAGCCCACGAGTCGAAGATTTGCACCGCCTCGACGCCAGCGTTGATTTGGAAGCGGAGAAGAGCGATGGCGGCGTCCGCCAGTTGGTCGAGGAGGAGGTGAAACTGTTCAGGATCGCGGTACATCTGCGCGCGTGTTTTGGAGAGGGTTTTGCTGCTACCCCCTTCAATGAGGTAGGAAGCGAGTGTGAACGGCGCGCCACAGAAGCCGATGAGAGGCACATCGAGTTGCCCGCGGAGATTTTTGATCGCCTCACCGACGAAAGGAATCGCCTCTTCTGGCGAGCGATAATCGAGCTTGGTTGTTGCCTGCACGACCGGTCCAACGCCCGGCTCAATGGTCCAGTCAACGCCGAGCATGTCAAAGAGGATGAGAATATCGGAGAAGAGAATGGCTGCATCGACGCCAAGGAGATCGATGGGAAGGAGGGTCACTTCGGTAATGAGCTCCGGCGTGCGGAACATGTTCATGATCGAATGCCGCTGCCGGATGGCGCGGTATTGAGGCATGTACCTGCCCGCCTGGCGCATCAGCCAGACCGGTGGGCGTCCTTTATTCGTCCCTTTAAGCGCCTGCGAGAATGCGCTCGAGGACGTCGTCGACAGTGAATCCAAACTCATGTTGTAGTGCGCTCAATGGGGCCGAGGCGCCAAATCCTTCCATGCAGATGGCGATCCCTTCTGGGCCAATGTATTTGTACCATCCCTGGTCGACACCCGCTTCGAGTGAGACCCGTTTTCCTAAGTCGCCGCCAAGGACACTTTTCTTGTAGTCGTCATTTTGCTGTTCAAATAGCTCCCAGCAGGGCATTGAGACGACCCGGACCGCCTTATCCAGCTTCTCAAGCTTCGAAGCCACTTGAACTGCAAGCGACACTTCCGATCCGGTCGCCATGAGGGTGTAGTCGGGCTTCGACTTCTCTTTGCGGATGATGTAGGCGCCACGTCCCATTCCATCCGCATAGGAGACATCTGTGCCGGCAATTCTGGGCAACTTCTGACGAGAAAGACAAAGAACGGTGGGGCCATGGTATTTGAGCGCCGCCACCCACGCCATCTTCACCTCGTTGGCGTCGGCAGGACGGATCAGGTGAAGGTTGGGGATCGCCCGCAAGCTCATGTAGTGCTCAACAGGCTGGTGGGTGGGGCCATCTTCGCCAAGCCAAACAGAGTCGTGAGTGAACTGGTAGATCACCTTGTACTTGGATAGAGAGGCGAGACGAATGGCGTTGCGGGCGTAGTCGGAGAAGACGAGGAAGGTGCCGACAAACGGCGTGTACATGCCGGTCTGCGAAATGCCGTTGGCCATTCCACACATCGCAAACTCTCTAACGCCATACTTGATGTTGCGCCCCTCGAAAACGCCGGGGGCGACGAGAGGGAACTCTTTCATCATGGTCATGTCGGAGCCCGACAGGTCGGCTGAGCCGCCCAAGATCCAAGGAAGATGATGACCAAGAACTGCGAGCACCTGCTGTGAGGCTGTCCGGCCGCCGATCGGCTCTTCAATGTCTAGCGCTTTAAGCTGTTCCTCGAGATCGTCCGGAACGTGACGCGCCTGCATCTTGTCAAACTCTTGGCGGAGCTCTCCATTGGCGTGCGACCACTGCTCAAACAGCTCTTGCCATTCGGTGTATGCTTTCACCCGCTCTTTGAGGCGCCCTTCGAAGTAGCTCTTCACCGCTTGGGGAATGAAGAAGGTCTCTTCGGGGAGGCCCAGCTCCTCTTTGGTCAGCTTTGCCTCTTCGGCTCCAAGGGGAGAGCCATGTGCTTTGTGCGTTCCTGCTTTGTGAGGTGAGCCTTTTCCAATGATTGTTCGGCACATCACCAGCGCTGGTTTCTTTTGGTTTTCGCGCACCTCGCGCAGCTTGGTGTCGAGTTGGTCGAGGTCGTGGCCGTCGAGCTCGTGCACCTCCCATCCATATCCCCGGTAGCGGGCGAGGGTGTCTTCTGAACAGGTCTCTTTGAGGGGGCCGTCAAGGCAAATTTGGTTGGCGTCGTAGAGGAGAATGAGATTGTCAAGTCCGAGGTGACCGGCCAGCTGCGACGCTTCGCTGCTGATCCCTTCCATGATGCAGCCGTCGCCCGCCAGGCAGAAGATCTTATTGGATAGGATCTCGTGTTGCGCCGTGTTGAACTTTTTCTGCAGCAGCTTGTAGGCGAGTGCCATTCCAACGCTATTTGCAACGCCCTGTCCAAGGGGGCCAGTCGTTACTTCTAAACCTGGAGTGTGTCCATATTCGGGGTGGCCAGGAGTCATGCTGTGGAGCTGGCGGAAGTTTTTGATCTCGTCGAGTGGAAGAGCATAGCCCGATAGATGGAGACAGGCGTATTGGAGGAGGCAGCCGTGGCCGGCCGATAACACGAAGTAGTCCCGATTGACCCAAGTGAGCTCTTTTGGGTTGAACTGCATCAACTCGCCCCATAGATAGGCGCCAATTTCTGCGCATCCCATCGGCAATCCGGGGTGTCCCGAATTGGCCGCTTCAGTTGCGTCGATTGCGAGCCCCCGAATGGTGGTCGCCACTTTGCTTAAGAGCTGTTTTTTGTCATCATCCATGCCTCCAGAGACTACGATCCCTGTTGCTTCGTTGCAAGGAAAAAGGTGAGAAGATCATACTCCCCAGCATGACCACTCTGATTCTCATTCGGCATGCAAAGCCAGCTGATCCACACGAGTATGCGAATGACCGCGAGCGGCCGCTTGTTCCGGAAGGGGAGGCGGTGCAGCGCGAAATGGCCGAAAGGCTGCGCGCAGCAGGCTACAAGCCCGATCGCATTTTCTCATCTCCAGCTGTGCGCGCACGGCAAACGGCCGACATTCTGGGCGAAGTGCTGCACTGTCCAGTGACCGAGCTGGAGGTGCTTGGGTCTGGATTTGATGCCGATGCGATCGTGGCAGCTGTTGGAGAGGGAACCACTCTGCTGGTCGGCCACGTGCCGACGATGCCGCAGCTGGTCAATCTGTTTGTCGGTAAGAGCGTACTTGGTGGGATGGAGAAGAGCAGCGCCGCCATCATCACGTTCGACGGCGCACCTACTTTTGGTTCGGGAACGCTGACCGACTATCTCGTCCCCAACTAATCGCGCTTGCACCTTATTTATATCTTCACTTAACATGCCGGTATGCACAGTTGCTATATTTGTCAAAGAAAGGTGCCCGGCCCTCAGGAAATAGGATCTCCTCGCGGGGATCCCTGGGAATACGGTCGAATTATTTCTGCCGTCGAGAACGCAACCAAGCAGTTCTTTTGGGCCTGTTTCCAGTGTGGAGAGCATGTCCACCTCACGTGTGCAAAGGAAAACAAAAGAGCAAGAGGAGTGGCTTGCCCCAATCCCTACTGCGATGCGGGGGATCAGGCGCCCAGGTGGCATCGTGATCTGTACAGGAGCGGTTTGGTGGCGGCAGGGTTGGCTGGATTTGTGGTGATGTCGCATGTGACGGCGGCGGCGGTTGGCCTGCCGCAGCGGGTGGTGTGGGCGCGTGAGCGGCTCTACTTCGGACTGCCCCGTCAGTCTTACGCCGCTTGGGCGGGCTTATTGGTTGGTTTTCCTTTAGGGTCGGTGTGTCTTGAGCGTTCGTGGCAGGAGTGGGACTATCGGACGCGGCAACCAGACAAAGAGTCACAGATTTGGGGTGCGGCGTTCCTGCGGTCGTTGATTCAGCAGTGGAACCTATGGACAGGACTAGCCGAAGAAAAGCCTAAAGCTGTGCGGCAGCATCAGCATCCCCCTCCGATCGTCCGTCCTCGCTGGCGGCACGAGTGGAACTTGGTTGCCGGTTCCTGGGTGGCGATGTGGACGGGTGTGATTACCATGCAGATTTTGTTCGGCAAGATTGTGGCGAGTCGGAATGGAATTCCGATGCGCAATCTGTGGGTGTTGAGCCAGCGGGCGCAATTGCCTGTGGTTCTCCGTCACAAGATGGAGATGGCGGTTACTTTGGGCAATGTGTTTGGGGTGGGTACGGGTCTGTTCGGCTATACGGTGCTATGGGATGGGATGCAGTCGTCCCCGGGCGATATGGCGGCGAAGCGTGCCAATCTGTTCTGGGAGGTGGCGGCGACAATGGCCGGTCTTCTGGTCGCATCGCACCTGTTTACGCTGTTCATCAAAGAATGGGCTTGCACGCCCCGGCGGCAGGTGTGGCATGGGTTTGGTATTGCTAAGCTGTTCAAGGGCGATCCAACTTTCCACTCGCGCAAGCTGGCGCTGGCCACTGCGACTCTTGCAGTCCCGTTTGTCTTTGTCCCCGCTTACTTCGTGTGGGTGGGACGGGATTGACTTGGTGAGGGTTTCTCCTCTATTATAGCTCACCTATGTTAAGTCAAACGATCCGCCGAGCTTTTCTTCAGTATTTCAAAGATCAGGGGCACACCATTGTTCCATCATCGCCAGTGGTGCCGCATGACGATCCGACGTTGCTGTTTTGCAATGCGGGGATGAACCAGTTCAAAGATGTATTTATGGGAAAGGCGGAGCGGGATTACACCCGAGCGGTCGACTCACAGAAATGCATTCGAGTTGGAGGGAAACACAACGATCTTGAGAATGTGGGCCATACTACCCGTCATTTGACGTTTTTTGAGATGCTTGGAAACTTTTCGTTTGGCGACTACTTCAAAGCTGAGGCGATCCGTTTTGCGTGGGAGGTGTCGACTGACATCTTCGAGCTCAATGAGGGAAAGCTGTGGGCGAGTGTTTATCGCGATGACGACGAGGCGTTTGAACTGTGGACCAAGTATTTGCCGGCTGAGCGGATCGTTCGGTTGGGCGAGAAGGACAACTTCTGGGCGATGGGGGACACAGGACCTTGTGGGCCTTGCTCGGAATTGCTTTATGATCGAGGGGAAAAGTTTGGCTCGGCACCGAGCCCCTACGAAGATACCGACGGTGAGCGGTTTTTTGAATATTGGAACTTGGTCTTCATGGAGTTCAACCGGGATGTGTCGGGGAAGATGGCGCCGCTGCCCCAGAAGAATATCGACACAGGTGCAGGACTTGAGCGCATTTGTGCATTGAAAGAGGGGGTGGACACTCTCTTTGAGACCGACGTTCTCCGTTCGCTCATAGGAACTGTTGAGCAAGTATCGGGAAAGAAATACGGTGGCGAGGCGCCCTTTCATGTGATCGCTGACCACCTCCGCTGTTTGGCGTTTGCGATTGCGGACGGGGTGCAGCCGAGTAATGTGGATCGGGGCTATGTGCTTCGCAAGGTGCTCCGGCGAGCGGTTCGTTATGGCCGGCAGCTGGGAATGGAGCAGCCCTTTTTGGCGTCACTTGTCCCAACGCTTGTTGGGACGATGGGAAGTGACTTCCGAGAGCTGGCGACGGCTCAGGGGCGGATCGAAGAGATTGTGACGCTCGAAGAGGAGAGCTTCCTCCGCACTCTGAATCGGGGGGGTAATCTGCTGAGTCGTGTGGTGGAAGATGCTCATCAGGCGGGCGATCAGATCACGGGCGACGACGCGTTTAGGTTAAAAGACACTTATGGACTGCCACTCGAAGAGATTTTGCTATTGGCGGTTGATGCGGATCTGACAGTCGATCTGGAGCGCTATCAGAAGCTTGAAGAGGAGGCGCGCGAGCGGTCGCGTGCGGTGCACAAGACGACAGCGCAGGTGGCTGAAGAGGGCGTTTTCACCGATCTTCAACCGACAGCATTTATTGGATATGAGGCGACCACTGGAAAGGGTAAAGTGGTGGCTCTTGTGGTCGATGGCGTGCGCGTTGAGAAGCTAGAGGGGGGACAGGAGGGGATGGTCGTTCTCGACTCAACTCCTTTCTACTCTGAGAAAGGGGGGCAAACGGGTGATACCGGCTGCCTCGGACCGTTTGCAGTCTCGAGCACGCTTGAGCCCTACACCGGCATCACGGCGCATGTGGGTATGTTGGAAGAGGGAACGGTTGCAATTGGTGATACGCTTCAAGCGGAAGTGGACGCTATCCGACGCCGTAGAATCACTCAGAATCACACGGCGACACACCTGTTGCACTGGGCCCTTCATCAGGTGCTGGGAGAGCATGCGACGCAGGCTGGATCGGTGGTTGCACCAGATCGCCTCCGTTTCGACTTTAGTCATCACAAAGGGGTGACGCAGGAAGAACTGCGGGCGATCGAGGACCTGGTCAACCAGAAGATCTGGGAAAACCGGCCCGTGAAGAGCTACGAAATGGCTTACGCAGAAGCGCAGAATCGGGAAGATATTACCCAGTTCTTTGGCGACAAATACGGTGCGACGGTGCGCGTGGTTGATCTCGACTATTCGAAGGAGCTTTGCGGCGGAACGCACGCCGAGCGGACGGGCGAGATTGGAGCGTTTGCGATCACTGAAGAGCGGAGTATCGCTGCTGGTGTTCGCCGCATCGTGGCGGTGACCGGACCTGAGGCGATTGAGCATACACGTGGTCTTGACAGTCTGATTGATGACATCGCCGCTTTGTTAAAAACAAAGCGGGGAAAAGTGCTCGAGCGGCTCAACAGCTTGCTCGAAGAGAATACGAATCTCGGCCACGCCATTCGGGCTGCTAAGGGAGCGCAGGTGAAGAGCTTGGTCGCCGAGCTGGAGCTGGAGCAGATTGGAGGGGTTCCTTCGGTCGTTGCAGAAGTCGACTTAGAGGCGGGACAGCTGCGCGAGCTGGCTGACCTGCTCGCTAAGCGACACACGTCGTGTGTCATTTTGCTTGGCGCAGCATCTGCTGAAAAGTGTGCGCTGGTGGCACGAGTCACCGAAGATCTGGTTGGTCGGGGCATCAAAGCTGGCGAGATCATCAAGGCGATTGCTCCTCTTGTTGGTGGTGGGGGGGGCGGTAAGGCCGACTTTGCGCAGGCGGGTGGCAAAGAGCCGAAGCAACTAAAAGTGGCGCTCGAAAAGGGACGCGAGCTAATCGGACAGCAATGATGATTCGCCTCCCTACATTCGTTGAAAAGCTTAAAACAGGTGATGACCTCGCCATTGAGGGGTTGTGGGATTCGCCCAAGGCCATTCTTTCTGCGCTGGCGCAGAAGGAGAGCGGCAAGCATGTGGTGATCGTCACAAGCGGCGTCGCCGAGACCCGCCTTTTTGATGACTTCGGCTATTTCGGTGTGACGAATGTGCGCGAATTTCCCGCTTGGGAGACTCTGCCGTCGGAGGGAATTCCTCCAAGTCCCGATGTGGTGGGGGAGCGCTACTCAGTGCTTAAAGAAGTGAGAAGTGAGCGGCTGATTTTGCTAGCGTCTCTGCAGGCGTGCCAGCAGAGAGTGATCCCACACGACCGACTTGAGCGGGGCTCTTGGGAGATCAAGGTGGGCGACGAAGTTCCCTTTGAAGATCTCATTGAGTTGCTCATTGAAGATGGCTATCAACGGTGCCCTATTGCCGCCGATAAGGGGGAGTTTGCGGTGCGAGGGGGCATCCTCGACCTCTTTCCGGTCGACTCGCCCGATCCGTTTCGGATCGAGTTTTTCGGCGATCAGATTGAGGGGATTCGCATCTATGATCCGGTAGGTCAGAAATCGGTTCGCAAGGTGGAACATTTTGCTTTCACTCCGGCGCAGGAAATGGAGCTGCTCGATGAGAGTGCTATTTCGCTGTTTGACTACTTGGGTGAAGAGACGATCGTCATTTTTGACGGCGCTCACGAGCTTAAAGGGGCAGAGCATCTGCAGAAGATCTATTGGGGGGAAGCGCCTCCTGATGCTAAGCGTTGGAAATCGCCATTTGAGCCGCTCCCTGAGCTGCTCGAGGGGCTCCGCGACACCCCCGAGCGGGGGCTCACGGTTCATTTTGTGTGTGAGAATGAGGCCGAAGAGGATCACCTTCGCAAACAGCTGGTCGGAGAGGAGATTCATCTTCCGGCCGACACACCGTTTGAGCGGGGCTACCTCTCGTCGGGGTTTGTCTTGCCGGATGCCGGGCTTTGCGTCGTTCCCACCCCCGAGATCACGGGTCGCCATAAAGTGCGCCGGAAGAAGCAGCGAAGCACCTATCATACTGCAGGGTCTGAATATCAAGAGCTAAAGCCGGGCGATCTGGTGGTTCACTTTCATCACGGAGTGGGGAAGTACTTAGGGACTGAGCAGCGGACCAACCACGAGGGAAATCAGGTTGAATTTCTCTCACTCGAATATGCGAGTCAGGGAAAGCTGTTTATCCCGGCCACTCAGTCTCATCTCGTCTCCAAATACATTGGTTCTGGTGAGGAGCGGCCTGTCTTAAGCAAGATCGGTTCAGGAAAATGGCAGAAGCTGCGGGTGAAGACCGAGGAGGCGATCCGCGACTACGCAGCTCAGCTCCTTCGGATGCACGCTGAGCGGCACCTCGCCCTCGGCCACGCCTATCCGGTTGACGATTTGGAAGTTGAGCGGTTTGATCGGGAGTTTCCCTATGTGGAGACCGACGATCAGCTCTCTGCTATCCGCGCCGTCAAAGAGGACATGGAGAAGCCGCAGGCGATGGACCGTTTGGTGTGCGGTGACGTGGGCTATGGAAAGACCGAGGTGGCGATGCGGGCGGCGTTTAAGGCGGCCAATGGTGGCAAACAGGTGGCCATCATGGTCCCTACTACCGTCCTTGCGATGCAACACTTCGAGAACTTCACCGCTCGCTTTGCCAACACTCCCATTCGGATTGGCGTCCTCTCCCGCTTCCGTACCCCCAAGCAGCAGCGGGAGACGCTTGCTGAGCTAAAAACGGGTTCGCTTGACGTCGTCATTGGAACGCACCGCCTCGTTTCAAAGGATGTCGGCTTTCACTCACTCGGTCTAATAGTCATCGACGAGGAGCAGAAGTTTGGTGTGCGGGTGAAAGAGAAGATCCGTGCATTCAAGTCGGGGGTCGATTGTCTCACCCTCTCCGCCACGCCTATTCCCCGCACCCTCTACCTCTCCATGATGGGGGCGCGCGATCTCTCTGTGATAAATACCCCGCCACAAGATCGCCTCCCGATCAAGACCGTCATGGTTGAGGCCGACGAGGACAAGATCAAAGCGGCGCTTGTTCGCGAGCTGGCCCGCGATGGCCAAGCCTACTTCATTCACAACCGTGTGGAATCCATTTACGGCTGGGCGGCCAAGATTGAAAAGATGGTGCCAGAGGCGCGTGTCGTCGTTGGGCATGGGCAGATGGGGGCGGACGAGCTCGACAACGTCTTTCACGCCTTTAAGAGCGGAGCGGCCGACATCCTCGTCGCCACCACCATCGTCGAAAACGGGATCGATATTCCCAATGCCAACACCATCCTCATCGACCGCTCAGACACCTTTGGCCTCTCCGACCTCTACCAGCTGCGTGGCCGTGTTGGCCGCTGGTCGCGCCGCGCCTACGCCTACTTCCTCCTCCCCAAACAGCGTGTCATCCGCGAGTTTGCCGAAAAGCGTCTCAAAGCGCTCATGGAAATAGGGGGCTACGGCGGCGGGATGAAGCTTGCCATGCGCGACCTTGAGTTGCGAGGTGCTGGCAACATCCTCGGCACCGAGCAGTCGGGCCACGTCTCCGCTGTCGGCTTCCACCTCTACGTCAAGCTCCTCCAGCGCACTATTGATGGCCTCTCGGGCAAGGCGCCCCACACCTTCCACGAGACTAAGCTCGAGTTCCCTCAAGACGCCCGCATCCCTGAGAGCTACATCGCCGAGCCCTCTCTCCGGATGGACCTTTATCAGCGTTTTGGCACCGCCACCACCCTCGAAGAGGTCGACGCCATTCAAGAGGAGATCCGCGATCGCTTTGGCGAGCCCCCCGAGCCTGCCCTTTGGCTCTACCACACCATGCGTATTCGCGTTGTCGCCGCAAACCAGGGCATCACCGCCCTCAAACTGCGCAAACTGACCATCCAGATTGAAAAACCTGACGGCACCCGCACCGCCATCATCGGCTCCATCACCACTCCTCAGCAGCTCGAAGAGAAGGTCATTTCTGCACTAGCTTGACGCTGGCTTGAAGCTCTTCTGCGACAAACTTGGCGAAGGGGCCAATGTCTTGATTAATGGTCGTGTTTTCTAGAGCGGTGATGTACTCATTGCGTCGCGCCACTCGAATAACGGTCCACGGGTAACCGCCGGAGGCGAGCATTGTGTTCATTAAAAAACGGGCAGTCCGTCCGTTACCGTCTGGATAGGGGTGAATGTGGACGAAGATGTAGTGGCCCAAGATCGCACGTACAGCGGGATGCTCCTCAGTTTGCAAGCAGTCAAAAAATGCACTCATAGCGTCGAGGAGCGCTTCGCGTGGAGGGGGCACATGACGTGACCCTCGAATATAGACCGGGCCCCGACGGTAGCCGGCGAGGTCTCGGGAAGAGATAAGACCTGCATCGATAGACGGAGAGAAAAGCGCCGTATACCACGCATGCAAATTGGCCTGTACGATCTTCCCCGGTGAAGAGCTATCTAAGACCGCAGAGACCGATTGTTTCACCGCCTGAAATGCCTCGTAGTAGCCGCGGGCGGCCAGTGCGTTGCGCTCGGACGCGTCATTGGAATTGGCTTTCGGATTCCAAAGCTCGTTTCTCACTCGCTCGACAAGGTCTGGATTAACCTGGTATCCCTCGATCGACAGGGAGTTATAGGCGTCGTGAACGTATACACCCTCCATGTTGCGTAAGTAAGACTCCTTGTTAGAAATCTTGAGTGGCGGTTCAGGAAAGTTTTGGAGCACCGTGTTGCGATGAATTGCCCATAGCGCCCTCACACGAGCCCCATAGGGCGATGGCGTGAGCATCGGAATTGAGAGAGGTGGCTGATCGGAGAAGGGGTTAGTTTCTGTGAAGCGGAGTCGATACCGTTTAGCGGCCGAGCGAAGAGAGTCGGCGATCGTCTCCCGGCCAATGTGAACGTAGCCACCAATCAGTCGGCCAGCTGCTTGGTGCATTCCATAGCGCGCAGCTGTGTGGACGAGGTTGAGGGGCTGCTCCATTGTGGAAAGCGCAATTTCTGCATTGATGGGAGAGTCTAGAAAGAAGCGGGGAGCAACCCGACATAGAGCGAGAGGCAACGACATACAGCGCAAGCCGTAAATCTTCTCTTGATCCTCTTCAGGCGGCAGATTTTTTGGGTCGGCATAGACATAGACTGACGTGTCATGTGGCAGCTGCTTAGGCTTGCCCCCACCCTTTTGCACAATGGCGATGACTTGATTCGGCACCGTCGTCTCGCCAAGATGAAGCTGGAGGGACGACTCAGCAGAAAGGCAGTAGTCTCCGTGATAGTGGTGCTCAAGGTAGATGCGTAGGAATTCCCAGAAGTGAGCGTACCAAGCGGTCGAGTCACCGGGTGTGACGTCAGGCCTGAGCAGCAAGTACCATCCACGTGTGACCTCATGTAGCCAACCACCCGAAATAAGGAGTTCGCGATCCTGTCGAGAAAGATCGCTTGTATGAAGGACATCGGCATGCTTCGACCGGGATTTCTGCTTTGCCCTCTCGAGCGCATCACCTAGGCGTTGGCGGTATTCATCCATTGGCCATTTACTCGATAGTTGTGTGCTTTTTGGCTAGAAATTCATGTTATCACTGACTCGATATTACTGCAATACACAGCCCTATCATATTGATAATCAATCCATAATGAACTAGAAATTGGTGTAGTTAGTGGCGGCGTTGACCGGGGCCGCGACGGGCTCCTTTGACCTGCTTGGCCTGGAGCTCTTTGATGCTTTCGAGAATGCGGACGCCCCGCTCGACATGATCAGACATGAACTCGGAGAAGACCATCTCTGAGCTGGCCTTGGTCTTGATGCCGTTGCGGGCGAGGGGGAGGTCGGAGATGAGGAGGAGGGCGCCGATGGGGAGCTTGTGCCGGTAGGAGGCGGCGAAGATGGTGGCGCATTCGAGCTCGAGCGCCTGGGCCCGGTTGGTGTTGAGCCGCTCCTTGAACTCCTCGTTGAACTCCCAAAACCGCTTGTTGGTCGTGTGGGTGATCCCAATGTGATACTCGACGTCGTCCTCTTCGAGAACGTTGGTCACCGCCTTCTGGACGAGAAAGTTGGCGAGCGCTGGTACCTCCTTGGGAAAGTAGAAGTCGGAGGTCCCCTCATCGCGGATGGAGGCGATGGGGACGAAATAGTCGCCCACTTGATAGTGGCGGCGGAGGCCGGCGCACATACCCAGAAGTAGACAGGCCTGAAAGGGGAGGTGGGCGCAGACGTCGACGACGAGGGCGGCGGCGGGCGAGCCAATCTTGAAGTCGAGGATGGAGATGCCATTCTTGGTGTCGTGGGCCGTTTTGAACATCGCCCCCTCAAACACTTCGAGGTTGCGAGTCTCGGCAAAATAGTCGACGTAGCGGCTGAAATTGGTCAGAAGTAGGTAAGGCTGGAACGCGTCGATCGACGAGCCCGAGTAGCGCTCGAGGGTATCTCTGGCGATTTGCGCCTCTTCTTGACTGGGACCGGGTAATTCTTCCATCTATTCCCAAATACCTCATTTGGTGTATGCTTGTCGAATTCCAAGTGATAGGAGTTTCAGATCAATGGCATACATTACCACTAACGAGTTTCGACCCGGAGTTAAACTTGAGATTGACGATCAGCCGTGGCTGATCATCGCCAACGATTTTGTGAAGCCGGGGAAGGGGCAGGCGTTTAACCGGGTGAGAATCAAAAACTTGCTCAATGGGAGAACCATCGATCGGACCTTTAAGTCGGGCGAAAAGGCAGACCTTGCGGACATTGAAGAGTCTAAGATGCGCCTCCTCTATCGGGACGGGCAAGATGCTGTCTTGATGAGCGACACAACCTTTGAGCAGATTACCGTTCCTCACTCGGCTCTTGGCGACGTGGAGCAGTGGCTCAAAGATGACAGTCTCTACGAAGTGGTCATCTACAAGGGGAGTCCGATCTCTCTCGAGGCGCCCACCTTCATGGAGCTTGAGGTGACCGAGTGCGATCCCGGTGCCCGTGGCGACACCGCCTCTGGCAAAGTGCTCAAGCCCGCCGTCACCGAGAGCGGTGCCCGCGTCCAGGTGCCTATTTTCATCAACCAGGGTGAGATCTGCAAATTCGACACCCGCACCGGCGAGTATGTCTCCCGCGTTAAGTGATAGAGCTCTCATGCTGGCGCAGTCGCGCCAGTTTTTTGCCGAGCGGTCGATCATGGAGGTGGACTGCGCCGCCCTCTCCCCCTACGCCAGCATTGATCGGCACATTGACCTGATCGAGGCGCGCGTTTTGGGTGAGCGGATGTTTCTCCATTCGAGCCCCGAATATGCGATGAAGCGGCTCCTTGCGAAGGGGAGCGGCGACATTTACCAGCTAGGTCACGTCTTCCGCGACGGCGAACGGGGCGCCCGCCACCGTCCTGAGTTCACCATGGCTGAGTGGTACAGGCTCGGTTTCACCTTCCAGCAGATGATCGATGAGACCGTCGCCTTTGTTCACCTCTTTATCGGTGACCAAGATGTTGTTCAACTCACCTACTCTCAACTGTTCGCTTCTCATGGCGGCGTTCCTCCAGAGCCCGAGGCGCAGCATCTGATGTTAGCGACCGTGATCGAGCCCGCTCTCGATCCCAAGATCACCCACGTTGTCACTCACTTTCCAGCTGACCAGGCGGCTCTCGCCCGAGTGGACGGCAAGCACGCTCTCCGTTTTGAAGTGTTTGCTGGCGGCTTTGAGCTGGCCAACGGCTATGACGAACTGCGCGACGCCGCCGAGCATCGCCGTCGCTTCACCGCCGCCGGCAAGCCCCATCTGCCGGTCGATGAACCTTTTCTCAATTCACTCCGAGATTTGCCACCTTGCTGTGGTGTCGCCGTCGGCTTTGACCGCCTCATGATGATCCGCCATCAAGCCAGCGATATTGCGGACGTCACCCTCTAAATTGTCACATTCTGGGACAGTCCCCAATTGTGACAATTTAGGATAAGTGCTTGGGGGTAAACGGGTTCTTGTGGTGATAGACTTAGCGGAATTTTTGGACGATGGGGAAGCGGCGGCCGACGCTGAAGGCTTTTTCTGTGACGCGTAGGCCGGGGGGAGCCTGGCGGCGTTTGTACTCGTTGAGGTGGATGCGGCCTATGAGGTCGAGGACGATGGGGAGGTCGATGTTGCGCTGCTTGGCAATTTGGGCAGGAGGGAGGTGCTTCTCGACGTAGTCTTCGAGGACGGCGTCAACGATGGGGTAGGGGGGAAGGTTGTCGCTGTCAAGCTGGTGGGGGGAGAGCTCGGCAGAGGGGGGCTTGGTGATGGTGTTTTGGGGGATGGGGTGGTTTTTGTTTTCATTGATCCAGCGGGCAAGTTCGTAGACTTGAAGCTTGGAGACGTCGTTGATGACACTGAGGCCGCCGCACATGTCGCCGTAGAGGGTGGCGTAGCCGGTGGCCATCTCGCTTTTGTTCCCGGTGGAGAGGACGATATGGCCATGCTTGTTGGAGAGGGCCATGATGATCATGCCGCGGATGCGGGCCTGGAGGTTCTCTTCGGTGGAGTCGGGAGGCTTGTTGTCGAAGTGGGGGGTGAGGAGGTGCTCGAAGGCGGCGAGGGGCTCTTCGATGGGGATGAGCTTGGTGTTGATATTTAGGTTTTTGGCGAGGGCCTCGGCATCTTGGACGCTGTGCTCGGAGCTGTAGCGGGAGGGGAGGCAGAGGCCGTAGACGTTGTCGTGGCCAAGGGCGGCGACGGCGATGCAGGCGACGACGGCGGAGTCGATGCCTCCAGAGAGGCCGAGGAGTGCTTTGTGGAAGCCGCTTTTGTGCATGTAGTCTCGGAGGCCGAGGACAAGGGCGTGGTAGAGCTCGGCGACTGGATCGGTGGTGATCTCGCGGGCGGGGGGGAGGTGGTCAAGGTCGACAACCATGAGGTCTTCTTCAAAGCGCTTTCCCTCCTGGCGAAGTTGACCTTCGGTATCAATAACAAGGCTGTGTCCGTCGAAGATGAGGCTGTCGTTGCCGCCCACCTGGTTGCACCAGATGGTGGGGCAGCCGAGGGTGCGGGCCGCCCGCCCAACCACATCGAGGCGAAGCGATCGTTTCTCAGAGCTAAATGGGGAGCTGGAGAGGCTAAGGTGGAGGTCGGGATCGAGATGTTGCAGCTTTTCTATGGGATCGCAGATGTATTCGGTGAAAACCAGTCTTTCGGCGTGAGCCCACAGATCTTCGCAGACGGTGATGGCCACTTTTTTTCCACACAGCTTCCAAATTTGGGAGCCGCGACCGGGGGCGAAGTAGCGGTGCTCGTCGAAGATGTCATAGGTGGGGAGGAGCTGCTTGTCCTGGTAGCCGATGATCTCTCCATCAACGATGATGGCGGCGGAGTTGTGGAGCGGTTTTTCTGTCCCCTCGTCCGAACGCCTAGCAACGCCGAGGACGACGGTGAGCCCCTTCGACTCGCGCGCGATTTTTTTGGTGTACCGCTCACACGTTTCGATGAAATCGGGAAGGAGGAGGAGGTCTTCTGGTGGATAGCCGCAGAGGGCAAGCTCGGGGAAGAGAACAAGGTCGCATCGCTCACGGCGAGCAAAGGCAATTGCCTCGAGAATCCACTGGGTGTTCCCTTCGAAGTCGCCAATCGTTGGATTGAGCTGGGCGGCGAGAACTTTCATGAGCCAAAGTCGTCCAAGATGATGTTCTGCCTTGGGACCCCATAGTCGTCGAGCAGCTTCATCACGCTCGAGTTGTGGAGGGGCGGTCCGCACACATAATAGAGACACTCTTCGGGCTCGTCCATCTTCTTTAGCTGTCCCAGCTCGAACGCCTTGAAGAGGAAGTTGGTTTTGATTGGATCGTCGGTGGGCCACTCATCTTCTGGCTGCGGTTCAGAGAGGGCTAGGCGGTAGGAGAAGTTGTCGAACTCCTTGTCGAGCGCCTCATATTCGTCTTGATAGATGTTCTCTTTCATCGACCGTGCCCCATACCAGAGCGTCACCTTGCGATGAGTGTTTTCGGTTTTGAACAGGTGCATGATGTGGGCCCGCCCAAAGGATGAGCCGGCGCCGCCGATGAGGAAGACGAGCTCACGGTCGTCGTTAATCATGAACGATTCGCCATAGGGTCCCGATAGCCGGATCTCGTCGCCCGCCTTCAATCCAAACGTGTAGCTCGAGCAGATTCCCCACGGGATCCCTTTTTGCGGCTCGCCGCTAACAAACGGGGGGGTGGCGATTCGGATGTTGAACATGACTCGCTTCCCTTCAGCCGGGTAGCTGGCCATCGAGTAGGCGCGGATCACATCGCCGTGCAGATGACCAAAGTCTATTTCCCGATCAAACAGCTTAAAATGCTCCCAGTCAGAGTGATACGCCTCCTCCATCGTCGCCTTCCACTCGTTGGTGTCGGTCTTAAACGGCGGCACGTGCACCTGCAGATAGCCCCCCGATTGGTAGGGCACCTCTTCTGGAACCTCCACCACCAGCTCCTTGATGAAGGTGGCCACATTGTCATTGCTCACCACCTTGGCGGTCCACTCTTTCACATCGAGCAGCTCTTCCGGAATGAGCACATGGACATCCTCCTTCACCTTGCACTGGCACGAGAGGCGCCACCCCTCCTTCAGCTCCTTCCTAGTGAAGCTCGACACCTCCGTCTGTATCGGCACCCCGCCTCCCTCGACCACCTGTACCCGGCACTGCTTGCAGGTCGCCTTTCCTCCGCAAGGGGAGGGGACCGCAATCCCATTATCGGTGAGAGCTGAAAGAAGAGTGACACCACCGGGCGTCCTCTTCGTCATCCCCTCATCTTCATTGATGAGGATCTTGCACTCCTCTGTGCTGACCAGTTTCGCCCGGGTAGCGAGAATCATGCTCGCCAGCAGCACCCCGATGATCACAAACGCGATCACCGCCACCACGGCCAACACAATATCCGTGCCCAACGAGGGCTCAGCAACGGCAGTAAAGAACCAGTCCATCAACCCCTACATATACCTAAAAAACTTATTCCTTGCCATTCGTCGACAAACGGAATATCTTGACACCAGCTTAACATGAGAAAACTGCGTTTCATCATCATTCCTCTGATGTGCCTCTTCAGTGCACTGTTTGGAGTAGAATTCGACCTTTTCACCAAGCCTTCCGGCTCGGTGAGCGTCACCTCCGGCGCCTTCAGCGACTTCCAAACTGACGTGGTGGTCAACTGCGCTGAGCCGATTGAGGTTTGCAGATGGTACGTCTCAAGTTGCAAAGATGGGGGTCATCGCGGCCACTGGGTTTTGCAGACTGAGGAGATCACTGCGAGAGTCTCTCGTGACCGACGCGATCTCGATATCACTTGGGATTCGGACACGGGTGGCTCTTGCCAGTTTGTGGCTAAAGAAGATTGGAGCTTCCGCCGCCATCCGGAAAATTGGGCAGCGAAGGTGGAGATTCCCGATAGCTACACCAATATCGGGGGCCCCGTGCTCTCTGCAAGCAACAACCTGCGTGGTCTCTCTCTCCAGTTCCATTACGGCGGATACGGTTGGACGCTCACCAGAGGAAACGGAGAGCAGCGCATTTTTGGACACTATGGGAAGCGGGTTCACGCCAATCGGCATCATCGTGATGGGGTAGAAAAGTTTCGGCTGATCGAGGTGCGCAGACCCAACGGCAACCGGATCCACTACAGCTATAATGAGGATGGCGGTCCTCTCCGCATTGAATCGACCAATGCCGATGGGAGCGTCACCTTTGGGTGGGTTGAATTCGACTATAGCCAGAGCAACCAGGTTCTAGTGCAGACGAGCGATGGACAGACCTGCGTCTATCGCTACACATTCAACCTAGTGTTTCAGGATGAGAAGAAGGACCTGGAAGTCTATCTGCTTGATGAGGTTGATCATCCCGATGGGCGGCAGGAGCGGCTCCGCTATTCCCGCCGGTTGGATGGTCTCTCTCCTCTATCGCTTAAGGCAGTTTTGGGGGACGACGAGCGCTTCCACGCCGTTGACTACTATCACCGAGGTAAGTCGTGGGTGGTGAACTCGGCCGTTGAAGTTGGCAAAAAGGGGGAGTTTGACCCCCGTCTGGGACGGGTCCGATGTGAGTGGCGACCTGTCGGCTGTGATGCGACCCCTCATCCGGTCGTCCAATATATTTACGGAAAAGATGGCTGTTCGACCAACGTCTATGATGCCTACTTCAATTGGACCCGCTACTCTCAAGATTCGGATCAACGGCTCTGCGAGATCACCCGTTATTGTGGAGGAGAGGCTAATCGGAGCGAGCATTTTGAGTGGTGGAAGGGAGGTGATCTCTGTTGTCGCCGCATCGTCGATGCAAGCCAGCGCACCCTACTGTCACACCGCTATGTGTATGATCACCGGGGCAACGTTGTCCGAGAGGAATTGAAAGGGGATCTGACGGGAGAGGGAGAGGGGGAGGCGTGCCGCTCACTCTCCTACTCGGGCGATCGGTTTAACCTTGTTACTCGCGATGAGACCGAAACGGGAGCTGAAGTTTTCACCTATCAGCCCGGTACCAACTTGACCACCGCCAAGCTGGTTTATGCCGACGGCCAATTGCATGAGCGGAACTATTTTGCCTACGACCACAACGCGCAGCAGGTGCTCGCGATCGAAGACGACGGGTGTGATCCCGATCCCGAATCGCTCGCCGGTGTCACCTATCGCCGGATCACAGAGACCAAGAACCGAGAAGATGGGTTGCCCGCGTGGACCGAAGAGCGCTACTGGGAGGCGGGGGTTGAGCATCTCCTTAAGCGCATCCACCTCGTCTACAACACCTCGAATCAGGTAGTTCGCGAGGAGGTGTTTGATGCTAACAATGCGTTTGCCTATGCCACTGACCGCGCCTACGATCGAGCTGGTCGTCTCATCAGCGCGACCAATCCTCTCGGAGAAGAGACTAGATTTGCCTATGACATCAACGGCAATCTGATCGAGCAGTGGCGCCCCCTTTCCACCCACAGGAGTCGCCACACCTACGACTTCTCCGATCGACTCATTCGCACCGAAATGGGTGACCTCTCGGTCCAGTATCGCTACGACCTCCTTGGACAGGTTGTAGAAGAGATCGATACCTGTGGAAATTCCACTAGATATGTCTACGACAGCTTCGGCAATTTGATTGAGGAGATTCAGCCGGCTATCCGAACGCCCGACGGGTGGGAGTGTCCTGTCGTCCGGCGCATCTATGACCCCCTCGATCGGATGATCGAGGAGATCGACCCGCGCGGCTCAACCACCCGGCGCGAGCACAATGTCCGGGGCGACCCCACAGCCACCTACTTCTCCGACGGGACCAGCCAACGGTTCACCTATGACATTGCTGGCCGCCTCATTCGCGAGACCGCCCGCAACGGCGCCATTACCCACTACACCCGAGACTACCGCGATCGCCTCCTCACCACCGACGTCTACTCGCCTGAAGAAGAGCATCTCGTCCACCGCGAGATCCTCTATAAGGGGGAGCTCAAAGTGGCCGAGATCGACGGCAACGGCGTCGAGACTCGGTTCAAGTATGACGGCGCCGGTCGTCTCATCGAAGAGGTGCGGGCCGATACGCGCCGAACCTATTTCTATGATCCGTTGGGTAGACAGGCCAGCGAGCGAGAGTATTACGGTGACGGGGAGAACGCCTTCACCGCCACCGTTTGGGAGTACGATCTTCTCAACCGCATGGTTCGTCAGGAAGTTGTTGATTCTAGCGGGAATCCCATCAGCAGAGTTGAGTACGCCTACGATCTCGATGGCAACCGGACCCGGGAGGTGAGGTGGTCCAGCGAAGCTAAAGCCAACATCTCCACAGCCACCTACGATCTCATGGGAAACCCCACCGAAGCCACTAATCCGCTCGGCCAAACCACCACCACCCGTTACGATCGCAACGCCCCCCTTGAAGATCACCCACTCCTACTCGTCACCACCATCGATCCTGTTGGCAATCAGACCCTCTCCTACCGCGACCCCCGAGGAAACACCCTCCGCCAGCAACGGCTAAACGCGATCGGCCAACTCCTTGCACAAACCGACACCTACTACGATTTGAGCGGCAACCGCGTGAGTGAAGTGCACCGCGTATTAGCCCCCAATCACCCAGAACGGATCGTCGAAAATCAGTGGGAATACGACCCCGTTGGCCACCTCCGCATGCAAGCAGAGGGACTTGGCACCCCCTCCGTCCGTGTCACCCGTTTCCACTACAACGCCGACGGCGACCTGTGTGAACTGCAGCGGCCAGACGGAACCACCCTCACCTACACCTACGATCCGCTCAGCCGGATCACCCATCGCGCCGGCCCCCACCTCGACGACCATTACACCTACGACCGCAACGACAACATCATCGCCGTCCACTCCCTATCTGGCACCACCACCCGCTCCTATGACGATAACAATAGGCTCATCGCCGAGACCCTCGGCAACGGCTTACGCCTCCGCTACACCTATGATCGCCAAGGGCGCCGCACCCGCCTCACCCTTCCCGACCACTCCTCCGTCGCCTACACCTTTGATGCCGGCCACCTCCGCACCGTCACCCGTCTCACCTCCCAACAAACCCCTCTCTACACCCACCACTACACCTCCTACGACCTTCAGGGAAACAAGCTCCTAGAACAGCTGCCCGGCGGCGCAGGCACCCGCACCACCACCTACGATCCACTCGGACGTATCGCCGCCATCACCACCGCCCCCTTCTCTCAAACCAACCTTACCTACGATCCCGCCGGCAACCTCACCCACTACACCCTCGACGATCAAATCGACGCCACCTTCACCTATGACGACCTCCAGCAGCTCACCTCCGAAAAGGGCGTCGCCTCTCACACCTACACACACGACTCCCTCCATAACCGAATCGTCCATGACGATCAGCCGTGGACCGTCGACCCCCTCAACCAGCTCACCTCCACCCACAACGAAACTCTCACCTACGATCCTCAAGGGTGCCTCACCACCCGCCCCAACACTACCTACACTTACGACGCCCTTAACCGGCTCATCACCGCCGAAACCCCCACCCACCGCGCCACCTACACCTACGACATTTTCGACCGCCGCCTCTCAAAAGAAACCCACACCCGCCAAAACGACACCTGGCACCTCCACACCCACCACCGCTACCTCTACGACAACCGGATGGAAATTGGAGCCGTCGACTCCACCGACACACTTCTCGAATTCCGCGCCCTAGGGATTGGCCACGGTGCCGAAATTGGCGCCGCCATCTCCATCGAACTCTCCTCCACTCCCTACATCCCCATCCATGATCACCGCGGCTCTGTCACCACCCTCCTCGACCTCAAAGGCCACACCCACGCCACCTACCGCTACACCGCCTACGGCCAGTGTCAAACCGACGACACCGCCAATCCTTACCGCTTTTGCTCCAAACGCCACGATCCCGAAACCCACCTCACCAACTTTGGCCGCCGCTACTACGACCCCTCTCTTGGCCGCTGGCTCACCCCCGATCCCAAGGGCTATGAAGAGAGCTCCAACCTCTACGTCTATTGTCTCAATGCCCCCCTCTCCCGCCTCGACCTCTGGGGTGAAAACAGCTTCACCTTCTCCGTCCACATTGAACCCCCCTCTCGCCGCGGCGGCCCTAGCAGCGGCCTCTCCCGTGTCGCCTCCGCCCTCACCGGCGCTGTGATGGAATTTATCGGCGTCCACCTCTTCGACAGTGGCGGCATGAAGGAGTGGGTCGTCCGCCAAGGCTGCATCCTCCAAGGCAAACCCTTCGACCCCAGCCGCCCCTGCTTCGAACAACCCTCCTCTGGTCGCGTGGGGCATGCAGAAGATAGCTCTAAACTCCGGCATCGGTTTGTCAACGGTATGAGCAACTCTTGTGAGGATGTAAGAGAAACCGCTGAACAGTTTAGCCTAGACCATTTGAGTACGGGCTGCTACTACACCCACGTGCCGTGCCGCGGATTTGTTCCTCAGTTGTTTGAGGTTTTAGGAATGTGGTTAGGCATAGGGAGCTCGGACGCCGTCGACCTTCTCGTCAATGACATCTTAAATGATTTTTCCCAGCTAGACGGTGATGGAATGCTGATGTTGTATGCGCATAGTGCGGGTACTCTGGTCACTCGGGCGGCTCTTAGGAAAATACCGGATGAGTTGCGCCAGCGTATCGAAGTCTATGCTTACGGCGGCCCTGACTGGATTGGGCGTTCCGCTGCAGGAAAGGTCTGCAACTACTGCTATCGCAATGATCCTGTTGCACTGGGTTCTCTTCTCATGCATCCTTGTGGAGCGAGTAGTTCCGGGTACAATGTACGTGAGATCAGGCCACATCGCCGAGGTGCCGGATGGTCTCATACGATTCGCGGAGACCAATACAAAAAGGCTATGGCCAGAGACGCGCAACATGCTGAGAAAAGGTATTTAGGATAAATGAGATTTCTGTTTTTTTTATTGGGGGCACTAATGTCTGTTACTTCTTTCTGTCATGGAGGTTGTGATTTTGGAAATACTCTTGTCGGCCAGAAATATGTCTTAGTGGAGGACTTGTTCCTCTACCAGAGAGGTGGACCTGGGAATGTGACTCTTGCTCCGCCGGGATGGACAAGCGATGTTCCGCCGTCCATTGCGTGCTACCTGGCCGATTCGGAAAATTGGATGCACAGTGAGGAAGCGAGATCAAAGTGTGTTTCTTCAGATATCCATCTGGTGAGGATATTGGCGGTTTTGCCTGCGGGAACCCAAATTAAAATATGCCGTTTCAAAAAACGCAAAAATCCGCTTGTCGGGACGTTCTATAGTATATACGGCACGGTAGAAGATCCGCGTTTTTCTAATCGCGAAGTCCTTTTTTTTGCCCTGTTCAATGGCAAAGGGGGCAAGGACTTTAACCCTCGCCCTCGGGAGGAGTTTCTCCGCGCAGCTGATCAGTGATCACGGCAATCTGAGTCTAAGTTTTTTGCGGTCAAGCAAGTAAGAAGTATTTAGGGGGATAGTGTAGCGGAACAGGATCGACAAATGTCATTCCTGTTCCGCGAAAATAGGGGGTGATTCGGCGGGATATCATTGACATTCGTCGATGATATCCCGCAGGAGGGTGTGAGGAAGATTGGGAGGAAGGGTTGTGAAAGAGGCTGTTGTGACGTTGGATATTATGAATGATATCTGCCACCCGAAGGGGAAGAATGCGCGGTACGCGGATCGGATTGCTGACCGGGGCGTGATCGAGAAGATCAACGCGGTCACGGCGTGGGGACGTGGGCAAGGACATCTGATTGTGCATGTTCGGATAGGGTTTCACGCGCACTATCTGGACTCCTCAACGCGGTCGCCGATGTTTAAGGGGGCGAAAGGCAAGGGTGCGCTGCAATTGGATGAGTGGGGTGGGCAGTTTTGTGATGCGTTGGATGTGCAGGAGGGAGATTTGCAGGTGGTGAAGCACAGGGTGAGTGCGTTTTATGGAACGGATTTGGATCTGGTGCTGCGGGCAAATGATGTACGGAAGGTAACGCTAGTGGGGGTGGGGACCAACATGGCGGTGGAGCTGACGGCAAGGGAGGCACACGATCGGGACTATGAGGTGCAGGTGGTGGAGGATGCGACGGAGTGTGGGAGCGATGAGGAGAAGGGGGCGAGTGTGCGGGTATTGAGTCGGATGGCGACGTTAGTGAGTGCTGATGAACTCGGGTCGCATTAGTCAGAGGGACTTTTTTTCCAGCGTCGGATTGGTGCTGCTGTCAACGGTCTGCTTGGCGGTGGCGGCAAGTCTTTGGAAGTACTTCACCACGGTGAGCTCGCTAGGGGTGGTGGTCTTCGTCCGGTTCTTTGCGCCGCTGGTGCTACTGGGCGTTTGGGCCTTGGTAAGGCGATTGAGGCTGCAGGTGGATTCGGTTTGGCCCCATCTCTTGCGAGCGGTGGTGGTGCTGGGGGGACAGTACTGTTTGCTGTTTGTGCTGTCGCGGACAAATCTGTTGCTAGCGACGCTGCTCTATTCGACGAGTGGTCTGTTTGCACCGATCTTGATGTTTCTTTTTTTGAGAGTACGGGCGTCGACGAAGGCGATTGTCTCGATTGTGATTAGCTTTGTGGGGGTGGCGGTTGCGTTGGGGGTGGGGGGCAATCTGATTGCACCGATTAGCTTGATCGGTCTGTTGAGTGGCTTGCTGACGGCGGCGGGACAAATCATCCAACACCGGATGACAAAGTCTGAGAACATTGTGGTGATCAATCTGGTTCTGTTTGGACTGTGTTCGCTGTTTGCGTTTTTCCTGTTGTTGGTAATGGGAGAGGGACATCTGAGTGTGTTCGACCACTTCTCAGTGGGGGTGGTGGGAGTCGTGGTGGCTTTTGCGGTGCTGACGATTGCCAATCAGACCTTGAAGAACGCCGCTTTTAGGTATGTGAAGAAGGCGACGACGTTGGCTCCATTTTTGTATGCAACGATCATCTTCTCGGGTTTGATTGACTGGCTCTGGTACGACATCGTTCCGCAACTGCACACCATTATCGGGGTGGCTCTCATCATTGCAGGTGGAGTGATCATGTCGGTGCGCAAGGTTTGAGGGGCCGTGTTGCACTAATCAGCCAGCGGCCGCTGGCTGATTAGTGCAACACGGCCAACACCCCCCGTCCGGCAGTCCCTTCCCCAAAAAAGAGATTGGGAAAACTTGAGAAAATAGCCCATAAAAAGCACCCTGTCCTCATGTGTGAAGAAGAAGTTTCCTTGCAATGGCATCGCCGCCTGATTGCCGATGCGTTACTATAAAGGTATTGTGATGAGCAGAAATTCAAAACTCCCTATCGCGATGATCGCTGTATTCATTTGGATAGGCTTCGTCTGCTCGATTAGCTTCATGGAGGCCTGGCTAAAATTTCGCGCTGTAAATATGACGTTGCCAATCGGTTTAAGCATAGGTCGGCTAATATTTGGCGCACTTAATAAGGTGGAGTGGGTCCTCGCCTTTATTATTTTAATGCATCTCATTCTTATTAGGAGCAGAACAGCTCTTATCTATATTGCAGTTCCTATCGTTCTTCTTCTTGCGCAAACTTTCTTGCTGCTGCCTGCATTAAACGAGAGGGTGGACATGGTCTTGTTGGGGAATGAAGTATCGCGTTCCTTTCTTCATTTCTACTACCTGTCTATGGAATTAATAAAAGTTTGCTGCCTATTCACGTTTGGGGTTTATACTTTTAAATCTTACGAAAGTAATGACTTTTTGGTTCCTTTGTCACGGTAATAATGGCTTTGGTCTGAATTTGATTGAGGAACGGCTGGTTGTGCGGCAGGAGGCGGTGTTGGGGATAACCGATTGTACGTTTTGCACCGGCATTCGGCCGTTGATGCGTCGGCAGAGGTGTGTCCCTACTCGCCCGCCCTGTATCACTCTTGGGCGACGCCCGTCTACCGCCACCCCAGAGCCAAAGCCCGGCACAATGCGTATCGGATTTATGCAACACCCGCTTGCGGTCATTTATGGCATCAATGTAAAGTTTGTGTAAGGCAGTTGTAGAAAAATCTTTTTTGAGATAGAATTTCTGCCTTTATGGGGGCCTGTTTAGGCCCTGTGGATGGAACCTGCGATGCGCGGGTTCGGCAGATTGCGCGGTGCGCGAGGCTCCAAGAGTGTCACCCTTGGTGAGGAGGGCAACGCGGTAGATGACGTAGCAGCGCGGGCAGGGCCGTGCACGGGGCTTAAATAGGTACCCTAAGGAGGTCGTGATGAAGAAGCACAAAGATTCGCAGTGGCTGAATTATCTGGGTGTGGCAGGGGGTGCACTTTCTGGTTTGGCTCGCCAGGAGCGACTGAGACGGAGAGCGAAGCGGGTGGCGGAGAGGCAGCCTAAGACTGAAGAGCGGAAGCTAGCAGATCAACGGCCTTCTGCCCGTTGAACGTCCCGCCGAAGTCAACGTAGCCGATGTCTCGGCCGTAGTGGGTGGCGATCTTGTCGATGGTTTCGAGGATGTAGCCGACTGCTCCGTCTGGACCATCGACTGCAATGGCGTTGCTTCCTATGTGGAAATAGATGCCGTCTGCGTTAAGCGCAAAGGGCTTGTCAGACATGATCAGGCGGACGCGCAGGTTGTCGTGAGTCCAGAGTTGATTAAAGTTTTCACCGGAAAGAATTTTTTGTTTGGCCTCTTCTAGAACCTGCTGGATCCAGGGGCGGAGGTTGGCCGGGAGGTCGGCTGGGAGGGTGATCTCGTAGTCGGTAGGAGGAGCAATAGTCTGCTTGGCCGTCGTCACAGTTTTTTGAGTCGATGGAAGAGTGGGGGTGAGAGTGGCTTTGATGTCGCTCAAGGGTTTGGTCGCAGGGGGGAGGGATGTGGGGCGAGGAAGGTCTCCTGAGGGAGTTCCAAATTTGTCGTATAGCACATAGGCCGCAGTGGCAGCGACGATAGTGGAAAAAAGAACTACATTGCGAGTCTTCATTATTTATCTCCCTTGTTGGGGTCCCTTGTTGGGGGAAATATTCTATCATTTGGAATGGATTTTAAACAAGAGGGCGTAAGGATTTGGGGTGACGAACATGTTGAAGAGGAGGCCGAAGGCGATGAAATCCATGTCGTTGCGGGTGATGAGGAGGTCGACGGTGACGCCACAGATGGAGAGGGGGACGGTCGGCTGCTGGCTTCTGCCGGCTTACAAGGAAATTCAAAAAATAGACACAATTGAGGAATAAAAGATAAGTTGTTTTTACTTTTATTTAATTTTGAGATCATTTACTATCGTGGCGCTTTAATTGAACTAATCAAGCGGTGAGATCAAACCTTCTAGAACAGCAGAGGCTGTGACTAGCGAGGTCGGTTTATGGATTCTAGAGCTGCCGGAGGAACGGAGTAACTGATGGTTGATTTGTTATCTAGTCGTAGAAGAATAATAGATAGTGGAAGTGAAAACTGGTCTGAATTTTTAGAAAGAAGGAGAGAGCGTTTAATACAAATGAAACGTCCGCGAGGCGGGGCGGAGAAGGTTTCAGAGTGTATTATAGAGGACTTATTAACTAATGTGCTGGACTGGAGTTTGTCGGATATAAACTACCAAATGTGTAATTGTGATGTTATTCTTACAAAAACAGGGATAAAGCATCTGTTGATAGAGACAAAGTATCCTGGTCAATTTTCAAGTGAGTCGGAAATAGAGAAAGCGTTTTCGCAGGCATTTGCATATGCCAAAAAAAACAATATCAAGAAGGTGGCTATTTCTGATGGGCGTAGACTGTTTTTAACTGAGCTTTGTTTGAAAACAAATCATAAAACTGGGTGGATAGATATTTCTTTAGACTCTCCCAGGTTTCCCGAAGAGTTGTGGTATTTTAGTGTGCACGGAATTTATCGTTCAATACCAGGGGATGTCCCTGTGCCTTCTCATTCAATAGTTGATGACAATACAGTGCTCCATCACAAGTACAAATTGCCCTCTTGGTGTTTTGCGTATGTTGGCGACAACTGTGACACAAAAACATGGAAGCTTCCTTATCTCAGAGAGGATGGATCGGTTGATTCAACAAGGTTACCCAAAGCAATTAGTGCCGTTATCTCTAATTATAGAGGGGAGAGGGTAAAAGAAATTCCTGAAGTTGCGATCTCGAACGTGCTAAGAAAGCTTGAGGGTGCAGCTAGAAAGGCAGGCAAAATGCCAGACCAGGACCCCAGAGCGGCTCCGACGTATGTTGGATTTGCAGACGTGCTTTTGCAGATGGATTCCGGTGTTTGATTTTACTTGTTTCTTGGGCAATTTTGTTTCCCGCTGCTGGGAACAATTCTAGCCATTGGGACGGATTCGGAAGAAGAGGGCGTAGAGGTTGGGGATGACGAAGATGTTGAAGAGGGTGGAGAAGAGGAGGCCGAAGGCGATGGCGACGGCCATGGGACTGAACATGGGGCCGCCGCTAATGATGAGGGGAATCATGCCGCCGATGGTGGTGGCGGCGGTGAGGATGATGGGGATGAGGCGGCGACGGGCAGCTGTGGTGATGGCGTCGTAGGGGGCGAGCCCGTTGTCGAGCTCAATGCGGATCCGGTCGAGGAGGACAATTCCATTTACAATGACAATTCCGGCTAGGGCGATGACGCCAAGGAAGGCGATGAAACCCATGTCGTTGCGGGTGACGAGGAGGCCGACGGTGACGCCAAAGATGGAGAGGGGGACGGTGAGGATGATGATGAGGACGCGTTTCCAGGAGTTGAAGTGGAGCATGAGGAGGAGGAGGATGACGAGGATGGAGATGGGAATTTGGGCGAGAATGGAGGCTTCGGCTTTGGAGGACTCTTCTTTTTCGCCGCCGACGGCATAGGTGTAGCCGGGGGGCCAAGATGGGGTGGTTTGGGAGGTCCAGTCGAGGAGGGGGCCTAGGACTTGCTCGGCGACGTAGCCTGGAAGGAGATCGGAGCGGACGGTGACGGTGCGGAGGCGGTCGCGGCGGAAGATGCGGGGGGGCTGCCATTCGGGTTGGAGCTTGGCTACTTGTAGTAGGGGGACGACGTTGCCGGGGTGTCCTTGGGGGTAGACGGAGAGCCCTTGGACTTTGGAGGCGTCTTCGCGGTCGGTCTCTTCTGAGCGGAGAAGGATGGGAATGAGGTCTTTGCCGCGGCGGAATTTGGTGGTTTCGAAGCCGACGAGGTAGGTCTGGAGACTGTCTGCGACATCTTGGGAGGTGACGCCGGCGCGGAGGGCGGCAGCCTGGTCGACTTCGACGGCGAGTTTCTTCTTGGGGGAGCCCCAATCATCGGAGATGTTGGTGGTGCCGGGGATGGAGGCGAGCTCCTCTTTCATGGCGTTAGCGAGTCTCATGAGCGGTTCGTAGTCGCGCCCCTGGATGCGCACTTCGATGGGGTATTTGACGATGGGGCCGTATTCGAGGCGGCGGAGGGTGAGCTCGAGGTCGAGGAAGCGGGTGGAAGCCCATTCGCGTAGCTCGTCGATAAGACGGTTAGAGGCGTCGTTGGTGGTGAGGTTGGCCATGATGTAGGCGTACTCGGGCTTGAGTGACTCTGGGCTATAAGTGAGAACATAACGAGGAGCGCCAGAGCCAATGTAGGTGGTCCAGCCGAGGACGTCCTCTTTTTTGCTGAGATAGTGTTCGAACTCTTCGGCTACTTTTGCGGTGGTTTCGATGGGGGTGGTGGCGGGGAGCTCGAGGCCGATGGTGACGATGGGTCGTTCGTTGTCGGGGAAGAAGGTGGAGGGGACGAGTTGAAGACCGAGGACGCCGATTATAAGTAATCCAAGAGCGATGAGGAGGGTGAGGGTGCGGCGGCGGAGGGTGAGGGCGAGAAATTTAGAGTAGGCGGGAAGGGCGGTGCGGCGGAGGAAGCCCTCTTTTTTCTTCTTTGGGGGCCGGGTAAAGCGGCTGGCGAGGAGGGGGGAGAGGGTCATGGCGAGGAGCCAGGAACAGAGAAGGGCGGTTGTGACCACTTGGAAGATGGAGCGGGTGTATTCACCGGCAGAACTATGAGCGAGGTAGATGGGGAGAAAGGCGGCGGCGGTGGTGAGGGAGGCGATGAGGAGGGGACGGCGTACTTCGCCAGCAACTTTGATGGCAGATTCGGTGGGGTCGTTCCCGGCGGTCACTTCGACGAGGATCCCTTCGTTGACGACGATGGAGTTGTCCACCATGAGACCAAGAGCGATGACGAGGGCGGCGAGGGAGATCTGGTCGAGGCCGATTCCCCAGACGCTCATGATGACGAAGGTGAAGAGGATGACGGCGGGGATGACGCTGGCGACGAGGAGGCCGAGGCGGAGGCCGAGGGAGAGGAGCATAACGACGATGACGATGGCGACCGATTCGAGGAGGTTGATGGAGAAGTCGGCGATGATCTTATCGACGACGCTCGCTTGGTAGGCGGAGAATTCTATTTCAACGCCCACTGGATAGGTGCGGCGCATCCGTTCGACAATCTCGGTCACCTGCTCGCCGAGACGAATGATGTTGCCCCCTTCTTGGAGGGAGATGGCGAGGACGAGGGCGGGCTTTCCGTTGAACTGCGCTTTGGTGATGTAGGGTTCTTCGTAGCCGGGATAGATATTGGCGATGTCCTTGAGGAAGATGGTCTGGTTGACTTGGGGGAGGGGAATGACGGTGTGGCGAAGTTCGTTGATGTCTCCAAAGTTTCCAGAGGTTTGGACGGGGATCCGCTCGAGGTCGTTGGAGACGTGGCCGGAGGGGAGGAGGATGTTCCGGGTTTGGAGAAGCCGCTGCAGAGTGGTGGCGGAGAGGCCAAGTTCTGCGAGGCGCGCTTCGTTGTATTCGACGAAGATTCGCTCCTTCTGCTCTCCGTAGAAGATTACTTTGGAGACGTCGGGGAGGCGGAGGATCTCGTCGCGGGCCATGTCGCCGATGTCTTTGAGCTCGGCGTAGCTGTAGCCGTCACCGTAGATGGCAATGACGGTGCCGTAGACGTCGCCAAACTCGTCATTGACGTTGGGGCCAACCACTCCATCGGGGAGCTGGGCGCGGACGCTGTTTACTTTTCGGCGGAGGTTGTCCCAGATGGGGCGGATGTCGTTAAACTCGTCGCGGATGTAGACGTCGATGGAGGAGAGCTCGGTCTGGCTCTCACTCTTGATGTAGTCGAGCTCGGGGATCTGTTGGATCGCCTCTTCGAGGGGGTCGGTGACGAGCTGCTCAACCTGGGCGGGGGTAGCACCTGGATAGCGGGTGGTGACGCGGGCTGTTCGGATGACGAAACCGGGGTCTTCTGATCTGGGCATATTGAAATAGGCCAGGACGCCGGCAACCAGGAGGAGGAAGAGGGCAGCGAGGGTGAACTGGTAGTTCTTAATCGCCCAGCGTGTCATTTACTCTCCCCGAAAGGCTTGCCTTTGTAGATAGAGACTTTTTGGCCGGCATTGAGCGATTTGAGGCCGGCGACGACCACCTGCTCGCCCCCCTGTAGCCCGCTGAGAATCTCAATCTGGTCGCCGAGCAGTTCGCCGACGACGACAGGCTGGCGGACGACGACGTCGTTCTCAACGAGGAAGACGTAGCTCCCTTCAAGGTCGGCCTCGACGGCGATGGAGGGGACCCGTACTGACTCTCTGCCTGGGGCAAGGAAGACCACCTCAGCGGTCATACCGGATCGAACTTTTCTGTCAGCATCGGTCACCAGAAGAGTAACGGGAAAGGTGGTGGTGGCTCCGGTGGTGGCGACGCCGATTTTGATCACCTGCGCCTGTAACACCTCACCGTCGAGCGCGCCGAATTTGACTACGGCGAGCATGCCGGGGGTGATGTAGCCGATCGTTGTCTCGGGCACCTGAATGTCGATCTCGGGCTGCGTACCCGACACCATTTTGAGGATAGGCTGGTTGGGCTGGACGTTCTCTTTCACTTCAGCAAGTTTTTCGGCGATCGAACCGTCGGTTCCCGCCTCGAGCGTGGTGAAATCGAGCTGCCGCTGGGCTAGAGCGAGGTCACGCTCTTTGGCCACCATCTGCGCGCGGGTCGCCTCCGCGTCGGCGCGGGCGTTGTCGAGGTCGGTCTTCGATGCGGTGCGGGTCTCGTAGAGCTGCCGCACCCGGTCGTAGTTGGCGCGGGCGTTTCTCTCTCTTGCCTGCGAGCGAGCCAGCTCGGCGGCAGCTCCTTCAAGGGCGAGCTGATAGTCTAGCGGGTCGAGCTGGGCGAGCACCTGCCCCTGACTAATCACTGTTCCGACGTCGACGGGGAGATCGATGATCTCTCCCGAGACGCGGAAGCTGAGGACCGACTCTTCGGACGCTTTGGCGGTGCCAGAAAAGGAGCGCATCCGCATCTCTTCTGGCGATTTGACCGTCTCCACATTGACCGGCCGGATCACCTCGGGTGGCGTGGCTTCTTCACAGGCCATGAGAAGTGCTGCAGCTAGAAGTAGGCGTTTCATTGTTGTTCCTTACACGCAAAAAATTGATCGAGTTGCTCAAACCAGGCTTTCTTTTGGGAGTCGGAGAGGAAAAAGTCAAAGCCTCCGACCGCCCGCATGAGGCGGAAGAGGTCGAGAGCAAAGTTGTATTGGGCGTTGGCCTCGTCCCGGCTGGAGGAGAGGAGGGTCTCTTGGGCGTCGAGGAGGTCGAGGATGGAGACCACCCCTTGTGCGTAGGCGTCGCCGACGAAGTCGAGATTGCCGGCAGCAGCTTTTGAGGCGTCGGCTGCCAGGTCGATGCTGAGGAATGAGGCGAGGGAGAGGTCGAGCGACTCTTTGACGCGGAAGGAGATGGTGTCGGTGGTTCGATTCCACTGATCGACAAGCTCGCGGAGGAGGGAGCGATCTTTGTAGAGCTGTGCGCATTTGCGCCCCCCTTCAAAGAGGGGGAAGGAGGCACGGAGGCCCACCATCCAATCGGTCACCGCAGCTTTGGAGCCGATCACCGGGGCAAAGGCTGGGGGTGGGTTGATGCCAAGGCCTCCGCGCACCACCCGCTGCTCACCGTCACCAAAGAGGGCGAAGTCGGGCTGCCAAAAGGCCCTTTTATCCCGAACAACCTTTCGATATTGAGCGCGGATTGAGGAGTTGAGGCTCTTGAGCTCGGGCGAGGAGCGCCACCCTTGAACGATTTCGAACTCGGTGAACCAGTCAAAGCTGCGGGGAGTCTGAATATAGGCGCCAATCTTAGGCTGGCCGATGGCGATAAGGAGGGCAGAGAGGTCATCATCGGCTGTGGAGAAGTGGCAGAGGGCGGGGCGGTGAAGTAGGCGGTTGATATCGGCTTCTGCAATGCGCACATCAGCCCGTGCCCGCACCACCCGCTCTTTGTTGGTTGCTAATTGGCTCTCCCACCGGAACACCTCATTGCGGCGGGCGGTCCCAATCTCAACGCGTGATTCGGCTAGGCGGAGATTTTTGCGTGTCAGCTCGAGGTTGGTCTCCTCGATCTGGAGGAGGCTTTTGAAGCGGAGGAGGTTGATGTAGGCAGCTCCCACTTCAAAGAGGACATCGAGCTTCACCGTGTGCCGGTCGGCAATCTCGCCGCAGAGGAGGTGCTTTTGGATCTGATACTCAGCAACGACGCGGTCGGACCAGATGAGCTGGCGGAGAGCCAGATCGCCCGCAACCAGTCGCTCGGGGGAGCGGCCGAGTCCTTCGCGAGCTCGGTCTCTGTCGATGATTCGGCCCACACCTCCAATTCCCACTTGCGGGAGAAGGCGGGAACGGGAGACCCCCACCTCCCCCGTCTGCCCCTTCACCCGTGCGTCGGCGGCTAAGATCTCGGGGTTGATGCAGAGAGCTGTCTCGAGGGCGCCACGCAGAGAGAGGGAGTTGAGGAGGGTCGCCTCCCCATAGGTGCGCGCGCCGCTTAAGACCTCCCAGGTGGGGGAGTAGCCAACCGCAGCCCCTGTTGCCTCGTTGAGTGATAGCCTTTCCTGCTCTTCCATCTCTACCGGCAAATCTTCTGGTGCTCACCCAGCAATATCCGTTGCAGATTGAGAGCGATCCTCCGCCCACGCCGCGGCCAATCCGAACTTGGAGCGAGACCGAGCATGATTCCCCGCGCCACCTCATCCTCTCCGAGCATCGAGAAGGAGGGGAGGCGGCGCGATTTTAGTCCCTCGGCTAGCTTGGTGAACTCCTCGGGCGACATCCTGAAGAGGGGAGTGAGGTAGACCGCATCGACCCATGGGGGGATCCGATCGAGCGTTTCGGCGGCTGAGGCGTTCGCCATCACCACAACGCCGCCATCGGGTGTGAGTAGTTCGGCCGTGATAGGGAGCTGGTCGAGTAGCTCCTCGTCCACAAGGATCGCCAGATGTTTGTAGTCGACAAGCCCCGAGAAGGTGTCGAGGTCCCGCTGCCGGTCGGCGTCCACCTCTATATAGGAGAGATTGGGGACCGTTCCAAGGGGGACCGCCTCGCGGATCATTGGGGAGGCGAGGACCGGCTTGGGGAGGGCAGGCTGTTGTGCTGCGGCCGACGAGCCGAGAAGGCCGATGGTGATCACCACGTCAGCTTCTGAGTCTTCTAGCAGTTCATCGAGCTGCTCCATCACCCCCTCAACCGTCCAGTTAGCCGTCCGCTGCAGCTCTTCTGGAAAGATCACCGTGAACTCCGGCTCAATCAGCTCACGGATCTCCAACTCGTAGAGCGTGCGCGACTGCTCAAGTAGAGAAGAGGGGCCGTCAGTGAGCGTTGCGACACGTACTATTTGTGCGCTGAGCAACATAGGAACTAAAAAAAGTGTGAACAATATCGCCCGCATCCTTGCAGACCTCCTCAGTCCCTTATATAAGGACCACTAAGAATATATGCATTTTTTTCGACGATCTTGGGCTTTTCTGTTTTTTGCACTTCTCCTGCAGATGATTTTCAATCCCTGCTTGGAGACCGAGTTTGGTGGCGCCGGAAAGTGGATCCTCATCTCACTTAACTCATTGGTTATCATCGCCGTTATCCACAAACTTGCCATCGGACGGACCCGCTTTGTTATCGCCCTCCTCCTCGGTATTCCCACTCTCATCCTCTACTGGATCCCCCGATCTCCCGCGCTTGATCTTACGATGTCTATTTTGACCGGCTGCCTCTATTTGTACGCTGTTATTCTGCTTCTGCCCTACCTATTGCGCGCCCACAAGATCGGAATTGATGAGCTTTTTGGCGCCTCTTCCCTCTATATTTTGATCGGACTCACCTGGGCCCTCCTCTATCTCGTCCTAGAAATCACTGCTCCCGGCTCCTTCCACATTGCCGACGCCCAAAATCTTGACGGCCGCCTCCTTCTAGGTGATTTTACCTATTACTCCTTTGTTACACTTACCACCCTTGGTTACGGCGACCTCGTCCCCGTCACCTGCCAGGCCCGCTCACTCGCCATCCTTGAGGCCATCTCTGGCCTCCTCACCCTCTCCGTCGTCTTTGCCCGCATCGTCAGTCTTTACGCCGCCCAGCTGGTTGGTGGAGACAAAAAACGGGATGTGTGATTTAATCTCTGACTCTTATGGAGCACGCAAGAGAACATTGGGGATCTAGACTCGGATTTATTTTTGCTGCTGCCGGATCGGCGATCGGCCTCGGTAGCATGTGGAAATTTCCCTACGTCACCGGACAGAACGGGGGTGGCGCATTCGTCCTTTTGTATCTATTCTGCACAGTCTTTGTTTGTGTTCCGCTGTTCATTGCTGAATTGGTGATGGGGCGGGCAGCGCAGAAGGGGCCGGTGCTCGCCTTCGATAAGCTCACAAAGCACTCAGCCAACTGGCGAGCAGTGGGTTGGTTGGCACTCATCTCTACGATCGTTGTTTTTTCCTATTACGCGGTGGTGGCGGGCTGGACCCTCAACTATGTTTTGCTTTCGGTGAGCCAATTCACCGCAGGCAAGTCACCCGATCAGATTCGGGGTGTTTTTACCGCCATGGTCGGTTCTGGGGGGATTACCCTTTTCTGGCAGGCACTCTTTCTGTTGATCACCGCAGGCGTCGTCTACTCGGGTGTTCGGCAGGGGGTGGAGCGGTGGTCAAAGATTTTGATGCCGGTTCTCCTTGTGATGCTTCTCGCCCTCTTCATCTATGCAACGACGCTGCCCGGTTTCGGGAAAGCGGCCCACTTTATGCTCTACCCCGACTTCTCCCGCCTCACATCAGCTGGTGTGTTGAGCGCTCTTGGCTTGTCGTTTTTCACCGCTAGCCTCGGCTTTGGAATTATTTTGACGTACGGGAGCTACTTGCGGCCAGAAGACAACGTCGTCTCCACCTCTATCATTGTGTTGCTCGTCACCGCTGGCATCGCCGTCATCGCAGGCCTCACGATCTTCCCGATTTTGTTCACCTATGGAGGAGAACCGGGGAGTGGTCCAGGGCTTGTTTTCCAAACGCTTCCCGTCCTCTTCGCCAAGCTTCCCGCGGCGCTGTTGCTCTCCACCGTCTTCTTCGCCCTCTTCGTCTTCACCGCCCTCACATCGACCATTTCTCTTCTCGAGAATATGGTCGCCAACGCCATTGAGCTATTCGGTTGGGAGCGTCACCGCTCCGCCTGGATCGCCATCGGGATCGTCTTCGTCGTCGGACTTCCAAGTGGCCTCGCCGGTTCGGGCTGGCTCTTCCCCACCTGGAAGGAGATGTATGGGGCCGACTTCCTCGACACCATCAGCACCCTTTGGGACCGATGGTTTCTCCCTATCACCGGCCTCCTTACCTCCATCTTTGTGGGCTGGCGGATGGACAAATTTACTCGTAACCGCGAATTTTTGAGCGGTTCTAACTGGCGCTGGGCTCTCCCTATCTGGATCTTCTTGGTCCGTTGGTTTGTCCCCGTCGCCATCCTTTTATTCCTTCTAGACGCAACAGGATTGGTGAAAATTGGCTAAGACACTGAAAATTCATTCCGAGAACATCCTTCCCATCATCAAACAGTGGCTCTACTCCGACAAAGACATCTTCGTTCGTGAGCTCATCTCGAATGCGTGTGATGCGGTTGCCAAGCTGAAGACGTTGCGCGATCACGGTGAAGCAGAAGTTGCTGACGAGTCATTGCGCGTTGACGTGAAAATTGACGGTGAAGCGCGCACCCTCACCTTCTCCGACACCGGCCTCGGCATGACCGCCGAAGAGGTGGAAAAATACATCGGTGAAGTGGCCTTTTCAGGGGCCGAAGAATTCGTCCAGAAGTATCAGGAACATGAACAGGTGATTGGCCACTTTGGCCTCGGCTTTTTCTCTAGCTTCATGGCCGCCTCAAAGGTGGAAATTGACACCCTATCCTACCGCGAAGGGGCGACTCCCGCACTCTGGAGCTGTGATGGTTCTTCCTCCTATGAACTGACCGATGGAACTCGGACGGAAGTGGGAACCACCATCACTCTCTACCTCGCAGAAGGGGAGGATGAGTATCTCGAACCCGCCCGTCTGCGCAACATCCTCGGCGAACATTGCGCATTTTTGCCCGTCCCCATCTACTTGGATGACACTCGCCTCAACCAGAGCGAACCGCTCTGGCTGAAAGCGGCCGCCGACTGCACCGAGGAAGAGTACATCGAGTTCTACCGGCAGCTCTATCCCATGGAGCCCGACCCCCTCTTCTGGGTCCACCTCAACGTCGACTTCCCCTTCAACCTCCGCGGCATCCTCTACTTCCCCAAACTGCGCCGCGACTTCGACTACAACAAAAATAGCATCAAGCTCTTTTGCAACCGGGTTTACGTCTCCGACAACTGCAAGGATTTGATCCCCGACTATCTCACTGTCCTTCGTGGCGCTATCGACAGTCCCGATATCCCCCTCAACGTCTCCCGCTCCACACTGCAAATGGATCGCACTGTTCGTCAGCTTTCGGGTCACATTGGGAAAAAAGTCTCCGACCGACTTGTCGTCCTTCACAACACCGACCGGGACCGCTTTCTCAAGTGTTGGGAAGACATCGAAGTGATTGTCAAGCTGGGCGCCCTCCAAGATGAGAAGTTCTACGAGCGGGTCAAGGATGCGATCGTCTGGAAACAGACCGATGGCGAGTACACCACTCTTGAAGGACGAAATCCCGTCTACTACTGCTCTGACCAGGGAGAAGAATCACCCTTCCTCAAGCTCTACCGCGACCGTGGGATCTCCGTCATCCAGACCCGGGGCCCCATCGACAGCCACCTCATCTCCTTCCTCGAGCGGAAGAACCCCGACCTCAAGTTCAAGCGGATCGACGCCTCCGTCGACGATGCCATCCTCGACGGCGAGGCTGGTGACCACACCGCCCTCCAGGAGCTGGTCAAAGAGGCGCTCGGTATCGACGTCGAGACCAAAAGTCTCGCCTCCGACACCCTTCCCGCCTTCGTCACCATCTCAGAAGAGGAGCGGCGGATGCGCGAGTTTCTCTCCATCTCGGGCGACTCTCCCGCCATGCCGAGCAAGCACACCCTCATCCTCAACACCAATTCCAAGCTGGTCCAGGCGATCGAGAAGCTCCATGCCAAATCGCCCGATCTCAGCTGCGACCTGATGCGCCAGATCTACGATGGCGCCCTCATCACCCAGCGGGAGCTCCGCCCCGCCGAGCTCGACACCTTCTTAGCGCGCAATCTCACTGTCCTTGAGGGACTTGCGAACCTCTAAAACTCCTCCCCTCTCTTTAACTAATGTTAAAGAATAGATGATACAATAGTGTCATCAATAGAGGGGGTTTATTCATGGAAGAAGAAGTAATCGTATGGCCAAAAACGCCTAACCCATTCTATGGCCTCCTCCTGGACACGGAAGAGACCAAGCAGTCGGGCGAAAATGGATCTAAGTACACTTTTGCGGGTGAGAGCGAGGGGGCCATTACCTGCACTGTTTCTGTGAACGGTGATTACCTCAAGGTGACCGGCGCACTGCACGAGGTGGTGACCGGCGCCCTCAGAGAACTGGCTCATGTTTCCGCTAAGTATTTGGATGGCAGGGGAAAGCTAGACGCTGAGTACACCATGATTACTAAACAAAACCGGCAGACCGGCAAGATCCGGCGGTGGGTCAAGCAGGATGGCAAGACAGATCGTCTGGTGAAGGATAACGCGCCCGATATGCATCGTGCGGTTGAGGTGATCAAACTTGCAAAGGCCGCACAAGAGCTTTGTAATGTCTCCTACGATCTATGGCCAGTGAGCGCTGAGCAGCGGCGTCAGAACCTGATCAACGGCCCCGCTCCCAAGGTTCAAAAAGAAAAAGTGGAAGAGGAAGAAGAAGTCGACTACGGCAACCACGAAAACAATAACAACGATGAGTCGGGTCATGAGAAGGCGATCAAGGCGTTGAAAATCGGCCACAAAGACGCGATCGCAAAACTCCAACGAAATCAGCAAGAGGAGATTCGGCGTATTCAGCAAGAATATGGGAAGGAAGTCGAGAAGAAAAATAAAATAATCGAATCGCTTAAGAGGCGGGTAGACGAGCTGATGGACGAAGCTATAGCGAGGTACGAGGAAGAACTGACCTCTGAAACGGAGGAAGAGCTGTCTGAAGCCTCTAAGGATTTTTTTGCACCGCTAAAAAAGATGGTAGCTGCTCACCTAGAGGGCGAGAAGTCTGTTGTGGGTAGCGATGATTTGTCGAATAGGGTGGATCTGGAATAGCGCTGCACGTTGCTGACATCCTGCTGGTCGTCTATAATCGGTTAGATGTTCCACTATTCCCGTGATCACATTCGAAACTTTTCAATCATCGCCCATATTGACCATGGGAAGTCGACGATTGCTGATCGATTCCTTGAGCTAACGAAGACGGTATCGGCAAGGGATATGCAGGAGCAGCTGCTCGATAATATGGATCTGGAGCGGGAGCGGGGGATCACAATCAAAGCCCGTCCAGTCACGATGTATTATGAGGCTAAGAACGGCGAGCTCTATCAGTTCAACTTGATCGATACGCCCGGACACGTTGACTTTAGCTATGAGGTTTCTAGATCGCTTTCCGCTTGTGAGGGAGCGCTGCTGGTGATTGATGCGGCGCAGGGAGTGCAGGCGCAGAGTTTAGCAAATGTCCATTTGGCCGTTGAGCGCGACCTGGAGATCGTGCCGGTGCTCAATAAGATTGATCTGGCGGCGGCCGATGTGGAGGAGGCCAAGCGGCAGATTGAGGAGATCATTGGGATTCCTGCAGGGGATGCGATTGGCTGTTCGGCCAAGACCGGTATAGGCATTGCGGAGATTCTCGAGCAGATCATCGAACTGGTGCCGCCGCCCAAAGATCCAGAAGATGAATTGTTGCGTGCATTGGTTTTTGACTCTCACTACGACGCCTATCGGGGGGCAATGACCTACGTCCGTGTGGTGACGGGGGAGCTGCGAAAGGGGCTTACTATCCGGTTCATGGCCGCCGGCAAGACGTTTGAGGTATTGGAAGTGGGAGTATTTACTCCGCAGGAGACACCGGTCGATGTGCTTCGGCCCGGTGAGGTGGGCTATGTGATAGCCAACATCAAGAACACCGCCGATGTGAAAATAGGGGACACGCTCACTCTTGCAGCGAAGCCTGCCTCTGCTCCTCTTCCCGGGTTCAAGTTGGTCAAACCGGTCGTTTTTGCTGGGATCTATCCAGTCGACTCGTCCGACTTTGAAATGGTGCGTGACGCCATGGTGAAGCTGCAGCTCAACGATTCGGCGGTTCATGTCGAGCAGGAGAGTAGCCTTGCACTAGGCTTCGGTTTTCGCTGTGGCTTCCTCGGCCTTCTCCATTTGGAGATTGTCTTTGAGCGGCTCCAGCGGGAGTTTGATCTCGACATCATCACCACAGCTCCTAGCGTCGTCTATCGGATCCTGATGGGTGATGGGACGTTTAAGGAGATCGATAACCCCGCTCACTATCCCGACCCCACCCTCATCGATCATATTGAGGAGCCGTGGGTCATCTGTCACATCATGACTCCGCCCGACTACATGGGTGCGATCATGAGCGTTGGGATGGACAAGCGGGGGGAGTGTATCAAGACCGACACCGTCGGCTCAAACCGAGTCCTTCTTACCTACCGTTTTCCCCTCAACGAGATCATCACCGACTTTGCCGACAAGCTTAAGTCGGTTACCCGCGGCTACGCCTCATTCGATTACGAGCCTGACACATACGAGCGTTCTGACATTGTCAAGCTTGAGATCCGCGTCCACGACGAGCCTGTCGACGCCTTCTCCCACCTTGTCCACCGCTCCAAGGCTGAGGGAAAGGGGCGGGCCATCTGCAAAAAGCTCAAAGAGGTCATTCCTCGCCAGCTCTTCAAGGTGCCCATTCAAGCTGCCATTGGGGGTAAGATTGTCGCTCGCGAGACCATCGGCGCCCTAGCGAAAAACGTCACCGCCAAATGTTACGGTGGCGACATCTCCCGCAAGCGCAAGCTGTGGGAGAAGCAGAAGAAGGGGAAGAAGAAGATGAAGGAGATCGGCAAAGTCTCTATCCCCCAAAGCGCCTTCATGAAAGTCCTCAAAGCCGAATCCTCAGATTGATGAGTGATGAATTTCCTGCGTCTCGATGTAGTTGCGTAACCGGTCCACCGCGTCGGGTGATACGCTGAAGACGCTATAGCCTTTTTGCCATCCGGGCCAGGAGGGGAGGTGTTCTCTCGCCCATTTTCCACTCCGAGATTTGACATGACGCATGAGGTCAGCGACTGCTAAGCGTGGGGGGATTTGAACCAACATGTGCACATGATCTTCAACCCCGTCGATCGTATCCGCGCGAGCACCTTGGTTGCGTACGACCCCTCCAATGAAGTGATAGAGTCGTGATCGGATACCCTTGACGATCGTGTCATTTCGACCTTGTGTTGACCATACGATGTGGAGGTGAATATGGGAGTGAGTAGATCCGTGATGTTGAAGTCGTCCGTTCACGTTAGTTGTTGTCATAGACGACTCCCGTCGTTGGAGTTAAAACATGCATCTCGGGGTGACGTCCTGCGCGTCGGTGTACCGATAGCGCAGTGACTACACCACCGCGCTAAAATCGTTGGTCCCTCCGGGACCAGCACGATGCAAAAGTTTAATATCACATGAGGTCAAATGGGTAGACGTTCGCTATGCGGTCCGATGGATGAGCTGTGTATCCCATAGGACTGGCCCCGGAGGGGCCAGCGATTTTAGCGCGGGGTGAAATCAGTGCCCGCAGGGGACGATGTAACCCCGGGATGCGTGTATTAACCACAATGGGGGGATTCGTCCTGTGTTCAATATCGACGATGGGGGTCGTCACATGAAACATCACGACATAAAAAAACCCCGAGGATTGCTCCCCGGGGTTTTTGTCGGTCGCGAAGCGATCAACAGTTAAGCACCGGCAGGCGCGGCCTCGATTGGGGTAGCGGCTTCCTCGGCAGCAGCTTCTGCAGCGCGCTCTTCGGAGAGGGCTGCGAAACGACGTCCAAGTGACTTAGCGGCACTGAGCCAGACGAGGACGATACCGATGGCCAGAAGGCCAACGATCGGCACCATCACAACGGCCGAGACGAAGAAGCTCAAGGTGAGCTGCAACGCGGCGCCGCCTGACTTACCCAAACGGGCACCAGCAACGTCAATCGCCGCTTTACCCTTAACCTTCTGCTCCTGGTCGAGCGGAATGTAGGCCATCTCCTTGGTGGGGTCGAAGAGGGAATACTTCGACGCCTTGGAGAGGATATTCTGCGCCGCTCCAATGATCACCGCCAAGAACAGAATCTGGGAGGCACCAAGGCCAAACCAGCTGCTGAAGCTGTCTTGGAAGATGATAAAGGCAAAGAAGAGTACACCCGTGACAAGCAACATGATCGGTGTGAAGAGGGCAGCTGAGGTCCAGCCGAACCGTCGCATCACGTTACCGCCGATGAAGAGCATGCAGATAATGGAGACAATACCGGTGGCCATGGAGAACATCCCCATGAAGCCAAGGTAGTCATTCTTCTCTGGGAGGAACATCTTGAGCTGACCCTTCCAGGTCACTTCGATCAGGTTGATCGCCATGCCGTAGCCGATGACGAGCATCGCAAGGCATAGAAGATACTTGGAACTTGCCAAGTACTTAAAGGAGTCCATGATGCCCATTTTGGGCTTCTCTTTCTTCTTCATCTTGGCGTCTACCTCGGGGCAGAAGCGGGGATCGATCAACACTCGGTTACTGAGATACCAGTAGAGACCGAGGATGGTGAGACCAGAAACGACCAAGACGCCCATTAGGTAGAGGGTGCTCATCTCAGAGGCTGCCTGACCGCTTAGGCCGCGGTTCTTAGCCATCATCGAGAAAAACTTGACGACAGGTCCTGCGAGGATGAGTCCGAGGTTACCCATAAGAGGAAGGACGGGGTAGACCCGCTTAGCTTCACTGACACGGGTGACGTCGTTGGCAAAACCCCAAAAAAGAAGTGAGATTCCTACCGTGCCCCACATCTCAGCCATGACATAGAAGAGGGGGTAGGGCCATTTTTGAACGCAGTCGGCGATCGCCTGGAAGCCTGCGCTAGCGGGGAGAACATTGCGAAGCCATGCTCCAACACCGGTCAGCTCAAGAGAGCTCGCGTTTGGGTAGATGACCAGTCCGAAGAGACCGAAAAAGACGATAAAAGGAAGAATCGTCGAGTAGAACAGCTTTGGCTTGGACAACATATTGGACATCTTGGAGTAGATGACCAGGAACAGGATGGCAGCTAGGCTTGTTCCAAAGATCTTTACCACCGGTATGGCGAGGTTTCCACACTCACACACCAGAAGCGCATCCTTAGAATCGCGCAACACGGTGTAGTTAAAGAGGATGAGAAAGAACATGAAGATCATCGGAACGAGTTTCTTCAGCTCGTAGTTATGAATGGGCCAGAGGCGTGATCGCCAGGCGCCAAACTCTTGAGTTCCTGTTTGTGACATAGGGGTTTCCTTTATTCCTTATCAGAGATTCTGTCTGCTTGAAGACCCAGTAGTATAGATGGGGGCAAGTAGACGTGCAACAAAAAAGAGAGCTCTCAGAATATCTGAGAGCTCTCTGTCAATTAAAAAATCTAGCTTTGCATTACCAAAATTTGCTTGGCAGCGGGGGCTCCGTCTACTGAGGTCCCTTGCTGAGCAAGGATAGCCTCGCGGTAGGAGGTCCACAGCTCGTGGTTAGCATCATCATTACGGATGGAGCGGATCAGCTCCCGCTTGAGCTGGGCAAGAGATCGGCGTGGGCTCAGCTTGGCGGTCATCTCTTGGTCGCCGGCAATCCGGAGGTGGCCAAGAACGCGCTCGAGCTCACCGCGGGTGAGTGCAATCATGTCGTGGCGCTTGCGCGATCCACGAGGACGGCGAGGCTTGTGAGGGACTCTGCGAGGCTTTGAAGAATTCATGATGTATTGATCAATCATTTTTTTCAGTGCCTTCGGATCTTCGGTCTTCATCTTGCGGAGGGTGAAGTGGTGCATGTAGCCGCCCCCCTCAACTGGGAGAAACTTGCATACGTCGTTTTCTTTGGTTCCGCTAATCTTTTTGATCGCATTCTCAATCAGAGTCTGCAGCTCTTTCAATTCTGCCATTTGGGCACCTCTCTTTGAAGGGTTTTATGATTTCGTGGACCGCCTCAAATAGGACGGCGCAAACTTAGTTGTGTGATGTTGTAATCTAACGGTTGATTTGCCGCAAGAGGAAATCAGAGGAAAGAGGTTGCTCATCCTTGCGATCAATAAGAAATATCCTCTAATATCGCTCTCTTTGGAGGGATGTATTAGATGATGAAACAATGGGGATTTGGACTGTTGCTCGGACTGTTGGCGTGTACGTCTCAGGAGAGTCGAGTGGACGAGTGGATGGCCACGGATGGAAAGGTTAAGGTTTTGTCAACCATTGGCATGATCGATGATCTTGTCCGTGTGGTTGGCGGTGAGCGGGTCGATCGTCTGGTCCTTATTGGAGGAGCACTTGACCCACACAGCTACGAGCTGGTGAAAGGTGATGATGAAAAATTGGCCCGTGCTGATCTGATCTTCTACAACGGCCTCGGTCTTGAGCATGGCCCCAGCCTCGCCCGCTATCTCAGCGAGAGTGAAAAAGGGATAGCTATCGGGGATGGAATTGTCCGGCGCCACCCTTCCGCAGTGGTTCGGGTCGACGGCCAGGTTGACCCTCACATCTGGATGGATGTCTCGCTCTGGCTCCGCGGCGTCGACATTGTGGTTGAAAAGTTGACACAGATCGATCCCGATGCTGCTGCCGAGTACAGTCGACGAGGCGAGCGTTTAAAGGGGCGCCTTCGCGATCTCGACACGCAGGTGATGGCCGAGCTCTCGAAGGTTCCCTCCGACAAGCGGTATGTGGTCACAAGCCACGACTCGTGCAACTACTTTACCCGTCGCTACCTCGCCACCGCCCATGAGCGGGTGTCGGGTCGGTGGACGGAGCGGTGCTGCTCTCCCGAAGGGCTCGCCCCCGACTCACAGTTGAGCACTGCCGATATCCAGGACGTGGTCAATCACTTGGTCGCCTATAATATCGAGGTGCTCTTCCCTGAGTCGAACCTGAGTCAAGACTCGATCCGCAAGCTGGTCGATGCGGGGCGTCAGAAGGGGATGGAGGTTCGGATTGCAAACGATGCACTCTATGGAGATGCGATGGGGGAGCCGGGGTCAGATGGCGATAGTTATGAAAAAATGATGTGGCACAACGCCCGCGTTTTAGTGGAGAACCTGAACGGTGCGTAAAGAAAAGCGGCTTGAAAATCGAGCGATCAGTGTCTCTGAGCTGACGGTCAACTACGGCACGACGCCGGTCCTTTGGGATCTCAATTTTGAGGTGCCGACCGGGCAGCTGGTTGCCATTGTCGGTCCAAACGGAGCGGGAAAAAGCACGCTGCTCAAAACAGGTCTTGGCATTTTGAAGCCCATCTCAGGCGCTGTCCACTTCTTTGGACATCCCTACCTCCAAGTGCGTCGGCAGATCGCCTATGTTCCTCAAAAGGAATCGGTCGATTGGGACTTTCCGGTGACTGTTCTCGACTTGGTTCTGATGGGAAGCTACGGCCGTCTGGGCCCCTTTCGTTGGCCTGGCCGGAAGGAGAGGAAGCGCGCTCTTGAGGTGCTAGAGATGGTGGGGATGGAGGGGTTTGCAGGGCGGCAGATCGGTCAGCTCTCTGGCGGTCAACAGCAACGGGTCTTCCTCGCACGCGCCCTCCTCCAAGATGCCAAACTTTTCCTCATGGACGAGCCGTTTGCTGGTGTTGACGCCGCCTCGGAGCGGGTCCTCTTTGAGATCATGGGTCGCTTACGCGATGAGGGGAAGACGGTCTTTGTGGTGCAGCACGACCTTTCCACCATCGTTGAGCGGTACGACTGGGCGGTGTTGCTCAACATGCGCCTCGTTGCCAACGGCCCGGTCAGTGAGGTGTTTACTGAAGAGAATCTGAAAGCGGCCTACGGCAAGAGCAGCGTCCTGTTTGGCGACGCGGTCAAGCTCGCTCAAACCAAAATTTCAGGGCTCATCTAGTGCTAGAATATTTCACCGATGCGGTGCTTCGTGCGCCCACCGTGGGGTGCATGTTGATGGCGATCGCCGCATCACTCGTCGGTGTGATCGCTTTTGTCCGCCGCCGCTCGCTGGTGGGGGAGGCGCTCTCGCACGCCACCTATCCGGGAGTGATCCTCGCTGTCCTTTTCACCAGCACGCTGGTCCTCATTGGCGCAGGGATCTCGGCACTTCTTGGCCTCTTCGTCATCAATTGGATGGTCCGCCGCCTCAAGATTCGACAAGACTCAGCCCTCTGCTTTGTTCTTGCTGGATTTTTTGGGATTGGTCTCACCATCGCCAGCCGTGTACAGTTTCTCAATCCGATCGCCTACCGCCGGATGGAGATGTTTCTCTACGGGCAAGCGGCGACAATGACCGACCTGCACATCTATCTCTATGCGGGTCTTACTCTTGTTGTCGTTACCGCGATTGTTCTCTTCTATAAGGAGATCGTCGTCACCTCTTTCGACCGGGACTATGCGCAGACGACCGGCACGCCGCTCCGCGCGATCGAGCTGCTCATCTCAGGGTTGATCGTCGTCGCCGTTGTCACTGGCATCCGGAGCGTTGGCGTCGTCCTCATGTCAGCGATGCTCATTGCGCCGCCCGCAGCAGCCCGCCAATACAGCAATCATCTTCCCTACATCTTTGGACTCTCAGCTCTATTTGGAGCCCTCAGCGGTTTCTTTGGCAACGTCCTCTCCGTGACGACCGGAACGCCCACCGGCCCGATGATCGTCCTCGTCGCCTCCGCTATCTGCCTCCTTTCTCTCCTCTTTGCACCCGAGAGGGGAGTGGTCTACCGGATGATCCGCGCCGCTAGATTTCGCTACCGCTGCGTTCAGGAGAATATCCTCAAGGCGATGTGGCGGCAGGGGACGAGTGAGCCGATTCCATTAGGCGTTCTCGCCAGGCGGCAGGCATTCCGTAAGAGCTATCTTCGCTATCTTTTGATCAGTCTTGAGCGGCGGGGTTTGGTCGAGCAGTCAAGCCCCACCCTCTTCCAGCTCACGCCGGCCGGTTTTGATCGGGCCAGCTATATCGTCCGCCTTCACCGTCTCTGGGAGGTCTATCTTGTCGAGCACCTCGGCTTTGGCGTTGAGCGGGTCCACCGGAGCGCGGAGGAGATGGAGCACATCCTTACCCCCGAGATAGAGCAAGAACTCACACTTCTTCTTGACGACCCGGAGGTTGACCCTCATCAGCAGCCCATCCCGGAGGCCTCATGAGCCCCTACCGCGGTACCAACTTCTTCACCTTCTTCTGGACACTTCTTGAGAGAATTTTCTCAGGCGAAATCTTGCATCCAGCTACCGATGAGATCCAGATGTTGGTACTTGCGGGCGTTGCCATCTCGGGCGCTCTCGTCGGCACCTTTTTAGTCCTCCGACGAATGACTATGCTGGCCAACTCTCTTTCTCACACCATTTTGCTTGGTATCGTGATCGCCTTTTTGGTCACCGGCCAGGAGATGGGGGCGCTCAGCATCCCCGTCCTGCTCATCGCCAGCGTGATCACCGGTTTAGCCACCGCGTTCCTTACCGAGTTCCTTCATCGGAACATTCGACTGCAACAGGACGCCTCTAACGGTCTTGTCTTCTCCACCCTCTTCGCCCTCGGCATCGTCCTCGTCACCCTCTTCACCCGCAACGCTCACCTTGGAGTGGAAGTGGTGATGGGGAACGCCGACGCGCTCCAGCTGCGCGACCTCCGTCTCGTTGGCATTGTCCTTGGAGCCAATCTCCTTTTGCTCTTTGCCTTCTTCAAAGAGTTCAAGCTGACCACCTTTGATCCAGGGCTAGCCCGCGCCATGGGTGTGTCGACTACATTTTTTAGCTACCTCCTCATGACACAGGTATCGACCACCGCCGTTGCTGGTTTCCGCGCTGTTGGAGTGTTGATGGTGCTTGCCTTCATCGTCGGCCCGCCACTCATCGCTCGTCTTATTACCCATAGCCTTAAGAAGATGCTCCTTCTTTCATCGCTATTTGGCGCCGGCAGTGCTCTCATTGGCGTCGCCCTCGCCCGCCACCTTTTGTCTGTCCACGGCATCGCCCTCTCCACCGGCGGCGTCACTGTCTGTGTGATTGTCCTCCTATTTAGCGCGGTAGCATTGACACCACGCCTAGCTAAGGTATAATCCCCCCGATGCTCAGTATTTGGTTTGTCATTCTCGCAGCGCTAGGTCTTGGACTCTTGGTTTTCATCCACGAGCTGGGTCACTATTTTGTCGCCCGCCGGGTCGGCATCAAGGTGGAGGCATTTGGGATTGGCTTCGGCCGCGCCGCCTTCAGCTGGGAGCGGAAAGGGGTGCAGTGGCGGGTCAACTGGATTCCGTTTGGTGGCTACGTCAAAATGGCCGGGATGGAGAAGAGCGGGGACAAGCAGCCCTATGAGGTTGAAGGGGGCTTTTTCGCCGCCAAACCTCTCGACCGGATCAAGGTGGCAATCGCCGGACCGCTCGTCAACATCATCTTCGCCTTCCTCGTCTTCACCATCATCTGGTCCACAGGGGGGCGGGAGAAGCCATTCTCTGAGTTCACCAACCACGTTGGATGGGTCGATCCCCAGTCCGAATTGTTCGCCAAAGGGGTAAGACCTGGCGACATCATCACCGAATACGACGGACATGAGCTCTACCGGCGCCGCTGATCATCTCTATGCCGCCATGCTGGCGGGTGATGCCGTCCAAGTGGAGGGCTACCACGTCAACCAAGCGACCGGCCAGCAGACCCCTTTCGACATCAACGCCGGCACCTACCCCTATCCAGGCCGCCCCGACGACATGCGTACCGTAGGCATTCTCCAGCCCGCCCAATATCTCATTTATCGTCCAGATCCGGCCATCAAGGCTCCCCACTTTGAAGCGGGCGATCGCCTCTTCTGGGCCGATGGCGAGCTCATTTTTTCCCGCGAGCAGCTCTCTCAGATGCTCAACCAAGAGAAAGCGCTAGTCACCGTCGAAAACAATGGACAGCGCCGTCTTGCCCGCGTCCCTCGACTGCGCGTTCGCGACATGATCCTCACTCCAGCGATGAAGACCGAGCTTGGCGATTGGCACTACGAGGCTGGGCTCGATGACAAGGTGGCCGACGCCATCTTCATCCCCTACGACCTTGCTCCCGACGGCCTCATTGAGGGGCGGGCCGAATTTCTAGATAGCGACACCGCCGCCTTCTATTTTCCTGACTACGTAGCGGGCCCCGTCGACGCCCCATTGAGAGCGGGCGATCGGATCGTCGCCGTCGATGGAAAGCCACTCACCGACGCCGCCGGCATCTTCGGCGCTCTCCAAACGCACGACGTCCACGTCATCGTCCAGCGTGGACGGGATTGGGAAAAAGTGCGTTGGACGCGCGCTGATCGCGATTTTGACCGAAAGCTCAACTGGCACGGCCTTCGGCAGCTCGCCGGCGGCATCGGCGCTCCCATAGGCACTTCGAGTGCCCAAACCGTAAACGGCGACCTCGTCCTCCTCCCCCCACTCACCCCCGTCACCGCTATCGAAGCGGCCCGAGCGCGGGGCGATGAGTCGCAGTTTCTCGCAGCGATCCGTGCGCAGCGCGAAGAATACCTCAAGATCGATGACCCCGCCAAGCGGGCCGAAGCGCTTCAGCGCCTCCAGGACTTCCAGGGCACCCTCATGCTCGGCCTCCAATTTGGCGACCGCCCCGTCGACTACAATCCGCTTCCCACCACACTGTTTGCAGACGCATTCACACAAACCTGGCGCACCTTCTCTGCCCTCTTTGCCGGCAACCTTAGCCCCAAGTTCCTCAGTGGCCCCATCGGCATCGTCCACGTCATGCAATACAGCTGGTCTGTTGGCATCAAAGAGGCCCTCTTCTGGCTCGGCTTCGTCTCCTTCAACCTCGGCTTCCTCAACCTCCTCCCCGTCCCCATCCTCGATGGCGGCCACATCTGCTTCTCCATCTGGGAGATGATCACCAAAAAGCGGATTAAGGCCGAGACAATGGAAAAACTCATTATACCCTTCTTCGTCCTCCTCATCGGCTTCTTTGTCTTCGTCACCTACCAAGACATCTCCCGCCTCATCAAGGGTTTCTTTTAACAGCCTGAAATCCAATCTTCGGAAGGGGGTCAGGCCTGACATTTGGACATGGAAGGGGGTCAGGCCTGACATTTGGACATTAGGTTGATGGCGAACGTCATAGGAGATCGCCTCATCGCCTTCTTCTGATCCGCTATACTCATATAAATTTTATGCGAGTTTTTTTTGTATAGCACTGTTTGTCAACGAGTTGTGGCTGATGTGTCCATTTTAATGGACGTTATGTTCAATTTGATGTGCACTCATCGTATGAGTGATGAGTACGAAGTCATTGTCTATCAAACGAGGCGGGAGCCTTTCGGCCAATGGCTCAAATCGTTAAAAGATAGAACTGCATAGAAACTCATCCTCTGCCGGATTCAGCGTCTGCGGCAGGGCAACTTTGGTGACACAAAGATCTTGGCAGGTGGAGCCGGAATGCGCGAGCTGCGGATCGCTCACGGCCCCGGTTATCGGGTGTACTTTGTGAAGAGTGGCGCCCGAGTGGTTGTGTTGCTTGCCGGTGGAACGAAGCGGAGTCAAGAAAGGGACATCGTGCAAGCCAAAAAATACTTGCTGGATTACGAGGAGGAAGCGTGAGTCGAAAGCATAGAAAGTTCGAAGAGCTACTGGATGAGTTTCTGGAGGACCCGCAATTTGCGGCGGATTTTCTCTCTGATGCTTTGCAGCACGAAGATGTGGAGACTTTCCTCATGTCGCTGCGGGATATCGTGCGTGTGCATGGGACCATCGACCCAGATTGCCACCCTCTCCTCTCCCTGTGACATCTGCTTTTGGTAATCTACTTCGCCTCGCTCCTCAGACGTGGCCAGCGGCCACGTTGTTCGTCGCGACGCTCGTATCTCACTCAAAATCAGATGCCCTAGTGGAACGATAGGGTAGCAATCCGGGTCATTGCCGCGATCGCCGACAAGGCGGATTTAAGTCGTGGAACGCTTTACAATATGTTTTCCGCGACGTCCAATCCAAGTCTTCGCTCGCTCCTTTCCGTTCTTCATGCTGTCGGATACGATTTAAGTGTTACCAGACGTCCGGTTAGAAGAGGGCTTGGACGAACTGTTCGGGGTTGAACGGCTGGAGGTCGTCGGCTCCTTCGCCTGTTCCAATGAACTTGACTGGGACGCCGAGCTGACGCTGGATGGAGAAGATGACTCCGCCTTTTGCGGTGCCGTCGAGCTTGGTGAGGATGACGCCGGTGATGGGGGTGAATTGGTGGAAGACTTTGGCCTGCTCGATGGCGTTTTGGCCGGTGGTGGCGTCGAGGACGAGGAGGGTCTCGTGGGGGCTGCCGGGGAGCACTTTTTCACAGACGCGTCGAATTTTGGCCAGCTCATGCATGAGGTCGGTCTTGGTGTGAAGGCGGCCGGCAGTGTCGATCAGGACTTTGTCGGCGCCGCGGGCGAGGCCTGCGGTGACGGTGTCGAAGACGACGGCGGCGGGGTCTGAGCCTGGCTGGTGGCTGATGCAGGTGGCCCCGATCCGGTCGGCCCAGGTTTGGAGCTGTTCGCTGGCGGCAGCGCGGAAGGTGTCGGCGGCGCCGAGGATGACGGTCTCTCCCTGTGAGCGGAAGAGATGGCCCAGTTTGGCGACGGAGGTGGTCTTGCCATTGCCGTTCACTCCAACGATGAGGACGACGGTGGTGCCGGGGACGGTTTCAAAGCCGCCGGGCTGCTGGTTAAGGAGGGAGAGGAGCTTCTGTTGGATGTGAGCGATGATGAGGTCGGGGGAGGTTTCTCTTTGTTTGCGCATGAACTGGCGGACATCTTCGACGAGTTCGAGGGTAGTTTCGACCCCTAGATCGGCTTGAAAGAAGAGCGCTTCGAGCTCTTCGAGCACTTCCTCGTCGACTTTGCCAGAAAAGAGGCGGGCAATGCCATCGCCAAGCGATGAACGGGTTTTGCCCATCGCCGATCGAACTTTGGTGTAGCTGCCTTTGAGAAACTTGAGCATAAGTCGATTTCACTCTAATAAGGGTTAAGGGAGTATTGCATGGACATTCACGAATTTCAAGCCAAAGAGATCCTCAAAACCTATGGCATTCCGATTCCTGAATTTGGGGTGGCGGCGTCGGCCAAGGAGGCGCGGGGCGTCTATGAGATGATTGGCTCGCAGGTGGCGGTGGTCAAGGTGCAGGTGCACGCTGGCGGCCGAGGCAAGGCCGGGGGCGTCAAGCTGGCCAAAAGCGCAGATGAGGTGGAGAAGCTGGCCGATCAGATGATCGGGATGAAGCTCGTTACTCATCAGACGGGAGCTGCCGGAATTGTCGCCCACCAGGTGATGGTGACGGCGGGGGTCGACATCGAGAAGGAATACTACGTCGGCTGCGTAATCGATCGGGAGACGGCTCGGCCGGTTCTGATCGTCTCGCCCGATGGGGGAGTGGAGATTGAAGAGGTGGCGGCCAAGAGTCCCGAGAGGATCTTGACGGTGCCAATTGGTCTTGATGGAAAGATTCGGGGCTATCAGCTGGTCCAAGTGGCTAAGTTCATGGGGTGGAGTGGGGATCAGGCGAAGCAGGGGAGGCGGATGATTGCGGCTCTTGCCAAGGCGTTCACTGAGACCGATGCGTCGCTGCTCGAGATCAATCCGTTGGTATTGACGAAGGGGGGCGAGCTAGTTGCCCTAGATGCGAAGCTGTCGGTCGATGACAATGCGTTGTTTCGGCAGAAGGCAATTTCTGAGATGTACGATCCGACGCAGGAGCGGCCAGCTGAAGTGGAGTCGAAAGAGCACGACCTCGCCTACGTCGCCCTGGAGGGGAGCATTGGCTGCATGGTCAATGGAGCTGGGCTTGCGATGGCGACGATGGACCTGATCAAACTGCATGGGGGCGAGCCGGCCAACTTCCTCGACGTTGGGGGGAGCGCTACCAAAGAGAAGGTGGCCGCCGGCTTCAAGATCATCCTCTCCGATCCGAGTGTGCGGGCGATCCTGGTTAATATTTTTGGCGGGATCATGAACTGCACGACGATCGCTGAGGGGATCATTGCTGCCGCCCAGGAGGTGGACATTCATGTTCCGCTGGTGGTGCGGATGGAAGGAACTCACGTCGCGCAAGGGCGAAAAATATTGGAAGAATCAGATGTGCCCGCCATCTCGGCGACTGACCTAACCGAGGCGGCCGAGAAAGTGTGCGCTGCAGCGAGGGGGGTATAGGATGTCTGTTCTTGTCGATAAGAGTGTAAAGGTGATCACGCAGGGGATCACAGGCCAGGCGGGTCAGTTCCACACCCAGCAGGGGATGGAATATGGGACCCACTATGTGGGGGGGGTCACTCCGGGAAAAGGGGGGCAGCACACGCTGGGCCTTCCTGTTTTTGACACCGTGAAAGAGGCCAAAGCTGAGACCGGCTGCACCGCCTCGCTCATCTTTGTCCCCGCACCATTTGCCGCCGAGGCGATTCTCGAGGCTGAAGATGCGGGCATCCCGCTGATTGTTTGCATCACCGAGGGGATTCCGGTGCGCGACATGCTTGAGGTGTCGCAGGTGATGAAGCGGAGCAAAACCAGCCGACTGATTGGTCCTAATTGCCCTGGAATTATTACTCCCGAAGAGGCGAAAATAGGGATCATGCCCGGCTATATCCACAAAAAGGGGAAGATTGGCATCGTCTCCCGCTCCGGAACGCTCACCTACGAGGCTGTCTGGCAGACCACCGAGCTTGGTCTCGGCCAGTCCACCTGCGTGGGCATCGGCGGAGATCCGCTCAACGGGACTAATTTTATCGATATGCTAGAGCTGTTTGAGAAAGATCCTGAGACTGAGGGGATCCTCATGATTGGTGAAATTGGCGGCAACGCCGAGGAAGAGGCGGCCGAATACATTCGGCAGCACGTGACCAAGCCGGTTGCTGGCTTCATCGCTGGCCTCACAGCTCCGGCTGGGCGGCGGATGGGTCACGCTGGTGCCATTATCTCCGGTGGAAAGGGGACCGCAGAGGCCAAGATCGAGGCGCTCGAGAAGGCAGGCGCCGTCGTCGCCAAGTCGCCCGGCGACCTGGGCAAGGCTATGAAAAGTGCGATGAACGGATGAAAATTCCGATCAGGATCCATCCTCTCTTTTGGGTTTTTGCCGGACTGATCGGCTTTCTCAGCAGCTACTCGCTCGTCGGCACCCTCGTCTGGATCGTCGTCATTCTCGTCTCCGTTCTCGTTCACGAGATGGGTCACGCCCTCACCGGCATCGCCTTCAAGCAGCAGGTGAACATCCAGCTGATGGTCTTTGGGGGCGCCACCTATCGGCAGGGGCCCCGACTCAGTTTGCCAAAAGAGTTCATCCTCACGCTCAACGGCCCCCTCTTTGGCCTCGCCCTCGGCGGCATCACCTACGCCATCCGCGCCGTCTGGGCCGCCCCTCCTGAGATCGCCGCCTACGCCCTCAACATCTTCGTCTGGGTCAACTTCTTCTGGAGCCTCATCAACCTTCTTCCCATTCTCCCGCTCGACGGCGGCCATCTTCTCCGCATTGTCTGTGAGGGGATCTTTGGCGCCAAGGGGACTAGCATTGCCCTCCTGACTAGTGTGATCATTGGCGGTGGCCTCGCCATCGCCGCCTTCATCGTCGGGTTCTTTCTTGTCGGCGCTGTCCTTTTCATCCTCACCTTTGAGAGCTTCCGTACCTGGCGCTCCTTCCGTCATGTCGCAGAGGTTGACCGGGATGAAGATCTCCAAAAGCTCTACACCGAGGGAGCGCAGCAGCTAGCTTCGGGCAACACCGATGGAGCTCTTGCCACCTTCGAGCAGGTCCGCAGCGGCACCGGCCAGGGGCTCCTTTTCGTCGCTGCTTCTGAGGGAGCCGCTCGCATCCTCGCTGAGCGGGGTGAGGCGCAACAGGCGTACGACTACCTTCACCCCATCCGCAAGCATATCGCCTCAGAGAGCCTCCCCCTCTACCACAAAGTGGCTTACCAGGCGGGCGACTATGAGACCGCCGTCAAGGTGGGGGCCGAGTGTTACCAGGTGCAGCCTGGCTACGAGGTGGCCTACATCAACGCCCTCGCCCATGCTGCCCGCCACGAAGTCGAACCCACCATTGGCTGGCTCAAGTGCGCCATCCGCGAGGGGATGCCCGCCCCCGAGCGAGCCATTCACACCGCCGAGTTCGACTCCCTCCGCTCCGACCCCACCTTCGACCAGTTCATCACCAACCTCAATTCCTAACGTCCACTTTGGTGCCTGGCACCAAATTGGACGTTAGGATTCTATTGTACTTTTTCTTTGCGTCAAATGTTCGCTTAACGTTACTTTAATTTTTCTTAACCGAAAATTAGGAGGGCAAATGGCGAAGCAACCCGAATCTGTCGACTACACGGGATATGGTGAACTGCTGCACGAGCTCAAACAGTGCATCCAAACCGCAAAGGTAAAGGCAGCGCTAGCGGTCAATAAGGAGATGGTTCATCTCTACTGGCAGATCGGTCGGCGCATCTTGCAGAAGATGGAAGAGGCCGAATGGGGCGACAAAGTGCTGGAGGGTTTGTCGCGCGATCTACGCGCTGCGTTCCCCGGTTCGAAGGGATATTCTGCTAGGAGTCTGCTCTACATGAAGCAGTTTGCGGGGGCCTATCCGGAATTTGCGCAGCAAGCTGCTGCGCAAATTCCCTGGGGGCATAACATGCTTATCCTAGATAAGTTAGATGATCCTGTGGCTCGACAATGGTATGCGGCGCAGACCATTGAAAATGGGTGGAGTCGGAACGTTCTGAGTGTCCTCATCGAGAACAAACTTTATGAGCGGCAGGGGAAGGCGTTGACCAACTTTAAGGAGTCACTTCCACCACCGCAGTCAGATCTCGCGCAGCAGGTGCTGAAGGATCCCTACTGCTTTGACTTCCTCACTCTTCGTGAGGGTTACATCGAACGGGAGCTTGAGCAGGGACTGATTGATCAGGTTCAGAACACGTTGCTCGAATTGGGGGCAGGTTTTTCGTTGGTTGGTCGGCAGCATCACCTAGAGGTGGAGGGGTCTGATTACTACATGGACCTCTTGTTCTACCACTTGAAGTTGCGTTGCTACTGCGTGGTGGAGCTGAAGGCGACAGAGTTCAAGCCCGAATACGCCGGCAAGCTCAACTTCTACCTCTCCGCAGTGGATGACTTGATCCGTCACCCCGACGACAAGCCGACGATCGGCATGTTGCTCTGTAAAGGTAAGGGGTCTCTGAAGGTTGAGTACGCCCTGCGGGGAATGTCGCAGCCGATGGGAGTAAGCAGCTATCTGGTGAAGACGGTGGAAGAGCTTGAAGCGAGTTTGCCGAGTCGGGAGGAGTTGGCCGCTAAGCTCGGCATTGAGCTGGGAGACGAGTCCGTTTCCACGCCTGTTTAGTCGGCGAAGGCGAGCCGTTTGATTTTGGCGGGGGAGCGGGCCTTGGTGTAGCGGAGGCTGGTCTCGGGGGGCATGGTGCCGGCGATGAGGAGGGCGACCCGCTTCTTGTTGGCTTTGCCAAGAAACTCTTTGGAGAGGACGAGGAACTCGGGGTAGGTGAGGTCGCGGAGGCTGGTGAGGCGCTGGTCGATGAAGTTGAAGTCCTGTTCGATGAAGGCGAGCTGCCAAAGGCGGGCGGCCATGGCGGGGGGATTTTTGGGGGCTTGAGAGAGTTTGGCGATGAGGGAGGTTTTGATCTTTTCGAAGCGGGCTTCGGGAAGGGGGTTTTGTAGGAAGAACTCGATCTGTTCTTCGAAGCGGGAGAGGAGGTCGCGGCCGTCGTGGCTCTTGGACTCAACGGCGAAGAACTGGAAGAGGCGGTGCTCGATCTCCTGATTCCACGAGTGGACGAGGTAGCCGGTCTGCTGTTTCGTGCGGAGGGCGGAGAAGAAGGGCTCTTCGAGGCTTGTGCCGAGAATTTGCTGAGCGGCGCGGCGGAGGAAGGTGAACTCTCCTTCGTCAATGGCGAGGAGGGCGGCGTTGCCGGGGGTGTTGATCCGCTTGGTGATCAGGTGGGGGCCGCGGGCGGGGGGAAACTGGGTGACGATGGGACGGAGATCGCGCCCAGCGGCAAAGCTCTTGTTCTGGAACTGGGTGCGGATGTGGTTTGTGATGGTGTCGGCGGTTTCACGGGTGAGATTGCCGAAGAGGATCCCTTCGATGAAGGTTTGGTTGGGGAAGGTGTCAAAAAAGGCGAGGAGGGCGTCGTGGTCGATGGTCTCTAGGGCGCGAAGTTTTTCGTCGGTGGTGACGTAGTGGCGGTACAGGGTCTCTTTGAGGAGGTCCATCGCTTGCCGGAAGGGGGCCTCTTTAGCGGCGTTCTCATACGACTTTTTCAGCGCGTCGCGGTAGGTGGCAAACTGGGAGGGTGAGGGTGTTCCTGTTTTGAGGCTGCTAAGAATGGTGTCGAGGAACTCATCGGCCTTGTCGGAGTAGCCGTCGACGGAGATGCGGACTCCAAACTCTGCGGGAGCTAGTGAGTAGGAGAGGCCGCCGAGCGCTGCGCTATAGGCCTCTTGGTTGAGGTGCTCTTGGACTGAGTAGGCGAGGAGATCGGTGAGCGCGGCGGTGTGGGAGTCGCCTGGCTGGATGGCGTCGCTTTTGATGTAGAATTGCCACGCCACTTCGGGGGTCTCGAAGGAGGTGTCGGGGGTGAAGTAGAGGTGGCCAAAGTCGTTGTCCTGAATTTGGACGGTAGCTCCGCTCCCTTCGATGAGGTCGAGCTTTTCGGGGAGGTAGGGGTTGGGAGAGGGGAGGGTGATTGTCTCGTTGAGGGTGACGTTTTCCCACGTCTCAATGGCGTCTGAGTCAATTGCTTCGAGACCGAATTGAGACCGCATGTATTTTTCGCGCTGCCGCAGTCTGGCACCACTCTCTGCGGAAGGGGCGGCGAGGGTGATGTGGGCGAGCGAGGGGGTGAGGTTGTTTGCTAGCTTACGGACAGCGGCAGGGTCGAAGCGGGAGGCGAGGAGGGTCGCTTGCGGATAGGTTGCAATGGGCTCTTGGGTGAGGCCGCGGGCATGGGAGGAGACAACCTGGTAGACATTTTGCCTCGTCTGCCGCTCATAGCTGAGGCGGCTCATTGTCTGTGTCTCGTCATAGAGCGATTGGGGAAGGGGCTCGTTCTGCAGACGGCGGATCGCTTCGAAGAGGCGGGTGATGACGAGCTCTCGCTCTTTCACCCCTTTTTCAGTGAGGCCGATTCGGATGTCGAAGAGGAAGTGGTCGGAGTCTGGCTTCCGGTCGGCTTGCGAGCCGCTGGCAAGCCATTCGGCAAGTCCTTCCTGCTTGAGTGCGGCCAGCAAGCTCCCTTGTCCTTCATGACCGAGCACGTAGGAGAGGAGGCCGGAGGCGTGGGTCTCCTCTTCGGTTTGGTAGTCGTAGGGGAGCTCCCAGCTGAGCTGTAGCTCACGCACGTTCTGATAGGGGGCGATGTGGAGGGTGCGTCCGAGGGTCCGTCCACCACGCCGTCTGCCGGTGACGGTGAAGGGGCGGAGCTGCCGGTCGGGGATGGCGGAGAAGTCTTTGACTACAAGTTCTTGCAGCTCGTCGAGAGGGAGATCGGAGATGATGACGAGATGCATTAGGTTGGCGGAATAGTGGTTCTCAAACCACCCCTTCGCTTGTGCGTGGGTCATCTCGCCTAGCGTGTCGAGGTTACCCATCCCAAAGCGGGAGTCGGGGTGATTGGGATTGTTGAGCTGGCGGTGAATCAGTTCGGTTCGCCACCCGTCGTTTTCGATTGCACGGGTGAATTCTTGGTCGACGGCGTGCTCTTCGCGAGCCATCGATTCTTGTGCGAAGCGGGGGGAGACAAACATGGCGGCAAAGCGGGCAAGCGCTTCGGGAAGGGCGTTGTTGTTAATGGAGAAGATGTAGTTGGTGTGGCCAACGGCCGTGTAGGCGTTGGAGCTTCCTCCATGTTCGTCGAGGAAGCGGCGCATGCCGTTCTCTTCTGGGTAGGTGGTGTTTCCGAGGAAGAGCATATGTTCGATGAAGTGGGCTTGGCCAGGCCACTCGACGGGGTCTTGCCACGAGCCAACATCGACGGTGAGGGCGGCACCCGATTCGTCGGTGTTTGGATCGGAGATGAGAAGTGCCTCTAGACCATTATCGAGACGGATTTTACGCCGCTCAACTTGCTGAAGTGTGGGGGTGAGAATTTCGAGCTCACAACACTCCTCGATTACCTCAAAGGGTGCGGCAAAGAGGGGAATAGTGAGGCAAAGGGAGAGAAGAAGATGTTTCATACTTTCCTGGCAGATTCTGGGAATTGTTCATACATTTTGCGGACGAGATCGGTCACATAGTGTGCTGAGATCTCGCGTCGCGTCTGTCGATCAACCCCTTCTGTACCAGGAATGTGATTCATGTCAATTTCGGGGCCAAAAGCAATGTGAACACCACCACCTTTGGTGTGGCGGGGCTCGCCAATGTCGGTGCCAAGTTCATTTGGAGGAGGGAGGAGGTGGTAGGTGCCAAGGGCCATGGGGTAGAAGTGGCAGGGCGTGCCGCTGCGGGCGGCCATCAGGCGGAACATTTCGATGGCGGAAGGATCAAACGGTGCAACGGGAATGGTGCCATCTGCGGCAGCCCGGTCGCGGCCGCCACTTGGCGCGACATAGATGGCGTAGCCACCCTCTGAGAGAAGGTCGAGCATGGCGCGCATGGTGCGCTGGTTGTGGGCTTGCTTCTCCGCCCGCTTCTCAGGAGGATTATCGATGTGCTTTTTGGAGTAGACACAGAGGAGGTTGAGTCCGAGGCTGTAGGGGACCGCCATCGGGTCGGTGAGAACGCGTGCGCCTGCAACGAAGATCACCTCTTGGGCGAGGAGGGGGTGGGTTTTTTCGAGGAGGATGGTGAGGACGTTGGGGTCGGGCTCGGTCTGGTGGTTGGCAAGGAGAACGACGTTCTCCTTGTTGCGCATGTGCTTCTCGATCTCGTCAGCATACTGGAGGCCGTGACGGGTCGACTGAGCGTGGTCGATCACGCCACTCATGATATTGACGCCAAAGCGGTAATAATTGAACGGCTCGGTAACACGTTGGTGGTACGGTTCGAACTTATGCGGATTGGCAATCTGCTCTTTCACCCGTTCGACAAACTGGGTGAAGAGAGTGCCGAGGTCGGCGTTGGTTCCCCCTTGCCTCGCCGTCGCCTCCATGTAGCTGTCCATGAACTGCTGGATATGCTCGCGAGAGTCGGGGGGGAGATTCCCTTTCGCAACCTCTTCATCAAGCAGCTTGGTGTAATCCAACATCAGTCGAGCTCCTTTCCTGTGATGCTCGAGAAGAAGTGGATATCGTTGAGGTGGAGGGTGTCATCTGTGGCAAACTCGAGCTGGCAGTTGAGCTCGTCAGCCAAGCTAACTAGATCCTTCTTATCTTCCCGTTCTATGTAGGTGAGTAGATAGGGGTGACAGAGGACTCGGATTCCAAACTGCTGCTGCACGGTGATGAGTCGTTTCAGTGAGCGCTCAAGATTAATCGAGACGCTCTCGTGGGTTTGAATGGTCCCCTTCCCCTGACAGTAGGAGCACTCTTGGTAGAGGGTTTGAGCAAGTGACTCGCGGCTCCGCTGACGAGTCATCTCGACGAGGCCAAATTCGCTCATGCCGAGGATGGTGCATTTGGCTGCGTCCCCTTTCATGCAGTCGCGGAGTCGGTCGAGAACGCGCCGTTGATTTTTTCGCGAACGCATGTCGATAAAGTCGCAGATCACCAGGCCGCCAATGTTTCGGATGCGGAGCTGACGAGCGATCTCTTCGGCCGCATCGAGGTTGATCTGGACGAGCGCCTCTTCGACGTTGCTCGCCCCGTCGCCTCCTCTGCCTGAGTTGACGTCAATCGTGTACATCGCTTCCGTTCGATCGAAATAGAGATAGCCGCCGCCAGAGAGCCAGATCTTCCGTTTGAGCGCACGGTCAATTTCTCGCTCCACGTTGAACCGCTCATACATGGGAACGTTGTCCCGATAGTATTCAATCCGGATTGGGTGCTCTTCAGAATACCTCTCATAGAGCTTCTTGCATCGCTGAAATGTCTTGTAGTCGTCGATCAAGATGCGACCGATCTTCTTGTCGACCGCCTGCAGCACCGTCCGCTTGAGGAGATCGGACTCTTCGTAGAGAATCATTGGCTTGTCGGTCTCTTGGAACTTCTCCCGGATCTGCTCCCAAGTGGCGAGCAGCTCCTCTGCTTCGTCGAGGAGCGCCTCGTTGGTGGCGTTCTGGCTCACAGTTCGGCAGATCACCCCCATCCCTGTTGGGAGGGTGAAGGAGCGGACCGCCCGTTTTAGCCGTTCCCTGGTGGACCGATCTTCGATCTTGCGCGACACCCCGCAATGGGGGGTGTTGGGGAGGAGGACCAAATAGCGCCCCGGCACCGATAGGCGGGAGGTAAGGCGGGCACCCTTAGTCCCAATCGCCTCCTTGACCACCTGCACAATCACCGGCTCATCGATTTTCAGTACATCTTCAATCTCCGGCTCTCCCTCTGCGGCAGCCGACATATTGAAGTCTGTGTCAAAATCCATGTCGAACGTCTGCTCAAGCTTCTTCCGGTTCTCAATAATGTCTGAGACATGGATAAAGCCGTTCTCCGGCTCACCAATATCGATGAAGGCCGATTGGATGTTCTGCAGAATATTTTTAACGCGCCCTCGGTAGACGTTTCCGCGCATCTGCCGAGTCTTTTTCCGCTCTACAATGAGGTCGTGAAGTCGGCCGTGTTGAAGATGAGCCACCCGCATTTCGCGAGTTTCCACGTTAAGTAAAAGTTCCTCTGCAATTGTAGTTCTTCCTTTCGCCATTATATCCTGCTTGTTTTCAGGGGCTTGAACCCGAGTGTCTCTGCCAGCGGGCAGTCGACACGGGGAAGATTGATTCAACAGTCTACCCAATTCCATTGATGATGACAAGAAAAGAGCCATCGGTTAGAATTTCCCCCAATCGCCAAATCCGGGGCGCTGTCTAGCCCGTAATCGCAGCCGTGGTCATTTTTGCCCGGATGCTAGTGAAGCGAGAAATCCGATAGTCGCCGTACTATCGGTGACGAGCGACGCGATGCAGGCGGAAGAAAGGAACCGGCTATCGCGATTGCGGATAGGGAGCAACCTGGATTGTGATGGAGAATGAGCTCAAAATCAACTTGGACCGCCTCACTGAGGGGGTACCATCCGAAGTCGAAGCAGCGCTCTCCCCTGAGGTGATGGAGCCGCACGAGGCTGACCTCCAGTTTCTTAAGCCCATAGTGGTGAAGGGGGAGTGCTACCTCACCCGCGGTGCTCTGATGGTGTCGCTTACCTGCAAGGCGAGCATCTCTCTTCCCTGCCGCGTCTGCAACCGGCCGGTGGAGATTGCCCTGCTCGCCAAAGAGGAGCACGACGCCCAAGAGTTTGAGGCGCGTCAGAGGGCGGAGTTTGACCTCCTTCCTTTTGTGAGGGAGCTAGTCTTCCTCGAGGTGCCACAGTTTGTAGAGTGTGCGGGAGGATGTTCAGAGCGCGAGGCGCTCGACCCCTACCTTCACAAAAATGATGAACATCGTCCGTTCGCGGACCTTTAGGAGTAGAGAAATGGCAGTACCACGTAATAGACATTCCCTAGGCCGCTCCAAGCGGGGCCGGGCCCATCATGCGCTCAGCGCAGCGCAACCGACCACTTGCACCGCCTGTGGCGAGCCGAAGCTTTCCCACCGCGTCTGTCCCAAGTGCGGCACTTACCGCGGACGGACTTTACGTGAGCAGACTCAAGAAGCCGAATGAAGATCGGCGTTGACCTCCTGGGGAGCGACAGCTCCCCGGAGATTCTTCTAGAGGCAGTTCATGAGCTTGGTGATATCGCCGAGCTGGTCCCGTTTGGTCCTGATCAATATGAAGAGATCGCTACCGACGACCACCCTCTTCTCGCTCTCCGCCGCAAGCGGAACGCCTCCATTCCCGCCGCCATGCGCGCACTCCGCAACGGCGAGATCGACGCCCTCGTCTCACTCGGCAACACCGGCGCCCTTGTCGCCAGCGCCACCCTCATTCTCAAAACCCTCACCGGTATCGACCGTCCCGGCCTCCTCACCACCCTCCCCTCCCTCACCGGCAACCTCGTCGTTCTTGACGTCGGCGCCAATATTTCTCTGCGCCCCCGCCAATATTTCCAGTTCGCTCAGCTAGGGGTCGCCTATCAGCAGTGCACACAAAACATCACCACCCCCCGCGTCGGCCTTCTCAACATCGGCACTGAAAGCATCAAAGGGACTCGGGGTATCCGCGACGCCTTCGAGCTTCTCCAAGCTTCCAACCTCTCCTTCGTCGGCAACGTTGAGGGGCGAGATGTCTTTCGCGGCGACATTGAAGTGCTAGTCACCGACGGCTTCTCTGGCAACATCTTCCTCAAGACCGCTGAGGGAATCTCCATGTTTATCCTCGACCACCTACGCGAAGCCTTTGGCGACACCATCACCCCTCAAATCGAAACGGCCCTTGCCAACCTTAACCGCCACTTTCACTATGAAGAATATCCCGGCGCCATTGTCGCCGGCGTCAACGGCGTCGTCGTTAAATGTCACGGTTTCTCATCCAAACAGGCCATTCAGAACGGCATCCGCGGCGCCATCCGCCTCGTTGAAACCTGTCTCATCGACAAACTCAAGAGATCCCTAGAGCCCCCTTCCACTTCGGTGTAGGCAACATCAACTTGCGCTCTTTCATGTTCCAAAAGCCCATTAGAAAGGTCGCTTCCGAGCAAGCCTCATCGCCTCGCCGCATCGTCTGCTTGAGCGTGCAAAGCTTGCGTGTCACCTTGTCGAGCCGCATATCAATAGCAATCTCATCCCGATTGCGCAGCTCTTTCAGGAAGCTCACCTCTGCTTTCAGCACCACTATCCCATGAGTCGTTGCTTCCATCACATCGAGTCCGTAGCCGGCTTGAGTGAGGATTTCCCACCGCGCTTCCTCGTATAGCTCGAGGTAGATGGCATTGTTCACATGCCCAAATAGATCGAGCTGCGTTTCGCGAATTACCGTTTTATAGACTAACTTCATGCTCAGGTCGTGCCCCAAAACCAGTTTGTGATGGTGTCTATCCAGCTCGGCACGTTCGAATCTAGGGGGGCGCAGTGGGGGGTGAAGATGGTCGCGTGGTGTTTGTTCAGAATGACGAGGCGGAGAAAGCCCTCTTGGATGACAAGTGCAGCCCGAGCATGTGCGTTGGGGTTAAACTCAAAGAGTTCGTCGAGATACTTGGGTGGCGAGATGCCTTCGATGGGTGTAGGCGGCCCGCTACTTTCGATCAACTGGCGATTTTCTAGGTCCCACTGAAAGGATTCGCCAAACTGGTTGAAAAGAACCACTCCCCAGTAGGGGATGTTCCGGATAAATCCCGCGCGGCCCTCATGATTGAGAGTGGATGTCGTACTCTGAAGCTGGCAATCCCATAGGGAGATGATGTTGTCAGCGGTATTGATGGCGAGTGAGCAGCGGTTGTTGTGAGAGAAAAGACAGAGAGAGGTGACTGCTTCTGTCATTTCAGTCACTGGGTTGAGCGCCTCCTGTTCCTCCTGGCCAAGAGTCAGGCAGTAGACTTTGTGTTCTCGCGAGAAGGCGACTATAATGCTCTTGCCAGATGCGAGCATGGAGAGCCGAGAGAAGTCGCTAGTATCGGTTGTTTTGATCTCGATCAGCTTCCCTTCGAGATGGTGGTTTCGATAGGCGAAAGAGGTTTGCGTCACGCCACAAACCCACATATCATCACCCTGGACCACCATGTCTTCGCAGAGGGAATTCACGAATGGTAGTTGGTACGGTTTTTTCCATTTATCTTTCGTCAAAGAGGAGTGCACCTGCAACTCATTACGGTCGAGAAAAATAATATGGGTAGCTGTTTGCGATAGATGTGCTTTCGCCATCTTCACATTGGGGCCTATCTTCAGCAACAAATCTGAGCACTGGTCGGCCAGTCTGGTTAGAGCAATGCTACCATCAATCGTTGCCCCATTAGGCGATTGGCGACGTAGAGTAGTGAGAACTGCCGCTCCTTGAGTGGAATGGATCAATTTGTGGCTCAAAGTGGAGAACCCGCTTTGCCTTTCGAAGAAAGAGTACGCGCCCAATGTACGATCATCTGCGTTGATGACTTGTTCTTTAAACTTGCCTGTGAATAGCTCGTGCTCCGATTGGCGGAGATTCGCATACAGGTTGAGCGGGGTGCCATTCCAGTCGACGACTTGGCCCCATCGCTGTTCGATTTCCACCCTCCATGAGGGTTGGTTCTCAATCCGCGTAAGAGCGTACTTGCAGACGCGAGCTAGTGCAGCTCGGTCTTCTGGGTTGAGATATTTATTAACAAGAAGCGAGAAGAGGTCTTTTGCAAAGCCCAAGGGTAGGGTATTTTTGTACGTTTTAGCTGTCTCCATCAATGTTCCTTGTGATGAGCTTGGCGGCGTGGGTGGACGGGTTAGAGGTTTGGAGGGTTTGGGCGAGGGCGGCGCAGCCCTCGAGGCAGGTGGTGCGGGTGGGGCCGTCGGTGAGGAGGGAGGCGAGGTGGCGGGTGGCGTTCTTGGCGGTAAACTGGGTGTGAATGAGTTCGGGGAAGAGGGTCTTTTGTGCGCAGATATTGACGATGCTGTAGTGGGGGAGGTTGATGCGGAAGATGAGGCGGGCGAGGATGGCGTTGAGCCAGGTGAGGCGGTAGACGACGACGGTTGGTGTTTGGTGGAGGGCGAGCTGGAGGTTGACGGTGCCAGACGTTGCGAGGGCGGCGCGGGAGTGGTGCATGAGCTGGTCAGAAGCGCCAATGAGGCGGATGCCTGGAGGATTGCCGATGAGGGAGGCAACGGTGTCGTTGGCGACAGAGAGGCCAAACTCTAGGTGGGGGAATTGAGCGCGCAATTTTTCGACGGTGGCGAGCTGGGCCGGTAAGTTGAGATTGATCTCAGCTTTGCGGCTGCCGGGGAAGATGCCGAGGATGTGTGAGTCGGGGGAGAAGCCGTGGTCTGCGCGGAAATTGGGGTCGGGGGTGAACTCGGAGATCTCTTCGGTGAGGGGATTACCCACATATTCGACGGGGAGGGAGGTTCCTGTGAATACTTCGGTCTCGAAGGGAAAGATGACGAGGAGGAGGTCGAGGGTTTTGGCCAGTTTTTTGATGCGATGTTTGCCCCACGCCCACACTTTGGGAGAGATGTATTGGACGATTCGGCCTTTGTAGCCGGCCTTACGGAGACGGCGGTGGAGGCGCATGTTGAAGCCGGCGTAGTCGATGGTGACAACCACTTCTGGTTGGCGAGAGAGAATGGCATCGACGCAGGTTTGGAGTTGTTTTTTCAGGTGGGGAAGGGCGCGGAGGACGTCGATGAACCCCATGATTTGGAAGTCTTCTGATTGGAGAATGGCTTCGACGCCGGCGGCGCGCATGCGGGGGCCGGCGACGCCGTAGAGAGAGTGCCCTGCTAGCGCTTTGGCGAGGCGGGCACCGTGGAGGTCGCCCGACGCTTCGCCCGCAATAAGAAAGATGTGCAACCCCCCTTGTCCTCTATCCGCAATCGCGGTAGCCGGTCCCTTTTTTCCGCTGGCGTCGCGTTGCTCGTCACCGATAGCACCGTCGGCTATCGGCTTCCTCGCGCCGCTCGCCAGCGGAGAAAAATGGCCTCGGCTGGGATCACGAGCTAGAGGGCAAGGGGGGTTGTTCATGTGAGCTGCGTCCGGATCCAGTTCGCTCCTTCAGCAAAGGCGTCTGGAGGGGTGCCGTGGCCTCGGTGGCCGATGGAGGGGCGGATGTAGAGCTCGGCGTGGGGGGAACGGTTGCCTGCGGCAAAGGCGGCTTCGGTGAGGGAGTGGATGAAGGCGAAGACGTTGTCGGTGCCGACGGCGGTGTCTCGGTTACCAACATAGAAGCGGATGTGGGTGTGGATGAGCTTGTCGATAAGGGTGAGGAGGGAGAGGTGGGCGAGTTTGATGAGGGGGGCGAAGGCGACGACCGCTATGATGCGGGGCTCAAGGGCGGCTAGGTGGGTGGCGATGAGACCACCGCGAGAGAGGCCCCCTGCTGCGAGGGTGGTGATAGTCCCTTGGTCAAGGAGGGTTGTGATGACGGCGTGGGCTTCTAGAAGCCATGCTTCTATCTCATGCGGGTGCTCTTGCCAGTGTTGGACGGCGGTGTGTTTGTCGAAGCCGGGGCCGTGGGCGGGGAGGGTAAGAGAAAAGCAGCGGACGGGAGCGTCTGCAAGGAGGGTGATGGGGGTGTTGAATGGCTCTAGCTGTAAGCTCTCATCGCCTGCGAGGGAGAAGTAGAAGAAGGCAGGAAGAGGGCCGTCTGCGAGGTCAGGGCCGGTGAAGTAGACGGTCTGGCCGGCAACTTCGGCGGTTTTCATCGCCGCTTTCTCCGGCGGGGACGCCGTTTGGCTGAGGGGCGTGGTGCCTCGGCAGGAGCGAGGTTTCGCCAGGTCTCGTAGCTCTCGCGCAGTTCGGGGTTGACGAGGGAGCGGATGCGGAGGAACTGGACAGCAGGGCGGTAGTCGGGGTGTTTGGTGAGGCGGTCGCCGGCGATCTTTCTTTTGGTGAGGGGGGTCATCCGGTATTGGGCATCGAGGATAAAGAGGGCGGTGTAGCAGAGGCGGCGGGTGAAGCGGGGATAGATGTCGACGAAGGCGTCTTGGATGAGGTCGGCGCAGAGGCCGTGGATGACGCTAAGGCTTGGCACTTTGCCCTTGTCGAGAAAGTGGACTTTTAGTGCTTTGTCGAGGAGGGGGTAGAGGAGGCAGGAGGCGAGGGAGGCCCGGTCGGGAGGCTCTGGCGGCCGGGTCTGCATCCATTCGTCGGCTGCTTTTAGGTAGGTGCGCACGTCGTCGCCAGCTTCCCCTTGCAGTGTCTCGGCGACGGTGGGGAGGAGAAGGTCAAGGAGGCGGTGCTGAAGCATCAGATCAAAGAAAGGTTGTGCTGCGCCCGACTCGAGCATGCGGAGGAGCTCTTCAAGGAGGCGGGCAGGGGCGCTTTTTAGAATTTCTCGCCGGCATTCGAAGATTGCTTCGTCCACTTGTGGGTCGATTTTGAAATCGAAGCGGGCGCGGAATTTTAGAGCGCGGATCATCCGGACAGGATCTTGGCGGAACCGCTTCACCGGATCGCCGATTGAGCGGAGGAGGTGTTTTTGGAGATCTTCGAAGCCACCTACATAGTCGATAATTTTGTGATCGGAGGGGTCGTAGAGGAGGCCGTTGATGGTGAAGTCGCGGCGGAGGACATCCTCTTCTGGCGTCCCCCAAATGTTGTCGCGGGTGATCAGCTCTTCATCTTCTGCGTCGCCTGCACGGAAGGTGGCCACCTCAATGATTTCCTTGCCGTAGCGGACGTGGGCGAGGCGGAAACGGCGGCCAATGAGTAGGCAGCGGCGACCAAAAACTTCCTTCACTTCCTCTGGCCGGGCTGAGGTGGAGATGTCAAAATCTTTTGGCTCTTTTCCTAGGAGGAGATCACGCACTCCGCCGCCCACAAGATAGGCGACGTAGCCCGCCTCTTGAAGTTCGCGCAGCACAGAAACAGCGTGCTCATTGACGAGCTCGTCGCGTACATGGTGATCATCGGCGGTATAGATTTTTGGTTGCACGGCCGGGGATCATAGAGAGTGTGCGCGATATTCTCAACCCTCTTGCTTCAGTACTCGAAATCTGGGATACTTATCGCGTCTATGTCTAAGAAACTATTTGGGACAGATGGGGTGCGTGGGCACGCCAACCGGGAGCCGATGACGGTGGAGACTGCGCTGGCGCTCGGAAGAGCGGCAGGGACGGTGTTTCGTCGCCGCGCGGGCAAGCACAGAGTGGTGATTGGGAAGGACACGAGACTGTCCGGATACATGATTGAGAGTGCGCTTGTCGCAGGTCTCAACTCGATGGGGGTGGACACTCATATGCTGGGGCCGCTGCCAACTCCCGCGGTCGCTTACATCACAAGAGCTTTTCGGGCCGATGCGGGCATTGTCATCTCCGCCTCACACAATCCCTACTACGACAATGGAATTAAGTTTTTCTCTCCCGAAGGGTTCAAGCTCGAGCGGGAGGTGGAGCAGGAGATTGAGCTGGCGGTCTTTGAAGGGCGGCACGACGAGTCGTTGCCGGCCGACCATCAGGTGGGCAAGAACGCCCGCGTGATCGACGGGCAGGGGCGCTACATCGAATTTGCCAAGGCGAGCCTGCCACGCAGACTCTCACTTGAGGGTCTAAAAATTGTTCTCGACTGCGCCAATGGGGCGGGCTACCGAGTGGCGCCGCTCGCTCTTGAAGAGTTGGGCGCGGAGGTGATCGCCGTGGGGGTCAACCCTGACGGTCTCAACATCAACGCCGAATGTGGCGCGTTGCATCCCGAAAAGATGGGCGCACTGGTGCGTGAGCATGGCGCTCATTGCGGGATGGCTCTCGATGGGGATGCCGACCGGGTGATCATGGCTGACGAGCAGGGACGGGTGATTGATGGCGACGCCATCCTCGCCATCTGCGCGCGCGATCTCAAAGAGAAGAAGGCGCTACGAGGGAATGCGGTGGTTGGCACCGTCATGACCAACCTAGGCGTCATCCGCTCACTCGAGAGGCTGGGCATCGACATGCCCCTTTCTGGTGTGGGTGATCGTCTGGTGATTCAGGAGATGCTGAAGCGGGGACTCTCGCTTGGAGGCGAACAGAGTGGTCACACCATCTTCTTAGATCACAACACCACCGGCGACGGATTGGTGTCGGGTTTGCAGGTGCTCCGGGTGATGGTCGAGACAGGAAAGAGCCTCGGCGACCTCGCTGCCTTTGTCGAGCGCTACCCGCAACAGCTGATCAACATCGTCGTCCGTGAAAAGCCGCCGCTCGACAGCTTGGCAAGAGCCCAAGAGGTGGTGCGCGATATTGAAGCGACTCTTCTGAAGGAGGGGCGGGTGCTGGTCCGCTACTCGGGGACTGAGTCAATCTGCCGTGTGATGGTAGAAGGGGCCGATGGTCCTCTCGTTGAAGAGGGTGCGCAGACGATCGCCAATGTGATTCAAAGTGAAATAGGAGTGTGAGATGTGCGGGATCTTTGGCTACGTCGGTCGTCAGCGGAAAGAGACCGTTGCTCTCTCTCATTCAGGGGCTCAAGCGCCTTGAATATCGGGGCTACGATTCGGCCGGCATCGCAGGTCTTCACAATGGTGAGCTCCTCTTTCGTAAGGTAAAGGGGAAGGTGGCCGACCTCCAAAGTAATCTAGAGGACCTCTGCCTCGACACCGCCATCGCTCACACCCGCTGGGCAACCCATGGTAAGCCCTCCTCTCTCAATGCTCATCCTCATCTTGATGCTTCGAAGAGTCTGGCTGTCGTCCACAATGGGATTATTGAAAACCACGACGCCCTCCGCGCTCAACTGATGGCGCAGGGGATCGAGTTCCAATCTGAGACCGACACGGAGGTGATCGCGCAGCTCATAGGCTCTCTGTATAGAGGTGATATCCTACAAGCAGTGCAGGAGGCGATACCGATGCTTGAAGGGGCGCTCGGCATTGCAGTTGTCCACAGGGACCACCCTGAGCAGATCATCGCCGCCGCCCGGCAAAGCCCTCTTGCGATTGGGATTGGCAACGGCGAGGCGTTCATCGCCTCCGACACAAGCGCCTTCCTCGTTCACACCAACGACGTCCTCTACCTCACTGACAGTGAGGTGGCTCGCATCACACCAGATGGTTTTGAGATCTACGATGAGACCGCTGAGCAGGTGTTGCGTGAAACCGAGAGAATTGAGGCCCGTTATGAGGCCGCCTCTAAGGGCGAATACGATCACTTCATGCTCAAAGAGATTGACGAGCAGCCGCAGACCATTCGCAACGCCCTTCTCTCCCGCTACATCGAGCAGGCGGGCACCGCCAAATTCGACGAGCTCGACCTTGATTTACATGCCGTTCGCCGGATTCTCGTCCTCGCCTGCGGCACCTCCTACCACGCCGGCCTCATCGCCGCCTACATGATCGAGCAGCAGGCGCGCATCCCCGTCGAGGTGCAGATCTCCTCCGAATACCGCTATAAAAACCCAATCGTGGAAGAGGGGACTCTCGTCCTCGCCCTCTCTCAATCAGGAGAGACCGCCGACACCATCGCCGCCGTCCGCGAAACGCAGGCGAAGGGTGCACCCGTCATCGCCATCTGCAACGTGCAGGGCTCCACCCTCGCGCGCGAAGCTGACTGCACCCTCTTTCTTCGCGCCGGTCCTGAGATTGGCGTCGCCTCCACCAAAGCGTTTACCTCTCAACTCGCCGTCCTCTCCCTCTTCTCCCTCCTCCTCGCCCGTATGCGCGATATGTCTCAGGTGCGTGGCGCCGAGTTCATCCGCGCCCTCAAAGCGCTCCCCGACCAGATTCAGAGCATTCTCGATCAGCGGGAGACGATCCAAACTGCAGCAAAGCAGTTCGCCCGGTTTGAGAACTTCTTCTTCCTTGGCCGCCACTACATGTACCCAACCGCACTCGAGGGGGCGCTCAAGCTCAAAGAGATCGCCTACGTCAATGCCAACGGCTATCCCGCCGGCGAGATGAAGCATGGCCCCATCGCCCTCATCGGCGACGAGTGCCTCACCGTCGCCTGCTGCGCCAATAAGGTGACCCTCGAAAAACTGCACAGCAACCTGATGGAGATCAAAGCGCGTGGCGGCCCCATCCTCGCTATCGCAGAAGAGGGGAATGAGGCGATCACCCGCATCACCGACCACATCCTCTGGGTCCCGCCCACCATTGACGAGCTTGCTCCTATTCTCACTACCGTAGTGACTCAGCTGCTCGCCTACGACATCGCCTATGAGCGGGGGACCGAGATCGACCAGCCCCGTAACCTTGCAAAGTCTGTAACCGTTGAATAAGAAACCTGGCTCCATTTTCGGCGGCACCATGATCGTCGCCGGAACCTGCATCGGCGCCGGCGCCCTTGGCCTCCCCGCCCTCTCCGGTCCCGGCGGCTTCATCCCCTCCGCCCTCTTCTTTTTAGCCTCTGCCGTCGTCATGGCGTGCACCGGCCTCCTCTACCTCGAGATCTGCCTCTGGATGGACAAAGATGCCAACATCGTCTCCATGGCCCGCCGCTTCCTCGGTCGCCCAGGACAGATCGCCGCTTGGATCGTCTACCTCTTCCTCTTCTACTCCCTCACCGTTGCCTATATCGCCGGCAGCGGTGGCGTTGTCTCCGCACTTATTCCTATTCCTCACTGGCTCTCTGTCCTCCTCTTTACCGCCCTCTTTGCTCCCCTCGTCTTCATCGGTCCCCGTGCTGTCGACCGCTCCAACACCCTCCTCGTCTTCGGCCTCGGCCTCGCCTACCTCATCTTCATCATCTTCGCCCTCCCCCACGTCAACCCCATCCTCCTCAACCACGTCGACTGGGGCCGTGCTTGGATTGCTCTTCCTGTAATCCTTGTTTCGTTCGGCTATCAGGCCGTCCTCCCCACCCTCACCACCTACCTCGGTCGCGATCCCGTCCGCGTCCGCAAGGCGATCCTCTTTGGCACCCTACTCCCTTTCATCGGCTACATGGTTTGGAACGGCCTCATCCTCGGCATTGTCCCCCCTGACGTCCTCGCCACCTCCACCCTCGCACCCCTTCGACTTGCCATGAAGACTCAATTAGTCCCTCTCATTGGCGACTTCTTCGCCCTCTTCGCCCTCGCCAGCTCCTTTCTCGGCGTCACTCTGGGTATGCGTGACTTCCTCTCCGATGGCCTCCACATTCAAAAGACCCGCCGCGGCCGCCTCGTTCTCTGTGCCGTCATCTTCCTCCCGGCCCTCGCCCTCGCCCTCCTCGACCCCCACATCTTCATCCTAGCCCTCCGCTACGGCGGCGGCCTGGGCGGCCTCCTCATCCTCGTCGCCCTCCCCATCACCCTCGTCTGGATCGGCCGCTACAAGCACAAACTCCCCAGCACCTACCAGATGAAAGGGGGCCGCCTCTCCCTGCTTGCGCTAGGAGCGTTTGTCGTCGTTGTGCTGTTCTCTGAATTAGTCTTCTAACTTTGCGAAGACGGGCATGAAGTGCTGCCCCACATTGGCAAGCTCGATTAGCTTGCTGTCCTTTGGACCGATCGATGGTGTGGGAACCACATCGATCTCAGCTTCTTCTCGATCTTTTTTCTCCAGGACCTGATGGCAGGTGATCTGAACATTATAAATCTCGGCTAGAATCTTCCCCTCGAAGTGGATGTCGCCCCAGCAGGGGATAGCGCCCTCAGGGAGCTTTTCAGCTGGCAGCCCCACCAGTTTGATGTAGGTGTCCCAGTCGTTATTTTTCTTTTTCTTCGCAACTTCGGCTTTGTAACGCTCGGGATCCGATTCGAGCTTCTCGAGCACCTGCTGTCTGAGTGCGGCGACATCGGATTCGAGCAGCTGCGCTAGCGCGTCATAGAAGCAGTCGCCGTTGTCGATCGCTTTGCCATAAATTTGACCCCGCTGCTTGAGGTAATCGGTGAGGATCCCATAGTCCTCTTCCTTCGACTCAGCGATCCATTTCCCATTCATATGGGTCAGCAGCTCAACTTCCTTGGGGGCGTTTGTGTACTCTTCAGTGATTCCCACGGGGATGCTCAACAGGGCTAAAACAGCGGTAACGTTTTCCGATATGGGTTCCTCTAAATAACCTTCCCACCGACTCTCCTCCATCGGCTTTTCCGAACGTTGATCAATGCCATAGAGCTGGTTGAGGAAAAGCCGGCGCTGTTCGTTGTCGACGATTTCATTTAGGCGGTCGATGAACTTAAATTGCAGAGCGGGCGCTTCCTTCGCCCCCTTGAAGTGGCCCATAGCCACGGCAATCGCTACAGCCATGTCATCGAAGTCTTCGGGTGCGCTGAGAACCTCATGCTCACCGAGTAACACGCTTTGCGGGCTCTGTGGGATCTCTTATTCTTTAACCTGCTCGACCTCTTTAGGTGTGAGCCAGATGGCAAGGCGGGTCGCTGCGGATAGATAGAGGAGCGAGCCGGAGAGAGCTCTTAGTCCATAGGTGTATGCCGGACTCAATTGGACGATGCGGGTGAAAGTGAGCGCAAGCGCCACCGTTGCTCCACAGCCTAGTATCTCACTGCCCCGCTGCACCTTAGTAGATCGCAAGTAACTGTTGATAGCTGAACTGTTCATTGGGAAAAGTATAGCACACCATACGTCTTTGGCGAAAATTCGAATGGCCGTGCAAGCACTTTTTTGTAAAACATTCACTTGAGGGGCCTGGCCCCTCAAGTGAATGTTTTACAAAAAAGTGCTTGCTATTAGGTGCGGAGCAGGTGTTTTAGGGGCTAGCGGCGGCGGCCACCAGCGAAGATCTGGAGGAGAAACCAGAAGATCATGATGACGTTCAAGTACATTCGCGAGGGCGCATCACCCCAATGGTCAGGACATCTCGCACCGGCTTTCGCGCGCCGCAGCTTCGCCGACCCCTTGGCCCTACTCTAAACGAGTATGTGCCAAGAGATCGGCAAACCTGCAACGGCAAAATCCGGCACGATCTGTCTCCGCCCATTAGGGCAATACGCCCTCTATAGAGCCATCATGAGGGACATCTTTCGTTAGCGGCGGCGGCCACCAGCGAAGATCTGGAGGAGGAACCAGAAGATCATGATGACGTTCAAGTACATCTTGAGAGCCATCATGAGGGACATCTTGGCGGCAAGGGTGCCGTTGCCATCCACTTGGGCGCTGACGCGGCGGATGGTCTGGGCATCGAAGGCGGTGAGGCCAATGAAGATGACAAGACCAACGTAGCTGATCATCAGGTTCATCGCAGGGATGTGCATGAAGAAGGAGAGGATCATGTTGAGGAGGGTGAGGCCAATGAGTCCAAAGAGGGCAACGCGAAGAATCCGCCCCATGCTAGTGAGGTCGGACTTGGAGAATATGCCGTAGAGAACAGAGCCGCCAAAGAGGGCGCCAGCGGTTAGGAAGGCCGACCAGATGACGTCGCCGCCAACGGACATGGCGTAGAGGGGGAGGACGGTGCCGAAAATGACCCCCTGCAGGGCGCTGTAGAGGAGGAACATGAGAGCGAGGGTGCCAAAGGAAGCGCGGTTTAGCATCCCCTGAATGGCAAAGGCGAGGACAAGTGTGCCAATCATCGGCACCAAATAGTAGGGAAGGAGGGCCACGTAGAGGCCCGTTTGGATGATGAAAAACGCAACGGCTGCGGTCATCAGCAGTCCAATAGTCATCCACCCATACACCTTGTTGGTGAAGGTGCCGACGGCTGTTGATTTGTATCCCTCTTGAACGTATTCGCGGTCTAACATTCCCATCTTAAACTCCTGCGACCCAGACTGCCACCTTAGCTTCCCCCCATGACGCCTGTTTTTGGCAATCTACTTCGCTTCGCTCCTCAGACGTGGCTGGTGGCCACGCCGTTCGTCGCGATGCTCGTATTTTGCTCAAAACCAGACGCCCTAGTGGATTGCTAAGGCAGCAATCTGGGTCTGTGATTCACTTGAACGATAGTCTACCACCTGAGGGGAAAATTTGCGAATAGGCAGCAAATCTTTCAGATTGGCGAAAGGGAGAGGGGATGATACTCTTTCGATGAAATAAATAATTGAATAACGAGGTCTACTATGGAAGGTTGCGCAATTATCAGTAAAATTAATTCTAAGGAGCCCGAGCGGGTAGCGGGAGATGATCTGGTGAAGTTGGTGGGGACCCGGCGGAGGTGTGAACAGCTTGAGAACCGGTTCGAGCAACTCTCTTGGCTGGGGTGGGTCGTTGGGGGCGCACTTCTGTTTCGGGCGTCCCATGTGACCTACTTTGGGGCAGCGCTTGCCAGCGTGGCTGGGGGCGTGAAGTGTAGCGAGTGGGCCCGTTCTTATGGTCAGTTGGTGGAGACTTATCGTGAGGTGGAAGTTTGGAGTGCAGAGCCGAAGCAAGAAGTAGGTCCGAAGATTGACACTCAGGAGCTTAATTCCGAAGTGGAGAAGATGGTCAATGCCCTGAAGAAGATAAAATATGAGGAGGACGGTGAGGTGGACTTGGGCCTCCTGGTTAAGTACGTGCTGCTGGTGCGATCAGTTTCAGAGCTGGAGCTGAGGATCGCAGAAGCTACTCGTCAGATTGAGGCAGAGCCCAAGGTGCCCGCCCGACTGGCGTGTTGGAAAGCGCATGCGGAGCTGGGCGCTATCCGTTGGTGGTGAAGCCGGGGTAGAGGGTCATGCCGCCGTCGACAAAGAGGCTGATGCCGTTGACGTAGTCGGAGGCGTCGGAGGCGAGCCAGACGGCGGCGCGGCCAATGTCGTCGGTTTCTCCAATGCGCTTGTAGGGGACGAGGTTCATCAGTTTGTCGAGTGCTTCGGGGGTATCCCAGGCGTCGGTGTTGATGGGGGTCTTGATGGCGCCAGGACAGATACTGTTGCAGCGTATGCGTTGGGGGGCGAGTTCTTGAGAGATGGATTTCATGAGCATTTGGATGCCTCCTTTTGAAGAGGCGTAGTTGACGTGGCCGGCCCATGGAATGACTTCGTGGACGGAGGACATGCAGATGATCTTGCCGGCGGCTGAGGAGATCTCGGGGCGGATGCCGCGGCGAAGGAACTCTTTGCACGCTTCGCGAGCGCAGAGAAATTGACCGGTAAGGTTGACGGAGATCACTTTGTTCCACTGCGCAAGGGTCATCTCGGTGAAGGGGGAGTCGCTCTGGAGGCCGGCGTTGTTGACAAGGATGTCGATGGTGCCAAGCTCTTTGATGGCCTGTTGGAACATGGAGATGACTTGGGCTTCGTTGGAGACGTCGGCCTGAATGGCGAGGCAGGTGATGTTGGGGTTTTTGGCTTTGATGGCGTCGACGACAGGCTGGGGATCGCCTGCGACGTAGTTGATGATGACGTTGGCGCCGGCGGCTGCGAGTGAGTGGGCGACACCTTCGCCAATTCCTGAGTTAGCTCCCGTGACTAGGGCTGTCTGTCCTTTGAGCATCTTGTTTCCTTTTTTGATCGTAGGGCGAGATGGTTCCGCCCGATTGTTGAATGAGTTTGGCGACGACGCCGGTCCAGCCGGTCTGGTGGGTGGCGCCAAGTCCTGCGCCGTTGTCGCCATGGAAGTATTCGTTGAAGAGGATGAGGTCTTTCCAGTGGGGATCGGTGTGGAATTTCTCGGTGCCGCCATAGATGGGACGTCGTCCGTCGCCATCCTCTTTAAAGAGGGTCATGAGGCGGTGGGAGATCTCTTCGGCCACCTCCCAGAGGGTGAGGTGGATCCCTGAGTTTGTGGGGCATTCCACTTTGAAGTCGTCGCCAAAGTAGTGGTGGAACCGCTGGAGCGCTTCGATGAGGAGGAAGTTGAGGGGAAACCAGATGGGGCCACGCCAGTTGGAGTTGCCGCCGAAGAGGCCGGAGGTGGATTCGGCTGGCTGGTAGTTGATGGAGAAGCTCTCCCCTCCTACTTCGACGGTGACGGGATGCTCCTCGTGGTATTTGGAGACGGCGCGGATGCCATGAGGGGAGAGGAACTCGTTTTCGTTGAGCATGTGGTGGAGGATGCGAATGAGCCGCTCTTCGCTTAGAAACGCGATGAGGCGGCGCTGCTCTTCTCCTCCTTCGTGGATAGCTTGGACGTTGAAGGCAGCTTCTTTGTGCTTGTGGGTGTACCAGTCGAGGCGGCGGTGGAAGATGGGCATGGCGTCGAGGAGGTCGCGGTCGAGCGTCTCGACGGCGAGGAGGGGGATGAGACCGACGAGGGAGCGCACCTTTAGAGGCTCGATGGTGCCGTCGGGGAGGTGGAGGACGTCGTAGAAGAAGCCATCCTCTTCGTTCCAGAGTGAGTACCCTTTGCCGCCCACGTTGGTCATCGCCTCGGCGATCCGGAGGAAGTGTTCTAAGAATTTGGTGGCAGAGTCTTGATAGACGGGGTCCTCTTTTGCAAGTTCGAGAGCGATCTTGACCATGCCGACGCAGTAGAAGCCCATCCAGGCGGTGCCGTCCGATTGGTCGATGTAGCCGCCGGCGGGGAGCTCTTTGGAGCGGTCGAAGATACTGATGTTGTCGAGGCCGAGGAAGCCCCCTTGGAAGATGTTGTTCCCCTTGACGTCCTTCCGGTTGACCCACCAGGTGAAGTTGAGAAGGAGCTTGTGAAACGAGCCCTCCAAAAACTCACGGTCGTAGACGCCGCTATACTTTTTGTCGATCTGGTAGACCCGCCAGGTGGCCCAGGCGTGGACGGGGGGGTTGACGTCGGAGAACGACCATTCGTAGGCGGGGATCTGCCCGTTGGTGTGCATGTACCACTCGCGGGTGAGGAGGATGAGCTGCCGCTTGGCAAAGTCGGGGTCGATGATGGCGATGGGGATGCAGTGGAAGGCGAGGTCCCACCCGGCGTACCAGGGATACTCCCACTTGTCGGGCATGGAGATGATGTCGAAGTTGACCAGGTTGATCCAGTCGCTGTTGCGCCCCTTCATCCGGCTCTCAGCAGGGGGTGCGAAGGCGGGGTCCCCTTGAAGCCATTGCTCGATGTCGTAGTAGTAGAGCTGCTTGCTCCACATTAGGCCGGCGAATGCCTGCCGCTGCACCATCTTCTCCTCATCGGAGAGCTTAGGAGTTTGCAACGTCTCGAAAAACTCGTCTGCTTCGCTCTTTCTCTGAGACAAAACGTCGTCAAAGGTGTCAAATGGACGCCGTTCTTTATTTGGACAGAGGCGGAAGCGGCGGACCACCTGCTCACCCGGCCCAAGCTTTCCTCGGAAGACAGCGCAGCACTTGGTGCCATGTTTGTCGGGGTTGATTGCATTGGCCTCTCCATCAATCAGATGGCGGTGGAAGGCGTCTTTTGTGTGAGGGGAGCGGTTGCGCTTGCCCGAGACTTGCTCTCGGTTGGTCTCATTTTCGGTGAAGAGGAGCTCGTCGACGTTTTCGGCATAGAAGTAGAGCTCGCCGAGAAACGGGTGGTTGAGTTGGACCGTTCGGAGCCCATCGACCGGTCCCAAAGCCCGCAGTATCGGCTTCGTCGTCGTGTTCTCCATTGGTCCCTTCAGATAGCCCCAGCTCCACGTGTTGCGGAACCAAATCTGGGGCGCTACCAAATAGTCTGCTTCCGTGTCGCCCCGATTGATGATCGTTGCCTGTCCGCAGATGTCGTTCTCATCTGCTTTTGCGTATTCGATCACCACATCGAAATAGCGATCATTCTCAAACACCCCAGTGTCCAGCAGCTCATATTCCGGCTGGTGGTGATCACGCTTTCCATTCTCCTCCACCAGATCGTCGTAGGGGAACGCCTCCTGCGGATATTTGTAGAGCATCTTGCAATACGAATGTGTGGGTGTGGAGTCGAGGTAGAAGTAGTACTCCTTCACATCCTCGCCGTGGTTCCCCTGCCCGTTCGAAAGACCAAACATCCGCTCCTTGAGCATCCGATCTTTCCCATTCCACAATAGCCATGAGAGGCAGACGAATTGGCTCCGGTCGGAAAAGCCGCCCAAACCATCCTCACCCCACCGGTAGGCCCGCACATTGGCATGCTCGAAGGGGAAGTAGTTCCACGCATCCCCATCCTCGCTATAATCTTCCCGTACCGTCCCCCAAGCCCGTTCACTCAAGTAGGGGCCCCAGTGCTTCCAATTACTGGTCCGATTCTTGTATCCTTCTAGCCGCTCATGTTCTGCCGTCATACTCACCACCTATATAGTAAGGAGTATTTTAGTGCGTCTCATGGTCATTGGCCCCTCTTGCTCTGGAAAGACCACCCTCTGTCGCCGACTGAGGAGTTTGTCCGCGATCACTAGGCGATTCTCGCCGAGGAGGAGTGGATTCTCGACGGCAACGCTACCCGCCATTTTTCTCCCTGGATCTCTGGCGCCACCCATCTGGTCTATCTACATACCTCTCGGGTTCTCTGTGCTTTCCGCCTCATCCGGCTCGACCTAAGCGTCCGTATTCAGGCTATAAGCAGGTGCACGACAATTTCCCCCTTGTTCTCTAGAGTAGAAAGTCAGAGGTAGAGGTGCTGGTCATCGATCTGATCGCGGAATTTGCGGGCGTGCTCTTCGATGGCGCGCAGCATCTCTTCGGTCAACTCAGCCTTGCCGCCGCCAGGAGATCCGCGACGGACAAAGCCTTGGGAGAGGCCCAGCATTTGTCCCGCCTTTGATTGTGCCGCCCGGTCTCTCGACCGTTGAATGTCGGTGTATAGGAAGATCTCTTCGATCAGCTCGGGCGTCGCCTTGAGATCGCAGAAGTCGAGGATCTTTTTGATGGCGGCTGGCTTGTCAGCGACAATCTCTTCGTAGCTGATGATCAAGATGTTGTCCTGCTGTTTGGCCGCATCAAGGTAGCTCTTGTAGTGGCTGAAGATTTCGCCGGCGATGGTCCGACCCTTGAGGAAGAGAGGGACGTACTCTTCGAGGGTGTGCTGCATGTTGTGGATAACGTTGCTCTTAAGGAAGTGGTAGGTGGAGATGCAGACGTCTTTGGGATCACGGACAATATAGACGAGTTTCGAGTGTTTGCGGGCGGAGATGGGGAGCTGGTGGAAGCGGAGGTGGCTCTTGTAGACGCCCCTTCCTGTAGGTGGATCGAGATCTTTTAGCTCCTTGACGGTGAACGGGAGGAGCTTCTTCAGAAGCTTAAAGTAGACGCGGTTGCGAATGGTGTCAAAAGGGACGCCCTCACATGTCGCCCCTTCGAGCCAGCGGGCCCCAATCGCCTCGGTGAAGCCAGCTTCTGCGCCGGTTCCTTTGAGGACGATTCCAATGGTGAGGGTGGTGCCGGTCTTGGGATAGCTGGCGATAAGGATGTCGGAGGGTTTGAAGCCCCCGTAGGCCTCGATCGCTTTCAGCTTTCCAGCGGTCACCATGGGCACTTGGGGCTCGCCATTAACGAGGGTGTGGCCGAGGCGCAAGTTGGGATCGCGCTGCCGCTTTTCGCGATAGAGTTTGTTGACGACCCATGGGACCGGGGCGACGAGCATTTTACCGAGTCTAGACATTGGACAACCTCGTTTAGGCGTGGCCCGCAACCGTTTCTGGAAGGAAGCCTTGCGATTTGAGCACATCCATTATCATTTCGATGCACTCTTCGGTGGTTTTGTCGGTGGTGTCGATGGTGAGATCGGCGTTGCTAGGCTCCTCGTAGGGATCGCTGATGCCGGTGAATTGTGGAATAAGACCGGCGCGCGCTTTGGCGTAGAGCCCCTTTCGGTCGCGAGCCTCACACGTTTCTATGGGTGTTGAGATGTGGACGAGAATAAATCCGCCGATCTCGGAGATCTTTTCCCGCATCTCATCGCGCACTTGGGCGAAAGGGGCCACCGGAGCGGCAACGGCGGCCCCATGATTGGAGGTGACAAGCCAGCAGGCAAAACCAATCCGCCGGATGTTGAGGTCGCGGTCTTCTCGGGAGAAGCCCAGGTCGGAAGAGAGTATTCTGCGGACGACGTCCCCGTCGAGCAGGGTGACGGGCCGGGAGTGGATCTCTTTAAGTCTTTGGACCAAGCCTTGCGCAATGGTCGACTTTCCCGACCCCGAGAGGCCGGTGAAGAAGACCGTAAACCCTTGTTCACCTGGAGGATAGTACACTTTCTTGAGCTCTGCAATCACCTCCGGGTAGGAGAACCAGTCTGGGATCGGCTTGCCGGTGCGGAGCCGCCACCGCACTTCAGATCCGGACAGCGAGAGCGGCTCGACCTCCTTGGGCAAATCGGTTGTAAAGGTGTAGCTTTTGGTCTGTTCGACATAGACCAGCTCTTGAAAGGGGAGCATCTTGATCCCCATCTCTCCCTGGTGCTTCTGGAGTAGATCCTGGGCGGCATACGGTTTATAGAATGGGGTGCGGTCGCCCCGCCTGGGCGGGCCGGCGTGATCTCGTCCGATGATCATGTGGGTGCAGCCGTAGTTGTGGCGGATCAGTGCGTGCCAGAGCGCCTCGCGTGGTCCCGCCATCCGCATGGCTAGTGGTAGCAAGGCGAGATTGACCTTCTCCTCAAAGTGGGGAAGAATCGCCTCATAGCAGCGGACGCGGGTGTAGTAGTCGATGTCACCCGCCTGCGTCGTGCCGACCACCGGGTGGATGAGCACTCCGGCGCCCACATCTTGTGCGGCCAAAGAGATCAGCTCTTTGTGCGCGCGGTGCATCGGATTGCGCGTCTGAAACGCGATGGTCGGTTGCCCCCCGAGCCGCTCGCGGACCTGTGCTGGGGTGAGACGGAGCTTGTGAAAGTCAACGTGGTTGGGCGCCGCGATCCCTTCCAGCTTGCCACCGACGTACCAGGGGTTAGAGCGGTTGAGCAGCATGTGAACGCCAGAGTGGTCGGTGTCTGTTGTCCCAAAGACCTGTTCAGCCTCGGCGGTCCGGTCGGCCTCCCACACCTCATCGACGTGGAGGACTGCGAGCATCACCCCTTCGGGATCGCGAAGGGCCAGTGGGGTGCCAGCTTTTAGCTTTTCAGCCGCTTCTGTGGTGATGTCGAGCGTCACCGGGATCGGGAAGAGGGATCCGGTGGGTAGTCGCATTGTCGAGCGCACAGACTCCCACTCCTGGCGATTCATGAAACCGTTGAGGGGATAAAATGCTCCGCATAGCAGAAGCTCGACATCGCACAGTTGCTTAGGCGTGAGATCCCAAGATTCCCAGTGCATCGATGCGTTGGTGAGTTCAGTCGCTCGACGGTCTTCGACCATCAAGTCCATGGGCCCCACAGGGCTGTTATCTTCTTTGGGCATGGCGGCAGACTCCGAGGATACCATATCTCCAACTCTCGACATACAACAGACCACCTCAAATTTTAAGTAAAAAAAATATAAATATGCTTGCTTCTTTTTCGCATTTTACATAAGATTCTGTGGCTTTATTTTGAGGAGCTGAGATGGACCTGACGGACAGACCTACCGTGTGGAGGGTGGCGCGCCTCTCCCTGCCACTGATGCTTTCAATGATGTCGGTTTCGCTGATGATGTTCTTCGACCGGGTGATGGTGGCTAGGTATTCGCCCGAGGCGATGATGGCAGTGGTTGCTGTGACCATGTTTGCCGTTTTCTTCGAGCTGATCGGGGTCAATATCGCCTCGATCTGCGAGGTGTTTGTCGGCCGGTCCAATGGGGCGGGGGAGCAGGAGAAGTGTGGCCGGGCCGTTTGGCAGATGGTCTGGTTCTCACTTGCTACGGTAATTTTCTACTGGCCCATCGCCCAGTGCGGAGGGGAGTGGGCAGTGGGGGCCAATATTCCCCACGAGCATGGCGTTCCCTATTTTCGGTGGATGGTCTTTTTTGCGCCGGTGGTGGCGCTCAACGCGGTATTTGCCTCCTTTTTTGTCGGCATTGGGCGGGTGAAAATGGTCACGGTGGTGACCATTTTGGCAAACGTCCTTAATCTCGGTCTTGATTATGTGGCTCTCTTCGAGTTGAAGTGGGGGACGGGGGGGGCCGCCCTGGCAACCGGGCTGGCACAGGGAGCGCAGGCTCTTGTTTTGGGCTACGCTTTCCTCTGCCGCCGAGAGTATGGCTCGCGCGACCGCCGTTTCCGTCCCAAGCTTTTCTGGGATTGCCTACGCCTTGGGACGCCCAACGCTGCCGGTCATCTGATTGAGATTGGAGCGTGGGTGGTGGTGATGAAGATGATGGCGTCGGCCGGTCCCGACTACTTGGCGGTTCAAGCGGTGGGAGTTACCTGCTTTAGCCTCTTCGCCTTCACGACGGAGGGATTGCAAAAGGGAGTGATGAGCATCGCCTCTAACCTTCTTGGCGCGGGCAAATCTGATGAGATCGGCACCCTCCTCCGTGCGGGAGGGAAGATGTTGTTAGTGATTGTAGCTCTGATCGCCATTCCGCTTGCGATCTTCCCCGAGTTTTTCATCCACCTGCTCATCGGTAGCCCGTCGGTTGCGGTGATGGGCTATGCGAAGATCACCTGCCTCACGGTTCTTCTCTATTTCCTTCTCGACGGCACCACCTGGCTGATCGCCTCCATCCTCATGGCAGGTGGCGACACCCGCTTCATCGCCATCATGAACGGCATCTCCTCCTGGTTCTTCTGTATCGTCCCCATGTACTTCCTCGTCGTCGTTTCAGGGGCCTCACCCACTTGGATCTGGCCCTGTACCGCTGCCTACGGCGGGACTTAACGTCCTCTGCTTCTACCTCCGCTATCGCGCAGGCAAATGGCAATCATCGCCTCATATTAGCCTGACCCCTTCCCCTTAACAATCTCGCCACGCCCAAGAGTTGTCATGTTGTCATGCCTGACACAAACGTGTCAGGCATGACAACATGACAACTCTTGGGTTTACAGGGTGTGGATGAGCATTTGGTAGACGACAACGCCGGTCAGGATGCTCAGCAGCATATTCTTGCGCCATATATGAGTGGCAGCGGTGGCGATAATCCCAGCAATAGCCGGGATACCGTAGGGGTAGGTAAGAAAGTGTTGTCCCGAGACGGTATAGGCGACTAAAAGAACCATGATGGCAGGTGGCAATTTCTGGCCGATGGACTGGATCCACTGCGAACGTTTGATCCTTTCAGCAAAAAGGAAAGGGAGGAGCCGGGCGAGTGTGGCGATGGCGGAGGTAAGCAAGATGGCAGTAATCATTTTTTGGCCCTCCAAAGGGGCAAGAAGGCCATGGATGCCGCTAGGCCGCCGAGCACCAGCTGGGTGGGGACGATAAGAAGAGCCAGGACAACGGCCGCTCCGCCAAACAGGAAGGGGCGGGGTCTTTGATGCGGCGATACTGTTCGCAGGTGAGCACGACAAGGAGCGCGGTGAGGGTGAATTCAAGGCCTGGAATTTCGATCGAAACAACCGTGCCGACAAGTGCCCCGATGAAGGTGCTTGTCACCCAGTAGGCGTGCGTTGAGGCGGTAAGAAACCAGATAAACTTGCGGTCGTCTTCCCCTTCGAACTCGTCATGATTGATTAAGATGGAATAGGTTGCATCGACCAACCCAAATGCGAGGTAGGCCCGCTCCCACCGGCTGCCGGTGAAGCGATGGATAAGCGAGGGGCCGTAGAAGAGGAAGCGGACGGAAGCTCCTGCTGCCATCAGGGCAACAGAGAGAGGCGAACCTCCTGAGGCAATGACGGCTAACATGGGAAATTGCAAGGAGCCGCCGTAGATAATGAGGCTGGCGATAGGGGCCCAATACCATGGGTAGCCCGCATGCGTAAACAGCAGGCCGTAGATGAACCCAACCGGCAGATAGACTGCAAGTACTGGAATCGAGAGCTTTAGGGCCGCTTTGGTTGGTCGTTGCATGGGTGCTCAAATTAAAATAAGACCGGCCGAGGCAGATGACTCTACCTCAGCCGGACTCGATAGAACGAGCATCGCTCAGACGACTATTTTTCGTCGTCAAGGATTTCGACGTCGGCATCTTCCATCACTTCCTCAGAAGATTCTTGAGCTTCAGCTCCTGGAGGGGGTTGCTGGGCGGCGCCAGCTGCGGCTCCCTGCATGGCCTCGCCAATCTTCTGCATGGTGGTGTTCAGATCAGCTGTAGCTGCTTTGATCTTGCCAAGGTCCTCTCCTTTGAGCGAGGCTTGGATGGCATCGATCTTGGATTGGATCTCGGTGACCAGTTCGGCCGGGAGCTTCTCCTTGTAGTCGGTAAGGGCCTTTTCGGCGCGGAAGGCGAGCGAGTCGGCTTCGTTGCGTGTTTGGGCTTGCTCGAACCGTTCCTTGTCATCTTCTTGGTGCGCCTCGGCGTCGTTGACCATCCGGTTGATGTCATCTTCTGAGAGGCCAGAAGAGGCTTCAATGCGGATCTTCTGCTCTTTGCCAGACGCTTTGTCTTTGGCGCTGACGTGGAGGATGCCGTCGGTGTCGATGTCGAAAGAGACTTCGATCTGGGGCATGCCACGGGGAGCCGGCGGAATGTCACTTAGGTCAAAGCGGCCAATCTCCCGGTTGTCGTTGGCCATCTTTCGTTCCCCTTGGAGGACGCGGATGGTGACGGCCGGCTGGTTGTCGGCGGCCGTTGAAAAGACCTGCGTCTTCCGGGTGGGGATGGTGGTGTTCCGCTCCACGAGGGGAGTGAGGACGCCACCAAGAGTTTCGATCCCGTAGGTGAGGGGGACGACGTCGAGAAGGACGATGTCTTGCTCCACATCACCCCGCATGACACCCCCCTGAATGGCGGCGCCGAGTGCAACCACTTCGTCGGGATTGACCCCTTTGTGTGGCTCGCGGCCAAAGAGCTCGGTGACGAGCTTTTGGACGGCGGGCATCCGGCTCATGCCACCGACGAGGATCACCTCGTTGATGTCATCCTTCGAGAGGCCGGCGTCTTTCAACGCCTTGAGACAGGGTCCGCGGGTCCGTTCGACCAGGTCGGAGCAGAGCTGCTCAAGCTTCGAGCGGGTGAGGGTGAGGGCGAGGTGCTTAGGGCCGGTGGCATCCATCGTGATGAACGGCTGGTTGATCTCGGTCGACTGAGTGCCGGAGAGCTCAACTTTGGCCTTTTCTGCTGCGTCTTTGAGACGTTGAAGAGCCATCTTGTCTTGGGCCAAGTCGATGCCAGCTTCCTTCTTGAATTCGGCGAGCATCCACTGGATGATCGCTTCGTCAAAGTCGTCACCACCGAGGTGGGTATCGCCGTTGGTTGAGAGCACCTCGAAGACGCCGTCGCCAATTTCCATGATGGAGATGTCGAAGGTTCCCCCTCCAAGGTCAAAGACGGCGATCTTCTTCTCGCCACCCTTGTCGAGGCCATAGGCAAGTGCTGCGGCGGTTGGCTCGGGGATGATTCGTTTCACGTCGAGGCCGGCGATGCGACCTGCATCGCGGGTCGACTGACGCTGTGAGTCGTTGAAGTAGGCAGGGACGGTGATGACCGCCTCGAAAACTTCTTCACCCAGATACGCTTCGGCTGTTTCTTTCATCTTGACGATGATCTGCGCTCCCACCTCTTCAGGGGTGAGCGTTTTGCCGTCCACTTCGATGACGGCGTCGCCATTGTCGCCCGCCTTCACCTTGAACGGGACGGTAGCGATTTCGGAGCCCACCTCGTCGAACTTCCGTCCGATGAAACGTTTGGTTGAGTAGAGGGTCTTTTCGGGGTTGGTTACCGCCTGCCGTTTGGCCGGCACGCCGACGAGTCGCTCGTCACCCTTGTAGGCGACAGCCGATGGGGTGGTCCGGCCACCCTCTACGTTGGCGATCACCTTCGCCTGGCCCCCTTCCATCACCGCGACACACGAGTTGGTGGTGCCGAGGTCGATCCCAATGATCTTTCCTTTGCTCTTGCTATTGGTCATCTTCTTTCTCCTCTTCTTGAGTCGGTCTTTTTGCAACTTTTACTGTGGAGGCGCGAACGACGCGATCACCCATTCGGTAGCCGCGGAGCACCTCTTCAACGATTATTCCTTCTTCGGCCTCTTCGGTCTCCACCATCTCCACTGCCTGGTGCTGGTGGGGATCGAAGTGTTGGCCGATCGCCTCGATTTCTGTGATGTTGTGACCGGCGAGGACAGTTTTAAACTGTGAGAGGATCATCTCAAATCCAATCGCCCAGTTCTTCACCTCGTCCGAGCTTGCCTCAGCATGTTGTAGCGCCGTCTGAAAGTGGTCGAGCGGAATGAGGAACTCAGCGATCACGTCGACGATCGCATTTTGCGCTCCATCTCGCCGCTCTTTCATCGACCGCTTCCGCACATTCTCCGATTCGGCCAGCTGCCGCATGTACTTGTCTCGGAACTCCTCCGATTCCTGTCGAAGGCGTTCGATCTCATCATCTAACGTGGGTGGCTCTTGTTCTGGTTCGTCTGTCATGTTTGGTCCGTGATCATTTGAATTTCTTGGTCATTGAGATAGAGGGCGCCAGCTTCTGGTTGGCGGAAGCCGATCTTGAACTTGTAGAGGCTCTTCGAGAGGGTCTCACCCACAGCTTCTGCAAAGAGATGGAGGAGACCAAAGAGGCGGCGGTAGGGAAGCCTGGTGGGTCCCAGCACGCCCACCGCACCCACCGGCGCTCCACCAATCGAGTAGGGGATTGCCACCACTGCACAGTGATCGGCAGCTGGCACGTAAGCTTTTAGCTGATCGCCAATCCAGTAGGTGAGCTCGCCCCGCGTTTCACAATCGCGCAGCACCTCTGCCATCGTCGAGCTGTTCTCAAAGAGAGCGAGGCCGCCCACCAGCGCCATCGCATTGTTGAATTCGGGGAAGGCGAGAAGGCGGGAGAAGCCGGTACGGAGCACCTCGTCTTGAGAGAATGATGAATATCTAGTGATGTAGCGGACCATCAGTTCATTGTAAAAACGCTCAGCAAGAGCCACCTCTTTGTGGGGCATCTCCTTCGGCTTGTCGGTCCGGCCGAGCCGCCAGGCGAAGTAGCCCTCGAGCCGTCCGGCCATCGCCCCATCGATCTCCACCTCTGCGTGCATCACCTCTGAGAGGATTGAGCCAAAGTCGGTCACAATCACCGCCAGGCAGCGGTTGGAGTCCACCGGCACCACCTTCACATCCAATACAAAGTCGTGATCAAAGCGAGGGGCTGACAAAAAGCATGCACAACCGGTCAGCTCTGAGAGCATCTCAGCTGCCTGCTGCAAGTAGGCCGCCACCTCTTTCGTCTCTTCCCCCAGCAACGCAAGGGCCTGCTCATCTTCCTCGTAGACTTGACCTTCAGTCACATGCTCGGCCGCATATTCCCGAAAGGCTCGATCGGTGGGCACGCGGCCACCCGAGACGTGCTGCTGAAGTAGATAGCCCTGCTCCTCAAGGCTAGCAAAATAATTCCTAATCGTCGCTGAGCTGATATCATCGAACCCGTTTTCCTGCAATGTTTTAGAGCCAATTGGCTTTCCCATTGCAATGTACAGCTCCACAAGGCCAAGCAGTACTCGCCACTCCCGTGCCTTCTTCTTGCTGTGTTTCAATGGTATCGATTTCATGCCCACTATTGTAGCGACCCTTAAAGAGCTGGTCAAGGGTTTTTAGCACTCAACACCCTAATCTGCTGAATAATTCCTTATCCATCTTGTAATCAGGGTGATGAGATCTTTCCAGGCCACAATGTCTTGCAAAAATTTTCCAATGATGTCACACTTTGGGTTCAAATTCGCAAGGAGGTGTCTATGTTGGCAAAAGGATTGATCGCAGCGCTTATTCTCACTTCAACCCCACAGGTTGAGGCTATTCACGACCTCAATGTTGGCCTTGAGAGCCAGACTCATGTTTGGGAGCTCGACCTTGCCCACCCTGAAATTCTCGAGGCTTAAGAGGCGTTGAGCTATCACACCCCAAGCCTTGGACCCAGATTGCTACCCTGATTTGCCGCAGGACTTCAGCGTTGTGCTTAGATGTCGCGTAGCAGCTCGCCGGCAAGGGTACTCCCTTGTCAAGGGCTGATGCGTGGCAGATGAGTGCAACGCTGAAGTCCTGCGGCAAACCGTGTATATTTTTCCTTTTTGAATGTCCCAAAAAGGAGATCACACATGGATATGCAAATCATTGTCACTTACGTTGTTTGCGACGAAGTCATTAAAGCTATGGGGTTTGAAGATGACCAGCAGGCTCGAATGAGCACAGCTGAAATCATCACGTTCTCGATCATGTCCGGACAATTATTTGGTGGAAATCATCGCAAAACCTGTTGGTTTTGCCGCCAATCTCGGTACTTTCCCAATCTCTTGAGCAAGAGTCGACTCAACCGTCGTCTGCACAAAATTCCATGGCCGATATGGACGGCAGTATTTCGCTTTCTAGCTCTGATATTCAGGAGAACCAACTCCTCCTCTGAGTATGCTGTGGACAGTTTCCCGGTGGAGTGTTGTAAGAAGCAGCGGATTGATCGACGGAAATTCTTCCTCGGCAAGGAATACCTCGGCTACGCTCCGTCAAAGCAGCAGTACTTCTGCGGCATCAAGGTGCACATGGTTGTGACGTGTGAGGGAGGACCGGTTGAGGTAGCGATGGAGCCAGCATGCAGAAATGACGTTGCTGTCCTGTGGAAAATGGAGCTCGATCTCCCACCACAGTCGAAGCTCTATGCTGACGGAGCCTACAATTGCTATGACCTCGAAGATCTTCTTGCAGAGGACTCTTGCATCGAGCTTCTCGCCAGAAGGAAACACCCCAACTCGACTAGAAAGCGAACAGACGAAGAAGAGAAGGCAATCAGCAGTCGGAGACAGATCGTAGAAACAGCATTTAGCTGCATCACGGGACTACTACCACGTAGCGTTCGAGCCTCCACTGCACTCGGATTCTCCATCCGGATCATGAGTGCCATCCTAGCCTACAGCCTCTCTCGAATCACTTAAGAAAATTGGCTCGACTCAAGGGCTGCTGCAGCGACCCATCTACTTCCCGAAACTTCTTGGCAAGGGAGTACCCTTGCCGTCGGCGTTCCGGTCGTATCTGAACCACTTCGCTAACCCTTGAGTCGAGTCAGGGTAGCAAACTGGGTCTTGGGAGGAAGAAAGGTGGTAGCTATTTGCAGAGGCGCCAGTCGGCGGAGGAGCGGCCCGACACGCAGCGGCTGACCCACAACTTTTCCCAAACGATTCTGGCATGGAGCGTTTGGTTGGACGAGCAGTTTGGACTTGATCTCACAACAGATCCCAAACTGCAAGAGCGGGTCGATTTGCTGGTAATCGCCAAGGATAAGGGCTACCAGGAGGTGACAGATCTTGTCTGTGAGGTGTTGTCTCGTCTTGACCGCGCTCAGTTGAAACACAACGATAACGTAATCAATATTTGGACCAATCGGCGCGGATTGAAGAGCGATCTGTCGAAGGGAGAGCTGCTCGGATTGACCGGCAAGGAGCTGCTTAAGAAGTGCAAACGGCTTGAGGTTCCTGAAGGTTGGGCAGTTTGGAGCCCCAACGAAACACCGGTCTATTACCCTAAAACCAAGATCCCCCGTCTTGGGATTACGGATTATACTACGGCAGAGACAGAGATCCGTCCTCTTTAGTGGCCGCGACCAATCACTCAAAAGCGGGTGTTCAACAGGCTAAGAGATTGCGATCTCAATGGGGAGATCTATCCTAACCTTCATAAGCTGTTCACACCCATTGATTGGGCTAAACCGAACAAGCAGTTGGTTTGCAATGCAGTGGCTGAGGCTCTCACCCTCATGCGCGGCCGGAAGAAGCTGTTGGTTTGGGATGGAAAGGGAGGGCTGGTCCAATATCCTATTGTGTCTGACGTGACCGATTACGGGCAGGAGAGGGTGACGATCAATGATCTATTCCGTTTTAACCGGGCCACCTTGCCCTATCGCAACGGACTACTTGGACGAAAGGAAAAGGATAAGGTTACGAGTTGGGTCACATGGAAAGGGAGATTGAATTGGGGATCGGAACAGGAGACTAAATTCTACTCGTCAGCTGACGTGCAGAATAGGGTGATGAAATTCCTCGGGGTGAAGAAACGGCACGAGACCATTCGGGTGACTCAGGATCTTAAGGGAACGGTGCTCGGTTTTGGAGAGCAGGAGCCGTATAAACTTGATCCAAACAGTCATCTTGAGGTGATCGCACTCGATCGACTTCGTCGTAATATTCGCCATTTGTTTGATGATCATAAGCAGACGTTCGCAACTCCACTGCGCAAGTGCGAAGGAGAATCGATCTACCGCGATGATTGGGAGGGGGGAATTCAGGAAGAGCTGGTCGGTTGCTTTGGTGATCTCATACGCCAACCGACACTAGAATCAGCGGTCGCTCTCAAACGGCAACTTTTGCTGACCGTGGATCGAGCTCTGATTCTGTGCTCGCCTCTCCCTTGTTTTACGATTGATCTGCTTGGCAATTGCTATTATTCTCATCGCCTTTCAGAGAAGGTGGACGTGAGATGTGAAAAGATCTCGGAGTTGGAGATCCTTTCGACCGATCATCTGGTGGATTTCATTGAGAGTGAGTCGCGCTATGTCACGGTCCGGTGCTATGACAAGTCGGAACAGGTGGGTGATTTCTACTTTCCCGTCGACAGCCTATGGTTTAAGGTTCCGAAAAATACAAAACTCGAAGCTACCTATTGCACCTCGACCCAGGAATTCAGCTTACACCTCCAGCCCGACGATCCCACCACCATTGACTTTGCGCTCCAATCGCTCGCCAAAGAGAAACGTTGTATTAGTGTTCTCTGTCATGAAGAGCCATTTCGCTCCAAGGGAACTAGGGGGTCCTTCCTCCGCCGAACCAAACAGAAACACCTTCCGGTTGATAAGTTATGGTTCACGGTGCCCATGGGATCCGAAAAACAGGTCCATGCGACTTACATCGAATCCACCGGCGAATTCACCCTGAAAATTACCACCAAATGAGATCTGGTGTCAGACATGACAACCTGACAACTCGAGTTGTCAGGTTGTCATGTCTGACACCAGATCGGTTTGGCAATGACGCGGATCATCGACCGATTGATCACTTAAGCCGTCACCAGGGAGCCGAAATCGACAATATGATCGAACGCGCTGCTCTGCTGCAACTCGCGGGACGTCCCATTCACATGTACCAAGACCGTCCTAGCAGTCCAGTTTCGAGGGAGTTGGATGGAGTGGAGCGCGCGTTGAGTTTGATGACCGGCACCAAGACCGATTTTTTCGGCTGAGAACTTGATCTCGCACAGGTAGACCGTTCGGTGCCGGGTTTGTAGAAGAAGATCGATCTGGCAGCCAGCGGCCCGTGCCGTCTTCCGCTGAAAGTATGGCCCGTATTGGACGATGTCAGCAGGGTTGAGTCGGAGTGCGTCGATCAAAAGGTGAGCGTTATTGACTACCAGATTTTCAAATTGGAGGCCCATCACAGTGTCCCATCCTGAGAGAAGATCAAGACTGAGATGACGATAGGACCCCTGTTCGATGGCGCGCTTGTTTGGACGGATATATTTCATGTAGAAGCGGGTGTAGTTGTCTGAGAGCCGGTACCTTTTAAACCGGGATTCCTTTTGCGTACGGAGGTCCCAGGTGGGATCGATGGAGACAAATCCCGCGTGGTGAAGGTCGTGAAGATAGCGGGAAATATCGCCTCCCACCGGCGTCTTTATTTCGGCGGTGAGGTCCTTTCTGAGCTGAGAACGTGTAGCTAGGTGGGTTAGCATTTCCTGGTAAATTGGTGTGCGTACATGGAACACATCCGAGAAAATGTTGTCGAACTCGTTCAGCAGTAGTCCGTCCGGTTCAAAGCAGAGTAGGCGGATATTGTCGACGGCAGACCGTTTGGGAATAAGCTCTTCCAGATAGCGTGGGACGCCTCCGGTGATGGCCAATACCCGTAGGACATCAAAAGGGCTGACTCGGTCTTGATAGTCATCCCAAAATTGGATCGCATCTCTCAAAGGGAGTTCCTTCAGATGGAGGTCTAAAGAGATCCTTCCGACAAATCCCGTACTGCGCAGGATGTTGTCCTCAATCCAGCTCGATATTGAACCACAGAGAATGAGGATAAGTTGAGGGTTTCGAGAAAAGACGAGATCCCAGGCGTTTTTTAGATGACCCAAAAAATCGGGGTCTTCAGAACCCATCCATGAGATCTCATCGAAAGCAACCACGACTCTTCCTGTAGAGCAGAGGGCTCCGAGGGCCGCAAATGCCATCGCCCAGTCAGTGCAAGTTGGAACGGGGGTGCGAAAATGCTTTGAAACCTCAGCAGCGAAGAGGTTGATTTGGCTCTGTTTGGTTGTCGCCTTGCTTGGAGGTATTCCGGAAAATACAAAATAGGGTTCGCCTCGGCTAAACTCGGTAATGAGGCGACTTTTGCCGATCCGTCGTCTGCCACGGATCACAACCAGGCTGGCAGCTATTTTCTCTTTTAAGTCTTTTAGACGTCGTAGCTCATGGCGACGTCCGATGAATCGTTCCATTCCTTGCCCTTTGACAGGTGGAAATTTTAGCACACAGCTGGAATTTGTCGATTTCAAATTCAGTGAATCCGTGATGCGAGGGGAGTATACGCTGCATGATCCAGCCTGTGGCTTCCGCGATTACTCTCGTAATACACACATTATGTGTCGGTTATGGAGGTTGCTTCGTGCTCGCTTACATAGGAGACGGGCCCGATTTGGCTCTGATAAATTACCGACTCCCGAAATCGACATTTGTCGATTTCGGGAGTTTTTAGGTTCGGTTGAAGTTAAAAGTGTCGAGGAAGTGGCGGTTGAAGGTGTAGATGTGGGCGTCGTCGGTTTGCCAGGTGTTGTGGGTGACTGTATAGCCGACGACGGCAAGGGTTCTTGCGAGGCGGAGGAGGGGCATCAGGGGTGGGTAGTCGGGGAGGGGACGGATGGTTTGGTAGCCGGTGAGGAGGGATTGTTTGTGGGAGGGCTGGCTTGGCCAATTTCTGTGCTCCATCGCCACGAAGTCTTGCTCGGCAAAGCCGGAACGGCCGCCAGCCCAGTCGATGATGCCGCTGAGCTTGCCTTGGTGAATCATGATGTTGCCGGGGCGAAAGTCTCGATGGACAATGCAGGGGCCATCGACCGAGGCGAGGAGATGGAAGTGGGCGTCGTAGTAGTGCTGGCATTGGTCGATTAGCTTCGAGGGTAGGTGTGCGCGACATTCTGCCAGTTCTTCGCGCACCTTCTCCTCGAAGTAGCGTTTGGGATTGGGGGTGAGGGTTTTTGGGTTGGTGAGATCGCCATAGCCGGAGGTGCGGTGAAGGTGAACGCGGGCGAGAGTTTCGCCGACAGTGTGGGCGAGGGCGTCGGTCCAGTCGCTCTCTTGGAGGAGGGCGCCCGGCAGACATTCCATTAGGAGTGCGCCGTGCACCCCTGGCTCGGGTTTGACCAGGTCGATCAGGCGGGGGATGGGGAGTGTACCGTTGAGAAGGGTGAGGAAGTACTGTTCGCGGTTGAAGTGTTCTTCGCGCGCGCACACTTTGAGCACGCGGGGAGGTTTTTCCTTCCGCTCGACTCGGTACACCTCAGCAATCATGGTCTCTTCGTGATCGATGCGGGTGAAGTGGGCATCGTGCAGCCCGAGTCGCTCGATATAAGCGGGATTCATGAAAGGCTCTGGATCATTTCGTAGCGGCCGACGGCGACGGTATTAGCTTTCGTCTGTTTCGATAGCCTGTTGCGCTTCGATGATTTCGACTTCGAAGACGAGGAGGGAGTTGGGGGCGAGGTGACCGGAGGTGCCGTAGCCGAGCTCGGGGTGGATGAAGAGGGTGCGCTTCTCCCCCTCTTTCATGCCGACAATGCCGCGGCTAAAGCCGGGGATGGTCTGTTCAAGAGGAAGGGGAATGGGTTCGCCGTCGGCGGAGGTGCCAAAGACGGTACCGTCGATGTATTTGCCGGTGTAGTGGATGACGGGGGTGGCGTCGGCGGCAACGCTAGCCCCTTTACCCTTCTGGTCGACGCGGAATTGGAGCTTGCCCTCTTCGAGCTGGACGATCCCCTTGTGGTGGGCGTTCTCCTCAAGGAATGCTTCGGCGTCATCGAGGTTGCTAGCTGCGGTTTCGGCAAAGGCTTTTTCCTGAATCTGGGCGATGGCGCGCGAATATTGCTCTTCGCTCATTGGCGGCTCTTCGCCACTGGCTGCCGCCCGCATGCCGCGGACAATCCCTTCGATATCGAAGGAGAAGCCGGGGGCGTCGAGGTTGCTGCCGATGAGGTGGCCAAATGCTTCGGAGATCTTAGTGACGTCAATCTCTTCGGAAGTCTGCTCGACGACCGGTTCGATGGCGTCGTCGCTGTGGGCGTGGAGGAAGACAAATGCCAGGACGGCAATGGCGATGATGGCTAAAGGAAATACTCGTCTTGTCATGGGTCGGTCCTCATTTGATGGATAGAGCCTACATGGCTACCTGAATAACGCTCAACACCCTTTTTTCGCAAAAAATTATGAAATTTCTTGGTGGATGTGGATGTGGAGGTCTTCGAGCTGCTGAAGATCGACGGTGGAAGGGGCCTCCATCATGAGGTCGGCCGCTTTTTGAGTTTTGGGGAAGGCGATGACGTCGCGGATGTTTTCGGTGTTGGTGAGGAGCATGACAATTCGGTCGAAGCCAAGGCCAATGCCGAGGTGGGGGGGTGTGCCATATTTGAGCGCTTCGACGAAGAAGCCAAAACGTTCTTTGATCTGCTCTTCGGTGAGCTGAAGGAGCTCAAACATTTTTGTTTGGAGCTCCTGGTCGTGGATTCGCTGTGAGCCGGAGCCGAGCTCGTAGCCGTTGAGGACGAGGTCGTAGGCGGACGAGCGGCATTTGAGGGGCTCGGTTTCGAGGAGGTGGGCGTCATCGGGGTGGACGCCGGTGAAGGGGTGGTGCTCGGAGTCGAGACGGTTCTCGTCGTTGTTCCAGGCGAAGAGGGGGAAGTCGGTCACCCAAAGGAACTCGTACTGGTTGGGATCGATCAGGTTTCGATCTTTGGCCAGTTTGCGGCGGAGGTGGTCGAGCCCCTGATTGGTCCGCGCTTCGGCGTCGGCAACGAAGAAGAGGATGTCGCCAGCCTCGGCCTTAAACCGCTCGAGGAGTTCTTTTTGGAGCTCTTCGGAGAAGAACTTAACGATGTTGGAGGAGAGCCCCTCCTCGGTCACCTTCATCCAGGCGAGACCCTTAATCCCAAAACGACCAACGAAAGAAGTGTACTCTTCGATCCCTTTGCGGGAGATGTCGGCACCCCCTTTGACACAGATTCCTTTGATGCAGGGCTGTTCTTTGAAGACGCCGAAATCGGACCGCTGGCCAATGTCGCCGACGTTGACTAGCTCGAGGCCAAAACGGAGGTCGGGCTTATCAGACCCGTAGCGGGCGAGGCACTCGGCATGGGGGATGCGCCGGAAGGGGCCTTTTAGCTCGATGCCAAGACACTCTTTCCAGATGGCGAACATCAATCCTTCGACGATAGCGAAGATGTCTTCTGGTCTAAGGAAGCTCACTTCGAGGTCAATTTGGGTGAACTCGGGCTGCCGGTCGGCGCGCAGATCCTCGTCGCGGAAGCAGGGAGCGAGCTGATAGTACTTGTCCATCCCGGAGACCATGAGGAGCTGTTTGAAAATCTGGGGGGATTGGGGGAGGGCGTAGAAGTGACCGGGGTGGACGCGGGAGGGGACGAGGTAGTCGCGTGCACCTTCTGGAGTGGAGCGGGCCATGAGGGGGGTTTGGATTTCGCAGAAATCGAGTCCGTCAAGATGGCGCCGGGTGGCGCTCATCGCCTTGTGACGCAGGCGGAGCTTATTTGCGATATTGCCTCGACGGAGGTCGAGGAAGCGGTACTTGAGACGAAGGTCTTCATTCACTTCGATGTGTTCGTCGCAGATGGAGAAGGGGGGAGTCTTCGCTTTGGAGAGTACCTCGATGGTCTCGATCTGAATCTCGACGTCGCCGGTGGGGAGTTTGGAGTTTTCGAGCCCTTCGCCGCGGGAGATCACTTCGCCGTGGATGGTGATCACCCACTCGGAGCGGAGTCGATTGGCGATGGTGTGTGCCTCTTCTTGCACGCGGGGGTCGAAGACGAGCTGGGTGAGGCCAAAGCGGTCGCGAAGGTCGATGAAGATGAGGCCGCCGTGGTCCCGTCTCCGGTGGACCCAGCCTGACAGCGTGACTTTTTTGCCAATGTCCTCTTTGCGCAACTCTGAACAGTGGTGAGATCTTCTATAGTCCATTGGCCAACTCATCAAATCGGAAGGTGCGGCTTTCCCGCTCTTCCATGTCTTTTACTTCGCATGTTTCTGTTTTGAGCTCGTTGTCGCCGATGACAGCGACAAATTCGGCGCCAAGCTGATCGGCGATGCTCATCGCTTTTTGGAGCTTTCTACCGCTCAGGTCGGTTTCGGCAGCAATTCCCGCCGCACGCAATTGATGTGTGAGGAGGAAGCAGCGCTGCTTGGCCGCGTCGCCGAGGGGAATGAAGAGGAGCTTGGGGTGGGCTCCTGGAGGTGTGGCGGCATTTTGGGCGATGCAGGTCTGGATGATCCGCTCGATGCCAGCCCCAAAGCCGAGGGCGGGGAGGTTGGGGCCGTCGAGCATCTTGAACAGATCGTCGTAGCGGCCGCCACCACCGAGGCTATTTTGTGCCCCCAGTTGGTCGGCGGTGATTTCGAAGACGGTCCGGTTGTAGTAGTCGAGACCACGCACCAGCTTGTGGTTGATGACGAAGGGAATCTCGAGGTGTTGGAGGAGGGTTTGCACCTGCTCGAAGTGCCTGGTCGCCTCGTCGGCTAGAAAATCGACGAGCGAGGGTGCCTCTTTCAAAATCTCCTGATCGCCCTGATTTTTTGAATCTAAGATTCGGAGCGGATTGAGCTCGAAACGGGTTTGTGAATCGGCGGAGAGCTCACTCAACTTTGGCCGCAGGTAGTCGACGAGGGCGGCGCGGAAGTTCACTCGCGCTTCTGTATCTCCTAAAGAATTCAGGTTGAGGGTGAGTCCGGTCAAGCCGAGCCGCTTGAGAAAGGTCCAAAGGAGATCGATCAGCTCGGCGTCGTGTTCTGGAGCGCCGCTCCCAATGATCTCGGCTCCGAACTGGTGATGTTGTCGGAAGCGGCCCGCCTGCTGTCGCTCATAGCGGAACATGGGCCCCAAATAGAAGAGTTTATGTGAACGGCCTTGCTGCTCAAGTCGGTTTTCGAGCACTGCCCGCACGACAGGCGCCGTTCCCTCGGGCCGCAGACTCATCAGCCGTTTGGCCTTGTCCTCAAAGGTATACATTTCTTTGGAGACGATGTCGCTGGTCTGACCGACACCCCGTTGAAATAGCTCGGTTTTTTCGAACATGGGGGTGCGAATCTCGCCGAAGTTGTAGAGGTCGCTGCACTCGCGCGCCACGCTCTCCACCCACCGCCACAGCGAGCTATCCTGCCACTCCTCCTGAGCGTCAGGGAGGATATCAAAAGTTCCTTTGGGGGCATTGGTAGACATATCTGGGCTGAAAGAGTAGCAGTTGCGCTCAAGAAGAGCAATTGAATTTCTACTCTGTGACAAGTCGGTCCCTTCCGAGGTGGGTGAAGAACTCGGTACTCCAAACTTCTAGCGTAGCTGGGTCGCGGATGAACCTCTGCACATCTTGCTTTGCAGAGGTAATGTCGAGGTCATCAATCCGTTTTTTTAGGAGTTGAATGAGTCGTGCGTGGGTCAACGGGGTCACGTCGCTGTAGTGGCCGCTTTGGCGCATGCGCATCTCGAGGTGGTGAAGGTGGAGAGGGGTGCTGCGCGACACTAGCCAAACAAAATCGTACCAGTCACGCCCCTTGACCCGATGTTTCCACGAGCGGCAGAGAAGGGCGTGCATTTTTCCTGCGAAAAGATCGGGCAACGAGTAGGCCCGAACCGAGAAGGCAATTGGGAGGGTGAGGAAGGCGTTCTCCGTGTTGAAATCGGGTGGCGGGTCGGTGTCCACTTCGAGGCGCACTTTGAGGAGTGCTTCCGGATTGACTCGATCCTGCGCGCGAATGCGGATGAGATGTTCGAGGGTGTTTGCTTTGATAAAGCCCGACTCGATAGCAGAGTCGATCCGTTTTTGCTTCCGTTCGGCCTCGGCCGTGAAGCCAAAGGCAGCTAGCTCCACTTTGATGGCGTTGAGATAGGGTTGAAGCGAGAAATCGGGTGAGGGTTTAAGGAGCGAAAAATCGAGGTCTTCGCTGAAGCGATCGAGTCCATGGAGGATGCGCAGCGCGGTTCCTCCATAGAAGGCGGCTTGTTCGAAAAAGCGGGCGCGCCAGAGCCCGAGAAGGGCCACTTCTTGAATGATCTCTTTGAGAGCATTTTGCCTCTCCTGTCCCGTTCGTACATTGTAGCGAGCCAACATATCAAGAATGACTGGTTCCATCAGAAACCTCTCACGAGTTGTAGGAGTGTGTGGACGGCGGGCTTGCGGTAGGCGGTGGCGATCGCATCGAGATTGCGGGTGTCAAGTTGATCGATACTCTGCCAATCAATTCGAAGATTCTCAGTGAGGAAACTTTCGAGCTTCGTTGTAGAGACAAGATCCCGGTGCGGCGCAATAAGATCTGCCAGGGCTTTTTCGCGAGAGGCCATCAGCACAAGCCGGTCATCAATGGTAGTTTGGGTGACTCCTACCATGTACTTCCAGGGATGGAGGTGGCGGTAGGAAAAATTTCCAAGAGGCGTGTGGTACTCCTTGTTCTTTTTGGTCGTCATACTGGTGGTCCACTCGACTCTTTCGGGAATCATGCCGTAATAGGAGAGAGCAGACTCGAGCGAGATATAGGAGGGTCCGTAGATGAGATTCGCCAGTGCCTCAAGACAAATGGGGTGCCTCTGGTAACGGGGACCAAAGACGTAGAGTCCCTTCTTCACTCTGATGATATCGCCGCTTTTAAGTAGGCGGGTTACCTTGTTGCGCGGCTTGGCGTAGCTCTGCAGGACACTCATCAACATGCCGTAGTCAAATTCCTCGCCAGGTACCAAATCTCGTAGGCGGTCCATCATGTTTTTACTATGGGACATACTGGACGGATTGTCAAGAAATTCGGGTCAGTATGTCCCGTTTAAGGGGACATACTGGATAGATTTGTAGAGCTGTGCCTCTTCGTGGTGGCTGATGTGAGCCTGGTCGAAGATGGGCTGGAGCTGTGCTCTATCCTCGATGGCGGGGAGGACGGTGGGGAGGCGGTCGAGAACGGTGGTGCGGAGCTGGTTGAAGGCGGTCACTTGTCCCTTTAGGTCGTTCGCGTGGGTGGAGGTGATGTGGTCGGCGGCGGCGGTGACGGCCGTTTGGAGGTCGGCAAGGGTTTGCGCGGCACGGACGTTGGGGAACGGTGCGTCGGTTTCGGCGAGCTGGGCAGCGAGGTGGTCGGCCTGTTGGTCAAGGAGGGCGTCGTAGCGGTCAAGGAGGGTGTGGAGTTTGGCGTGGAAGTTGGGGGTAGGACGGGTGGTGTGGGTATCTAGGAGGGTAAAAATTTCTTGTGTAACAGGACGGAGGGCCTGTTGGCGATTGAGCGCCCACTGGTCGAGGACGGTGGTGGGGCGGTCGTCGATGGAGATGAAGAGGCCGAGAGAGAGGATGGTGACGAAGAGGGTGACAGCGATTCCGCCAGCGAGGTAGGCCCGTTTTTTGTCGCGCGAGGAGTTCTTTTCGCGGACGTGGCGGAGGATGGGTGTGATTGGAGGTGGGGGCGCGGCACCGGTTTCTTCTTCAAGGAGCGCTTCGGCTTCTGCAATGAGCTGCTCGAGGTCGAGGTCGGTGAGTCTTTCGGGTGGTCCCCATTGAAGCTGGAGGTCGCCAATGGAGAGGGCATCGCCCTCGGTGAGGTAGGCTGACTTGAGGACGTTTCCTTTGAATAGGATGGTGGGATCACGGGTTTCGTTGGTGGCGCGGAGGGTGCCGTCTGATTCGACAGAGAGGGTGAGGCGGGCGAAGGGGCTCCAGGGGAGGTTCCATTCGGAGGGAAGCGCCTCGTTGAGGGTGAGGTGTGAATCGAGCCCCTCTTGTGGAACAAGGGTAATCTCATCTTCATCAAAAGATTTAACGAGGGTGGAGGTGGGTCTTGCAAAGGTGAGTCGCATCATGTCTGTCTGATATAGGCCATTGCGATTTTTATTGTCTTGACTCACGGCCAAGATATGGCTAAAACTATCGAAAATCCGGAAGGGCGATCACGATGTTTGGAATCTTTAAGCCTGCGGCGCACCGCGAGCGGATCAAAGATCCGGCGGTGGTGAAAAGTAAATTTCGCTATTGGCAGTTCCGCACACTGGGCGGGATGTACTTCGGCTACATGCTCTTCTACTTCACGCGAAATAACCTAGCGGCGGCGCTGCCAGGATTGCTTCACCATCTGGGTTGTTCGAAGACCGACATTGGTTGGGTGTTCACTCTGTGGAGTCTGATGTATGGCTTGAGCAAATTCACTTCAGGGATCGTCTCCGACCGCTCAAACCCCCGATTCTTCATGGCTTTTGGCCTGATCATCACGGGGTTTATTAATATTGTCTTTGGATTCAACACGTCGATTTTGATGTTCGCGGTGCTGTGGGGAATTAATGGCTGGTTCCAGGGGTGGGGATGGCCTCCCTGTTCGCGCCTGCTTATGCACTGGTATCCGCAAAAGCAGCGGGCCCGCTGGTGGGCGGTGTGGAACACCTCTCACAATGTGGGTGGGGCGATCATCCCTCCGCTCGCAGCCGTATTCATCGTCTGGTTTGGTGGGTGGCAATATGCGCTCTGGCTGCCGGGAATCATGGCAATTGGTGGCGGTTTTGTCCTGATGTTCACGTTGCGCGACACTCCGCAATCGCTCGGTCTCCCCTCTGTGGAGGAGTTCTCTGGTGAGAAGATAGGGGAAGAGGAGGAGTCGAATGAGCGGGAGCTCACTACCCGCGAAATTCTGTTCAAATACGTCCTCAGCAATCGTTTCATCTGGATGCTCTGCGGCGCCTACTTCCTAGTCTATGTGGTCCGTCAGTCGATCAATATGTGGAGTGTTGTCTATCTGACCGAGGTGCACGGCTATACGCTTGGGGCGGCGGCAATGGGACTGTTCGTTTTTGAGGCGGGGGGCATTTTTGGAAGCTTGGTTGCTGGCTGGCTCTCTGACCTTGGATTCAAGGGGAGACGAGCGCCAGCAAACGCCATCTTCAGCTTAGGGATTGCTGGCTCTGTCCTCCTCTTTTGGGTGTTTGCAGGGTCCCACTGGATTTTCGCGATGGGATCGATGTTCATGCTGGGCTTCTTTATCTTCGGGCCGCAGATGTTGATTGGGATTGCGGCAGCTGAGCTGTCGCACAAGAAGGCATCTGCTACGGCGACAGGTTTTGCAGGCTTCTTCGCCTATGTGGGTGCCGCCTCTGCTGGGGCGCCGATCGCCTATGTGATGGAGGCGTGGGGGTGGCGGGCGTTCTTTCTCACCGTCGTTGGTTGTGCGTCGGTAGTTGTCTTCATGGTGCTGCCGATGTGGAGCGTCTCTCACCGGGACGAAGAGGAGGAAGAGACAACGGAGGCCGAGGTGGCATGACAGCAGCCAGCTGGGTTCCTCTCCATGTTCACTCGCAGTTCTCAGTCCTTGATGCTCTTTCTAGCGTGCAAGGGTTGGCGGAGCAGGCGGCCGAGCTGGAATGTCCGGCGCTGGCTCTCACCGATCACGGCAACATGTATGGGGCGGTAGATTTTTACTCAGCATGTAAAGAGGTGGACGTCAAGCCGCTCATCGGCTGTGAGGTATATGTTGCACCCGGCTCGCGGCTCGAGAAGAAAAGGATGCCAGGGCAGCGGGTGGCCAATCACCTTGTTCTTCTTGCGAAGAATAAAGTGGGCTATCACAACCTGTGCAAGTTGAGCTCGGCCGGTTTCACCGACGGCTTCTACTACTATCCACGGATTGACAAGGAGTTGCTCGAGGCGCACAGCGAAGGGTTGATCTGCCTCTCCGCTTGTATGAGCGGAAGTGTTGCCCAAGCTGTTCTCGACGGCAACGAGGGGGTGTTGCAAGAGGAGATCGACTGGCATCACCAACTCTTTGGTGAGGACTACTATCTCGAGCTGCAGCGCCACACGATGACTGACGAGGACATTGAGGGCGATGGTCTCTTCGAGGAGTCGTGGCTGGTCCAGCAATATGAGAGCTTTGTCGATAAGCAGAAGAAGATCAATACCCGTTTGATCGGTTTGGCTCAGGAGCGGGGGATTCCGCTGGTTGCGACTAACGACATTCACTATCTCAAGCGGGACGACTGGCGGGCGCACGAGGTGCTCCTTAATGTGCAGAGTGGGGAACCGTGTGAGGTTTGGGAGACAGATAGCGCGGGCAATCGGACTCATCGCATTCCCAATCCAAAGCGGCGCACCTATGCTTCGCACGAACTTTATTTCAAGACGGCCGAGCAGATGGCGGAGCTGTTCGCCGATGTGCCGGAGGCGATCACCAACACGATCGGGGTGGCTGAGAAGTGCGAGCTGGAGCTCGACTTCAAAGCGAAACACTACCCAGTTTTTATTCCTCCCGATCTTGAGGGACAGAAGTTCACCAAGAAAGAGCGCAAAGAGGGGAGCGAACAGTTTCTTCGCGACATGTGCGAGAAGGGGATTGAGAGACGCTACACGCCCGCTCGAATCGCAAAGCTGCGAGAGGTCTATCCCAATCAGGATCCGTTGGAGATGGTGCGGGAGCGGCTCGAGTATGAGTTGGGCGTGATCGTGCCGAAGGGGATGTGCGACTACTTGCTGATCGTTTGGGACTTCATCGATTGGGCAAAGCGGAACAACATTCCGGTTGGCCCTGGGCGGGGCTCTGGTGCCGGCTCGATCGTCCTCTTTCTCATCGGCATTACAGACATTGAACCTCTTCGGTTTAAGCTCTTCTTCGAGCGATTCATTAACCCCGAACGGCTCTCCTATCCCGATATTGACGTCGACATTTGCATGGAGCGGCGGGGGGAGGTGATCGACTACACGGTGGGCAAATACGGGAAGGCGAATGTCGCCCAGATCATCACCTTTGGAACGATGAAGGCGAAGATGGCGGTGCGCGATGTGGGCCGCGTGCTCAGCATCCCCCTCTCGCGTGTCAACCAGATCGCCAAGCTGGTCCCTGAAGATCCGGGGATGACCCTTAGCAAGGCGCTCGATCTCGACCCTGACCTTCTCACCCTCTATCAGACGGATGAGGAGACGAAGCGTCTTCTCGACCTCGCCAAACAACTGGAGGGGTCGGTTCGCAACACCGGCATCCACGCCGCCGGTGTGATCGTCGCTGGCGAGCCGCTCACCGAGCACATCCCCATCTGCACCGCCAAGGACTCAGAGATGGCGGTCACCCAGTATTCAATGAAGCCGGTGGAGAGGGTGGGGATGCTCAAGATCGACTTCCTCGGCCTCACCACCCTCACGAGTATCCGCAAAGCGTGTGACGCGATCCCTGGCAACATCGACCCCCTCACCCTGCCCCTTGACGATCAGAAGACCTTCGACCTGCTCAACCAAGGAAAGACGAGCGGGGTGTTTCAGATGGAATCGGGCGGCATGCAGGAGCTCGCCCGCGGCCTCCACATCGACCGCTTCGAAGAGATCATCGCCGTCGGCGCCCTCTATCGTCCAGGTCCCATGGCCAATATTCCCAGCTTTATCGCCCGCAAGCATGGCCGCGAACCGATCGAATACGATCATCCCGAGATGCAGGAGATCTTACAGGAGACCTATGGGATCATGGTCTACCAAGAGCAGGTGATGCAGATCGCCCAGCAGTTGGCCGGCTACACAGCCGGTGAGGGTGACATTCTCCGCAAGGCGATGGGAAAGAAGATCATGTCGCAGATGACTCCGGCAGCGGAAGAAGTTCCGCCAGGGGGCGATTGATCGGGGGATTGGCGAGGCGACCGCAGAGGCGGTCTTCGAGAAGATGGAGAAGTTCGCCGAGTACGGCTTCAACAAGGCGCACGCCACCTGCTATGGCCTTCTCACCTATATCACCGCCTATCTTAAGGCCAACTATCCGTGTGAGTGGATGGCAGCACTGATGACCTGCGTCCGTCACGACCTGAGCAAGGTGGCCAACTTCATCCGTGAGGCGCAGGCGATGGGGATCGCCATCCTCCCTCCTGACGTCAACGAGGCGGGAGCGAGCTTCGTCGCCACTAAGCTGGGCATTCGATTCGCCATGTCGGGGATCAAAGGGGTGGGTCAGGGGGTGGTTGAGGCGATCGTCGAAGAGCGTGATGCAAATGGTCCGTTCACAGACCTCTACGACTTTTGCAAGCGGATTGACGGTAAGCGCGCTGGCAAGAAGGCGATCGAGTCGCTCACCGAGGCTGGCTGCTTTGACTTCACCGGATGGAACCGCGATCAATTGCTCGCCAGTGTCGAGCCGATGTATGAGACCGCCTCCCGCGATCAAAAAGACCAAGAGGCCGGCGTCATGTCGCTCTTTTCTCTCATGGGAGAGGAAGCGGGGACGCAGTTCAACGAGCCGCCGGCCGTTGAGCAGCCCTCGACGCGCAATCAGATGCTCTTCCGAGAGAAGGAGCTCATCGGTTTCTTCCTCACCGGCCATCCGATGGACGCCTACAAAGATCGGATGCAGCGCCTCTCATGCGCTCCGTTCTCTCAGATCGACCAGATGCCAGAAAACGCCGTCTTTCGCACCGCCTTCATCGTCGATGACGTCGTCACTCGGATCTCTGCGCGTAGTGGAAAAAAGTTTGCCATCCTCACCATTGGTGATGGCCTTGAGAGCCGCGAGCTTCCCATCTGGCCCGAGCTCTATGAGGAGAAAGGGGAGCTCCTTCAGGAGAACCAGCTTCTCTACGCTGTGGTCCAGATCGATCGGCGAGAGGGGTCCACCCGCCTCTCTTGTCGGTGGCTCGACGACCTCACCCGCGCGGATGAGGCGATGATCGCCGCTTGCGACGTTGCCTACGACAAAGCCAAGAGCCAAGCGAGCCGTCCCAGACGGACAAAACCCCGTTCCCAACCGGAGAAGCAGCCCGTGACCAAAAGCCTCACCCTCCTCCTCGATGCCGACCAACTCCGCATCAGCCATCTGCTCGAATTGAAGCAGACGTTACAGGAAGCCGCCGGCCCCGCCCCCGTCACCCTCGAGTTCCGTTCAGGCGACCGGCCGCTCAGCCGGGTCCACCTTCCCGAGGGGCAGGGGGTAAAGCCCTCTGCGCAGCTGGAGCGGTCCCTTGCTAAAATCCCCCACCTTGCCCTTGACTCAAGTGACGCATGAGGCGTACACTCCCCATCACAGAATAGGAGTTTTTTTCATGCGTTACCTCATCGTCCTCGCTCTCATCATCGCCCCCCTATCTCTAGAGGCGTTTCACATTCACTACACCCCCTATTCGGCGGCTGAGCATCTCGAGGCCGGACAGACCCTCATTGAGAGGGGAGATCGTGTGTTGGGTTGCCGCCACTTCAAGATGATTTTTAAGGCCTATCCGGATGCGCCCGAAGTGGCCGAAGCCTATTATTCTTGGGGACTTGCCAGTCTTAATGAGGGTGATGGACGGAGTGCGATCAAATGGTTTGATCGCTACTTGGCTAAACAGCCGCACACTGAGCGTTTTGAGCAGATCTTCGGTTACAAATTGGATATCGCCGACGCGTTCCGTGAAGGGGAGCGGGCTAATCTGTTTGGTGGGAGATATCTTCCCAAGTGGTCATCGACCAAGTACGAAGCGCTTGAGTTGTATGATGAAATCTACGCCGCCATGCCCAGCCACGAGTATGGAGCTCAAGCACTCTATGGGAAGGGAATGATCCTCTGGAAGGTGCGGGAGTATGAGGATGCGATCGACGCCATGCAGGGGTTCATCGCTCGGTTTCCTCGTCATGAGCACGCTCCAGACGCTTATGAGGCGATCTGCGGCATCTATCTCGACCACGTTCGCTACCAGCCCCACAACCCCGATCTTCTCCCTCTTGCCCGGATCAACCTACGCAAATTCCGCTCCGATTTCCCCACCGATGAGAGGCTTCTCAAAGGGGAGGAGATTCTGGGTGAGATGCGCGAAGCGCTCGCCAATGCCCTGGTCGAGACCGGTCAGTTCTATGAGCGGAAGGGGATCGAGCCGGCCGCTTGCGTCTACTACACACACGCTTCCAACGACTACGTAGGAACTTCAGCTGCCGACTTTGCGATTGCTCGCCTCATCGAACTTGAGCCGATCAACCCGCTCCTCGAAGGGGCGTCGCTCCAGGATATTGCTGTTGCTGATCTGCCCGAAGAATGATTCGGTTTGCTCTGCTCCCACTCGCCCTGGCAGCCCTTTTTTTGTTAACCTCGTGCGGCTACCACATGGGCGATCAGGCGATTGTCTCTGAGTACAGCACCGTCTCCATCCCGTATGTTGAATGCGATGACGATGGCCGTCTCACAGAAGCGCTTGTGCACGCCGTCTCTGCTTCGGGGGCTCTTCGCTATCGGGAGTGTGGTGGGCAGCTCTGCCTTAAAGCGAAGATCACCAGCACAGGTCGGGAGAACGTCGGCTACCGCTATGACACCGACCAGAAAGGTAAGCGGGTCGATCGCCTCCTTCCCGACGAGCAGCGGATCATCTATCAGGTAGAAGTCTCTCTCGTCGACCGGTGCCGCGGCTGCACCGTCCTCGGCCCCTTTTGCGTCCGTGAATCGCTCTCCTTTCCCTTCGATCCTCTCTCCACCGACAACCAGCTTTCCGTCGATTCGCTAGGTCAGTACACCAACATCGACGACGCAGAGTGGGCCGCCAAACGACCGCTTTACGACGCACTCGCTCGCAAAATCGTTGATTACCTGACTGTCGCATGGTAAGCGTTCAAGTGTGCGGATTACAGCTAACATAGATTTTCTATACATGGTGCTCGAGCACATTCGGTGTGAGGCGATTAAGGGTGGTCTCTCCAGCTTGGCAGCGAAGCGCTTGGAGCTTGCGTGCGAGGAGGTCATTGTCAATGTGATCGAGCACGCTTATTCTGGCCGAGAGGGAGAGATTGACGTTGAGGTGACAAGCCCTAGGGAAAAAGAGGTGCACGTCGTGGTCTCGGATGATGGCCCCCCATTTGATCCGCTCGTCGCCCGCCTCAATCCCGATGTAGATCTTCCCCTTGAAGCGCGCGAAGCGGGTGGGCTTGGCCTCTTTTTGGTTCGGCAAATTGTCGATCAGCTTGATTACAAAAGAGAAGGGGAGCGGAACGTGGTGATTTTGATTAAAAGGAGTGAAGAGCGATGAACCAGAGTCAAAGAGACGGGCCAGACAAGACTGGCCGGCCGGTCAGCGAGACCGCCATTGAAGATCATTTTTTCGACATTTTTCCCAACGATCTGAATGCATCGGAGACCCTCTTCGGAGGTCGGTTGATGGAGAGGGGGGACCGGCTCGCCTCCACCCTTGCCCGCCGCCACTGTCATTGGCCTTACGTCACCACCGTTTCCGTCGATAGCATCCGCTTCTTAGCTCCCGCCTATCAGGGAGAAACCGTGATCATGAAGGGTTCTATCAACCGCGTTTGGGGAAGTTCTATGGAGATTGGCATCAAGGTGCTTGCTGACGACTTTTCTGGCGGACCGCAGCGGCACATTTTTTCTGCTTTTTACACTTTCTGCGCCTTGAGCAAGGATCGCAAGCCGATTGCTGCGACCCCAGTTGTCCCTGAAACTCCTGACCAGAAGCGCCGTTTCCATGACGCCCAAAAGCGGCGCGACCACCGACTCGAAAAGATCTAGCTGAGATTGTCGAGGATCTCTTCGTTTTCCTGGATCTCTTCTAGGAGCCGCTCGAGCACCTTGAGGACGATCTTCGAGGTGTTGTAGACGCCGCTTGTGGCAAAGACGAGCTCCAAGTGGACCCCCTCCGAAGCAAGAATTCCTACCAAAGCAAATGTAACGGGCTCGTGATCAAAGATTTGCGGGACAATCCACACCACAAACTGATCATTGAAGAGGGTGATCTTCTCGGTCGTCTCAATCACATGGAAGTAGTGGGTCAGTGGGTGCTTCGGCTGGCCAAACTCACCGTCCACCTCAGAGAGGAGACCGAGCGACTGCAGGTACTCGAGATCGACATGGACAATCCCCTCTGGAGTCCACCCCTCGAGGTCGGCCATAATCTCCTGGTATTGGTCTTCAATCTCCATCGGATTCATTTGAAACGGACCCCTCCCTGGGCTGACTGTTCCCTAACTGCATAGTAGTCATTATTTAATCGACCGTCAAAGTAAATATCCCGTATATGTGACCTAAAGTGTTGATTATCAGCGCAAAACAGGTTTCTAGTGGAGATTTTGGTTCGGTTCGTTTATCCTAATCCGTCATTGATTGGAGCGGGAAATGCGTGCAACTTTGATTGGGGCAGCCCTACTTATTCAGACGGTGGCCCTGACGGCAACAGGCTCGATTGCTCAGACTAACGGAATTGAGGTGTGGTACGAGACCTTTGGGGAGCGGGTGGCTAAGCCCTTGCTGCTCAACATGGGATACGGCTGCAGTGGCCTTAGTTGGCCATCCGAGTGGTGTGAAGAGCTGGCCAATTCCGGCTTCTATGTGATCCGCTACGACTATCGCGACACAGGTCGCTCCACCAGCATCGATTTTGATGCTAACCCCTATGATTACATTGAGATGGCACGAGATGCCGTTGGTCTGCTTGATGCCCTTGAGATTGAGACGGCCCACGTCGTTGGCTTTTCGATGGGGGGACCCATTAGTCAGATCATGGCAGTCCGACATCCTGAGAGAGTGGAGACGATCACCTTGATGGCTACCTCCTCCGACTTCCGCCCCTCGACATCTGCCATGCTGGGAGAGCCATTCAAGAAAGAGGGGTGGCTCTCGCCGCCCCGCACCGATTATATGATTGGTGCCGCCAAACTATTTGCCCGTCCCATCGAAACGGTGGATGAGTTCATCGACCTCAAGGTGAACTTTGGTCAGTTGATGAACGGTTCCGAGGCTAATTTTGATGCGGCTTATTGGCGCGCAGTGCAAATGGCGATCCTAGCACATACTGGCGACACCCGGTCGAGCCGTAACCACCAGCGTGCCTATCTTCGTTTCGAGGAGATTGTTGGAACGATTTCGAGTGCGGTGAGGGTTCCTACATTAATTTTGCATGGCACCGCGGACCCCCTTTTCAGGCGAGATCATGCGGAAAGGCTAGCTGGTTCGATTGAGGGAGCCCGCCTCGTGTGGGTGGAGGGGATGGGACACTATCCCAATCCTGCCTTCTACGATCAGTGGAAAAGAGAGATTTGTAACCACACGAGAGTCTCATGACCCAACGTATGACCCAGTGCCTGACGCCCCCTCTCATCGTCGGCGAGCGAACCGCCCAGACGTTGGGTGGTGAAGCGGAGATTGCTGGGATCGGTCTCCACACCGGCCAAAAGGTGGTCATGCGCCTGTTACCGGCGGAGCCTGGATCCGGCATCCGGTTTCGTCGCACCGATCTGCCCGGTCAGCCAGAAATTCCCGCCAGCTTTGACAACGTTCAATCGACCACCCGCGCTACGACCATTGGAGTGGGGGAGGCGAGCGTTCATACTGTCGAGCATGTTCTCGCCGCACTGCGCGCCTACCACATTGACAATTGTGTCGTCGAAATCTCCGAAGCTGAGCCCCCAGTTGCCGGCGGCTGCTCAGTTGACTTCATTCGGATGATCAAGGAGGCTGGCATCGTCCGGCAGGAGGGGACCGTGCCCATTTTGCGGCTTGATCGCCCCGTCTATTGGTCAGAGGGGCAGGTGCACATGGTGGCCCTCCCCGCAGCGGAATATCGGATCAGCTACACCCTCCACTACCCCCATTCGCCCGCCCTCCGTTCACAATATTATTCTCTTGCGATAGACTCTGAGTCGTTCGAGCAAGAGCTCGCTCCCTGTCGGTCATTCGCCCTCTATGAAGAGGTCGAACCGCTTTTAGAGGCTGGCCTGATTAAAGGGACTAGCCTCGAGAGTGGCGTGGTGATCAAGGGAGATGCGATCTTGAGCAAGGGGGGGTTGCGGTTTCCCGACGAGATGGTGCGGCACAAGGTGCTAGACGTCGTCGGCGATTTGGCGCTCCTCGGAGTAGAAATGCAGATGCACGTCATTGCCGTGCGAGCTGGCCACACGTCGAACGCCGGCTTGGGAAGAGAATTGATGAAAATCGTAAGAGAAGAGAGGGTGAGATGATGACCGAAGAGAAGTACACTACAGTGTTGGACATTGGGGACATCCACTCGATTTTGCCTCACCGCTATCCGTTTCTGATGGTCGATCGGGTGATTCACCTCGATCTCGACAACGACTACGCCATTGGACAGAAGAACCTCACCATGAACGAGGAGTTCTTCCAAGGACACTTTCCAGGGAAGCCGATCATGCCCGGCGTCCTCATGCTCGAGGCGCTTGCGCAAACTGGCGGCATCCTCGCCAACCGAAAAGGATATGACGAGCAGATCGCTGTCTTCCTCAAGATCGACAAAGTAAAATTTCGCAAGCCAGTCTATCCCGGCGACATTCTCTATCTCCACGTCAAAGGAACCTACTTTGGGAGCAAAGGGGCCCGTGTCGAAGCGTGGGGAACCGTCAACGAGATTGAAGGAAAGCCGTGTGTGCAAGCCGAGATTAGCTGCGCTCTCGTCAACAAGGGGCAGATTTGAGTATGACAAGCATTCATCCCATGGCCGTTGTCGAGGCGGGAGCAAAGATCGGTGAAGGAGTGGTTGTCGAACCGTTCGCCGTCGTTAAGTCGAATGTTACCCTCTGTGATGGCGTCACCATCAAGTCGCACGCCTACATCGACGGCCACACCACCATTGGCCGTAACACCACCATCTATCCCGGCGCCAGTATCGGCACCAAGACCCAAGACCTCAAGTTTAAGGGTGAAGTGACCTACGTTGAGATCGGCGAAGAGTGCGAGATCCGCGAATTTGTCACTATCAACGCCTCCTGTGGAGAGGGGTCAAAAGTGACCGTTGGCAACAACTGCATGATCATGGCCTACTGCCACATCGGCCATACCTGCGCTGTTGGCGACCGAGTCATCCTCACCAACAGCGTCCAGCTCGCCGGCCACGTCACAGTCGAGCACGACGCCATCATCGGCGGCCTTACCGGCGTCCACCAGCACGTTCGCGTCGGTTGCCACTCCATGGTTGGCGGAATGGGCCGCATCACCAATGACGTCGCCCCCTATACCATTGGCGGTAACGATCCTTTCAAAGTGGGTGGCATTAACCTCATCGGACTCAAGCGGCGCAACTTTGACCTTCCCACTCGGCAAGCGCTCACCAAGTGTTACCGACTCGTCTACCGCTCCGGCCTCCGCCTGGACGAAGCGATTAGGCAGATTGAAGAGCGGATCGAGCCCATCCCGGAAGTGAAGCACTTCACAGACTTCTGCCGTGCATCCACGCGTGGCCTCATCGGCCTTTCTACCAATTCATGAAGGTCGTCTTTTTCGGTACCCCCTCTTTTGCCTCCCGCACTCTCGACTACCTCCTCGCCCACGGCGTCGAGGTGGTCGCCGTCGTCACCCAACCTCCACGACCCAAAAGGCGCTCGAAAAAGCCCATTCCTAGCCCTGTCGCCGACCTCGCTCGCGTGCACCAGCTCCCCCTTCTCGAGCCCGAAAAAGCTTCCACCCCCGAAGTCTGCACCCAGCTCGCCACCTACGCCGCCGACCTCTTTATTGTCGTTGCCTACGGCGAGTTTCTCACAAAACCCCTCCGTGACATCCCCCACAAAGCCATCATCAACGTCCACCCCAGCCTCCTCCCCAAATACCGAGGAGCCGCCCCCATCCAGCGGGCCATCATGAATGGCGACGCCGAGACCGGCGTCAGCATCATGTATGTCGCTAAAGAGATGGATGCTGGCGACATCCTCGCCCAAGAATCGCTCCCCATCGGCCCCGACACCACTTATTCAGAGCTCGAACCCCAGCTCTGCGACCTCGGCTGCCGCCTCCTCCTCTCCACCATCAAAAAATTTCCCCCTGCCACCCCCCAAGACCACTCCCAGGCCACCCACGCTCCCAAGATAGAGTCCACCGACCGCCTCCTCGACTTCACTCTCCCAGCCCAGACCCTCCACAACACCATCCGCGCCATCGGCGGCCACTGCCCCGTCCGCCTGGGCGACAAAACCCTCCGTCTCAAAGTGCTCAAATCAAAAGTTGTCTCCGCCCCCGCCGGCCTCTCTATCCCTTGCGGGACTGACCATCTCCAGCTCCTTGAAGTGCAGCTCGAGGGTAAAAAACTAATGTCTGCCGACAACCTCGTTCGCGGCCTAAACCAAAAAATTTACTTCACATCTTAAAGGTTGGATTAAACCCCCATCCTGTCCTATACTGCTCCCTTCAACTGGAACCGACAAAGGAGCACAACGCATGTCAATATTCAACGTGTCCGATTTCATTGGTGAACGCATATTCGGAATACAAAGCTTAAAAAATTACGATGTCGATGATGTGGCTTTAGACAGTAACACTAGGATTGCTAGTGTTGCAGGTCTTGCAGCTAAGTCTCGCAAGTATTCCCGTGACGGCGACCATATTCTTCGAACTCTCCGTTTTTTCGAGCCTCTCTGCCTCGCGCTCGTAGTCGGAGGCATCAGTATTCGGGCGGCCAAAGCTCAAAACTGGATCAAAAGCACCCGTACACTGGTGACCGTTTTCGTTCGCGTCCCCAAGGCATGGGACGCATTCCACAATCCGAAAATAAAAAAAGACGCGACAATAGCGGAAAAAGTCTTTCAAACGATTGCGGGTCCTGCCTATGCTTCTCTCGCCCTCGCCGGCCTTGTAGCCGAAGCGGGTAAGCAGGGTATTCTGCCGATTAGCACTAACGTTACATGGTTTTTGACATACGGTGGCACCGCCGGCAACGTCTTGGCTGGCACAGGGGGCTTCTACAGCTGGTATCGTGATTCCCAGCGCGTGTTTTCCCTACGCGATGCCGCCGGCGACAATGCTAAAGCGATAAAAGAGCAGGAAAGCTCCCGCTTCTGGAATGGCTGTAATGGAATCCGCTACGGCCTTGATGCGGTCTTCGGGGTGATGGCAATCAGTGGCGGACCGTTCACCGAATGGGGCGCTGTTGCAACGAAGTTGGCACCAGCCTCCGTTGGAGTGGGCATGACTGTGGCAAGGGTCTACTTCGGTTGGTAGAGGAGTCGTCGCCGCGGTTGCGGCGAGGGGATTGGCTGGCGGTAGCATTTGCCGTCGGCCTTCTCCTTACCGTATCTTATGTCACTTATGCACGCCGGCCGGGCAAGCTGCCCGAGTCCGGCGTTTTTCATGAACTCATGCCGGTTCGAGAAATCACCGTCACTATTGAGGGGTGCGTCGCCAATCCAGGTACCTATGTCCTCGATCATAACGCCAAAATCAAAGAACTACTTGAAATGGCTCAGCCGCTTGAAAACGCCATTTTAGACGGTCTAAAATCGCGACTTGTCGATGGGCAGCACGTTACTATTGCTGAGCAGCGATACATCCGTGTGTGGGTGGACGGGGCCGTCACCCACCCTTGTTTCTATGACCTGCCAGAGGGGGCTCGCTTGGGTCAGCTCTTGAGGCAAATCGAGTTGGCGGACGATGCCGTCACCTATAAACTAAAAAAACGAGATGTGCTGGTCGACCAGCAGGTGGTGAAAATTCCTCATCGTGTGCGTAAGCGCTTGACGTAATAAGGGGCGCGGGTGTATCAACTTTGACGCACAGCGACGATCGGCGATTGCCGGACGTAAGGCAGGGGAGCTAGAAGATTAGCGAAGCCCGAAGTGCGCAGGATCTGGTAGCGATTTTCTTAGACGTAAATCGCAGTCCCTGTTAGCCTTCTACTTCGCGCTTTTGGCGAGAGATTTAGAACCGAGGAATGAAGATGGCAAAGCAAAAGCTGATGGGTCGCAAGCGAGGCATGACACAGCGCTTTGACAATGAAGGCAACCTGGTCGTTTGTACGGTCGTTGAGGCAGCGCCCAATATCGTCACGCAGGTAAAGACCGTAGAAGTTGATGGCTATACCGCTGTACAAACTTGTTTTGACCCCATTGTTTCGAAGGATGAGCGCCGCACCCTACGTTTGGTAGGGAAGCCGCTCGCTGGCCACTATAAGAAGGCCAACGCCGCTCCTAGTCGCTTTTTGATTGAATCCCGTTGCAATGGCGCTCCTGAGATGAGCATTGGCGACGAGGTGACCGTTGCTCTGTTTGAGGAGGGGCAGCTGGTCGATGTGACCGGCACCTCTAAGGGTAAGGGCTACCAGGGCCTGATGAAGAAGAACAACTACTCAGGCGGTCCCGCGGCTCACGGTTCGGGTTTCCACCGACGTGCCGGTTCGACCGGAATGCGCTCTACTCCAGGACGCTGCTTACCCGGTGGGCCACGGCCTAGCCAGATGGGTAATAAGAAATCGACAGTGCAGAATCTCCAAGTGCTCGCAGTAGATGCTGAGAGAAACCTGCTACTCATTAAGGGTGCGATCCCCGGTGCTAACGGCACCGTCGTGGTGATTGACTCGGCCGTGAAGAAGACAAAATAGAGGGATGATTGTGGCAACGCTGAAAAAGTACAATCTGAGTGGTGAGCAGACCGGTGAGGCCGAACTCAGTCCGGCGATTGCCGAAGCCAAGGCGAGCTCTCAGACGATTAAAGAGTACATCGTGGCGATCCGTCAAAACGCCCGTCAGTGGTCGGCTTGCACCAAGGGGCGCAAAGAGGTCAACCACTCCGGCCAGAAGCCGCATAAGCAGAAGGGGACTGGTAAGGCCCGTCAAGGTTGTTTGGCAGCTCCCCAGTATAAGGGTGGTGGTGTTGTATTTGGACCCAAGCCAAAGTTTGACCAACATGTACGCATCAACCGCAAAGAGCGCCGTCAAGCGATGCGGTCACTATTAGGTGACAAATTCCGCGATCAGCGACTTCACGTTTTAGACGACCCCGAGATGGACGCTCCAAAGACAGCAGCTGTTGCCAACTTTATGAAGAAAGTGGGCATCACTGGACGAGTACTATTCATGGGACAGCCCAATGTTCATTTCGCTAAGAGCATTCGCAATCTGCACAAAGCTCAGTTTATCCTTGCCGCGCAAGCGAGCGGCTACGACCTGGCTAAAGCCAAAGAGATCGTGATCACCGCCTCGGCGTTGGCCCAACTGCAGGAGAAGTCATGACCACACGTAACCCTCATTCGATTGTCATCTCCCGTCACGTCACCGAAAAGGCCATGGTATTGGCTGGGCTCGAGGAGTCGGAAAGCAACCTAAGCACCAAGCGGTGCAAGACACCCAAGGCTGTCTTTAGGGTGGATCCGAAAGCGAGTAAGCGTCAGATTGCTGAAGCAATTGAAGAAATCTACAGCGACCAGAAGATCAAAGTAGTCAAAGTGAATACAATAAAGATGAAGCCGAAGCGTCGCACCGTGCGCCGCCAACGGGGCTTCAAGTCAGGCTTTAAGAAGGCGATTGTCTCCTTCGAGCCGGGCGACAAGATCGATAATGTGTAAGGGGATATAGGGGCGATGCCAAAGAAGTTCCGGCCAATCACACCGAGTATGCGCCAGTTAGTGCTGGAGAGCGACGACGAGCTAACCCTCCGTAAGCCGGGTAAGCGCGCCAAGGTGAAGCCATGTAAGAAACTGATGCAGCCTAAGCGTCGAACAAGCGGACGTAACAACCATGGCCACATCACCTGCCGTCACCGCGGTGGAGGACACAAGCGTCACTACCGTCTTGTCGACTTCAAGCGGGATAAAGATGGCATTCCGGCAAAAGTAGCGTCAGTTGAGTACGATCCAAACCGTTCGGCTCACATCGCACTCCTCAACTACGCCGACGGAGAGAAACGCTATATCATTGCCCCAAAGGGAATGGTTGCTGGTCAGCCGGTGATGTCAGGTGACAATGCGCCGTTTAAGATTGGCTGCTGCATGCCGCTGAATAAGATGCCCCTTGGCTCGGTGATCCACAACATCGAGATGTATCCTGGACGGGGTGGACAGCTGGTCCGTTCGGCCGGTTTAAGCGCTCAGCTGATGGCTCGTAGTGATGGCTACGCCACGCTGAAGATGCCGTCGGGTGAGGTGAGACTAGTTAATGAGACCTGCAGAGCGACCTTTGGCGTCATCTCCAACGGAGAGCACGCGCTCCGTGTTGAAGGGAAGGCAGGCCGTAGTCGCTGGCAGGGTATTCGTCCGACCGTTCGCGGAACGGCAATGAACCCGGTTGATCACCCCCATGGTGGTGGTGAGGGCCGCCACAACGGATATATCCCGCAGAGCCCATGGGCGAAGCAGACCAAGGGTCTGCGTACGCGGAAGAAGAGCAAGTCGAAGAAGCTGATCGTCAAGGACCGTAGGAAGTAGGAGCAACAATGGCTAGATCCCTAAAAAAAGGTCCTTTTGTCGACCATAAGCTGCGAAAGAAGGTCGATAAGCAGAACACTGAGAGTACGAAGAATCCGATCAAGACGTGGTCGCGCCGTTCGATGATCCTCCCCGACATGGTGGGACATACGTTCGAAGTGCACAACGGCAGAAAGTTTATCACGGTTTTTGTCTCAGAGAACATGGTAGGACACAAGTTGGGCGAATTTTCCCCAACCCGCCAGTTCCGGACACATCCGGTGAAGAAGTAGAAATAAGGAACGAGTGATGGAATACGGAAAGTGTATCGCAAAGTTTGTCCGTGTACGACCCCGCAAAGCGCGTTTGGTCGCCGACCTAATGCGCGGCAAGAAGATTGCTGAAGCTGGTCTTGCGCTTGACTACTGCGGGCAGCGTGCAGGACTACACCTACGTAAGGCGCTCAACAGCGCTGTGGCAAATGCTGAAAATCAGCACGATGTTCGTCCTGAAGACCTAACCGTTCTTGAGGTTCGGGTCGATCAAGGGCCAACCATGAAGCGAGCGAAAGCGCGAAGCCGTGGTTCTCGTTCGCCCATCATTAAGCGGTCCAGCCACCTAACAGTGGTTGTGGGCACAGAGATTTAGAGCACCTAAGGAGAAGATTGAATGGGACAAAAAGTCCGCCCAACAGGTTTTCGCGTCAGCCGCAATAAAAAGTGGCGATCGACGTGGTATGCGACCAAGCAGGAGTTTGCAAAACTTCTCCTCGAGGACAAAGCGATTCGTGAATACTTGATGAAGCAGGCTTCCTGCCAGGGAACCTCCCGCATCACTATTAAGCGGATGGCCGACAAGGTGGAAGTGACTGTACACACTGCCCGTCCCGGTCTGACGATTGGTAAAAAGGGTGCGGAGATTGACCGGCTCAAAGCCATTCTCCGAAAGATGACCGGTAAAGACGTTTGGATCGAAGTAGATGAGATCAAACGGGCCGATCTCGAAGCCGAGCTTGTGGGTGTGAATATCGCACGACAGCTTGAGCGTCGTATTCCATTCCGTCGGGCGGTGAAGCGAGCTGTTCAGCAGTCGATGGATGCCGGAGCATTAGGGATTAAAGTGCGTGTTGGTGGCCGACTAGGGGGCGCTGAAATCGCCCGTGCCGAATCGTATAAGGATGGCCAAATTCCTCTGCACACTCTGAAGGCCGACATTGATTACGCCCATGTGGAAGCGCAGACCACCTACGGAAAGATTGGTGTGAAGGTGTGGATTAACCGGGGCGAAGATATTCTTCCGGCAGCCATAAAGAGGGGGTCATAGCATGGCAATGCAACCCAAACGGACCAAGCACCGTAAGCAGCAGAAGGGAAGTCTTCGCGGACTTGCTAAGGGAGGCGCATTCGTCACCTTCGGCGATTTCGGGATGCAAGTTCTAGATCGAGGATGGATCACCGGTCAACAAATTGAGGCGTGTCGCGTCGCGATCAACCGCTACTTCGCCCGTAAGGGTAAGGTTTGGATCCGCATCTTTCCAGACAAGCCGGTGAGTAAAAAACCTGCTGAGACGCGGATGGGTAAAGGAAAAGGGGCGACCGACCGTTGGGTCGCTCGCGTGAAGCCTGGCCGTATTCTGTTTGAAGTGGGTAACGTCCCCCGAGAGCAGGCGCAAGAGGCACTGAGACTGGCGGCGGGGAAACTCGCCTTGAGAACTCGATTTGTCGAACGATTGGAGCAGGTTTAGATCATGGCAAAAATTCAGGAATATAGAGATCAATCGGTCGAGCAGCTTGAAGTGGCGCACGAAGATCTACGCAAAGTGTTGTTCGGACTGCGCAATGAGCGGCGTGAGACTGGGCAGGTGGAAAGGCCGCACCAGCTGAAGTCGACAAGAAGAGAGATCGCCCGTCTATTGACGGTGCTGAACGAAAAGAGGAAGGGCAAATGACAACTGTGCGTGGCAACCGACGCTCCAAGCAAGGGACCGTCGTCAGCAACAAGATGAATAAGACGGTCGTCGTTCGCGTCGACCGGACCCTTCCCCATGCAAAGTATGGGAAGATTGTGAAGCTAAGTAAGAAATATTACGCCCACGATGAGTCCAATGAGCTTCAAGTTGGAGATAAGGTCGAGATCGCAGAAGCGCGACCGATCTCCAAGCTGAAGCGGTGGCGTGTCGTAGGAACGTGGTAGGAGAATTAGACGATGGTACAGCAGGAAACAAAGCTTAAAGTCGCAGACAACACCGGTGCCAAGCGGGTAAAGTGCTTCAAGGTGCTGGGCGGCTCTCGCCGGCGCGAAGCAGGCGTTGGCGACACGATCGTTTGCTCCGTGCGCGAATGTGACCCCAACAGTAGCGCCAAGAAGGGCGACGTGGTTAAGGCGGTCATCGTTCGAACCAGCGCATACGTTCGGCGACGAGATGGATCTAAGATTCGCTTCGATACCAACAGCTGTGTTCTCATTGACGACAAGGGAAACCCCAAGGGGACCCGTATCTTCGGCCCAGTGGCCCGCGAAGTGCGAGAGAAGGGCTTTATTAAAATCTGTTCGCTAGCACCAGAGGTCATTTGACATGGATAAGAAAGTAAGAATTAATAAGCGGCTTCGCGCCGGCGACACCGTTGTGGTTACTGCCGGCAATGACAAGGGGAAGTCGGGAAAGGTGCTTTCTCGCAGCAAAGATCGTATCCTCATTGAAGGGGTCAATATCCGTAAGAAGGCAGTCCGCCCCTCTGAAGCGAATCAGAAGGGGGGAATTATCGAGATTGAGCGAGCGATTCATGCATCGAATGTACAAGCGGCCACCGAGGGCGGCAAGGCTGTTAGGCTGAAGAGCCGAATCGGCAAGAAAGGGGATAAGGAGCTCGTCTTCACGGAAGACGGCAAAGAGACTGTTTACAGAACTGTTCGGAAGGCGAAAGCGTAGGTAACCGATGTCACGATTCGAAAAGAAATATCAAGACGAGATTAAATCTGACCTGACCAAGAAGTTCGGGTATAAGAATAGCATGCTTGTACCAAAGCTACTCAAAGTGGTGGTCAGTATGGGTGTCAGTGAGGCTGTGAAGGACAAGGGAGTTCTCAAGGACCACCTGACGGAACTTGCACTGATTACTGGCCAAAAGCCAATTGCGACCAAGGCGAAGAAGTCGGTCTCAAACTTTAAGCTGCGTGAGGGACAGGCGATTGGCGCCATGACCACCCTGCGAGGCAAGCGAATGTACGACTTCGTTGACCGCTTTCTTAACATCGATGCGCCCCGTATTCGGGACTTTCGTGGCTTTAAGCGGAAAGGAGATGGCCAGGGCAACTACTCGCTCGGGCTTGACTCTCAGGAAATTTTTCATGGGCTCAACCTCGATGAGGTGAAGCGCACACAAGGAATGAACATCACTTTTGTGACGACGGCGACGTCTGACGAAGAGTGCTTGGCGATGCTAGAAATGTTTGGCATGCCATTCAGCAAGGAGAAACGATGACCCTAAGTGACCCAATCGCTGACCTACTCACCCGCATCCGGAATGGCTGTCACGCACGCCGCCGTTTTGTAGAAGTGGGACGGAGCAACATGAAACTTGCTCTCGTCAAGGCTCTTAAAGATGATGGCTTTATCGAGGGTTTCCTCGAAAAAGAGGGGACTACCGGGGGGCTGATTCGTATCTACCTCCGCTATAATTCCGAGAGAATGCCTGTGATTCAGAACCTCAAGAGGATTTCGAGACCTGGCCGTCGGAAGTACGTTGGGTATCAGGAGATTCCCAAGGTCGTTGGCGGAATGGGGATAGCTCTTCTTTCGACTCCCGCCGGGATTCTTAGAGGGGCAGAGGCGCGCAAGCGTAAGATTGGCGGCGAATTACTGTGTTACGTGTGGTAGGAGATTAAAAATGTCGCGCAAAGGAAAAATGCCAGTTCCGGTTCCAAACGGGACTGAGGTAAAGATTGACGGACAGAAGATCCGGGTGAAGGGACCGAAGGGAGAGCTTGAGGGCTCTATCCCTGAGGGGATCCTCATTGAGGAAGTAGACGGTGCCTTGGTTTGTACGCCAAGCTCAAACACGGCTGAACAGCGACGACTCTATGGGTTGGCGCGAGCGATTGCTTCGAACCTAGTTGTAGGTGTTAGCGGTGGCTTTGAAAAGCGGTTAGAGCTAATTGGGGTTGGATATCGTGCGGCCATTAAGGGTTCTCAGCTCGATTTACAGCTCGGATTCTCGCATCCGACTCTGATGGATATCCCTGAGGGACTTCAGGTGAACGTGGAAGATAGCACCAAGGTGGTGATTACAGGGACGGATCGCCAGCGAGTAGGACAGTTTGCGGCAGACGTCCGGAGCCTTCGGCCACCCGAACCTTACAAAGGGAAAGGCGTCCGTTACGCTAATGAGTATGTACGACGCAAGGCCGGTAAGGCAGCAAAGTAGGAATTGATATGACAAAAAAGAGCAAAGCCATTGGCCGGAAGAAGCGCGCGATTCGTGTCCGACGGACATTGCGCGGTACCGCAGCTAAGCCCCGCCTCTGCGTGGTAAAGAGCAACAAGCATCTTCAAGCACAGCTCATCGATGATGAGAAAGGGATTACCCTAGCGGGGATCGCCACCAACTCTAAGGAGATGGCCGGTGCGAAGAAGAACAAAGAGACCGCCCGTAAACTTGGCGAGCGGATCGCTGCGATGGCGAAGGAAAAGAATGTGGAGACCGTGGTTTTTGACCGTGGGCCAAATAAGTATCATGGACTGCTCGCAGAGCTCGCCGACGGCGCCCGCTCTGGCGGAATGCGGTTTTAACGAGGTAAGGGATGTCAAGAGATAAGCACCACGTCAATGAATCAGAGATTTCAGGCGAGCTGGAGGAAAAAGTCCTCTTTGTTAACCGCTGCTCGAAGGTGGTAAAGGGGGGACGTCGCTTTAGCTTCTCAGCCCTTATCCTAGTTGGTGACCGTGACGGTCACGTCGGGTTTGGCTTTGCCAAGGCTAATGAGTTAGGCGATGCTATCCGGAAAGGGGGGCAGAATGCTCGCGGCAGCCTAATCAAATTTGAGATGGAAAAGACTACCATTCCCCACGCCATTGAGGTGCAGTGGGACGGGGCGCGCGTTCTACTAAGGCCAGCTCCGGAAGGGACCGGCGTCGTTGCCGGCTCGTTGGTCCGCTCTGTGCTAGAGATGGCAGGTGTAAAGGACGTGGTCGCCAAGAATCTTGGTGCCAACAACCCAATCAACATGGTGCGTGCAACGTTTAAGGCATTGCGTGAACTGCGCAACCGCGAAGCTGCACTGCAGATGAGAGGTGTAGTATGACTGATCTAAGTAAACTGTCCAATTCTTCAAAACCATTTAAGCGCCGCCGACGTGTAGGACGGGGAACGGCCACGGGTGTTGGAAAGACATGTGGACGGGGCATCAAGGGAGCAGGAGCTCGCTCCGGATATAAGCGTCGCCACACCTATATCGGTGGTGGCCTCAGACTGTTCCAACGGCTGCCGCAACGGGGATTTTCGCGTGGCCGCTGGCTGAAGCGTCTGGATGCCGTCAACCTATGTGATATCGATAAGTATTTCGCCGATGGCGAGACGGTCAATCGTGAGATGCTCGAGAAGAAAGGCTTCATCGACCAGAATAGTCACGGGATCAAGATCCTCGGCAAGGGAAAGCTGAGCAAGAAGATTACTGCGTTTGAGGTGGATGCCGTTTCGGCTTCTGCGCGTACGCAGATTGAAGAGGCAGGGATTCGCCTCGTGGTTGCTGAAGCAAAACGCCCTTCGTAAGGTTTTATTCATGTTCGCTGGCCTGGCACGCATTTCAAGGATCCCGGAGCTTCGCGCTAAAATCGTCTTTACCCTAATGGTATTGGTGGTCTACCGGATTGCCGTTTTTGTCCCGGTGCCGGGAATAAACGGTGACGCGGCGGCCGCTTTCTTCCGACAGATGTCGGGTGGTGGTCAAAACCTTTTTCAATTGATTGATATTTTTTCGGGTAGTGCTTTCTCGCAAATGACCATTGTAGCGCTGGGTGTGATGCCCTACATCACTGCATCGATTATGATGCAGCTGTTCACCGCATTGATGCCCAGCATGCAGCGGGAGATGCAGGAGAATCCAACTGCCGGCAAGCGGAAGATGACCAAGTTAACCCGTATGCTGACGTTGGGCCTCGCGTTCGTCCAATCGGCTCTTTTAGCCAAGTATGCGCTTCAAATGAATCTTTCCCATCCGGGAATCGTCATGCCTGAGATGTTGCAATTCACCCTCTTTGGCACGCCGTGGCTTTTCTTTGTGGTGGTGATTTCTACTATGACAACCGGGGTGCTGTTCCTGATGTGGCTCGGGGAGCAGATTACCGAGCGGGGAATTGGTAATGGGATCAGCCTGCTGATAACGGTTAGTATTTTGAGCTCCGTACCAGGAGCAATTGGAACCGTGCTCACCCAGCTTAATCTCGACTCGCAGGAGCCGGGCCAGATGAGCTTCACCTCTGTGTTGGTACTCTGTGCTGTCTTTGTCATTATTGCCGTGGGCACTATCTTGGTAATTCAGGGACAACGGCGGATCCCCTTGCAGTATGCGCGACGAGTAGTGGGCCGGAAAGAGGTGCAGGGGGGCAGCTCCCACATTCCTCTGAAAATCAACTACGCAGGCGTGATGCCTGTAATCTTCGCATCGGCGTTCCTGATGTTCCCAGCGACAATCGGTCAGTTCGTGGGTGGTGGGTCTTGGATCGGGATTGTCGCCTCCAAATTGGCGCCCGGGAGCTGGGTATATACGAGTGTCTATGTGATCTTGATTTTATTTTTTAACTACTTTTGGACAGCGACCCAGTTTCATCCTGAGCAGATTGCATCGGATATGAAGCGCAATGGGGGCTTTATTCCAGGGGTACGGCAGGGGAAGCCAACGCAGGATTATCTTGAGGCCACGATGAACCGGATCACACTAATTGGTGCGGTTTTTTTAGCGGCGATTGCAATCCTTCCCATGCTCATCGGACGGCTACTTGAGGTGAGTCCGGCAGTAAGTTATTTCTTCGGCGGAACGCCCCTCCTGATTTTGGTGGGGGTTGTGCTGGATACCATGAAACAAATTGAGTCTCATCTGGTGATGAAACGGTATGACGGCTTCATGAAACGGGGCCGTCCGGCACGTGCCAGATGATTTCTGATGTTAGCATGTTGCGTCTTATCCGCCAGTGAGTTAAACTTGTCCGGCCTTAGGGTCAGGTCATTGAATGAGGAGAATTTAGAATGCCCCGCGTTGTTGGTGTCGATATCCCCGGAAAGAAGCGACTGATCATCGCCCTCACATATGTGCAGGGAGTTGGTAGTACGGTTTCGGGTGAGGTGTGTAAAAAGTTGGCATTTGATCCGGATAGTCATGCGGAAAAGCTGACGCCAGATCAGATCGCTCGGCTCAACGCTCTGCTCCAAGAGGAGTATGTAGTAGAGGGTGACCTTCGCCGGCAGCGGCAAAACGCGATTAAGCGACTGATGAGCATTAACTGCTACCGCGGCCAGCGCCACCGTTCTGGCCTTCCCGTTAGAGGGCAGCGCACACAGAAGAATGCGCGCACCCGGAAGGGAAAGAAAAAAACCGTAGCCGGCAAGAAGAAGTAAGGAGTAGCGAGTCTTGGCAAAGCAACAGAAATCAGCACCCACCCGCGGCCGTAAGAAGCAACAGCGTAATGTCCCTTCGGGGGTGGCGCACGTACGGGCGACCTTTAACAACACGATTGTCACCATCACCGACCCTTCAGGGAAGGTACTCGCCTGGTCGACTGCTGGAAAGTCAGGATTCTCTGGCAGCCGCAAGTCTTCGGGATACGCCGCTACCGTGGCTGCACAGGACGCAGGAAAGAGGGCGATGGGAATGGGGATGCGTGAGGTGGAAGTGAACCTCCGTGGACCAGGAGCCGGCCGCGAGTCGGCTGTTCGTGGACTGCAGTCCGCTGGCCTCGCCGTCACCATGATCCGCGACAAGACACCGATTGCCCATAATGGCTGCCGCTCACGGAAGCGTCGCCGCTGCTAGTTAGAATTAGGAATTACGAGACAGGAGTCACTTAAAATGCCAGTATTGTACGGCGAATTTGAAATGCCCAAGACGATCGAAACCGAAGAGCAGACGTCTACCTTTGCCCGTTTTCGTGCCGGACCGTTTGAGAGGGGTTTTGGCCACACCATCGGTAACTCCCTTCGTAGAATGATGCTCTCTTCGCTCGAAGCGCCGGCGATTGTCGGGCTCCGAATCGAGGGTGTATCCCACGAATACATGGCGGTTGAAGGGGTCATCGAGGACATGACTAACATCGTCCTTAATGTTAAGGGAGCGCTGCTCCGTAAGCTTGCTGTTGAAGGTGAAGGAACCTCCCCACGTGGGCAGAAGGTGCTCTCCTCAACGATCGAGGTGACTGAGGCCGACTTGAAGAAGGATGGTCAGGTGGTCATCACTTTGGGTGACATCATTCCGGTGGGTGAGTTCGAGGTGGTTAACCCTGAGCTTCATCTCTTCACGGTAACAAAGCCGACGAAGCGGGTCGTTGAACTTCGCGTCGCCTTTGGCCGTGGCTACGTGCCAACAGAACGGCAAGGGTTTGAAGAGCGGTTGACCGATGAGATTATGGTCGACGCCCTCTATTCACCAGTGCGCCTGGTTCACTACACTGTGACCAACACGCGGGTTGGACGGGACACTGACTTTGATGCACTCATCATGGAGGTGACCACCGATGGGCGGATTACTCCGCACGAGGCGCTTTCATTTGCAGCTCAGATCGGCACCTCCCATCTTGCCCCCTTCCAAAAGGTGGAAAAGCATGAAATCGCTTTTCAGAAGGAAGAGGCAGTCGCCGACACCGACCGTGACGACATTCTCGGTAGACTCTCGCAGAAGATTGACGAGATCGAGTTGTCAGTTCGTTCGACCAATTGCCTCAACGGGGCGGGGATCGAGTTTATTGGTGAGCTGGCTGTTATGAAGGAAAACGAGATGCTGCAGTTTCGCAACTTTGGTAAGAAGTCGCTTAGCGAAATCCGCGACAAGCTCGAAGAGCTTGGTCTCGGCTTTGACCAGGCGGATCTACTGCGCGACAGCTATGGCATCACGCGAGAGAATCTTAAAGAATTGATCGCAGTCTTCCTGGCCGAGCAGGCTATTGAAGGGGAAGTCGGCAGCGGAAACGGGGAGTAGGGAAAAATGCGACATTGTAAACACACCGCCAAACTTGGTCGGAACGCGTCTCACCGCCGTTGCCTGATGGCTAACATGCTCAAAACGCTGATCGAAAATGGACGAATTCAAACGACAGTTGCTAAGGCTAAGGAGCTCCGTCGGCATGCCGACAAGATGATCACACTGGCCAAGAAAAACGATCTCGCCAGCCGACGTCGTGCAACGGCCGTAATGATGGTCCGCCGCAACCCGCTCACGCCCAAGCAGGCGAGAGCGGCTCGTACTGGTGACCTCTCGAGCTACAATACCGACCGTCTGGTGGTGGAAAAGCTTTTCAGCGACCTTGGTCCCCGCTTTTCGGAGCGCCAAGGGGGATATACCCGCATTGTCCGTACCCAAAACCGGGTGGGTGACAACGCCCCTCTCTGCATCATCGAATACCTCTCGGAATAGAGGCGCATGGCTCCCCACGATGAACACGAATTTCAGTGGAACATCGGGGGGAGCCAAAGCCTGATTCGGTGTTAGATACGATGGCATCGCTGCAAAAAGATGTGCCGCCAGAGGTGAGGGCAGGGGAGTATCTAATAGAGATTGGCTCCCACCTGGAGCAGCTACAAGGGACCTTCCTCTCATCAGAGCAGCGCTCCCACCTCGCCGCTCACCTCCGAGCCATTTTCCTCTACTTCCAACGGCTGAGTTTTAAGTTTGGGGACAAAGAGCTTCGCTCAGCCATTACCGACTATCTTGCCAAGGTCGGCGCTCTCGCAGTCACACCAGAAGTGGGTGAGCCGTCAAGGTGACCCGCTGGGCCGACTCGTTCTATGCGGCTGCTCGCGATGCCGGTTCGTCGGCTATTGAGGTCGATGCCCTGGCGGCAGAGCACTCTTCACGCCGCGATCTCATGCGTCGCTTGGAATTAGAATAAGGTTTCGCTATAGTCAGTTGAAAGGGAGCTACACCATGACTTTGCGCGTTGCTATCAATGGGTTTGGGCGGATCGGCCGTCTCGTCTACCGAATTCTTCACGAGACGAAAGGGGTCGAAGTTGTCGCCATTAACGATCTCGTGCCGGCAAAAAGCCTCGCCTATCTGTTGAAGTACGACTCGACGCATGGCCGGTTTGGCGGCAAGGTGGAGCTAGCGGACGAGCAGACGCTGCTGGTTGATAAGAAGAAGACCCGGGTGCTCGGTGAGCGTGATCCGGCTCAGCTTCCTTGGGATGAGCTGAAGGTAGATGTAGTGATCGAGTCTACAGGCCTGTTCACTGACAAAGAGAAGGCACAGCTTCATCTCGCAGCGGGTGCAAAACGGGTGATTCTCTCTGCACCGGCAAAGGGGGACGTCCCCACATTTGTTGTGGGAGTCAACCATGAGAAATTTGATCCCTCACACAAGATTATTTCCAATGCGTCGTGCACAACCAACTGCTTAGCGCCAATTACCAAGGTTCTCCTCGATAGCTTTGGCATCGAAGAGGGGTTGATGACCACCATCCACGCAGTTACCGCTAATCAGCCGACGGTCGACGGCCCCTCGAAGAAAGACCTTCGGGCCGGCCGGAGCGGCATGCAGAATATCATCCCAGCCTCGACCGGGGCAGCCAAAGCAGTTGCCCTCTGCATTCCCGAAGTCGCAGGGAAGCTGACCGGCATGGCCTTCCGAGTCCCCGTGGCAGACGTCTCGGCTGTCGATCTCACCGTCCGGCTCGCTAAGTCGACCACCTACGATAAGATCTGCGAGGCGATGAGGGCTGCCGCTGATGGCCCGATGAAGGGGACTTTGCAATATTGCGACGAGGAGGTTGTCTCCTCCGATTTCATTGGGAGCACCTTCGCCTCCACCTTCGATCGGGGCGCCGGAATTGCTCTTAATAACCGTTTTTTCAAGATCATCTCCTGGTACGATAACGAGATGGGCTACGCCTCCAGCCTTGTCCGCCTGCTCCTGTACGTGAAATCAAAAACCTAACCTTCCCATCAATCCGATTGGGTTCTATACTCTCACGTAAGCCCTCCTAGATATTTGGAGGCCCGGCAGGTCATCAAGCCCTTCCTGTCGGCTGCTAAGTACTTAAGTGCAAACGTCGGAGGGCGACAATTGGGCGCAAACTTCAAATATCTAGTGAGTCAAATCCGTGAATTTTACACGAGAACCTATCGTAGAAACTGTGGTCTCTCCTCGCGAGGGCTGCAAGTTGGTGATCCGCAACAGCAAGAGTGCGGCTCAAGAAGAATATCTAGTTGATGCTATTGAAATTGTCCGTTTCGGCTCTGCCCTCTTTTTCCGCTCCCTAGAGCGGCCTAAGAGTTTCATTCTGCCCGTTTCAGATTATGAGGTAATGGAGGTGCGCGAGACGCGTGTCGTCCTCAAGCACGCCGTCTCCGGCGAAAAGTCCTCCCGCCCTGAACGGAGAAAGAGAGACGATAAGCGAGATGTGCGCGAGCCCAGAAGGCAAGAGGCCCGCAAGGAAGAGCCCAGAAAGGAAGAGTCCAGAAAGGAAGAGGACAAGAAGGAAGAGCCCACCAACGACGAGCCCAAGCCCAAGCGTCGCCGTCAGCGGCGTCGCAAGCGGGACGACGAGGGTGCACCGACAGATGAGGCAAGCGCTCCTTCAGACTCACAAGGTGAGCAACAGGCAGAGACACCCGCTCCTGCGGCCAAGCCAGAGGGACGGCCGGTCCCTTCCACCCTTCTTCCACCCCCAACTACACTTATCAGTGATAGCATCGGCCACTACAAAAAGCTCATGACCGAGGCCGAAGCAGCAGGGCCGATCGAAAAAAGCGACGCAGCCGAGCCCCTCTCAAGTAAAATCGAAGAACCCGCCCTCGTCCCTCCCGGAGCCGAAGCACAAACCGATGAAGCAGCTAAAGGACTTGGCGTTTTCTCCGCCGGCCGTTTCCTTCGCCGCCTAGCCGGACAAGAAAAAGAAGAAGGGGAACCGAATTCAACTGAGGAGTAATCCCTCAGACTCAGATTGCCGGCCTAACCTTCGACTAGGGCGGTATCCGGGTCTAAGCTCGGGTGGTGGAACTGGTAGACACTGGGGACTTAAAATCCCTTGCTCTCACGGGCGTGCGGGTTCGAATCCCGCCCCGAGCAAAGATAGATCGTGGGCGGTCTTTGCCCCTGCCGGCCCATCTTTCAATCGGCGAAGCTAGACAAGGTATCCTACCTTGCCGTCACATCTCCAATCGAAACCTGAACCGTCGGGAACACAAACTGCCAGACGCCCTAACTTTGCTCGGGGCGCGCCCCGAGTATGTGCGTTCGGCTGGCTGTTTGTCCGCCTGAACGCTCTTCTTCTAGGCGGCAAAGCTTAAGATAGTAATTTGAGGCTGCGATATGTGAAGATGATCACAACCTGTGACCGAGGAGTGGTCTTCTCGAGTTCGTTTTTAGATGGGAGGTCTGATGAGTACAGTGATGTTTAAGGGGAAGCCGGTCGAGACGGTAGGGGAGCTGCCGAGCAGTTGGTAGTGTGGCCCCGGGGTTTGTGCTAGCAAGGCAAAATCTGAAAGATGTCGGACTGGAGGAGTATGAGGGGAAGAAGAAGCTGCTCAATATTTTTCCCAGCTTGGACACGAAGACCTGCTCGCTCTCAGTGAAGGTGTTTCATGCAAAGGCGGGCGCTCGAGATGATGTGGTTGTGCTCCACATCTCTAAGGATTTGCCGTTTGCTCAAGGAAGAATGTGCGGCGCGGAGGGGTTGGAAAATGTGGAGACGCTCTCTGCGTTCCGGTCTGATTTTGGACGGGAGTGGGGAGTGGAGATTGTGTCGGGGGCGATGAGGGGACTCTGCTCACGAGCTGTGGTCGTGCTAGATGAGAACAACCAGGTGATTTACTCCGAGCAGGTGCCGGAGATCAGCGAGGAGCCCAACTACGATGAGGCATTGGCGAGTCTATGAGGATGCTGTTGGTATTACTCGCTATTTGTGGGGTGACGCAGGGGCTGTCGCTTGACGAAGCACAGTTGTTGACGGAGCGGGCAATGGAGAAGGCCGACGAGCTGGGTCTTCAGATTGCGGTGGCGGTGGTCGATCAGCACGGCAATCTTAAGGCGTTTGCGCGGATGGATGAGTCTTATCTTGTGTCGGCAGAGAGCGCACGGATGAAAGCGTACAGTTCTGCGGCAGTCCCTCTGTCAACGGCGCAGCTGGCCGATCTGGCAGCCTCTGACCCCAACCACGCGCTGACCGAGCTACCCGGCTTTCTCCTCGTACCAGGCGGGTTGCCGATCTTCTCCGCTGGGGGTGAGCACCTGGGTGGCATTGGCATCGGCGGAGGGAGTGGTGAGCAAGATGTCGCCTGTGCCGAGTTTGCTATCGGGCAGTTAGCGGGCACCGGCGCGACCCCCAGTTGATCGGCATAGGTCTTTTCCTGTATAGGGGAGAGTTGGGAGGTGTTTGCACGGATGCGAATACTGGTGGGTCTACTATGTCTGTGGGGGGTGCTAGCGGCTGAAGGGTGTCAATTGACGCTGCAGGAGGCTGAGCTAGTTGCCCTTAGCAATAATAACCGAGTGCTGGCGATGCAGCAGCTGGTGGCGGAGGCAAGGGCGGGAAAGCTGGAGGCTCTGTCAGCTTGGTTTCCCCAAGTTCAGTACATCAGCCGAGGTTATCAGACGGAACGGCGGCAGCCGGGGACCAATGCAAATAGCGCGTTCTTGTCGCAGTTCAACACCACTCAGCAAATCCTCTCGACCACCAAGTACTACGATGTGAAGATCTCAGGGCTGCACGTGGAACTAATGCAGCGGCTGCTTGATGCGGTGATGATTGATGTTTTGTACGACGTTCGTGCAACTTACTATCAGGTAATTCTCGATCAGGAGACGGTGGGGACGGCGGTGGAGAATGTGGAGCTGTTTACAAGTTTAGCGGAGCGGGCGGAGGCGGATTGGCGGATTGGGACGTCGATTTTGCTCAATTTTAACCAGGCGAAGGTGGCGGTGGCCAATGCGACGGCCACCTACTATCAGGCGGTGAAGCAGCTGAAGCTGGACAACGATGTGTTGGTTCGGGTGCTCGGTTATGACCCGGGCAGTGTGGAGATCGGGTTGGCGGAGAGTGAGATTCCGGTCGCTGCGATTCCCGATATTGGGGAGAAGCTGGCGCGGGCGGAGGAGGTCTTTGCGGCGGAGTCGCTCAAAGGGATGATTTTCAAGCCGGGTTTTCCTGAGGGTGAGGTGAGGGTGATGAATGCTCTCTTCACGCCAGGAGAGATGGACTATTGGGAGACGACGGCGCTTAAGTTTCAGCCAACGCTGCAATCAGTGGGGACGGAGGTGAAGATTGCGCGTACAAATGTAAGAAAATGCGGGGAAAATATGCGCCGGAGATTCATCTTGAGGGGAACTACGGCGGTTACGCGACGCGGATGCTCGACTTTCCATCTTCGAACTTTTTCAACCAGCGCTATCGGGGGGCGATCGGGTTTGAGCTGAGCTGGACGGTGCTTGACGGCGGGGGGCGTGAGCAGCGGGTGTGTAAGGCTCTCCACGGTCGACGGGCGAAGCAGTTTGAGTACAAGCGGGCGGTGCAGCGAGCCTATGAGCAGGTGCGGGGGCAGATCTTTGAGATCGAGGAGGCGACGTCGAGTTTGGTGACGGCCGAATCGAATGTCCGGCTGGCGGCGCAGACGGTTGAGCTGGCACAAGACCAGCTCAACATTGGCTACATCACGATCTTCGACTACCAGTCGGTGGTCGACGGCTACATTCAAGCCTTGAATATTCGCAATGTGGCGAGGTATGACCTAATCAAAGGGTATTATGGCCTTCGACATGTGTCGGGGGTTGACCTCACGGAATTGCGATGCGAAAACAGACGCCAGTTTTAATTGGGATATCAGTTGGGGTGATCGTGGCCGTGGGGATTGCGGTGGCGGGCTTCATCGCCTGGCGAGAGAACCGCGTCTGGACAAATGATGCGCAGATCGAGGCGTTTGGGACCGACTTAAGTTCGAATGTGACCGAAGAGGTGATCGCTCTCTTTGTCGACGAGGGGGACCGGGTGGAGGCGGGGCAGCTGATCGCTATCCTCCGCTCCGATGTGCCGGTTGCAAAGCGGGAGGAGGCGGCGGCCAACATTGTCAAGATTGAGCAGGAGGTGTTGGCGGCTGAGGCGGAGCGGAATAAGATCCGCGATGACTATATCCGGGCGCTTGAGGGGATCGAGGATGCGGTGATCTCGGCGCAGTCGTTTGACCACGCGGAGAAGAATCTCGAAATTTCCAATGCGGGGCTGACATTGGCGGAGGCGAGCTTGAATTTGGCGGTCAAGCAGCTGGAGGTGATCGAGACTCAGCTGACCCATTACGAGATCCGTGCGCCACAGAATGGGACGATTGCGAAGCGTTGGGTGTGGGTGGGCGACGTGGTGACACCGGGGCAGAGTCTGTTCACGATGTATGATCTGGAAGATGTGTGGGTGCTCGCTCGTTTGGAAGAGACGAAGCTCGAGGGGGTCCGCCTGGGCGACAGGGTGAAGATTCACATCGATGCCTATCCGGACTACACGTTTTATGGCGAGGTGTTTGCGATCAAGGGGGCGGCGGCGTCGAACTTCACGCTAGTGCCGCAAAACAATGCGACGGGAAACTACACTAAGGTGGAGCAGAGGATTCCGATCAAGATCTCGATCCGCCGCCCCGAAAATTTTCCAGAAGACCAGCCTCTCTATCTCTTTCCAGGGATGTCTGCTGAGGTGTTAATCGAGTGAAGAAGTGGTGGGGTCAACCGCCTCTGGCTCCGCCGCAACCGAAGCTGGCGACGGTGGTCCTGCTGATCAATGTGATTTTGGCCAATGTGTTGGTGCAGATCGGCTTCATCGCCTCGGCGGTGCTGATGCAGGTGATAGAGGGCGATTTTGGGATCGATTCGTCGATAGGATTTTGGATCGGCAAGGGTTTTTTGTTGGTTTGGGCGCTGGTGATTCCGCTTACCGTCCGACTGGCCCGCTGGTATGGCCACAAGTTACTCTTTGTCTTGGGAATGGCGATCGCCACCATTGGTGCGGCGGTGACGGTCAATGTGGAGACGCTGGCGTGGCTCCTATTTGGGAGGATCCTCTCGGGGGTGGGGTCAGGGATGGTCTTTGCCCTTGGCATCGACATCATCGTCCAACACTGTCCGGCACGGGCGCGGAGCCTCTCTCTCTTGATCTTTTCGAATCTCTCTTTTGGATTGGGGATTGGCGGGGGGCTCCTTTTGGGTGGGTGGCTGGCGCAGATCGCCCATTGGAAGGCGATCTTCTACCTTGATATGATCGCCTACCCGCTGATGATGTTGGTGACGGTGCTGGTTCAGCCAGAGACGAAAAAATCGAACGATCCACCCTATGATTGGATCGGCTACCTCTGTTCGGTGGTCTGGGTGACGGTGTGGTTGGTGCTGGTGACCGAAGCGAAGGCGGCGTGGAACACGTCTGGGTGGTTCTCACCGATGAGTGTGACCCTTTTTGGGGTGGGGTTGGCTGCGTTTTTGGTGATGCTCATCCACGGGCGCTCGCACCGCAATCCGCTGTTCATGCCGGAGCTCTTTCGCGATCCGGCCTATTCGCTCGGGACGTTGGGAATGCTGGTGGTTGGGGTGATGGTTTTCGGGGTGATCTTGGTGGACATTGAGATGTTGCAGCAGGTGTTTCGTTACGAGCCGTTGCGGGTGGGTCTTGTGATGAGTGTGATTGGGTTCACCTATGTGGTGGTTGGCTTCATCCCGGGATCTTTTCACGGTGGGTGAAGATGGATTGGTACATTTTGCCTGGGTTAGGGTTGGTCGCTCTCTCCTGCTGGATGAGTCAATACATGACGATTCAAAGCCCTCCAGAGCAGCTCATCCTCATCTTTGTCGTGCGGGCGGCGGGCATTGCGCTGGTGATTGGGCCGCTCACCGTTTTGGCCCTTTCGCACGTTCCTGAGCGGCTCTCTCACAAGGGCAGCGTGGTGATTCTCTACCTCCGTCTGATTGTGGCGGCTTATGGTTCGTCGATCGTGCTGACGATCAAAAACACACGGGCGCCGTTTCACACGGTGATGTTTGGCGAGATGGTGAATGGGCAGTCGGTCCGCTACCGGCAGTATGTCGCTGAGCTCTCGGAATCGCTGATCGCACGAGGGCTCACCCCTCTCGAGGCGGCAAAAGAGGCGCATTTGCAGGTGGCCACCCGCGTAGTCAATCAGGCCGAGTTGGCCGGTCTCATCGACGCCATCTACATCCTCGGTTGGGCGGTCGTAGGGGTGATGGTGGCGATTGGCGGGCTAATGATTTGGAACCATATAAAAGGAAAAAAACATGACGAAGCTGTTCTTGTGCCGACACGGTGAGACGGAGTGGTCGCGCGATGGGAAACACACGGGTGTGACCGATCTTCCTCTCACCTCGAAAGGAGAAGAGGAGGCGCGAGCGCTCGCTCGGCGCATTAAGGGGTGTGAGTTTGATCTGGTCTTGACGAGTCCGCTATTGCGAGCACGCCAGACCTGTGAACTCGCCGGTTTCACCGGAGAGCCCTGTCCTGAGGCGGTTGAGTGGAATTACGGGGACTACGAGGGGCTGACTACCCTTGAGATTCATAAGAGCAATCCTGGATGGACGATTTTCAAGGGGGAGGTCCGAATGGTGAGTCAGCGGCCGATGTGGGTGCTCGCGCCGATGCGGTCATCGCAAGAGCGCTCGCGGCAGAGGGCGATGTGGCGCTCTTTTCGCACGGTCATTTTCTCCGCGTGTTGGTCGCCCGATGGATCGGTCTGGATGCAACGTGGGGCAAGGCGTTTGTATTGGGAACTGCAGCGTTGTCGGTACTGGGCTTCTCGCGTGGGGAGCGGGCCATCTTAGGGTGGAATACAGGAGTCGTTGCCGGAAATCCTAAAACGACCTAACCTGTTCACCATCAACGGAATCAGCGACACCAAGTATTTTCCAGATCAGGCGTTTGAGGCTGTTAAAAAAAAAGAAAAGACAGCTTCTGAAGCGCTCAAATGGCTCGTGGAGCGCGATTGTCGTTTTCGGGAACTCCAGGAGTTTTGTGAACGGTGCGCCACGGAGGCTTCACACGCCATGTTCGATCTGATCGATCTGTGGGATCACAAGAAGGAACCCGATTGGCGCGGTCTAGTTTGCTCGTTGGTGAGTCTGAAGAAGGTGGTGCTGAAGTGGGCCGAAGGCGAGCCCCAATATCTGCCGCTCGCACTCAAACACATCGCTCCCAAATACCCACTGGAAATGGGAGATGAGCTTTGTCTTCTTCTCGCTGAGAACAAGCCAGACCATGCGATCGAATTGTTGGAAGACCGGAAGTTGAAATTAGCGACCGTGTGCAAGCTTGCGCACATTGTCTGTGAGGAGATGCCAACGTATGCTTGGAGGACCTATCAGCTGATTTCCGATCGCCTAGATTTGATGTGTGGCGATCACATTGCGCTCCAATTGTTGGCGATTAGCGCTGCTGAACGGAAAAAAAAGCGGCCAGCCATTATCTCTTTTCTTTGCAATTCAATTGATAGCGCTGAGCTTCACGAGAAGTTTTTCGCATTCTGGTTGAAGCATAAGCTGGAGGACAAAGAGTTCGTCGAGCAAACGAAACAAGACTTAAAGGAAGCTCTCAAGAAGTGAGAGCCAGATCCGATTCTTGGAGGAGGGGGCAAAGTTCGCGGATGATTCCTTCGGCATAGAGGCCGACGGCCGCCTCTTCCATCTTGATGCAGGTAATGTTCGAAAGACGGGTGTGGAGAGTTGGGTAGAAGTAAAATAGGCATGCGGACAGATAGGTGGCCGCTCTTTTTTTTGCTAAGTAAAGCGAGCTCTCTTTCTACTCTGTCTGTATCAGCTCAGCTAGGGCGTTTTCTGCCTCTTTGCAGCCCTGTTTCGCCGCACGCTCGAGCCATCGTGTTGCCGCAGGGATGCTCTTCTCAATCTCCACTCCTTTTATGTAGCAGTCGGCCAGCAGGCATTGTGCTCGTGCATGTCCCTGCTCGGCTGCAAGAGCGTACAGCTTCACCGCTTTTTGACAATTTGGCTTATCAAAACCTCGCCCAGCCCATAGATTCTCGGCTAGATGGCACTGTGCACTAGCAAAGCCTTGATCGGCTGCACGTTGATAATAGACATTTGCCTGGTGAGGGTCATTCCACAACGGGTGGTCATAACACTCACCGATGAGGTCAGTCGCCCATAAATCATTCCGCTTTTCTGCATTAAAAAAATACTTAATTGCTTTTTTCGGGTCCGGCTTGTCAGTTACACCCCTCAGCAAAAGTAGACCGTGGCACCTTGGGTTTTTTTTATATTTTTTGTACGCATTGATCAAAGATTTTCGTCCTCCTTTCTGCGAAAGAAGTTCGCATCCTAGAGTATTAAAATATATTGGATTTCTCGGCCCGCCTTTTATTAAGTCATTTAAGGAGTTAGTCGTAATCTTGGTGTTGGACAGATCCAATTCGCGGAGCGTGCTCGGGAGCTGTTCAGCCAGCGCTTGAATGCGCCTTGGGTCTTCAGCAAATTTCGAGCTCACCTTGGCCTTCAACACTTGCGGGAGGTGCTTAAGATCGTCAGTGGTACGAATCATTAAGACCCGATCAGGAGTTAAATTCACATCTCCGAAACGGGGTCCTATCTCTTTGGAATTGTTTCGACCCGTTCTTTTAGGATGCCTACTCCGTACCGTGCTAAATTTACGCGGCGAAGTTTGAGGTAGAGAGTTCTTCACGTTGCTGATTGACCTTGTAAGTGAAGGGCGTGATTGTTTTTTTTCTATCTGGATAAGCGCTTTCTGAGCATCTTCGTCCCCATGGCTCGATGCAATCTCTAAGAACTTTATTGCTTCCGGCAAGTCCTTTTTGGTTATCTCATTACCCTTCCAGTAGATGCAACCCAGCGCCCAGCAGGCAATGGGGTGCCCCCCCTCCGCAGCTTTGCGATACCACTCCATCGCTTTCTCCGTGCTCTGATCAACCCCCTGCCCAAATGCGTGCCGGACACCCAGGCAGTATTGTGCTTCGAGGTGCTGTTGCTCGGCTGCCTTTTCATAGAAACGGGTTGCCATCGCATACTCCTTGCCTACACCTATCCCCTTTTCATAGCAGTTGGCCAGGTGGTATTGTCCCTCGGGATGCTTCAAGTCAGCGGCATTTTGGTAGCAAGTCGCTCCTGTCAGCTGATTCTTTTTTGATGCGCCTATATAGTTGATATAGGTGTGTCCTGCCCAGACCCACGCCAAGGCATTGCCGCATGCTGCAGCTTCAGTGTACTTAGAAATAAGGGGGTCGATCCCTTGCCTTGTTAGAGAGGAGCAGCGCGCTATCTTAATAAAGATAGGATCTTTTGGCATCGCGTTCAACAATAGGCTCAAGCCGTCATCTGTAATTTCAGTATTGGATAGGTCCAACTCCTTGAGTGTATCGGGGAACTGTTTGGCCAGTTGGGCAAGGGATGTTTCGTTTGTTGCAAAATTTCTACCAATTCTGATTTTGCAAATACCCTTGAGCTGCTCCAGATCCTGATTAGAGTCAAGGATGAAGAGGTCTCCGGATTGTGGAGAGCTGGGTGAGCGTTCCTCACCCTTCATGTTCAATGGTTGATTAGTTGCCCCCCGGAAAATGTTGCGCGGCGACCGGCGAGACATGCCATTTTTCAGGTTGTTCGGTGATTGAGAATCTCTCCTCTTGACTTCTCGCAAAGTTTGTTTTTGATCAACGCCGCCGTGCTCAGCCGCTAGTTCGAATAGTATGTTCGCGACCTTAGTGTTCAGGTCTACATCGTTACCAAACTGATAACGGAGTGCCAGCTCCATACATGCGTCAATATTCCCAAGACTGGTCGCTTGGTATAGATAGGACATGGCTGTAGCCATATTAGCCTCTTTGACTCCCTCTCCCCGTGCGTGGCAAATACTTAGCTGGTGCAATGCTCGGGAATTTTTCTGAGCAGCGGCTAGTTCATAGAATTGCACCGCTTTTTCTAAATTCTTGTGTTCCACCCCCCTGCCAGTCCGGTGGCAATCACCCATGCAGCATTGCGCTTCCGCAAGCCCCTGGTCTGCTGCCAAGCCGTACAAATACACAGCCATCTCTTTATCTGCCTCTATACATACGCCTCTAAAGTAGATGTGGCCTAGGCAGACCTGTCCATAAGCATTCCCGCTTTTTTCAGAGAGACGATAGCTATTGATAAGACCGAGTAGTGTCTCTTTGTTCAGATGTTTACACCACGATAATTCAAAATAAATTGGGTTGTCTGGCATGTTTTTGATTAATAAATTCAAGTCGTTATTATTAATCTCAGTATCTGACAGATCCAACACTCGAATTGAGCTGTCGGAGAGCCGGGAGGCAAGATGGGTGAGGAGCTGCTTGTCATTTGCAAAGGCCCTGGTCACTCTTACCTGGAAGGCGGAGCTGAGTTCTGCAAGGTCAGTAAAGGAGTTTAGGATAAGGATCCGCTCAGCGCGCTTGAATTCACGGATAACCTCAAGAGGTTCGAATTCTGGTGGAAGGTGATTAGCATTTGTTTCTTGAGTGAATTGGTTGGATTGTTTCGGAGGTTCATTGTTTTGGCTGTCCTTAGTTTTAGAAAGTATGGGAATGGTTGGGAAAGGGAGATTATTGTTGTTTTTCGTATTCTCGGGTTTGAATTCCAGTCCCTTTGATTTTGCATAGATTTTGAGCTTTTTGATAGTCTCGGGCGTGCTGTTTTGTAAGTCAGTATCAACAAGGGTGACATTTATGCCTTTATCTAGCATGCCGTATACCGCTCCAGGAGAAACGGGGCTCTTCGAATGAGAGATAGTGACTAAATTGATTTGTTTTCGCCTCTCCAGGAATTTTAAAAGAGTCCGTTTTTTTAGAGTGTTCTGTGAGAGGGTGAGCGCCTTCCAATTGGGAAAGCAGTCCAGGGCGATGCTAAGAAGACTGATCTGCTCATCCTCTGTACATTTGCTAAGAGGAAAATCATCCAGCCATTTCTGAGCAAGCTCTAGAGGGGCAAGGTGAGATCCGGTCTCGGCTGAACTTAAAGCCTTGAGCTCATTAAAAAGATCCTCAAAGAACTCCATCTCTGTGGGATCGTTAGGGTCCAACAAATCATCCTGTATTTCTTTAATCAGCCCCCCGATCCAGCAGGCTTCTCCGCTACGAAAAAGGAGATTCTGTGTCGCAACCGGATCGTTTCCTGTCTTGGTAAGCAACTGTTCGTAAAGGGTGGCAATGGGAGGGTAAAGGACTTGGAAGATCTCCCAGCGGGTTTTGGGGTTCTGGCGGGCAATCTGCTTGAGCTCAACTAGCAGCCGGTAAGTTTCAGCAATAGATGAGTAGAGGAAGGTGATAGGTAGAGAGAGTTTTTCGTAGTCGATGGTGTCAAATGCCCCCCGACTCTTGAGCTTCGCATACTCAATGTTCTGATTATGCAGATCTCCTAACCACTGGAGCATAAATTCGGAGGGGTTGATATCTTGTAACTGCTGTAGCACGCCGGGATTGAGCGGTTGGTCATTCCATTCAGGGAGCAGGAGGAGGATGCTGCGGAGGTTGAGATAGGGATCCCTCTTTTGGATTCCGACAGCAGGTCCAAGAGCTTGATCGTTGTCGATGCCAACGACTTGGTGTTGCTTATCAACCATGAAATTATGGATATGACCATCCCTGTAGCGCAAAACGAGGGAAAGGATAAAGGAGATGGAGGTGCTCCGATCCGTTAACTTGGCATAGGTCTCCATGTTTCCGAAATCGAGCAGGCTTTTCCCCTCTACTGTCAGAGAGACCTGTACCAGGTAACTCTCACGCGTCTCATCAAAGAGAAACTTCGCTTTCTGGTCGGGATATTTATCGAAAAATTCTACTGCGGAGCGATCTTTGTCTTCGATCATGAAGTTACTTAGCGCTTTCAGATGATCCCTTCCATGGTTTATCTCCGCGATTGAGCGGACCCAGATCCCCTCGATTTTGATGAGTTTTGTGACGGCAGTCTTTTGCTCAAAGAGTCGCTTTTCAAAGAAATTCACGGCCACCTCCTGGCCTGGAAAAAGGCCGTTGAGGTGCGAACACTTGTAATGTAACTCCTTTGTTCCGAAGACAGCGCCAGCTCCGAAAGGATTTTTCTTTCGAGGTTGATTGTACTTGTTGATGCTCACCCTTTGGCGTGCTTTATGCCGTTTCATAAGCCACACTTGTTCCAGACCATAGAGACGGGCGGGCCCCTTAAGCAGGTCCAAACGCTCTTTACCTTTCACTTCTATTACGTTGACGATGAAGTTCTCGTAGTGCGTACGTAGAGTTTGGAGGTCCTCCCGTTCTGACTTAGTGGCTCTTGTCTCCTTGGACTCCGACAGAATCCTATTGATGGATGCAATCAGAGATCGCAGCGGTTTGAAGAGCTCAGGACCCGGGAGGCCCCTGAGATTCGTGTTCTGCAAGGCATAGATTGATCCTTTGGGTTTTCTCGTGCAGATAACCTCTGGATATCCGATCCGATCGGATATCAGTTTGATGGCACTACATGCGCTTGTCTTGAGCCGCGCGATGACTGGCGCAATCAGGTCAGGCTCTTTGAGGATGTCGAGCAAAGCCAATTCCAGCTTAGCTGGGTCTCCGTAATGTGTTTTGTAGTTCGAATGTGATTCCATTAAGCCTTTCCGATTAGATGAGTTACTCAGAATTCCGCCGTTGACGCGCTGAGCAGAAAAATGCATGTGTCGATGGTAGGTAGTGGTTGATCTGCTGTCAAGCGAAGCGAACGGGGATCCAGATGGAGATGATGAGGAAGGCGGCGATGAGGAGGGCGTAGGTCCAGGCGACGTGGAACCACATCTTTCCGGTGGAGATGGTGCCCGCCTCGTGGTGATGGTGGGACATGCCGCGCGACATCATGCCGTGCTTGAGCCCCTTGCGGACCATCCACGAATTGATGGGGTAGCCGACGATGAAGCCGACGAGGGTGGCGAGCGACATCATCCCCCAGAAGTAGGGACGGAGGGGGTCGCTGGCGAGAGGGTAGAGGGCGCGGATGATAAAGATGACGGGGAGCATGCCAGTCATGACGGTGTTCATCGAGACGGTCTCGGCGAAGATGGTCTTGCGCACGGCCGTCCAGTAGCTTTTGAACATGCCGAGCATGAAGAGGGCTTGAAAGACGAAGAGACCAAAGAGGTAGGCGGCGATGTACTCAATGATGGTCTCGATCCCGTTGGGGAGGACGAAGTAGTGGAGGAGGGCGGCTGAGATGATGATGGCGGTGGCATCGCCGGCAACACAGTGGATCTCACTGCCGAGCGCCTGCTTCCAATGGGCGGCGATGAACTGCCCGTGGGTGCCCGGGAGGGGTTGACGGCAGGAGATGAGGTAGAAGAAGAGGCCGATGGGGCCGGTGTAGAGGAGGACAAGGAACCAGGCCAGTCCCATGATGGGCATCGAGGGGGTGTTGGTGATCTGATCGTAGACGAGATAGATCAGCGACAGACCAGTGAGGATGTACCAACAGAGGAGAAAACCATCTGGCATAGGGGACTCCATTTTCTGTATGATGGACGTTGATGAATAGATTTCTAGCTGTTTTCTTATTGGTATTCGCCGGTCTGGCTGCGGAGGTGACCGATTCGGTCGTCGCTGAACTGGATCACTATGAGGTGGTGGGCCATCTCGATCAGAAGAAATATGCGCACGCGCAGTGGGAGGAGATTGTCACTGCGCTAGAGCAGGTGCCTGAGCGTTTGCGGGTGATGAGCTACAACATGTTGATGGACACCTACGAGTGGAAGCTCAAGCGGGTCAACCGGTGGAAGACGCGGCGGCCGCGGGTGGCCGAACTTATCCAGCACGACCGCCCCGATCTGATCTGCTCGCAGGAGCTGTTCGCCAAGCAGGTGGACAGTTTGGTTGAGCTGATCGGCAACGACTACACTTTCTTTGGAGCGGGGGAGAAAGATGGGAAGCGGAAGGGGCAGCACAATGGGATGTTCTATCGCCCCGATCGTCTGGAGTTGATCGAGGGCAAAGTTCTCTGGATGTCGGAGACGCCCGAAAAGCCTAGCTCCTCGCCTGTCGACCCAAGACCTCGCCAGCTCACCCTCTGCCACTTCCGCGATCGGATGACCGGCCGTGAATTTGTCGCCATGAACACTCATCTCCGTTTCAACAACCCCAACTCGCGCGCCTATTGCGCTAAGTTTATCGCCGACCGAGCTGCCACCTATTCAATCCCCGTCCTTGTCGCTGGCGACATGAACACCTTTCCCAATCGCCCTGTCAACACCGCCCTTCCCTTTTTCGACGGTCCCTACATTGAGCAGATTCTCACATCCGGTGTCCTAGTTGACTCGATCGATCTCGCCGTCGCGGGCCGTGTCGGCCCCCTTTCCACCTTCACCTCCGAATCAGGCGACCCGCTGGCCAAGCCATTTCGGGGCACGGGCAATCCGGGCGTCATCCTCGATCACATCTATGTTACTGAGGGGGTGACAGTGCTGGCTCACGCTGTGGAGCCGGCGCGGGTTGATGGCCATTTTCCTTCTGACCATTTGCCGATTGTGGTTGACCTAGTTCTTTAAAAGTGGCGTCAATGAGGCCGGTCCAGTTGCGGTTTTCGACCTGGGCCCAGAGGGGGGCGGGGTTGATGCTTAGCGCTTTGGCGTAGGCGTCGACGTCGGCTTCGGTGATGTTTCCGAGGGTGGCCTGGGCATTGAAGGTGTTGTCCCAGCCGTCAGGCTGGCCGTGCATGAAGCTCTTCCACACCATGGAGCGGCCACGCATTTTTTGTAGGTCGCCGCGCAGCTTGGGGTTTTCGAAAATGTAGAGGAAGACGCGAAGGGGGTGGAGGGTGGCGGTTTTGTCCCCCTCGACTTTTAGTCTTTTCTTTTGGCCAGCGAGGGAGAAGACGCCCGCATTGCCGAGGGTGGTGATCATGTAGTCGATTGCGGCTTTCTGTTCAGCATTGGGCAGTCGGTCGAAGGGGATCTTCTCGCCTGTTTGGGCAGAGAGTAGGGTGGTGGCTGCGATGAGCAGGCCGATCAATAGTTTCTTCATCTTTATTCCTCCCGGGTGCGGGCAAAGAGGGCCCTTAAAGCGGACGGTACGATGGGTGAGAAAAGATTTGCAAGCGCGGGACGCATGGCGAGGGTGTGGGCGAGGGTTCCCCAGCGGAGGCGGGGGCGGTAGCGGGCATTCCAGGCTTGGCGGAAGAGGTCGGGCTGGCGGCGAAGGGCGTGCTCGGCGGCGAGGATGCCGGAGGTGAGCCCCATGGCGAGGCCGTCGCCACAGGTGGGGGCGATGGTGCCGGCGGCGTCGCCGATGAAGTAGGTGTGGGGCCAGCGGGGGGGATGGCGGGGGCCAAAGGTGGGCGCTTTGACTTCCATCCATGGGAAGATCTGGCGGGCGGCGGCGAGGTGAGGGGGGAGGGGAGGAAGGGATTGGCCGGCGCGGGCGATGCAGGCGACATTGGTCTTGCCGTTTTCAATGTTGGAGAGACCAAGGTAGGCGCCGGGGAAGAGGTGCATCTCGAGGGCGCCGTCGAGGTTGAGCCCTTCGAAGTGGGCCTTGAAGCCAACGTAGGGGAGGGGGGGCGGTTTGGTGGCGGTGAGGCGGCCGGCCCCAACAATGAAGGCGTCGGCGGAGAGCACTTCGCCGGTGTCGAGGGTGAGGGTCTTTCGCTCAGGATCGATGTGGGTAACGCGGGTAGACGTGCGGAGGTCGATGCCGAGGTGGCGCGCTCGGTTGGCGAGGTGAGTATCTAGGGTGTAGCGGGAAAGGGAGCCGGCGGCACGGGGGAGGTTGAGGGTGTAGGTCCGTTTGCTCGTGTGGAAGGTGGCGCGGTCGATTTGGCTCTCGGGAGTGAGGCCCCATCGCTCGAGGATGGGGAGTGCTTCTGGAGAGAGGAACTCTCCACACACTTTATGGGCGGGGTAGCTCCCCCCTTCAATGAGGGCGGCGCGTGCGCCCAGTTCGGCAAGGCGGATGGCTGCGGCAAGGCCTGCCACCCCTCCACCTACGACAATTGCGTCGTATCGATTTGTACTATCCATCGGAAGCCAAGGTGCCAGGAGATGCGGCACGCTGCAAGGGGAATGCCCGCTTGTTGTAGGTAGTGGTGGAGATCGCGCTTCTTGAAGGCGCGGCGGATGGAGAGGAGGCCGTCGTGGACGATGAGCCGGTTGCGGAAGAGGAGGGGGGCTGTGGCGCCGAAGGCGGCGGTGGCGGTCCAGTGGCGGTGGAGGTCGTTGAGGATAACTCGGTGGCGGGCGGCGCGGCATGCTTGTTGGAGGAAGGTGACGAGCTTATCGTCATCTAGATGATGACAAACCAGTGTGGCGGTGACGACGTCCCAGCTCCCTTTCATCTCGCCACTCTCCTCGAAGGTGAGGTTGGGGAGGGTGGGGGATTGTTCGCGGGCGTAGGCGATGGCAGTTGAGTCAATGTCGATGCCGTGCACATTCGTCTTGGGAAAACGGTGGGCAAGGCGAGTAGTGAACTGGCCGCCGCCGCAGCCAACATCGAGGATGGAGGTGGGGGAGAGGTGGGCAAATGCCTTGAGCGTGGCCCGGTCGCCACCGATGAGGCGGCCGATCCGGCCCAGCTGGTGGAGGCAGTCGCGGTACTCGTCGAGGGTGTAGTGGTCGGGACCGCGATCGATCAGTTCGAGTTCGTAGGAGCGAGTCATCGTGTCAGGAGTACCCCCTCTAGTGAGAGGCCGGGGCCAAAGCCCATGCCGATGGTTTCCTCGGGAACTGCGCCCTTGCGCATCTCGTCGAGGACAAAGAGAAAGGTGGGGCTCGACATGTTCCCATATTGGCGGAGCACCTCCCACGAGTGGGTGAGGTGATCGGGTGTGAGGCCACATTTTTGGATGACAGCGTGCAAGATCGCCTTCCCACCGGGATGGACAGCCCAGCCGTACTCGGGATAGGGTTTGTTGATCAGGGGCGCGATGAAGTCGAGCAGGTGGCGGCGAACTTGCAAGGGCACCTCGACGGAGAGGCGCATGGCGTAGCCGGTGTCTCCTGCCGCCCAGGTCATCTGATCGAGAGAGCCTTGGAGGGCGGAGGAGGTGAAGCGGGTCAGTTTCCAGAGGCCGTCGTCGGCGCCCACGATGGCGGCGGCCGCCCCGTCGGCAAATAGAGCGTTGGAAATCATGGTGTCGATGGCGGTGTCGGCTTGGAAGTGGAGGGAACAGAGCTCGGTGCAGACAACTAGCACTCGGTTATTGGGGTGCTCATTTGCGAGGGCGCGGGCGACGGAGAGTCCTTTGAGGGCACCAAAGCAGCCCATGAAATTGACGCCGAGCCGGTAGGTGTTTCGGTTGAGCCCGAGGGCGTCGAGGAGGAGAAACTCGAGGCCAGGAGCAATCATCCCTGTACATGAGACAGAAACAACATGGGTGATGTCGTCGCGCTTCCCGCCCCAATCGGCGAGTGCCTTTTCTGCAGCCGCAAGGGCGAGTTTGGGTGCCTTTTGAGAGTAGATCAGATTGCGGGCGTGGGTGCCGGGAATGGAGGAATTAAATAGTTCACAGCTAGGTCCAAGAATATCGGATAGGACGGCGAATCGCTTCTCGATCTGTGTTTGCGCAAAGATTTTTCGTAGCTTCTTTTCGATTTCACCCGTGAGGCCAAGTCGTGTGCAATATCTGTCAGCAATTTCTGACTGCGGAAGCGAGTGGGGAGGGGTTGCGGTGCCGAGACCGAGAATCGAGATAGACATGATGCGCATTGTCCCCTATAGTCGCGAATTCAGCAAGGAAGGCGCAATGGATATTCGACGGTTGGTTTCTGATTTAATGGACACCCTCTGGAATAAGAAGGACCTCGATGCTATTCAGCGAGTCTTTCACGATGAGGTGGTCATTCATAGCCCGCTGGGCAACTACTATGGGCCAGAGGCAATGGAGCGGATTGTGAAGGTGTGGCTCGATGCCTTTCCAGATATGCAATACACCAGTATTGACCTCGTGTCCGAAGGAGACAAGGTCGTTGCGCAGTGGGAGGCGCGGGCAACTCACCGCGGGGAGCTGCGTGGCGTGCATGCATCAGGTCGCGTGGTCACCTATCCGGGGGTCAGCGTTTTTCAGGTGCGCGATGGGAAAGTGGTTGAATATTGGGCCTACGTTGATACGCAGATGGTGCTCGACCAGCTGAGCGACGCTCCTCTTATCGATAGCTAACCCGCCTTGCCGTCCAATGGCGTCAACTTGAGGGAGTGGTAGCTGATGCCGCACGGGTCTGGATCGAAAAAGTGAGTGCCAGACGTAGGACGGTAGTCACTTTCTGGATAGGGTACTAGTCTTTTTTCTTTCTGACGCGGGTGAGGAGACGACGCACCTTGCTTCCCTTTTTGGGAGCTTCCGGCTCTTTAGCCGGGGCCTTCTTCTTGGGAGCGGCCCTTTTTGGGGCTGCTTTTTTCGCGGGAGCTTTTTTTGCAGCCGGTGTCTTTGGGGCTGCTTTCTTCGCAGGAGCCTTTTTCACAGCTGCCCTTTTCGGCGGTGCTTTTTTGGGAGTGGCCTTTTTCTGCGGAGTCGTGTTCTCGGTCATCGGTTCGGGCTCTAGCTCGGGCTCTGACTTGGTCTGCGGAGAAGTGTTGGGTCGCTTAGCGGAGGCGCGACCGAGCACCTGGCGGGAGAGGGAGCGGAGTGTAGCAAGTTTTTGAGAGAGTTCGTCACTGTCGGCAGTCTGTGCTCGCTGGGAATCACGCAGAGAGGCGATGAACGCCTCTTCGGTGTCGTGGCGGGAGGAGAAGGTGGCGAGGGTGACAGCCTCCATATCGGGGATATAGAGGAAGGGACGGACGGGAGCGGGGACGTTGGTGTAGAGATCGTCGGAAAATAGCTGCTCTATCTCAACCTTCTGGACATTTTTGGGAGGCCTTCCCCGCTTCGGTCGGGGGTTGAGCGCCTCTGCCGAGTAATAGGTGGCCGCTTTGGTCTGCAGCGTCTTTCGCGCTTGTGAGAGATCGCGGGCTACTTTGGCCTGTCTCTGCGAACTCTTCAGCTTCTCAACAATGGGTAGCGGAAGGTCGAGATCTTCTTCAAAAACAAATTGAATTTCTTCTCCGCGGAGCCACTCGATGACGCGAATGCGGAATCTCTCTTGGAGGAAGGTGAGCCATTTGTCGAGTTCAACGTGGTTCTCGTGGAGGAATTCAAGAAACTGCTCCCGTGCATCGGTGCCGCCGATGAGTTCGAGAAGCTTTTCCTTGGTGTCAATGTCGTACACCTTTTCGTTGGTGAACCCCTCCATGAACTTGCGCGTTTCATAGTTGGTGAGCTTGGGAACCGGTCGGTACCGCTCAGAATGAGCCATCAATTCGGCAGCCAGAGCATCGAGTTCCAACTGAGGGCTATCGAGGTCGGTGAGCACTAAAAAGCCCTCTTCCCTGTCGAGGTAATAGTCACGCTCGTCGTCTGCCTTTGCGAAAACGCTGATGAGGCGGAGTGAGCGGAGAATCAGGGGGGAATGGAGGGTCGTAGTTTTAGCCATGCGGGCAAGAAGTTACCACTTGTGGACCAATGGTGTCAACTTATGGGTAGCGGTGCTAGAACGGAGATGGTTTTGGCCATGACGGGTCTGGCTCAAAAAAGTGAGAACTGTCCGCAGGACGGTAGTCACTTTTTGGTGCCTGACCCTACGTGTTGATTATAGAAACCATTGGCTGAGAACTCAACTGTCCATCAAAAACATGCTGGGCGGGGCCAACCATTTCGACTAGGTCTCCAGAGCAGCGGATGGTGAGAGTTTCGCCCGAGCGCACCTCCACCTCGACCACTCCCGCCCCCTCTCGCTCACAGAGAGCGACGGCGGCAGCGCAGGCGCCGGTGCCGCAGGCGAGGGTCTCGTCCTCGACCCCTCTCTCAAAGGTACGGATGCGGAGCTGTTTTGGCCCCTCCTGCTCAACAAAATCAACATTTGCACCAGCCGGTCCAAAGTAGGGGTGATGGCGGAGCTCACGGCCGATAGTGACAACGGGGGTGCGGTCGAGGTCTTCGACGAAGAGGACGGCGTGGGGGACGCCGGTGTCGATCCAGTCGACGACCCCAAGATCGGTGGCCATTTGGAGGGCGTGGATAGTGGGTGCGGGCATGGTGCAGCCGACGAGCTCTCCTTCGTCCCAAGTGGTGAGCACTCCGGCGCCGGTCTCAACGGTTAGCCGTCCACCTCCAACAAATCGGTGGAAGCAGCGGAGGCCGTTGCCACACATCTCAGCTTCTGAGCCGTCGGCGTTGTAGATGCGCATCCGGAAATCGGCCACGTCTGATGGCTCGCAGATGATCACCCCGTCGGCTCCAATCCCGGTTTTTGGGGTACAGAGTGCACCCACATCTTCGGGCATTTCCCGCATGCAGATAAAATCGTTTCCGGCGCCGCTGTATTTCGAAAACTGCACTTAGAAGCCGAGTTCCTTGTAGTTGGAGACGATCTTGTCGATGTGGCCGAACGCTTTTGCCTCTTCGGCGGTCATCCAGGTGTCCCGGTCGAGCGCGGTTTCGATCCGCTCTTTGTCGTTTCCGGTCTCTTGGACGTAGAGATTAACGAGCATCTCGTGCGTTTTGACGATCTCTTTGGCTTGAATCTCAAGGTCAGTTGCCTGTCCCTGAATCACTCCGTGGATGGATGGTTGGTGGATCATGAAGCGGGAGTTGGGGGTAGCAAATCGCTTTCCCTTGGGTGCGCAGAGGCTCAAGATAGAACCCATCGAAGCGGCCAGGCCGGTGACGAGGGTGGTGACCGGCGAGCTAATCATCTGCACCTGATCCCAGACAGCGAAGCCGGCGTCGACCGATCCTCCTGGAGAGTTGATGATGAAGAGGATGGGCTTTCCTGGATCGATCAATTCGAGATAGCAGAGCCGCTTGATCGCGTCGCGGGCTGATTCATTGTCCACCTGCTCGCTAAAGAGAAGGCGGCGCGACTCGAGCAGCTTGGCGTCGATTTCGTCATCTAGGGAGCGGTATTGGGTGTTAGACATTGATTTCTTCCTTCGTCTGTTTCCGGTCGACGACGAGCTCGGGGTAGAGCGGATAGGTGTCCATCAGCTCTTTCACCTCGGCTCGGGTCCGTTCCAAAACGGTTTGATCTGTTGTGTACTTTGCTAGACTCGGCTTGCCACTCTTTGCGGTGGCGGGCGTGGTCGCTTTGAGGACGCCATCAATCAGTTGGGCGATTTTTTTCATCGCTACCGCGTCCATCCCTAAGGTGGTAGTTGCGGGCGTTCCAAGGCGGATTCCTGAGGTGTACCACGGGCCGTTGGGGTCACCAGGCAGGGCGTTTCGATTGCAGGTGAGCCCTGCGTCGCGAAGGGCTGTTTCGGCCTGCCTCCCCGTGATACCGTAGGGACGGACGTCGACCACCATCAGATGGTTGTCGGTTCCCCCAGTGGTGAGCGTGGCGCCCACCTCTTCAAACGCTTCGGCCATCGCCTGTGCATTGTCGCAAATGGCTTGCGCATAGGCGGGGAAGGTGTAGCCGTTGGCCTCTTTGAAGGCGACCGTCTTGGCAGCCAATACATGTGGAAGCGGTCCGCCAAGGGCGAGGGGACACCCCCGGTTGACAATGTCTTTGTATTCGTTAGTGCAGAGGATCATTCCCCCTCGGGGGCCGCGCAACGTTTTGTGGGTGGTGGAGGTGACAATGTGGGCGTGGGGAATGGGGTCTTCATCACCCGTAAACACCTTGCCGGCGACAAGTCCTGCGAAGTGAGCCATATCGACCATGAAGACGGCGCCCACCTCGTCGGCGATCTCCCGCATCTTGGCGAAGTTGACCCGTCGTGGATAGGCCGAATAGCCGGCAAGTAGGATGTCGGGTTTTACCTCGCGCGCCGCTTTGGCCACCTGGTCGTAGTCGAGGAGGCCAGTGGTTGGATCGACGTGATAGTGAGAGGCCTTCATCATTTTAGAGGAGAGGTTGTGCCGATAGCCGTGGGTGAGGTGGCCGCCCGAATCGAGCGACATTCCCATCACTTTCTGGTTGCACATCAGCTGCCGAATCCGCTCGTGCTCCCCATCAGAAATCTCGTCGAGTTTTTTGCCGCCCATTTTTTCGAGCTCGGCGTTTTGCACCCGCTGCGTCAAGATGGCCCAGAAGGCGACCAGGTTGGCATCAGCCCCTGAATGGGGTTGAACATAGGCGTGGTCGCAGCCAAACAAGATCTTCAGCTCGTTGACGGCTTCGGCCTCAATCGCATCGACATTCTCACAGCCCGCATAGAAGCGGTGGAAGGGGTAGCCCTCTGCATATTTGTCGGTCAGCAAATTTCCCATCGCCTGCTGGGCGGCGAGCGAGGAGTAGTTCTCCGAGGCGATCAGCTTGACGTGTGATTGCTGATCGCGCAACTCATCAACAATTGCCACTGCTACGCTTGGGGCCACGGACGCCACATTGTCGAGGCCGGCGTAGAAGGCGATCGCCCCTGTCGTCCGGTCTGCCTCTTGCACTTTGTAGAAGTATCTCTGCAGGTAGGTCATAGCTTGTCAGCTTGCCACATCCGGAGGAATTGTGCGAGCTCCTTCATCGACGGACTGTGCCCTTCGCGCACATAGAACCCCGAGCCGCCCACCGCCGAGACGAGACACTGCAGGGGAGTCATCCCGTGAATGAGGCCGTTGCAGAATCCCGCATTGAAATTGTCGCCAGCTCCCGTCTTGAGCGCCGGCTTGTCGACGTAGGGGCCGTCGTAGCTGTCGTAGCCATCTTTGTGCGCCGCCACCGCATATTGGGTTGAGTGGCAGACCACCATCTCGATTCCCACTTTTTCACGAACAGCCTGAGCCATCCGCGCGATGTTCTCCTTTCCCCCATGGGTAGTGTCGACGCCCAGTACCTTGGCGATCCGTTCCTGCTCTGCGTGGTTGAGGCCGAGCACTACCTTGTAGCCTTTGCCGAGCTGACCGAGCTGGTCGACACACTTTTTCACGTCGGCGTCGCTTCGTTTAGCCGGGTCGGAGAAGTCGACAAACATCCAACGGGTTCGCTTTGAGAGTTTAGGCATCACCTGTTTGATGATTCCTTCCCAGATCGTGTCCATATGGAGAAGCATCGTCCAGTTGGTGCTCACAAATAGATCGAGATTCTCGTGTAGCGCAATCAACTCATCTCAACGGAATCAGTTTAAGCAGATTGTCCCACGACACCTCGTTGAACGCCGCCAATTTACCCAGCATCACCTTACCGTCGAGAAACTCAAGCGCTTCGGTGATGCCACTTGGCGCGAACGAGAGCACCCGTTCACATCGCTCTTCGAGCTCTTGGAAAAGTGGCTCGATCTCCGGATGACCCACACAGCCCACTAGTGTGATATTGTGTTCCCCCTCCACCAGCGCGCGGCAGAGAATTGGAGCGTTGCCTCCAAGCTTTGTTCGCTGCGGCACCAGCTCGATGTTGCAGCTCTTCCCCGCCGCTTTGACGATGCGCATTCCCATCACGTCCATCGTCTCCATCGCCTTGTAGGCTTCGGGGCCGCTGCGGCTCTCAACCACCTCCAACAGCTCGTCGGTGTTGCCGTCCCAGCCGATGAATACCTTTCCCCTGTTGACTCCCGTTTTGGCGTCCAGAATCTTAGCTACGTTTAGTCGCTCACTCATGTTTGCCTCACTAGGTCAGCAAGGGCTGACTCGATGGTTGGATAGGCAAAATGAAAGCCCATTTTGATTGATTTGTCAGGTACCACTCGCTGCCCCTGCAGGAGGAGATCGGCCATTTCCCCAAAAGCTAATCGGAGTACCCACGCCGGCGCTGCCAAAAAGGCGGGCCGTCCCACCGCTTGCGCAAGGGCCCGCGTCAGCTCTCGATTGGTGACACACCCCGGCGCCGTTCCGTTGAACGGCCCTGTCGCTCCGTCGCTGCGCAACACAAACAAAAAAAGTGAAATCAAATCGTTCAGATGAATCCAAGGGAATGGCTGATAGCCCGTTCCAAGCCTTGCGCCAAGTCCCCACCTAAATGGTTTAATTAGCTTTTCCAGCACCCCGCTGCCATGTCCCAGCACCGCTCCGATCCGTACCACGGCGCTTCTAGCCTGGCAGCCCACAGGCAACCTGGCCGCCATTTCCCACTCGTGCACCACCTGCGAGAGGAACGATTCATCAGCCGTTGTCACATCTCCCTCCGTCCACACCTCATCGACCAGCGCCGGATAGTAGGCGGTTGCCGACGCATTGATGAAAACTTTGGGCGGATTATTCGCAATCGCCCGGACCAACGTCTCCGTCGTCTCGACCCGACTATCCATCACTTCTTTCTTGAAATCAGCCGTCCACTTCCCTTCGCTAGGGAGGCGCCCCGCCAGATTGATCACCGCCTCGCACTTTGGAAGTCCTTGATTATCAATATCCTCCCACGTAAGAGCGCCCGCTCCTGGCCGCCGGGAGATGATCGCAACATCATGCCCTTCGCGGGTCAAGGCCGCCACCAGCGCCCGTCCAATAAATCCTGTTCCGCCTGCCACCACAACTGTCATAGAAATTCTCTATACAATTTTTCCCGTTTTTTCTTGAGGATTATCCTCTTGCGACGCATACTGGCGGCTCCAAATGTCTGTAGGAATGTCACATCATGATGGAAGCACTGCACAAGATTCTCGAACTTCAAGAACTCGATATGAACATGATCCGCCTGATGGATCTCAAGCGGAAGCGTCAGAGAGAGCTCGACGACATCAACTCTCACCGTCGCGATCTAGAGGGGCAGGTGTTGGCCAAGGAGAACACAGTTCTCGAGCTCAAGAAGAACATCAAACTGGCTGAAGTGCGGACTCGTGAGGTAGACGAGCGAATTGAAGAGCTAGAGAAGAAGCAGGCGGCCGTGAAGAAGGTCGACGAATTCAACGCTCTGAGTCGGGAGATCACCACAGCTGGACGTCAGAAGGCGGGTGTTTCGAAAGAGGTTGCTGAATACGAGGAGCGACTCGTTGTTCAAGACGAGATGCTCATTGGCCTCCGCGAGAGTCTTGTGACAACCACTGAAAGCAGTAAGACGACGGAGAAGGAGATCATTGATGGCATCTCCCTCATCAACACCGAGGGAGCTGCGATTAAGGTTGAGCGGAACCAGATGGCCGAGGGGGCAGACGAAGTCATCTTCGGCGTCTATCAGCGTCTGCTACAGAATAAGAAAGATCGCGTCGTTGTGCCGATCGAGCACCGCGCTTGCAGCGGCTGCCACATCGTCATCACTGCGCAGCACGAAAACCTCGTGCGTAAAGGTGAGCGGCTTGTCTTCTGCGAGCACTGCTCGCGGATCCACTACTGGCCGCAGGAAGCTGCGCCGGCAGATGAAGAGGCAGCACCTCGCCGCCGCCGCCGGGTTACCACCACAACTTAATGTTTTTTTGGGTCTAGAGGGACAGGCAGTCGCTGCCCCGCAAGGGGGAGAGGAAAGTCCGGACTTCACAGGAGAGGATGCCAGCGAAACGCTGGGGGGCGCGAGCCTACGGAAAGTGCAACAGAAAACAAACCGCCACAATTGTGGACAGGGTGAAAATGTCGGTCTTGGGGGCCGGCCACGTCAGGGAAACTTGGCGGTGTTGCAAACCCCATCCGAAGCAAGAAGTGAGAGGCCATGCCGTTCTCCGCGGCGCCCTTCACGTAGATCGCTTGAGGGCACCGGTGACGTTGCCCCTAGATGAATGACTGCCCGCGACAGAATCCGGCTTACCGTCCCTCTAGACCTTTTTTTCCCGTATACGAGCCGCCACAATCGCAAAGGCGTTAGCCACGTTGAGTGAATTCTTCCGCCCAAAGAGGGGAATCTCAATCACATGATCGGCCGCAGCCAGCATCTCCTCAGAGCAACCATACTCTTCATTTCCCACGACCAGTGTGAACGAGTCGGGGAATGAGAACTCCGCTAGGGGAGTGGCCCCTTCGGCAGTTTCGACGGCAATGATTGGCCGGCGCTGAGGTGGGCCTTGTACCCACTCGACCCACTCGCAGGCGCCAAGAGCAGTGTCGTGCACCTGCTTTTGGTCGGGGGTGGGAGTCTGCTCAGAGAGATAGATTTTTCCAAGCCGGAGAGCTTCCACCGTCCGGAAGATGCTCCCCACATTGTGAGCTGAGCGGAGATGGTCGAGGTAGATGTCAATTGGGAGGTGAGGCTCACCCTTCTCCCGATCGCCGGTCCGCACCAAGAGATTATGTTCCTTCAGCTGTTGACCCGCTGCTTGGAGATGATGGTGATAGGCATTGGAGTGCTCTTCTTCAGTTGTGGTGGGAAACGGATCGCGTCCCATTGCCCGGCAGAGCCGCTCATATTCGCCCCCATCGCGCAACGCCTTTGCGAGCTTTCTGTGTTGCGTTTTAGGAGGGAGCTTGAACAGCTTTATTTCCAAGATATTCCTCCAGCGTTCCACTAAAGACGTGGATGCCATCATCTTCTATAGAGATGATCTTGTTGGCCACGTGGCCAACTAGGTCGCGGTCGTGACTGGCGAAGACCGCAGTTCCCTTGTACTCCTTGAGACCGGTGGCGAGCGCCGAGACCGACTCGAGATCGAGGTGGTTGTTGGGCTCGTCGAGGATGATCGTGTTGTGGTCTTCGAGCATCATCCCCGCCAAGATCAGGCGAGCCGTCTCTCCGCCTGAGAGTGTTGATACATTTTTAAACGCATCGTCTCCACCAAACAGGAGCCTACCGAGCACGCCTCGGATGTCTTGATCATACACCCCTTGCTTGCGCGATCTAAGCCACTCAAAGATGTTCGACGGGTCACTTCTGCTCACCAGATCTTCGTGATTTTGAGGGAAGTAGCTCAAGATCACCTGATGTCCTAGCTCCACCTTGCCCCGATCCTTCTCAAGCACCCCCGCCAAGATCTTGAGCAGCGTCGTCTTGCCCATCCCGTTATTTCCGATGACCGCTACCTTATCGCCTCGCTCCACTTCAAAGGAGAGATTATCGATCACAGGCTGATCAAAATTCTTCCGCAATCCCTGCACATTAAAGACAATCTGCCCCGAACGCATCTCCGCCTGTGGGAAGCGAATGAATGGCCGATCAATATTGGATTTCTTTAATTCCTGTGGCTGTAGCTTCTCGATTTCCCGCTGTCGCGACTTCACCTGAGAGGCTCGCGTTCCAGCACCAAACTTAGCCACAAACTCTTTGAGTTTGGCCACCTTCTTCTCTTTCGACTTCGCCTCGTGCTCTGCTAGATCCCTCACCTGAGTCTTTGCCAGTACCATGTCGTCGTAGTTGCCCGGATAGAGAATAATGGTCTCATAATCGATGTCGGCGCACTCGGTCGCAATTGCATTCAAAAAATGCCGATCGTGCGAAATCACAATCACAGTTCCCTTGAACCCCATTAGGAATCCCTCTAGCCAGGTGATCGACGTCAAATCCAAATGGTTCGTCGGCTCATCCAACAGCAATGCCTGGGGATCGCCAAAGAGCGCCTGACAGAGCAGAGCCCTAAACTGCATATCGGTCGGGAGCTCATGCATCTTCTTCTCGTGCAACGCTTCCTCAATCCCAATCCCCATCAACAGTCCAGCAGCATTGGCATCAGCCGAATAGCCATCCTCTTCAGCAACAACCTCTTCCAGCTCGCCAAGGCGCATGCCCACCGCGTCGGTCATCTCCCCCTCGTACAACTGGTCTCTCTCCGCAAGCGCCTTCCACAGCCGATCATTTCCCATGATCACCGCATCGAGCACCCGCAGCTCTCTAAAATCTTCAATATTCTGTCGAAGAAAGCCCACCTTATTCGGTAGCAACACCTTTCCGCTCGTCGCCTCCTCCATCCCCATCATGATGCGCATCAGCGTCGACTTGCCCGATCCATTGGGCCCCGTCACCGCATAGCGGTGTCCTGGCTGGAATGAGATCGTCACCCCATCGAATAACACCCGTGCCCCATACGCTTTCAAAAGCTGCTGTAGATTAATCATGCCAAATATCTTACCACACCCCCCGTATACCCCGCCACACCGCAAAATTGTCACAATTGGGGACTGTCCCCAATTGTGACAATTTTTTGTTGGAGGGCATTGAGGGTGTGTGCTAATAGCCTCTTTAGGCGGGTCTGATATGGTGAAGGCCTGCCGTTACCACGAGAGGGAGTTTTATGTTGATCTGGGTGCTGATTTTTTTGGTTGTGGCGATTGTCGCTGCACTGTTTGGGTTTACAAGTATCGCAGCGGCCGCTGCCACCGTTGCCAAGGTGATTTTCTTCATCTTCTTGACCCTCCTCGTGATTGCGCTCATCATTTGGCTCTTCCAGGGAATGCGGCACTGATAGCCTGCTTCAAGCTCGAGGGTGGGCCTTGTCGTACACTTGTTTTTTGAGTTTGGGGGAGACGTGGGTGTAGATGCTGTGGCGGATGGTGTGAGGGATGAGGCGGCCAGCCAGGTCCGCCACAAGGTGCTCCCAAGCTACACACCGTCAGTCGTTTACCTTTGAGTATTGCACTCATGTTATAGTTACTATAACATGAGTGTATGAGTAGGGGAGATCTGTTTGAGGTAGCGGACCGGCAGCAGGGCTACTTCACCGCACAGCAGGCGGTGGAGTGTGGCATTGCGCGATCGGCATTCCACTATCGACTGGCATCTGGGGAGTGGGAGCGAGAAGGTCGTGGCATCTACCGCCTGGTCCACTACCCGGTCAGTGAAGAGCGTCCCGAGCTCGTCTATTGGTCGCTCTGGAGTCGGAATAAGGAAGGCAATCCGCAGGGAATATACTCGCATGAAACTGCGCTCGATATTCATGGGCTGAGCGATCTGATGCCGGACAAGATGTACATGACCGTACCTTCGCGGTTTCGCCGAAATGTGGAAATCCCCAGCGTTCTGCGTCTACACTATGCCGACATCGATCTTGAAGAGGTCGAACAACGACGCGGCTACCGGGTGACCAAACCACTCAAAACCATCCTGGACGTGATAGAGAGCGGTAGGGTGTCCGAGGAGCACATTATCCAGGCCCTCAAGGACGGTCTTGGTAGCGGAAAAATTCTAAGAAGTCATATTGCGCACTCTGCGGCAACGAAAGAGCTGCGAAGACTCATGGAGGCACATGCAATTTGAATCAGCGACCGATTTTAGGCGAAGTCTAGAGACCCGTCTGAAGAACAAGGCGCGGCAAGAGCAGATAGATTTGCAAAGGCTGCGACGGCAGGTGGCTTTTGACCGGTTGCTCGCCCGTCTCTTTCACAGCGGCGAGCCACCGTTCGTTTTGAAGGGTGGTTACGCCATGGAACTACGTATTTCTTCGGCACGCGCGACCAAAGATCTCGACCTGACGACTTTTCTCCGTTCGACCGATCGAGTGCATCAAGAGTTGTTGGAGCTCGGACCCAGATTGCTACCCTCTCCTCCCCCCATGACGTCTGCTTTTGTTGAGCTACTTCGCCTCGCTCCTCGCCCATGACTACCGCCATGGGACTCATCGCGATGCTCGTATCTCACCCAAAATCAGACGCCCTAGTGGAACGATCGGATAGCAATCTGGGTCTCGGAACAATTGACTTGGATGATTACTTCGTCTTTCAGATTGATCGTCCACGGATGGAGTTGGAGAACGCTCCGTATGGTGGAGCCAGATTCCCTGTGGTCGCGCGACTTGACTCTCGATCCTTCGTCCAGTTCCATCTTGATGTGGGGGCTGACATTGTCATCGAATCCAAAGAGGAGCGAGAGGGGACCGACTGGCTCGGCTATTGCGGGATCAAGCCTCCCGTGATTTCGATGATTTCAGTGGAGCAGCAACTGGCCGAGGAGGTTCACGCGTACACAAGACCTCGTGAGTTGGGTCACAACACACGGGTGAAAGATCTCGTCGATATGGTTTTGCTCCTTCGCATGAGAAAGCTCGAATCTGCGCATTGCAAGGCTGTGATGGAGCGGGTGTTTCGCGTGCGCGGTTCTCATTCACTGCCCAAGGAGCTGCTACCGCCGCCGGTGCAGTGGACGGACCCGTTTTCGGCAATGGCACACGAGTGTGGACTTGCTTTGGACGTCGAGGGAGCCTTCAAAGAAGTTCAGAAAATCTATACCAAGCTGATTTAAGCCCTAGGGTGGGCTTTGTCGTAGACCTGTTTTTTTAGCTTGGGGGAGACGTGGGTGTAGATGGTGGTGGTGGCGAGGGAGGAGTGGCCGAGGAGGAGCTGGATGGTCTTGAGGTCCATGCCAGATTCTAGCCAGTGGGTGGCGATGGTGTGGCGGATGGTGTGGGGGGTGACGCGGCCAGCTAGACCCGACATCATGAGGTACTTGTCGAATTTGCGGTCGACCGAGCGGGCTGAGAGCCTTTGGCCGTGTCGGTTAAGGAAGATGGCGTCAGGATCGGAGTTTTTGGGACGGGCAGGGTGGTTGATGTAGGCGTGGATCCACTCGGCAGCATTCTTGGTGATGGGAATGACCCGCTCTTTTTTCCCTTTGCCGCGAAGGCGGACGAGGAGGGCGGCAGCGTCGAGATCGGGTCGGCTGAGGCCCACCAGTTCACTGACGCGGAGACCGGAGCTGTAGAAGAGCTCCATGATGCACCGGTCGCGAAAGCCGAGGTAGGTGTTCGCATCGGGCATGTCGAAAAGGCGCTGCACCTGATCGTAGCTGAGCGATTTGGGGATCCGCTTGTCGAGCTTGGGCGACTCGATATCCTCCATTGGATTGGAGGTGATGTGTCCCTGCGAGAAGGCGTACTTGAAGAAGGTACGGAGCGACGAGAGGCGACGAACAATCGTCCGCTTCGAAGTGCCATGTGCGTTGAGTGAGGCGAGGAACTGACGGACGAGGCGCCTGTCAATGCGCTTCAGATCGAGCAGATCATCGTGGGTGTGGTCGCGCGCCTCGTACGGTTCATCGTGGCGAAGCTTGACCGGTGTTGTTTCGACGTTGGTTTCGAGGAAGTTCTTCAGAGAGTTGAGGTCGACGCAATAGTTGCGCACGGTATGAACAGATGCCGCTTTAACGATCCGCAGGTGTTCGAGAAAGGCGTAGGCGGTGCGGACAAACATGCATGGATAGTCGCGCGGAGCGGGGTTTTCTGTCTACTCTTGTAGTGGGAGGCCTTCCACAAGAAGGGGGCTTGCGGGGATGTCGGTAGCGTTCATCATTGCGGCGAGTCGTTGGACCGAGGAGAGGATCAGAGACTGTTCCCATTCTTCTAGTCGGGAGAACGAGTTTTCGAATGCCTCTTGTATGGGTGAGGGGGCTCGCTCAAGTATCTCTCGCCCTTTTGAGGTCAATGAGATGACAACCTTTCTGCGATCAACCTCTGAACGGTCGCGAGTGGCAAAGTGTTTCCGCTCGAGACGATCAATAATGGCAGTAGTGGTTGCCTGGCTGAGATTGATCTCTCGAGAAAGCACACCAATTGAAAGGGGGCCGATTCGATCGACTGCCCGCATAACCAGAAGCTGCGGCGTGGTGATTCCATGCTGTTGCTCTAATTGTCTTGATTGGATGGAGATCGCGCGCACGATCTTACGCAGCCCAATCAGCACCTCTTCACACATTGGATTTGCCATAGGTCTACTCTATCACCCCTGATTTCTATTGCGCTATCATTGATCTATTTATGACTTGCACGAATATTTCGTGCACGTTACAATATGGGCTAGTAGGTGCGCATAACGGTGCATTAGTCGCTAATTACCTGTGGTTTATAACGAGGTTAGTAGTAATGCAGGCGATGATTTGTTTGTGGAGGAGAGGCGATAAATGAATGTGATCAATGGTTTGGAAAAGAGGACGCAAACCTATTTTTATGCGTCCGTTGCCGTGGTTTTGTGGTCGCTGGGTGCCTACCTTCTTTGCCTTCTGAGTCATCTTCCTTTTCTACAGGTAATGGGCATCGGCTTGACCGTAGGTGGCTGTGTCAGCTTGCTCCTCGAACGAAGGCGGTGTTCTATCCCCACAATTAAGCGATACCTGACAACTCGTTGGATAGGCATCGTCCTGCTACTGGTCAACCAGCTGGCCTATGTTGCGGCCTTTCGACTGGCGCCTGCGGCGCATGTCGATCTAATTAACTATTTATGGCCTAGTTTTTTGGTGGTCGGCGAGGCACTCCGCACCCGACGATTGCTATCACGAGGCCAAGTTGTAGGGCTTCTTGCTTGTTTTTTAGCTTTGCTGGTCCTTGTCTTTCCCGCGCTCAATTTTAAAGCTGGACTGGGACACGGCTGGGGCTATTTGACGGCATTTGTCGCCGCCCTATCGTGGGCACTCTACTCACTGATTGTGAAAGCCAAATCGGAGTCGGTGGGTGAGGAACCTCTTGTTGGCGTGGGGGTCCTAATTGTAGGAATCCTCTGTAGCGTGGTGCAATGTTCGATGGGGGGCTTTGTCTCTATGACCCCTCTTGAGCTCTTTCTCATTCTGGCATTTGGCGCTGGTGTCAGCGGTCTTGCCTTTCCCTGCTGGCAGCGTGCGATTCAGCTCGGCTCATGTGCGGCAGTTGGCGGAATGGCTAACGCCATCCCGATCTTATCGGTGGGATGGTTAATCGTTGGAGGGGTTTCTCAGCTCTCCCCCTCGCTTGTCGTTTCGGCCTTTTTGGTGATCGTCGGCTGTTATCTCTTGGGCAGATCAACGGGGCGAAACAAGACCGCCTCTACTCTAGTGGTAGAGGCGGACCAGCTCGTAGCCTAGTACTCTGTTCCAATCACTTTCCCTTCGATCTTGGAGTCGCCCTCTTTCTTGACGATTCCCTGTCCGGAGGCGAAGGTGATATTTCCCTTGATGATGCTGCCGCCGGTCAAGACCACGGTTTGCGCCTCGTTCTGGCCGGTCTCGGGGATGAGTAGGTTCCCATTCACTTCAACAGCATTGAGATGGACCATTGTCGAGGTGGCGATGATGCTTCCACTAAATGTGCAGGTTTCGAGGCTGAGGGGGCCGGTGAAGTTAGCCTGTTTGCCGACGTGGCATTCGGTAATGGTCGTAGCTCCTTTCCAGTCGAAACCGCCAATGCGCCCTTTGGTGAGGTGGAGGGTTCCGTTGCCAATTACCTGATTTTCAACGGTCACCTGATCAAGGGTGGTTTGCCCCTTATCTGTTCCCCTTACTTCGAGATTGCCATTGATCTTTGTTTCCTTGAGCTCCACTTTATCGCCGTTGATTGTCGTTGTCCCTAACACTGAAGATTCATCGAGCTTGACCGGTCCTTTCCAGGTGAGAGAGCCGAAGCGGGACTTTTTCGCGGTTAGCTCGCCCGAGCCGCTCAGCTCTCCTGTCACCTTAACCTCGTCTAGCGCAAGATTTCCGGTGTGCTGAAGTGATTCAAAGGTGCGGCGCGTATAAGCGCTCATCCCTTCGTGCTGTTTGGTTTGAGTACAGGCGCTCATTACTAGTAGCGTCGCTACCATGCATAATTTCTTCATCGTGAACCTCCTGGGTGTTATTTCCCACCCTATCGCAAAGGAGATTTTTGCGTTCAGTTTTTCCAATCGAAAACTTTGAGGTCGTGGGCGGCGTGGGAATTGGGAAATACTTTACGCGCTTCGTCTTCAAAGGGGCGGGAGTGGGGGTAGCGGGCGGAGTAGTGGGTGAGAACGAGCTGTTTAGCACTCGCATCACGGGCAATCTGGGCAGCTTGGGTGGCGGTGAGGTGGAAGTGTTTGTGGGCCATTTTTTGGTGCTCGTCGAGGTAGGTGGATTCGCAGAGGAGGAGGCGGGCGTCTTTGGCGAGGGCGTGGGCGGCGGGGCAGATGCGGGTGTCGATGACGACGGCGAGGACGTCGCCATGGCGGATCCAGGAGACGTCGTCGAGGGAGACGCCGTTGAGGTGGCCATCTTTGATGAGGTCGCGGATGAGGGGGCCGCGGATGCCGGCGGCGGCTAGTTTTTCGGCATCGAATTTGCGCCGGTCGGGCTCGGTGATTCGCCAGCCAACGTTGTCGCAGCCGTGGTGCAGGAAGCGGGCTTCGATTTTGAAGCGGCCGTCGTCGTGGACGACCCCATCTTCGGAGACGGGGTGTTCGATGACGTGGATCTGCTCGTGGTAGATGGTGCTGTAGCGGAGGCGGTCGAAGTAGCGCTTGCCGGAAGCTGGGTAGTAGCAGTGGATGGGGTGGGTGACCCGGTCGAGGTTGAGGCGGAGGAGCATGGAGCCGAGGCCGAGGCAGTGGTCGCCGTGGAAGTGGGAGACGAAGATGCGGGTGACGCAGGGGGGGGCGACGTTGGCAAAGATGAATTGGCGCTGGGTCCCTTCGCCTGGATCGAAGAGGAGTCCCTCTTCGTTCCAGCGGACGAGGTAGGCACCCTGGTTACGGTGGCGGGTGGGCTGCTGGGAGGAGCAGCCGAGGATGGTGAGGTCGCGGACGCTCATGCCCGCTCTCGGATGGAAAAGAGGCGGAACCGACCCATGAGGATGCCGCAGCCGACGCCGACCAGGTGGGCGGTGTTGGCGATGCCGAGGTGGATGAAGGGGCGGCCAGCGAGCTCAAAGCCGAAGGCAATGAGCTGAAGGAGGACCATGGCGCCGATGAAGATGGAGAGGAACCAGACGGTGGGTTTGTTAAGCTGGTAGCCCTCCCACGGGGCGATTTTCTGTCTCATCCAAATAAATCCAAACAGAGCAGTGACGATGCCGGAGAGGCCGAAGAAGAGGGGGCCGGTCATGAGGTATTGGGCGGTGTTGGAGAGGATGCTGGCGATGAGGACGAAGATGGAGAAGCGGAACCAGCCCAGCCGTCGCTCCACTTGGGCGGAGAGAATGAACATCCAGAGGACGTTAAAGAAGATATGTAAAATCCCTCCGTGCAGCAGAACCGGCGTGAAGAGGCGCCATAATTCGCCCTCCTGGATCTTCTCAAACATCTGGACTGGTGTGCGATCCCGATTTTGGGCGCGGTCGACCACCTCGGTGTAGAATCCGTGCCAGTAGGGGATTTGGCGCACTTTTTTGAGTGCAGCGACCCCGTCGGGGGAGAGCTTGCCCTCTTGAAGGGGGTACTTTTCAATGAGGTTGGCGTAGGCGGCAAATGCTTCAGGGTAGTCGTACATGAGGGCGGAGTAGACAGGAGAGACAACAAAAAACATGTCAGCTTCCTCGCTCTCACTGCTTTGGAACACTTGGATGCCGCCCGAGAGGAAGATGATCGCCGAGGCGATGATGAGGAGGAGGGTTACTTTTCCGATTCCGCGTGCGCCGGGAAGGAGGAGGGAGGGGCGTTTGGGAGGTTCCTTTTCTTCTTCGACCTTCTCAATAGTGATGTGGGTGGTGCGGAACCGCGCATTGTTTGGATCCCTCTGGAACTTCTCATAATGAGTGAGAGCCTCATCGACCCGATCTTCATTGGTTACCCAAACGTCAAATGAGCGCGCATTTGCATCGGCTTCAAGGGTGTTATCGATCTTCTCGGAGGTGAGAAACTGAGCAAAGCTGACCGCCTGTTCGCGGTCAGAGAAACGGGCTATTAGTCGCATGAGTCCTTGATTCGTTTAAGTAGGTTTGAGGTGGAGTGGCCGGGAATGAGGTTGACGACGTGAATCCTGTGGACGACATCAGCTTCGATACAATTCGCCCCGTATTCGGAGCCGTTGACGTGCACGTCGGGTTTGATGATGGAGAGGAGTGCGCGAGGATCGGTCTCGTCGAAGGAGGTGACGTAGTCTACCCAGCGGAGCGCCGCCATCATCGCCTGCCGGTCTTTAAGGGGACAGATGGGGCGTGTAGGACTTTTGTATTCCTGAATTGACCGGTCGGTGTTGAGAGCGACAATCAGCACGTCGGCTTGGTTGGATGCCTCCTCAATCATGTGGAGGTGCCCGGCGTGCAACAGGTCGAACGAGCCGTTGAGGGTGGCAATCGTCTTCCCTTCAGTCCGCAGCCGCTTCACCAGTCCGGGGATTTCTTCAGTTGGAATGATCGAATGCGAGTTCATACACCTCATCGTAGTGTTGCACGAAATGGACGTCCATCCCTTCTTTTAAGTGACTAGGCAGCTCGTCGAAATCCCGCTGATTCTCTTTGGGCATGATCAGCGTCATCAGTCCGACGCGGCGAGCAGCGATCAGCTTTTCTTTGATGCCGCCTACTGGAAGCACTTTTCCTGTGAGGGTCAGTTCGCCGGTCATTGCGAGGTCGGGGTTGACCGGTTGGTTGCGCAGCAAGGAGACGAGTGCGGTGGTCATCGTCACCCCAGCTGAAGGGCCATCCTTTGGAGTGGCCCCTTCGGGGATGTGCATGTGCACCTCGTGCTTTTTGAAGAACGACTTGCCTGGTGCATAGTCGTGAACCTTGCTGTGAAGGTAGGTCCAGGCGATTTGCGACGACTCTTTCATCACATCGCCCGCCTGGCCGGTTAGTTTCATGGCTGTCTTATCGGCCGGCGACTTGGTCGTTTCGACATAGAGGGTTACGCCGCCGAGCGACGTCCACGCGAGGCCAGCCACCACGCCCACCGGCGTCTCCCTGTAAATCCGATCCGACTCGAACAGAGGCTTGCCGAGGTACTCCTCGATATTCTTGGTGTTGATGCTCACTTTTGTCGGACGGGGCCGCTTCACCGTCTTTTTCGGCCGATTGCGAGCAATCGTACCGTCGACCAACTTCACCGCCACCTGGCGTAAGATCTTCTTGATCCGGTTCTCTAAGCTCCGCACTCCTGACTCGCGGGCATAGTCGTTGATGATTTTCGCGATAGCAGTATCGGTCAACGACACCTGCGATGCCTTGATTCCCATCGCTTTCCGGTTGCGCGGAACGAGGTAGCGTTTGGCTATCTCCACCTTCTCCTCTTGGATATAGCCCGAGAGGCGCATCACATCCATCCGGTCGAGCAGAGCGTCAGGGATGGTATCGAGCACGTTGGCCGTCACGATAAAGAGGACGCTGGAGAGGTCAACCCGCACGTCGAGGTAGTGGTCGAGGAACTCCTTGTTCTGCTCGGGATCAAGCACCTCGAGCAGAGCCGACGCAGGATCGCCCTGGAAGCTGTTCCCCATCTTGTCCACCTCATCGAGCATGATCACTGGATTCATCGTCTTGCAGTATTTCAGTGCCTGAACGATCTTGCCCGGCATCGCCCCGATGTAGGTGCGGCGGTGTCCTTTGATCTCCACCTCATCGCGCATTCCGCCCACTGAGAAGCGGTAGAACTGCCGATTGAGCGCGCGCGCGATGCTCTTGCCGATACTCGTCTTTCCCACTCCCGGAGGTCCCACCAGGCAGATGATGCTTCCCCGCACCCCGCCCGTCAGCTTGCCCACCGCGATGAACTCCAAAATCCGCTTCTTGATGTCGGCCAGACCGTAGTGATCCTCTTCGAGGATCGCCGCTGCATCGCTTAGCTTGTTACTCTCCTCGCTAAACATCCCCCACGGCATCACCGTTAGCCAGTCGAGGTAGTTGCGGGAGACCGAATATTCTGCAGACATCGTCTCCAACGTCTGTAGCTTTTCAACCTCCTCCGTGATCACCTCTTGAACCGGGTCTGGTACCTCCCGCTTCTCAAGACGCGCGTCGAACTTTTCCAGATCGACCTGCTTCTCGTCCTTCTCAATTCCCAGCTCTTTTTTGATTGTTCGGAGCTGCTCGCGGAGGAAAAACTCCTTCTGCGACTTTGAGATCGTCGCCTCGATCTTCTGATTGATCGTGTTCTGTAGCTTTGTTAAGTCGAGTTCCTTTCTCAACAGGAGAAGCGCCTGGTCGATCCGCTTCTGTAGATCATATGCCTCCAACACCCCTTGCAGTTCCTCGCGCGACGCCGTTGTCAGCGCCACCGCAAAGTCAGCCAGTCTTCCCGGCTCCGTGAAGTCCGAGTGGCCCAAGAAGATCTGTAATTCCTCTTTGAAGAGGGGATTCATCTTCAACAGGTCGCGAATCGTCGTCACGATGTTAATCGCATACGCCTTCAGCTCATCGGAGACCCGCTCCTTCGTCTCCTCATACACCTTGATCTTCGCCCAGAGCGCATTGTCCTTCCTTACAGCTTTTTTGATCGTGCAGCGGCTCTCCATATTGAGAACCACCTGTGCCCCGCCCCCTTCCATTGGCACAATTCTGAGCACCCGCGCCAGCACCCCAACCTTGTAGATATCGCGGCTTTTCAACTTGTAGATGTCGACCTCTTCCTCTTTGGTCAACGCCAGGCACAGATAGCGACTCTCCGATTCAGAGACCTGCTTCAGCACCTCGTAATAGGGTCCTTTTTCGATCACCACTGGTGCAGCCATTCCTGGAAAGAACGGTCTGCGCGTCAATGGCAACACAAACACCTCATCCGGCCTCAGATTCCCAAGCGTCAACCCCTCCATTTCAGTGTCAGAGATCGATTCAAGAATCGCCTCCTCAATCTGTTCATCATGGTCACCATTTTCTTCACGTTCTTGATCGTCAGGAAGATGCACGTTTCCGCCTCTGTTTAATCGCACCAATTTACCTCAATCCCCCAATACATTCAATCACTGTACCGATCGGGGCCAGGCCCCGATCGGTACACTAGTCTTCGAGTAGAATGCTGTAGATATTCTCGATCTCAGAGCGAATTTGAGGTGAGGCAGAAATTTTAGTATTTAGCCTGGTTCTGCTTCTCCCAACTGACTCGGGTTTTAGTGAGAAATAGTCCGCAAGATCTTGAAGGCTAATGCCATGGACTTCACCGGCTATGTGAGCAACCACAGAGCGAGCGTGAGGGCCCCTACTGGCCCTATCATCGGAGCGGATGGCTTCTGGCTCAAGATCGTAGTGATCGCGGACAACGTCTACTATTGTCTCGAGTTTAATGGAAAGTTTTCCCGTATCGATATCAAATTTTTCGGGTTGTTTGACGCCTGACATCACGTATTTTTGGAACATGTTCTTGTCAAAATTGAAATACTCGAGTCCAATTTTTGGCGATAGACAAGGAATTTCTTCATCGCCCAAGTAGGCGCTATGGCTGCTCCAGCGGTATTCCTGTGGACGCTCGACGATTCCGGCTTTAACAGGGTTAAGATGAATATAGCGAATGAGTGTTCTCATATGAGAGGCATTTTCCACGGGAATTGATTTGAATCTGTCCTGGAACACATGGCCAGACGATTTGTGGACATGGTGATAGAACCGTGCATAGCGGAAACCAAGATCGTGATAGACCGCGGACAGGGAAGTAGGGCCGGCCTTTACGACCATGTGAACGTGGTTGGTCATTAGGCAGTAGGTGACGAGGCTGTGATCAAAGTGGTTGAGCCCCTCTTCCATTAGCTGGCAGAAACGGTAGTACTCTCCCGTCGAGTGGAAGAGGGTATTACGATTGTTCCCACGCATGATGATGTGGTAGAGCTTCCCTTCAACAGAGTATCGCAGTGGTCTTGGCATGCCGAATACTATAAAAATTTTGCCTTGAACGCGCAAGCGTTATTGTACCGATTGGGGCCAGGCCCCAATCGGTACAAGGATAGCGTCTAGGTCGACGAGCTCTGACACTATTGGCCTCCGCGGGACGTGAATAACGATCGTGCTTTGCTGAAGGCATCGGTGGCATAGAGGCCAGTTCCGATGACAACAACGAGAAGAAGCAGCCCGCCGATTAGGAATTTGCTTTGGTTGCTTGTCTTAGACTCCTGCTCGCTCTTCTTCATCAGGTCGTGGTTGTTTAACTCGATCCCACTGCCACGGATTGATTCTTGATCTGTGAACTTGGCATTTTGCAGGTAGGTAGTGAACAGCTTGTTCACCTTCTTAACGGGCAGGTACTCGGATACCTTTACGTGGATTTTGTCTTTCGTGGTGGTGATGCACATCCCTTCCCAGTGCGTCTCTTGCTGCGGATTCCGAGGGACGATTTGGGCAATGACGGCGTCCGCCATCTCTTTAGGGACCAGGGTGCGGATGAGTTTGGCGTCGAGCCTTAGCGTCCCTAGCTTGGTCAGATTGGCGCAGCCTGACAGCGGTTGCCCCACGTTACTGCACGCATATTCGATGGCAGTTTGGAGATCGATTAGGTTGTCGCCTGCCAATTCGCCGAAGGTGATGCTAAGCTGTTTTTGAGTCCTTTTGACCCAATAGCCCGATTCATCTCTGCATCTGCTCATATAAGTAAACCTAACGTTTACTTCGTTCTGGACGAGTCGGGCCGTGTTGCAGAAATGACCAAGGCTCCCTCTAGCCCTTCCCATCTCTAGCTTTGTAGCGCCATCATCTCGTTCAGGACGAACAATTTAACCGATATCTCTATCACTTGATTCTCCGTGATTCGAGCCTGTATCCCGTGACCCAGTAGCGCCTTGTAGCGGTGCATTGCCGTCTCCACAAGGGAGCGGCGATGGTACCCTACCTCCTCCTTCCAACGCCGTTTCCCCCGTTTTTGATCTCGGATCCGGTGTATAGCGGCATCCCGTGCACGTAGGGCGGGATTAGATCCATCGGACTTTCTGGCCCCTTTTCTGGGAGGTATGATTGGTTTTGCTCCTCGTCGGTGGATTGCCTCATAGCAAGCTTTGCTATCATAGGCGCCATCTCCAATGACCTCTGCGATATCGCCCTTAACCGCATCCAGCAGGCCTGGTAAAGCTTGAGAATCATGCAGATCTTTGTCACTAATCGATGCAGCGACAACTTGCTGCGTCTCGGCACACATAACGATGTGAAGCTTTTTCCAGCCCCTCCGTTTGCTATAGCCGTGCTTACGGGCCTGCCACTCTCCCTCCCCAAATACCTTCAGGCCAGTCGAGTCGAAGACGAGGTTTAGTGGCCCCCTACGATGCAAGTTAGACGGAACTCTTACACCGCGCGCTCGCCGACAAATCGTGGTGTAATCGGGACAAACGCATCCACTGTCCATCATTTTAAGAACGTCTCGCATAAGGCCCTGGAGCTGCCTGAAAGCACACCCGTAGACGGATTTCACGATCATCAGAGCCAAGATGGCTTGATTGGAATAGATGGCGGGGCGCCCTCTGGCGCCCCGGTGTTCGGAATACCAAGAGCAATCCGCTCTATCCCGTACCCAAAAAATAATGCTTCCCTGATTGACCAATGCTTGGTTAGACTTGGACCAGTTTCTGGCGCGGCAACGTGTCATCTTTAGACTCCTGTGCTTTGACGGCTCAAGGAGTCTATTTTATTTCAGGCCTATCTATCAAGATCTTGGTTAGGAGCAATCAGCCAGCGGCCGCTGGCTGATTAATGCAACACACCCACGAGTCGATGTACAAGTTTCTGGCTAATTTTCTGTGCTTCCATCACTTTTCCATTCGAGGGGTTTTAGCTGAGTATTGTATACAGATCATGTAAATACGTCAAATATATTTATTCAATAAGATGCAAAACCACTAAAGGACAGCAAGATCCAGCCATAGTGTACCGATTGGGGCCTGGCCCCAATCGGTACACTAGACATTAGGCTTATCGGGCTCGAAAGGCGCCGCTGAAGTGGAGGCCGGTTCCGATGGCGACGGCAGCCAGGAGGAACAGGGCAGGGATCATGAATCTGTCATCCATGCCGGTGAGGCGCTCCAGTCGACTTCCGCGGCTGCGGAGAAGCTCGAGGTTATCACATTCCATCCAACCGCCGCGCTTCTCTACTTCGCCCGTCAGGCTGGCATTCTTTAAGCACCCTGTAAACAGTCTGTTCAGCGTAGACACTGGAAGATACTCCGACACCTCGACGTTGATTTCGTCTGCACTGGTGGTGACGTAAAAGCCTTGCCAGTACTTTTCGGCCTCGGGGTCGCGAGAGATGATCTCGGTTGAGACAAAAGTCCTCATATCTACAGGCACCATTGCACAAATGACAGCGTGATTCAGCTTGATCAAGCCTGACTTGAGCTCTTTGCCGATAGGGGTGGCCGAGATTGTGCCTGTCGTTTTGCTTAAGGTTTGGATTGCTTCGCAGAGTTGGATGAGGTTGTCGCCAACTAGTTGGCCCACCTTGATCGTAAGCTCAGATTCGGACCTAACGACCTGATAGCCAGCTTGCTCTTTCTCTTCAATTGAGATAGTGATGTTGTTGGGAATGTTCTGGGGAATGAAGCGTTCTACAATTTTTTGGTTTATATCGCTCATCGAAGTACTCCTTTTTTAAACGTTTTATGGTTAAATACTATCAAGAAATAGTTAATTTGTCTACAGGAAAAAGAGGTGTGTATATAAGTAGTTAACTGTCAACGAGTTGGCAGTCGGCGCAGTACTTGGCGGCGAAGGTGTCGGGGTGCTCGACCTGGAGGGTCTGGTGCTCGATGTGGAATTGGGTCTTGAGGGCCTGGTGAGCTTGGTCGAGGGCGGCGTCGGGGGTGGTGGAGACGAGGTGGGCGGAGAGGGCGATGCGGCCGGAGGTGACGGTCCAGAGGTGGAGGTCGTGGACTTGGGTGATTGTGGGGAGAGAGAGGAGGAGGTCGGAGACTGCTTGAGGATCGATTTTGCGAGGGGAGGCTTGCATGAGGATCTCGATGGCCTCCCACATCATCCGGCCGGACGAGAAGAGGATGAGGATGGTGAAGGCGATGGTGAGGATGGGGTCGGCAAGGTACCAGTGGGTGAGCCAGATGATGCCGCCGGCTAAGATGACGCCAATGTTGCCGAGGAGGTCGGAGAGGACGTGGATGTAGGCGGCTTTGACGTTGAGGCTATCTTGTTGGGGGCCGTGGAGGATGCGCATGGTGATGAGATTGAAGAGGAGGGTAATGCAGGCGATGATGAAGACGATGCCCCCCTCGACAGGTGGGGGATTGAGGATGCGGCCAACCGCTTCATAGATGAGGAAGGCGCAGATGACCCAGAGGGCGGTGGCGGAGAGGAGGGCGCCGAGGATCTCGGCGCGGTAGTAGCCGAAGCTCATGCGAGGGGTGGCGGGACGGGCGGCGATCCAGAAGGCGAAGAGGGTGAGGCCGAAGCTTGCGCAGTCGGTGGCCATGTGGGCGGCGTCGGCCATGAGGGCGAGTGAGTTGGCGATCCAGCCGCCAATCAGCTGGGTGAGGGCGAACACGAAGGTGATGACGAGGGCGATCGTGACAGCTTTGACCCCTTTTGCTCGACTGTGGTCATGACCATGTCCCATTTGCTTCTCCGATGGTAATGTGGTAGTGTCTTTGCGCTTATGAGCTCACATGTCTTATTAGCATTTTTTGTCTATTTTCTCGCACTGCTCGCGATTGGTGTCTCATCCTATCGACGGAGTAAAACGGCGACCGACTTCATGGTGGGCGGTCGCTCACTCAATTTCTATGTGACGGCGTTGTCGGCGCAGGCGTCCGATATGTCGAGCTGGCTCTTCATGGCCTATCCAGGCTTGATCTTCGCGTTTGGGGGTGGATCCATCTGGGTGGCGGTCGGTTTGTTTACGGGGATGTGGGCGGTGTGGACGTTTGTGGCGCCTAGGTTGCGTAGGGAGACGGAGCGGACGGGGTCGCTGACGTTGAATGCCTACTTCGCCGCTCGGTTTGGTGATGATCGGGGTTGGATGCGGAGCGTGAGCGCGGCTTTATCGATTCTCTATTTTACTTTCTATGTGGCGGCGGGCCTTGTGGGCATTGGCTACCTGTTTGAATCGGTGCTCGGGTTTGACCGGGTGCTGGGGATGAGCATTGGGATTTTTGTGGTGATGATCTACACCACCATTGGTGGATTCCACTCGATTGCATGGGTGGATACGTGGCAGGCGCTCTTCCTGCTGGCGATGGTTGTGCTGGTTCCGATTTTGGCGCTGGTCGATCTGGGTGGGTGGGACGAGTTGCAGCTACATGGGCGGAGCTGGATGCCTACGGCCACGGTGAGAAATGTTGTCTACGGGGTGCTCGGTTGGGGCTTGGGCTATTTTGGCCAGACGCATGTTTTGAGCAAGTTCATGGGGATCAAACATCCCAAGGAGCTGCGTAAAGCTAAGTATGTGGGTCTTTCGTGGCAGCTCATCTGCCTCATTGCCGCCACTTTTGTCGGCTTCCTTGGCATCGCCTACTTTCAGGGGCACCTAGATAACGATGAGTTGGTCTTTGTTCTCATGGTGAAGCAGCTCTTTCATCCTTTTCTTGGGGGAATTGTTCTATCCGCTGTCATTGCCGCCACTATTTCGACGATGGACTCGCAGATCCTCGTTCTCGTCTCCACCCTCTCTCAGGATGTCTATCATCGTTTTTTTCACAAGCGGGCGACGGGTAAGGAGATGGTGTGGGTCTCCCGCGTCTGCGTCGTGCTCGTCTGCCTCCTCGCCTACATCGCCGCCCTCTTCTCCCACCAGAACGTCCTTACTCTCGTCTTCTACTCGTGGTCCGGTTTGGGAAGTGCGTTTGGTCCCGTTCTATTGCTAGCTCTCCACACGAAACGGATCAATTTTGCGGGTGCGATGACGGGGATGGTCTTTGGTGGTGTGATTGCGGCGGTGTGGCCGCTGATCGAGCCTACGATTCCTGTGCCCGCTATGGTCCCCGGCTTCTGTCTCAACCTGGTTGTGATTTATCTGGTCAGCTGGGCGACCTCTCGCAGAAAGGCGGCCTCTTAGACCCAGATTGCCATCCAATGGCGTCAACTTAAGAAATTGGTAGCTGAAGCCGCACGGGTCTGGCCTGGTCAAAGTGTCAACTCACCGCAGGGGATGTTGGCACTTTGTCAGGCCTGACCCTACGTGTTGGGCTTAAGTTGACGCCATTGGATTGCCACCCTCTCCTCCCCCTATGAATCTACTTCGCCTCGCCCCTGAATCATCAGGGGACTCATCGCGATGCTCGTATCTTGCTCAAAATCAGACGCCCTAGTGGAACGATAGGGTAGCAATCTGGGTCTTAGGTTTTTTGGCCGTGATTGTGGCCGTGCCCCAGTTGCTTCTCCGAGGGTAATGTGCTATTTTCTTTCGTTCAATGAGCTCGCACATCCTATTAGCATTTTTTGTCTATTTTCTGGCGCTCCTTGCGATTGGGATCGCCTCCTATCGGCGGAGCAAGACGGCGACCGACTTCATGGTGGGAGGGCGCTCGCTCAATTTTTATGTGACGGCATTGTCTGCTCAAGCGTCCGACATGTCGAGCTGGCTCTTCATGGCCTACCCGGGGGCAATCTTTCTCTTAGGGGGTGGCCGGATCTGGGTGGCGGTTGGGTTGTTTGTCGGCATGTGGGCGGTGTGGACATTCATTGCGCCCCGTTTGCGGACGGAGACTGAGCGGACCGGATCGCTCACATTGAGCGCCTATTTCGCCGCTCGGTTTGGCGATGAGCGGGGGTGGCTGCGGAGTGTGAGTGCGGCGCTCTCTATTCTCTATTTTACTTTCTACGTTGCCGCTGGGTTGGTGGGAATTGGCTATCTGTTTGAATCGGTGCTCGGCTTCGACCGGGTGCTCGGGATGAGCATCGGGATTTTGGTGGTGATGATCTACACGACCGTTGGTGGGTTCTACTCCATCGCTTGGGTGGACACGTGGCAGGCGCTCTTCTTGCTGGCGATGATTGTGCTGGTTCCGGTTCTTGCGCTGGTCGACGTGGGTGGATTCGGCAATTTACAGTCTGCCATGAACCTTTACGGGAGGAGCTGGTGGCCTGCTCCGACGGTGAACAACATCGTCTATGGAGTGCTCGGCTGGGGCCTTGGTTATTTTGGGCAGACTCACATCCTCACCAAGTTCATGGGTATTAAGCACCCCGCGGAGCTCCGCAAATCCAAGTACGTCGGCCTCTCGTGGCAATTCCTCTGTCTCCTTGCCGCCACCGTCATTGGGTTCCTTGGCATTGCCTTTTTCCAGGGCCATCTCGACAACGACGAGCTGGTTTTTGTCCTAATGGTCAAGCAATTGTTCCACCCGTTCATCGGTGGAATTGTCCTCTCGGCTGTCATTGCCGCCACCATCTCGACCATGGACTCACAGATTCTCGTCCTTGTCTCCACTCTCTCCCAAGACGTCTACCACCGTTTCTTCCACAAGCGGGCTACTGGCAAGGAGATGGTGTGGGTCTCCCGCCTCTGCGTCGTCCTCGTTTGCGTCCTCGCCTACATCGCCGCTCTCTACTCGAAGCAGAACGTTCTCACCCTCGTTCTCTACTCGTGGGCGGGTCTTGGGAGTGCGTTTGGCCCCGTCCTCCTCCTCGCTCTTCACTCCAAGCGGATTAATTTCGCCGGTGCCATGACCGGCATGCTCTTTGGTGGCGGCATCGCGGCCGTCTGGCCCCTCCTCGAGCCCTACATCCCTGTGCCCGCCATGGTCCCTGGCTTCTGTCTCAACCTGGTCGTGATTTATCTGGTCAGCTGGGCGACTTCTCGTGCTAAGGTGACTTAATGCCCAACGTGTTTTACCCAGTGCCTGAGAAGGTGTTTGATCCGGATGTGGTGGAGATTCTGCGGGAGCACCGGGCGGAGGCGGAGCGTCGCGAAGAGCAGGTGCTCTTCTCGCACGCGGCCTTTTCGAAGAACCATGAGCGCCCTGGGGGGGCAGAGGACGATCATCGGTTGCCGTATAAACGGGATGTCGATCGGATCGTTCACTCGAAAGCCTACTCCCGCTACGCCGACAAGACGCAGGTGGTTTATCTCGTTGACGCTGATCACGTGACCCGTCGAGCGATTCATGTGCAGCTGGTGTCGAGCTTTGCTCGGGGAATTGCTGAGATCTTACGTTTGAACGTTGACCTGGTGGAAGCGATTGCCTTGGGGCATGATGTGGGCCATCCGCCCTTTGGGCATGAGGGAGAGGTCTATCTCTCGCAGCTGTCGGAGGAGATGGGGGTGGGCCCGTTTGCCCATCCAGCCCAATCGTGCAGGTTGTTTCGGGAGATCGAGCCTTTGAATTTGGGACTCGCCGTCTACGATGGCTTTTTGTGTCACGATGGGGGGATGCAGGGGAGGCAATATCAGCCAAATCTGGGCAAGACTTGGGAGGGTCACGAGGCAGAACTGAAGCAGAAGTGGGCGGCGCCCGACGTCAACATTTGGCCAGGAACGCTCGAAGGGTGCCTCGTCAAGCTGTGTGATACGGCTTCTTACTTGGGGAGGGATATTGAAGATGCCATCCGCCTCGGGATCATCACCCGCGATCAGGTGCCCAAGACGCAGCTCGGCACCTGGAATCGAGACATTCTCTCGCACGTTGCAGCCGATGTGATTCGGGAGAGCTACGAGAGCGAGTCGCTCGCCATGAGCGAAGAGGTCTACGAATCGCTCAAGACCATCCGCTGCTTCAACTTCGAGAACATTTACCTCCACCCCAAACTCAAAGGAGAGAGCTATAAAATCGAACGGGGCTATCGCATCATGTGCGAGACACTCCTTAACGATTATGAGCGAAAAGGGGAGGAGAGTCATCTCTATCACAACTTCCTCCACAACAAAGCGGAGCGCTACCTCGAAACCTCCACTCCCGGACAGCAGATCATCGATTACATCTCCGGCATGACCGACACTTATTTCATTCGCACCCTTGAAACTCTCGTCCTCCCCCAAAGAATCGAATGGACTTGATTGTTGATTCTGCCCATGGCCACGGTCTTATTGGGCTCGTGGAGGAGGGACGCGTGATCGTTGAAGAACAGGTCGAAAGAGATGCAATCGCTCCGGCTCTCTCCGAACTAGAAGCCAAATATGATCGGATCATTGTGGGCGTTGGCCCCGGCTCCTATACCGGCGTCCGGGTGGGCATGGCCCTGGCCACCGGCCTTCACCTAGCGAAGGGGATCCCCCTCTTCGGCGTCTGCAGCCTTTGTGCCTACACACCAGATCACGACGGTCCCTTTGTCAGCGTTGTCAGCGCCGGTCCCGGCGGTTTCTACATCATAGAAGGGGAGAAAGTGAGTGATGTGATCACTTGGGGTGAGCCCCAGCAGGTGCCCGAGCTTCCTGGAGGGTCTCTCGTTGGCCCTGATCAGGGTACTAAGATGTCGATGGTGACGCTCTCGCGGGCGCCTCAGCAAAAAGAGCCGCGCGCCATCTACCTGCGTTCAGGGGTTAGAAGGTCTGGGACAGATGGTCGGGCCTCCCGGAAGTGACATCCCGTCCAATGGGGTGTTCCACCATTGATATGCCCCGTAGCTGCCGATCAGCAATAGTGCGGCCACCACCGCTGGTGAGGTGTAGTTTCGTTTCTCTTCGACCTTCTCAAGCTCTTTGCTTTTGCATGTGCGATTTTCAGTCGCTTGGTGTTTTGTCCACAGCTCATTTAGGTCAGTCCACTCACTCATCCCGGCGAGCTGAAATTTGGCTCCGTCGAGCTTGAGGGGAGTCACCTTCTTGGAGAAATCGAAGTTAAGGGGGTAGTGGTGGTGTGCGTTACAGAAAGTGACCCACGCTTTTTGGGTGTTGAGGGAAATGACCACCACTGACTGAATTCGCTTGTCTTGGTTCGGTAGGTCAAAGGGGACTAGAGCAACATAGTTGCTCTTTTTATTCGGTCTACGAAAAGCTATTTCTTGTGACATTTTATTTTTCCTGGTTATATTTTTAGTAATAATATCAGTTGATGGAGTATTTGTCGAGTGTGGAGAAGGCGTGGGTTGATGGAAAATGGGGGGGCAGGTATGATGTTGGGACTGAAGAATTAACCATCTATTTGAAGGTAGAGATGACCAGCGTGAAGTGCAGACACGGAGAGCCAATCGATAAGGCTCTACGTCTTTTGAAGAAGAAAGTTGATAAAGAGCAGATTTTGAAGACGGCGCGCAAGCAGCGCTTCGCTGCCAAGCCTTCAGTCAAGAAGCGGGAAAAGGCCAAAGCGGCCCGCAAATACAACCACTAATAAAACGCCTCTACCGGTTTCCGGTGGAGGCGTTCTTTTTCTGATGCCTAGTATTAGCGATTTCGCGTCATCCAGACTGCGATGAGGGGCACGCTGAGTACGATCAGTATCGCTGCCGCCACGCCATAGGTGATTTGCTTAAAGTTTTTGTGGATCTCTTTGGTCCTAGGGCATTGCTCGCCGTTATGACATGGCAGGTGCTCTTTAAACAAGTCGGCAAACACGAAAGTCTTCACAGTATTGTCCGCCATGTAAGAGATGCGGTCGGTAGCTCGGCTTGCCGTTGTGGGGTCACTGGCGCGTAGAATTTTCGGCCATATCCCATTTCGGCAGAGGACGAACTCAAGGTTCTTAACCTCCCGAATGATGGGTTTTGTGTCTTTGCAAAAATAGAAGGCGAGGGTTACGGATCCGAACAGTGCGTCAGCCTGTTTATTTACGGCGATGGCCACAACTTCCACCCCTGCACTATCGTCATTTTCCGCCGAGAAGCCGATCCACCCAGGAGTGGCGTAGCCCTCTTGTTGTTGGGTGTCTAGGTCGCTTTTTTTCATTTTCGGATAAGGTGTGGGTGTGTAGACAGTTGCTAGCATTCATGCGTGATCCCTCCAATCTGTTTGTTAATCTGATTAACTTTTTAAATCAAATCGTATACGATGTAAACAAGAATACCTGGTCCTGTTATTTATTCCTATTGAAGATAAAACTTAAATCGCCGGGTTGTTTGTGTGAGAGTTGATTTAAGTTGTTTTTGCTGAGTGTGTTAGGTATTTCCTCAAGAGGAATTGCCTCTTGAGGAAATGTTTGCTTGTGTGTATGCTTGGTGGGAAATACGTGGGGCTAAGGATATAAGTGACGACAATGACTGAATACTATGAAACGTTGGGCGTGGCCCGCGATGCTTCTGGTGCGGAGATCAAGAAGGCGTATCGGAAGATGGCGCTTAAGTATCACCCTGATAAGAATCAGGGAGATGCTGCTGCGGAGGCGAAGTTCAAGGAGGTCGCTGAGGCGTATGAGGTGCTCAGCGATGAAGAGAAACGTCGTATTTACGATCAGTATGGAGCCGAAGGGCTAGCCGGGGCAGCTGGCGGTGGCGGCGGGGGCATGCACGGCTTTGCCAATATGGATGAGGCGCTTCGGACGTTCATGGGGGCGTTTGGAGGCGGGGGTGCCGACTCGATGTTTGATTCGTTCTTTGGCGGTGGGGGCGGAGGTGGCCCGCATGTCCGTCAAGGGGCGTCGAAGAAGGCGGTTATTACGCTTTCGTTTAAAGAGGCGGCGCAGGGGGCTGATAAAGAGTTGTCGATTGCCAATTATGCGAACTGTTCGACCTGTGATGGGTCTGGAGCAGCTCGGGCGGATGCGGTGGCGGAGTGCCGGCAGTGCGGAGGGGCGGGACAGGTGTTTCAGAGTCGGGGCTTCTTTAGCATGTCGACTGTTTGTCCGATGTGTCATGGCGAAGGGCGGGTGATTAGTGAGAAGTGCAAGGAGTGTCGAGGGGCTGGACGGAAGAAAGAGAAGCAGCGGGTGAAGGTGCACATTCCAGCTGGGGTTGATGATGGGATGCGTTTGCGTATGTCAGGTTATGGCGATGCGGGTGAGGGGGGCGGTCCGGCTGGAGATTTGTATGTATTCATCAAGGTGGAGCCCCATTCGCTGTTTGTACGCGATGGTGATGATTTGAGGCTTGAACTGCCGGTTGGTTTTTCGGAGGCGGCGCTTGGGTGCAAGAAGGAGATTCCTACGTTGCACGGGACGGCGAAATTGACGGTTCCGGCTGGGACGCAGTCGGGTAAGTCGTTTCGGGTGCGGGGCGAGGGAATGCCCAACGTGCATGGACAGGGGAAGGGCGATCTGCTGGTGAAAATCACGGTAGAGACGCCGACGAAATTGAGTGGAAAGCAGAAAGAGTTATTGAAGGAGTTTGGGGAGCTTGAAGAGGTGAACCAGGTGCCTAAAAAAAAGAATTATGGAGAGAGAACGCGCGATTTTTTCGCCGATGCGGGCGACAGCTAATCGCTGTTGTCCGCGGCCTCTTCCCAGATAGGAGAGCGACATGACGATTGAGACCAAAATCGATGCACGGGCGGAGAAGAAAGAGCGGTTGATGCGCGCCCTGGAGGTGATGTGGCTCTCCCGCAAGAGTGATGCGAAGATGCTCAAGCTTGTGAAGCAGAACAAGGGGGGGACGTTTCAGCTTTCGGCTGCTGGTCACGAAATGATCGGTGCTGTTTGTTCTGAGCATTTGCGAGCAGGTATTGATTGGGCTTGCCCCTATTATCGCGATCAGCCGGTGGCCATTGGTCTTGGCATCTGTCTTGTGGAAAACTTTGGTGTCTTTTTGGGTCGCAAGACGAAGAATCATTCGGCGGGACGGATGATGCCCTACCACTATTCGCATAAAAAGCTTCGGATGCCGACGCAGTCGAGTTCGGTCGGTTCGCAATATCTTCCGGCAACCGGCTTGGCGCAAGGGTTGAAACGACAGGGACTCGATGAGGTGGTCTACGTTTCGGGGGGCGATGGATCGACCTCTGAGGGGGACTTCCACGAGGCGCTCAACTACGCCGGATTACACAAGCTTCCGGTCATCTTTGTTGTTCACGACAATGGGTGGGCGATTTCGGTTCCGGCTCACGAGCAGGTGTCTGGCGGTTCAGTCTATGACGCTTTTTCGAATCGGGTCGGTGTGGAGACGCACGGCGTTGATGGGTGTGACTATGAGGAGCTCTCTGCGGTGATGGCCAAGTCAATGGCTCGTGCCCGTGCAGGGGAGGGGCCGTCGGTAATCGTCGCTCGTGTTCCCCGAATGGGCTCGCACAGCAACAGCGACGACCCGCGCAAGTACAAGACCGATGAGATGCTTAGCAGAGATGCAGCGACCGATCCGATCACTCGCTTTGAAACCTATCTGCTCAAACAGGGTGTGTGCACCGAAGCTGAGCTTGAGACGTTTCGTCAAGAGATGCACGACCGGGTTGAGACGGCGGCGCACGAGGCGGAGCACATTCCCTTTCCCGATCCTTCCACCGCTGGCGATCACGTCTACATTCCTTGGGAGCCGACCGGTGGTCACCAGATCGCACCCGAGACGGGTGAGAAGGTGGTGATGGTCGATGCGATCAATCATGCGCTGGCCGAAGAGATGGAGCGGGACGCGGGCGTTGTGGTCTTTGGTGAAGATGTGGCTCGTGGCAAGGGGGGCGTCTTTGGCGCCACTCGTGGTTTGACCGACAAGTTTGGCCCTGAGCGGTGCTTTAACACGCCGCTTGCGGAAGCGACCGTTATCGGTGCAGCGCTTGGCCTCTCACTCGACGGCTTTCACAAACCGGTCGCTGAGATCCAGTTCGCCGACTACATTTGGCCAGGTTTTGATCAGCTGGTCAGTCAGGTGTCGAGCATCTGCTACCGCTCGGCTGGTGAGTTTAACGTTCCTCTTGTCCTTCGACTACCATCGGGAGGCTATATCCAGGGTGGTCCCTACCATTCGCAGAGCATCGAAGCGGTTCTCGCGCACTTCCCAGGACTCAAAGTGGTCTACCCTTCTAACGCTGCCGATGCGAAGGGGCTGATGAAGGCGGCCATCCGCGACCCCAACCCGGTCCTCTTTCTCGAGCACAAAGCGCTCTACCGCCAGGCTAAATATTGCGCCCGCGTTGAGCCTGATAGCGACTACATCATTCCCTTCGGCAAGGCAGCCGTTACACGTGAGGGGTCAGATCTTACCGTCGTCGGCTGGGGGATCACCGTTGTGATGGCAATGGAGATCGCACAGAAGCTTGGCCAAGAGGGGATTGAGATCGAGGTGATCGATCTGCGCACCATCGTGCCGGTCGACATCGCCACCATCGTCACTTCCGTCAAGAAGACCGGCAAGCTGCTCATCGCTCACGAGGCGGCTCGCAATTCGGGCTTTGGTGGTGAGATCGCCGCGCAAGTGGCAGAAGAGGCATTCGAATATCTCGATGGCCCCATCACTCGCGTTTGCGGTCTCGATGCACCCGTTGCGTTCACCAAACCGCTTGAAAATGGAGTCCTCCCTCAAACCGAGGACCTTGAAGCGGGCATCCGCGAACTCTTGAGCTACTGATGCGTCCGCTGATCGCGATGGCGATCGCCATCTTTTCTATGTTTTTTGGGGCGGGGAATGCCATTTTCCCGCTGCTGCTCGGTGAAGCGACTGGTGCCCAGTACGGTTGGGCTTTTGGTGGTCTGCTGGTGACAGCAGTCGGCGGTCCTATGTTGGGTCTCCTTGGCGCTACCCTGTATCGGGGGAAGCCGGTCCAGTTTTTTCGGCGGGCGGGGAGGATCCCGGGCGCTGTTCTGGTTGGGTTGACCTATCTGCTTTTGGGGCCGCTTGCGGTGATGCCCCGTTGTGTCAATGTCGCATCCATTGCTTTTGAATCGGTGGTGCCGGGCGTGCCGCTGTGGGCCTTCGCGGTGCTGTTTTGCTCGGCGGCGGGGCTCCTCTGTTGGAAGCGGAAGTATATCTTGCCGATTCTGGGCTATGTCTTGTCGCCGCTTTTGATTGGCTGTTTGGGTTTGATTGTCTACGTCGGTTTGACCTGCGATTTGCCGCTGGTGACCACCATGGGAGGGGCGCAGGCGTTTGGTCAGGGAGTGGCGACTGGCTATGACACCATGGATCTGATTGCTGCGATCTATTTTTCGGCCGGTATCTGGACGATGGTCGAGCTTAAGTTTGGGGAGCGGCACGCCTTTCGGAAGACGCTGCAGGCGGGTTTGATGGGGTGTGGCTTGCTAGCGGTTTTCTACTTGGGATTGATGCATGCAGCGGCTAGGTTAGGACCGCTGTTCGTGGGCGTTGCTCCTGAAAAGCTGATGACCGAGCTGGCCAATCTGACACTTGGGCCGGTTGGCGGTGCGGTCGCTAATCTGGCGATTGCGCTTGCCTGTCTAACAACGGTGATGAGCTTGGCGATGACGCTTGGCGCAGATCGCTTCGAAAGAGATTGTGACAAAGATGAGCTATCGAACGGCGTTGGTGATCAACTTGGGGGTGACAGCGGTCGTCTCAAACTTGGGCTTTGCTCTGATCATGCGCCTGATTCACTTGCCCGCTGATGGTCGGCTACCCGCTCATCATCGCCCTTACCCTCTTCAACATCACAAAATTGTCACATTCTGGGACAGTCCCCAATTGTGACAATTTCGGTGAGATGTCCCGTTAGTTCGCAAAGCGTACGGCGCAGGTTCTAAATTGTCACAATTGGGGACTGTCCCAGAATGTGACAATTTGGGAAGTGGATGGGAGTGCTGATGGTGCGTTGGTGGGCGATTGATAGGGGAATGTCCCCGGCGATTTCGCCGACAATCTTTAGAGCGACTTCGGGGCTGTTGCACTCGTCCGATAGATGGGCGAGATGGACGTGCTTGGGCTGAATTTGGGCGATGAGCTGGCCAGCAGCTTCATTGGAGAGGTGTCCAGAACGGGAGAGGACACGTTGCTTGTAGACCATGGGGCGGGGACAGGAGTGGACCATAGAGGGTTGGTGGTTGGCCTCGAGGTGGAGGTAGTCGCACCCTTGGAGCTTGGCCTGGACAAGGGTGGTGGCGAACCCTAAGTCGGTGCAGATGCCCACTTTGTGAGTTGGGGTTTGGATGGTGAAGGCGACGGGATCGGCGGCGTCGTGGGGGATGGTGAAGGGGTGAATGGTGAGGTCGCCAAAGGTGAACGCTTCGCCAGTCTGGAAGATCTTGAACTGGGGGGCTGCTTTTAGGATGTGGTAGATGCTTTTGGCCGTCTCCGCGTTGGCGAAGACGGGGATGCCCATTTTGAGGGCGAGCATTTTGAGGCCTGCAATATGATCCGTATGCTCGTGGGTGATGAGGATGGCGTCGATCGTTTCGAGGTCGACGCCGATCTGCTCGAGGCGGAGGCGAGTCTGACGGGCCGAGAGCCCTGCATCGATGAGCAGCTTCACACCGCCCGCCGAAAAGTACATTGAGTTTCCCTTAGAACCAGATGCGAGTGGGCAAAATCCTTCCATCGAAAACGGTGTAGCCGATCAAGTCCCTTAATCTCAATCTGAAAAAGATTGACAAATAAAAAGTTTATAATAGATAGGTGAAGCAAGTGCGTAAGTGGGGTGCGATGATGGCGAGTCAAGTGAATGTGATTTCGGCCGATGCGATCATTGATCGTTATGATGATCTGGCCAAACTGCTCTCTGAAGCGGAGGTGGCGATCAGGGATCACGCCCCTTCATGGACCGACACCTACTGTCGGCGGCTAGTGGCGGCGCAAGGGCTTCTCACGGAGCTGATCAAGGCGCTCGACCTCCAGCACGGAGGGCCGACGGCGGCCAATCTCTTTCGCATCTATGATTACATGGATTTCAACATCGCCCAGGCCACTCTCGCCTATGACACGACGGCCATCACTCAGGTGAAGGAGCTTCTGGGTGACCTTCGGAGACAGGTTGCACTATAGCTGAGTGAAAGACCGCCTGCGCCTGTCCGTAGAGGAGACAGAGCGTCGGATGGGTGTTTTTTGCGATGGCATCGAGAATAGTTATCTCTAAGATGTTGGCCTCTGAAATGGCGCGCGCCCAGCTGGGCATCTGGTGAGGGTCTTCTGTCAGGTCGAGGAATTTGGCATGCACGTCGCCCAATGTCATTTTCCCATTGAGGTGAGCGGTGATCTCTTGGTCAGCTGGCTCGAAGAAGCTGAGTACTTCCTGATAGAGGCGAGGTTGGAGAGCTTTGAGATCGTGCAGGTCGGCTAGCACTGGCTGCAGGGTCTCTTGGGTTGGATCCTCGAGCCAGTTGGCCCAATCTTCATGTAGCTGTGCGATGGCGACGTGTGCCCTGGTGGCCGCCTCAGCCACATGCCCCAGCTCCTCACACGCCTCTTGCAGTTCTTCGATGGCTTCTGCAGCCACCAGACAAAGTGCAATGTTGCCCAAGTAGGGCTCCTTCAATCGAATCTTGGCCATAGTCAGCTCCCCCCGTACCCCTCATCCTATCATGACAAATGATTATTTTGCAGGCCGCTAAGGCTCAGTCTCAAAGGAGAAGTTTCATGCCGTCGGAGGCCATGGAGACGTGGCAGTGGGTATTGCATTCGCGGAGGATCTGCCACATGAGCTGGAGACGGGTGCGGAGGCGGTCGTCGGTGGCTGCGGGGTCGTGGTGGGTGACGACCCATTCGCGGATGTTGGCTAGGCGGAGGAGGGCGGCGGCGTTGGACATGGAGGTGTGCCCCCAGCCAATGCGACCGGCATATTCGCGGGGGGTGTATTGCGCTTCGTGGATGAGGAGGTCGGAGCCGTGGACAAATTCGACAAAGTCACGGTAGGGGGCGAGCGCTTCAGAGTCGAGGGTGATGTCGTTGGGGTGGCCGCGGTAGCCTTTAAGAAACTCGTTGTCGGTCATGTAGGCGATGGAGTGGTCCGGCTGGTGGATGCGGAAGCCGAGGGCTCCACCGGGGTGGTCGCAGGCGCAGGTGTCGATTTTGACGTCCCCTATTTCAACGGTGTCGCCAGGGGCGATCTCGTGGAAGTGGAGGGAGCACTTTAGCTCGTCAAGGCGGACGGGGAAGTGGTGGGGCTCGAGGATCTGCTGGAGGGCGGCCTCGGTGTTCTTACCGTAGTGGGTGGGGCCGTAGATGTGGACGACGAAGTCGGAGCGGTAGAGGGGTTGGAAGAAGGGAAAGCCGATCACGTGGTCCCAGTGGTTGTGGCCGATGATCAAGTGGATTTCGCGGAACTTAGTCGTTAAGAGTTCATCACCAAGAGCCCGGATGCCGGTGCCAGCGTCGATGATGATCAGGTGGTCGGAGCGGCGGATCTCGAGGCAGGCGGTGTTTCCCCCAAAGCGGGTGTGGTGGGCACCTGAGACGGGGACAGAGCCGCGCGTCCCCCACAGTTTGAGGTAGGTGTTCTGGGGGGTCGACTCGGGGTCGTAGATCTCCATATTCTAACTAGTTAACACACGACGGGGTTTTGCGCCTTCTTGGGGGCCGATGATGCTGTTTTGCTCGAGCTGATCCATGATGGAGGCGGCGCGGGCGTAGCCCACTTTAAGCTTGCGCTGGAGGAAGGTGGTGGAGGCAACGCCGGTAGAGGTGACAAGGGAGAGGGCATCTTCGTAGAGTGTATCCCTTTCAGATGCGTCTTGTGCGCCCATGCCGGGGGCGTCGCGGAAGTTCTCAATTTGGTAGTCGGTGGGGGCTTGTTCGCAGATGTGGGCGATGACGGAGTTGATGTCGTTGTCGCTGACGTAGGTTCCTTGGGCGCGGATGAGATTGGCGGTGCCGGGGGGGAGGAGGAGCATGTCGCCGTTGCCGAGGAGCGATTCGGCGCCAGTGTCGTCGAGGATGATCTGCGAGTTGATCCGGTTGGCCACTTTGAAGGCGATACGGGCGGGGAAGTTGGCCTTGATGAGGCCGGTGATTACCTCACGGGAGGGGCGCTGGGTGGCGAGGATGAGGTGGATGCCGACGGCGCGGGCCATCTGGGCGATGCGGGTGATGGGGGTTTCGATGTCGCTCTGTGAGGCCATCATGAGGTCGGCGAGCTCATCGACGATGCCGACGATGTAGGGAAGATGCTCGGGAATGTCAATCTCGAGCTCGGCCTCTTTGGCGACATTCCGTTTGCGGCAGTTGAAAGAGTCGATATTGCGGACGCCGACGCGGCGGCAGATCTCATATCGATTCTCCATCTCTTTGACGAGCCAGTTGAGGGCCATGCACGCCTCGTGCGGCTCGGTGACGACGGGGGCGAGCATGTGGGGGAGGCGGGAGTAGGGGGTGAGCTCCACCTTTTTGGGATCGATCATAAGAAGACGGATCTCGTCGGGGCGCATGTTGAGAAGGATGGACATGATGATGGCGTTGACGCAGACCGATTTTCCGGAGCCGGTGGCGCCGGCGATGATGAGGTGGGGCATTTTGGCCAGATCTGTGATGACCGCTTCGCCATTAACCGCCTTTCCGAGAAGAAGGGGGATGCCACACTTTTTCTTGCTCCCATGATAGGCAGCGAGCATCTCTTTGAAGACCACCCCCTGCGGCTTGGGGTTGGGGATTTCGATGCCGACGGCCGCTTTTCCAGGAATGGGTGCGATGATTCGAATAGATCGTGCTTGCAAATTCAGAGCGATGTCGTTCTCGAGCGCCTTGATCTTTTGCACTTTGACGCCGACGGAAGGGTGCACTTCGAAGGAGGCGATGGTGGGGCCGCAGTTGATCTCGCCAACTTTGGCTTCGATGCCGAAGTTCTGAAGAGTCTCCTCTAGAACTTGCGCTTGTTTTTGAAGCTCTTTTTTCAGGTCGGCCATGTCAACGTGTTGTGGCTCGGTGAGCATGTTGTCGGCGGGGAGGTCGTAGGCGCGGACCCGGCGTGTTGAGGTTGGGGTCGGTGTTGGCATCTGCTGTGGCTTGGGCTTGGAGGGAGGAGGCGGCACCTTGGGGAGGACGACCCGACGGGGAGGTGTTTTAAGGGTGACCTTGGGCCGCTTTTGGAGCGCCTGCTTGAGGAGGGGGAGGAGCCTAATCTCCGTGAGGGCGAGGATGGAGGCGGCGGCAAGGGCGGAGAAGATGATGGTGGTGCCGATGGAGCTGAGGAGGTGGCGGAGGTTGATGAGAGGGAGGTCGGTGTAGAGGAGGTAGAGGGGGAGGCCGCCGAGGGGGTAGCGCACCTCTCCATAGGCCAAAGGGGCGACATGAGTGATGGTGTCGGAGTAGATGAGTGGGCGGCAGAAGGCGGCGACGCCCGGCCACGCGACGGAGATGACGCTGAGTAGAACATTCACTGAGAGGAGGAGAGTGGAGAACCAGATAAGTTCGCGCCGTGGCCGCTCGGGAAGCTTACCGGTGAGCATCCGCCAACTCCACCAGACAAGATAGCCAACAATCATGAAGCTGCCGAGGCCAAACGTGAATTGGAAGAACCAGCTGGTGGCGAAGCCGACGACGCCGAGGTCGTGCGCCTGCCCTCGCAGCAAGCTCAAGAGGAGGAGGAAGGTGCCGAGGAGGACGCCCATGCCGCGCAGTTCAGGTGTGATGGTGGCTGTCTTCTGTGTCATCGTGTGTAAATCAGGGTAAAGGTTCCTACCGCTAATGTATACCAGGCGAAGGGGAGAAGATTAAAGCGCTGAATGAGCTTGAGGAGGCCGAGGAGGGCGAGCATGCCGACCAGGAAGGATGTGACGAAGCCGATCAGGTAGGTGGGGAGGGGGACCGCCGCGGCTGTCGCGCTCATCCCCTCAATCAGCATGCCGCCGCCGATGGCGGGGATGGCGAGGAGAAAGGCAAAACGGGCCGCCTCCATCCGCTCCCAGCCGAGCACCCGCCCAGCTGAGATGGTGGCGCCACTGCGCGACACCCCCGGCATGAGAGCAAGGAGCTGTGCGCAGCCCACACTGACTGCGCTCCACCGTTTTCCGGGAGTTCCTGGCCTCCACCGCTCGCCAATGAGGAGGATGACGCCGGTGAGCAAAAACCAGAGGCCGAGGAGCGAGGTGGCGCCGTAGAGAGTCTCGATTTGTCGCTTGAAGAGGAGAGCGAGACAGAGGGGGAGGGTGCCGAGGGTGAGGAGGAGGATTGTTCGCCGATTGAGGGTGAGGATCTCTTTTCTTAGGACCACTAAGATGGCGAGGAGGGTGCCGCCGTGGCAGACTAGATCAAAAAAAACGTACTGTTCTAGGGTTTCGAGCCCAAAAAAGAGCTGACAGAGCTTGAGGTGGCCTGAGGAGCTAACGGGTAAAAATTCAGTGAGACCTTGGACAAGGCCTAGCAATAGAGCCAACCAGTTTGACAAACCTACTCCCAGCAAAAAATGGGCGATCGACGGGGCTCGAACCCGCGACCTTCGGAATCACAATCCGACGCTCTAACCAACTGAGCTACGACCGCCATAGAGAGGGTAGAGTATCCGCCAAAAGGCGATTTCGGTCAATGATGCGCAAATTGAGCTAGTGTACCGATCGGGGCCTGGCCCCAATCGGTACTAGCCGGATTGGAGGGTGGAGATCATTTGAATGAGGATCTTCCAGAATTGGCTGGTGGTCTTACCCATGATCTGAAGGGCAGAGACTCCGTTGTTCTTGCCACGACCAAAGTTGGCAATGGCAAGGGCCGACATGGCGTCAAGAGCAGAGACTTGGTCGTTGATCGCGATGCTCAAACCGTTCATGGGGGTGAGCGCCAGTCCGATCATCTGATTAATGGCGTATTGCATGTGTTTCATCTGGTTGACGGTGAGCGGATGCTTACTGGGATCCTCAAGATAGTTTTGCAGAAGCTTGCCTGCACCAGCATCCCCAACTCCTTCCGCGCCTGGCTTGAGGAAGCCGCCGAGCGCTTTCTTTACTCCATTATATATGGTTGCGATTGCCGACTTGATCCCTTCGCCCTCCTTGACGCCAAAGGGGCCGCCAAGCTGCTTGGCGCTCATTAGATGGATGTCGTGGAGATCGCGGAGCGCCTTGAGGAGATCGTTGATCCCCTTAGGATAGGTGCCGGCCTGCATTTCGGAGATGGCTTGGGTGAACTCTTTCAAACCCTCCTGCAGCCACTTGGTCATCTTGATCTGGTAGTTGTCCTGCTCAATGCCGTCGATCTGGTTTCTAAGAATCACCCCCAGCTCAGCGATTAGCGAGGCCGCGCTCATCCCCTTATGGAATAGCGCCTCCTTCGACTGTGGAGGTGGAATGGCAACAGATGGGTCGGGGTGTATAGGTCCTGTTGAAGGCATGTGATTAAACTCCTCATTGGTTCTACTTTAATTATACCACAGTTTAGGGTAATAATTTCTAGGTTAAACTAGAAGATTAAAGGGCTCGCAATCAGCGACTTAAGATGTTTGCCTTTGCGATATATTCATAATTTGGTAAACAGATACTTTACAGGGAGGATATTGGCGATGGTTGCAGTGGCAAAGGTGGTGATTATCGGTGGTGGCTTCGGGGGGCTCAACGCGGCCAAGGGGCTGAAAAAGAAGACGGCGCAGGTGATGCTCCTGGACCGAACCAATCACCATCTCTTCCAGCCGCTCCTCTATCAGGTGGCCAGTGCTGGCCTCTCCCCGGGGGACATCGCGGTGCCGATTCGGGAGGTATTTCGTGACCAGAAGAATGTGATCGTCAACATGGCTGAGGTGGTCGAGATTAAAAAGGCGGCGAAGCTGCTTGTCTTGGCCAACGGTGAGGAGATCGCCTATGACTATTTGATTATGGCGCCGGGTGCTCGCCACTCCTATTTTGGGCACGACGAGTGGGAAGAGAACGCGCCGGGGATCAAGACGATGGTCGATGCCCTCCGGATTCGGGAGCGACTGCTTATCTCGTTCGAAAAGGCGGAGCGGTCCGATAGCATTTCGGAGGCGGAGAGGTATCTCAATTTCGTAGTAATTGGCGGTGGGCCGACAGGCGTTGAGGTGGCTGGCGCCATTGCGGAGATCGCCCACAAGACGATGATCAAGGACTTTCGGCGGATCAATACCCAAACCACCAAGATCTATCTGGTTGAGGGGGCGGGGCAGATCCTCCCAGTCTACCCGGAGAAGCTGGGGAAGCGGGCTCAGAAGGACCTTGAGGGGCTCGGGGTGAAGGTGGTGCTCAACACGATGGTGACCAATATCACCAAAGAGGGAGTGCAGCTGGGCGATCAGTTTATCCCAGCTCGCAATGTGATTTGGGCTGCCGGCAACCAGGCTTCGCCTCTCTTGAAGACGCTTGATACCGAACTGGATCGTCAGGGGCGGGCGAAGGTGTTGCACGACTGCTCGATCCCTGGACATCCGGAGATCTTTGTGATCGGTGATGCAGCCTGTTTTATCGGACGGGGGGACAAGCCGCTGCCCGGTCTTGCGCCCGTGGCAGTGCAGCAGGGGCGGTATGTGGCGAAAATGATCCGTAAAAGGATCCCGCACGAGAAGCGTCCCAAGTTTTCCTACCGCGACAAAGGGTCGTTGGCGACGATCGGGAAGAACAAGGCGGTGGGAATGGTGAGTGATCTCATGTTCACCGGCTACCCCGCCTGGTTGGCGTGGGGTTTGATCCACATCGTCTACCTGGTGGGGTTCCGCAACCGGACCACGGTTTTCCTGAACTGGATGTTCCAGTATATTACTTCCCAACGTGGAGCTAGACTCATCAACCGACCACTCGAGCACGATAAATAGTCCGCTTCTTTACATAGGAGTGGCCGCTCTGATTGGGGCCAGCATGCCCCACACGTGGTGGGTGCTGCTCGCGCTTCCATTGGTGTGGCGGTGGACGCCGGTGGTGTTGGCCGCTTATCTTTTTGCCAGTATCAGCTTTGCTCCGCCGACCGATACAGTTGGTCGGGGAGTGCTCCACATTACCGACCTGTCAACGACTGCTTCTCGCTTCTCTCACGGTCACCGATTGCAGGGTCACATCGATGGATTTGGGGGGCGACGGGTGCCGGTGAACGCCTACTTCTCTTCAAAGTGGGAGCGGCCGCCGTGCGATCGCGATTATGTGGTGACGGGAGAACTGATCGATGGGCGGCGGCTGGTGATCGATCCCACTGTTCCGTGGGAGGAGGTCTCTCACACATGGTCGGCGGCCGAGTGGCGCCACGGGGTGAAGAGTCGTGTGGGGCGCTACCTGAGGCGGCGGATTCGGGACCGAAGAGCGGCTGAATTTGGCGTTGGCTTGGTGACAGGCGACTTCAACGAGCCGACGCTCATGTGGGATTTTCAGCGGCTCGGTCTTCAACACCTGATGGCCATCTCCGGCTTCCACTTCTCGCTCGTTGCTCTCTTTTTGGGGGCGATCTTGCGTCCCCTCCTTTCGGCCCGAGTGGCAGGCTCTGTTCTTGTCCTCCTCCTTTCGAGCTACTTTGTTTTTATCGGCTACAGCCCGTCGGTCCAGCGGGCGTGGGTGATGGCGGTGGCGGTTCTTAGTGGATGGGTGATCGGGAGGCGGTGTGATGCTCTTAATGCATTGGGCCTCGCTCTTCTTGTGGTTCTTCTCCTCGATCCGCTATGCGTCCGCTCCATCGGCTTTCAGTTCAGCTTCTTTTGTACCGCTGCCATTCTCCTCTATTATCAGCCGATGGAACGAGCGCTCCGCTTCCTCTTTTCCCATTTTGACTTAAAGGAGGCGCGCCGTCTCTCCCTCCTCGACCAGCACGGCTATCTCCTCCTCACCCTATTTAGACGGGCGGTGGCCCTCCTCCTCGCTGTTCACCTCATCGCCCTCCCTCTCACCCTCTATCACTTTGGCCAGTTCCCTATCCTTAGCCTTCTCTACAACCTCTTCTTCCCGCTCCTCGTGACGGTGGCCATGCTCCTCATGCCCTTGGCGGCCGTCACCGGTTGGTGGTGGCCAGTCGAGGCGGTGCTCGGACTTGCCATCGATATCACTCGCGCCGTCCCCCCTCCCTCGAGGTGGTGCTCCACTTCGACGGCATCCCCACCTGGGCGATTGTCTCATGGGGGGCCCTCTTGCTATTTTTTGCACCGGTAGTCCATTCTCGATTCTCAAATGAACAAGCAAGTTCGCAACTACTTCAGAAGCGACCGGTTTCACAAGGTAGTCGCCTTGCACGAGGATGAGAATGCTTCGTGGGAACAGCTCTCTGAATGCTGCCCCGATCTCCCCCGCGGCTGGTTTGAGCTCTCGAGACTGACAGCAGAAGACCGGGTCGATTTCACCCGCGGTTTTTGGGCCGCCACTCTTCCTTACCACCCCCGCACCCAGCACCCCATTGAATGCTTTTTCAAGGAGCTCGATGATGTAGGCGTCTTGATGACGCAGGAGAACGAGGGGGCCCCTTTCGAGTTCCTCCTTCTCTACTCGCTCGCCGACGGCTCCGGTTTCTATTGGGGAAAGCCGCCAGCTGATCGGAACGAGGTGCTACGCTTCCGCGCTGCCCACGTCGCTCACGAGCTGCCCAGCGACTACCTCGCCTTCTTCAAAATTCACAACGGCTTTGGAAAAGCTGGTGATACCGGAGTCCTTTCTGTTGAAGAGGTTCCAGCGCGTCTCCAGCTGGAGGGGCCACTCACCCTCCGCAATCGGGAACTGGTCAACGGCAACCATCTCATCCCCTTCTATCAAAGCTACGGCCTCGATTCCTACCAGTGTTTCTATGCTGATTGGTATCCCGAGCAGGAGATGGGCAATCTCTACTATTCTGCACAGGAGCACTCACTCTCAGACCCACAGGCGAAGGGAAGTGGAGGGGAGACGCTCGCATTTCCTACCTTCTTAGATTGGCTGGTATTTTACCTAGCATGTATACATTAAAGGACTTCCAAGAGCGGCACGGCGGCGATTTGCAACTGCAACTCATCGCAGGAGCGAAGGGGCTCAAGCGTCGGATCACCGTTCCTGAAGCGCATCGACCAGGATTGGCGCTGGCCGGCTATCTCGACGGCTACGCCGATCGACGGATCTTGGTGATGGGGCGGGTCGAAATCCGCTACCTCCGCAGCTTGCCCGAAAGGACCCGCCTCCAACGATTGCGCGCTCTCTTGTCTCGCCGGACACCGGCCATTATAGTCGCCCGTCGCTTACAACCTCCAAAAGACATGATCGAGCTGTGTGAAAACGCGCAGGTCCCTCTTTTTCGTTCTCCCTTACGCACCGCCGACGTCTGGTCGCGAGTCACCGTAATGTTAAGCGAGGAGTTTGCCCCCTCAACCTGCATGCATGGGACGCTCGTTGAAGTGTTTGGAGTCGGTGTGTTGATCGAAGGAGAGGCGTCGGTGGGAAAAAGCGAGGCGGCACTCGGCCTCATTGAGAGAGGACACCGACTTATTTCCGATGACATCGTCAAAATCCGCAGACAAGAGAATGGATTTCTGGAGGGAAGCGGTGATGCACTCACTCGCCATCACATGGAAATTAGAGGGATAGGAATCATCAACGTTGCCACTTTGTATGGCGCTGTCTGCGTCCGCGGAAGCAAAAGAGTGGACACCGTTGTCCGTTTGGAAGAGTGGAATGATCAGCATTGTTACGATCGGGTTGGACTTGATGAGAAGTGTTGTGATATCTTGAGCCTCCAAATTCCGCTTCATATTCTACCCGTCAAACCGGGACGGGATGTGGTGCTGCTCATTGAGACCATTGCCCTCAACACCCGTCTAAAGCAGATGGGGAGGCATTCGGCAAAGGAGTTCAATGAGCGGCTGTTGGCAACGATAGAGAGGAATCGGATCCGATGAGACTGGTGCAAGAGATTATGGTTCGAATGCCACTTGGGCTTCATGCGAGGCCCGCCAGTACACTGGTCCGCTTGCTGCGCGGCTGTGCTAGCAAGATCACCTTTAAACATCAGGATCGTCTGGCCAATGGCCACAGCATCGTTGAACTTTTGATGCTGGCTGCCAAGACAGGGGCCACACTGGAAGTGACCGTGGAAGGGGAAGATGCAACCGACGTGATGGAAATTGTGACCACAGCATTTGATCGGGGACTTGAAGTGACAGGTTAATGGAAGTGGATAATGGTAAAGAGTAAAGTGAAAGAGATTCGGCTCCGAGGTGCGGCGATCTGTTCCGGTATCGCCATCGGCACGCCTTTTGTGTACACTTGTCCGCAAGCTGTTGTTCCCCATTTTACGATTGCCATCGACGAAGTAGAAGGGGAGATTGCCCGCTACCACTCCGCCCTCGAAGAGAGCGAGGGGCAAGTGAGAGTTTTGCGTGGCAAGCTCGAAGCCGAAGGCGCAGTCGAAGGGGCGGCCATTCTCGAAGCGCACCTCCACATCATTCGCGATCCCATTCTCGTTGACGAAGTGGAGGAGCAGATTCGCTCCACCCTCCAAAACGTCGAGCATGTGTTCCAGCGGGCCATCGACAATTATGCCGACAAGTTTCGAGCCCTTGACGATCCCTATTTTCGCGAGAGACTCAACGACTTGAACGACATTGGCCGGCGGGTGATGGGGCGTCTTCGCGCCTGCGTCCGCGTCCCCCTCGAAGAGGCGCCCGAGAACGCGATTGTTTTCGCTCACGAACTGACCCCCTCCGACACCGCCGAGGCTGACACCTCTCGCATTAGCGCATTTGTTACACAGGTAGGCGGCGACACCTCTCACGCCGCCATCATGGCCAAGGCGAAGGGGATCCCTTACGTCGCTCGTGTTGACTTTCGGAATGCGAGCGACTTCTCCCGTGGCATTGTCATCGTCGACGGTCGTAACGGCGAGGTGATCCTCAACCCCACCCCAGCGACCCTTTCCAAGTACCGGGAGCTAAAGCGGGAACACGCCCGTCATTTTGAGCGGTTTGAAGCGCTCGGCCACCTTACCTCCGAGACCATCGATGGCTACAAGGTGGTCCTCTCTGCCAACATCGAGATGTTTAACGAGCTCGAACTGCTAAAGAAGTATGGAGGGAGCGGCGTTGGCCTCTTCCGCTCGGAGTACATCCTCACCGCCCGCCAAAACTTCCCCTCAGAAGAGGAGCAGTATCTCATCTACGGCCGCATCGCGGAGGCGATGGAGGGCAAGTCGGTCACCATCCGCACCTTTGATGTCGGCGGTGATAAGTTTCGCGAGCTCCCCATCGTCCAGCACGAAGAGAACCCCTTCCTCGGCTGCCGCGCCATCCGCCTCATGCTCAAAGAGCATGAAGCGTTCAAGGTGCAGCTCCGAGCTATCCTTCGCGCCAGTGTTAACGGGAATGTCCGCATCCTCTTCCCCATGGTCTCCGGTCTCCCAGAACTCATGGAAGCCAAAGGGTACGTCCGCCAGGCCATGGAAGAGCTCCGTCAAGAGGGGATCCCCTTCGACGAAAACATCCCCCTCGGCTGCATGATCGAAGTGCCCTCCGCCGCCATCACCTGCGACGTCCTCGCCCGCGAGTGCGACTTCATGTCCATCGGGACCAACGACCTTGTCCAGTACTCCCTCGCCGTTGACCGGGACAACCAGGCCATGAGCTACCTCTACACCCCCGCCCACCCCTCCGTCCTCCGCCTCATCAAGATGATCGTCTCTGAAGGAAACCGGAACGGCATCCCCATCACCGTCTGCGGCGAGATGGCCGCCGACCCCCGCTTCACCCCCCTCCTCCTCGGCCTCGGCGTCCACGAGCTCTCCGTCTCCGCTCGCTACCTCCCCATCGTCAAAAACGCCATCCGCGCCTGCAGCATCGTCCGTGCCACCCAGCTCGCCGAGCGTATCCTCGCCATGCCCACCTCCATGGAGATTCTCGACACCCTCATCCAACACTACCAGACCCACCTTACTCAAAATTCTACCGACTGAGGCTAGCAAAGTGGTCAATCTTCATGATTGAACTCCTCGTACGTGGCCCTTGACCACGTACGTTCGTCGTTCATTCGCAAATCTCAACCACTTCGCTAGCCTCCCTCAGCAGAATTTCGGGCAAGGCGGGTCTTCCAGACCCACCTAGCCAGCAATCCTCCTCTCTGAGGCAGCGACCCAGATTGCTACACTATCCTCTCCCTATGACTCCCCATAGGACTTAAGACGCTCATTAATAGCTAGTTGCGGGTTTGCCTCGTTGACTAGTATTTCTTTATCATTCATTAACAGTTATTAGTTAAACTTTATATACTAATCGATGGAATAATTAAGGAAGTGCTCCATGGAAGGAGTTAGAGAGTCGAGGAATGATGCTAGATCTAAGGAGTTGATTGTAGTCGATGGGGTCGACTCCCGTATCACGGAGTTGGGTAAATCTGTGCTGGGCCACGAAGAGGGATTGAATGCACCTAAAGAGGTCGCCATTGAGAGGCTTGGGCTTGGGTTAGAGGAGACGTTGCGAGCCAAGAATGGCGAGATGTGGGAGTGCATCGGTCGTGAGAAGGGGAAGCATGGTGGCTGGGTCTACGTGATGGCCATTAGACAGGAGTATGACTATGTGGTTTGTCGTGGTGAGCTGGAGTGTGATCGTCGTGAGGAGTCCTATCGGAAGAAAAACGGCGAGATATACCCGGCAGTAGAACCGCCACCAAAGCTCGCTCTTAAGTTCTTAAACGGGCAGCAGCTAAAGGGATATCGGTACGCCGCGGTATTGCGAGATCACCTTGGTTATCGAGCAAAAATCGATCTGAAGAGCATGCGGTACGTAATGTGCCTGCCAGATCATGAGGCGTTGTCAGCAAGCTGGCAGGAGCTCCAAAAGACGAATCCTAGACTGCCCGATCTCAAGCTTTTAACTAGCGATGGAGTTGCCGACGATCTCTCATTTGTCAAAGCCTTCATTGATGGATACGTTCTTCTCGCTACGGGAAAGGAGTTCATCCACGATCATAGCGCTCATGTGATGTCGACGCTTCTATTGATGTTGTCATCTGGGAATTTGGATCTCGAAACTTCAAAGCGAAATCCAACGTATGAGAAGGAAAGAGCCCGTCTGCAAGGGGTGGTGAAGGAAGGATACGACCTGATACTCGCAGCGGAAAAGCGTTCTGGAAAACTGCTCAAAGAGCATCGCAAGCTACTAGGGGCGTTCACTGATATAATCTCCAGTATTGGTGCCTATATTGGGGAGGCGGGGACCGAGCAAATCCGCGAGGGGCAGACCCTTGATCAATACATCGCCATGCTCTTCGACGGCGACGAGTGGAGGGATATTTTCAAAGCTCAGTTCCCAGGATGGGAGAAGCCCGTTTTGTTCTCTGAACTAAAGCAATCCTAATTTCGCAACTCTCGCCTCTTCATCTGTGAGGATGTTGGGCAGTGCAGCGAATTGGATGTCAGCGATTTCGCGGGAGTAGGTGGCGTGGCGCTGTTTGCGGAGTTGGTAGTAGCAGGCGTGGCAGGGGATGCCCAGTTCGGAGCAGGTTTGGTCGACACTTTTCACGTTGTGTTCGCTGTCGTCGATGAAGACGATTGCCTGGGGAGTTTTGCCGAGGTGTTCGAGGAGGAGGGCGAGAGTTCTTCCCTTGGGACCAAAGTCAGAGACGAAGAGGACGCCGTCGTGCAGGCGTGAGAGGTCGGAGAACCAGTGATCTTTTTTCAGTGGAGAGGTTTTAGTGAAATCGAGGCCGACGGATGAGAGATGTTTTTTGGTGGCGGCGTGCATGGAGAGGGGGCGGTGAGTGAGGGCGAAGACAGTGTGGCCGCGAACCTGTAAGTCGGCAATCATCTCAGGAATATACTCTTCCATGGGTACGTAGGGGACGCATGCTCGCACTGATCCCAGCATCTCCTCAAAGGCAAAGGCCGCCTCGGCCGGCGCATGCTCCTTTTCGTGGACGAGCTCTTTGAGGTGGTCGTAGAGCCAGTGAGTTGAGCCTAGCATCTGCGCGGCATCGATCAAGGTGCCGTCGATGTCGACGATCACCCACGTGCCTGGCTGGATGCGCTCATTCAGCTCTTCAAAATGATCAATCGTGTGCATTTCTCCGCGCAATGCGAGCGGTACAAGACAAAATAGAAGTAGAAATCTCATCCCAACAAACCTCCTAGGCTACCGAGGTCGGGCATGCTGCCCGCCGTCTCGCTTTTTAGCTTCTCAACTGCATCGTTGTGGGCGGCTCGCACCAGATCCTCGAGACCCTCGACATCATCCGGATCGACACATTCAGGCTTGATCGAGATGCCGAGCATCTCGTGCTCACCGTTCATCTTGATGGTGACCAGACCATTTCCTGCCTGGCCCTCCACTTCGGCAGCGGCCAGCTCCTCCTGCATCTTAGCGAACTTGTCCTGCATCTCCCGTGCCTGCTTCTTCTGCTTTGCATATCCCTTGCCCATGACATCTCCTCTACGACCCGGATTGCCACCCTCTCCTCTCTCTATGATGCTCAGCTTTTGGCGATCTACTTCGCCTTGCTCCTCAGACGTGGCCAGCGGCCACGCCGTTCATCGCAATGCTCGTATCTCGCTCAAAACCAGACGCCCTAGGAGAAGGGTATGGTAGCAACCTGGGTCTATGGTTTTGGAAAACAGAATAGCTGAGCGAGAAAAAAATCGCTAGCGGCGTGAGCGAGCGTTTTCAACGCGGCCGTCAAGTTCGACAGCGGCAAAACGGATGAGGGTGTCGTAGCGACTCTGAGGGGTCGCTACTTTATTTTGCTCCGGCGCAGGTACAGGCTTGGGCTGAGGCTTTGGAGCGGCCTTACGGAGGAGGCAGTGGAGAGTCGAGGCGGGACTCGAGGGAGATGAGGCGGTCGACGAGCTCTTCGAGAGGGATTTGACGAGGGGTGCGGACGATGCGGGTGAGCATCATCTCAAGGGCGATGCGCTTGGAAGGGGCGTGGCGGAAGCGCTCCTGTGCAAGCAACAAATCATCAAGGAGAGTGAGAAGTTGGGCACGAGTGTAAGGGGTGGGGGTGTTGCTGATGGCGTGGAGGAGGTGGGAGCGGTGGTGCTCGATGAGGCCGGTAATGAAGTGGGTGAGGTCGCGGCCTGAGGAGAAGACTTCGTCGACGATGTCGAAGGGGATGGAGAGGTCGTGGGTTTTGGCCGCCTCATCGAGACGGATATAGGTGGTCTTAGGAGCGAGGCCGAGGACGTCGGCGACAGCTTGCTCGTCAATTTCCTGGCCGTGGAAGGAGAGGACTTGGTCGAGGATGGACTCGGCGTCGCGCATGCCCCCCTCGGCTGCTTGTGCGATGAGGGAGAGGGCGGGGTCTGTGATGGTGGCGCTCAGTTCCTGGCACTCAGCGCGCAGTTTGGTGATGATGAGCTCGGGAGTGAGGCGGGAGAGTTGGAAGCGTTGGCAGCGGCTGATGATAGTGGGGGGAATCTTGTGCGGTTCGGTGGTGGCGAAGAAGAACTTCACTTTGGGAGGGGGCTCTTCGAGGGTCTTGAGGAGGGCGTTGAACGCCTCCTTGGTGAGCATGTGCACTTCGTCAATGATGTAGACTTTATGGTGCCCTTTGGGAGCGGCGTAGCCGACGGTCTCGTTGATCTGTCGGATGTCATCGATGCCCCGGTGGGAGGCGCCATCAATTTCTAGGATGTCGAGGGAGGCGCCGGAGGTGATCTCGTGACAGGAGGGGCAGCTGTTGCACGGCTCGCCATCTTGCCGTTGTTCGCAGTTAATCGCTTTGGCCAGAATGCGGGCGAGGGTGGTCTTTCCGGTGCCGCGAGCACCAGAAAAGAGATAGGCGTGGGCGAGTCGATCCCCTTGAAGTGCGTTGATGAGGGTGGTGACGATCGCCTCTTGACCAAGGACATCGGCAAATCGTTGCGGACGGTAGCGTCTGGCTAGCGCCTGATAGTTAGCGGTTTGTGGAAAATTATCACCTGATTGCTTGCTATTACCGGTCATGAAGAGCCTATAATAGCTGCGCCGCTCGATTTGTGCTATAGGATATGGGTATGGGTGAGGAATTGGAAAGCGGCCCTCTAATGGGTCAACCGCGTGGGTTTTTTGAAAGGAACCTTTGGGTCCGTGCTTTGCTTGGGCTTGTGTTTGCAGTGTGTCTTTTTTTCTTTCTCCACTTTCAGCAGGTGAAGGTGGAGGTGCTGGAACTCAACGCGCAGGCGCCACGCTACATTGTTTCGCAGGTTGACTTTGAGTTTCCGGATGAGGAGGGGACGATCCTTCGCAAGCAGGAGGCTATTCGCGACATTGGAAAGATCTACCTGTTGAGTATGAAGGAGATCGCTAAGCGGCAGACGCAATTTGAGCAGGTGCTCTCTGAGAATCAGAAGTGGCGCGATCAGGTGAAGCAGGCGACGTTTGAGGACATGTATCGGGCGGTCGATCTGTTTGCGACGGCGTTGGCGCGTGAGCGGTTCACCGATCCGCGCACTCTGAAGAAGATGCAGTCGATCGAGCTGCCCACCAATCAGTACTATGTCTTTACGCCGGCCGATCCGGCGCAGTCGGTGAAGATGCCAGAAGAGTTTTGGGAGCAGTTGGCGAGGAATGCGTTCGAGAGGAGCGCAGTGTCAGAGCCGGTGGCAACCTTCATCGTCAAGTGGTTTGCTGAGAATAGCTGGACGTTTGATGAGGATACTAACTCGATGACGGCAGTGCGCGATTTGGCGCAGCGGGCGGTCGCGCCGGTGGTGAGCCGCCAGAAGGCGGGGACCCGCATTCTCGACAAGGGGCAGATGGTTACGTCTCGTCATTTGTCTATGTTGCAGCGGATGCATCAAGCGCTCCAGCAGCAGAAGAATTTGTGGCATCCAACGACGCTGGCGGGAAGTCTCCTTCTGGCGCTGGTCTTTGTAGTGATTGGGGGGGCCTATTTGCGAGCCCATCATCGCTCGATCTACATGTCGAACAAGAAGCTACTTCTTTTGTTGCTTGTGATGGTGCTGACAATGGCGATTGCGAAGGGGACCGAATATCTCTTCTTGAAGAGTCAGTCTGATCTCTCTGAGGTGGTTCGCTATCCACTCTTTGTTCCGTTTGCGGCGATCATTCTATGTAGTCTCCTCAGCGGGCGGGTTGCGGCCTACGCGGCCACCTTCTTGGCGGTGGTGCTCACCTTTTCGTTAGCGGTCGATGCGCCTAGATTTTTGGTAATGAACGTCATCACGGGGCTGGTGGCGATTTTGAGCACGCGGACATTGCGCAAGCGCAAAGAGGTGTTCATGGTGTGTGGGAAGGCGTGGATCGCTGCCGTGCTGGTGTTGGTCGCCTTTCACCTCTTTGCGTTAGAGTTTTGGACGGTCTCGCTGCTCACCGATCTCATTTCGAGCTTTGTCTTCATGCTGTTAACGGCGGTGTTGGTGGTGGGGCTGTTGCCCCTTCTTGAGTCGCTCTTCCGGATCATCACAGAAGTGACGTTGATGGAATACATGGATCCTACCCATCCCATTTTGCGACGGTTGAGCATTGAAGCGCCAGGCACCTACCAACACTCGATTGTGGTGGGTAACCTCGCCGAGTCGGCAGCGAACGCGATTGGGGCTTCTGGGTTGTTCTGTCGCGTCGCCACCCTTTATCACGACATTGGGAAGCTGATCAGTCCGCAGTATTTCACGGAAAATCAGAGCGGTGGAGTGAACATCCATCAGCTGCTCACGCCACTTGAGTCTGCGCAGGTGATCATGGCCCACGTCCCCGAGGGGGCGGCCATTGCCCGTAAACACAATCTGCCCGAACCGTTCCTCGACATCATCCGTGAGCACCACGGGACGACGCTTGTCTACTACTTCTACCACGACGAAGTGCAGCGTCAAGGGGGGGATGCGGAGAAGGTGAATGAGGCCGACTTCCGCTACAGCGGGCCAAAGCCCCGCTCGAAGGAGTCAGCCATTATCATGATGGCCGACACGTTGGAGGCAGCCTCCCGCTCACTCGACGAGGCAAATGAAGAAAACGTGTGGGCGATGGTCAATAAGCTGATCCAGCAGAAGATCGACGACCATCAGTTTGACCGGTGCCTCCTTACTTATGAAGACATGCAAAAGGTGAAAGAGTCGCTCGTCACCTCTATCATGGCAGCTTCTCACACCCGCATCAAATATCCCGAGAGGCAGCCACCGGCAGGAGCTGCCGATGACCCGGCGGTGGTTGACGAGTGAAAATCTTGATCACCGGCGCAACCTCCGGAATTGGGGCGGCGCTCGCTAAGCTGGTTACCGCCGAAGGGCACGAGGTGATCGGGGTGGGGCGGAGCGCCGGTGCGACCGTGCAGGCGGATTTGGCGACCCCAGAAGGGCGCGACGCCGTGGTCGCCGTGATCCGCAAGGAGCTTCCTCACGTGGTGGTCAATGCGGCGGGCTTTGGACTCTATGGCGCGGCAGTTGACCTGGATACGCTTGCGCAGCTTAAGGTGTTCGAGGTGGATGTGAAGGCGGTCTACCAGTTGACCGTCGAGGCGGCCAAGGCGTGGCGAGAGGCGGGCCGTCACGGCACCGTCCTGAATGTCTCTTCGGCCGCCGCTTTCTTTGTCTTTCCCCTATTCGCCGTCTATGCTGGGGCAAAGGCGTGTGTAAACAGCTTCTCCCAGGCGCTGGATGAGGAGCTTCGCTCCCAGAGCATTCGAGTCCTCACCGCCTGTCCGGGGATGGTGAAGACCAATTTTCAGTCACGCGCCTCAGAAGGACGATACCAAATTTCTGGCTTTGGGGTGATGGAGGCAGACGAGGCAGCCCGCCACATTTGGAAGCAGATTCAAAGGAAAAACAACCTATCAGTTTTTCATTGGCCCTATCGGTTGGCGCTCTTTTTTCGCCATTTTTTACCTAAAAGCTTTCTTTCTAAGAAGCTCCGTGATAATATTGAAAGCCGATTATGAATCAGATTACTCCATGCTTCTCTTTGCTTTAGACGATCTGCTTCTCCTCGCTCAAAATTCAACGCCCTATCAGTTAGGGGAAGGCAGCAAACGGAGCCAATGACATTTCAATCATTCAATTTAGATCCGAGCATTTTAGAAGCACTTGATGAGATGGGTTATGAAAAACCCTCACCAGTTCAAGAGAGGGCACTCCCGTTAATTCTTGCAGGTAAAGACTTAATTGCACTGGCCGAGACCGGTTCGGGCAAGACCGCCGCCTGTGCGATCCCCATGTGTCACATGGTGGATGTCTCTCACAAGGCTGTACAAGTCGTTGTGGTGGTACCCACCCGCGAGCTGGCCATTCAGTATGCGAATGAGACTCAACGGATTGGACGACCTAAAGGGGTGAAAACACTCGCCGTTTTTGGGGGATCTGACATCCAGCGCCAGATTGCTAGGTTAAAGGGCGGAATACATGTTTTAGTTGCCACTCCTGGTCGACTCAATGACCTAATTCGTCGAAAGAAGGTTCACTTGAAGCATGTGAAGACCGTTATCCTTGATGAGGCTGATGAGATGTTGAGCATGGGCTTCCTTCCAGACCTTAACTTTATTTTTGATACTATTCAGCACGATCATCAGACACTACTTTTTTCAGCGACGATGCCCAAGGGGATCAAAAATATTGCTGGACAGTACATGCGAACGCCCGAAGAGCTTCATCTCTTGGGTGACAAGCCGAGTCCAGATCAGATCGATCACAAGTTTGTTTACGTTCCGAGTCCTGGCGATCGCCCTCAGGTGTTGCTTGGGCTTATCGGTGAGATGGGACCTAATCAATCTTTGATTTTCTGTGAGTCGCGCCGTCAGACCGAGCAAGTTTGCAAAACTATGGGCGCGGAGATGGACAGCGTCGAATTCCTTCATGGTGGGCTCTCTCAGCGAGTTCGTACCCGGCTCACGACTAAGTTTCGTGAGGGGAAGATCCGCCACATGGTAGCGACTGACGTTGCGGCCCGTGGCCTCGACTTTTCAGGCGTTACTCACGTCTTTATCTATCAGCTGGGACGTACTGTAGAGACCTACGTTCACCGTTCAGGCCGAACTGGTCGCTCGGGGCGCGAGGGGACAGCGGTCACTTTGGTGACCAACCAAGAGATTGGGATGCTCGGTCAGGTAGCCAAGCGGATCCAGTGCGAGCCGTCATGGATTGGCGCGGCGCCTCCTCCAGGAAGTGCGCGCAGAGCCAACCCAAGCCGTCCTAATGGTCCTGCACGTGGTCGTCCCGGTGCCCGCAAGCCAGGTCGTGCAGGGGGTCGTCCAGGGGCTCCAGGGGGTCACAAGCCAAAACAGTTTGGTGGTCGCAAGGGCGCTCCTCATAAGGGCGGCGCACGTCAGACCAGCCGACCGGGTGGTAGGGGACGTGGGTAGCCCTAAAGGGGGCGATCCGGTACACTCTTTCTATGAACCCATCCACAAAATCATGCCGACTCCTTTACCGTCGCACCGCATCGCCTGCTGCCGCCGCTCACGAGACCAACCTACAAAGGTTGGCCGTCGCAAACGGCAGCAGCAGGCGCTCGCGCTGCAACAATAAATTAACCAACAGCACGTTATGGATGGGTTCATGAAGTTTTCTGATTTTGGACTCGATCCTAAGATTTTAGACGCGCTGGCCGGAATGGGCTTTGAGAAGCCCTCCCCAGTGCAGGCGAAGACAATGCCACTCATCATGGATGGCAAAGACCTGATTGCGTTGGCCGAGACCGGCTCGGGCAAGACGGCGGCGTGTGCTATTCCTGTTTCAAACCGGGTGGACACCAATCGGAAAGAGATTCAAGCGCTCATCGTGGTCCCCACTCGTGAGCTAGCAATCCAGTATGCGACCGAGACGCAGCGGATTGGGCAGAGGAAGGGGGTTAAAGCGTACGCTCTCTACGGAGGTGATGATGCGACCATCCAGATGGCCAAGCTCAACGCGGGTGTCCAGATTCTAGTCGCCACGCCGGGGCGTTTGATTGATTTAGTTCATCGGAGGATGATCGACTTGTCACATGTGGAGACGCTTATTCTCGACGAGGCGGATGAGATGCTGAGCATGGGTTTTGTCGATGACCTCGAATTCATCATTCAGTGTCTAGTTCACGATCACCAGACGCTGCTTTTCTCAGCAACCATGCCCTTGGCGATCAAGAAGATTGCCGGCGCCTATATGAAGTCGCCCGAAGAGATGATCCTCCAGGGGAAGAAGCCGAGCCCGGACAAGATTGACCACCGTTTTGTCTTTGTGAAGAGCCCTGTTGCTCGGCCAAAGGTGTTGCTCGATCTCATTCACGACATGCGCCCTAAGCAATCGCTCATCTTCTGTGAGTCGCGTCATCAAACCGAAGATGTTTGCCGGGCGTTACGTCGCGGCTTGCAGCAGGTTGACTTTCTCCACGGCGGCCTCTCACAGCCTCTCCGCTCAGGCATCACTGCCAAGTTCCGCAGTGGCAAAATTCGCCACATGGTGGCAACCGACGTCGCTGCGCGTGGTCTTGATTTTTCGGGAGTGACGCACGTCTTCATCTATCAGCTGGGTCGCGACGTCGATACCTATGTTCACCGCTCCGGCCGGACCGGGCGGTCGGGCCGTGAGGGGACAGCTGTCACCCTCATCACTTCCCGCGAGCTTGAGCTTCTCGACCGCGTCTCAGCGCGGATCAAGAAGGAACCATCTTGGATCGGGCCACCGCCGCAACCGCGCCAAAGCGGACCTCACGATACTTCCAAGAACTCTTCTGCGGTTTCTTCTGGGGTTCGTCCTCCATCACGTGGTCACCCACCAAGTCGTAGAAAGCGCGAGGACTGAGCTTACCCGACTTCAGCGCTTTGATCATTCTCCTGAGCGCCCCGCCTTCCTTGTCTTGGAAGCAGTGGGCGAGCACAAACTTCTCGCCATAGACGTCAAGGGAGCTACCCGGCCACTCAAGGTGGCAAACGTTGTCACAGTACGAGTAGAGATTATTGTCATCTTTCCACCAGAGTTTTTTGATTTCCTTCCACTCGGTGTTCAGTGTGGCGTATTCGTCAGAGGGCACTTGGGTTAACAGCTCAGTGACGCGCTTAGTTGCTTGTATAGAGTCGTGCACGAGCTTCATGCACGGGTCGCGTATCTTGCCATTCTTCCGTATTGGGGGATTCTTGAGTAGTTTTTCTAGTTTAATACGGAAATGTTTTATTCTATCATTGATTGTTTTGAGCTCATTTTCATTAACTTTGATGAGCGTTAGAAGCTCGTTGCGCTTTTTGACGTCTCTTTTTGCGGTCTCTGATCGCCACTTGCGGTCAGAGAGGGTCTTGGGAGTCTCTTCACTGGAGAGTTCCTCTATTGCATCATTGACCAGCTTCTGATCGACTCTATCCAGTTCGCAGGCGATATCGAGCAGGTGGATTAATTGGAGGACCGCGGCATTGGGCGAGGCTGATTTGAGGCGTTTTAGATTGAACGGACATAAGGCAAACAGTTTTCGTCGGTGCTTAGCCCTTTTGACCACAGTTGACAGTTGTTTCACGTTAAGGGTACCCAGACTGTACTGCCACGATAATATTTCATCTTCTAAAGCCTTGGAAAGCCCCTTTTCCCACTCCTCAAACAGCGTGTAGAAGGTCTCCGCCTCGCCATGGGCGATGCCGGCGATTGGCCAGAGGATGGTGAGGGTCGCGGTGGCAGCAGCGGCCACTTTCCACAGGTTGGCAAGCGGATTGAAATAAACGATGGGGATGAGCCACCCAAGTCGGTTGCCACAGGCGAGGAAAGCTCCCCAGTGCCACGGAGTTTGCGGGCCGCCGATCACGGGCAGGCGGACGCCGCTGCCGTTCCAGACAATGGCGTTGGCGGCCATCAGCCACATGGGAAGATCACGGAAAGCGCATACTTGCTGAGCGGTGCGTGAGAGCCAGAGGTGGTGGTTCATCTCGGCGACAAACCGCTTCTCGTCTGGGGACTCGTAGAGTTCGGGAAGGGGGTTACTTGGGATCATTGGAGGTGTGCTTGGAGGTCAGTGAGGAGGGCGTCGAGCTTCTCGTCGGCGGTGGAGAGCTCCTTATCCATCACACCGCCATAGAGTTTGATTTTCGGCTCAGTTCCTGAGGGGCGGACGACGAGGCGGCTGCCATCTTTAAGCCAGTAGAGTAAGACGTTGGAGCGGGGGAGGGTGAGGGAGCTTGTCTTGCCAGTGGAAGGGTCAGTGGCAGTGGCGGTTTTGTAGTCTTCGACCGTGCGGATGGCGATGCCTGCAAAGTGGGTGAGGGGAGTGGCGCGGAGTGCTTCCATGAGTGAGGTCATCCGCTCGGCTCCCGCCTTCCCCTCAAAGGTGAGCGAGCGGAGCCCCTCCCGATAGAAGCCGTGCTGTTTGTAGAGCGCGTCTAGTCTGTCGAGGAGGGTTTCTCCTTTGAGCTTGGCATCGAGGGCGATCTCACAGACGAGGGCAGCGGAGACGATCGCATCTTTGTCGCGGGCGTGGGTGCCGACCAGGTAGCCGTAGGACTCCTCGGCCCCAAAAACAAAGCTGTGGTCGCCGTCCCGCGCCCACGACTCCATTAGCTCGCCAATGTATTTGAAGCCGGTGAGGACGTTGCAGCAGGTGACATTGTGGGATGTGCAAATGGCAGAAAACAGTTCGGTAGTGACGATGGTCTTGATGGCGGCGGGTGAGGGGGGGAGGGCGGAGTGGGTGAGAAGATGATCGAGACAGAGGGAGGCAATTTGGTTGCCGTTGAGGAGGGTCACCTCGCCGTTGTGGCGGACGCCGACGCCTAGGCGATCGGCATCCGGGTCGGTGCCGAGAAGGATGTCCCCCTCAACAGCTTGCAGCTGCTCCATGCCCAGTTTCATCGCCGCCTGTTCCTCGGGGTTGGGTTTGTCGACGGTAGGAAAGTCACCGTCGGGGATGCACTGCTTCTCGACCGGGTGGAGGTCAGTGAAGCCCCATTCGCGCAGGGTGGCGAGAATGAGTGGTTCGCCCGTCCCGTGAAGGCTGGTGTAGACGACGCGCAGCTGCGGGCCGTGGCTCTTGTTCTGGTCTTTTAGCGTCGCTTCGTGAGCAATGGTGTTGAGATAGGCCTGATCCACCTCTTCGCCGATCCATTCGATGAGCGGATCGTCGAGAGGCGCCTCGCGCACATCGTCGGGGGAGGTGACCATGGTCACCTCTGCTGATGATCCCCTGGTCGTGTGGGGGGAGCACCTGGCCGCCGTGACTCCAGTAGACTTTGTAGCCATTGTAGGCGGGGGGATTGTGTGAGGCTGTCACCATCACTGCCGCAGCGCACCGGAGGTGGCGGCAGCCAAAGGAGGCGAGAGGAGTGGGATGGAGCGTTTTGAAGATATAGGCCTTGATTCCGTTGGCGGCCAGCACGCGGGCGGTCTCCTCAGCGAAGGTGCGAGAGTGGTGACGTGAGTCGTAGGCGACAAGGACAGAGGGCTCTCCCTGGGAGGTCTTGCGGATGTAGTTGGCAAGCCCCTGGGTGGCAGCGCGGATGGTATAGACATTGACCCGGTTGCATCCCACTCCCATTAGACCGCGGAGGCCCCCCGTTCCAAACTCAAGCTGCCGGTAGAACGCGTCGGTCAATTCGTCGGTTGACATCGCCTCAATCGCCTGCTTTGTTTCGGCGTCGTAATCGCCCGTCAGCCACGCCTGCACATTTTTTTCAGTGGTGGCGTCTAAGAGTTTTTGCATCGTTCGATCTCCTCAAAGGGGACGAGTGGCGCGTCCGGGTTGATCCCCTCGCACTCTATTTTATTCCACTCTTCGCGCGAAGAGAGATTGGAGGGCCACCACGGAAATGTGCGGCACTGCTTAGGTCTTGTTTCGTAGACGGAGCAAAGCTTGCCCTTCAAAAAAATGCAATCATAGGAATCAGGCTTTTCAATCAATGTGATCCTGTTTCCCTCTTTCTCCGTATACTGCTCCCGAAACGCCTTTTCGGAGAGTCCTACCCGGTCGGCGAGGGCGGCAATCTCTTCTGGTGTGACCCACACAGCACCTGGCCCCCCTGTGCAGCACTTGCCACACTCCGTGCACTTGAAATTCAAACCTCCACTGTACCAGGCCAATGGCTTGCTTTCTTTGCTCACTACAGCTACCCTTTTTTCTTTTCGAAAGAGGATAGCAGTAGACCATATGAAACATCAACGTGAACATTGGGCGAGCCGTCTTGGTTTCATCATGGCCGCCATTGGCTCGGCGGTCGGACTCGGAACCCTCTGGATGTTTCCCTACATTACTGGGGAAAACGGGGGCGGCCTCTTTGTCCTTATCTACCTCGGCTTCACCATTGTGATCGGCATTCCCGTCTTCATCGGTGAGCTCATCTTGGGCCGCGCCTCACAGAGGGGGGCAGTTGGAACGTTTGATGCCCTCTCTCACCGATCCAAAAATTGGCGCCTGATTGGTTGGCTCGCGGTCTTTGGCACTCTCCTCGTCATGTCCTACTATCAGGTAATTGCCGGTTGGGGGCTCAACTATATTCTTCTCTCTCTCAACAACTTTGCAGAGGGAAAGACCCCTGAGCAAATCAGCAATGTCTTTGACATCCTCGCCCACTCGCCCAGCATCACACTCTTCTTTATGTTCCTCTTCACCCTCATCACCTCTGCCATGGTCTACCAGGGGATTCAAAAGGGGATTGAGCGGTGGAGCAAAATTATGACCACCTCCCTCCTCATCTTGTTGATTGGTCTCCTCTTCTACAGTATGACCCTCGACGGCTTCTCCGAAGCGGCCCGCTTCGTCTTCTACCCCGATCCAAGCCGCCTCACCCCTTCAAGTGTCCTCGTTGCTCTGGGTCTTGCACTGTTTACGCTCAGTTTGGGCCAGGGGATCATGATCACCTACGGCAGCTATCTCCGTCCTGACGATGACATTCCTAAGACCGCCATGATTGTCGTCGCCTCCGACGTCATCATCTCCATCCTCGCCATCCTCATGATCTTCCCCATCGTCTTTACCTTTGGCCTCGAGCCGAGCGGTGGATCAGGGTTGGTCTTTAAAACTCTACCTGTGCTCTTTGGCCAGGTGCCCGCCTCCCTCCTCATCTCTGTCGCCTTCTTCGTCCTCTTCGTTTTCACCGCCCTCACCTCCGCCGTGGCCATGCTCGAGGTGCTCGTCGCCAACTTCATGGACCTCTACAGCTGGAGCCGCAAAAGAGCTACTCTCATTTCAGCCGGCCTCATCCTCTTCTTTGGTATCCCCTGCGCGCTCTCCGGCACGCCCTACCTCTTCCCTCAGTGGGTTGAGATGTATGGCATGACCTACTTTCAGACCATGTCCACCCTCGTCAGCACCTGGATCCTCCCCACCGTCGCCCTGTTTACCAGTATCTTCGTCGGATGGAGAGTGCCACGTGACCAAGTCAAAGTTGCCTTTACCGAGGGGACCGGCGTCCCAGCCCTCTTTCGCCCCTGGCGCTGGCTGATTCGCTACCTCATCCCCCTCGCCATCATCCTCGTAATGCTTCAAGAGGCGGGTCTAGTTAATGTCGACAAGTGGTTCGGCGCCTAGCCTGCTTGCGCGGCCCGCGCCATGTAGCACAGTGTACTCCTCACCCAGGGTGCATGCTTGCGGGGGCCACACCAGATAGCACAGTGTACTCCTCACCCAGGGTAAACCCTTGGGATCGTCGCTTACTGCACTATCTGGCGGACCCGCGCGTCGCATGCTCATGCGGTAGTCTTGTGGGAAGGACCTGCGCAAGTATGCTCATACTGTCGTCTCGGGAGAGAATACGTATAAAATGACTTACGTATGAACGTCGTTATTTTCTAATAATTTGGCTATGAGGGGCGGGATGGCCTCCATGGCGATGCCCGCATACCATAGTTGTCGCCATCGGACAGGAAAACCGATCGGTCTACCAAGGTCGTGGAGAGCAAGAAGGGCAGCGATTTTTCCACACCAAATCATGTTTTTTGCCTTGTCGTCCTCTACGAATTCAGTGAATTCTTGTGCGCAAAGATGGGTGGCGCTGACGACGAGGAGAGCGTTGGCAAATGTGGGCCTATGTGTGGGGAAGAGGTGGGCGCTGAGCACCGAGTAGCCCATTGCCACTAAGAACGGAAGGCTCTCGAACTCGGTACTGGCTGTTGGCTTATAGAACGTCACCGCGCCGCACGCTCCGGCGAGACCTGCAGCGGCCATTTCCACCGGCATCTTTTGCCCCACACCCCGTGCGGCTAGAAACAGCAAACAAGTGGCAATGACGGTGCTTCCGAGTCGCCTGTTCTCTGATTTCGCCCAATTCCTAGGAATCTGAGAGGAGATTGTTGCGCCGGCAAGAGAGGAGATTGCTGCTACAGCCGCCGCTTCACGCGGTGTGCCAAACACCACCCCAATTGCTCCTGCTGCCAGCCCTGCTGCCAGCGCCAAATTGGTCTCATGATCGATCTTTTTAGTCGTTACCATCTTTCCCCTCCTCGCCAAGTTGTTAAACAACTGTAAAGAAGAAGGAGTGATTAGATCAAGAAAATTGGGCCCGCTCGCGGAGGGTCCAGTTACCCTGCTGGTCACCCCGTTTTTCACGGGAGTAAACATAAACTTTTATATTGTCGGGAGCGAGGTCGATGAGGTGGAAGGTGGCGCGACGCTTGAAGCCGCAGCTGCCCGAATTGAGGATGATGGGGAGGCCAGAGGTGCGGTGGTCGGTGATGGATTGGCGGTGGACGTGGCCGTGGAGGTAGAGCTTGACGTTAGGCCAGCGGACGAGGAGGGCGCGAAGGGCGTCGCAGCGGCGCAGGTCGTGGGAGTGGTGGATGGTGTTGAACATGGGGAAGTGATTGGTGAGGAGCACTTGGTCGCCGGGAGGGACCTGGCGGAGCGCCTCCTCGAGCTTGGCTTCGATGGCGGGGGTGAAACGGCCGATGGCGGAGAGGGGGGGGGTGGGGAGGGTGGTGTCGAGACCTATGTACCACCATCCAGGTGCAAGAGGTCTGAGAGCGACGCCTTCGTCACGCATGGAGAAGCCGTTGCTGTGGGTCTCCTTTTCAAAATATTTGTAGAAGATCTTGGTGCGGAGGGAGTGTCTGGTGTAATTGTCGTGGTTGCCGGGGATGGCGTGCATCTGGATGCCGCGCGCCTCGATCTGGTCGGCAAAGTCGCGGGCCACCTGGAACTCGGCAGGGAGGGCGGTGGTGGTGAGGTCGCCGGAGAGGATAACGTGGTCGACCCCTAAGTCCTCAAAGAGCTGGATCATGGCGGGGTTGGGGTCTTTGTGGTATTTGAGCCGCCTGTTGAAGAGGACGTTGATGTTTCCCACCCACCGCTTGCTCAAGAATTGTAAGGGATTGAGCGTCACGCGGTAGCAGTGCATATCGGAGATTTGGGCGATTCGGATGGTACCGGGAGCTCTTGGGAGGAGGTCTTTCTTGTTCATAGCCGCACATTCTAACACAGCGGCCTGATTTGAGCTAACATATTGATGATTAGCGCGTTACCTAATACTGCTACAAACAATAATTAAATAGTTTGTATAATGGGGAAAACGGGGGTGGTTAGTAATGAAAGATCCAGTGCATCACAACGACAAGACGCAGAGGAAGGTGTTGCGCGAGGCGCGTCAGGAGTCGGAGCAGGAGGAGCAGGAGGTTCATCAGGAGATTGTTGAGGCTCCTGAAGAGCAGATGGGGGTGGAGATTGAGGAGATACGGACGGTCATCCGTCCCGTGCAGCGCGATATCCACTGATTCTAATTTGGGGTCAGGCCTGACATCATGACATCTCTAAACAAATATGTTGTCACAGTTGGCCGTATTAACCCGGACTGACAAAGCAAAAGTTGAGAGATGTCATGATGTCAGGCCTGACCCCAAATTAGTCGGCGTCGGTGATGAGCGCTTCTGAGAGGAGGACCATGCCGGCGGTGGAGGCGGCGTGGGTGAGGGTGGCAATGACCACTTTGGCGGGGTCGAGGACGCCGGCCTTGAAGAGGTCTTCGACCTGATCGGTGAGGACGTTGTAGCCGGTGTGGGGGGTGGCAGCCATCACTTCGGCGACGATGATGGAACCATCGAGGCCGGCGTTGTTGGCGAGCTGGCGGATGGGCGCTTCGCACGCCTTTTTGACGATGGCGCCCCCAAGGGCCTCTTCGCCGTTCAGGTGGAGGCGGTCGATGGCTTCAGCTGCGTGGAGAAGAGCGACCCCTCCGCCGACAACGATTCCCGATTCTAGGGCAGCTCTAGTGGAGCTGAGGCTGTCGGTCATCATCTGTTTTTGCTGCTTCATCTCCACTTCGCTCTGCGCGCCAATGCGAATGACGGCGATGCCGCCAGAGAGTTTGGCCCGCCGCTCTTCGAGCTTTTCACGATCGTAGGTGGAGGTGGCCTGCTCGGTTTCGCGGTCGAGTTGGGAGATGCGCGCTGCAAGGGCGTCGAGGTTGCCGCCCCCATTGACGAGGGTGGTTTCGTCTTTTCCGATGATCACCCGTTCCGCTGAGCCGAGTATGTCTGGCGTTGCATCTTTGAGGAGGGTGCCGGTCTCGTCGGAGATGAGGGTGGCGCCGGTGAGGATGGCGAGGTCTTGAAGAATGGCTTTGCGTCTATCGCCAAAGCCGGGCGCTTTGACGGCGGCGGCTTTGAGGGTGCCGCGGAGGCGGTTGACGACGAGAGTGGCGAGGGCATCGGGCTCAACGTCTTTTGCGATGATGAGCAGTTCACGGCCGGTGATGGCAAGCGGTTGGAGGAGGGGGAGGAGCTCTTGGATGGAGGTGATCTTTTTGTCGACGAGGAGGATGGCGGGGTTCTCCATCTCGACGGTGAGGGTTTCTGAGTTGGTGCAGAAGTAGGAGCTGAGGTAGCCCCGGTCAAACTGCATCCCTTCAACCACTTCGATGGTGGTTTCGGTCCCTTGTCCCTCTTCGATGGTGACGACGGAGCCTTGTTTGAGGGCGCCCGCGATGGTGTTGCCGATCTCACGGTCACCGGAGGCAGAGACGGTGGCGATGTTGCGGGTGTCGTCGTCGCTCTTCACGGGGGTGGCATTTTTTTCAATTTCTGCGACGACGGCGGCGACTGCTTTTTCGATTCCCCGTTTGAGATTAATGGGTGAGGCGCCGGCGGTGATGTAGCGGATGCCGGCGACGACGAGGGCGCGGAGGAGGATGGTTCCGGTGGTGGTGCCGTCGCCTGCGCTCTCTTTGATTTTGTTAGCCACTTCGCTGCCCCATCTTGACTCCCATGTCTTCGAAGGGGTCGACGAGGTCGATGTCTCGGACGATGCTGTCGCCGTCGTTTGTAATAGTGGGTGGGCCGAAACTGCTCGCAAGTCCGATGTTTCGTCCTTTTGGACCTAACGTGCAGGCGACCAGGTCGGCCAGTTTGTCGATGCCGCAGCGGAGTCTCTCGCGCGCCTCTTCATCGAAGAGGATTTCTTTGGCATCAGACATGAGTCTCTCCTTGGTTGAGTGCTGCGCGGATGCCGACGAGGGAGAGCTCGGGCTCAATGGCATCGGTGAGGTGGGCGATCGCTTCTCGCAGGTGGACGCTGAAGCCGTCGGTGGCCAGTTCGCTCATGGCATGGCCGGTGGCGATGACGACGGGATTGTCGAGCTCTTGTCGCATGACCTCGATGCTCTTCTCAATGGTCTCGACGGAGAGGGGCGCTTTGTGTTCTTTCGTCCCGGAAGTGCCGATCGCGGTGAAGTGGAGCTCGCTGTTGATGTGGACGATGATGGCGTCGCGGCCGGGGTAGAGCTTGGCGGCGGCTGCTGGGAGTGGGGGGTGATCGACGAATTGGAGGTCGAGGCCCAGTTTAGCGGCGATGCTTTTCAGTGCGGTGGTCTGCTCAGGGCTACTAGCTGCGGCGATGCCGGTACACCGTCCGGTGGCGAGGTGGTCGGAGATAAATTCTTCGAGCCACGCCTCCCATTCGCTCATCGGGTCGAGCCGAAGGATGCTCTCCTGCGCCTCATCGATGTAGGCGCCAGCGACAAGTTCACTGGTTCCGAGATCAAAAATGAGTAGTCGTTTTTCCACGTGAGTCCTTGCTTTAAGTCTTTTGAAAATGCTACTCCGGTGAGTGATAATGAGCAACAATCTCACCCTAGCTATTGAGAGACGGTGGCGCCTGCGCGCCGGCCTTGGACGGTTTGTGCCGCTCCTGCTGGCGCTGCACGTGGTGGTGTTGCTTGCCGCCTTCTTTGGGATGGCGCTCAGCTACACGCTCTTTTTAGCCAATGCCGGTCCCCATCTTTTGCCCCACGCCTTCTTTGCGATGGGCCTTTCATTACTGGTTGCAATGGGAGTGGCCGAGCTTCTTTCACGGTGGGTTTTTCACGGCTGGATCTACTTCGGGATTGCGCTAGCAACAGTGTGCGCGGTGGTGGTAGTCCGTTTGCTCCTTGGTTCAAGTCCGGTCGGCGGCTCATTTTTCGCTTTCGTCATCGCCGAGATCTCGTTCGCTCTGTTGGTCCGGCGACTCAGGACCGTGGCCCTCCTCGTGTTCGACGAGTTTGAGTGGGGACGTCTGTCGGGCTTCTTTTTGCCCATTCAGGCGGCGGGTGGAATCGTCGGCGCACTTCTCCTTCTTCCGTGGGTCTCCACCGGTCGCTACGAGAGTGCGGTTTGGCTGTGGGCGATTCTTTCGCTCGGCACCGTCGTCTTGACGGCGATGGCGGTGGCCAAGCTCCCCCGTCGCTCAACCGGTGTGGTGGGAACATTCGATCTGCCAGCGAGCCGGTGGCGGGGAATTTTGGCCACTTATCCTGTTGTAGGCGCGCTTGCGGTGATCTCGATTGTTGGGCGGATCGTCCGCTACGCGATTCAGGCCAATACGTTCGCCTTCTTTGGCGAGCGGGTTGGGGGGGCGCCTGTTTCACTCGGTCTGCTGATTGTTGCTGTGGTGGCGGCAAACGCCGTGATCGTCTCGCTTTTCACCCTCTCCACCGAGCGGATTTCGCAGCGCATTGGGGTGGGGGCCACGGCGATGATCTACGCGGTGGTCCGTCTCACTCTCTTAATTCTATGGGTGTTCGTTCCCGCCTCCTGGACGGTGGCGCTGCTAGTCAGCCTCTCCTGGTTCTCCCTCATGCCGGGACTGCAGCTCACCTATGTCCGTCAGGTGTTGGTGCTCCTCCCGAAAAGTGTGATCGGCGCCGTCCGGACGCTCATCTTCATTGTCTGCACGGCGGTTGGAGCGTTTGTGGCCGGTTTGATTTTGCTCTTCTACCCCACTCCACTTGACGGGCGAGAAGCGATCGCTTGGACCGCTGTAGCAGCGGCAGTTGTGGTCGCCCTTTCCCTGTGGACAGCGCTTCTTCTCCGGCGCCGCTGGAAGTCCGCATTTCGTGGGAAGGGGCTTGGGTTAGAGGCGCTCGACGAGAGCTCCGACGCTGTTCCAGCACAGCCTGCAGAGATTGAGCAGCTCCTTGCCGAAGAGGATCCCGAGTCGATCCGAATTGGCTTCTTCCTCGCCGCCCGCAATCAGCATCCACAGCGGTATGTGAAGCTGGCGCAAGAGGCTCTTCCTCGCGCCACCACCCCAGCTTGCCGCTCTGCTGCACTTGAATATCTCAAACATGTCCCTCCAGAGCAGCTAGCGCAACTTCTCACCTCCGACGTGGTTCAGGTGCGGGCGCGGGCGCTTGCCGCAGTGGCCCTGCACAAGATTCCGGTGGGGATCGTCCCTGTCACCTCACGGCTCCGCGACGACGATACCTGGGTGCAGCTCCTCGCCTGTGCCGCCGCCTGGCGGCTCGGGATGGGGAAGCTGGCCGCCGCCGCGTGGGAGGGGCTCAATCTTTCCGATATCGACGAAAACGGCCTACTCGAGTTTCTCGAGATCATCCGGCGTGGCGCGCCTCTCGAAACCCTACGCGTCCTCAAGCAGCTCACCCGCTTTCCCTCTCCCCGCGTTCGCGAGGCGGCCATCCACACCCTCGGCCTCGCTCTCCAGGGAGTGGTGGAGGGGCACGCCGATGTCTACGAAGTGGCCCTCAGAGCGAGTCTCCACGAAGAGCCCCGCATCCGCGCCGCCGCCGTCGACCTTCTCGTCGCCTCAGGTGCCGACAACCGAGTCGAACATGTCGCCCGCCTGATCGAAGACCCCTCCGACCTCGTCCGCAAAGCTGCCGCCCGCGGCCTCTCTCAGCTCGACCTTCCCGGCATCGAAGCGGCCGCCAGCCACCTCTCTTCACTTCATCCGTGGGTCGTAGAGTCAGCCATCTGGGCGCTCGCCGCTTCCGGAAAGCCCGGCCGCGACCTGCTCGACCGCTGGTTCAAGCCTCGCCTCGACGACTTCGCCTCCTCCCTCAAGCTCCCCCCTTGCCTGCGCGAAGAGGGTGGCATCTGGACCCCCATCAGCCTAGCCATGCAAAACCGGCAACGGCGCCTCCTCCTCTATCTCGTCGCTGCCCTCGACGGCATGGGGCTCGACCAGTCGGCCCTTGCTCTCCAGCAGCTCACCCGACCACAGCTCAAAGAGGTGCGAGGCCACCTCGCCCAGCTCATCCGTCGCGAGGCCCCCCGTCGCTACGCCGCCGTTGTTGATAAAGAGCTCATCACCACCCTTCATGACCCCGTTGATCCCGCCCTCTACACCCACCACCCCCTCGTTCTTTCCTACCTCGAACAGGCCATGAAACAGTCGATCGATCCCTTTCTGCAGCAGGGTGCCCAAGCCGTCTGGGCAGCCATTCACCACAAGGAGTTCCCCGTGAATAGACTACTCTTTCTCAAAGGCGTTCCCTACTTTGCAGATCTTCTCCTCGAAGAGCTGCTCGTCATCGACGAACAGCTCCATCAAGAAGCCTACGCCAAAGGAGAAATCATCTTCAAAGAGGGGAGTCCGGGCGATCGTTTCTACATCATCTGGAAGGGCTCGGTCGCCCTCACCCGGGCAAATCAAAAAATTGCTACACTAGAGCAGGGGGCTTATTTTGCCGAGATGTCCCTCTTTGAAGAGGCGCCCCGCTCAGCCACCGCCACCGCCGCCACCAACTGCACTCTCCTTTCTCTTGAAAAACAGGCCTTCCAAACCCTTGTCCTTCAACGGCCCACCATCCTCCTCCACATCTGTAGAGAGCTTAGCCATAGACTCAGACACAGATTGCCACACTCTCCCCCCTATGACGCCTGTTTTTGGCAATCTACTTTGCCTCGCTCCTCAGACCTGGCTGGTGGCCACGCCGTTCGTCGCGATGCTCGTAACTTGCTTAAAACCAGACGCCCTAGAGGAGTGATAGGGTAGCAATCTGGGTCTGCGCCTCGCAACACTTGCTGGAAACTCCTAAACAGTTTATTATTTATCGCCTATGGCGGTAAGAGAAATACTATCTTCGACTCAAGGATTATTTTCATCTGTTCGTGGCGGATGGAATGAAGCGTCACTTGTTGCCCGCACCGCCGCCGTCGCCACCCCCATCTTCATTGCTGTTGGCGTTACCTATACGCTACGCCACCGCTCGCAGCCACAAGTCGAGTTAGAAGCCGACAAGCCTGAAGAGGGCATAGTTTGGTTTGATTGCACTGCTGGTTCTACGTTACTTCACGTTACTGAGCTCATTTGGGTTGATCGCACTGCTGGTTCTACGTTACTCGACGTCTCTGAGTTCACTGACGTGTCGGAAGACAATGTTTTACAGAACGACGAAAAGAAACTGGTTCCAACTTCAGACGATTATGTGTTCGATCCGCCACAGGATCTGAAGCGCTACCTATTGCGCTTCATGATTCCTGTCCACCGGTACAAAATGGGTAAGGTGTCACAGAGTTGGAAGAGAGCGTGTACAGAGTTCCATAAGGGACTCTACCTTAACCGGAAGAAAAGGTTTGGTGAGGTACTGAGCCGCGGCGTGGGTGGGGATGCTCTTTTTGAATTAATTCGTCGCGGGAACGCGGTCGACGAACATATGGTTCGACTAAAGAGTCTCGTCTCCGCTCTGATGAGCCATCTTTGTGGCTACTGGGGCAACGACCCCGGGAGATTCAACACAGCGATCGATCGCGTGCGCAACGCTGCAGAACCGATTCTCAGTTATCTGCGCAAAAACTGTGACTCGTTGGAGGAACAGGTTTCGACTCGTACAACCCTCCGTCCACATTTTGGGAACAGGAATGAGGCTACTGCCTCGCTGGAGTTGGTTGCAGAGCTATTTGGCCTCTTGGAAGGTGGCAAAGCAAACGAACCCCGGCTTCTCACCATGACACGTACGTGGCACGGGGACCTGGTTAAAGTTCGCGTGGATTCGCTCATGGGCAAAGTCGAGCGTACTTTCACCTATCTGAGAGCAAAAGCAGGAAAATGGGAGAAGAACTACCCCGCTTTTAAACCTTTGACAGAGCTGATCTGCAGTTGCCAGGAAATTGCGAAGGCACAGAAGGTGGAATCTGTTGAGACGCTGCTCAGCCAAGTTAATGAGCTCAACAGCATTGATACCAAAGTGGTGTGCGACGCGATCAAAGCATTGGAGGACCTACCCGAAAAGCCGGTGGAGCTGGCGAAGCAGCTGGCATGTGTTGCTAAGGCGCTTGGCAGCTATACCTCTGCGCTCGAGCAAAAGGTTGTTCCGGTGGAGGGCCGGAGTGCCGTAGAAGAGGGGGGCTTTCAGGAGACCATACTAGGAGCGCTCAAGACCCTCCTCAATGGAGTCCTGTCACTACGTAACAAGAAGACCACCTTCTATGCGCTCATTCCGGCGGCACGCGCCATCATCCAGCCGCTTGTCTTCCGGTTCGTCATTGGTCCGGCGATAGATAGGCAAATCGAAGAATGGGCGGAGGATCTGCAGGAGTTCGATGCGCCCCCTCTCGATGCCGTCAAAGAGACAGCTGATGAGCTGTATAGCCTTGCCAAGGACTTTCTAACCATCGTCCTAAACACCATCTACGACCACAGCGATCACCCCATCTTCGATCTGGGGTGGAACAATCTCTCCGAGCTGGTTGAGGCGGCCGCTTGTGAAGATGAAGCTTTTTTTGCCGAGAAGGTGGTCGAGGCGGTCGAGCTCTTGCATAAAGGGGGCAAAAACCAGGGGCTTGCGCATGTGGTTGACGCGCTGAAGACGGTCAGTGAACAGATCATTGCGGGCGAAGCGCCTGGCTACAGCGAGTTGTGCAAAGCGGAGCTCTATTGGGAGATAAAACGGAACTACCTTCGAGCTGCATACCAAGAGAGGTTTAAGAAGCTCCATATCGAACGGGCTGAGGTGATGGGTCAGCTCTGTATTGAGCACTCATGGCAGCGTGTCTTTGAAGCATCGAAAGAGGTTGGAGGTCCGAGGCAATTACAAGCAGCCTCCGTTAACTTCCTAGAGTGGGACCCCCGCTTTGAGGAGGCTCGTGAAGAGCTATTGGCTCGTGCCTCTCAGACGAGAAAGCGTCTGCTCGAGAGGCGTGAGCAGCTCGAGGCGCTGAAGAGAGAGCAGCTCGGCTTTCGACTGAAACAGGATCGGCAGATGATGGCGCCGATCACAGAGCTCACCAAGAGGTATCAAGCGAAAGTGAAAGAGCTCGAAGCTGAGCGAGCTAAGGCGCTCGGCGAGCCGTCACGCGAGTTCCAGCTCGCTTTTTTACCGTGGGTGTTTGAAGAGCTCACCCGCCTGTTGAACGAATCTCAATAAGTCACCCACATCAGTTGATGCCATTGCCTTGCGTTTAGAGGTCACGCGCTCTATCTTCACCTTATCTAAATATGCGGTATGCACGTAGCATCATTATTCTGCTCTTATGCGTGTGTTGTTCCCTTCATGGAGGGGAGCAGCCTGATGTCACCTTTGATCTTTTCACCAAACCGTCCGGCTCTGTCAGTGTCGCTACGGGTGCCTATACCGCTTCGCGGATTGACGTCGTGGTCAACTGTGCGGAGCCAATTGAGATACGCCGTGTGTATGCGTCGAACGACGAGGTCGATGGCCATCGAGGTTCGTGGAAATTCGAAGCAGAACAGATACGCACCGAGGTCCTAGGCGGCCTGTGAGAGTTGCAAATCTGGTGGGAATCGAATGGGGGCGGGAGCACCCTTTTTGAAGGGGCAGATTGCTGGAATTTCCGTCGGAAGCCTCTTTGCTGGAAGGCCAAGGTGGTTATTCCTCGCAACTACAGCAATACGGCTGGTGGCACTCTCGGAGCTGCAAATAGTTTGAGCGCTCTCGATCTTGAATTTCACTATGGCGGCTACGGCTGGACTCTAACCAAGGGAGATGGAGAGAGGCGCACCTATGCGCACTATGGCGAGAGGATCCACCAAAAGAAGCATCGTGACGGTGAAGAGACGTTTCGACTAGTCGGCATTCGTCGGCCCAACGGCAATCGCATTCACTATCACTATGATGGGAATGGCGAAGTCTCTTCTATCGTAGCGACCAATGACGAGGGGAGTGTCGTCTTCGGCTGGGCAAACATTGTGACGAGCTGGCCTAGCAAGACGACCAAACACGTCACCATCACCACCAGCGACGGACAGACTTGCCTATACGTTTACAATTTTCGACGCCAAGTTGTGCGGGGCTCTAATATTAAGGCCTATCTGCTGGAGCAGATTCACTATCCGGACGGCCGCGTTGAGCAGCTGGGATATGAATACCAGAAGTCGTCTGTCCCTCCCTTTGCCGTTGAGGCGGCAAGCGATGGGGAGGGGCGCCGGCAAGGAATTGAATACTACCAGGTAGATGATTCCGATCTATTCGCTGCTCCCTATTATGCTCCGAATCGAACCGATCCACGAGCTGGTCGAGTGCGGCGCGAAATGCGCCCCGTTGGAATCGATGACACTCTGCACCCGGCTGTTCAGTACGCATATGGGTTTGAAAAAAGAGGGTTTACGGTCAGTGATTGCTATTACACCGATGTTTACGACGCGGGCCTCAATCGGACCCGTTACACCCTAGATGGTTATGGACGGACGATTGATGTCATCTGCTACGCCGGTGCGACGACTAATCGGATTGAGCGTTTGCTTTGGAAGTCTGGCTATTTGGAAGGGCGTGACATTAGCGATGGGGAGGGGAGCGTGCTGCTCTCCCACCGGTACCGGTACGACTTGCGCGGCAACGTGGTCGAAGAGCATTTGTCTGGTGAGGAGATTGAGGCTTCTGTCCGCAAGCTCGCCTATTCGCGCGACGGGTACAATCTCCCTGTGTACGAGGAGACCGGCCAGAGTCGCGCCTATTACCATTACCAACCAAACACCAATTTGCTGATTGCCAAGCTGGTCTATGAAGGGGATGAGCTTCGCGAGCGCTTCTTCTACGCCTATGATCGAAATGCACAGCAGGTGTTGGCGATTGAAGACGATGGGAGCGATCCCGAGTTAGAATCACTCGCCGGGGTTACTTATCGCCGTATCATTCGTACGGAGAATACGCCTGAAGGCTTGCCGCAGGTGCGCGAAGAGCGTTACCTCGAAGAGGGGAAAGAGCGGCGGCTCTCGCGGACTCGCTACACTTATGGCGAGGCAAATCAAGTCATCTTCGAAGATGTCGAGGGAGCTGATGGATCGCTCGCCTACACGATTGCGCGCGAATATGATCGGGGTGGGCGCTTGATCAGAGAGGTGGGGCCGGGCTTGGCTGAAGAGTGTTTCATCTATGACCTGCACGGCAACCTCATCCAGCAGTGGTGCCCTTTATCTACTCACCACACCCATCACACCTACGATTTCTCCAATCGGCGAATCCATACCACACAGCTGGACCATTTCGGGACTAGCCTTGGCCTTAACTACCGCTACGATCTGCTCGGTCAGGTCATCGAGAAAATCGATCTGTGTGGCAATTCTACCTGGTTCGAGTACGACCCCTGCGGCAATGTTGCAGAAGAGGTTCAGCCATTCATGCGCACTCCCGACGGTTGGATCGAACCGGTCATTCATCGCTCTTACGACTCGTTGGATCGATTGGTCGAAGAGACCGACGCACGGGGTTACATCACCCGCCGCACCTACAACGCCCGTGGGGAGGTGACCGCTGTCCACTATCCAGATGGGACATCTGAAACCTCTCTCTACGATCGGGCCGGCCGTTTGGTCGAGCAGACAGCTCGTAATGGCGCGCGCACCACCTACAAGCGTGACTACCGCGATCGTCCCACTTCTATCGATGTGTATTCGTCAGGCGGCGAGCACCTATCACACCGGGAAACCCACTACAAAGGAGAACTGAAGGTTGCCGAGATCGACGGCAATGGAGTGGAAACCCGCTACATCTATGATGGAGCTGGCCGGCTGATCGAAGAGGTTCAAGCCGACCGCAGGCGTAGTCTCACCTACGATGTGTTTGGTCGGAAGGGGAGCGAGCGTGAGTGGTATGGGAATGGCGCAGACGATTACACCGCCACTCTCTGGGAATATGACTCTCAAGGAAGGGTGGTGCGAGAAGAGATCACCGACTCATCGGACACCACCCACAGTCGATCAGAGTACGCCTACGATATGGACGGCAACTTGCGTCGAGAAGTCTCTTGGAACTCGGCCACACAGGCCAACGTGCGCACTACTCAATACGACCTGCTTGGCAACCCGATTTCTTCTACCAATGCTCTCGGACAGGTCACCACCATACGGTACGATCACAATGCTACCCTCGAAGAGCACCCCGTCCTTCTCAAGACCACCATTGATCCTGCCGGAAACCAGACCCTCTCTTACCACGACCCCCGCGGCAATGTCCTCCGAGTGGAAAAACTCGATCCCATGGGGACCCTTGTCCTGCAGACCGATTCCTATTTTGATCTGAGTGGTAACCGCGTTAGCGAAGTGCATCGAGTCCTCGCACTCGATCGTCCCGAACGGACTGTTGAGAATCGCTGGGAGTACGACCCCGTCGGTCACCTCCGTATGCAAACCGAAGGAGTGGGCTCCGACACGGTGCGGGTCACCAGATTCCGCTACAATGCTGACGGGGAGCTCTCCGAACTCCGCCGCCCCGACGGCACACTCCTTATCTACACCTACGACGCCCTCGGCCGCATCACAAAGCGTACCGGCCCCAATCTCAACGACCGCTACACCTACGACGGCAACGACAACATTCTCTCTGTTACCTCAAACGTCGGCACAACTACCCGCACCTACGATCCCTGCAATCGCCTCCTCTCAGAGACCCTAGCCAACGGCTTACATCTCTCCTACACCTACGATTTTCAAGGGAGGCGCACCAGGCTTATCCTCCCCGACCAGTCGAGCGTCGTCTACACCTACGACGCCGTCAATCTCCGCTCCGTCACACGGCACGACGCTCAAAACACCCCAATCTACTCACACCTCTACACCACCTACGACCTCGAGGGGAACATCTGTGATGAGCAGCTACCCGGCACCGCCGGCACCATAACAACCACCTATGACAAGCTCGGTCGCATCACCAGCATCTCAACTACGCCCCTCGAGCAGATCCAAATCACCTACGACGAAGCCGGAAATCTCACTGGTTACCTCCTCAACGACACCCCATCGACCTTCACCTATGACTCCCTCTTGCAGCTCACCGCCGAAACAGGCGTTGAATCTCACACTTACACCCACGACTCGCTCCACAACCGAGTTGTCCATGATGAGAGCGACTGGGAGGTGGACGCCCTCAACCAGCTCCGCGCCACCTCCAGCGAGACTCTCACCTATGATCCTCAAGGATGCCTACTCACCCGTCCCAACACCACCTACACCTACGATGGCCTCAACCGCCTCCTCACCGTCGAAACAGCCACCCACCTTATCACCCTCACCTACGACCCCTTTGACCGCCGCCTCACCAAACAGACCCAAATCCGCAACGGCGACTCCTGGCAAACACTTGCCCACCACCGCTACCTCTACGACAACCGGATGGAGATTGGCGCCATCGACGCAGACGACTCCCTCATCGAATTCCGTGCACTTGGAATCGGCCATGGAGCCGAGATAGGGGCAGCTATTTCCATCGAGCTCGACGGCACCTCCTACCTCCCGATTCACGACCACCGCGGATCGGTCTCCACCCTCCTTGACCTCAACGGCACCCCCCACGCCACCTACGCCTACACCGCCTTTGGCTCCTGCCTCACCTCCTCAACCCTCCCCAACCCCTACCGCTTCTGCTCTAAGCGGTACGACCCCGAAACCAAACTTACCAATTTTGGCCGCCGCTACTACGATCCCACCCTTGGCCGCTGGCTCACCCCCGATCCCAAAGGCTATGAAGAGAGCTCCAATCTCTACGTCTACGTCCTCAACGCACCCCTCTCCCGCTGCGATCTCTGGGGCGAACTTAGTCTCACCTTTGAGGGGCGTGCTAAGCATGTCACCGCCGCCACCGTCATGCGCCACGGTGGCACAGCAACCGTTGGCAGCGGCACGCAACTTGCCAGCATCAAGCTCCTAGACGAGAGCAATCTCAAGGAGCGAGTAATACGCCAAAGTTGCGCCCTCAAAGGCCAACCCTACACCCCCGACGAATACCAACAGCTCACTTCATCCAACGTATCGCCACCGCTTTTTCAATGGCGTGCTGACCTCTGAGAAAGAGGTGGCCGTGTTTGTTGATGAAGTTAGCAAAAAGTTTTTGGTCGATGAATTTCAGTATACCTATAATCCATCCGACGGTTTTTGGAGCGATTTTCACGAGTGCTGCGGGTATTATGGGAGCTATCCTAACTGGGAGGTCGTGAACCAGGCGGCGAACGATCTGCTCGAAGACTGGAAGGCAGTTGGTGAAGGGGGTACTGTTTATGCCCATGCCCACAGCGAAGGGGTGATGGTGTTGGATTGGGCTCTGAACTTACTACCCCCTAACGTCCGGTCTCAAATGATAGTCGTAACTTATGGTGGGCCGGTCTGGATCGCTAGGCATAAAGCGGGCAGGGTGGTAAATTACTGTTCCGAGGGCGACCCCGTGTCTGTTCTTGCTCGTTTAAAGCACAAGGGGAAGGAGTCCGACTATGATGTTCGGGAGCTCCCATCTTCGAATGGTTTTAGCCTTAAGGAGCACTATATCAGTGGACCAGCCTATAGCCGGGCAATGGAGATGGAAATGAAATCGATGAACGCCGGGTATCTCAATGGTTAAGCAAATTTTATGGTTCGCGCTTTTTTTGCCGTGTGTTCTGGTGTACGCAGGGGGAGACTCATTGGTGGGAATGACATTCGAGCTGCGCAAGCCCTTGTTTATCTACTATTCGCCCCTCTTTCAGGAGTATATTATTGAAGCGCCCGGCCTGTCTACTCGAGTTCCAGAGACAGTAGATCTATTTGAGCGGTATGGTGAAAATTGGCGGCGGCATGATAAGCGCCTACTGTCCAGGCACAGGAATGTAGTTCAGAAAGATCTAATGGAGGTCGTATGGCCCGGGACATATCTATCTATAGAGAGCATGAAAATTGAGCCTGCTGTAATGTTTGACGTGTGGGTCGCCAGTGGTCGGATTGATGATCCCCGGTTCACCGACATCACGGTACGTCTTGCCGGCCTACTTTGGGATACAAGCACCGACGAACCTCGGATAGACACTGAGTACCTCATCCCGGTGGCAGAGGACTGCGGGCAATTTGAATGACAATCGATATTGATAGATTTTAAGGATATAGAAGGAGGCGGATCGTGGCATCTCTCAGCAAAACAAAGCATCGGCAATTTTCCAGAACTCTCGAGCAGCTGGTTGCAGAAGGTGCCGTCCTCTACGCTTTGTGCTGTTCGGAGGGCTTCTGATTGGCAGTGAATCGGCGATGCGCCACAACGATCTTCTGAAGCCGCTGTACGCTACGTCTCGCAATATTGGCCTCCTGTTCTTGTTTCTTTCCCTGTGGATTCTCTCTATCTTCGGGAACTATGGAAACCTCTACTCCTGGTTTGCGGTGAAGCAAATTGAGCTGTTCCATTGGAGCTTAATTTTCGGTCTTGTCAGCGGCGGAGCGATTTGGATCGGTTGTAAGAGGGATGAAAGAGCTTACCGAGGGTTTGGTCTTACCTTTTTGGCCATCAACATATACACCCGGTTCTTTGAATTCTTCTGGAATCCGCTGCATAAGGCGGTCTTCTTTGCGATCCTTGGCGTTAGCCTTTGTCTGTTAGGTCGGTGGGCTGAGAGACAATGGATCCGAAGTATCCCACCAGTAGTAACTTAGAGGAAGGCATGTCTCAGCTTGCGCCTTGCAACAGCTGGGAAGTGAGGAAGAGGGGGATTTTTTCGAAGTAGGGGTTGCGGACGCGGATGTTTCGGGGTGCGCCCCGCCACACCTCTTCGGGAGGGTGGTCTTGGGTGGACCAGGGAGCGCCCTCGGGGAGGATTTTGAGGGGGTCGTGGAGGACGTAGAAGGGAATTTCTAGCCGCTGGGCTGCGAGGGCAATGCCGAGGGTTCCGATCTTGTTGACGAAGAAGTCGTCGGCGACGGCGTCAGCACCCACCCACACCATTTTGCATTCGGGAAGGAGAGAGGGGGCGAGGGCGTCGACGATGAAGGTGATAGGGAGGCCGGCCTTGGAGAGGGCGCGGGCGAGGTCGCGCCCCTCGAGTAGGGGACGGGATTCGGTGACGATCACTTCGATGCCATGGGCTTCGTGGGCGGCGAGGAGGGCAGAGAGGACGTTGCCGCTGGCGCTGTGGGTGAGGATTTTGTCGCCCGGCTTGCAGAGGGCGACGGCCTGTTTGGTGATCGCTTGGTCGGCGCGGGCCATCTCGTTGAGGATGGTGGTGGCTTCTGCGATGTGATCGGGGGCGGATAGACATCTGGTGGTGGTCACCAGGATGGATGCCATTTCGGGGTGAGCTGTGAGGAGTCGGTCACAGAGCTTTTCAAGTTTTGCTCGCTTGCATTTCTTGATTTGTTCGAGTGCCTGCCGTGTGACCAGTGTGGCGCCGCCTACTTTCTTCAACCTTTGACCTCCCGATAGATCTCCCGCTTGGGGGCGCCACGGAGAGCAGCGGCTAGCTTGATCGCCTCATTGTCACTCACACCAAAGGTTTCGACAATCCATGCGACGTGGGCGGTCGGCTCCATCTCGCGCCATTCAAGCTTAGGATCGCCAGTGATGAGGAGGACCATCTCGCCACGTTCCTCTAATCCTTCGAGCAATTCGCTTGCCTTTCCCCATCGGATCTCCTCGAACTTCTTTGTGAGTTCTCGCATCAGGCAAACGGTCTGTTCACCGAGAAGTTCGAGTGTGGCACGGATCCGTTTTGGTGCCTCATAGGCGACGGTGGTTCCGGAAAAATGGAGGGCGTTGACTAGGGTGCGTCGGAGCTCGCCCTCTTTCTTGGGGAGAAATCCGATGAACTGAAAGGGGGCGTCTGCGCCAGCTGCACTGACGGCGACGGTGATGGCGCAGGCGCCGGGTAGGCTGGTCACGGGCAGCCCTTCTTGGTGGCACCGCCTCACCAGCCTTTGTCCTGGATCTGCAATCCCGGGGGTTCCGCCGTCGGAGATGAGGGCGATTGACTTGCCCTCTTTGAGATCTGCGATGATGCCCTCTTCCCGCTCAGCCTCATTGAACATGTGGTAGCTGATCAACTTCGTTTGGATTTCGAAGTGATTCATCAGCTTAATCGAGTGCCGTGTGTCTTCACACAGCACATAGTCAACAGAGCGGAGGGTTTCAATTGCGCGATGAGTGATATCGCCCAGATTCCCAATGGGGGTCGGGATGAGATAGAACATCTATTTTTGTTAGGTGGCACCCAGATTCGAACTGGGGATGGGGGCTTTGCAGGCCCCTGCCTTACCACTTGGCCATGCCACCTTAGTTAATGGGAAGAATAGGGAGAGGGGGGATTTTGATCAATTCATTTGACAGGTGGAGGGAGAGAATCTAAAAGGTGAATTGGGGGTGGGAATAATGGAACAGAAGCCAGGTCAGTTGTCGCGCGGATTTGTTTGGGGTCAGATATATATTGTTCTGGCCATTGTGTTTGGCATTATTGGGTTGATCTACGGAGTGATGGGTTTGCTGGCTACGGCTGGCGCCGGGGCTGTGCAGATCCCAATGTCGGTCAGCATTTGGACTTTGGTCTCGAGCTCTCTCCTGATTTTGTCTGGCATTGGGGTGTGGGGGAGGTGGGTGTGGGGCCTTTGGCTCACCTATCTGCTGTTTCTTCTGCAGTTTGTCGGCATCGTCATCTGGATCGTCATGTTTATCGTAGGTTCCTCGTTGGCAGAAATGCCGGCGGGTCTTATCGTTGGGCGGATTATTGCCGCCCTCATCCACCTCTTGATCATCTGCTTGTGGTGGGGCTACTTTATCAGACGACGCAGTTGGTTTAGGTGACATTAGAGCGAATTTGTAGTGCTTCGAGAGTGGTGACGGATAGCCGGGAGGTGAAGCCGGGCGATCTCTACTGCGCCCTTAAAGGTGAGCGGGTTGACGGGCACGACTATGTTGCGGAGGCGGCAGCAAACGGAGCGGCGGCGGCGTTGGTCGAGCGAAAAGTTGATGTGGAGATTGAGCAGCTGGTCGTTGACAATGTGCTCGGAGCCTTGCAAGAGGCGGCACAGGCGAAGCTGGCGGGGATGAGTGCGAAAGTGGTCGCTATCACCGGTTCGGTGGGGAAGACGACGACGCGCAATTTTTTGGTGAAGTTGCTGGCCGCTCATCGGCGAGTCCATTTTTCACGCGGCAATCGGAACAGTCAGGTGGGATTGCCTCTCTCAATTTTGGAAGCGAAGGGGGATGAGGAGATCGTCATCCTCGAGATGGGGATGACCGGCCCAGGGGAGATCCGGCGACTGAGTGAGATCGCACCGCCCGATATTGCTGTGGTGACTAATATTGCCCTTGTTCATGTCGGATTTTTTCAGGAGGGGATTGAGGGAATCGCCAAGGCGAAAGGGGAGATCTTTGAGCAGGCGAAGCTTGGGATCATTCCGCTCGATTCACCCTTTAGCGGTTTTTTGATGGAGGCAGGGGCATGCCCGAAGCGGAGCTATTCGACTAGGACGCGCGAGGCAGATTTTTATGGACGCGTGGATGGTCAACGGGTGCAGATCTTTGAAGGGGGGAGCCCAGTGGTGGAGTGCGACTGGGCGGTCCCTCTTCGTCATTGCCTCCACAATCTGCTGGCGGCAGCTGCGGCGGCGCGAGCGCTTGGACTTGGGTGGCGGCAGATCGAAGAGGGGATTGGTGAGCTCGATTTGCCTGCACAGCGGTTTGAAGTTCAGATTCGGAACGGAATCACCATCGTCGACGACACCTACAATGCTTGCACATTGTCGGTGTGTGCCGCTCTCGATAGCCTCCCCGAGCCGGAGGATGGGGGGCGACGGATTGTTGTCTTTGGGGGCATCGGTGAATTGGGGGATTTGGAGGCTGAGGCGCACAGACAGGTGGCCGAGCACGCGCTTGGAAGGGTCGATCATCTCATCTGTCTCGGCGAGCACCTCGCTCCTGCGTTTGAGGTGTGGCATCGGGAGGGGCGTGACATCAAGTGGTGCATGGAACGGGACGAGCTGGCAAAGTACTTGGGCGAAGTGGTCCAGCCAGGCGATGTGGTCCTGGTCAAGGGATCGCGCGTCTATGCAATGGAAGAGTTTGTCGAGGTTTTGTGATTTTTTTTGTCATCCACTGGTTGGAGTCGCTCGAGGTGCACGTTCCGAGTGCCTTCCTCTACTCATCCACCCGGATGGCGCTCGCCTCTCTCACCGCTCTCATCCTCTGCATCGGTCTTGGCCCCCGCTTTATCAAGAAACTCTATGAGCTGAAGATCGGACAGCCAATCCGGATGGACGAGTGTCCGATGCTAGGCGAGCTCCACAAGAAGAAGAAGGACACGCCTACCATGGGCGGTCTACTGATTTTGGCGTCGATGCTGGTGTCGCTGGTGTTGTGGATGGATTTGACCAGTCCGTTCACATGGATTTTGGCACTCACCACCATCTGCATGGGGGGGCTTGGTGCTGTCGACGATGCGATGAAGTTGCGGGAGCGGAGCGCGAAAGGATTGGCCGGCAAGAAGAAGCTGCTCATTCAAGGGCTATTTGCCGCAGCTCTGGCCATCTACCTCCTTAACTTTTCTGAATTTCCCTCCTACATCCGGCTCCTCTACCTTCCCTTTTTCAAGAGTCCGGTGTTGGTGCTTGGAAGCGTCGTTTTTGTCCTGTGGACAGCATTTGTGGTGACCGGTGCTTCGAATGCGGTCAATCTGACTGATGGGCTCGATGGGTTGGCGGCCGGAGCGCTGGTTTTGGTTGGCGCCACCTTCGCCGGCATCGCCTTCCTCTCCAACAACCTTGAGATCTCCCGCTACCTTCACATCCTCTATGTGGAGGGGAGTGGCGAGGTGGCTATTTATCTCGCCGCCCTAGTAGGGGGCTGTGTGGGCTTTTTATGGTACAATGGCTACCCAGCCCAAGTGTTCATGGGGGACACCGGATCGCTTGCGTTGGGGGCTGTGCTTGGCGTCTCGGCTGTTCTCTTGCGTCGGGAGTTTTTGCTCGGTTTAGTGGGGTGTGTGTTTGTAATCGAAGCGCTTTCTGTGATCATTCAGGTGGGCAGCTACAAGCTTCGCAGCGGCAAAAGAGTTTTTCTGTGCGCCCCTTTGCACCACCATTTTGAGTACAAAGGGTGGCCGGAGACAAAAGTTGTTCTCCGCTTCTGGATTGTTGGGCTTGTATTAGCTATGGTCGGTCTAGCGTCATTGAAATTTCAGTAGGCATATGAAAGCACTAGTCATCGGAATGGGAATTAGCGGCCAGAGCGCCGCAAGATTTTTGAAGGAGCACGGCTACGACGTGGTCTGTTTCGACGACAAGACAGCTCCCGAGATGCCTCAAGAGATGAACTTTGAGTTGGCCGTGCTCTCTCCGGGAGTGCCGCCTACGCACAGACTGGTGCGGGCGGCGAGGGAGGCGGGGATTGAAGTGATCGGTGAGGTGGAGCTCGCCTGCCGCTACCTTACCAATCGGGCGGTGGGCATCACCGGCACCAACGGAAAGACCACCACCACGCTGTTGGTCACACATGTACTTAAAGTGGCCGGCAAGAAGGCGCGGGCGCTTGGAAACGTCGGCACTCCGCTTACCGAAGGGGTCTCCCATCTCGAGCATGACGAGATCGCCGTCATTGAGCTCAGCTCTTATCAGCTTGAAACGCTCGAATCGAAAGTACTCGATGCCGCTGTCATCCTCAATATTACTCCAGATCATCTCGATCGTCACGGCTCGCTTGAATCGTATGCAAAGGCGAAGCTGCGCATTGCCAGCTCCCTTAAGCCAGGGGCGCCGCTGTTCGCACCAGAGGGACTCGCCTCCCAGTTTGACCTCTCCGCTGTCGAAACGTTTCATCCGCTCTGCTATAGCAAGACAGTGAGTCCCGACGTCGAAAATGGGCTGGCGGCCTATGCACTCTGCCAAGCGCTTGGGGTGGGACTTGAGGTGTTCGACGAAGCGTGGGACACCTTCAAAAAGCCCCCACATCGCCTTGAATCAGTGAGAGAGGTAGGTGGGATCACCTTCATCAACGACAGCAAGGGGACTAACGTCGCCGCGACTAAACGTGCCGTTGAAGGGTTGCCAGGCCCCATCGTTCTCATCGCCGGCGGCAGAGGAAAAGGGGAGAGCTACGACGGATGGGCGACTCTCTTTAGCGACAAAGTCTCCCATTGTTGTATTATTGGTGAGGCTGCCGAGCAGATTGCAAGTGCATTAGACGGTCACTGTTCGCTCTCTCACTGCCAAACATTCGAAGAGGCGGTGGAAAGTGCGCGGGAAAAGGCAGAACCGGGTACGATTGTGCTTCTCAGCCCGGGCTGCGCAAGCTTCGATATGTTTGAGAATTATGCAGCTCGCGGAGACAGATTTAGGGAGCTGGTTAATCAGTTATAAGGAGACTAAAAAGCATGAGTCGGCGTGACACCATCCTTATTGCAGTCCTGATCAATGTGGGACTCCTCGTGGTCCTCTTTGCTACCGCAGTGAGCGGGGACAAGAGAACAAGCCAAACACTGGTTCAGGCCGAACCGATCGCCCCGCCGGTTACGTTGCGCGCCCCCGTCAAGACCGCGCCTGACATCGCTAAGCGCTATGTCGTCGGCGATGAAGTTGATCAGGTGCTTGCCGAGCTGCAGGCTTCAGAGCCGCTCGTCATTGCCACCCCCGCCGTTAAAACAGCAGCTCCCGTTATTGAAGAGCCCAATTTTGTCGAGGTGGCTGTTAAGAAAGGAGACTCACTCGACAAGATCGCCCGCGCCAACGACTCGTCGGTAGAATCGATCATGGATGCGAACAGCCTCTCGTCGACTGTTCTCCAAATTGGACAGAAGCTCCGTGTCCCATTGGCAAAGAAAGATGGCATCCGCCGTCGACGCATCTCCTCCGACACCGCGAAGGTAGCGACTAAAGAGGCTGACTTTTACACCATTCGGAGCGGCGATAACCCGTGGTCGATTGCGATGAAGTACCGGATTCCTCTCGATGAGCTCCTTGCTCTGAACGATCTCAATGAGAACACCGCTCGCAAATTGAAGCCCGGCGACAAGATTCGCGTCCGCTAGTGATCAGGAGTCGATACCTCCTTCTCATCTGCGCAGTGGTCATCTTTGCGATCGGCTTGGTGATGGTGTTCAATACCTCGTCGGCCGACGTCATCGATCGTCATCTCAAGGTGAGTACCCACGCCGCCGTCACCCGTCAGTTGATCTACGCGCTGCTCGGCCTAGGGGCCGGCCTCTTGCTCCGCTTCATCGGCTACCGGACCCTCCTTGATCACAGCTTTGGGATCATGATCGTCCTCTGCGTCCTGCTCGCCCTCGTCTTTGTTCCTGGCATTGGCGTCGTCCGTAACGGCGCTAGGCGGTGGATCGGCGCCGCCGGCCTCACCGTCCAACCTTCCGAATTCGTCAAGATCTTTCTTCCCCTCTTTGCCATCCACACCCTCGCTGGTGCTGAGCTCACTTGGCTTCGTTTCGCTCGCTTTGCTGCTCTTGCCGCCGTTCCACTCGCCCTGATCATGCTCGAGCCCGACAACGGGACCACCGCCATCATCGCCTCCGCCCTTGTGGTCGTCTGCCTCATCACCGGCGTCAAGGGGCGCTACTGGCTCGCTCCCATGGTGGCCCTTGCGCTGCTTGGCGCTCTTGCCGCCTGGCAGCTTCCCTATGTGCAGAAGCGGATGCAGGTCTATATGCATCCCGAGCTTGACCTGCTCGGCAAAGGGCACCAACCGCATCAAGCAAAAATCGCCGCTGGCGCCGGCGGCATCCTTGGGCGCGGCCTTGGCCAGAGCATGCAGAAGCTCACCTACTTGCCCGAAGCGCAGAACGACTACATTGCGGCCGTCTACGCCGAAGAGAGTGGCCTTGTTGGCGTCCTCGCCCTCATTCTCCTCTACATGTTCTTCGCCCTCCTCGGCTACCGGATCGCCTGCCGCGCCCGCGACCCCGCCGGGTTCTATCTCGCCGTTACCCTTACCTCCCTCATCGCCATTCAAGCCTTTCTCAACCTTGGCGTCGTCTCCGGCATTATGCCCCCCAAAGGACTCAACCTTCCTTTTTTCAGCCAGGGGGGCTCCTCTCTCATGGCTAATATCATCGCCCTTGCGCTAATCTTGGAGGTGGATGGGAAAAAAGAAGAGCAGCGATGGGGTCAGGCCTGACAATTGGACATTTGCCAGCAAATGTCCAATTGTCAGGCCTGACCCCTCGGTCGCTGTTCGGATCGTCATCACAGCAGGGGGGACTGGGGGGCATCTGATTCCCGCACAGGCGTTGGCACGCCAGCTTCAGGCGCATCCCTCTAGCCCTGAAATTCTCTTTGTCGCCGGCGGGCTAACCGACAAGCCCTTCTTTGCCCGCGGCGAGTTCCGTTTCGTCGAGGTCCCCTCCGGTCGCCCGCGCAAGCCTCTGCGCATTGCAAATGGCACCCTCCAAAGCTTAGGAGTTCTCTCGTCCTTCAAACCCGATCTGGTGGTTGGGTTTGGAAGCTTCCATACATTCCCGGTCCTTCTCGCTGCCACCCTCGGTCGCACCCCCATCATTCTCCACGAAGGGAATGCCACTCCCGGTCTTGTCAACCGCCTTTTCGCCAAACGGGCCCTCTTCACTGGTGTTCAGTTTCCCAATACTCCCATCGATAATGGGATCCACATCCCCCTTCCCCTCCGCCCCATCGAATCCCACACCCCTCAAGCTGCCCGCATCGCCCTAGGCCTCGAACCCGACCGCACCACCATCGCCGTCCTCGGCGGCTCGCAAGGAGCCGTTCGTCTGAATCAGATCGCCCACGCCGCCCTCTCTACCCGCCCAAACATCCAAGTGATCCACCTCACCGGCCACGGCAACCCGCTTCCCCATTATCCTTTTCCTGCGCACGTCGTCCCCTTTGAAACCCGCATGCCCCTCGTCTGGTCTGCTGCCGATCGTGTCATCATGCGCGCTGGTGCCTCCTCCATCGCCGAGCACCTCGCCTACCGCATCTCGGCCATCCTCATTCCCTACCCTCATGCAGCTGACGACCATCAAAACGCCAATGCTGACTGCGCAGTCTCGTGGGGTGGCGCCCTCAAAATCCTCGAAACAGACCTCACTGAAGAGCGTCTTCTCGCCGCCCTCGACACCCCCCTAAACCCTCCTTCCGCACCCGAGCCAGAGACCGACCTTTACACCACGATCCTCAACCACCTAGAATTGGATTCATGACTTATCACTTCATCGGCATCGGCGGCATTGGAATGAGCGCACTCGCAAGGGTGATGCTCGATCAGAAGATGGAGGTGAGTGGGAGCGATCTGCGCGACAGCGCACTCGTGACGGCGCTGCGAAAAGAGGGGGCGGCTGTCGACACGGCACAAGCAGGGGAGCAGCTGGTTGCGGGTGCGACTGTCATCTATAGCTCAGCGGTTCAGCCGGACAATGTCGAGTTTCAAAAGGCGAAGGCTTTGGGGTGCAGGACGGTGCATCGGGCCGATCTTTTGTGTGAGCTGATGCAAGGGTTTGAGGTGTTGGCGGTGACGGGCACTCATGGGAAAACGACGACGTCGGCGATGCTGGCGTGGGTGTTAATGGAGGCGGGGTTAGATCCCGCTTTTGCGATTGGGGGGGTGCTGCCAGGGCTCGAGCGAAACGGACGGCATGGAACTGGCAAGTACTTTGTGGCAGAAGCGGATGAGAGCGATGGGACTTTCACTAAGTATCGGCCGCATGCGGCGATTGTGACGGGAGTGGAAGCCGATCATCTCGATCACTACGGCGATGAAAAGGCAATGTGGGCGGCCTATGAACAGTTTTTTGCGCAAAGCGAAAAACTGTTCTGGTGTGCAAACGATGCATGGCTCAGCAAACGAAAGCCGAAGGGGACCTCCTACAATGCAAAGAACATTCGTGCGAAGGGATTTTCAACGACGTTTGATGCGGTGATTGAGGGAGAAGCGTTCACCGATGTCACGGTTCAAGCGTTGGGAGAGCACAATGCGCTCAACGGAGCGGGTGTATTGGCGCTTGCGCTCTCACTTGGTGTTGATGAAGAGGCAGTGCGAAGCGGGTTGGCCTCATTTCCGGGTGTCGGACGGCGGTGCCAAGTGAAAGGGGAGAGGGGGGGCGTGCTGGTCATCGATGACTACGCTCATCATCCAACTGAGGTGGCGACGACGTTGGAGGGGATTCGGGCTGCGATAGGTCCGCGCAGGCTGATCGCTGTTTTTCAACCCCATCGCTACTCCAGGTTACAAAAGTGTCTTGATCAGTTTGTCTTTGATGCGGCGGATGAGATGTACATCACCGATGTCTACAGTGCGGGAGAGGCACCGATTGAAGGAGTAGATGCGCAGGCGCTGCTTGCGCGCCACCCGCCCGCCCGCTACGCTCCCGACCGTTCGGCGATAGAGGTGCGTCCGACAGATGTAGTCGTCATGATGGGCGCTGGCGACATCACCCGCTGGGCGACGCCATTTGAACCTGCGCCGTTGAGAGTAGCGCTGCTCTGTGGAGGAAAATCGCTTGAGAGTGAGGTCTCAAAGATGTCAGCCGATTTCTTTGAGAAAAACTTGCGAGCAGAGCTCTACTCGGTTGAGCGATATGATGTGAGCGAGTGGCCTCTGCAAGCGATTCAGAAGGCCGATGTGGTGATCCCCTGCTTGCACGGGCCGCACGGAGAGGACGGAACCGCCGCGGGTCTCCTTGAGGCGCTCGAGGTTCCCTATGTGGGATGTGGAATTGCCGCCGGTGCAGTCGCGATGGACAAGGCGCTCACCAAATACGTTGCACAGGGGCTTGGCATTCCCACTGCACCGTTTATCGACCTTCGTCGCAAGTATTGGGACGGATCGGTTGAAGTAGAGGCCTATCCGGTCTTCGTCAAAGCGGCCCATCAAGGTTCCACGTTTGGCGTTATCCGGGTCGATCGGGCGGAGGATCTCCTTGCGGCGATTGAAGAGGTGTTTGCCATCGACGATCGTCTGATCATTGAACCGATGATCCGGGGCCGTCAAGTAGAAGTGGCACTTCTTGAGACCACGGAACTCTTCGCCGCGCCGCCATTTGAGATACTGGCCGGCGACAACGTTCACACCTTTGAAGGGAAATACACTGCCACCGGCAACCCGGTCGATTTTTCTCCCGATCTGCCGTGCGCGGCTGAGCTGCAGCAACTCTCCAAACAGCTCTTCTCCGCCCTCGCCTGTCGCGGCCTCTGCCGGATCGACTGGTTCGTCGACGAGCAGGGGAATCCAATTCTTAACGAGATCAACCCCTTTCCCGGCTGCACTCCGTTCAGTCCCTACCCACAAGCGCTCGCCCGCGTTGGCATTCCTCATGCCGAGCTAGTCGATCACCTAATCATTCATGCTCTTCGCTATGCGCAAACGTAAGCTTCCTCTCTATCTCTCTCTGCTGATGATCTTTGGATCGACACTATTGGTTTCCGGCTCGGCCACAACCGGCTGGCTCTACTACAAGCATTGGGAGCGGCAGCGCCACTTCAACGAGCGGTTTCTTCTCACTACTCTCTATCCGCACAGCAGGGGGGCGATCGAACTTCCCACGCCCGTGCTTGCTCATCTCATGGGAGTGAGCGCTACCGACAACCTCTATGCCCTTAATCCCCGCGCGCTCGAAAAGCGACTTATTTCCTCGGAGCTGATCGCCTCGGCCCACGTCGACCGGGCCCACCCCTCCGGCCTCTACATCGACTACACTCCCCGCGAGCCTATCGCCGCTCTTCCCGAACTTCCAGGCTACGGCATTGACCGCGACGGAAACACCCTCCCGCTCACCTTTTCACACGGTCAACTTCCAGATCTCTATCTCGCTGAAATCACCACCGAATCGCTTCGTTACGCCCTCACTCTTCTCGATCCCTCGTTACCTATTACGCGGATTGACACCGCCCAGATGGGGGCCGAGAGCAGCGGCCAGCGACAGATTGTCATGATTATCGGCGCGCCCCCCAACCAGCACATCCTTAGATTGCCCCCTCGTAACGTTAAGCAGGCGCTTGCCAACTACAAGAAGCTCTGTCCGCTAGAAGGAAACCACGTCATCGACCTGCGCATTCCGCAGCTCGCTTACCTCTCGGACAACATCTCAAACACTACTGGGATGGGTTCATCGGCCGATAGGTAGTCGATGCTAGCTTCAATCTTGGCCTTCGATGTCACGTATTCCTACGATCCGGCTGGGAACCTCATCGGGATATCTCATAGTGAGGCTGCCTCGAGCTTGCTACAATCTTTACGTCTGGGTAGCATCAACTCCCATGTTTAAGCGATTGTTTCTGATTCTCTGTTGTTATCAGCTAGGGCTTGTGGCGCAGGCCGCAGACGACAAAGAACTTGCCCTGATCCCATCCGCTCCAGAATACGTGGCTTCGCTCTCTGGCTCACCCACAAGTCTTATCGCAGGGAACGTGAGCCCGGTGACCGGTTCTTTGCTCATTAGTGAAGCGGATGTTGTTGCACGAGGCGCCCAGCCAATCGAGATCCATCGCTACTTCTGCTCTGGCACCCCGGCGACATACCCAAATATTAACCCCAATAGAGCTGATTACCTGGCTTACAAGAATGCGCCGGTTTTTGGCGGATGGTCCTTCTTGCAGCACCGGCACCTCAATGCCTATCAGGATCACAGCGGCTGTACCATCATCACGCTCTCACAACCCAACGGTCTCACCCTAAACTACCAGGTGGAGCCAAGCGGTGAGACCCAGCTGATATCACGACCGGTTGGTTTGCACAATTTCGGGCCTGACGGGCCGAGTGGCCGCTATCATCTCAGCAATACGTATTTTGAAATCTCGCCGTCACTCAAGACAATTACTGCCTACCTCCCCGAGGGGGTGATGAGGACTTACGTCTATCTGCGAGGGAGCACATTCTGTCTGCAATCCGAGAGGCTTCCCAATGGAAGGCACCTCCATTACGAATACGACTCCAGCGGCAAGCTACTGCGCATCTATAGCTCCGATCCCGATAGTCGACAGACTTATGCTTCGGTAGACATCAGAACTGATGGTGTCGACTACACGTTTGTCACGAACACCGGCCTGGCGACCGATTATAAGTGCCAATGGCACCATTTTGATCGGAAGTGGAAAGAGGGAAAGGGGAGGAATGCTGCTAAGATTAGCGTCTCATGCAACCGCCCTTTTCTCTCCCAGGTCAACAGCCCCTTTTTTCGGAGAAGTAAGGCATCCTACGCCCCCCGCCTACAACTCCAAGAGTACTCTGGAAAAACTGATTGGTTTCAGTGTCATTGGGCCACCCAAAAGCTCCCAACCGGTTCCCACGTCGTTGGACTGGCGGCACTACTGGAGCCGATAGGTGAAGAGGGCGACTTTGTCGCCACCAGCCGGTTTGAGTACGAGAGGGGAGTACCAGGAACAAGGGGGGGCTGGACCAAGGCGATTCATCCGGATGGGACGGCTCAAATCTACCACTACTCGCCCAGTTTCTATCTCACGCGGATTGAGCATCTGGAAGCCGATGGCACACTCCGGTTTGAAGAGCGTTATTGTTGGAGTGAAAAAGGCTTTTTGACCTCTACAGGCCGCTACGACAGCCGCGGCCAGCCCCTCTGGACTAGAACCTACAAGAATGATGCTTATGGCAACCCTATAGAGGAACACCTCACTGGAGACCTCAGTGGCGGGGGAGCAGAGGAGACCTATTCCATTACCAGAGAGTATTCTGCGGATGGCCGACATCTCGTCCTGCGCGAATCGGAGGGTAACGGTCTCACTACACTCTATGGTTACGTGACCAATACAAGTCTTCCCTCCTTCAAGCTTGTTTGCGACAGGGAGACGATCCTTCGGCGAACCTTTTGGGAGTACGATGACAGCCTCAACCTGATCCAAATCACAAAAGACGACGGCTCTTCATCCGATCGAACCCGCACCATTGGTGTCACCGAACGGCGATGGACTCGATTCATCCTGCGCCAAGAGTCGCCGTTTATCCATATGCCGGAATATCAAGAAGAGTGGTGCCTCCAAGGGGGAAAAGAGGTCCTTCTTCGCCGCATACATCTCGCTTATGATCTTCACGGAAGAGTGTGTGCTGAGACAGTGTATGACGCTGAAGGCACCTTGGCCTATGTCATCGAGCGCGATTTCGACGAGGCCGGAAACGTCTTACGCGAAACCAATCCTCTTGGCCAGGAGGCACACCACACTTATGACAAGTGGTCTCGTAAAACGGAGTCCCACCACTTCTGTGGCACTCTGGCGACAGAAAGGGCCTACGACCGTGCAGGTAGGTTGACCACTCAAGTCGAAGTGGGCAGCTCGAGTGCTCGACAGCAGGAGTATAGCTATGACGAGCGGGGCCGGCTCATCTCTGAACACAATCATCTCGGCCACCCCACCTACCACACCTATGATCCTGTGACCGGTGTCGAGACGCAAGAGACTACGCCCTTAATTGCCGACGTCTCTGGCGCCCCCAGGCCTGTAGTCTCTTGCAACATCCTCGATCCCTTCGGACAACCCATTCACCGCATCGATCCATGTGGCCACACTACCAGCCGCTCTTTTAATGCTCGCGGCTCACCTACCCAGATTGTCCATCCCAATGGCTCCACTGAAACATTCCGCTACTTCCTCGATGGAACCCTAAGAGAGCATGTCAGCCCTTGCGGCCTCATCACCCAATATCGTCGAGATGTCCTTGGCCGCGCAGTGGCTAAGGTCGCCCGCTCCCCAAGCGGTGATGTCCTGTCCAGCGAATCCTGGGAATACAGCGGTGTATCGCTTATCTCCGAAACCGACAGAGGCGGCTTCACCACTACTTATGCATATGATGGAGCCGGGCGCGAGGTGGAAAGATCTCGAGAGGGCAAAACCGTCAGGCGCTCCTATGATTCCCTCGGTAGACTATCCCAGCGTATTCAACTAAACGATGAGCAAACCCTGATCACCAGCTATAGTTACGATGCCGCAGATCGTCTGGTAGAGGAATCCGCTCGAGACCTCGACGGCACCCTATTGCGACACAGCCTCTTTGATTACGACCCACGAGGCAATAAGTGCGCCATACACCGATGGATTGATGACTCTGCCATCAGCACCGACCGCTATGAGTACGATTGCTTTGACCAGCTGATCTGCTCAGTCGACCCCCTTGGCAACGTCACCACTATTTCCTACAACGAGGACTCTGTCGACAGCATCACTGGGCTTCGCCAGCGTACGAAGATAACCCGGCAACCGGCAGGAAGAATCGAGACAGTTACCTATAATGCTTACAACCGGCCAGCCCTTCTCCAGCTGTCAGATCCAGAGGGTCGCAGTCTCAAAACCAGCTCATTTGCCTATGATCTCTCCCTTAATCTCGTACAAAAGCGCGATCAGAATCGTCTAACCACATGGACCTACGATTGGGCTGGGCGGATAACTACCGAGACCCTTGCGGCCAATTGCTCAGGTGCTGCGACCACCAACTTCAAATACACACATAGCGGCAAGTTAGCCTCCAAGGTGAAACCCAGTGGAGAAGCGATCCACTATGAATATGATTATCTCGACAATCTTATTCACCTGGAAGGACCAGGCGTCAGCTACCAATACGAATACGACTCTCTTGGCTACCTTTCCCGTGCTGCAGATGCTCTAAACGGCTCTAGTATCATCCGCACTGTCGATCCCAGCGGAAACCTGACCTGTGAGCGCTTAGCTTCTGGCAAGGTCATACGAAAATCCTATGACAAGCGGGACCGGCCGTTGTCCTTGACGCTTCCCGATCGATCTGAGGTACGCTTCTCCTATGACCCGCTGCACCCAACTTCCATCGAACGATATGATGCAAATGGTGTTTGCAAACACTCTCACACATACGACGAGTATAACCTCCTCGGACTGATAGCATCAGAAACCGCCGCCGATGGATCTCACACCACCTACACCTATGACCCCAAGGGCCGTCCCACCTCCAAGAGCAACCCGTTCCTCTCAATCGCCGTCAACAAGTACACAGCCGATGACTGCCCTTGCAATGTTACAGAGGATGGCAACGAGATTCACCTAGACTATGATGCCCTATGTCAACTGACCGAAGAGCCCGAACATTCCCATGAGTTTTCTCCCCTATACAACCCGGTTTCAACAGTTGACCAAGCTATCGAGGTCAATGCCCTGGACCAACTGGTCTCTTTTGGCAATGTCCAGTGCACATACGACGCTGACGGTCGCCTGGTCCACAAGGGCGACACTACGTTCACTTACAATGCGCTTGACCAACTAGTCGCTGCCAAAGCTCCCCATCTGAGCGTGGAATTTAGTTATGACCCGCTAGGCCGCCGCACCACCAAAACCGTCGAGGATCGCCGAGGGTGGATAGGGACAGCCACCCACCATGAGTCCTATCTCTACGACGGGGATCAAGAAATAGGAACCATAAGTGAAGATGGTCATATCGAGCAGCTACGCGTGGGGCTTGGAGGCAGACCATCAGTTGCCATAGAGCTTAATGGCATCGCGTATTCGCCTCTCTCTGACCTCAGAGGCAACGTCCGCACCTTGGCCGCAATCGAAACAGGAAACATAGCCGATTCCTACCAATACACCGCATTTGCCCCTACGACCCCCCTTCCCTCCCTCTCGAACCCGTGGAGGTTTGCGGGCAAACGCATGGACGACGAGCTAGGCCTTGTCTACTTTGGCAAGCGCTACTACGACCCGCAGCTGGCTCGCTGGCTCACCCCAGATCCAGTCGGCATCCTCAAGGCACATAATCTCTACGCGTACTGCCTGAACAATCCATGGCTATACACAGACCCTGACGGTGAGTTTATCTTTCTCATCGCTATTCCCTTAGGGTCGTTTGCTTTATCGGCCATTGTGACAACGTCTGCATATGCGACAGCTGCCGCCCTTGTGACATGGGGCTTCTGTGAAGCGAATCAGTACATTGAGAGGCGAGCCAGACATCGGGTCTTTGTCAACACGATCAACGCTACCTATGCCAGACAGACCTACTCCAACAGCACAACTGAGTCAAAGCGCAAGAAGAAGAGAGGTGGCGCTTTCCCCGATAGGCCCCTCCCCCTGACTGAAGATGGGGTATTCATACCGGATGTTGATGTGCCACATACACAGCTTGGCACGCGTACAGGACGTAGGGGCTCCTATCCACAGGCAAGGGAGTTTGATGGCAAGGGACAGGTTATTCGTGATATTGATTTTACAGACCACGGGCGACCGAACGATCATACCAACCCTCATCAACATATTCGCATCCCGAACCCGACGGGGGGAACACCACAACGAGACTTGCCCAAACCCTTGGAGTAGTGAATAAATATGAGTAGTGGAATTAGAATTCACGATAAGGAACACACCTATATATCTACCGAGCTTAAGGACGTCATTAGCTTGATTGCTGAAGATCCTAAATTGAACTGGTCACTTCTGTACCTTCAGGCTATGGGCAATCTTGGTCCGGGCTTGTCTATTCCGGTCTTTGAGCAGAAGGTTGTTGAGTCCCCAAGGGGGGTCTCCATCGATTGGGCTGAACTTGTCTCTTTGTCCGAGAGGCTCTACCAAATTAGCGATATCACCGCTATTGGTTGCAAGGATGAAGCAGATTTGCGTCGATTCGAAACAGACGAGGAAATGTACAGGGAATGTGATCTTGTCATTGTTATGTTCGACAGCTCTTACTGGGAAATCTACTCAAAGGATTCGGATCTAATTGATCGAATGGAAAAACATTTCAAGTATACAGAGCGACTACCAGAAGTATAATTGTTCAGAGGGCTAGTCAACCCCACGGGGTCGTGTTGCATTAATCAGCCGGCCGCCGCCGGCTGATTGCTCCTAACCAAGATCTTGATAGCTAGTCCTGAAATGAAATAGACTCCTTTGCTGACGAAAGCCCAGGAGTCTAAAGATGACACGTAAACGCGCCAGAAATTGGTCCAAGTCTAACCAAGCATTGGTCAATCAGGGAAGCATTATTTTCTGGATCAAGGATTGTCCCCAGAAATCTTGGTACTCAGATCAGGAGGGCGCCAGAGGGCGCCCTGCTATCTATTCCCGCCAGGCCATCCAGGCTCTAATGATTGTGAGAGTCGTTTACGGGTGTGCATTTAGGCAGCTGCAGGGACTCATGAGAGATGTTCTCAAACTCATGGATTCGGAATGTGTTTGTCCTGATTACACGACTATTTGCAGACGAGCGCAGAGCGTGAGGCTGCCAGCAGGGATCCGCCGTAAAGGACCTCTGCACGTTGTCTTTGACTCTACAGGCCTCAAGACCTACGGAGAGGGAGAATGGCAAGCTCGTAAGCATGGCCCCAGCTATCACAGAGGCTGGAAGAAGATTCATATTGGCATGTGCGTTGAGACGCAGCAGATTGTTGTGGCATCAATCAGCGACAAGAATTTCGGGGACTCTCAGGCGTTGCCGGGTCTTCTCGATGCTATTGATGGAGAGATTGCTGAAGTGATTGGCGATGGAGCCTATGACGCTCAAGACTGTTACGAAGCAATCCACCGTCGAGGTGCAAAGCCGACCATACCCCCAAGAAAGGGAGCCCGGAAATCCGGGCTCCCTTTCCTTCGGGCAAGAGACGAAGCGATCGACCGAATCAGGGATCAGAAACGGGGCAAACGTCGTTGGAAAAAGGAGGTGGGGTACCACCGTCGTTCCCTTGTAGAGACCTGCATGCACCGTATAAAAGCGCTAACCGGATCCAGTATCAGGGCTCGGAAACCTAAGAATCAGGTGATTGAAATAGGAGTGAAAATGTTCGTTCTGAACGAAATGATGGCTCTAAGAAGTTAAGCGAAACGGCTCGGATCCGGACCCTATCCTATTTTTGCAACACGCCCGTGCTAGACCATAGGGAATTAATGAGCGTCATGCTGGAACCCAGACTGTTGGCTGAAAACAGCAAACTAATTGGTCACGCATTAAACGTCGGACTACAGCGGGCGTGGTGAAGGCTCCTCGATAGAGCCTTTACCTACAATTTTCGATGGTAGGGACCTTGTCCACACGATGGGCTGTGCACAAAGTAAAAGGAGCCATCGTATCTGCAAGCGAAGCCGCTGTCGGTATGAGACATAACGTATCGAATTTGGTGTGGCGGGCTAAGGACTGGTGGCACGGCTAACAACATTCGTTCGACAACTTCCTAGGGACGTCCCCTGGCTCGTACGGGACCGGTTTAACTGGTAGATGTTTATCGGACTCTTCGCCTGATCAGCAGGAAGTGGGCGATTGCAACAGTGGCAATGGAATAGAGAACGATAGGAACGACTGTCATCGCCTCGAGGGCAGTGGTCCAATATTCATACAGTAGTGCTGCGCTTAGGGAAACGGCAGTGGCCCACGGGAGAGAACAGAGAAAAGCGAACAGAACCCGTTGAAGCGGAGGGAGGTATGACCGAAAGTTGTTGATCAAAAAAGTTGAGCGTATCCTGTCACCCAACACAAAAACGGGTATACAACAGGAGTACGCTCATGAAGAAGGATATCATACGTGAAGAACAGAATTCAGAAAAGCTTCCCAAGCAGACGCTGGACGAGATCTGTCGGCAGGGAGCTCAAAGGATGCTCATGCAGGCTCTAGAGCTTGAGGTCGCAGAGTATCTCGAGAAACAGCAGGAGAAATGCGAAGGAAAGTCGCTGGTAATGCGTCACGGGCATTTGCCCGGACGCTCAATTCAGACGGGTGTCGGGTCGATTACGATTGAGCAGCCAAGGGTGCATGACAGAAGAGGAGGCAAGCGATTCTCTAGCAGCATCCTCCCTCCGTACCTACGGCGTCTTCCGAGCCTTGATGCCGTGTATCTCAAGGGCGTTTCTACCGGTGATTTTGCCGAAGCTTTAGAGGCCCTGCTTGGGCCACAGGCCGCAGGTCTAAGCCCCACCAATATCATCCGTCTCAAGCAGATCCGGGAGGGAGAGCATGATGAGTGGAGCAAGCGCCCCCTAGAGGGCAAACGGTACGTTTACCTGTGGGCCGATGGCATCTACTTCAATGTCAGACTCACCTCTGACCGTCCGTGCATCTTGGTGCTCATGGGAGCGTTGGAAGATGGGACCAAAGAGTCAATCGCCATCGCTGATGGAGAGAGGGAAAGCACCCTTTCTTGGCAGGAAATGTTCCACGGCTTGAAAAGCCGTGGGTTTACCCTCTGCCCCAAAGCCCTGGCCATCGCAGACGGAGCTCTGGGATTTTGGAAGGCCCTCGAAGAGGCCTTTCCCGATGTTAAGCACCAGCGCTGCTGGGTCCACAAGACCGCGAATGTCCTCAATAAGCTTCCCAAGAAGATCCAGATCGGCGCCAAGGAGAAGTTACGGGAAATCTATGCGGCAGAGACAAGGAAGGACGCCGAGGAAGCAATGGTCGCTTTTGCAAAGCTTTACGGGGCGAAATACCCGAAAGCCAGTGAATGTTTGACCAAAGATCGCTCACAGCTTCTGGCGTTCTATGATTATCCTGCGGAGCACTGGGCACATCTGCGAACCACTAATTCGATTGAGTCGACGTTTGCAACCGTGCGACACCGAACACGGCAGACAAAGGGCTGTGGTTCCCGCAAGGCGACTCTATCGATGGTATTCAAGCTAGCCCTGGCGGCTTCTGGTCGCTGGAGGCGACTATGTGGAGCTCACCTACTCTCCAAGGTGGTGTCAGGAGTACGGTTTGTAGATGGTGAAGAAAAGGAGAAGCTGGAGACAGCAGCATAAATGACAACGGGTATCAGGATGCAGGCTCAATCAACAACATTTGACAATATCTCTCGCAGCTCGCGTATCTGTCGGTAGTTCAATGACCTCATGATGAGATATTCGGTCATGAAACACCCGACGAGTTTCTTGACAGAGGGACGCGCAGAAGTCTAGGCTGTCGGCTATGAAATCTGCCGTCACTGCTCTGGTCCTCATCACTGTCACGGCTGCACTTCTGGCTCTTCTCGTACTATTTGGTCAGGGCGCTGTGGTCCTCAACCCCGCAGGGTGGGTGGGACTAAAAGAGAGGAGGCTGTTCTTTATCACGATCGCGCTGATGTTGATTGTCGTCGTGCCCGTTTTTGTCCTGATGCCCATCACGGTCTGGAGGTATCGGGTCCGCAAAAAACAGGCGAAGTATGCGCCAGAGTGGGATCACCACCGGTGGATCGAGCTCGTATGGTGGTCGGTGCCGTTTGTCGTGATTGCGATCCTCGGTGTCATTAACTGGCACGCCTGCCATCAGCTTGACCCTTTCAAGCCGTTGAGCAACGGCAAAGAGCCCCTCAAGATCCAAGTGGTGGCGCTGCAGTGGAAGTGGCTGTTCATCTATCCGGAGCAGAAGCTCGCATCGGTTAATTTTCTCCAGTTTCCCGAACAGACGCCGATCAGTTTCGAAATCACGGCTGATGCCCCCATGAACTCGTTTTGGATTCCGCAGCTGGGCGGGCAGATCTACGCGATGCCGGGAATGCGATCGAAGCTCCATCTCATCGCTGATGAGGTGGGCACCTTTCGCGGCTCGTCGGCCAACCTGAGCGGACTTGGGTTTGCCGGGATGCACTTTCAAGCGCGAGCATCTACAGCTGATGAGTTTGACGAGTGGGTGCAGTCGGCGCGGGGCTCCGAGGAGCCGTTGAATCTGGAGAGCTACGACGCACTGGCTATGCCCAGTGAGCGCAATCCTGTGGCACTCTATCCGCTGGCCGATGAGAACCTGTTTGATGCCATCATGGCCAAGTATCTGGTCCCTCCATCAAAAGTTAAGGTGTGAGATGTTTGGTCGATTAACCCTTCAAGCTTTTAATCACAACACCATGCAGAACGTGGTGGCGGTGGGGATCGTTTTCTCCGCCCTGGTTGGCATCGGTTTCCTCTTTTATTACCGCCGGTGGACATGGCTGTGGAGGGAGTGGCTCACGTCGCTTGATCCCAAGCGAATCGGTGCGATGTATCTGATCGTAGCAGTCTTCATGCTGTTCAAGGGGCTCTCTGATGCAGCCCTGATGCGTGCACAGCAAGTGCTCGCTGTGGGGAGCGCTAGCGGGATTCTCTCCTCCGAGCATTTCCAGCAGATCTTTACAGCTCACGGGACGACGATGATTTTCTTCGTCGGCATGGGGACCATTTTTGGCCTGATGAACTTGGTGATCCCCCTGCAAATTGGTGCGCGCGATGTCGCTTTTCCCTTCCTCAACGCCATCAGTTTCTGGCTCTTTGCCTCCGGAGCATTGTTGCTGCTCGCCTCGATGATGGTCGGCAATTTCGCGGACACAGGATGGGTTGCCTACCCCCCACTCTCTGGGCTAAGATATAACCCAGGAACGGGGGTGGACTATTGGATTTGGAGCGTTCAAATTGCCGGTGTGGGAAGTCTGCTCTCTGCCATCAACTTTTGGGGCACCATCGTCCGGATGCGCTGTCCGGGCATGACCATGCTCAGGCTGCCCCTCTTTGTATGGGCTTCTGTGGGAACGCTGATACTGATACTTTTTGCATTCCCCGTCCTCACCGCTGTGGCCAGTATGCTCGCTCTCGATCGCCTCGTCGGCTCCCACTTTTTCACCGCGGGAAGCGGTGGCAGTCCGATGATGTACGTCAATCTGATTTGGGCGTGGGGGCATCCAGAGGTCTATGTCTTGATTTTGCCCGCCTTTGGGATTTTCTCGGAGGTGGTCGCCACCTTTTCATCGAAGCGCCTCTTTGGCTACACCTCCATGGTCGTGGCCATCTTTGCCATCGTTTTCCTCTCCTTTACTGTCTGGCTCCACCACTTTTTTACGATGGGAGCGGGTCCCAACGTCAACGCGGTGTTTGGCATCATGACGATGATCATCGCGGTACCCACAGGGGTGAAGATCTTCAACTGGCTGTTCACGATGTATCAGGGACGCATTCGACTCACTACCCCAATGCTCTGGTTTCTGGGCTTTGTCTTTATATTTACGACTGGCGGGATGACCGGTGTGCTCCTCTCGGTTGCCCCATTTAACTTTCAGGCGCACAACAGCCTCTTCCTGATTGCCCACTTCCATTCCATGTTGATCGGCGGGCTTCTTTTTGGATTTTTTGCCGGCTTCTCCTACTGGTTCCCCAAGTTTACCGGCCGCAAGCTCAACGAGAGGGTGGGCCGGTACGCATTTTTCTGCTGGATTGTTGGGTTCATGGCCGCCTTTTTCCCCCTTTACGTTCTCGGACTGATGGGGGCCACCCGCCGCCTCAACCACTACGAGCTGTCAACCGGGTGGCAACCGCTCTTTATCATCGCTGCTGTGGGAGTGACCCTCATCATCATCGGTGTCCTTTTACAGATCATTCAGGTCATTGCGAGTGTTAAGAACAAGGAGTCAGCAGGCGATCTTTGGGATGGCAGGACGCTTGAGTGGTCGACCTCTTCGCCACCTCCTCTCTACAATTTTGCTCGTATTCCCCAAGTCCACACGCGCGATGCCTTTCACCAGATGAAGAAAGAGGGCATCGCCACTCCAGAGGGGCCGATGCCCAAGACGATTTCCATGCCTAAGAACACCCCGTTAGGATTTTTCATCGGTGGCCTCAGTTTCTTGGTCGGGTTTGGCCTCGTGTGGCACATGTTCTGGCTTGCAGCGGTTGGGCTGGTGGGCATTCTTGCCTGTCTCATCGTTCGCCTCTCCGATCCCCATACGGAAGTGGAGGTTCCAGTCACAATATGACAGAGACTCGGACTCACACCTTATTCGGCTTTTGGACCTACCTGATGACCGATTGCATTCTCTTTGCGATCCTCTTTGCCACCTACGCCGTCCTCCATACACAGACCTTTGGCGGCCCGTCGATCGGGCAACTGTTCAGCTATCCCTATCTCCTGACGCAGACGCTACTTCTTCTTACCAGTAGCTTCACCTCCGGAATCGCCCTGGTCAAGCCCCAGATCAGGGGAAAAAACTGGGTGCTTCTGTGGTTTGTCCCCACCTGGTTGCTCGGCGCATCCTTCATCGCGCTTGAGGTCGCCGAATTTACCCAGATCGTGCAGGGGGGGCATAGCTGGCAAGATAGTGCCTCCCTATCCGCCTTCTTCACTCTCGTCGGGACGCACGGTCTACACGTCTCGATCGGTCTCCTTTGGATGATTGTCCTCCTCGTTCCGGTGTGGCGTCGGGGGCTGACGGCTGTGAGCCTTACCCGCCTAAACTGCCTCCGGCTCTACTGGCACTTGCTCGACGTCGTGTGGATCTTCATCTTCACCTATGTCTACCTGATGGGAGCTTCATGAAGTCCTTTTTTGCGGAGACCAATCACACCTCCATTTGGCCCTATGTGTTGGGATTTCTCCTTTCGGCGATCCTCACTCTCTCAGCCTACTTTGTCGCGTGCGATCATCTCTTCTCGGGCCTGCCGCTGGCCCTCTACTTGTTTGGCCTTGCCCTCACCCAGGCGCTAGTTCAGCTCCTCCTCTTTTTGGAGATTGGTCGCGAGCCCACCCCCCGCTGGAAGCTTTACACGTTTTCCTTCATGCTCTGTGTACTCTTGATCTTGGTCGCCGGGTCGCTCTGGATCATGTCTAACCTCAACTACAATCTCGGAGTCGGATGAAGTTCTACTACATGCTGACCAAGCCCGGAATCATCTTTGGAAACTTGCTCACCACTGCTGCCGGCTTTGCCCTCGCCTCGCAGCACCATTTTGATGTCTGGCTCTTTCTTCTGACCACTGCCGGCCTGGCCCTCATCATTGCCTCAGCCTGCGTGTTCAACAACTACGTCGATCGCCATAGCGATCAAAAAATGGAGCGGACAAAGGATCGCGTCCTTGTCGTCGGACTCATCTCTCTACGAAGAGCGCTGATCTTCGCCTCCGCCCTTGGCATTCTGGGCACTGCCATCCTGCTTGTATTCACCAACCCCCTCACTACCTCCATCGCCCTCTTTGGCTTCTTCGTCTACGCCTTTCTCTATACCTTTGGAAAATACCGTTCCTCCTACGGCACCCTTGTCGGAAGTGTCGCCGGGGCCCTCCCTCCGCTCGTCGGCTACTGCGCCGTGAGCGGCCGCCTCGATCTCGGTGCCGGTCTTCTTTTTGCGATGATGGTGGTGTGGCAGATGCCTCACTTCTACGCGATCGCCATCTACCGGCTCGATGACTACGTTGCAGCCGCCATCCCTGTCCTTCCCGCAACGGGGGGGATCCCCCTTACCAAGGTCCACATGGTGCTCTGGGTTGCGGCGTTTCTCGTCACCGTCCCGCTGCTCACCCTCTTTGACTACACTGGCGTCCTCTACCTAATCATCGCCTCCCTATCTGGTGTCGCGTGGCTCCTCCTCTCTTTAAGGGGAATACGAGCCCAGAACGATCCACGGTGGGCCCGTCAGATGTTTTTCTGCTCGCTTGTGATCATCCTTCTTCTCACCCTCGCGATCTCGGTCGATCACGCCTAACTCGTCGAAGAGTGAAGCTCTTTGCAGAAGAGTTGTTGAAGGGGGCGGTAGCCCTCCCGCTCATAGAAGCCGCGGGCACGCTGGTTGGAGGTCGAGCAGAAGAGCTTCACATGTTGGATCCCCTCGTTGGCAAACTCCCGCTCCACCTTCGTGAGGAGCTGGCGGCCAACGCCATGCCCTCGCAGATTGCCCGTCACCACCACCTCGTTCACCACACCACACTGGTTGAAGTGGGTATCAATCGCCCCGCCATCCTCCACCCTGTAGAGGATGAGGCCAATGCATTGTTCTGCATCTCGGGCTGCAAGGGCTCGCGGTTTCCCCGTTTCCACCGCTCCAGTTAGATAGCGCTCCAGCTTCGCTTTAACCTCCTCACTCCAAGGGACATAGTAGATGTCATCCAGGTCGTGATGGAGGTGATAGGTCTCTTCCAGCAGCTCGAGTAGGGCTGGAATGTCCTGCGCAGTCGGTTTGAAAATTTCCATGCCATCTAGCCTAACCCGCCCCCTCATCCTCTGTCAAATGTAAATCTAAGTGATTGGCAATCGATTGTATAGTTAAAGCATTAAATGTGCCGTAAATAAACATCGCGATATTATATTATGTTTAGCGAAAATAAATAAAATAGGGTTGCGATGAGTGTTATTCAATCAATCTCAGATGTGGCGAAATTCTTTGGGAGATGTCTGGACGGTGGAAAAGCAGCCCCCTAAGTGTGAGTGCACTACGGTGGTTGATGCTCGTAGTCCGCCATCAGGCTGGGTCGGCAAGCTCCAGATTCAATTCGGAGGCGATAGGGTTGTAACTGACTCATAATAAACATGTTGATGTTTTGCATGCTCTCCAACGCGGATGCTTCAAAAACTTAATATACAATAAACACTCCTGTTCTATAATAGTGTCTTGATAGGAAGAGATAATCATTAATTGGGGAAAATTGCCATGGATAATAACAATAACGCGGATTTGAGCATTCGATTCATTCAGTGGAACTCAGCAACAGACTTTGACCTTGTCGCAATGGATGATAACCATCCGAACAACCCCAAAGCTCTTGGCGCCATGCATAAAGAGGATGGCTGGCACGTGTTCAACCACAGCTTGTACGAGCCGGTAGCGCGTGTGCGGGCGGAGCGGATGACAAAGATTTTTGCTGAGGCTCAGGCTGACATCATCGCTGTCCAGGAGATTCCGGAATCCTTAAGTAAGATCTTGGGAAAAGGGTACGAGGTTCACAGTGGGGATGCGCGTAGAGATACGGCAATCGCTTGGAATACTAAGAAGTTTACCCTTGCCAAATGGATCGAATCTAAGGAGGCGACCATTGTCGACCTGAAGCAGGTGGCAACAGGCCGAGCTATTCGTGTGGTTTCGGCCCACCTGACGGGAGTTGACGATGTCAATAAATGGCGCAACGATTCCGTGGAGGGGGACAACCAGTTGAGGGGGATTTTGCAAACGGCGACAGCAAATACTGTTGGCGTCGATACGATCATCTTTGGCGGCGACCTAAATGTCACCGCCGGGCATGGGCGGATGAGTCTTCTTCGCGACGGTGAATTTAAGCTGGACGGGAGAGAGGAGCAGACGGTCTTTAACCGGTACAAAGCGGCCGAAAGGAACCAAGCGAAAGGGAGTCAGAAGTATTCAGTTGAGTATCTTTATAAGATTGACCATGTGGCGACGCGGCTGATCAACACCAAGCTGACAGCCACGTGGGAGTGGCTTCCCGAACTTGCGAAGAAGTTGACGCCGATCGGGAACACAGAGGTGAACCCTAGCGACCATGCAATGATGATTGGAGACCTTACGCTTGGAACAAAGAGCTTTTGGCGAGGGCTATTTGGCTAGGACCCAGATTGAGACCTTCGCCTTGCACCGGCATTCGGCTCCGGATGGGACGGTAGACGTGCGCCCTAGGACCAAAGTCCGGCACAATGCGTAGATCGGATTTATGCAGCACCCCCACCTTAGTCTTCCACTAGGGCTTGGCCCGTTGGGGTTTTTGTGCCAGCGAGCTGTTTGGGAGTCCCTTCGAAGATGACTTTTCCGCCCTGGGGACCACCCCCGGGGCCCATTTCTATCAGGTGATCGCACTGGCGGAGGAGGTCGAGGTTGTGCTCGATCAGCCAGACGGTGTGCCCACTTTCTATAAGCCGTTGAAGGATCGTTGAGAGCTTTTGGATGTCGTGGGCGTGGAGGCCGGCGGAGGGCTCGTCGAGGATGTAGAGGGTGGGGGTTTGCCGTTTGCGGGCCAGTTCTGTGACCAGCTTTAGCCGTTGCCGTTCGCCGCCGGAGAGAGTGGCAAAGGATTGACCAAGAGTGAGGTAGTTGAGGCCAAGGTCGGAGAGGAGCTGGAGGCGGCGGGCGAGGTCGGGGAGGTTGGCGAGGATGGGAAGGGCTTGTTCGGCGGTGAGGGAGAGGAGGTCGGCGATGGAGTGCCCTTTCCAGGTGATTTGGAGCGCTTCGAAGTTGTAGCGGGTCCCATCGCAGACGTCGCAAGGGGCGTAGACGTCGGGGAGGAAGTCCATCTTGACGCGGAGGCGGCCTAAGCCTTGGCAGTTTTCGCAACGGCCGCCTCTTTTAGTGAGTGAGAAGTGTGAAGCGGTGTAGCCGCGGGCGCGGGCGAGGGGAGTTTCGGCAAGGAGGGCGCGGAGGAGGGGCATGAGTCCGATATAGGTGGCGGGGATGGAGGTGGGGGAGAGGCCGGCGGCTCGCTGGTCGATGATTGAGGGCTGGAGGTCGGGGGCGAGGTGGTCGAGGAGGAGGGTGGATTTGCCGGCCCCTGAGAGGCCGCAAAAGCCAACGAGGCGGTGGAGGGGGATGTCGAGATGGAGGTTTTGGAGGTTGTGGAGGGTGGCGTGGCGAACCTGGTGGAATTCTGTGGGTTTGGAGCGGGGCTTGGCATAGGGGAGTGGTTTGGGGCGGTTTGTCCACTTGGAGAGGGGACCGGAGTAGATGAGCTGGCCACCGTGGGTGCCGGCGCCGGGGCCAAGCTCGACGATGTGGTCGGCTCGTGAGATGAGGTGGGGGTCGTGTTCGACGACGACGAGGGTGTTGCCAAGGTCGCGGAGGCGGAGGAGGGTGTCGCCGAGGCGGGTGGTGTCGGCGCGGTGCAGGCCCCGGGAGGGCTCGTCGAGGACGTAGATGACGCCGGAGAGGTCGGCGCCCACTTGGGCTGCTAGTTGGACCCGTTGCGCTTCACCGACGCTTAGAGTGTCACCGCGCCGGTCGAGGGAGAGGTAGCCGAGGCCGATTTCCATGAGACAGGCGAGGCGGGCTTGAAGGCGGGGGAGGAGTTCGGCGGCGACGGGGCCGGTGAGGTTGAGTTGGAGGTTGGAGACGGGGAGGGCGAGCAGTTCGGGGAGGGTGCGGCCGTCGAGGCGGACGTGGCGGCTCTGCTTTTTGAGGCGGGTGTGGTTGCAGTCGTCGCAGCCAGTGCCCTGACAGGTGGGGCAGACACCGTGGACCGAGTTGAAGTTAAAATCGGCAGAGACGAGGGGGGGGAAGCGCTCGCCGGTGTCGGGAGAGACGTACACTTCTGAGAAAAATCGATCGTTCACTTTGCAGGCGCCACGGCCCAGTCGAAGAGCCAACTTAAGAGAATCCGACAGCCGATCGCGGATGCCCGGTTTGACGACGAGACGATCGACAACTACTTCAACTAAATTGAATTTGCCGGTCGGTTTTTCTTCACTTAGGTCGACGTCGCGGCCGTCAATGCGGAGGCGGATGTAGCCCATTTTTTCGAGGCGGGTGGTCGCTTCTTCGAGTGTTTCATCAAAAATTTCGATGGAGGAGAGGAGGGTGAGGCGAGAACGGTCAGGATTCTCTTTGAGAATCGTGTCGACAATCTGCTGGTGGGTTTGGCGAGTGAGGGGCTCGCCGGTGGTGGGGCTGTGTTGGGTGCCAAGACGTGCGAAGAGAAGGGCGAGGAGATCGTGGGTATCGGTCTGTGTGCCGACGGTGGAGCGGCGGCTGAGAGAGGCGGCCGACTGTTCGACGGCGAGGGTGGGGGAGAGGCCGTCGATCGCTTCGATAGAGGGTTTGGGGAGCTGACGCAGAGAGCGGCGGTAGCGGATGGAGAGCCCCTCCATGTACCGTCTCTGCCCTTCGGCGTGAAGGGTGTCAAAGGCGAGTGATGACTTGCCCGAACCACTCACGCCCGTGACGACTGTCAGTTTTCCTTTGGGGATTTCTAGGTCGAAACCGTTGAGATTGTGCTCTGAACAACCTTTCAGCTTGATCGAAATTTTACTCTGTGTCACGCTAACTCCACTCTTGCAGATCGGGAAATCAATAACGAAATACGGGATATCATGGAAGAGTTTATCGCTTACCTCGTGAAGAACATTGTCGAGTCACCTGACGACGTACGAGTCGTTGTCACGGAAGGTGACCCGCTTCGGGTTGACATTCACTGTGCTCCTACTGACATTGCACGTGTCATTGGGCGGCAAGGACGCACCATACAGGCGTTGCGTACGCTGGCGACTACCGCCGGTGCGCGTCTCGGCCATCGCGTCCGCCTTGATGTCGTTGAGGAAAACGAAGAGGAAAAATAAGCCTTTATGATACACGTTGCGGTCTTAGACCATGCACGTAATCAAGAAGCTTATCAGTGAACATCAGCGCTTTCTGCTGACCACGCACGTCCCTCCCGATGGAGATGGGATTGGCGCGGCGGTGGCGCTTGCCGAACTGCTCCTTGCGATGGGTAAGGAGGTGGAGATTGTCTATGACGCTCCGCTTCCCGCCCGATTCGCCTTTCTCGATGAACGAGGTCTCTTCCGGCAGGAGGGGAGTATCCCCGATGCGGTCGTTGTTCTCGACACTCACAAATTAGAGAGGATTGGACGGGTCGCTCGGTGGGCCGAGCACTGTCCCGTGGCGTTCATTGATCATCATCCGGGTCCGCAGGGCCCTCTCACTGTGATCAATCCCGATGCCTGTTCTGTTGGTGCGATGGTCTACACCCTTTTTAAAGCGTGTGGGTTTCCTCTCAACTTGGTGGCAGCGAACGCGATCTACACAAGTGTGATCTGCGATACCGGCCGCTTCTCCTACTCGTCGACCAGCCGCAAAGCACACAAGCTGGCCGATGAGTGTATCAAGATCGGTGTCGATCCAGACGAAATGCACCGACGGCTCTTTCAGCAAATCCCTTTCTCCTATTTTTCCCTTTTTGGAAAAGTGATGCAGCGAACCCAGAAGCATGGAGGAGTGATGATTCAGACGGTGTTGCGCGAAGACTGGGAACCGGCAGCGATCAATCCAGACGATCTCGACTATCTCAATGAGATTAGCAAGTCGGTGGAGGGAGTTGACTGTGCAGTGCTCCTTCGCGAAATGGCCGACGGTTTGGTCCGTCTCTCGTTCCGAACCTCAGCGAAGATCGACGCGGCCGCACTCGCTCATCACTTTGGAGGGGCGGGCCATGATCGGGCCGCGGGAGCACATGCCGAGGCGCCGGTTGAAGAGGTGAAGCGGCGAGTTCTTGCCCTTTTGAAAGAGTAGTCTATAATGATTCAGAAACGGGGAGGTAGTTGTGGCAGTACAGGTGACAGAAAGAGAGCAGGGCGGCGTATTGATTGTTGGCCTTGAAGGGCGACTGGATGCTGCTACCTCCCCAGTGGTGGAGCGAAAGCTGAGTGAGAAGATCGAGGGTGGGGTGACCAAGTTAGTGCTCAATTTTGCCGGAATTGACTACTTGAGCAGTGCTGGGATGCGACTGTTGCTGACGGTGAGTAAGAAGCTGGCCTCGTTGAAGGGGAAGCTGGCGGTCTCTAATGTCAGCGCAGAGGTGATGGAGGTGATTAAGATGGCCGGCTTTGACCGGGTACTCGACATTCACGCAACGGAAGCCGAAGCCTTCAGCTCTTTTTAGGTTTGTCACAAACAGAGCAACAGATTAGACGGGCCAGTCGGTCGGGACTCTTTCGGCCGCAGGAGCTGATGGTGCCGGTTGACCGGCATCAGAAGCAGCCTAAAACGATCTTTTTGGCGGGGCCTACTGGGTGCGGCAAGACGGCTCTTTCTCTCTTACTGGCAGAAGGATTGCAGGGGGAGATTGTTTCGGCTGATTCGATGCAGGTCTATCTTGGGATGGACATTGGGACGGCGAAGGCGACGCTGCTCGAGCGGACACGGATCCGCCACCACCTGATTGACATTTGCGATGTCTCTAACCCTTTTTCCGTGGTGGAGTTTTACGGCGCGGCCCAGGACGCCATCAGCGACATTCAGAGCCGTGGCAAAATTCCGATTGTGGTGGGAGGGTGCGGCTTCTACATGCACTCGCTTCTCTACGGGCCGCCGACGGGTCCCCCCTCCGTCCCCGAAGTGCGCGCTCGACTTGAGTCGGAGATGGAACATCGGGGGGCCGATATTCTCTTTCGTCGCCTCTCCGACCTCGACCCCGACTATGCCGCCACCATCACCGTCAACGACCGTCACAAGATCATCCGCGCTCTCGAAATCATGACCCTCACTTCCCAGCCTGTCTCCTCCTTCTCTTGGAAGGCGCGCGGCCCCCAGCTGAGCGGCGCCTATCGCGCCTGGTTCATCCACCGTCCCCGCCCCACTCTCTACGAACGGGTGGAGGATCGGTGCGATCACATGATTGAGGAGGGGATCATTGCTGAGACCGAAGCTCTCTTGAAAAAAGGGCTCAGAACCAATCCCACGGCAGCACAGGCGATTGGCTACCGTCAGGCGATCGAATATCTAGACTCCGCTCGCACTGAGGCTGACCACGCCAGTTTCGTCGCCGACTTCAAGAAGTCTTCTCGTCGCTACATTAAGCGGCAGTTCACCTGGTTCCGCCGCGAACCCTTGTTCCGCTGGATCGACATCGAAGTGCACGACATGGAAGTGCTTGTCGACATGATGATCAGCGACTGCCGCCTCCTCTAAATGCCCGTCACGACCCTTGGAACTATCAAACATTCACTTGAGGGGCCTGGCCCCTCAAGTGAATGTTTGATAGTTTGCTGTGGTAAGTAGGGGTTAGGTTAGGAGCGGGTATTGGAGAGGATAGCGAGCTTGTTCTCTTCGTCCACACGTTGGGTTTCGGGGATGTGGACGGGGTCGTCGCCATCATCGAAGGTGCGGAGGATCTCGTAGAGTGGGTTGCGCTCGGCCGGCGTAAAGCCCCCCTGGCGGATATAGGCGAGCATATGGGAGATGTCAGCGCGGTTGACAAAGCCAGTGGCGCGATGGACGTTCTCTTCCATGATGATGCCGCCAAAGTCATCGGCGCCAGAATGGAGGCCGGCGATGCCAGTCTCAACCCCTTCTGAAAACCAGGAGGCTTGGATGTGGTCGATATTGTCGAGGTAGAGGCGAGAAATGGCGAGAATGCGGAGGTAGGCGTCGTCGCCCACCCAGTGACGCACTTTTCGACGCAGAGCGGTCCGGTCGCGCTTATATGACCAGGGAATGAATGCGGTGAAGCCACCCGTTTCGTCCTGGAGGTTGCGGAGGGCGTCAAGGTGAGCAATGATGTCTTCAGGCTCCTCGACGTGCCCATACATCATAGTAGAAGTAGAGCGGAAACCCACCTGGTGGGCGTTCCGGTGGACGTCAATCCAAGCGCCCGGCTCCATCTTTTTGGCGGAGATTTCCAAGCGGACCCGCTCGGTGATAATCTCGGCGCCCCCTCCTGGGAAGGTGCGCTGGCCAGCAGCCCAGAGCGCCTCAAAGACGTCGCGGACGGTGCAGTTGTTCACTTTGGCGGCGTTCCAAATTTCGGGAGCGCTAAAGAAGTGGGGATTGAGCTTGGGGTAGCGCTTGAGTGTCTCTCTGACGAGATCGACGTAAAACTGGAGGGGGTAGTCGGCGAGGCCCCCCTGAAGAAGGACGGTGGAGAGGCCAGCAACGTGCGCCCGCTCCATATGTACCATGGTCTCTTCGACCGACTTCTTGTAGGCATCCTTGGCCCCAGCATGTCTGTAGAAGGCGCAGAACGAGCAGTCGGCGTCACAGATGTTGGTGTAGTTAGGATTGGAGTCCATTACGAAGGTGACGCGGTCGGACGGATTCTTTCGGTTGCGCACTTCGACTGCCATCGCTCGCAGCTCATCGGTTGGTGCGTGCTGAAATAGGTGCAGTGCTTCATCAAAGGAAAGTCTCATATGGGTCAATGTAGTGGCCCGAGCGACTAGACGTCAAACGGTTTGTCACGTACACTAGGATCTCTATGGAAGCAACAGCAGAAAAAGCAGTAGACAAGACGTTAAAAGATTTTTTTTCTCGACTGGAAGCGTGCAAAACAATCGAAGAAAAACTTAGGTTGACGCTTGTCTTCCTTCAGGAGGCATTGGCCGAAGAGGGAGCACCCCGGTTTCGCCACTTCTGGGAAGCACGGAAGCTGTGTGTCCCGTTCTTTCAAGAGGGGGTTCATCCGGCGATTCGAGCCCAACTTTGGGAGGAGTTCACCGAGATCTCCAAACAGGCGCGCGAATTAAAGGACCACCTTGATAAGGCGTCAGCGTTTGCTGCTGAGCAGTACGATTTGGCGATTGTGGCGCTAGAGGCTGAGGTGGGTGAGCGGGAGACCCGTTTGGCTAGCATAGCTCCGCTTCCTCAGATTCGATCGGAGGTGCTGCGCGGTCGCCTCCCTATCTATACAGAGCGGCAGAAAGAGCTCACGATTCTCAACAGCTGGGCGTCGCGGCTCAATGCCCTTCGGAAGGAATTGGCAGGGACGGCAATGCGTCTGCGCGATAAGAACCGACTGTTCAAGCGTCTATCGGCGCTAGGAGAGCTAGTCTTTCCTCGGCGTCGTGAGCTTGTGGAAGAGGTGAGCCACGCGTTTATCGAAGATGTCGACCGGTTTATCGATGGAGCATTTGCAGAGGGTGAGGCACAGATGCCGCCGTTTCGTCTCCGCGAAGAAATTCAAGGGCTGCAGGCCTATGCAAAGGTGCTCACGCTGAGTACACGTGCCTTCGCATCGAGCCGCGAGCGATTGAGTGAGTGCTGGAACCGGGTGCGCGAGAGCGATAAAGAGCATAAGCGGGAACAGGGGAAGCAGCGGGCGGCGTTTAAGGAGCAGCTGGATGCTTTTAGAGGGCGGATAGATGAGCTGCTCAAACTGGAGACTGACGAGGCCACAAAAGCGATCGACCACTTGAGTGATGAAGTGGGTAGTGAAGTGCAAGGGCTGGACATTGGACCGCGCGAGGAGCGTCAGATGCGCGACTTATTTGGTAAGGCGCGTCAGGAGTTGTTTGGGCGGGTGAAGGCGGAACGGGCGGCCAAAACTGAGGCGAGCCGCGAAATGATGGAGCAGCTGCGAGTCAAGATTTCGGCGGCAGTCGAAGAGAAGCTGTCATTAGACCTGCTGCTTAAGCAGCGGTCCGAGCTCGAAGTGGAGATTGCAGAGGCGATCCTCTTCTCGAGTCACCGCAAGCAGCTCGAGCAGGAGCTATTGCCGCTGAGCCGGAGGCTCGTTGAGGTAGAAGAGGAGGAGCTCCTCACCACCCCTGAGGGGAGGGAAGAGGTGCTCAACCGGCGTCAGAGCCGAAGAAGTGAGGTAAAGGGGCGTATTGATGAGTTGAAACGGCAAAAAGCTCTCTCGGGGCTCGACTTGGATCGTGCGCTCGGGGTTGAACAGGAACTTCGAGCTGAAAAAGAGAAGCTTGAGCATCTTAACAACCTGATCAGTGAGCTAGCTAAGCAATGACATCTCCAGTCCTCACCGTTTTTGACCTCGACCATACGCTCATCAGCAAGAACATCAGTTTTGCCTTTGGATCCCACCTGTGGAGGACCGGGCACATTCGCATGTTCTCTGCTCTCTATTGTACCGGGTGCTATTTCAGACACAGATTTGTTCGTCCCTCTATGCAGAAGTTGCATAAAAAGGTTCTGGGGAAGGTTCTCCATCGACTCCCTTTCCGCGGCTTACAAGAGCAGTTTGAGCGGTTTTTGGATAAGAATCTCGAGCGACTCCTCTACCTCCCAGCCGTTGGGCGGCTCCGTGAGGCACAGGAGCGGGGGGACCACGTGATGCTCCTCTCAGGATCACCCGACTTTTTGGTTGGTCCAACTGCTCGCCGTCTGGGCGTGGAAGATTGGGATGCCACCCGTTACATCGTCGACACCAACGACCGGCTATCGACAATTGAGGCGTTCATGGAAGGGCGTGCTAAAGCGAAGCGAGTGCTCGCACGAGCCAATGCATTGCGTTTGAAAATGATTCACGCTTTTTCCGACAGCGTGGTCGATCTGCCGCTGCTTGAAATGGCGGGAAGAGCGATTGGCGTCCGTCCGGAAAAGAAGCTACGAACGATTTGTCAGGAGCGAGGTTGGGAGATTATTTGAACACCCTCGAGCATCCGGCTGAGCGTCCGGCACTATCAGTCCGATTTGGATCGCGGGTGTTCAATCGGGCGGTGATGAGGCGGATGCTTCCACAAGAGGTGTATGAAAATGTGATCCTGGCCATCGACCGGCGCGATCCCATTGAACCGAAGTATGCAGATGCGATCGCTGTGGCGATGAAGGAGTGGGCGGTTGGACATGGCGCTACCCACTTTTGCCACTGGTTCCAACCACTCACCGGCGCGACGGCCGAAAAGCATGACAGCTTCTTGCAGTGGCAAGGACCCGACCAGGTGGTGGAGAAGTTCAACGGGAAGCAGCTGATCCAAGGGGAGCCCGATGCGTCGAGTTTCCCGTCGGGCGGTTTGCGGAGCACCTACGAAGCGCGCGGCTACACCGGGTGGGATCCAACCACCCCCCCCTTCATCTGGAAAGCTGGCGACGGTGTGACACTGATGATCCCGTCGGTCTTCTTCTCATGGACAGGAGATGTGCTCGACAACAAGATTCCACTGCTGCGAGCAGATGAGCGGCTCAACCGCGTTGTCCTCCGTCTTCTGGAGAAGACGGGGACGGAGGCGGGGCGGGTCCATTCGACTCTTGGATGGGAGCAGGAGTATTTCGTCGTCGACCGGGAGCTGCGCAACCTCCGTCCTGACTTGGTGATCTCCGGACGAACTCTTTTTGGAGCGCCGCCGGCAAAAGGGCAAGAGCTGGACGACCACTATTTTGGTGCGATCAACGACCGGGCTCTTTGTTACATGCAGGAGGTTGAGGATCACGCCCTGGAACTTGGGATCCCTCTTAAGACGCGCCACAATGAGGTGGCCCCGGCACAGTACGAATTTGCCGTCGTCTATGATAAGTCGTCGATCGGCGTCGATCACAACATCTTGATGATGGAGCTGATGCGGCAGGTGGCGCGGAAGCATGGCCTCGCCTGTCTATTGCATGAGAAGCCGTTCGCCGGCATCAACGGCTCGGGAAAACACAACAACTGGTCGCTCGCAACCGATACGGGGATTAACCTGCTTAACCCGACTGACGAGCCAGAAAACCATCTCCGCTTTCTTTTCCTTCTTGTTGCTGTTCTTAGCGGTGTTCACAAGCATGCTGACCTTCTCCGTGCCTCCGTCGCATCTGCCGGTAACGACCATCGACTCGGCGCTAACGAGGCACCCCCTGCAATTATCTCGGTCTACCTCGGCGACCAGCTAGAGGAGATTTTGGACAACCTAGAGAAGCAGAAAAAAACGAAGCGATCGGAAGAGAAAAGAGGCTACGATCTAGGGATTCCAATTATCCCCCATCTTCCGCGTGATCTGACCGATCGAAATCGGACGTCGCCACTCGCGTTTACGGGGGACAAGTTTGAGTTCCGCGCAGTCGGTTCTGCCACCAGCTGCGCTCTCCCCATCACCACGATGAATATTATCGTCGCCGAAGCGCTAGAAGAGATGCTCGACGAGTTGGGGGATGGGCCGTTTGCCGAAGAGGGTGTCGAAGTGATCCGCAAGCGGATCGTGAAGTCGAAACCGATCCGGTTCAACGGGGATAACTACTCGTCCGGATGGTACCGGGAAGCTGAGCGGCGCAACCTCCCCAACGTGGCCAAATCACTGCATGCCTTCCGCGCCTATCAAACTCCCAAGGCGGTCGCCGCCTTTAAGGGAGTGCTCGGCAAAGAAGAGCTTGAGAGTCGGGTGGAGGTTTTTACCGAGCACTATGCGAAAAGCGCTCGTATTGAGTCGCGCCTCATGCTGGAGATCTTTCATACGCAGGTGGTGCCGGCCGCGCTTAAGACCCTCAACCTCTTCCCGGCAGAGCGCTCCAAACCGGTTGCAGCTTTTGCCGGCCGGATTGAGAGTGCGCTGGATAAAGCGCTCACCAAAGCTACCCGGCTTGAGCGTCTTGTTCAGCAGGGGGATAAGCTTTCTCACCAGGCTGCCGCCGACCACTATTGCGACAAGGTGCTGTCCGTCTGTTCTCAACTACGGAGCTTTGTCGATGAGCTCGAACTCGTAGTCGATGACACCGAGTGGCCCCTCCCGAAATACCAAGAACTTCTTTCGACGAAATGAGTAAACGCATTGGCCTTTACGGCGGGACGTTTGATCCACCCCACTTCGGACACCTTTACCTCGCCAACGAGATGATGAGTCGGCACCAGCTTGACGAGGTGTGGTTCATTCCGACTGCTATTGCTCCTCACAAGGTTGATCAGCCTCCCACGTCTGCACCCCATCGGATGGAGATGGTTCAACGGGCGATCGAGGGGCTCCCCAAATTCAAAATGCTCGATATCGAGGTGAAGCGGGGAGGGACCTCCTACACCATCGAAACCATCAATGAAATTCTTTCCAATCCTGACCTGAGCGCTGACTCGGAATTTTTTCTTATTATAAGCGACGAGTTGATCGAGAGCCTTGGCGAGTGGAAGGGGATCAAGGAAATTGTACAAAAAGTGACGCTGTTGATCGGCCGACGGTCGGCAGAAAAGAGCCCACTCCCGGCCACCGGCACGCCAACTGTCGACAGAGCAATCAAAAACGGACTTAACGAAATGGCTGTTCTGGAGATCCGGGCAACCGATATTCGAGAGAGAGTCAAAAATGGGTTTTCCTGCCGTCACCTGGCTCCTGCTGCGGTATTGTCCTATCTCTATGATAATCAGCTGTATAGGGAGTAGTGGTTGGGGAGAGTTTTCGCTAGATGTTTATGCGAGAAGTGTTTATCATAGTCCTTTGAAATGAGTAATATTAACAGCCTTGAGCTGCTACGAGATCTGGCACAGGCGCTCTATGACAAGAAGGGAGCCAATATTCTCGCCCTTGATGTGCGAGGGATCTCGAATATGACCGACTATTTCTTGATTGCGGACGGCAATGTGGAGCGTCATGTGAAGGCTTTGGCCGATGCAGTGCAGGCGACGTTGAAGAAGCAGGGCGAGCGTCCCGTCATGGTGGAGGGAATGCAGACGTCCGAGTGGATTGTAATTGACTGTTGGGGGGTGGTGGTCCATTTGTTTGTTCCAAGGCTTCGGCAGCGGTATCAGCTTGAGCGTCTGTGGACAGATGCTCAGTTGGTCGATCTGGGCTTAGATGAGTCGGTTGGGACAGTGAGAGACCTGGATGTAGTTTAGGGACGGTGTCTAATAGGAAGGGAAGCGATGAGTAAGAAAAAGCGGATTGTGATCACGGGAATGGGTCTAGCCTCCTGCTTTGGGACTGACCCAGAAGTGTTTCATCAGCGTCTCCTCAAAGGGGATAGCGGGGTGAAGGAGATCACCGAATTCGAAGTTGGCGACATGCCAACTCGCTTTGCGGCCTGGGTCGACGACTTTGATGCCGATGAGCTGGTTGACAAGAAGCAGCAGCGTCGCGGCGACCCCTACGTTACCTTCACCCTTCATGCAGGTCACCGCGCACTTCAACGGGCAGGACTTGTGGGCGATCAGCTCGCCGCGCTCGATAAGAGCCGTTGCGGCGTGATTGTCGGTTCCGGGATGGGCGGCATGCGGAAGTATCACGAAGGTGTAGCAACGCTGCACGAGCGTGGAATTCGGCGGGTCTCCCCCTTCTTCGTTCCCTACATCATCACCAATATGGGCGGAGCGCTCCTCGGGGCGGAAGTAGAATTTTTCGGCCCCAACTACTCCATTTCAACGGCATGTGCGACGGCGAATTACAGCATCGTTGCTGCCGCTAACCACATCTTGAGTGGTGAAGCAGATGTGATGTTGGCCGGCGGGATGGAAGGGGCGCAAAACCGGATGACCTTGGCCGGCTTCGTCGCCTGCCAAGCACTCTCTCAGCGTAATGACGACCCGAAAGGGGCGTCACGCCCTTGGGACACCACTCGTGATGGCTTTGTTCTCGGTGATGGGGGAGCGGTCTTTGTTCTCGAGTCGCTCGAACACTGCATTGCCCGTGGCGCTGAGGACCAAATCATCGGTGAGTATCTCGGGGGCGGCATCTCGTGTGACGCCTACCACATGACCCAGATCCGTCCCGACGGTTCAGGTATTGCTCTCTGTATTGAGAAGGCGCTTGAGGGAGTCGACAAAAACCGAGTCAACTACATCAACGCTCACGCCACCTCCACTCCGATGGGGGACATGGCGGAGGTGACTGGCCTCAAAGCGGTCTTTGGCGATAATCGGAAAGACATCAAGATGAACTCGACCAAGTCGATGACTGGTCACTGCCTCGGTGGTGCTGGTGCGATTGAATTGGCTGCTGTTCTCATGCAGATCAAGGATAAGAAGCTCCACCCCACCCGTAACTTGAAAGATCCTGAAGAGGGGATTGGATTCCAGGTTTCGGGAGAGGCGGTCGACTTTCCGGAGATTGATGTCTGCTTGAGCAACTCATTTGGTTTTGGTGGCCACAACGCCGCCATCGCTGTCGCCGCTTACAAGAAGTAGTCAATTGGACGCATCCTTTGGTATTGTCCCCCTTATTTGGCGAGGAGACCACTGGGAGGCGCTCCTCGTTCATCACCGAGCGGGCCACTGGGGTTTCCCCAAAGGACATCCTGCGGGGAAGGAGCAGCCGCAGATTACCGCCGAGCGGGAACTGCAGGAGGAGACAGGTCTCCTCGTCATCCATTATCTTCCCTTCTCACCCCTTCATGAGCAGTACACTTTTGAGCGATTTGGACAAAAAGTTGACAAACAGGTAACGTACTATCTAGCCGAAGTGGAAGGCGTTGTTTCACTGCAACTTGACGAGGTGGGAGCTGCTGAGTGGTTCTCTCTCGCGGATGCTGAATCGCGCATCAGCTTCCCAGAAGGGCAGGAACTGTGTCGAAATGTTGTCACTCTTTTGGGTGCCTACAAGAAGGAGTAGTTAGATGACGACGATGACCCTAACCCAAGCAGAGAGACGCAGCAGCTCTCTTGCCCTCATCCAAATCCTCGGAGGCTCGCTTCTCCTTGCTCTCGTCTCTCAACTGGCGATCTACCTTCCATTCTCACCCATCCCCATTGCCATCCACCCAACGATGGCCGTCCTCCTCGGCGTCCTCCTTGGACCGAAGAAGGGCACAGCGGCTGTCGCTCTCTACCTTCTCGAGGGGGCCTGTGGCCTTCCTGTCTTTGCTAACGGCATGGGCGGCCTACCCTACATGCTTGGGCCCACCGGCGGCTACCTCATCGCCTTTGCCCCCGCCGCCTTCCTCGCCGGCTACCTAGCCCAGCGTATGCGCGCAGCACCGGCCATCCTCCTCGGTCACCTTCCTCTCTACCTGATTGGTCCCCTCTACCTCTCCCTCTTCATCAGCTGGGATCACGTCCTGATGGCAGGGGTCCTACCTTTCCTTCCTGGCTGTGTGATCAAGTCATTGGTAGGAGCTTCAGCAGTGCGCTATTTCCGAGGGACGTAGTCAAGCTTTTCAATCAAGGCCTGCGCTTTGCCCTTGGCGTTTTCGTAGAGGAAGACCTTGACGGCATTGGGTTCGAACGGGACGCGGTCCTCTGTTGGGAGCCAGCAGGCGTTCTTGTCTCCATCAACTCGTAGCGCTTTTGCGATATTACGGGGCATGGCGTGCTTGAGTTCCTGTAGTACGTCGACCAGATTATCGGGCGGATTCTCCCAGTCGATTAGTTGCACCTCGTCAATCTCAAAGAAGGGGACGCCAAACCCTTTTGGGACATAGTGGATGGAGCCCTCTTCCCGACGGGCTTGCGCCAGATAGCACTCCGCTCCATTTTTTTCCCCAAAGACAAGAAGGCGTTCTTCTTCATCATCACTGCTTTTAAATCGGTGGACGCAATCGGTTAGACTCTCAGCGTAGTGGAGCTTGGTTCCTTTAACCAGCACCGGCCACCCTCCCTTGATCTCCTTCACCCACCACTGATGGTTCTTATCCGTATTGGCGAATAGCGGTCCCAGCTGGGGTTCGAGTGCGAGTTCAAGCTGAGCTACCTTCTCGTCGCAATTGTCGAGTTGGAAGTTGGCTATCACCGTCCGGAGATAGCTATGAAACTGGCCGACAGAGGCCAGACCGTCGATCTGTTTAGCCCATTCGGTGAGTTGTTCTGAACGGCCACTCGTGAGGTATTCCTTCAACTCTTTGTAGGGGGTGTCGGGGAGTAAGTGCTGCTCTTCCCGCTCACACCCAATGAGCCAAATTCTCTTGAGAGTGGTGAGTCCTGTTGCTGGTATCTCACCACCCGCCTCTTCGACGATCTTGGCGATGCCGTCGTAGCGGGCTTCGAGCTCGATATGGTCACTATTTTTGAATATATACTCGAGGGGGCGCCACCAAATCTGATAGGGATTGGCGACATATTTCCCCTGTCCTATCAGACAGTTCCTGCTGTAGGTCTCCCGTTTCCCGTCGCAAATGTCGTTGCGAAAGATGTTGACCTGCTCGATCATCTTCTCGCCATTCACAAGGGTGTCACTAAACCACTTGGACCAGCGCTGTAATGACGGACCGGTCTCTTGTAGGTTCAGGAGCTCAATAGGAATCATCCAGCTAAACAAAGATTGGCGGGTGTATAGCACATACCCGATGCCGCACAGCCGGTCCCGGTGAAGCTTCCCACCTACAAGGATCATCCTCTCGAAGCTCAGCAGGGGACTATCACACTCATTGTCGTGGTTGACGCGACGATCCCTCTCGAATAATGAGCTAAGAAACTGGTAGACACGAACCATAGAGAAAAGTGACGGCGTCTCGTTCATTATCAGGACTTCTCTTTGGTGAGCAACCAGTCGATGGCCGACCGAGCATCGCCCGCAGTTACTCCTATACCTTTATTCTCCGTCAAAACCTGTTTAAGGATTCCATACCCATTTCTGGTGACAAGTTTTGCATAAAAGAAAGCGTAGTCGTTGGCTTCTCGCTGTTCGTCCTCACCAAATGCGTAGAGAGCGCGCCACAACATGTAGTAGCGGGTCCCCAAGTGATATTTTTCGCAGAACGGTCGAATGTCTTTCACCGTGTTGAGGCAGGTGCGTACCCAATTTGCCCAACCGTCGAGAGCTCGTATCGTAGTTGGGGTGAAACAGATGTTCAACCATTGGTAATCCAGTTTGAGGGAACGAGGTACATCGTCGGCTGAGGTGTCGGATTGCTGATCAAACAGCGCCCTCTTTGTGTGCTCAAAACATTCAATCGCTAGGCCGGCCACTAGCAGAGCACGCGCGACCGCCTTTATGTTTGCATCGCCGGTAAAATCTGTTAGATCTCCCATATTAGCGAGGGTTCGGCTTTGAAGGTTTGAGTTGAAGTCTTCGTGGGAGTGCGATCTGCCATCCATGTAGAGCACAGTGCCCCGTGCACTTTTGTACCGCCCTTCTTTGCTAGCTGAGTTCCAAAAGCCGGCGATGGGTAGGACAAGTTTGTCCCAGCTCGTTGTGTTGTGGGGAAAAATTTCCTGAACGAAGCTCATCGTTACGCCCATATTTCGCGCTGCTATTTCCAAAACTGAGTCAGCCAATAGGAAGGGATAAGTTTGAGGCTATTCAGCACTCGCTTCCCCCAGGTCACTTCTACCTTCATATTGCTCCAATCTTTCATCGCCTCCTTCGCTAGCTCGATGGTAGCCGTTTGGGACTCGGCGTCAGCGTGATTAGTGCCGGCGATGTGACCGTATTGATCCGCAATTTTAAAGGGGTTTTCGACGCCCATATCCTTGCAGACGGCGTTAAGCTCAATCCAGGCGTCCCCACCGCATAGCTGTTTGACTTCCAGGTAGGTTGTTTCGACCTCTTGTTCGTCCTTGGGGTTAAGGACAGCTTGTACCCGCGCACGATAGGCATCACATTGGAGCTCCGCCGCCCCCTTGCCGCGGAAAAGGAGGTCGACCACCGCGACGACGAGTACGAATCGGAACGCGCCCCGAAGCACACGGGCTCTGGGTTTGAATGGAGGAAATATCGCTGTGACACTAAAAATTGTCGCCCAGATGCTGTTGTTAGAAATCCAGTTGGAGATCCGGACATCGACAGGAAGCACCGCTTTATCTGCTTCTTCGTCTCCTCGCCACCAGGAAACAGGCCACCAAGCTAAGCGCAGTATTGAGTACATGCACAGTACTCTATTTTTTTATGTAGATTATGTCAAGACGTGGACTGCAATCCGGGGTAGCTAAAGAGGAAGAAGTGGACGGCGTTGAGGAGGAAGTGGCTGACGATGGCCCCTTCGAGGCCGGCCCGCTGGTAGCTCCAGCCGTACATGATGCCAGCGATGGCGGCGAGGAGCATGTAGATGGGGCCTCCCCAGAAATGGAGACCTCCAAAGAGGAGGGCGGCGATGAGGATGGCAGGCCATGGACCCCACTTGAGGGTGAGCTGGTGCTGGATGAAGCCGCGGAAGAGCGCTTCTTCAGGGAGAGCGACGAAGAGGAGGTTTTTCACCCCCCACATCCAGCTGATGGTAGGAGATTTTGGCGCCCAGGTGACGAAGCCGGTGAAATAGGCGATGACGCCGACGATGGCGAGGCCGGCAAGCCAAAGGGGGATGCAGGTGCGCACCCAGGTGGCGAGCCGCTGGGCTAGATCTTGCGCCGTTGGAAAGAGGAGGCCGATGAGTATCACGCCGACGACCGGCTTGGCGAAGTTAAGGCTCAGCCGGTAGGGGTAGCTATTGGCAGAGAGGGTGAAAAAGGGAGTGAGTCGCCATTTGAAGACCCCGGGGAGGAGCGCCAGGAGGATGCCGCATCCAAGAGCGAAGATAACGAGGCCAACCGCCACCCGGGCCCACTGGCTAGCGGTTCGGGGGTAGAGGGCGACGAGGGCGGTGAAGAGGGCCAGCTCCGCTACTCCAATCCAGTTGAGGTAGCCGCCCCACCAGGCGAGAGCGGTTGCGATGAGACAGAGCGGCGCCCATAGATAGACCTCGCGCCAAGCCCAAAGGCTGGCGATGGCGACGAGGAGAAAAAATGCGGAGGTGACAGCGATGGCGTCCATGCGTTGTCATTATCGGTCACAACGTGTTATTGAACAAACTAATATGCGTTGGTTCTTACAGAGGCTCACTCTACTCATCTTTCAGCTGATGTCGGCAGTCCGTTACCGGGTTGAAGTGCGCGGTCTAGAAAAGGTGAAGAAAAGGCGCAATAGGAAGCGTGCGGGTGGGCTGCTATTTCTTCCCAACCATCCGGCGCATGTCGATCCCCTCATTCTAATTTCTCGCATTTGGCGGAAGTTCAAGGTGCGGCCGATGATCGTGGAGGGGGTCTACTACCTTCCGGTTCTCAACTTCGTCTTCGGCAATTTGATGAACGCGGTGCCAGTTCCAGCGTTCGAGCGAGCGCTTAACTCGTATAAATTGGCCCGATCGGAGGCGGCGACGGAGGCGGTGATTGAGGGGTTGCGGCGTGGGGAAAACTTTGTCGTCTATCCGTCGGGTCGCCTTAAGCGGACTCCCGATGAGCGGGTGGGCGGGGCGAGCATGGTCTACGAGATCCTCAAGCAGGTGCCTGAGGCGAATGTGGTTTTGGTCCGCACAACTGGCATGTGGGGGAGCATGACCTCGTGGGCGCTCACAGGTCTCCGACCTCCGCTGATCGAATCTGTCGGCAAGGCTTTCAAGATCGCGTTTAAGAACTTGATCTTTTTCGTTCCCAAGCGTCGGGTGCGGATCGATTTTGAGATGGCGCCCGATGAGCTCTATGCGCAGAAGGGACGGGCCAATTTCAATAGCTGGCTGGAGCGGTGGTACAACTATGGTGCTGGCCAAGCGGAGGGGTCTCCTGGCGAACCGACGCGACTGGTCTCCTACAGTCGATGGAAGACGGTCCTTCCAGAGGTCACCTACAGCACTCCCTATCACGAGGCGGATATCTCGCGCGTTCCTCTTGATGTGCAGCGGCATGTGTTGAGCGAGGTGGCTCGTCTCTCGAAGAAAAAGACTTCTGAGCTCAAGCCTGAAATGCATCTATTCACCGACTTGGGGCTCGACTCTCTTGAGGTGGCCGAGCTGATCACCGCTGTGGAGCAGTCGCAGGGGGTGATTAGCCGTTCATGGCACCTCGATCTTCTCACGATTGGCGCGGTGATGGCGCTTGTGGCGGGGAGCCTGGAGCAGAAGGAGGAGGAGCCGATCGATCCTCCTCCCCCTGCCTGGACCGGTAAAAAGCCGCGGTTAGCGCCCGAACCGGCCGTCGGCAATACGTTGTTGGAGGCGTTTCTCCGCTCCTGTGATCGGATGGGGGATGCGGTGGCGTGCGCTGACGAGCGCTCTGGTGTCTACACCTATTCACAGCTCAAAAAGCGGGCTCTGCTGGCGGCCGCCCTCGTGAGCAAGCTGCCGGGTAAGAACATTGGCGTGCTGCTCCCTTCGGCTGTGGGAGCTCAGGTGATTGTCCTTGCCTGCTGGCTCGCAGGAAAGACACCGGTGATGATCAACTGGACCATTGGGAGTCGCTATCTGCAGCACGTGGTTGACACTACTAAGATTGAAGCGGTGATTAGCTCGTGGACCTTTCTTGACAACCTCGATGGGGTTGACCTCACCCCCGTCCACGACTTGATGCAGCCTCTTGAGACGATGCGTACCCAGCTCACACTGGGCGACCTGCGCAAGGTTCGCCGTCACTCCAGGCTTGATGCTGAGAAGATGCTGAGCACTCTTGGCCTTTCCAACGAGGGGAGCCAGACCGCTGTGATTCTTTTCACTAGCGGAACAGAGGCGCTTCCAAAGGGAGTCCCCCTCTCTCACTCCAATATCCTCCACAACCAGGCAGCTGCCATGGAGCGGGTAAAGTTCTTGGCGAGCGACTCCCTCTACGCCATCCTCCCCCCGTTTCACTCATTCGGTTTCACCGTCACCGGCCTCCTTCCCCTCGTTGTTGGGATGCGGGTGTTCTACGCCCCTGATCCAACCGACGCACCGCAGATGGTTCGCGATATCGCCCGCTACAGCCTCACTCTTGTCTGTGCCGCCCCCACCTTCATCAGCGGGATGCTGAAAGTGGCTCGCCCCGAACAGTTGAGATCGGTGCGCATGTACATCTCGGGTGCTGAGAAGGCGCCAACAGGCATGTTTGAACAGATTCGGGAGCTTGGCAAACACATTGAGATTGTTGAAGGGTATGGCATCACCGAGTGCTCGCCAATTGTCACCGTCACTCAAGGAGAGCCGATGCCGGTTGGTGTCGGCACCCCGATTAAGGACACCCACCTGAAAATCGTCCATCCCGAGACCCATCAGCCCCTTCCAGAAGGGGAGGTGGGATTGATTCTCGTTCGCGGCCCCAGCGTTTTTAGCGGCTATCTTGGGGAGGTGGCCCGCACCCCGTTCGTCCGCATCGATGGGGACGAGTGGTATGACACCGGCGACCTGGGCCATCTCGATGAGAGGGGCACGCTCATCCTCGCTGGCCGCCTCAAGCGGTTTGTCAAGATCGGCGGAGAAATGGTGAGCCTCCCTGCCATCGAAGCGGGCCTTGAAGAGGCTGCCGTCCGCGGCCAGTGGGGAGGGGGGCGACAAGATCGCGCCCTCGCCGTTATCGCCGTTGAGTCCGACTCTGACCGCCCCCACTTTTTCCTCTTCGCCAACTTCTTCATTGAACTCGAAGAGGCCAACGAAGCGCTCCGCCATCTCGGCTTCTCCAATCTCGCCCGTCTCCACCACTACGAGCACATTCCTGAGATGCCCCGCATGGGGACCGGCAAAATCGACTACCGCAAACTTCAGGCCCAAGCCGTCGAGCTTGAACCGCTCCTCACTTAGTGTCCCGACCGCTTACTGTACCGATCGGGGCCAGGCCCCGATCGGTACAGTAAGCGGGTTGAAGTTGGGTGGTGGTGGTGGTATTGTGAGATGTATGAACTGGCGGGACGGGATTCAACTCCATTTTTTCAACACAGAGAGTCGGCAAAAAGAACTTTTTGCTCCTGCGAACGCACCCCATGTAAAGCTCTACACCTGTGGGCCGACCGTCTACCACTTCGCCCACATTGGCAACTTCCGCACCTATGTTTTTGAAGATCTTCTCCGGCGTACACTGAAGCTACTAGGCTTTCAGGTGGAGCAGGTGATGAACATCACCGATGTCGACGATAAGACAATCAAAGGTGCCAATCGGGACAAGCTCTCTTTGGCCGACTATACTCGTCAATATAGGGAAGCGTTCTTCGCCGACCTCGAGGCGCTTCACATTGAACCGGTGGAGCACACCCCGCAGCGACCGATCACATCGATGGGATGATCAAAATGATCGAGACGTTGATGGAGAAGGGGGCGGCTTATCTAGGTAAAGATGGCTCTGTCTACTTCTCAATCGGCAAGTTCCCCCGCTACGGCTGCCTCTCCCACCTCAAGCTCGACGAGCTGCAGGTGGGCGCAAGTGACCGGGTTGCCTCTGATGAGTACGATAAGGAGAACGCCTCCGATTTCGTCCTCTGGAAGGGGTATGACGCCGAGCGGGACGGCCCCATCTATTGGGAGAGCCCCTTTGGGAAAGGAAGGCCCGGGTGGCATCTCGAGTGCTCTGCGATGGCCACCGAGATTCTGGGCGATACGATCGACCTTCACTGTGGCGGCGTCGACAACATCTTCCCCCACCACGAAAATGAGATCGCGCAGTCTGAGGCGTGTAGTGGGGTCCGGTTCGTTCGGCAGTGGCTCCACGCCGAGCACCTCATTGTTGAGGGGAAAAAGATGTCGAAGAGCCTCGGCAACTTCTTCACTCTCCGAGATCTACTCGCGAAAGGGTATACCGGTAAAGAAGTTCGCTACATGCTCCTCCACTGTCATTATCGAACCCAGCTCAACTTCACCTTCGACGAGCTCCACGGCGTCCGCCAGTCGATTCAGCGACTCAACAGCTTTGTCATCCGCCTCCAAGAGGAGCACAGCGGTGCAGGGGCCGGCATCGACTGCCACCCCATCCTACGCGCCTTCACAGGAGCGCTCGCCGATGACCTCAACATCTCAGCCGCGCTCGCCGTCCTCTTTGACTTTGTCCGCGACATCAACGTCCTCCTCGACAAAGGGGCTGTCTCCTCCGCCGAGTCCGACGCTGTCTTCGAGACGATGCGTACCATCGACACCGTCCTTGGCGTCATCGACTTTGACACTCTCAAGACCCCCCCAGAGATTCTCCAGCTCCTCGAACAGAGAGAGGAGGCTAGGAAGGCGCGCGACTTCGCCCTCGCGGACACTCTGCGCGACGAGATTATCGGTCGCGGCTACGTCATTGAAGACACCGCGCAAGGTGCACGTGTAAAAAAGGGCATCCCCTCGTGAAAACTCCCATCGCTCTCATCGCCCACGACCGGCCCGAGCACCTCCTTGTCACTCTCGAGCATCTTGCCCGCTGCGACCAACTGGAGCACTGCCCCGTCACCATCTTCTGTGACGCTCCGAGAAACGAGCAGTGTGTAGAACGAGCGCTGGCCACCCAGAAGCTGGCGGGGGAGTGGACGGCTCAGCATGGGGGCACCGTCGTCATCCGCGACGAAAACCTCTGCTTTGGCAACCTCACGCAAGCCGTCAGCCAGCTTTGCGACTCACACGGATCGGTGATTGTTTTAGAGGACGACGTCGTTCCATCGCCCGACGCCCTTGCCTACTTTCGCTCTGGCCTCCTCCGCTATTGCGACGATCCTCGCGTCTTCAACATCTGCGCCTCCGCCATCTATGGCATCCACCCTCCAAACCCCTCCACCTTCTTCCTCTCCGCCTTCCACCCCTGCGGCTGGGCCACCTGGAAGCGAGCGTGGGACCACTTTGAATGGAGACCCAAGGGGTGGGAGGAGCGACTCGCCGACACTCGCTTCCGTCGTCAGTGGGACTTTGATGGGAAATGGCGCCAGAGCGACTGGTTCGAGAAGGCCATGCGGGGCCAGCTTGCGCCACCTGGGACCCCATCTGGGCCTATCAGACCGTCCACCAGGGGGCTTACTCCTCTCTACCCCAGCCGGACGCTCATCTACAACACCGGGCTTGGCTGCGGCATGATGAACGGCAACCCCATCCCCAACTTCAACAGCACCGACCCCTACCTCCACGGCGACCTTTCTTTGAGCGACTTCCAGCAGCCCCGTTTCCCTGAACGGTGGACCTATCCTGAGGAGGTCGTCACCGACCCCGCCGCCTACAAGCGATGCGCTAAATTCTTTCGTTGGCAAAGAGGGGAGCAGAGACGCGCTAAAAGGCTTGCAGTGAAAAGTCCTCTCGCTGTATAAACGACTCCAAATCCAAGAGGAAGTGGCTATGAAAAACAAATCATCTGTGAAGGCTGATCCGACGAAGGGGGACAAAGTGGTCCGCCGCCGTGGTCGCATTTACATCATCAACAAGCGCGATCCCCGCCGTAAGCAGCGGCAATCGGGTTCGGTAAGGAAAAAATAGAGATGGCAAAGAAGTCGGCAATCGCCAGGCAGAAGAAGCGGGAGCGTCTCGTCGCTCTCAAGTGGGACAAGCGGCAAGAGCTCAAGAAGATCATTAAAGATCCTACTGTTACCGAAGAAGAGCGCGATGCAGCCGTTGAGTCGCTCAACAAGCTTCCTCGCAACTCTTGCCCTACCCGTCTCCGCAACCGCTGCCAGGTGACTGGCCGTCCTCGCGGTAACTACCGCAAGTTTGGCGTCTCTCGCATTGTCTTCCGTGACCTCGCTTCCCGCGGCGTTATCCCCGGCATCACCAAAGCTTCCTGGTAGACAAAAACAAGTTAGACATTAATTGATCTTCCGCCGTAGCGTGCAGTTATGGCGGAAGAACTGCACTACCCAGATACAACCTACATCCAAAACATCGACGATCGGGTCTTTCAATCGATCGTTCTCGAATGTCTTGGCCGCGTTCCTGGCGTCACCTGCGCCACCGGCAATCTCTTTGATAACCTCCTTGGCCGCGGTAGCGACCGTCTCCGCGGCATTCACATCGCCCAAGAGGCCAAGTCCCATTCCGTCGGCATCAAGGTAGAGGTGGACATCGAATATGGCCTCTCCATCCCCGAAAAGTCCGAAGAGATCCAGCTTGAAGTGTCCACCGCCATCACCAAGCTAACCGGCCTCCACGTCTCCTCCGTCCATGTCATCTTCAAGGGTGTCTCCCACCCCGCACCTGCTCCCCATCCCCTTCCTGAAGAATTCGCAAGTTGAATTTTTTTCTTCTCTAGATATTCTTTCGTCCGTTCTTTACCCTCTCGCCCCTTTACAGGAGGGTACATGTTAGGTGGAAATAATTCGGGCTATTCATTGGATATTGAGCAGCGGATCACAGCCTACGAGAACCGGTACGAGCTGCCTGTTTGCCAGGGGCGTGAAAATCTCAAAGTTGGCATCGTAGCGCTGTGGGCGGTGGCAAGCGTGGGAATGGCGTTTTATGCATTCCGTAGGTGGGAAGGGGGGGGGCTGCCACTCACCTTCTCTGACCTTTACGAGCGCAACTGGACACCGTTAGATCGTAGTGCCGTCGCTGGCTATGCACTGGTCCTCGGACTTGGGATTTATCGGGAGACATTCGCTGATTGGCAGGCGCACAAAATCGCCCGAGATAATCACCAGGAGAGAGAGTATGGGTTGTTGCTCGGCGAGGTCGCTGTTCACCTCAACACACCTCAAAACACCTTTCTGCATACGAAGACCAAATATTTTAAGCGCGAGCTCTACGACGATGCCATGGAGTACCGGCAGCGAGAGGGTATAGAAGATTATTTAGGAAATCTCACGTACGAGGCCTCCTTCATTGAGGATGATATGGAAGGAGAGGGTGATGGGCACGTGGGTGACAAAGAGGAATGACGGGGGTCATGACGGGGGTCAGGCCTGACATTTGGACATTGAGTAGCTAGCTGCGGAGCTCTAAGGGTGTGGTGATATCGCGATGCCCCATTGCTAGGTGTTGTCATGTCGGAGCTGGCACAGCAACACCATGGGCGCATAGAAGTGAGCGCTTTGCGATAGGATACCAACATTTCTTTCGTTGACCACTAGGTGGCTAACAGCAAGTAGGTTGCACCGCATTGCCTTCTATCTGCGCATGTCCTATACTATTTTCCTATTTAAAGAGATATTATGGTGCCAGAGAACATCCACCAGAAGTCGCAGGTTCATCTTGGGGTCTATGATGAAGCGGTACGGACCGTAGCTTGGTGTGGACTCGCTTTGGGTGCCGCCGGCTACACGTATCGCGTGCAATCGTTCACGGTGATGGGCCGCTGCTGCCTGTTAGCAACGATGCTGATCCAGTTACTCCCGACTAGCTGCTGGAAGGACGATAAGGTGAGCCCCCGTCACTTTCGGACGCGATTGTTTACTTACGCGGGTGTGCAGATTGCCGCTCTGCTCGCGCTTCAGTCTATCTACCGTCCTCTTCGTTGGGCTGAAGCATCGGTCTTGATCGGCGGCTATGGGGTGAAGGTTTACTGGATGCATCGGAGGTCGGGTGTGGATGATTACATCGCCAATTTCGATCGCCAGCGCGTACTCGTCAACGATCACGACAGGCGGGTCGAGCATTTCCGTGAGAGCGACTCCTACCTGGATGATCTTTTCGCTCTTCGCCGTGATTTTCCGGAGTTTAGAGGTCAGTTGAACAGTGCCTTTTTAGAAGCACGCAAGCCTGAGGAGCTATTCAGTGACCCTAACCTCAATTGGAAAGGGAAGGAGCAGCTCGCTATCGACCTCCTCTCAAGCCTAGAGGAGCCGGTGTGTGGTGTGAAGCGGACCAAAAGCTTATACCGTGTACTAGACAATCTGGACGGATTTTCGTCTTGGGACGTGGGGGATGTCTCTTCGCACATCTTTGCCGATCTTTATGGTGAGGAGCCTGGCCGCCCCGAGGTACTCCGGGGTGCCTTTCGGGACGCTCCGCGGGGGGTGTATTTGGAATATTGTGAAGAGTCGCTCTGCGACATCCACGACGCCAATGGAGTGGATATTGAGGGGGCCAAGAAGGTGCTCCAGATGCGACTCGGCCGTGCGGAAATCCATTGGGGTCTCTACCTCAAGCTCTGGCGCCACCCCATTGGCATCCTTTACGCTGCTATGGCCGGACACAACCCCGAGTTTTATGCCGAACAAATTAATGAGGCAAGCCGCTACGCCCTTGTCTCTACCTATTGCTATCTCCTCGACAAGTGCGAGGAGGAGCGCGCGGCTATTCTGGAGCGGCTTCTTCCCCGGCAGGCCAAGGTATCAAGTGCTATCGACATTGTGAGGTGGCAGATAGTCGGTGCCCACGCGTCTATCAAGGGCTGTGTCTCTCTCCGCCAGACCTGTCACTTGGTTAAGGCGGCGATCGGCCTCTTCCCCGAAATCGGGGCGCAGCCTCCCGGCCCTCGCAGAGACGAGCTTGCCGTTGCGCTCCTGACCAAAACCCAACAGGAGCTTCTACAACAGGGAGGCCAGCAGTAAGATGGGCGTGGACATTCGTGGGCTTGAGTTGCCGGAGATCGATCGCTATAACTACAGTAGGACTCTGCCTTTTGTGGCTAGTTCGTGGGCAGTTACAGTCCTTGGTGCGTGGAAGCTTAGCCAGCAGAGTGGTTGGCGCTGGGGGTTAGAAGTCTATGGTACATATATCGTATTAACTAGCGGGGCCATGCTTCACCTTGTCCAACGGGTCGAGTTCACATCTCTGAATGAGAGTGAGCTGCGACGTTATCGAGTGTGGCGTTGCGTGACACGTCCCACCCTGCACCTTGGCATCTGCTACTTAGCACTGCGACTCTTGGGAATCGAGAACCCGGTTTTGCGAACGGTGCACCTTAACATTCTCGGGGTGGTGACTCTTTGGCAGAGCCATCGGCAGTCGCGAGTCGATGAATATCTAGCGACGGTCGATCATCGGCGCAAGTTCTTCAACGATCACAACGGCATGGTGAAGCTCTTTACTGAGGGCGACTGGACAAAAGCGTTTGAGGCGGTCGAGAGAGTGATTGGCACTGCAAAGCAGCGGAAGAGGGTAGTCGCTGCCCTGCTCACAGCGCAGAAAGCGGCCGATGTGGTGAGGCTGTGCAAGAGGTATTGGATAGACCAAGAAAGGTTCTCTGAGGTTTTTCATCAGCTGACAGGGGGCGACGCCAAGCTATTTGGCAACGGCGGCGGGCTCAGCCTTCTAAGGCTTGCCTACCTTGGGAAGAAAAAATGGTTTGATCCGTGCGGCGAAGATCCGGTCGCGGCGCTCTCTAGCTTGAAGAATCCAGTCGGCATTATCAAAAGCACCGGGAGTCTTTGGCGGCTCCTCGCTCGATTGGATGGATTCAGCGGCGACTCTATCGACGACGTCTCGTCACATATTTTCGACCATTTCTATGGCAAGGAAGAGCGCAATCCTGAGGTATTTCGCAAGTACTTGAACTCCAAAGCGGGTAACCACGTTCGTTATGACCTATCGCCAAGAGAGGACGCTCTTGCGTTCATCCACGCCCTGAATGACTTTAAGCCATCGGTGGCGGTGGCCATGCTGGGCAAGAAGAAGCTCTCAGATGATCTCGTGGAGCTTCTGGATACGTTCTCGAGTCATGACCCTGAGCTGCTTCGAGGCCCGCCCTTGTGCGTTTTCGATTGGGATAAGGACTATGAGAGTTGGTTTGAGGCTAACCTGAAAGGGAAGCCCCTAAGACGCCAGCTCCAAGTCTATTTCCGTCTTGGAGGTGAGTATAAGTGGGATAAAGAGAAGAAGAAGAAGCTTCTCGAGCACCTAAGCAATGCCGATTGGCTAGGAGCCCTTGACCGTCCGGCGTTGATCCAGTGTCTTAGCGGTGCCAGGGTAGACGACGTGATCAAAGTCCTTTCCATTGTGCCTCTAGAGTTAACAGGGAAGCACTCGGTTGGCAGTGCCTACCACCTGCTGATAAGTCTAACCCGTCTAAAAGCGCTCAAACCAGAAGATATCAAAGATGTTTCGTCGCCAATCTTTGATGATTTTTACGGGAAGGAAAAGCGTGATCCCAAGGTGTTTCAGCACTATGCGTATAGCTGCGGTCGTATACATCCCCAGCACAGTCAAAGCCTCACCCGAAGGCAGGATGCGCTTGCGTTTGTTCATTGGCTCAACCAATTGGCCATGCCCGAACATGCCATCCACTTCGCAAGAGAGCGCATAAACGATGAGGTGATGGAGTTCTTGAACGAGCTGTGGGGCTTCGATCGCGAGTTGCTCCGTGGGCCGCCGCTATGTGTGATCAGCAGAGACAAGGACTTCGATATTTGGTTTGAGTCCAACCTGAAAGACCAGCCGCTAAAGAAGTTGCTGAGCGTCTACCTCACCCTGACAGGCGAGTACAAGTGGGACGCGGACAAAAAGAAGAAACTCTACGCCCACCTAGGCAAGGCCAATTGGGTGGGAGTGCTCGATTCGTCGGAGCTCATCCTGTATCTCCGCACTGCCACAGTAGACGATGCGATCAAGGTCCTTGAGATTTTGCCTCCGGAGGTCACCGGGGAGTGCTCGGTCGGCAGCGCCTTCCGCGTACTTGCCCGTGTCAAATGTATCCGTCCGTTTGATATTAAGGATGTTTCTTCTCCCATCTTCGATGATTTCTACGGCGAGGAAGAGCGTGAGCTAAAGGTGTTTCAGCTCTATTTAAGGTGGAAGCATTTCTCCGGGGAGGAACTGAAAGAGACGGGGTTGTCCATGAGATGGGAAACGCTTGCGAGGGTCCATTGGCTCAACGAGCAATCGTCTGAGGCCGCTGTGGAGAAAGTTAAAAACGCAGTATCCGTTCTCTCGGATGACGCGATGAAGATACTAGACAAATTCTGGCGTCATGACCGTGAGCTATTGCGTGGGCCGCCCTTGTGCATAGTCAACTGGGACAAGGACTACGACATCTGGTTTGAGACTAATCTGAAAGATCAGCCCCTAGAAAAGTTGCTGGAGGTGTATCTCACTCTTGGAGGTGACCACGCGTGGGATAGGGAGAAGAGGGAGAAGCTCCTTGAGAGCCTGGGCAAGGCTGATTGGCTAGAAACATTTGATCGTTCGGCATTGATAAAATCTATTTGGAGCCACCGCCCGGAAGATGTGATCCCGATCCTCGCTCTCCTACCCCCAGAGCTAACAGGGGAACGGTCGGTGGGTCGTTACTATCGGTTCTTCGCATCCATTCCGGATATTATAGAATCGGAAGTAAAAGATGTTTCGTCTCCAATCTTCAACGATTTTTACAAGGATGAGGTGCGTGATCCTGCGGTCTTTCGGGCGTTTCTGCGTTCTCTGGATATCAACTCACAATCTATTTTGGAGGACTTGTCCTCGAGACAGAACGCACACTTGGGAGTACAGAAGCTCAATGAGCGTGGAGTCAAATTGGCCAGTGCGCAGCTTAGCCTGATGGAGGTGCTCGATGATGAGGAGATTGAGGTCTTCTGGAAGTTCTGGCGCCATCCCCCCGGAATTTTATTGAAGTGGTTGCTTGAGCGGGGCCTTGATAACGATCGTTACTCGCAGTGGTACGACAAGCTTATGGAAGATGCGAACAGCTACACTCAGATTTCTGCCTACTGCCACGTCCCTGAGCTGCATGGCAAGCAGCCGGCGTTGCTCGAAAAGCTGCGATCCAGTGTCAAACCATTTGAAATTCATGTCCACTCTAAGTTGGAGCTTATGGGAAGGTACTTTAGTCCCGATGGGTTCTACAATTTGCGCCAGTGTGGGACGACGGTCCAGGATTGGGGTGGAATGCTGCCGCAGATTTTGTTAGCCCCGGAAGGGCAGGGGCGCCGGGAGCTGACCTTTGAGCTGCTGCACCCGTCGGTTTGGGATCGGGGTGCACCGGGATGGCGGGAGGTCGACTGGCGTGATATCGAGCAATTCAAGGAGGACGAGTGGCCGCTGATCGCTTTGGAGAAACAGTGTATTGCCAAGGGGTCTCAACTGGAGCAGTTGACGTGGATGATGGGAGAGGATTGGAGGGAGGTACCGTCCGCTAGCAAGGCGTTTGAAACGGTACTCGCCCTCTGCTCCAATGAGTGCATTGTTTCCGAGATCCGCAACTTGTGGGCCGACAAGATGCAATGGTGCGACAATCTAAAGCGTGTGCGCGCGGTGCTGGGTAAGAAACGGGAAATTGTCCCGGCGTTGGTTGACCAGTTCCTGGTGCACAAATCCTCTTTGGAACAGCTGGTATGGATGGTGATGAACCTCCCTCTCGACGAGGACAATTGGGCGGCGGTTGGTGAGGGGATTGCGCGCTACGCCAAGCGCTGCACGGTTACCTTCCGTCCCTTTGAGGAGGTGAAACAAATCGATACGGGATTTGAGAGCATCTGCCACCATTTAACCCCGCACTTGAATCAGTACCGAGGATTTAAGGTGGCTCAGCGCGCCTTCTCCAAGGAGCAGCTGGAGGTTTTTCTCAGATTGCCTATTGTGCGTGAGAGAGTGATCGCGGCGCTGGAGAAATGGAAAATCTCCGATCGCCTCAACCTCCTGCGCCTCCTGCTAAAAGAGTGCGACGACAAGGTGCTCAAGTCGTTTGTCACGGACAAAATGTTGAGCGCACTGGCAATCCTCTCTGCAGCAAAAGAGCACAGGAGAGATCGGACGAAAATCCACGCTTTTTTGTTCCGCGCCTGCTCGCCCGCTCAATTAGGGAAGGTTCGGCTCCTCAAGATGGCGCGCCTGGTCGTGGAGGACAAATACAATTGGAAGCGGGAGTCTTGCTTCTGCAGATGGTCTCAGGAAACAGACGTGATGCCGCTTGCGGCGATGCTCTTCCAGTGCAAGCATCATGGTGGGGCAGAAGAGCTCCTCAGCTGGCTTGAGCAGCAGGAATGGAAAAATGAGGGGCGTGTGCCGCACGCTATCAAACGACTAAATAAAATTATAAAAGAAAGTGGGGTATAACCTGGAATCAGTGGCGCAACTGCAATCGGCAAAGCGATGGGAATTTGTCAAATACCAAGCGACACAGTTTGTCGTTGTTGGGGTGGCGCTCCATCTGGGTAGGATCTGCTATCGGCGACTGGCGATGAAGGGCAGCTACCAGTTTCGATGGATGGATGATACGGCAATCTTGGGAGGACTGGGATTGACCGGCTTCGTCCTCCGTACCCGGCAACTTCAGTACTGGAAAAGGCTAGAAAAGCTGGATGAGAAGCTCGGAGAGGATTCGACCGAGGATGCGCGGCTGGGGTGGGCGATAGGCGAGTACTACGGCATCACGCAGGTCTTCATAGCGGTTGGTATGATTTCTCTTGGACGAACCTATTTGAGATGGCGTGTTTTTCAGGGTCCTCATCAGTTCCAGTGGAAGGATGCGCTTGCGGTAAGCCTCATCGTTTCCACAGCGGCCGTGATGATCAAACTTCATCGTATCTATCGCCTGGATTGTTCATTAGATCGGGACAAATAGGGGGGGGGTATGCGCACTGAGAGTCAATTCTACCGGGATGCGATTTGGACCCTTTTGGGGGTAGGGGTCACCAGTGCGGTGGGAGCCAAGTTGCTCCACTCCGAGAAGCTTGTAGCGGCTGTTGCCCTTCCTTGTTTCGCAAATGCAGTTCCCCTACTTATGACGGTGTCGGTGGACTACGGTCACGTGAGACTTGACCCTCGCTACTGTACATCCGGCATGGGTTGGTTCGCCGTTGCTGCGATCGGCTTAGTTGAGCTTACCGCCCTCCCGCTGTTTTCGGCTCCTCTTGCGATGTGTAGTATTGCTTGTGCGGGGCTCATTCTTTGGAGGGCGCGGGCGGGTAGTCGTGGTGCCCACCTCTCTGACATTGCGAGCGATAAATGGATACTGAGGTTGTACCTGCAGCGCAACCCAGCCGGGGTGGATGCCCGAGAAGTCAGTAGATTGCTTCTGGCTCAACCGAAGGTTTCAGGCCAGATGGTCTCGGATCTAATTAAGTGGTTTGATGGCCAGGGAATGTATGGCGATGCCGCCACGCTCGTCAGACTGATGGATCAGAAGGGGGAGATCCCGCCAGAGGCCGACGACCGATTGCTAGTCAAGACCTACCTGTTGAAAGCCGGCAATCTAGAAAATGCAATCGACCTCACGGATGAGCCGGAGGCGATGGGAGCGGTCATTCAATGGGTAGGGAGTGTTGATGGTTTGGCGAGTCTCGTCACCTGGACTGGCGAGCCGCCCGCATGGGATGTGGGCCACTCTCTGTTCGACTCGTTCTTTCATAAAGAGAAGCGGGAACCGCTGATGATCAGCGCATACATTCGTGCGAAGAGAGATGGGGTGGGGGCGATCGGGCAGTTTGCGCTCTCCAAAGGGCAGGCAGATCTGGTCCACCTTCTCGTCGAAGGCTGGAGCAACGCGGTCGATTTGATCAAGCCAGAACTTCTCCGCAAACGTCCGACACAAGAGCTGATCTCCGGGTGGGTTTCGACCTCCGAATGGGCGCATTGCGCGGAGGCAGGGCCACACTTTTGTACGGTCATTAGAGAGAGGATGAAAGAGCGGAGGAAAGAGAAGGAAGGGTCGCTATTGATCCGGGCGTTGTGGGTCAAAATCGCCGGCTACCTGGAGCCTGCAGATCAGCTCAATCTTCTCTGCTGCAGGAAGTGGATTGAGGAGAGCATTCGGGGAATGCCCCTGTTTAGTGCCAAATTAGGCGAACCTCGCTTTCGACGGCTAGCCTCTGAGGTTCTCAATTTGCAACAGTTCGACGCTCTATTCCACAATTGGCGTTCCATCGATTGGTTTGATGAGAGCACCTACCGTGATGACACGCTTGCTACGAAAATGGCACTGAAGAAACACAATGATGCCAACGAGCGGCTAGAACTGCTTAAGTGGCATCTCGTGCGCGACTGGGTCAGACCGTCTACGGCGACGAGGGTCATCACCCGCCTGGGGCGTGAGATTGAGCGGATTCCCAACTGGAGTCAGCAGCTCAGCTCTCATATGGACGGCGTGAAAGTGGCTTACCTCCGTTGTTTGCTCGATGCTGTCAAAGAGAGCCCCGATAGAACAAATCTGGTTTCGATCGTCCTCAAGCAGGAGCACTTCAAAACAGGACTGATGGATGCGTGCCTTGAGAAGCGACTCTATTCGCTGGAGTCCGATCAAATCACTGCTCAAGAGTGGGGGGATCGATTTCTAACGAAGTTTCGTTCGTTGGAAGGAAATCGGAATGGGCAGTTCAACTACCTAAAGAGGAGCGGACTCGTACTACGGAAGAAAATCGGAGCTGAGCGGTTGAAAACCCTGTGCGAAGAGACGAAAGAAGGAAAGTGTCTTGCTGAGTGTATTAGACAGGAGATTGCGGACTTTGGCGATTTTGCGTATCCCGACGTTCTCTACCTCCCCAAGGAAATGGCCCTCTACGCTAGGCGCTCACTACCGGGGCGCTATGCCAATGTGATCAGCAACCATTATGACTGGCACCATCGTGTGTGCTTCGATGGTGAAGATCCACTACCCATCCGTTGGGCAATTTGGCAATGCCGGGAGTATGGCGGGGGAGAGAAGCTACTCAAGTGGCTTCAAGCGCAAGAGTGGAAAGGGGAGAGAAGGGCGTCAGAGGCCATTAAAGCGCTACTGTGTCTAGTGAAGGATCAGTCCTGAAGTTCTAACTCGTTGGTTGTGAACCGTGAATGGCGAGTTTGTCACTTTTAGGGCCAGGCCCTAACAGTGACAAACTCGCTAGTCTTAGAGTTCTAGGAGGGTGGCAGTGTCGCCGCGCCTGCCGTCTTGCTCTAATATGCTGGATCTGGCATAATGAGTTTGTGAAGCCAATAGTTTGGGTCGGATCGTCTCTGGAGGACTTGCGTAAGTTGCCGAAACAGGTGCAGCGAGAGGTCGGCTTTGCGCTAGGGATGGCGCAGAGGGGCGAGAAAGGTTTGAGCGTGAAGCCGTTGAAAGGTTTTGGCGGGGCTTCAGTGTTGGAGGTGGTGGAGAATCACGTAGGCAATACATATCGGGCGGTGTACACAGTGAAGTTTAGGGACGCCATCTATGTATTGCACGTGTTTCAGAAGAAGAGCAAAAAAGGAATTGCGACGCCGAAGACCCAGATGGACGTGGTTCGTCGGCGTTTGCAGTGGGCGGTAGAAAGGAACAAGGGGAGATAGACGTGGCAAAGGGCAAGGAAGCAGAAGAGAAGGTACGGTTCACGGAGAGCAGTGGCAATGTCTTTGAGGACCTGCAGCTGTCCGACGCGAAGGCGTTGATGGCAAAAACTGAGTTGGTGGCGGAAATTGCCAGAATCATTCGTCGTCGGCGGTTGACACAAGGTCAGGCGGCGGGTGTGTTGGGGGTGGATCAGCCGAAGATCTCTGCTCTATTGAGTGGGAAGTTGGGTGGATTTTCTATGGATCGGTTGCTGCGGTTTTTAGCGCTTCTAGAACGTGATATTGAGATTGTGCTGAGGCCAACGCGCCGTCATCGGACAGGTCGGATTGCTGTTTCCCGTGGCTAATCTTGGAGTTCTAACAGGGTGGCGATGTCCCGCTTGGTCAGTTCCTTGACTTGAGCGAGTTCTTCGGCTGTGGCGGCGAGCGCTTTTTTTGCTGAACCGAAATGGCGGAGGAGCGCTTTGCGCTTGGTGGGGCCGATTCCAGGGACATTGTCGAGGGGGCTCTTGAGGAGAGTCTTTTCTCGCTGCTTGCGGTGGAAGGTGATGGCGAAGCGGTGCGCTTCGTCACGAATGCGCTGGAGGAGGAAGAGGACGGGGTGGTTGGGGCGGAGGAGGAGGGGGTCTCGGGTGCCTGGTAAGAATATTTGTTCGCGGGTAGCACCGCGGTCGTGTCTTCCGCTCTCTTTGGCGAGGCCAATGATGTCGACGGTGACGATGTTGAGGTCTTGGAGGACTTTAAGGGCGATGTTGAGCTGCCCTTTGCCGCCATCAACGATGATGAGGTCGGGAAGGTCGTCCTCTTTTTTAGCACGGGTGTAGCGGCGGGAGAGGATCTCGTGCATGGTGGCGTAGTCGTCAGAGCCGGAGACGGTTTTTACTTTGTATTTTCGGTACCGTTTTTTATCGGACTCTCCGTCAGTGAAGGCGATCATGGCGGCGACGGGCTCTGAGCCTTGCAGGTTGGAGTTGTCGAAGCATTCGATGCGGCGGGGATAGTTGCGGAGGCGGAGTCTTTCTTGGAGGTCGATGAGGGTTTTTTCGCGCAGGCGGGTTAGGTCGCGCTCTTTGTGGAAGGCGGCTTTGGCGTTGGCGGTGGCCATTTCAATGAGTTTGAGCTTGTCACCCCGTTTGGGGTGGTGGAGGCGGGTGGGGATGATTTCGGATAGGGTGGGATCGGGGGGAGCGGGAATGATGATCTCCTGGGGGAGCTCTTTATCTTTGTAGGTTTGAATGAGGAAGGTGGAAAGGGCGGCGGGGGTCTCCTGAGCGAGGGAGGAGAAGTGGTAGTTCTCAGCACCGATGAGCTTGCCGTCGCGGAAGAGCATTTGGGTGAGGGAGAGCTCGCCAGCTTCGCGGTAGAGGCCAATCACATCGCGGTTGCCGGTGCCGGCCTGGTCGACCCGTTGTTGTTCGACGGTGTGCTCAATGTGACGGATGGTCTGGTGGAGGTCGGATGCCCGTTCGAATTCGAGCGATTCGGAGGCGGTTTTCATCTCGTCGTAGAGGGTGTTGAGGACGTCGCGATCTTTTCCTTGGAGGAAGCGGACGGTCTTTTCGACGATGGCGTCGTAGTCGGGTTTGGTGCACTTGCCGACGCAGGGTGCGACGCACCGTTTCATGCCGTGGAGGATGCAGGGACGGGTACGTCGCTTGAGTTCGTCGTCAGAGCAACGACGGAGGGGGAAGAGGCGGATGAGGAGCTCAAGGGTTTGGCGGGCGGCGTAGGTGGAGGTGTAGGGGCCGCAGTAGAGGCCGTCGGGCTTGGGCTTCCCCTTGTAGCGGACCAGCTCGATCATGGGCCACTCGTGTTTGGTGGTGATTTTGAGTGAGATGTACCCTTTGTCGTCTTTTAGGAAGACGTTATAGGGGGGCTGGTATTGTTTGATGAGGGTGTTTTCGAGGAGGAGCGCTTCTTTCTCGGAGGAGACCACCATGGTGTCGATGCGGGCGATTTTTTTGACTAGGTAGGGGACTTGGGCCCGGCCGTCGCCGCCGGGAAGGAAGTATTGACGGACGCGATTGCGGAGGTTGATCGCCTTGCCGACGTAGAGCACTTTCCCCTTCTTGTCCCGCATGATGTAGACACCGGGCTCCCCGGGAAAGTTTTTGATGGTGTCGGGATTGAAGGTCATGAGAAGAGGGAGAGTTGAGTTTCCGCTTTGGTCGGTTTGCGGGCGCTCTTCCGTTTTTCGAGGCGGGCGAGGATCTGTTTGGCACGGGCGATGGCGGGGAGGGGGAGGCCGGCCAGTTTGGCGACGTGGATGCCATAGGAGCGGTCGGCGGGGCCTGGGACAATCTTGTGAAGGAAGACAACCTCGTCGTCGCTCTCGCGGACGGCGACGCTGTAGTTGCGAGCGCCGGTGAGCTGCTCTTCGAGCGCGGTGAGTTCGAAGTAGTGGGTGGCGAAGAGGGTGCGTGCTTTCCGATTGGGGACGGTGAGGAGGTGTTCGGCGACTGACCAGGCGATGGAGATACCGTCGTAGGTAGAGGTGCCGCGCCCAATCTCGTCGAGGATGACGAGCGATCGGGGGGTGGCGTTGTTGAGGATGTTGGCGGTCTCGCTCATCTCCACCATGAAGGTGGATTGGCCACGAGAGAGATCATCAGAGGCGCCGATGCGCGTGAAGATCTTGTCGACAGCGCCAATGTGGGCTGAGGTGGCGGGGACAAAGCTTCCTATTTGTGCCATCAGGGCAATCAATGCGACCTGCCGGATATAGGTGGACTTGCCCGCCATGTTGGGGCCGGTGATGAGAATGAGCTGAGAGTCGGTACAGTTCATTTGCGTGTCGTTGGCGACAAATTCGGTCGCCGCTTCGATCACCGGATGGCGTCCGTCGATGATTTCCAGTGCATCCGATTCATCTACGATTGGTCGGGCGTAGCCCCGCTCGCGGGCTACACAGGCAAGGGAAGCGAGGGCATCGATGGTGGCGAGAGCGCGGGCGGTGCGGATGATCGGTTGTGCGTGCTGTGCGATGGTTGCGCGCAGCGCGTTGAAGTGGCGCGTCTCGAGCGAACTCATCCGCTCCTCGGCACTTAAGATCTTGCTCTCATACTCTTTGAGCTCGGGCGAGATGAATCGCTCTGAGTTGACAAGCGTCTGCCGCCGTTGGAAGGTGTCGGGCATCCGATCAGCCTGCCCCCGGCTCACTTCGAGGAAGTAGCCAAAGACCCGGTTGAAGCCAACTTTCAGTGTCTTGATCTCAAAACGCTCGCGCAGCTCCGTCTGATAATTCGCCAGCCAGCTTTTCGAGTCGCGTGAGAGGGCGCGCAGCTCGTCAAGATCGGGACAGAAGCCCTCTCGAATGACGTTTCCATCACTGAGTCGCGCAGGGGGTTCGTCGACGATACACCGGCCGATCTCGGCTGCAACCTCGTGCAGATTTTCCAACCGCTCAGCCTGTTTGGCGAGAAGGCCGGTCATCCCTTGCAATGTTGCACGCACCTGCGGAACTCGCTCAAGCGAGCTCTTCAGCGCCACCAGATCTCTTGGCGTGGCCGATCCGGTGGAGACCTTGGTTACCAAACGCTCCAGATCGCGCACTCCTTTTAGAGGTATGACGATATCAAGGAGCTGCTCGACAGCGCTCTGTCGATCGGCAATGCGCATAGGGGAGAGGAGGGGGTGGAGGACCCACTGCTTGAGGAGACGACCACCCATTGGAGTTTGTGTACGGTCGAGTACGCTGAGCAAGGTTTGACCTTCGTGCATCGCCCGGACGAGTTCTAAGTTGCGCTGTGTGATCTGATCGAGTGCGACGTAGTCGCCGGTGGAGTAGGGGTGGATGGCGGTGATGTGTTTCACATCGAGATGGAGTGTTGCGCTCAAGTGTTCGAGGAGTGCGCCGGCTGCCTTAATCGCGCTGACCATCCCTTTCAAACCGAGTCCATCCAGGCTTTTCACAGCAAAGTGTTGCGCAAGCGTCTCGTAGGTCGCTTCGTGATCGAAGTGCCAGCCCGGTTTCACTGTGACGAGTGTGGAGAGTTCGGCAAACTTTTCGTATACCGCTTTGGCAGCGAGGATTTCTGTGGGCGCCAAACGGGCTAGCTCATTGAGTAGCTCTCGCTTGTTTTCCAGCTCAGTGACCCGAAATTCGCCAGTGCTTAAGTCGAGCGCCGCCAACCCAATCATCGCCCCTTGCTGCGCGAGTGCAACGAAGTAGTTGTTGCTCTTTTCGGCAACCTGGGACGAGGTGCCGGGCGTCACCACCCGCACTACTTCTCTATTAACCAAGCCCTTTGTTAGCTTGGGATCTTCCGTCTGCTCCGCTACCGCAACCTTGAAGCCACGGGCAACCAACTTGTCGATGTACCCTTCGGCGCTGTGCCAGGGGACGCCGGCCATTGGCACCTCTTGCCGTTTGGTGAGCGTTAGCTCGAGCACCTCCGCCATCACCTCGGCATCTTCATAGAAAGCTTCATAGAAATCGCCCATGCGAAAAAAGAGGAGCGCATCGCCCGCTTGCTCTTTGCAGGCGTGCCACTGCGTCATCATGGGAGTAGTCTTTATAGCCGCCATTGGGTGAGAGTTTAACGCAACTGGTGCGCAAATGTCACCCCTTGGGGGACAACTCTAGAACAGGACGGCGGATTTTGTAGCCGCCGCTGTTCACCTTCCACAGCTGAACGAGGTAGTTCTTACTGTTGAATTGGGTGGTGTGCTGGGTGAAAAGGGTTTCGCCTTTGGAGGTAAAGGTAGTGGCCGTTTTACAAAGGGTGATCGGCAGCTTTTTTTGGGGCACAAATTTAGATTTGCTGGCGACGGTATAGGGAAGATTTAGTTTTTTATGCCCTGGCATGATGTTGTAAGTCTGTGTTTTGCCATCGACGACCGCTTCGGCTGCTGGAAGCTGGTTGACTCTGCCAACCGTTAGGCAACTGAACTCCCGAACGTTGAGGTCAAGCCATTGCCAATTCTTTTTCCGGAGTGAGTGGCAGACCATACCGATTCGGCTATCGAAGTTCTCTTGCACAACCGAAAACGCATAATCCTCGATCACGTCAAAGCCTAGAACAATCCAGTCGTCGGTCTCGTAGAAGTGGTAGCTGTAGGTCTTTTTGTCGTAAACGGGTGTGTAGGTTGTGAGATTTCGCGTTCCCTCGCTCATGCTGTTTCCTTTAAATGTGAGGAGAAATGATGATAAAGAAATGGCTTCTGGTCAAGGTGATTCTTATGCTCGTGGTCGCGCCCTGCTGGACTGGCCGTGGTTTCGCGGTGGCGAGAGCTCCTCCTTCTATGATACATTACGGCTGTTCCGGCAGGATGAAGCTGGTGATTGAGAGGGTATGGGTCGTTTTACTACAGAGAGTCTGGAATCGTTGAGGCAGCGGGTCGATCTGATCGACCTGCTCGGTAGTCATGTGGATTTGAAGCGGGCAGGGGCATCGTACAAGGCGTGCTGTCCGTTCCACGAGGAGAAGACGCCGTCTTTCATGGTGCAGCGGGGCGATACCCACTATCACTGTTTTGGGTGCGGGGCGCATGGAGATGCGATTGAATTTTTGATGAGCTTTTTGAAGCTCAACTTCGTGGAGGCGGTGGAGTATTTGGCTGACCGCTACGGGGTGCGGGTGGAGCGGGGCGATGAGGAGGAGGCGGGGCCCAATCGGAAGCGGTTGAAGAGTGCTCTGAAGGGGGCTACTGATCTCTATCACGACCATCTGATGAAGAGTGAAGAGGGGAAGGGGGCTTTAAAATATTTGGCGGCGCGGGGATTGGATGTCGATTTCCTCACCCGCTTTCAGGTGGGGCTGGCGCCGAGGCAGGATGGGATGATTTTGAAGGCGCTCTACGAGCAGCGGTTTGACAAAGAGACGCTGCGCGACGTGGGCCTTTTGTCGCAGCGGGGGAAGGAGTTTTTCTACGATCGGATTTTATTTCCGATCACTGATGCGGCGGGGAGTGTGATTGGGTTTTCGGGAAGGAAATACCGGGAAGAGACCCATGGGGGGAAGTATGTGAACACACCCGACACTCATTTGTTTCACAAGTCGCGGGTGCTCTTTGGGCTCAATCACAGCCGTCGTCGAATAGCGAAAGAGAGACGGGCGATTGTTGTTGAGGGGCAGATCGACGCGTTGCGGTTGATTCACGCGGGTATTGATCTGGCAGTGGCAGGTCAGGGCACCGCGTTTGGGGCGGGGCAAGTGCAGGAGCTGCTTAAGCTTGGGGTGAATGAGGTTTTTCTTGCGCTTGATGGTGACGCAGCTGGACGGGACGCGGCGGTGAAGATCGGCAACCTGTTTCAGAAAGCGGGGGTGAGCGTGCGGGTGGCTCTTCTTCCCGATGGGAGTGATCCGGATACGATCCTCTCAGAGCAGGGGGCCGATGCCTTTTTCAAGTATCTGCGTGAGAGCCGCGACTATCTCTCCTTCTTAGTGCAGCACCTGGGCACCCAGGTGAAAGAGGGGCCAGCTGGCAAGACTGAGCTCGTTCGGCGCATTGCGGAGCAGATCAAGGGGTGGGATGATGCGGTGATGGTGCACGAGTCGCTCCGCAAACTGGCCGCTCTTACACATCTTCCAGAAGAGATGGTTGGGATTGCCGGTGGCTACCGCCCCAGCCCTTATCAGAGGGCAGTTTCACTTAATCCTTCGGGTGTCAACGCCGATCAGGTGCTCGAGTCGGACGTCCTCCACTGGCTCCTCCTCCTCGGCGAGAAGGAAGAGTGGATTGTTGAGACCACTCGTCTCAACCTCATTGCTGAGCACTTCCGCGTAGAGGCGTGTCGGCAGATCTTCGATGCCTACATGACCGGCAATGTGCGCGATCTCCTGGGGCTAGCTGCTAAGGTGGGGAGCGAGCAGGTGATCTCCGATATCCTTGAGCGCAAACTCAATCCTGACCGGGCCCGCGATCAGTTTCCCGAAGCGATCCGCAAGCTTCTTGAGAGAAACTGGATGGATCAGCGGGAGGCGATCCGCCATAACATCCAAAGTGGGGCCTATGACGACGAGCAAATCCTCGAGCTCGTCAAACAGTTCGACGAGCTCAAATCCTCACCACCCGAAATCCAATCGTTTGACGCCACAAATTGATTTTATCTTTGCCGAAAATGTGACCTATAGGTTACAATGGGTTTGATGAGAGATGCGATCGAGATCAAGGTCTACCGGACTGACACGGGGAAGAGCCCCTATCTCGACTGGGAAGCGCGTCAATCTAGGGTTGTGCGTGCACGCGTGCTTGGTGTATTGACACGGCTGAGACGTGGAAATTCCGGGCTAGCAAAGACGTTGAAGGGAGGGTTATACGAGCTCCGACTGCACGATGGTCCGGGCTATCGCATCTACTTTGGAAAGGAGAAGGAGTGTGTCGTTTTGCTCCTTTGTGCGGGTGAGAAGAGAAGCCAAGAGCGGGATATAGACAGAGCTAGGAAGCTATGGGAGGAGTACCGATCCTCTACGAAAAATCAAGGAGGTCAGAGTGGGAAGCGCAAGTAGTTATAAAGAACATCTAATGGATCTGTTGCAGGATCCGAAAGAGGCTGCAGCCTACCTCAACGTCATGTTGGAGGAGGATGATGCTGAAGGGTTTTTGTTGGCGCTACGCGATGTTGCTGAAGCTCACGGCGGTTTCACACAGCTGGCAAAACTTACCCACTTGCGCCGCGAAAGTCTCTACCGCACCCTATCTAGAAGAGGTAACCCCCGACTCTCCAGCCTAAGAGCTGTGCTGGCTGCGGTGGGTTTGCAGGTCAACATTGAGGTGGTCGGTAGAAAGAAGCGCTCCTCCTCCCGTCCCTCTTCGGGTAAAACCTCTCGTAAGGGTTCATCGGGGCGACAGCCTCGGGCGAGATGAGTGTCCAATGCACATAATCTACTACGACGGCGAGTGTCAGTTTTGTAACCGGACCGTTCACTTTGTCCAGACGCATGATAAGCACTGTCGGTTTGAGTACAGGCCGCTACAAGAACTGCCGGGCGCCGACCTATCCACCGTTATCCTAGTTGAAGAGTCGGGCCTAGAGCTCAAGCGGGGCAAGGCAGGCTTGCGCATTCTGTGGCTCCTGGGCGGCTGGTGGCGGATCCCGGGGGCTCTATCTTTCCTTCCCGCCTTCCTCTCTGACCCCATCTACCGCCTCATTGCCAAACATCGCCACCTCTTCTAGGTGGCTAATGTCCAAATGTTAGGCCTGACCGGCCGTGTTGCAGAAATGACCAACCCCGCTTGTCCGTTCCCATCTCTAGCTTTGTAGGGCCATCATCTCGTTCAGGACGAACAATTTAACCGATATCTCTATCACTTGATTTTCCGTGATTCGAGCCTGTATCCCGTGACCCAGTAGCGCCTTGTAGCGGTGCATTGCCGTCTCCATAAGGGAGCGGCGATGGTAGCCTACCTCCTCCTTCCAACGCCGTTTCCCCCGTTTTTGATCTCGGATCCGGTGTATAGCAGCATCCCATGCGCGCAGGGCCGGATTAGACCCATCGGACTTTCTGGCCCCTTTTCTGGGAGGTATGATTGGTTTTGCTCTTCGTCGGTGGATTGCCTCGTAGCCAAGCTTTGCTATCATAGGCGCCATCTCCAATGACCTCTGCGATATCGCCCTTAACCGCATCCAGCAGGCCTGGTAAAGCTTGAGAATCATGCAGATCTTTGTCACTAATCGATGCAGCGACAACTTGCTGCGTCTCGGCACACATAACGATGTGAAGCTTTTTCCAGCCCCTCCGTTTGCTATAGCCGTGCTTACGGGCCTGCCACTCTCCCTCCCCAAATACCTTCAGGCCAGTCGAGTCGAAGACGAGGTTTAGTGGCCCCCTACGATGCAAGTTAGACGGAACTCTTACACCGCGCGCTCGCCGACAAATCGTGGTGTAATCGGGACAAACGCATCCACTGTCCATCATTTTAAGAACGTCTCGCATAAGGCCCTGGAGCTGCCTGAAAGCACACCCGTAGACGGATTTCACGATCATCAGAGCCAAGATGGCTTGATTGGAATAGATGGCGGGGCGCCCCCTGGCGCCCCGGTGTTCGGAATACCAAGAGCAATCCGCTCTATCCCGTACCCAAAAAATAATGCTTCCCTGATTGACCAATGCTTGGTTAGACTTGGACCAGTTTCTGGCGCGGCAACGTGTCATCTTTAGGCTCCTGTGCTTTGTCGGCTCAAGGAGTCTATTTTATTTCAGGCCTATCTATCAAGATCTTGGTTAGGAGCAATCAGCCAGCGGCCGCCGGCTGATTAATGCAACACGACCGCCTGACCCTTTCTAGGTTCTGCGCTTGCCCTGTTGGCTGGACAAAATGCTGTTCATGTATCTCAGATAGGTCATCGAGCAGGTAGGATGAGACGATCCAGAAGCTAGTTTTGAGTCGTTGGAAACAGCGCTTGTAGGATTGGTCCCCAGTGCAGGGTGAAGTGACATACAGAACTGGAAAACAAGTCCCGTATGCCACGATCTCTGTGAGAGCAATCATATTTACTATTGCATGTCCAACATCCCGTGGTTCGCGGCCCAGGTCCTGTTGGATATCGGGAGAAAAGCATCCATTGATTTTGGTAAGGAGTTTGCTTGATAGACAATGAGCGAGTGGCTGTTCCATGTAGAGTTCCTGTGATTCGTTGTGGTTCAGAGTGTCGTTTAGACCCAGATGCTACCCTCTTCTCTCCCTATGACCTCTGCTTTTGGCAATCTACTTCGTCACAGTCCTGGTCCATGACTATAGCCATAGGACCCATCGCGATGCTCGTATCTTACTCAAAATTAGACCTCTTAGTGGAACGATAAGGTAGCGATCTGGGTTTTGACTCGCAAAAAAATACAGTAGGGGGGTGATGGTATGCAAGCGTTAAGCCGAGGAGGTGGTGACTAGGAGGGTTCGCCCAAGTTGTCCACAGCTTCCTCGAGGGTTAAGGTGCTGGGCAAGAGTGGGAGTGACCTTCATTCAGTACTTCCTTTCACCAATCAGAAAAAAGAATAGCAGGTCAGCGGGTTTAGCGGACGCCCCGGCTCTCAAAGGGGCCAAAAGCGACTTTTAGCCAAAGAGATTAGTGAGATCGACTGATTCGGCGGCGACGACGTAGGCGAGGTGGGGGAGGCGCTTGTGGTTGCGGGCGACCGCCTTGTAGTAGGTGAGGTAGTCGTCTGCGGTCTCGTCGGCGAGGGGAAGGCGGAGGCCGTGGAAGATGAGGTTGGCGTTGGGGGAGAAGTGGTGGAGGAGGCGGGCTGATTCCTCTTCGCTGTCGGAGACGTAGACTTGTGTGGAGACGCGGAAGCGACTCCTAGTGAAGAAGTCGTCAAAAAAAGCTTGGCGGTGTTCACGGGCAGATTCGTTGGGAACGGTGCACTTCACGTTCACCTCGATGGCTCCATACCCTTTTGATGACTGGTGCATGTGAGCGAGGAGGAGCATGAGTTCGGAATTTTCTTTGCTCTCGTCGTCCCACCAGACGTCGATGCGGGCAGGCTCTTTCCCTTTTAGATCTTTGTCGAGGAATTGGGTCTCGTCTTCGCCGAAGATGACCACTACATTGCGCTGCTGGCGGGTGGCGTGGGTGATGAGGTGGGCGACGAGGTTGGTGCGCTCTTCATTGGCGGCGTGATCGCCCAACACAATGGTGTTGGGAATGAGAGGGCCAAGGCCATAGCTATCAACGAGCCGTTCCATGGCCATGGCAGGGTCTGTCTCTTGAGCGATGGTGACGAGCGCTTCGACCCCTTTGAGGCGGAAGAGCCCTTCGACTTTTGCTTTTGCCTGCGAGCGGTCGACCGGCTTGTCAAAGATTGGGGCGACGGTGAGGAATCCCTTGCTGCGGGTGATGCGTGTGGTGAACTTGAGGAGGTTTTCGGAGGCCGAATAGCCGTTGGTGAAGACGAGGAAGTTGGGACGCCAGGAGCGGGCTGAGGTTTTTGTTTGGGAGAGGCGGTAGATGGCGATGCGGGAGAAGAAGAAGAGAACTCCTTGTCGGATATCATCCCACCCTCGGGCGAGGGAGGAGCGCATGGTGACGAAGTAGAGGACGCAGACGAAGCCGAAGGCGACAAATGAGGCGCCGGGATTGATCATGAGCATGGCCATGAGGCAGAGGGCCGAGCCGATCAAGCAGACGATGGGTGGCACGCGGAAGGTGGGACGCCAGCTTGGATTTTGTACCATCCCCTCGAGACCTGCGGCGAGGTTGAGCATGCCATAGGACATGAGGAAGAACATGGTAAGGATGGGGGCGATCACGTCGATCCGGCCGAGGTAGATGCAGATGCCGCTGACGAGGAAGGTGACGAGGGTGGCCATGCGGGGCTCACGGGACGGTCCATATCCTTTGCTAAGGAACCTTGGGACCACACCATCTTGTGCGAGCGCCTGCAGGGTGCGGGGGCCGCCAAGGAGCGCGCCTAAACCGCTGCTGAGGGTGGCTCCCCAGACGCCCATGATCACCATCCAGCCCCAGCGTGCACTATGTTGGACGATGAAGCCATCGGCCCTTAGGATGTCACGGGGGACCGACCCGGCGAGCTTCCAGCAAAAGGCTAGATAGACGACGAGCCCGGTGACGATAGCGAGCAGGACACCTCGCACGAGCGATTTGGAGGGGTTGCGGAGATCGCCCGACATGGAAACACCTGCTTCAATGCCGGTGACGGCCGGAAAGAAGAGGGCAAATGCGGCCCAAAAGCTGAGACGAGGAATGGGGGTGACCGCCACCTCTGTTACCGCCTCACCGCCAAGGAAAAAGGAGACAATTGAGGCGATGATGGCGACGAGGATGATCCCTTGCGTTTTGATGGCAAGGCTCGCAGAGGTGAATGCAAGTGTGGTGAGGACGGCAAGGGTAGCGACGCCGACGAGGGGGGCCGGCAGACCAGGGGCAACTGAGGCGAGCGATTCGACGAATCCAGTGATGTAGAAGGAGATCCCGATTGCCTGGGCGAGATAGAGGGGGAGGCCAATGGCGGCCCCAATTTCCTTGCCGAAGGCGCGAGAAATGAGGAAGTAGGCACCGCCGCCGCCGATGGTGGTATTGGTGGCTGAGGCGGCGATGGAGAGTCCAGTGAGAAAAGTAATAGAGGTGGCCATGAGGACGATAGTCATGGCGCCAAACATGCCCACCGAGCCAACCACAAGACCCATCCTGAGGTACATGATGACGCCAAAGATGGTCAGTAGGCTAGGGAGGTAGACCCCGGCGAAGGTGCCAAGACCGGCTGGTCGCTCGAGTGTCGCAGCTTTCATCAGGGTAATCCGAGTTATTGTTGGTGAATTTGGGCGAAATCTAGGAGTTTGGAGAAGAGAGCGAAGATGTGGTTGAGGAGGGCGAGCCGGTTGGCTTTGAGGGTGGGGTCGTCGGCGTTGACGCGGACGGCGTCAAAGAAGGTGGCGAGGGGGGCTTGGAGGGTGGCGATGAGGGTGTAGGCGCGGGTGTAGTCGGCGGAGGTGAGAGCGTCTTGGAAGTCAGATTCGATGGAGGTGAGAGCGGAGGCGAGCTCTTTTTCGGCCGGTTCGGCGAGGAGGGAGGGGTCAAAGAGGGTGGTCTCGCCGGTGAGGATCCCTTTGGCCCGCTTGTACACTTCGAGGAGGTTGGCGAAGGGGGGAGTGGTGCGGAAGGTGTGGAGCGCCTGGACGCGGAGGTACATGTCGTAGATGTCAGACAGTCCGTGGGCTAGGGAGGCGGCGATCTCGTCGGGGGAGAGGTCGTAGTCGGTGAAGACGGTTTTGACTCGGTTGATGAAGAAGGCTTCGAGGTCGGGGGTGAGGAGGGTGTGGAGGGGGAGGGTGAGCTTTTTGGCGATGAGGATGCGGATGATGGCGAGCGCTTGGCGGCGGAGGGCGTAGGGGTCGGAGGAGGAGGTAGGCTGTAAGCCAATGGAGAAACAGGAAATGAGGTTGTCGAATTTGTCGGCGAGGCTGAGGAGGACGCCAGCAGGGGTTTGCGGAAGGGGTGCTTTGTCGCCGCGAGGCATCCACTGCTCGTCGATGGCGCTTGCAACTGCAGAATCCTCTCCATGATGGAGAGCGTAGCGACGGCCGGCGACTCCCTGGAGTTCGGGAAATTCGCCGACGAGGTGGGAGGCGAGGTCCGCTTTGGAGAGCTCGGCGGCGCGGAGGGCGTGGGGTGAAGGGGGGAGGTGTTGAGAGAGGATCTCGACTGTTTTTTTGACCCGCTGTGCTTTGTCGTAGAGGGAACCGAGCTCTTTGCGGTAGGTGATGGTTTTGAGTTTTTCGTTGAGGGTATCGAGGGGGATCTTGAGGTCTTGCTCGAAGAGAAAGACGCCGTCGGAGAGGCGGGCGGAGAGCACTTTGACGTTGCCGTGGCGGATCTCGTCGGTGGGGGTGTTGTCGGCGGTAATGACAAACTGGTTGGAGAGGGAGCCGTCGGGGTTTGCGAGGGGGAAGTACTTTTGGTGGTGCACCATCTCGGAGATGAGCACTTCGGGGGGCGCTTTTAGGAAGTTGGGATCGAAGGTGGCGTGGGTGAGCTGGGGCCACTCGACGAGGTGGAGCACTTGGGGGAGGACGGCGGCCAACTGGAGGGCCTCAAGGCCAGTCTCCGTCTGGATGTCTTCGAGCTGGCCCAAGATGGCGGTTTTCCGCTCGTCAATGTTGACCATCACTTTGGCGCGCCGCATGGCGTCGAAGTACTCAGAGGCTTTTTGGAGGGTGACGGTTTGCCCCCGCTTGAGTTGGGCGTGGGCGGTGGTGGTTCGGCCCGAGTGGATGCCACCTAGTGAGAAGGGGACCACGTGGTCGCCGTGGAGGGCGATGAGGGAATGGAGGGGGCGGGCGTAGGCGAGGTCGCCGTCGCCCCAACGCATCCGCTTAGGGAATGCGAGGCTGCTGATGAGCTTGGGGAGGGCCTCTGAGAGGAGGTCGCGTGCGCTGACGGCGGGCTTTTCGATGAGGGCGTAGAGGTAGCCATCACGTTCGGTGACGTCTGTGCCGGGGGGGAGAGAACGCCTGAAGCCGTCGGCGTTGGCGGTGACGGGGGGGCCTCGCCGCTCAACTTTTTCGGCCGGTTTGCCAAGAGCTAGGTTGTGGACGTAGGCGGCGAGGCGGCGGGGAGAGCCGTGCACTTCGATCTTGTCAAAGGAGAGGCCGCTTTCTTTAAGGAGCTTGGTGAGATCTCGCTCGAGGTTGGTGCAGCCGATGGGAATGAAGGTGGCGGGGAGCTCTTCTGAGCCAATTTCGAGGATGAAATCGGCTGTCTCATGCGGATCAAATAAGGCTGGTGGTGTCTCCACTTCCGTCGGTGGTCGCTCATTGAGGGGCCACTCTTTTTCGAGAAGGGGTGTACCCAGCTTTTCTCGCCCTTTGAGGTAGCCGTCGGCGACTTGAGTCGGGCGAGGTCGCGGAGGCGGATGATGTAGCCGGCCCGCTCGGTGACGGAGATGACCCCGCGGGCGTCAAGAAGATTGAAGGCGTGGGAGGCCTTCATGACGAAGTCGTAGGCGGGGATGGCGAGATCGTCTTTGATGAGTCGTTTCGCTTCGCGCTCGAAGTCATCGAAGTGGCGGAGCCACATCTTTGAATCTGCAGCGTCGAAGTTGTAGCGGCTCCACTCCACCTCTGAGGCGTGGAAGATGTCGGCGTAGGTGAGGGTGTCGTTCCACTTGAGATCCCAGACGGAGTCAACCCCTTGAAGGGTCATGGCAAGACGCTCGAGGCCATAGGTGAGTTCTGAGGTGACAGGTCTGAGCTCGAAGCCGGCGACGTTTTGGAAGTAGGTGAACTGGGTTACCTCCATTCCGTCCCGCCACACCTCCCAGCCGAGCCCTGAGGCGCCGAGGGTGGGCTGCTCCCAGTCGTCGTGGACGAAGCGGATGTCGTGGCGGGAGAGGTCAAATCCGATAGCCTCTAGGGAGGCGAGGTAGCGCTCCTGGATGTCGTAGGGGGAGGGCTTCATCACCACCTGATATTGGTGGAACTGCTGCATCCGGTTGGGGTTGGTGCCGTAGCGGCCGTCGCTTGGGCGGCGGGAGACCTCCACGTAGGCAGCCCGATAGGGCTCGGGGCCGAGGCAGCGGAAGAAGGTGGCGGGATTGAAGGTTCCGGCCCCTGTTTCAACGTCGTGACCCTGGTGGATCACGCATCCCTGCTCACCCCAATAGGTGTTCAACTTGGCAATCAAATCCTGAAACGTCAACATGGGGATAAGTTTAAGTGGAAAATTGTTAAGAGGCTAATGAAAAAAAAGTTGCCAACGATTGAGTTTGCGGAGGGGGCGACGCGGCCGAAGTTCTCGGTGGTCATCCCTACTTATAATTGTGCATTGAGTATTGGGTGGACGCTCGAGACGTTGGCCGATCAGGATTATGAAGAGGTGGAGGTGATCGTGGTCGATGCGGGGTCTACCGACCGGACAGTGGAGGTGGTGCAGCGGAGCCGGGCGAAGAATCTTAAGGTTTATACGATTGCGGAGCAGAACCCGTTTGAGATGTACAATCGGGGAATTTCATTGGCAAGTGGCGATTATGTGACGATGCTCTATCCGGGCGACGCCTATTTATCGGACGATGTTTTCAACTGGATTGGGGCGACGGCGGTCGATCACGATCTTCCTGAGATGGTTTACTGTGGATGCTTGCGACGCGATCCAGGGCTTGAGCCGGAGACGCTGATGCGGGAGCTGACCATGGATCATCTGCAACGGGCAGAGCAGCCGACCAGCATCGAGGCCTGTTTTTTCCGTCTTGACACCATCCGTGCTTTGGGGAAGTTTGATCCGCAGTACCGGATTCGGGGTGGTCTCGATCTCTGCTGTCGCTTCATGCTGCAGGAGGATCTGCGGGCTATCCGCGTGCATCGCGTGTTGGTCGACCACGACCGTCCCTTTCAGATGCCGGGCACTCTCATGCGACGGGCGCTTGAGAATCACCGCATTCTCGTGGAGCACTTCGGCTGGCGCTATGCGGCGAGGTGGTGGCTCCGCCAAGATCACTGGCGCTTCTTCCGCTGGTGGATCAAGTCAAAAAGACTGAAGCTCTGGACCTAATTTACATTAGTAGCATTCTAGTCATTCGATGGTGTATCCTAATCGTATGAAATCGATATTGGGACAGACTGTTGAGGAATTGGGCGAATGGGTGGGGAAGCCGACGTTTCGCGCTAAGCAGATTCTTGAATGGGTCTATGGGAAGCGGGCGAGTGACTTTGAAGAGATGACCAATCTCAGCAAGGAGCTACGGGAGCGGGTAAGTGAAAGTTTTGCTTTGCGAACGCTTGAAAAGGTGCGAGTTCAAGATTCGGGCGATGGGGAGACATTTAAATATTTGTGGAAGCTGGGCGATGGGAAGCTGGTCGAATCGGTGCTCATTTGCAGCGGCGATCGGCGGACGGTGTGCGTTTCATCACAGGTGGGCTGTCCTGCGAAGTGCGCGTTTTGCGCATCGGGGAAGAATGGATTTTTTAGGAATTTGGAAGCGGGGGAGATCGTCGAGCAGGTGGTGCAGATCGACGATCATCTGAAGGAGAAGGGGGAGCGGGTCTCGCACGTGGTGTTCATGGGAATGGGGGAGCCGCTGAGGAATTATGAGAGTGTGGTGAGTGCGATTCGGGTTCTGATCCATCCCGGTCAGATGGGTTTGTCACAGAGACGGATCACGGTTTCGACAGTAGGAGTGATTGAGGGGATCGAGCGGTTTAAAGAGGAAGGGTTGAAGGTCAATTTGGTCTTGTCGCTTCACGCTCCCAATCAGCAGATCCGGAAGAAGGTGATCCCTTACGCGCGGCAATATCCTTTGGGTGAGTTGCTCAATGCGATGGATGGCTATGCGGAGCGGACCGGACGGGATGTGACCTATGAGTATATTTTAATGGCTGGCTTGAATGATGCGCCCGAGCATGCCGAGGAGCTGGCCACGTTGGTAGGCAAGCGGCAGTGCACGGTCAATCTCATTCCTTACAATCCCGTTCCGGGGCTTCGGCTGAAGCGACCGACGGGTGGGGCGATCGAGGCTTTTCGCAATGTGTTGGGTAGACGGGGAGTGGTTCACACCTGCCGCTACACGAAGGGAAATGATATTGCCGCTGCATGCGGACAGTTGGCCTTGCAGGAAAGTGATGAGTCGGCTACGGTCCTAGCCTAATGAGTGCGGCCAACTATCTCACCCTAATCCGTGTGTTTATCGGACCTCTCTTCCTCGCTTTCTACATGGGAGCGCAGTGGATGGGGATCTCGCCAATTCTGGTCCCCTATATTCTTCTGCTACTTTTGTTGGTGACCGAGCTCTCCGACCTGTTCGATGGGTACGTGGCGCGCAAGTACAATCAGGTGACCAATCTAGGAAAAATTCTCGATCCGATGGCCGACAGTATTGTCCGGACGTCGGTCTTTCTTTCGTTTACGCAAGGGATTGTGCAGGTGCCCCTCCTCTTGGTCTTTGTCTTCATCTACCGCGACTCGGTGGTGGGGACATTGAGAACGATTTGTGGATTGCGAGGCTTTGCGCTGGCTGCAAGACCGTCGGGGAAGATCAAGGCGGTGGTTCAGGGCTCAACTGGATTCATCATCACGCTGCTGATGATTCCCGAATCTCTTGGTTACATTTCGCTCGCAACGCTTCAGTGGTCAGCCATCTGGTTGGTTGCAGTTGCAGGCGCCTACACACTCTTCTCGGGTGTGGATTACATCACCGCCAATTGGCACCACATCGCCAAATTATTAACGGAGAAAAAGGAGACGTAGAAGATGAGAAAGCTTCACCGGCACGAACGACATGATGTCCTCGGACTGGGAGCTCCTATCATGGATCTCATCTTAAGAGTCTCTGATGAATATTTGGCCACCATTCCGGGTGAACTTCACGGGATGGAGCATGTCTCGTTTTCAGAATTACAACGTTTGATCGATGAGAGTGGGCAGGTGCCTGTGCCGGTCCCGGGGGGGAGCTGCTCGAATATGCTTCGCGGCCTCGCCTCTTTTGGGCAGAAGTGTGCGGTGATTGGGAAGGTGGGGAATGATGAGTTTGGCAATCGCTATGTGCAGGCGCTCGGCGAGCACAACGTGGATGGCTTTTTGTTCCCAAGTGAGACGCCCACGTCGACGGTCTTGAGCTTGGTCGATCCGCACGGGAAGCGGACGATGCGCACCTATCTGGGGGCGTCGGAGGAGTTGCGGCCAAGCGACCTCTCGGCGTCGATTTTTGAGGGGGTCCGTCTGGTCCACATTGAGGGGTATGCGCTCTACAACATAGGGCCAATGAAAGAGGTGCTCAAGATGGCTAGGCAAGCGGGGTGTGAGATCTCGCTCGATCTGGCCGCCTTTGAGGTGGTGAGGACGTTCAAGGAGGAGCTTAAATCAATTCTTCCCGATTACATCGATATTTTGTTCGCTAACGAGGATGAGACGCGTGAGCTGACGGGACTTGAGCCTGAGCCGGGGTGTGATGCGCTGGCCGAGATGGTGCCGACGACGGTAGTGATGGTGGGCAAGGAGGGGTGCTACGCCAAGCGGCGGGAGGAGAAGAAGATTCACTATCCCGCCTTTGTCGTTGATGAGCCGATTGACACGACTGGCGCCGGTGATCTCTTTGCGAGTGGTTTCCTCCACTCCTATTTGACGGGAATGGATTTGCACGATTGTGTCCGCATCGCCAGCCTCACCGGAGCGACGGTGGTGCAGGTGCTAGGTGCGGTGGTTCCGAAGGCTCTCTGGCCGCCACTACTTCAAGAAGTTGAAGGGGAACTGGAAGCTTCGTAGCGGTTGATCACTTGGGCGTAGACATCGAGATATTCTTTTGAAGAACGCTTCCACGAGAAGTCCATTTTCATTCCGCGAACCATCATCTCTGTCCAAGCTTTTTTGTCATTCTCATAGAGATCGAGTGCGCGGTGAAGAGCGGCGTCGCACGAGGCGAAGTTGGGGGTGTCGAAGGTAAAGCCGTTGTCATCGTCGAAGACGGTGTCGGCGAGGCCGCCGGTCCGACGAACTAGGGGGACGGTGCCGTAGCGTAGAGCAATGATCTGGGTGAGGCCGCACGGCTCGAAGAGGGAGGGGACCATAAATAGGTCGCAGCCGGCGTAGATCAGGTGGGCTAGCTCCTCGTGGTGGTGGAGCTCGAGGTGGACGTTGGGGTTGTCGGCGAAGTGGATCTTGAGGGCGTGGAAGTCGTCGTTGATCTCCTTGGTGGCAGCTGAGCCTAGGAGGACAAACTGGCCGCCCCGGTCGAGCACTTCGAAGATGGAGTGCTTGATCATCTCAACCCCTTTCTGAGGAACGAGGCGGGCGATGGTCCCTACCACCGGACAGACCCGCTGCTCGAGTGCGAGCCGGTCGCGCAGAGCATGCTTGCACTGCCCCTTGTTCCGGATCGACTCATCGTCATGGGAGTAGGCGACGGGGAGGAGCTTGTCGACGGTGGGCCCCCAGAGGGAGTAGTCGAGACCGTTAAGGACGCCTTGGAACTTGTCTTGGTGCTGGAGGAGTGTCTCGTCGAGGTCCATTCCAAACTTGGGGCCTAGCACCTCTTTAGCGTATGTAGGAGAGACGGTGGTGATGGCGTCGGCGTAGACAATACCCCCTTTGAGCAGGTTGATCGTATTGGGATCGGCATTGTGTTGCAGCTTGTCGGGGTGTAAATAGTCGGCTCCGTGGATCCCCACCTTGTCGAGGTCGTGGACCGAGCACTGCCCCTGGTGCTTCAGGTTGTGCATGGTGAAAACGACCGCTCCATTCTCGTTGCCCAGGCGGCCGTAGAGGTCGTGATAGAGGGGGGCACAGAGGGCTGAGTGCCACTCGTGGAGGTGGAGGATATCGGGCTTGATCTGGGCCCGTTGGAGGAACTCAAGCGCCGCCCGCGAGAAGTAGATGAACCGCTCAATGTCGTCGTCGTAGCCGTAGATCCTCTCCCGCTCGAAGTAGTGGGGGGCGGTGTGGGGTTCGATGAGGTAGACTTTGATCCCCTCAACCCAGCCAGCCCAAATGGTGTTGTGGTGCCACTTCCCCCCGCCAAACGACCAGAGGTCGCGGTGGAGGACGTGGAGGTCGCGCATCCCTTCGTGGTGGAGGCAGGTGTAGCGGGGGAGGATCACCTCCACCTCGTGCCCCTCATCGGCACACTGGCGGGAGAGCCCGAGGATCACATCCCCAAGGCCACCAACCTTTGCGATGCGCGCCATCTCAGAAGCAATATGAATAATATGCATGTCCAACTGCTGTATGGCAGCTAGAGAAGATTAAAATCAATGCTTTACAACGCTTGAGCGTCAGTGAGCTGCTCGATGGTGCACTTGTGCTCCTTGGCGAGTGACTCGAGGAGCTTGTCCTTCTCGACCGCCTTCTCCACCTCGTCATTGAGGTCGAAGAGGATCGCTTTGGCCCGGTCGATCAGGCGGTCAATGCCATTCATGGTCGCATCAAGTGTGTCGGGCTTATCGCTGAGGGGAGCCGTATTGAGGAGGGCCGTTTGGGCCTTGTCGAGCGCATCGAGGTGGCCGTTGTCGAGATCTGGCTGGCGGATGAGGATCGTTCGGAGGGTGATGATCTCCTGGATCTGGTCAATGACCCTCTGCACGCGCTGTTTCTGCTGTTCCATCTGATGGGTATCCACATGGGCGAGGTCGTGAGCGTTTCGCTCCTCGGCGATATTTGTGCGGATCTTCTTGCGCATCTGCCACAGGACACCCATTGCCCCGATGGCCTCCTTCTGCCCCTCGTTGTCCATCTTTCGGAAGAGGATCGCTTGATGGAGGCCAGCAACGTCCTCTTGCAGCGTTTTGATTTCCGGTTTGAGGGTTTCGCTGATCTCCGTGCCCCACAGGCGGTGGCTTCGGAGTTTGGCCTGCTTGGCCTTGAGCATGTAGTTCCTCTCAACCAGGTCGGCGGCGAGCAGGTCTAGGTCATCGCCCAGCAGATCAACCTCGACAGGACGTGGCTCTTCGGTCACACGCCGCGGGTTGTCCATCTGTAGCTTCTTGTTCGCCTGCCACAGCTCGTCCCCCTTGCCATACTTCTTGGCATACTTCTGAACATCTCCGGCCACCGTGTTCATATCTTCGAGAAGCAAGCCGGACGTCGCCAACTGCAATAGCTTCGGAAGCTTGGGGTTAACAAAGTTGAGCATCGCACCGGCACTGCCCCGCATATAACCGTTGAGAAGGGAGTAGAGGAATGTTTTAATCCGGCCGTTCTGTCCCGGCATCAGGCGGCCCAAATCGAGGCCGTAGAAACCTTGCTTGTTGTCCTGAGTCGCCGATCCAAGACCGAGCACCATGAAGTGATACCGGCTTCCCGTGACATAGGGACGGAGGCCGCGTGGGCCGTCGAGCTGGAGAAGGCAGACATAGTTTGATGCATTACCAAGCTTTTCGGTGATAGAGAAGGTTTTGCCCTTAATCGCTTTGCGCGTCTGGACGAGCGTTAGATCACTCGCAAACTTGCGCATTGTTAGGATCATTTTGTTCAGCTCGTCCTTATCGCGAATGTCAGTGTAACTGAGTGTGTAGGTAAGTTCTTGTCCATCCTTGGTTCTCACTGTGAAGGTTGTGCCGGACCAGTTGGGGACCTTGATGAGCTTGCCCTTCTTGACGTCCGAGTCCATTACACAGCGATAGTTGATGCCGTCGGCCACTACTTTGTCGAAAGGGGAACGGTTGTACTCTCTATCGTTGTCCGTATCCTTTTTGATCAATTTTTCAACTAAATCGTGAAAAGTTCCAATTTCGTTTAGTGCAGCCATAGTAATTCCTTTCTTATTCTACCTAAATAATACCATCTCAGGGGGTAATAAATCAATTTTTGAGAGAAAACCTCACCAGATCTTCATCATTTGCTGTTTGCCAAAAATGGGCGCCCCCTGCAAACTGTGTCTTCATCCGTGCGTAACCGTTCAGGATCAATGACCTGGACGAGTATATCCCAAGTTACGCAACAGGGCTGTTTAGGTGTAAAGCGCTAAGCAGCAGTCCTTTCTGGACGGTTTCGCACGTGATGGGGTGTCGCCAAGTGGTAAGGCAGCGGATTTTGGTTCCGCCATTCGGAGGTTCGAATCCTTCCACCCCAATTACGAATGAGGAGCCGTGGACCAAAAGCCACCAATGATCTTTTCTGGTTCTAGCCACCCCGTCCTGGCGGGGGAGGTGGCCTCCTATTTGGGTGTGGAGCTTGGAGAGGCCCGTCTGGATACGTTCCCAGACGGGGAGATCATCGTTGAGGTGAAAGAGAGCGTTCGCGGACGGGATGTCTTTGTGATTCAGTCGATTGCGCGGCGGCCCAACTTCTACCTAATGGAGCTTTTGACGCTGATTGATGCGCTGAAGCGAGCGTCGGCGGCGAGCATTGTAGCGGTGCTGCCCTACTATGGGTATGCGAGGCAGGACAGGAAGGATAAGGGGAGAGAGCCGATCACGGCCAAGCTTGTGGCCGAGCTATTGCAGACGGCCGGGGCGACGCGGGTGGTGACGATGGATCTCCACGCGGCGCAGATCGAAGGGTTCTTCGACGTACCGGTCGATCACCTGTTTGGCCGGCCCGTATTGGCCTCTATGTTGGTTGATGCGTTGAAGGGATTAACGGATGCAGTGGTCGCCTGCCCAGACATTGGGAGCGTCAAGATTGCCAGAGATTACGCCCGGGCGCTCGATCTTGAGATTCGGGTGGTTGACAAGCGGCGCCTCTCGCCAGAACAGGTGTCGGTGACGACCCTGGTTGGCGATGTGAAGGGGCGGACGGTTCTGCTGGTCGATGACATGGTCTCGACCGGCGGGACGTTGGTGGCGGCGGCTGAGGCTGTGGTCGAAGCTGGCGCTAGCCGGGTGATCGCGGCGGTGACGCACGGATTGTTGGTAGGAGATGCAGTTGCAAGGATTGAGGCGAGCCCGATTGAGCGGCTATTTGTGACAGATACCATCCCGGCCATTCCACAGAGTAAAAAAGTGCAGGTGGTGTCAGTAGCCCACCTGTTTGGAGAAGTTATTAACAGAATCGTGTCGGCCCGTTCGGTCGCTTCACTATTTGAGTAAGGAGAGAATAATGGAATTGAAAGTAGAAGAGCGGAAAGGGACAGCAAAGCGACTTCGAAGCGAGGGGATGATCCCCGCGATCATCTACGACAAGAAAGAGTCGTCGAAAGAGATTTCTCTTCTAAGAGCAGACTTTGACGCAGCATTGCGGCAAATCCCTAAGGGGGGGTTGTCGACCACGATTTTCACCCTCAAGCAGAAGGGTGGAGATATCCGTGTGTTGGTCAAAGATATTCAGTATCACGTGACCACCTATAACGTTCTCCATCTCGACTTACAGGAGTTGAAGGATGACGTAGCGGTGAGAGTCAATGTGCCTCTCAGGTTGGTTGGTGGCGATGATTCGCCGGGCGTGAAGCTGGGCGGCGTAATCCGTCCGGTGATCCGCACGTTGCGGGTCAACTGCCTGCCCAAGGCGATCCCGTCAGAGCTTACGCTCGACGCGAGCGACCTAAATATTGGAGGGACCAAGCGGCTGAGCGATATTACGATGCCCGAAGGGGTGCGACCGCTCGCGAAGATGGATGAAGTAGCCGTGGTGATCGCGAAGCGATGATTCGGCTAGTGGTTGGGCTTGGCAATCCGGGCGAGCGCTTCGAGAAGACTCGACACAACATCGGGTTCATGGTGGTGCGTGAGCTGGCCAACCTTGAGGGAGTGACCCTCAAGGAGGAAAATAAATTCCTTGGATGGACGGCGAAAGGAAAGGGGAGATTGCTCCTTCCTATTACGTTCATGAATGAGAGCGGGCTGGCGGTGCGCAAAATGAGCGACTACTATCAGATCGCCCCAGAAGAGGTGCTGGTGGTCGTTGACGACGCCGAGCTCTCTTTTGGCACCTTGCGTCTGCGAGCGCAAGGGAGTTCAGGAGGTCACAACGGCCTCAAGAGTATTGAGCGGTCCTTAGCGACCGCAAACTATCCACGGTTAAGAGTCGGGATAGGAAGAGATGGGAGCAAAGGACTGATTGGTCACGTGCTCGGGCAGTTCACCGCAGAAGAGGAGCAAGAGCTCTACGCGGTGGTCGAACGGGCGGCGAGAGTTGTGGGTCAGCTGTTGGAAGAGCCCATCGAAGATGTCATGAAAGAAGTGAATATGAAACGAGGAGAAACTTAAGATGACTAAAGTGAGAGAGCAGCTCTACGAAGGGATGTACATTCTCAGCGCAGCCCTCAGTGATGAGGCGCGTGGGAAAGCAATCGACAAGTTGCAAGCGCAAATTGGCGAGAAAGGTGGAGAGGTCAAGAAGGTGGTCGATTGGGGCCGCCGCCGTCTCGCCTACGAGATGGAAGGGAAGCGGGAAGGACACTATTTTATTTTCTACTTTACAAGCCCCACCAGCGCTATTGACGAGCTGTGGCGTGACTACCACCTCAACGAAGACCTTATCCGTTGGATGACGACCACTGCCGAAGAGGTGCGTGAGACCATTGAATTTAAGCCGCTCAGCATTGCGCAATAAAGGAGAGCCCAAATGGTACAACCAAAAAGAAAACTGACGAAGCGGAAGGCTCGCCCCCGCAAGCAGAAGGCCTGCCCATTTACCGCGGCAGGTGTTAAAGTGATCGACTATAAAGATGTCGAAATGCTCCGCCGGTTCATCACCGAGCAGGGAAAAATTTTGCCTCGGCGAATCACCGGAGTGGCTGCACGCCACCAGAGAAAGTTGGCGTTGGCAATTCGTCGCGCACGCTATATTGGACTGCTACCATTCGTAGCCGAAGACTAGGAGATTAGATAAATGGCAGCACAGACACAGCACAAAAAATCATCAACCATTGCCCTTCTTCTTCTTGAAGATGTGCACGGGTTGGGACGGAAAGGGGAAGTTGTCGAAGCCAAGCCCGGTTTTGCTCGTAACTTTCTCGTTCCACAGAAGCGGGCTCTCATCGCAGAGTCCAACGCGCTCCGTCAGCAGGAACAACTCAAAGCAGAGCGAGAGAAGCAGGCAGGCGTTGACCGGACCATCTCGCAAGAGTTGGCTACGCAGGTTTCAGCGTTGACCCTTGAAACGCATGTGAAAGTTGATACCGACAATCACATGTATGGATCGGTTTCAGCGGCTGACATTGTTGAGGTGTTGGCCCGTGAAGGGATCAACATTGAGCGCACCTTCGTTCGGATCGGTCAGCCGATTCGTACCGTCGGCTTGCACGAAATTCCCCTAAAGCTCAAAGAGGGTGTCGAGTGTACCTTTAAGCTTAAAGTCATTCCAGAAGGGATGGACGAGCTACCGGCCGAAGCGGCAGAAGTTGTCGCGCCGATTGAGGCGGTAGTTGAAGAGGAGCTCACAAAGACCGAAGAGGAGTAGCATGAGCGCAAAACAAATCGCCGATGACAAGTTGATTGTTCTGACCGGCGGAGCCGGCTTTATTGGATCGCAGATGGTCCGCCATCTCAATGATCGAGGCTTTTCCAACATCATTGTCGTCGACGACCTTGGGAGCGGCTACAAGTGGCACAACCTGGTCGGGACGCTTTTTAGCGAGATCGTCCCGATCCAGGGTCTTTTTGATTGGCTTGAGGGGAGAGAGAGTGAGATCCAGGCGGTCATTCACCTAGGCGCCTGCTCCGATACCGTCGAAACCGACGGCGACTTCCTCCTCGAGAACAACTACCGTTACACGCTGGAGCTAGCAGAATATGCTCTCCACAACCAGATTCGGTTCATCTATGCAAGTTCAGCCGCCACCTACGGCGACGGCTCACAAGGGTTCTCCGATGCGCATGACAAGCTAGAGAGCTTGCGACCGCTCAACCTTTATGGATACTCCAAGCATCTCGTTGACCTCTGGGTCAAGCAGCAGGGGCTCTTGGACGAGGTCGTTGGACTCAAATACTTCAACGTCTTTGGGCCCAATGAGCTGCACAAAGGACGGATGGCCTCAGTTGTTCCCAAGTGGGTGACACAGGCGCTCGATGGAGAACCGCTTCGCCTCTTTAAGTCGTCTGATCCGGCCCACTTTGCCGACGGAGAGCAGCAGCGTGACCACATCTACGTCAATGATGCTGTCCACATGACCGCCGACTTCCTCACCAACGAGCTTGGCGGGATTTTTAACATTGGCCGCGGCGAGCCAACCACCTGGAACCAGCTGGCCAAAGCGGTGTTTGCCGCACTCGAGATTCCTGAGAAGATCCAGTACATCGAAATGCCTGAAGACCTCCTCGGCAAGTATCAAAACTACACGTGTGCGGACATGACCAAGTACAGCAACCATTTCGCGCTCGAGACCACGTCGATTGAGTCGGCCGTCAACGACTACGTTCGCAATTCACTTATCGGACAAGAGGCACAGGCACTCGCGTGACACTCGAAAAGCGGAACATCCTACTTGTTGGTGACTTGATGCTTGATCAGTACACCTACGGGTCGATCCGCCGTATCTCGCCTGAGGCGCCCGTTCCCATTCTCACGCCGCAACGGCAAGAGTCGCGTCCTGGGGGAGCTGGCAACGCTGCCCTCAACCTCGTCTCTCTCGGTCAAAGCGTCCGCCTCCTTGGCCGGGTTGGCAATGACGCCCCCGGGGAGACTCTCCGTCGCGAGCTCGACCGGGAGGGAATTGACACCAACGCTATTGTCATCGACGAGACCACCCCCACCCCCGTCAAGAATCGGCTCATTGCCAGTGGCCAACAAGTGATGCGTCTTGACCAGGAGCAGATCCGCCCCCTCCCTCTCCCGCTTGAGCACGCCTTTGAAGCGCGCCTTCCTGAGATTCTCGCCGGCATTGACCTCATCGCCATCTCAGACTACGGCAAAGGCTTTTGTACCCCCTCCTTCCTCCAAACCCTCATCGCTGCAGCCCGCGCCGCCTCCATCCCCATCCTCGTCGACCCCAAGGGGCGAGACATCTCCCGCTATGCGGGCGCCACCCTCCTTAAGCCCAACGTCCACGAGGCGACCGAAGCTGCAGGCCTTGGCCACGAGGCGACCCTTGACCAAGTGGCAGCTCAGCTCCTTCTCTCCGTCGACGCCCTCCTCATCACCCGCTCTGAGAAGGGAATGACCCTCTTCCGCTCCGACATCGACCCCGTCGATTTCCCCGTCCAAGCGCTTGAAGTGCGCGACGTCACAGGAGCCGGCGACACCGTCCTCGCCGTCCTCGCCGCCGCCCTTGCTAACCGCTTCCCCACCGAGGAGGCCGTTGAGCTTGCCAACCGGGCCGCCGCTCTCGCCGTCGCCCGCTTCGGCTGCGCCCGCATCTCCCTTAGAGAGCTTTCTTTACAGACCGTTTCTTAGTTCTTTTCCCCGCCCCCCTCTAAATTGTCACATTCTGGGACAGTCCCCAATTGTGACAATTTGGCTGGGCGTGTCAAAAAAAGATTTGATTTTTGGGGTGGAGGCGCCTATGACGGGGAGTTACGTATTGATTAGGAGTGAAGGATGGAGCAAGAGGCGTTTCTATGGGAAAGGCATGCGGCAGCTGAAGAGTATCTGCTGGGGCGTGTGCGGGACTATGTCTCTCATAATAAGGTGTTGCGGCGGTTAAGCGAGAGGCTCCACCATGAGACGAGCTCCAGATTGCTCGATTGGACCGACCACATCGGTGTGGAGTACACGGATGTGGAAGAGGAGAAGGTTAAGGCTGCAGGGTTTGAGGTTGAAGAAGAGGTGGATGGCTATCAGCTCTGGTGGCATCCAAGGGCGCAGCTGCCCAGAGTGGTGCTCCATGATCCTGAAAAGTTTAGGCTGCATGGCATTTCGCTAAAGGTGGATTCGATTCCCTACTTCTTGCAGTTGAGGGGACTGTCAGCTGCGATTGAAGGTGCACCGTTTAGCGGGTATCGCCGATGTAGTGTAGCGGTAGAAAACGGTGTGGAGCTGTGGGTTGAGGAGAGACGGGGGACCCGGACGATTGAGCCCACCTACCCAGAAGCTGAGCAGATGGGGCGCTATTTTCACGCTCGTGAGCGGTGGTGCACCAGACCAAGACATTGGGAAGATCAGGAGGAGGCGCTTAAGGTCTCGATTCAGCGGGCGCAGGAGATGATCGATCTGGTTGGCCGCGACATGGCTGCTCACCTCGTCTGCGAGGTGGAGAGAGAATACTGGCAGTCGCGCAACCGGGCGGCAGAGGTGCAGAAGGCGCGCCAAGATCGTGTGGGGATGGGATGGGCCAATCACGATCATCACACATTTAGAAGCTCACGTCAGCTCTTTCCCGACCTTGTTTCCCTTTTTGAACTTCTGGGATTTCACTGCCGTGAGCGGTTCTACGCCGGCGAGGAGGCGGGCTGGGGAGCACAGGTGATGGAGAATCCCAATGCGGGACTCGTCCTCTTCCTCGATGTTGACCTGGCCCCAAATGAAGTCGAAATCGACTTCGCCCACCACACGCTTGAACCACATGATGCACTCGGAACCGTTGGCCTCTGGTGTGGCCTTCACGGTGACTCTATCCTTTCTGCTGGCATGCACCACCTAGAAGCTCAGTTCTATTTCGATGACCTGACGGCCGATCTCTCTCAGTATGGCATCGGCATGATGGAGCCCTTCTCCAACTTCGACCACCTCAAACAGGCGTTCACTCAAGCTGAGCAGTGGAACGTTTCAGCTCACCGTATACGGCACCTGCTCAAGGTGGGTTCAATCACTGAGGAGCAGGCCAAGACCTTCTTAGACAAGGGAGCTGTCGGCAGCCACCTGGAGAATCTTCAGAGACGGGATGGTTTCAAGGGGTTCAATCAGCAGAATGTGAGTTATATCATCCGCGCCACAGACCCGCGCGACCTATCAGCTGACTTGGGTGGTGCTTAGACTTCTTTCTTCGGCTTGAGGCCCCAGTAGTGCGCTTTACCCTGTTCGAGCCATAAGTAGGCCCACGGGGCCTGCTTATGCTTTTGGCACCGGAAACAATCATTTTCCAGGTTCAGCACGACCCTATCGTTATTGAGTACTGGTTTTCCCGTATACACGCCAATGTTGATGTTCAGGGCCCTTGCGATAATAGGGAGGTCTCCTTGGCAAAACCAGTGGGTTAGATCTATAACCGCTTCGGCATAGAGCTTGCGGTTCTCATCTCCGCAGGAAAAAGCGCGCCAGTTGTTGTCTTTGTACTTAGCGCGAATGAGTTGGGCAACCTTGCCGTTCTCACCATCTTGAATAGCCATCTGGGCGGAGTATAGACTCCACAGGATCGCATTATCGACATCGAATTTTTCAGTATCGACATCGAGTTTTTCATCTTTGTACTTCTCGTCACAGATATAGGACTGAATTTCTGAACGGACCTGTTCAACATCAATCTCTGTATTCTCCAAAGAAGCAATGACTGCATGGGCGAGACAGCTGCCGTCATCAGCGACCTCCACAAAGCGAAACTCCTTTTCCAGCTCCACTCGCATCGCCTGATCATTCAGATTGTCTTGGTTGATCTGCTTTTGCTTCTTGTGTGCATTGTCCCACCCGGTACACTGGTCGATGATGAGCTTAAGGCAACCCTCCAGGTATTGAGATAATTCCTCGTTCGGGTATTCTATCTTTACCAGCACATCGAATTGGCTTTTGTATTCCGTCGCGGTATAGTAGACGCGGTCCACAGAGTCTTGGGTGATCTCTTCATTCAGAAGGGTATCGATACTTTTTGTTAGATCCTTCAGATCTTTATGGACGAGGACCTGGGTGGGGTTGAGGCCTTCGGACCCGCTGGTCTCAGTGGTGGTGGGCCAGAGGATGGCGAGGCCGAAGCCGGCGACGCCGCCGAAAGGGACCGATGCTTCAATCTTTTCGGAGGCGAGAAAGAGGAGGGTGCCGGCAGCAAGGGAAGTGGTGGTAACAGCGAGTACCTTGGCTGTCGTCTTGGGACGATGGTGGAAGCCGGCAGCAACGCCCATCCCGCCAATGAACGTGGCGATAGTTGCGCTATTACTCTGCGTGATCTTGTGGACCGCCACAGCGATGATGGCCGGGACGATGAAGTGTGTAACGCCTTGCGTCGGTGTAATCATGGCACACATTATGCCTGAAAGCTAATATTATAGCAATCTTTAAGCGTTTGCGTTTAACTATTGAATGTCAAGGAGTTGGGAGAGGTGTGTGGAGGTGTGGGAGCACGCGCGTGTAATTTGCGTGCGGCAGGAGGTGCCGGAGGCGAGAAGGGGAGCACCTTCGGGGAGGGCTCGGATCTGGGGGAAGAGGTGGCGCTCGCCGATGGCGAGGCTGAACTTGGGGTGCTCGTAGCCAAAGCTGCCGGCCATGCCGCAGCAGCTGGCTTCGAGGAGGTGGGGGGTGGTTCCGGGGATTGCAGAGAGGAGATCGAGGGTGGGTTTTGGGCCAAGGAGCGCTTTTTGGTGGCAGTGGACGTGGACGTGGACGTCGGGAGGCGCTGTGAGCTGGTGAGCGTGGGGGAGGAGGAACTCTTCGAGGGTGAGGGCGTTAAGGGAGGGGGCGTCGATGAGGTCGGGGATGTCGTCGTTGAGGGCGGAAAGGCAGCTGGGTTCGAGGCTGACGATAGGTAGGTGGGCGTAGGGGGCGAGGGAGTCGATGAGGCGGCGGGCTGTTTTTTTGGCTTTGGTGAGAAAGCCCTTGGAGATGAGGGGTCGGCCGCAGCAGCGGTAGGGGGGGACGATCACTTCGTAGCCAAGGCGGGTGAGGAGGGAGTGGGCGGAGTGGCCGATGGCGTGGTGTTGAAACTCGGTGAAGGTGTCAGAGAAGAGGACTACTTTTTTGGAGGAGGGAGTGGGGTGGACCGATTTAGAGAAGGGGCGTTTGTAGAAGTTGGCGAGGCGGAGGAGGGGACTTGCATTGGCGAAGAGGCGGTCGCGGAGGGTGTGACGGTGGTATTGGTGGAGGTATTCGGACTTCATTTTGGCCATGTCCACTTCAGAGGGGCAGCCGGTTTTGCACCCTTTGCAGCTGATGCAGAGATCGAGGACGTCGCCAAAGTGTTTGGGATCCAGTTTCCCTTGAAGGAGCCCTTTGAGTGCTTGTGCACGAGCACGGGTGGTGTGGAACTCGTCGTGGTGGGCGTGGAAGGTGGGACACATGAGGCCATCTTTTTGGCGGCAGCGTCCGTTGCCGTTGCACATGTCGACGGCAAGCTCAAAGCCTCCCTCTTTGTCCCAGTTGAGGGCGGGTTTGAAGGGGAGGGAGAGGGGTGTGTGGCGGAGGCGGTCGATGGGGAGCTTGCCGCCGAGGATGATGCCGGGGCTCATCCGGTTATCGGGGTCGAGGGTGGTTTTGAGCTTTTGCATCGCTTCGAGAACGGGGGGAGGGAAGAGGATGGGGTTGAGGTGGGAGCGGATGAGGCCGTCGCCATGTTCGGCGGTGAGGGTTCCCTTGTACCGTTTGATGAGATGGGCGGTCTCGTCGAGGAGCTGTTGCATGGTCTCTTGTTCACCGCTCTTTCGCAGGTCGAAGAAGGGGCGGACGTGGAGGGCGCCGACGCCGGCGTGGCCGTAGATGCCAGCTTCTCGATTGTACTTTGTTAGAAGCTTTCGCAAGTCAGACAGGAAGGGGGAGAGGGAGGCGATGGGGACGGCGAGGTCTTCGATGAAGGCGACGGCGCGGCTGTAGGCGCGGCGGGACATGAGGAGGCCGACCCCTGATTTGCGCAGAGCCCAAACATTTTCAGTTTGGTCGGATGGGAGGGGAGTACCAACGGGCTCCTCATATTCGGCGACGAGGAGAGCGCCCGCATCTGGGGGGAGCCAGTCGAGCTTGCCCCGCATGGTGGGGGAGAGGCGGCCGAGCTCGATGATCTGGCGGTCGATCATCTCGAGCGCCATGGGAGTGGTCTCGAGGAGGCGGGGGATGTCGTCTGCGGCGGCTTCGATGGAGGGATAGGTGTGGAGAACGAGAGAGGTGGAGGCGGGGAGGTCGACGAGGGAGAGCTTCACTTCTGAGATGATGCCGAGGGTCCCTTCGCTGCCGGCGGCGAGGCGGGCGGGATTCCCTTGTGCACGGTCGAGGAGGTAGCCCATGGAGCTTTTGGCCACCTCTGGGAAGCCGTCGAGTTTGGGGATGTCGATGTCGAGGGTGGACATCCAGACGACGTCGCCGCTAGCGAGGACGAGTTGGACGTCGAGGATGTGGTCGATCATGGTCCCCCAGCGGAGGCTGTGGGCGCCGGAGGAGTTGTTGGCCACCATGCCGCCGATGGTGGCCCGGTTGCCAGTGGAGGTGTCGGGGCCGAGGCGGAGGCCGTGTGGAGCTACCGCTTCGTTGAGGGTGTCCTGGACGACGCCGGGCTGGACGCGGGCCCATTTTTCGTCGGGGTTGATTTCGAGGATTTGATCGAGGTGCTGGGAGGTGTCGATGAGGATGCCATCGGTGAGGCAGCCGCCGGCGATACCGGTGGCGGCACCTCGAGCGGAGATGGGGAGATCGTGTTCTTTGGCGTAGAGCACCGCTTCAACGATGTCGGCGGTGGAGCGGGGGATGCAGATCGCTTCTGGTTCGATTTCAAAGATGGAGGCGTCGACGGCGTAGGCTTTCCGGTTGGCCGGATCCCGTCGCCACTCCATGGTTAAACCTGCTGGAAGGGGTAGAGGGGGCCGAGGTCGAGCAGCTCGGTGAGCTGGTCGAGCGCTTCGCGCGACTCGAGGAGGAGGTCGGGGTCGGAGAGGTCCTCTGGCTTCAGCTCCTCTCGGTAGTGATTGTCGATCCAATGGACGAGCTGGTGGTAGGTGAAGTCGTCCATGAGGAGCGGTTGGTGGAGCGCCTGATATTCGCTTTCAGTGACGACGAGGGGGAGGCGGAGGCAGGCGGGGCCGCCGCCGTTTTGCATCGACTCACTTAGGTCGAAGTAGAGCACCTGGGTGATGGGGTTGTCGTCGGCAATCCACTTTTCAATGAGTGCGCGCGTTTGTTGGTTGTGTTTGCATTGGAGCGGTGCAATGAGGGTCATGCCGTCGCCGCCAGGGAGGGAGACGAGCTGGGAGTTGAGGAGGTAGGTTTCGACGAGCACTTCTGGGGGGAGTGAGACGGGGATGGTGTGCAGGTCGAGGAGGGCGCCAAGCGCCCCGATCACCTCTTCTGTCTTGAGAAACGCCTTCTCGTGATAGATGAGGACGTTTTTGTTGCCGACGGCGGCGAGGTCGTTGTGGAAGATGCCGGCGTCGATCAGGTCGGGATTTTGCTGAGCGAAGATGACCCTCTCGCGAGGAATGTGATGGCGGCGGGCGAGGGCACGGGACGCTTCAAAGGTTTGGCGGGCGGGGAATTTTTTGGGCTCGGGGCCGCGGCCAAAGGCTTTGCGGCCGTAGACGAAGAGGTGGACGCCGGGTTCGCCATAGTCGGTGCAAAAGCGCATCTGGTTGGCCGCTCCCTCGTCGCCAAATGTTGGGTGAGCTGGGAGGGGTGCGTGGTGGGTAAATGCTTCTGGGGGGGCGGCGAGGGCGATGAGGGAGTAGCCGGTGACGGTGGGCTCGAGCGAGCGGTGAAATCTTGAGGCGAGGTTGGCGGGGGTGAAGTGGACGTGGCCGTCGGTGGTGTCAGAGGAGGGGGTGGTGGTGGCGCCGTTGGCCGCCCAGGCGGCAGACGCCGCGCAGCAGGCGCGGGCGAGCTCGGGCGCCTCTTTGAACGCAGTCTCTAGAACCTGTGCGTCTGTACCGTGAAAGCCAATTTCGCGAAGTGTTTGGATGTCGGGCCGCTCGTGGGGAGGGAGGATGGCCTGCTTGAGGCCAAGGTCAGAGAGCATTTTCATCTTCTGCAGCCCCTGCAGGGCGGCTTTGCGCGGATGGGAGGTCTTCCCCTTGTGACCCATCGAGGCGAGGTTCCCCTCTGATAAACCTGCAAAATTATGCGTGGGGCCAATTAGCCCGTCGCAGTTGATCTCAAACGCCTTCATCGATTCCTATATGGGGTTGATAGGTGACGTGGTCTGCCTCGATGGAGGCGACCGGATAGTTGACCGTGTCGGCCGAGTAGTAGGCGGTGGGACGGTGGTTTCCTGAGATGCCGGCCCCTCCAAAGGGGGCTGCACTCGAAGCGCCAGTGGTCTTGTTGTTCCAGTTGATCACACCCGCTTTCACTTCGCGCCGGAATCGGTCCCACTGTTTTGGATCATCGCTAATGAGCGCTGCGGCGAGGCCGTAACGGGTGTTGTTGGCCTCTAAGATGGCGGCATCGAAGTTGCGGACGTGGATGAGTTGGAGAAGGGGACCGAAGATCTCAAGGTCTGGGCGCTCCATGATGGCGGTGGTGTCAAGCAGTGTGGGGGTGATAAACGCGCCATCTCGTTTCATGGGGACGAGAGCTTTGCCGCCGCGAGAGATGAGCTCTTGGTAGCTCTCTAGGATGCGGGTGGCCGCTTGCTCGTTAATGACGGGCCCCATGAACGGCTCGGGCTCTTCGGTGTAGTTTCCGACGCGGATTTTTCCGATCAGTTCAACGAGGGCGTCGATCACATTTTCGGTGCCGGGGAGGGCGATGAGGCGGCGAGCGCAGGTGCACCGCTGACCGGAGGTGAGATAGGCAGAGAGGAGGATGGTTTGGGCGGCGGCTTTAACGTCGGCGACGGGGGTGAGGACGATGGGCGTGTTGCCTCCCATCTCGAGGGCGAGGATCCGCTCGGGGGTGCCCGCGAAGAGGCGGGAGAGTCTGTTGCCGGTGGCGTGGCTGCCGGTGAAGAGGAGGCCGTCGATGGTGGGGTCGAGGGCGAGCTGCTGGCCCACTTCGGGGCCTCCTTGGACCAGCTTAAGCTGCTCAGCGGGGAGCTCCCACAGGTCGACCAGGGCCTGGCCGGTTCGCGGAGTGAGTTCGCTGGGTTTGAAAACCACGCTATTCCCGGCGAGGAGGGCGGGGACGATGTGGCCGTTGGGGAGGTGGCCGGGGAAGTTGAAGGGGCCGATGACGGCGAGCCGTCCAATCGGCTTGTGGCGGACGTGGACGTTGCCTCGCTCCCATTCGCCCGCCCTCTCTTCTTGAGCGCGCTGCGAGATTTCGACCTTGCCCACCATCGCGGCCACCTCTTCCTTGGATTCCCAGAGGGGCTTTCCCACCTCTTCTGAAATCAGGCGGTGGAGGTCGCTATTTTTGAGTCGTTCGACGAAGGGTTCTAGATTCATGCGGCCTCCTCTCGATAGAAAAGGGTGTCGCCGTCGGCGATCTCTAACGCCTCTGCCGTCTCACGGGGGATGGAGACTTCGCCGTTAACGTCGATGGGAGAGAGACAGGCGCGGAATTCGTCGGTTTGCGCGGCCACCACTTGCGGTTTGCCAGCGACCTGATCGACGACGCGCACTAGCCCTTCTTTAAGATGTTTGATAGTCCAGAGTTGATCGGTGGCGCACTCAAGCCACGGTCCTAGGTCGCCCGCATCCACCTCGCCGGCAAACGCAAACCCTTCCCGCTCGAGCATGCGGACGGCGGGCATGGTGTTGGGATGGGGTTTGCCAAAGACGGGGTGATCGGAGATGCCCCGCATGCGGGCGATGATTGTCGGCTTGAAGGTGGCCCGGTTGATGGCGATGTAGAGGAAGCGACCATAGGAGAGGAGGCGGCCGAGGCCTCCCGAACGATGGTCTGGATGAAGAAAGAGGGTGGAGACTTCGCTTGCCCCCCTGTTTTCCATCTCGGTGCGGACCGCGGAGCAGCCGATCACCCGTCCGGTTGCGAGATCTTCTAGGGCAAAAAAGTGGGAGAGTGCGGCGATTTTTTCGGCCAACAGTTTGCGATCAGGAGGGAACGATGTGATGCCGCCGGCCGACATCTTGGCAAGAGCCAGCAGGTCGTCGAGATCGGATTCGCGCACATGCCTGAGAAGCTTCACAGACACTCCTTAAGGATGGAGAGGACCGCATCGATGTCCTTCTTGGTGACGGCAAGAGGGGGAGGGAGAAAGCGGATCCGTTCGGGATTACCCCCGCACCGCCACGCTACCACCCCTTTTTCAAAGAGCTTGTGGAGAATCCCGGTCACTTTCTCTTTGGAGCCGTCATGCGGCGTGAACGCCATCATGAGGCCGATGCCGTAGGGTCCTTTGACGTGGCGAGTGAGCTTCAGCTTGCGGACAAAGTGATTGTGGAGGCGACGGTGGTCACCTTTGGGACCCCACCGATCACCGGCCATTAGCTTGTCGAGGATCACCTGACAGGCCCGAATCGCTGAGCTACTTGCAGTGAATGTCTGAGCGATTAGACCGGGGCGGGGCTGTAGCTCGTTGCGCCACAGAGTTGCACACACCTGAGATACCTTGCCGATCGTTACGACGTCTGCTTTTTCTTGGAGACCGAAGTGGTGGAAGGCGAAGAGCTCTTCGGTCCTTCCAAACGACTGCACCTCATCGACAACCACCAAGATGCCCTGCTCATGCAACACGTCGCACAGCTCTTGGAAAAACTTCGCCTCGCCAGCGTAGAACCCTCCCTCACCTTGCACCAGTTCCATGATCATCATGGCGTGCTCGCCTGGATAGCGGCGCAGATGCTCGTGGAGGCGGGCAAAGCTCTCCTTAGGATCGTTGAAGGGGATGTAGTCAACTGCCACGTTGGGCGGAAGCCCCTCTCGGTAACCTGGTCGATCGGTCACTCTCCCCACACTTAACGTCCGTCCAGCGAAGTCGTTTGAGAAGGCGAGCACCCGGTAGCGGGGGTAGTTTTTCTGAAAGCAGATCTTCATTGCGTTCTCGACCGCCATCACCCCAGAGCTTGTGAGGTAGCAGTGGTCGAGGCCGGAGAGCTCACACAGCCGTCCCATCAGTTCTATGGGTTCTGCTGTCTGTTGCAGATTGCCCTGGATGACCGTGTCGTCGAGAGCAGCATCAACGCTTGATTCCATCAGATCAAGATCACTGTGTGCGGGAATCTGTCCAATCCCGCAGGTGAAATCGTACTTCACGCTCCCATCGATGAGCTCAACCAGGCAACCATTTCCGATGCCGCTGCTCAAATAGGGATAGACGAGGGCAGATCCACGCACCCGCTCCACCTCATCATAGAGGAGGGGCTTGGTGTGCGGAGGACGCACCTCAGTGATTTCCTGTTGATGCTCCGAGAGTGCCTCGCGCAAAAGCTTTTTTGCCTGCTTGACACGACGGTCTTTCTTCAGCTTCTTCCCAATCAACATTCCATCACCTTCACTGCAAGTTTTACTTTTTCCACCAAACTATTCACATCCAAAGTCTCCTCAGGAGAGTGAATGCCCTGTCCGCGAACGCCCATTGAGTCGAGTGTCGGCAGACCAGCTGCCGCCAAAATGTTCCCATCGCAAACACCACCCGTCTCTCGCCACTGCGCCCCATCCACCTTTTTCATCAGCTGACGCATCGCAGCATCCAGCGGCTTAGGAGGCCGTGTGACCCCTCCATCCGCTTCTGCACCTACTTTTTTCGCCGCCTGCAATACATCTGCACAAGCCTTATCGAGCGATGCAGCATCGGGCGCACGGATGTTGACCGTACATACCGCAAAATCAGGCACCGTATTGATCGCCGTCCCGCCTGCAAACTTGCCCACGTTGAAAGTGACCTCTTCGCGACTTAAATTGACCACATCGATCGCAAACTGGGCCAGTGGCACAATCGCGCTTTTTCCTTCGAAGAAGTGGCGCCCCGCATGCGCCGCCTTTCCCCGCATGGTGACGGTGAAATTGGCCGAACCTTTTCGCGCTGAAGCCATCGCTCCGTCCGGCAGTGTGGGTTCAAACACCAAACCGAACTCAAATTCAGGCGCTAATTTTTCTAACATCGATCGTGAATGTGGTGAGCCAATTTCTTCATCGGGGGAGAGATAGACCGTCCAGTTTTCTCGCTTTGTCGCTTGGAGCGCCTTGAGCATCACCACAAGACCACCTTTCATGTCGGCCACACCGGGGCCGCGGAGCAGATTGTCGTCGACCCACTCCACCTCTTGAAAATCACTGTCGTAGGGGTAGACCGTGTCGATGTGTCCCACCAGCAGCACGCCACCGGTTCCCTTGCGGAACAGACGGCCGTTGACGCCTCCTGCAAGCTCCACCTCTTCCACCCGATCGGCAAGAGCTGCAAACGGTTCTGAGACCGCCTCCATCATCCTCGCTAAACCTTCCGGGTTGGTCGAGCTCGAGTTGATCCGCGCCCACCGCACAACCAGGTCAATCATTTCTGCACGCTCTGCATCCATGACAATGTTTAGTACCCCTGCCCACCTCTTTTGTCAAAGAGAGGAAGCCATCAGTGCCGCCACTTTCTCACCCCGACTTTTCATGTTTTCATGTCTGACACGTTCGTGTCAGACATGAAAACATGAAAAGTCGGGGTGATTCCAACGGGTTAAATTGACGAGTGGAAAGAAACTTTCTGGCTTATTTTGTCCGCCCTTGCTACATCATGACCTCATCCAATGGATGGAGGGGAACATACAGTGCAGCAGAAGCTCGGACAGGCGATGATTAGTAGGATTCTCGAGAAACAACAGAACGCCGCCTACGTGTTGATCACTTGCGCGGCCGAAAAAGATGGGCGGATGGAGGTTGAACTGACTCAAGGGGGCGATGTCGATCTGGTCACCTATTTGATTGAAAGTGCGCACAACCTCATAGAGGTAGACGCCTAGAGCGCACTTCCGTTATTCTGGAATAGATGAAGAGCGGTACCAAAGAGATCGAAACGCGGACGTGGTTGTGGGCTGCAATTGGGCCATTGCTGCTGCTACTTACCCTCACGGTCACCACCTGGTTTGGCCGCGCCCCATTTCTACCCTTGATCAGTCTAATCAGTTTGCCCCTCGCCACCCTGTGGAGAAAATGGGGACTGACTGTTGGCTGCATATTTTTACTCGTCAATTGCGCCATCGACCCCAGCTTGTGGGCAGTGGGCGCCATCGCGTCGGCCGCATGCGCTCTCTTTGTCAGCCACATCGCCTTTGATGAGGTGGGTGTGCCGTTTGAGCGGATGCGGCGCGATCGATCGTCGTTCGAGGAAGAATTTGGCAACCTGCGCGCCGAATATCTCGACTACCGGCGAGCTGCCGAACATGAGATGCGGATTGAGCAGGTCAAGATTCGGGAGCTGGCCGCCCTGCAGGCAGAAAGAAACGCTCTTTTGTCAGAGCTCTTTGAGGTGCGCTGCACCACTGCCGACCACAACCTTCAGCAGCTCCGTCAGCAGTTTGAAGAGAAAGGAGAGATCCTTCACCAAACCCGCGATCAGCTTTGGCACGCTGAATCCAAGTCTCTCCGTCTCGAACACGAGCAGGCCAACGCCGCCCTCGAGCCCGATCCTTACTTTGAAGCACTTGGCGAGCCGTTAGAAGCTGTTGCCAATGCTGAAGTGGAGATTGAGGTATTGGAAGAGGTGATTTCAAAATTGCTCGGCGAGCTTAAGAGCCGTTCCATCCCTAGTCTGTTAGGATTTCAACTCCCGCCTCAGTGATGAGGAGGGTGTGCTCCCACTGGGCGCTTGCCTTCCCGTCGGCCGTGCGCGCTGTCCACTGATCGATTGGATCGATCACAGCCTCTGGCACCCCTGCGTTGATCATCGGCTCAATGGTGAAGATCATCCCTGGCGCCATCGGAATGCGCACATCGTTGCGGCCGTGAGGAATTTGCGGAGGCTCATGAAATTCACATCCCACTCCATGAGCTACAAATTGATAGACCACTGAGCACCCCTTCGTCTCCGCATGCGCCTCAATCGCCTCGCCAATCTCATTGATCGTTGCGCCTGGTCGACAAACGGCAATGGCTTGATCGAGACACTCACGCGAAACATCAACTACCAGCTGCCTTTCGGGTGTCGTCTTGCCGATCACCACCATCTGGCTGCAGTCGCCGATGAACCCATTGACCACCAAGCTGATGTCGACATTCATGATGTCTCCATCAACCAGTTCCCGCTTCTCCGGAATCCCGTGGCAGATCACTTCATTGAGTGAGGTGCAGATGCTCTTTGCAAAGGGCGGATCTCCATAGCCTAACGCCGCCGACGTTGCCTCCGCCTCCACAGCTAGCTTCGCTGCCAAGTCGTCGAGCTCTTCCGTCGTCACCCCTGCTGTAGCCTTTTCACATACAGCCTTCAGCACATCGGCTGTCAGCCGGCACGCCTTGCGCACCCCTTCAATCTCTTCAGCGGTTTTTAGGTGAATGCCATACTGTAGCTGATACCGCTCGCGGAGCTGCTCCGCCACAGCGCCGGGCGCCAGTTCCGGAGAGTGGCACTTCTTCCACTTCTTCCCACTCCCACACCAGCACGGATCATTGCGACTAATCATGTATCAAGAATAGATAAAACGGCGACTGTCGTCAATCGCCAATAATTAAAAATATGCTATACAGGGGGATGACCCCCATGGAGGGGGGAGAGGATCCGGATGGATGTGTTGCCTACAGAGGAGCTGTGGGCGCGCTATAAGAGTACGCGTGCCGAGAGCTGGCGAGACCAGCTGCTCAATAGATATTTAAAGCTGGTTCACTGGACGGCCGGGCAGATGGCGTCACGGCTGCCCCGTCACGTCTCGATCGATGATCTGTTTGCCACCGGTGTGCAGGGGCTGCTCAGGGCGGTGGAGAAGTTCGATCCGGAGCGGCAGGTGCGGTTTGAGAGTTTTGCCTCGTTTCTGATTCGGGGGGCGATGATCGATGGGCTGAGGGCGATGGATTGGGTCCCCCGGTCGGTGCACAAGCAGGCGGGAGAGATCGCCAGGGCGACGGAGGAGTTGCGGCAGCGATTAGGAAGGGAGCCTGAGGAAGGTGAGCTGGCCGAAGCGATGGGATTAGAGATTGAGGAGCTGTGGGAGTTGCAGGTTCGGGCCCGTCCAGCTATCATGTTGCCTCTGACCGGGGAGGGCGACGAGGTTGATGAGCAGACGCTCAACAGCTTCGAGGTGGCCGACCGGAATGAGTGGCGCGAGCTGTTAAGGCTCGCGTTAGGTAAGCTGAACAAGCAGGAGAGGCAGGTGCTCAAGCTCTACTACTTCGAAGGGAAGAGGTTGAGGGAGATTGGGAAGAAGCTGGGGATTGGCGAATCGCGTGTCTCCCAGATCCACACCAAAGGATTGGCCCACCTGCGCGAACATCTAGGATAGCCGTTGCACATCGGAGTCTCTGAGGCCGTCACGCGAATCAAAGCGGGCGAGATCGTCGCCATCCCCACCGATACCGTCTATGGGCTCGCCTGTGACTTCCGAAATGGCGATGCGCTAGATGCTCTCTTCTCCCTCAAGCAGCGCCCCACCCGCAATCCACTCCTCATCCTCGCCGCTGACCTCCACGACATTGAGTCCTACCTGGTGACCGAGCCCAAGACCTTCTACAAACTGGCCGACGAGTTTTGGCCCGGCGGCCTCACCCTCGTCCTCCCGGTCGACCAGGGCCTCATCCCAGCCCCCGTCCGCGCCAACCTCCCCACCGCTGGCTTCCGCGTCCCCAACCATCCAGATGCGCAGCAGCTACTCTCTCAAACTGGCCCCCTCGTCGCCCCCTCCGCCAACCTCTCCGGCTTCCCCTCTGCTACCCGTCCCGACCATGTCGAGGCCGACTTTGGCCCCGACTTTCCCGTCATCGACGGCGGCCCCTGTAACAAGGGAGTCGAATCGACCATCCTGATTTATGAAGAGGGAAAATGGCGATGCGTCCGCCTGGGCGCTGTCTCACTAGAAGCGATTGAAGAGATTCTCGGCTACCGCCCCCCCCTCGTCGACGGCCCCGCCACCGCGCTCCCTCACTACAAGCCCCGCGCTCACCTCACCGCCGGCACCAGCGGCACCGTCATTGGCTTTTCTGATCGAGAATACCCGCGCGCCACCCGAGTGATCGCCGTCGGCCCCTCCACCGATCCTGACCAAGCGCTCCACGGTCTCTACGCAGCTCTTCGTCAACTCGATGCAGAGGGGATCGCTGAGGCTTGCCTAGACCTCGCCCTTCCCGCCACCGACCGGTGGCGCACCTTCCGCGACCGAACTCAGTCTGCGATTAAACCTTTCTAGCGAAGAAAAACATCCCCAGCGTACTGACTAGCCCAATCACGAGCAGCGCATTGCGTCCATTGAACTCGCCTGGCTTGCTCCACCGATACCCTTCAAGCTTAAGCTCCTCACCGTTTTTCTTTTTGTCGAAAAGCTTGAGTTTGTTCTCTTCGAGTAGGGCCGACGCCGGCTTGAACGCCACGTCGCCGAGCTCGTGTTTCTGGAATAAGGTAACTAGATAGGCTTTCCTCTCCCCCTCCTTCTCCGTGATCTCCAGCTTGCCGGTAAGCAGCCATTTCCACCACGTGTTTGGGGTGAGATATTGACTCGCTACTCCATCATCAAACGTAACTCCTGACATTTTCTAACTCCTATTCCGGGTGTGAAGGAAAAGATTAGCTAGTTCTGCTCAAGAAGTCAATTCAGTATGGCTTCACTTGTCGAACATGTGGAGGGTTACTCCCTTCTGTTCCTGCAGGTTTTCACTGAGAACGGGATAGAACTTTAGAGCCCGTCCTTTTTGGTCTTTGAAATGGACGTCCTCTTGGTGTCCCTCCATTATGCAAGTGATTCGAATGTCCCCGAAATTCTCAATATGGAGGCAGAGCTCTTCCGTTTTGTTTTTTTTGATGGAAAAGGAGGGCGGGGTATTTAGAACTAGTGCTAGTGGTTTGACTAGAGGTTTTCCGTTGAGGAGGATAACCCAGCAGTTCTGGTGAAAGTTGCCGATCAGTAGTCTTTTACGGGTCCAGAGGATCGCATCCACGGGGTGGGTGTCCTTGCCCATTTTGACCTTGCAGAGCTTAGTATTTCCTAAAATGGGTGCTCGGTAGGTGAGAAGGCCCATGGAATCGCTAAGACCCATCCCTGAGATTTTCTCTGTCATGTTCCCTCTCCTTGGTTACTTGAGGAGGATATTGTGAGGGATCTGTGTGGATGACGTCAAGGTGGAGAAGGCGCTGAAGCGGAGGAAGGATTCGCCGGCGGGGCCGAAGCCGGAGCCGGGGGTGGTGATGAGGTGGTGGTCGTGGAGGTGGCGGTCGAAGGCGGCCCAGGAGGTTTCACCAGGGAACTCTTTCCAGATGTAGGGGGCGTTGGTGGGGTGGCCGGCGAGGTGGGCGGCGTTGTCAGAGTAGGTTTGGACGTGGGCTTGGACGGCGGGCCAGGCGGTGGTGAGGGCGGCGAGGCCGCCAGCTTGGGCGATGGCGGAGGGGCCGTTGAAGGTGGTGTTGAGGAGGCGGATCCAGGGAGCATGGAGGGGGTGGGTTTTGCGGATGGCGGTCCAGCCAAGGCGGACGCCGGTGAAGCCGGCGAGCTTGGAGAAGGAGCCGAGCTCGATGGCGAGGGGGTCTGAGCCTGGGATGTCAAAGATAGTGCGGGGGAGGGAGGGGTCTTGGATGAAGGGGGCGTAGGCGGCGTCGAAGAGGATGGGTTTTTGCAGGGAGACGAGGTGGGCGAGTTCTTGTTCAGTGGAGGCGTGGCCGGTGGGGTTGTTGGGAGAACACCAGCAGATGATGTCGGCCTGGTCGAGGGGAGCGAGGGGGCGGCCGGAGAGGCGGGCGAGGTCGAGGTAGACGGGGTAGGCGGGGTCTTGCACGTAGAGGGAGGCATCGCGGTCGAAGAGGAGCTGGAGGCGGGCGAAGTCGGGCTTGGCCCCATCGCTCACAAAGATCTCGTCGGGGGAGAGGCGGCCGCCGTAAATGCGGTCGGCGATGGCAGCGCGGAGGGAGGGCCACCCTTCTGCTGGGCCGTAGCCGTAGGTTTTGGCAGCTTGGGCTTGCATGGCGTCAATGATGGGCTGAGGGAGAGAGTGGCAGACGTCGCCGATGCCGAGGTTGGTCAGTTCGACGTTGGGGTGTTGCTGTTTGAACTCCTGAACCCGTCGTTCGACTTCAGGAAACAGGTAGCTCTTCGGAAGCTGAGTGAAGTGGGGATTCTTTTTCACGTTGATACCATTGTTCGGCGATGAGGAGGCCGCCACCTGCGGCCCCGCGGATGACGTTGTGAGAGAGGGCGGTGAACCGCCACTGGAGGGCGGGGCACTCATGGAGGCGGTTGACGGTGACGCTCATGGGGTCGAGGGGAAGGGGGCCGTCGATGTAGCGGATGGGTTGTTTTGGAGCGGTGGGGAGGTCGAGGCCAGGGTAGGTATTCCATGCATCGAGAATCTGTTCGCGGGTGGGCTGAGTGTGGAAGGCGACGGAGACTTGTGCGGTGTGGCCAAAGGGGCGGGAGACCCGGTGGCAGGAGACGGAGAGGGGGAAGGTGGTGCCGAAGATCTTAAAGGGTTCGGACTCGCACTTCTCCTCTTCGCCGGGGATGAAGGGGTTGGGGTTGGTGGTGTTCATGAGGGAGAGGCCACCGCCACTGAGGCTCTGGAGGGTGGTGACGGTGACCCGTTCGATCCCAAACCGTCGGTGGAGGGGCCAGAGGGGAAGGAGGAACGATTGGACGGCGCAGTTGGGCTTACAGGCGATTCGAAGAGGCCACTCCTGGTCGCCGTTGATCTCAGGGATGATCACTGGAACTTGAGGATTTTTTCTGAGAAGTGAGGAGGAGGCGACGACATGGATGCCGTTTTCTACGTAGGGGAGGGGATCGCAGTCGGCGGCGAGGAAGAGGAGGTCACAGTCGGGGTTTTCGGGGGAGTCGAGCGTCAGTTTAGGGGGAGCACCTGGTGCAAACCAGTTGTCCTGAGGATAGGGCTCCTCTGTCCGTTCTTTGGAGGCGGCGACGTGGGTGAGCTCGAACCAGGGGTGGTTTTGGAGGAGGTGGAGGTAGTGCTGTCCCACCATTCCGGTGGCCCCAATTAGACCGACGCGCATGGTAGTAATCCAGCATCTGAGAGGAGTTGGTGGAGGGCGGCTTGGTGGGGCTCGCTCATGGGGGTGAGCGGAAGGCGAGTGGGGCCGGCGGGGAGGGCGCAGAGGTTCATCGCCTCTTTGACGGGGATGGGATTGGTCTCGAAGGCCATCCCCTTGAAGAGGGGGAGGAGGCGGAAGTGGAGCTCCCGTGCGGTCGGAAGGTCGCCCGCATCCAAGGCAGCGACCAGATGAGCCATGGGGACGGGAACGAGGTTGCTGAGGATGGAGATGAGGCCATTAGCGCCAAGAGCCATGGCGGGGAGGATTTGGATGTCGTCCCCCTTCATCACGGAAAATTCCATCCCTTCGGTGTGATGGAGGATGTCGGAGAAGGCGTTGATGTCGTCGTGGGAGTCCTTGACGCCGATCACATGGGGGAGGGTGGCGATCTGGGCGAGGGTGAGCGGCTCGATGTTGGTGCCGGTGCGTCCGGGGTGATTGTAGACGATGATGGGGAACTCCACGGCGTGAGCAATGGCTTCGAAGTGGCTATAGATGCCTCGCTGGGTCGGCTTGTTATAGTAGGGGGTGACGACGAGGGCGGCGTCGGCGCCAAGGGTCTTCGCCCTTTCAATGCGAGCGATGGTGGAGGGGGTGGAGTTGGTGCCGCAGCCGACGATCACCTGCATCCGGCCCCCCACCCGCTCGACGGCCAGCTCCACCAGCCTCTCCCGCTCAGCATCTGTGAGGACGGCCCCCTCACCGGTCGACCCGGCGATCACCACTCCATCCACTCCAGACTTCTGCTGAAACTTCAAATTCTCGCAGAAGCCGGCCTCGTCAAGCGAGCCGTCTGCGGCGAAAGGGGAGACCATTGCTGTGTATAGACCACTGAGTTGCATCACACGCTCAGGGTAGCAAGCATATCGTCTAGAGTAAAGAGCCCTTTCTTGCCCCGCACCCAACGGGCCGCTTGTAGAGCGCCGGATGCGAAGCCATCGCGGCTGCGGGCGCGATGAGTGAGTTCGATGGTGTCGACTTCTGAATCAAAGATGAGCGTGTGGGTGCCGGGGACTTTTCCCACCCGGACGCTTGAAAAGGGGACATCCAGTAGTTTGGCAGTGCCAGACGGGGCGTCCTTTTTCGCGCTGTGGTGTATTTCAACGCCCGATACTTCGTAGTCACGCAGCAGTTGTTTAGCCTGTTCGGCAAGTTTCACAAAGAGGGCCATTCCGATGGAGAAATTGGGTGCGTAAAGGCAGCCGATACCCGCTTTCTCGATCATTTGCTTGACATGCGGAAGATCCTTTTCCCAATTTGTCGTTCCGATCACCAGATCGCATCCAGCTTGACATGCCTTTTCAACACAGTCGAGCACCGCCTCTGCGTGTGAGAAATCGATGAGTACGTCGCACTCTGCGAGCTGCACGACGGGCCCGTCGTGCAATCGCTCAATCGCCTTTCCCATCTTCCCATGTCCGTGCAGTGCAATCTTCATCTCCAACATTCTACCCCACCGAGCCATTATCTCCCTACTGCACGGGGCGGCTATCCTTGACATAGGACTGGCCCCGGAGGGGCCAACGCGTTTAGCGCGGTGGTGGAGTCACTGCGCGGTCGGGCCTTCGGCCCGGCGCGCAGGACGTAACCCCGGGATATGTGTGTGATGACAAACGACGGGGGAAACCCTCATCACGAGACTCACGTTGGACATCAATTCGTTGAGGGAACCGGATAGGTCCGGGATGCCTGATGACCCCTGTCGTAGAGGAGAATACACGCATCCCGGGGTTACATCGTGCCCTGCGGGCACTAATTTCACTCCGCGCTAAACACGTCGGCCCCTCCGGGGCCGGCCCGATGTTGACGTCTACATTTGCCTACATGTTTTCGGCCGAAAACCTGTATGTTGGGTACAGGAATTCAAATTCGCGACTTAGGTTATTGGAGGACAGCGAGTTGGGGGGGCGAATTTATTTCGGGAATGATGAGGAAGCAGTCCTGGTTGCGGGTAAAGGCGGCGCGGGTCCAATTAGCTGAGCCGATGACGAGGGTGTCGTCTACCTGGGCGAGTTTGTGGTGGAGGAGGCCCGGGCCTGCACTGCAGGTGATGGGGACGCCAGCTTCGAGGAGTTGGTGGTAGGCAGGAGCGCTGGCGCCGTGGGCGGAGGTGGCGTCAAGGGAGATGTGGGTGTCGACGCCCCGGTTGTGGGCGCGGATGACGGCGGCGGTGAGAGTGGGGTGGGTCCAGGTGAACATGGCGACGCGGATGCGGCTCTTTGCTGAGTCGAGGAGGGAGGTGAGACGGAGGAGGGCCTCTTTGTCCTCGGGGAGGAGCCAGAGCTCGATGCCATCGGGGTAGAGGCGGGGGGGAGGGGTGGGTTTTTGGCCGGTGATGGCGGCGATGAGGTCGGCAGCGAGGGGGGCGGAGTTGAGGGCACAGATGAGGTTGTCGTGGATGCGGAGCGATTCATAGGTGAAGTTGGCGGAGCCGAGCCAGACTTCTTGGGAGTCGATGACGAGGATTTTGCGGTGCATGAGGCCGCTGAGGCGGCGGGGGAGGCGGTGGACGGCGGGGGAGAGTTTGGGGCGGCCAGCTTTGGCGTCGTAGGCGACGTGGACGGTGCAGCCGCGGGCAGCGGCGTCAGAGAGGGCGCGGAGCAGTTTGCGGTCGGTGAGGGTGTAGATGGCGAGGTGGACGGAGTGGTTAGCCCGCTTGATGGCGCCGGAAAGGGAGAGCTCGAGGTCGTCGCGGGTTTGGGTGGAGTAAAATCTGGGAGGGGAGTCGGGAGTTGGGAGGGAGGGGACTGTGGCAAGGCGGGCAGTGAGGATAAAGGTGACAGCGAGAGCAGCGAGAGCTAGGCGGAAGAGGAGCTTTCTCAACTCACGTGAGCTGATTGAGAGTCACCCATTTCCATTTTGTCAGGGAAATAGTTGCTCCAGCGATCAGTGACGAGGGAGTGGGTGCCTGAGTCGCAGAGCACCTCTTTGGGGTAGGAGGGCTTCATCCGGGCGTCGATGTGGATGGAACCGGAGTAGCAGATGTGGTGGCGGTGGACGGTGCTCGATTGGGCGGTGATATCGGCGGCGGGCTCAAAGCGGGTGAAGACGGTCCAGAGGAAAGTGGTGACGTTTTGGGTCGCTTTTTTTGCATCGTCGACAAGGATGACGAGGGGCCACTCGTTGCAGTTTTCGATCGGTTGGTCGACGACGAGGCAGCCGGGGCAGAAGGCGATGGCGCCAGGAGGTGCGATGGTGGGGAGATCGCGAATCTTGGGTCCGATGCCAAGCATGATGCCGCGCGACCCTTTGTTGAGCTCGGGGCCGGTGTAGTCGAGGGTGTCGAGGGAGAGGTTGGAGAAGATGAAGAGGTCGGTCTCGGGGCGGAAACGCTCGAGGACGGTGGTGAGGGTGGTGCGGAAATCGCGCAGGTCGGTGGGTTGGTCGGTGAGGAGGAGGAACTTGGTGAGGGAGAGCTGCCCTTCGCCGAGGATGCGGAACGCTGAGGCCATGCACTCGCGGTGGTAGCGCTCACGGACGACGGCGGCGGAGAGGGAGTGGAAGCCGGTCTCGCCATAGCTCCACAGGTCGCGGACGCCCGGTATGACGACGGGAAAGAGGGGGGAGAGGAGCTCTTGGAGGAAGTCGCCGATGTAGAAGTCTTCCTGGCGGGGCTTGCCGACGACGGTGGCGGGGTAGATGGCATCTTTGCGGTGGTGGATTTTTTTGCAGTTGAAGATGGGGAAGTCGTGGGCGAGGCTGTAGTAGCCGTAGTGGTCGCCAAAGGGGCCTTCGAGTCGTCGTTTGTGGGGTTCGGCGTGGCCAACGAGGGCAAATTCGGCCTCGGCGATCACCGGATGATCCCATCCCTTCTTCTGCACCAAGTTCAACTTCTTGCCTTGAAGAAGAGAGGTGAGCATTAGCTCGGGGACGTTCTCGGGGAGGGGGGCGATGGCAGAGAGCATAAGGGCAGGGTGGCCGCCGACAAAGATGGAGACGGGGAGGGGCTGGTCTAGCTGCTCGGCCTGGTGGTAGTGAAAACCACCCCCTTTGCCAATCTGCCAGTGGAGGCCGGTGGTCTCCTTATCGTAGCGGTGGATCCGGTACATGCCGAGGTTGGAGGTGCCATTGTGGGGCGATTGGGTGTAGACGAGGGGGAGGGTGATGAAGGGACCGCCGTCTTCTGGCCAGCTGGTGAGGAGGGGGAGCTTCTCAAGGTCGGTCTTTGCCATCGTTCGCTCAAGGACAGGGCCGCTTTTCTTCTTGCGGCTGCCCAGTTTGAGCAATTTGCCGAGGGTTTTTCGGTTTTTCCAGAGAGGTGGGGGGAATTCGCCAGTTGCGAGATTGACCAGATCGCGTACCAGCTGCTCGGGACGGGTGGGGAAGGCGAGCTCGACCCGCTTGAGGGAACCAAAGAGGTTGGTGGCGACGGGGAAGGAGCTCCCTTTCACATTGTGAAAGAGGAGGGCGGGACCGTCGGCGGCCGCCACGCGGCGATGAATTTCGGCTAGCTCGAGATGGGGATCGACCGGCTCAAAGACATCGACGATCTCCCCCTCACGGCGGAGCGTGCGGAGAAAATTCCGCACTTAGACTTTTTCGCCTGCCTTGCGCATCCGTGCGACAGCTTTGTAGATGCCGATCTTGTCGATCGTCCGAATCGCACTGGTTGAAAGGGTGAGGGTGACCCACCGCTTCTCTTCAGGGAGCCAGAAGCGCTTTTTCATCAGGTTGGGAGTGAAGCGACGCTTCGTCTTCCCTGTGATGTTGAGGCCGATTCCCTTATTCTTCTTTGCAATTCCGCGGGTCACGTAGGTGCGACCTTTGCACGGTTTTTTTCCAGTCAGTTGACAGCGTTTGCCCATGATTCATCTCCAGATCTTCTTAAGAGACAGAACTCTAACACAATGGGGGGTTTTCGCGAAACTTCAAGAATTTGATTGATGCAGTTAGAGTGAAGAAATGGAGCGCATTAAGGTGGACATGTTGGTGATTGGGTCGGGGGCTGCTGGGCAGGCGTGTGCCATTCAGGCGGCCAAGCTCGGTCGCCAAGTCATTGTGGCTGAGAAGGAAAGCGTCGTTGGAGGGGCCTGTCTCAATACGGGAACCATCCCTTCGAAGTCCCTTCGCGAGGCGATTGTGGAGCTCACCCGCTTCTACGGTCGCAATTTCTACGGTCGGCAATTGAACCTCGAACAGGTCACTTTTCAAGATCTCAACTTCCGCCTCCAAAAAGTTTTGGACGAGGAACGGCGGGTCCTTGGGCGCAAATTTCGAAAAAATGGTGTCCGTCTCATTCAGGGTCAAGCCCGTTTTTTGAGTCCCACGGAGGTGGTGATCGAGGGGGAGATTGCCTACCATGTGACGGCCGAGCGGATTTTCATCGGCACCGGTTCGAAACCGCGCCAGCCGGTGGAGGTGCCGTTCGACGGAGAGGTGATCTTCGATTCGACCACCCTCCTCAATATTGGGAGGATTCCGGATACGATGATTGTCCTTGGCGGCGGCGTCATTGGATCGGAATACGCCAGTTTTCTCTCCGCTTTGGGCACAGAAGTGACCGTCGTCGACAAGCGGGAGCACATGCTCACTCACCTCGATGCGGAGATTAGCATCCACCTCCAGACGCAGCTGGCCGCCCTCGGCCTCCGCTTCGTTGGCCACCGCCGTCCGGTGAAGATCGAGCGGATAGGCGATCGGGCTCACGTTGAGCTGGACGATGGCACTCATCTCGAGGCCGACGCCCTCCTCTACTCGCTTGGCCGGGTGGCCAACGTCGACGGCCTCGACCTCCCCCGCGCCGGCCTCGAACTCGAGGGGCAGGGCCACCTCTTTGTCGATGCCCAGTTCCAAACTCAAGTCTCACACATCTACGCCGCCGGAGACGTCGTCCCCGGCCCCGCCCTTGCCTCCACCTCGATGGAGCAGGGGCGACTGGCCGCCCTCCACGCTTTTGGCCACAAAACCACACAGTTTAGCCAGTGCTTTCCCCTTGGCATCTACACCATCCCCGAGATCTCCGTCGTCGGTCATACTGAAGAAGAGCTGCGGGGGGTCAACTATGAGGTGGGCCGCGCCTACTACTATGAGATTGCCCGCGGCCACATCACCGGAAGCGTAGATGGCATGTTTAAGATCCTCTTCGACGCTGACACGCACAAGATTCTCGGCGTCCACATCATTGGCCGCTCCGCCTCCGAGCTGATCCACATTGGCCAATTGGCGATGAATTTTGGCGCCACTCTCGACTCTCTCGTCCACAACGTCTTCAACTATCCCACCTTCGCTGAGGGGTACCGCATTGCCGCTTTGAATGGACTTAACAAACTATAGCAATTCTTTCTGATTTTGAAAAAGAAGAGCCGCTGTTAGCTTGTGCTAGCAATGACGATTCTTGACCTATCAGAAGTTCGTGAGGAGGAGTTTTTCAACTCTCAGCCCACTGTCGAAGGGTATTCCCTCTGGCAGCGGGCACTTCTGCGCATCGGAATGGGAATCATTGTGCTCCCCGTGATCATCTGGTTGTTCGCCGCTTTTTTTCTCACACTTGTTGGTGCACTTACCGCCGGCTCCTTCACTGACCGCGTGTGGAGAAGCTGCCGCCTCGCCGCCGCCTCGCTCGTCGCCTCCACTGTAGGGATTTTCTCGGTTCAGTTTGGCGTCACCATCCTCTGCGTCTACCTTCTCATCCACGTCGACGAGCGTGAGGGGCGGCTCGCCACCTTTCTCCGCTCTAGCGTCCAAGAAGCATTTCACAAGCTATGACATTTGTTGCCGGAGCGATTGCGCAGGTGATTCTCTACAACGGGGGACCGATCCGTGAGCTGCACGAAAGGGCGCATCAATTGGTCGGCCTGGTTCTGACGACGGGCAAGGTGACTGTGGAGACCCGTGTCTGGCAGCAGTGGCGAGAGGTCGCAAATTTGCGCGACGTGTGGAATATCCTCACCGATTGGGGGCAGAAGGGGACAACGACGTTGGGTCCGGGCCGCAGCCTGCTTTCAGAAGATTGGACGATGCTTCTCTTCTATTCTGCGGGCCCGCTCGCCGAGCTTGCCATCAATGTCACGGCTCTGGGCGGCGCCTATTATCTGTCGAGCAGCGCCCTTGCCGGCTTTGGAATTAGCGGCCTCGCCACTCAGCTTTGGCGGGTGTGGAATGCACAATATAATTTTCAGTGCTGCGACTATTCGGCAATTGCCCACCATTTTAGTCGTCTAATTTCTATTGCATAGTATCCGCTCGGATTTTAATATATTCAGATATGTTTGAGTCAAGACCTTCATCAACTACTGTTTGTTTGGCTGCTGTTGGCGGTCTGGTCGTGACGCATGCCCTTAATTACGGAGGGCCGCTGACCGAATTGCATGAGCGGGCGCATGCGTTGGCCGCTCAGCTGTTTATTGATTGCACGCCTGTTGTGACTAACAAAGACTGGGCGAATTGGAATCATGTTGTTCAGGCGTCTGGTATTGGAGGAAAGTTGAAGGAGACCGCAAAGGTTGTCTTTGGATACTACGGTGGGGGGGGAGAACCTCGTTTAGCGGCGACTTGAGTCGACTTGGAGAGCTGATTGGACGTCCAGCAGCAATAGCGGTCATATCGGGTGCAGGGCCGGCAAGTACACTAATGGTCTACTCCGCGGCTTTGATTGGTGGAATTCACCAGCGACGAAAGCGGCCGGCGTTGGCGACTTTCCTGATGTCAGTGGGAGTGGCGGGTCTCTTTCTCGACTGCAGGTATCCCCTCGGGGATTGGGCAAAGTTGAGCTCGGCTTCGATGGAGGGTGTAAAGGAGCTGTGGAAAAAGGGGCACGACTTTGTCAAGATCGCTGTCTATTTCAACAACGAGTGGGAGTTACACTACAGCTCCGCAGCCTACGCCATTGCGGTGGGCTGGACTGTCAGCGTGCCGTGTGTGGGGCTGTGGGCATCGTGCGAGGCGAACGACAATCAACCCTCTGCCGACAAGTGGTATGCTAAGTTTCTTTGGGGAGCGGCTTCAACCGTGGGCGTGCTTTTTGCCGTTGCACTTGAGAGACAGACAATCGAGCAAAAAGGTCTCCTCTTTGCGATTCACTCCTCTGCGATTGTAGCCGGTGTGCAGCAGCGAAAGAGGCGTCCACTTCTCGCTAAATCTTTGATCGCTTTTGCCATTTTGGGGCACGTGACGGTGCGTCACCATCCTCTCACCGTCTTGGCAGCCTTGTCATCCAGCGATGGGGTGAAAGAACTGGTGAAAAACAGCGACTCTCTTCTTGTGACGTATGCTGTGTTGAACGAACTGACCGGCGTGTCCATCACGCATCTCAGCTATTTCGCCAGTGAGGCACTGTTGATGAGTGTGCCGTTGATTGGGATGGGCGCTTCACTCTTCCTTACGGACGACGAAGTCGATCGTTTGCCCATCTGAGGTGAGCTCCACATTGCTTCCCTTTGGAATATCCCCTTCAAGAAGAGTGCGCGACATGGGGTTGACCACTTCCGCTTCGATCATCCGCTTGAGGGGACGGGCGCCAAAGAGGGGGTCGTAGCCGGCGGCGGCGAGGTGGTGGAGGACGCCGTCTGTCCAGGTGAGCTCGATGTCGCGGTCTGCGACTCGCTTTCGTAGCCGTTTGAGTTGGATCTCGACGATTTTTTCCATGTCCGATTCTTGGAGGGGGAGGAAGGGGAGGATGTCGTCGAGCCGGTTGAGGAATTCGGGGCGGAAGGCGGTTTTTAGGACAGGTTCGAGGGCTGTGAGAATCTCTTCCTTGGTAGCAGCGGGGTGCTCCATGAGAAGGTCGGAGCCGAGGTTGGAGGTCATGATGAAGAGGGCGTTCTTGCAATTGACTTTTCGCCCTTTGGCGTCGGTGATCCGGCCGTCGTCAAAGACCTGGAGGAGGATGTTGAAGACGTCAGGGTGCGCTTTTTCCACTTCGTCGAGGAGGACGACGGCGTAGGGGCGGCGGCGGAGCGCTTCTGTGAGCTGGCCCCCCTCTTCGTAGCCGACGTAGCCGGGAGGGGAGCCAATCAGCTTGGCGACGCTGTGCTGCTCCATGTACTCTGACATGTCGAGGCGGATCATGGCTTCTTCTTGGTTGAAGAGGAGCTCGGCGAGCGCCTTGGCTAGCTCGGTCTTGCCGACGCCAGTCGGGCCGATAAAGAGGAAGGCGCCAAGGGGGCGGTCGGGGTCCTGGAGGCCGGCGCGGGCGCGACGGATGGCGTCGGAGACCGCCTTGACGGCGAAGTCTTGGCCGACGACGCGCTCTTCGAGCGCGGATTCCATGTTGAGAAGCTTCTGGGCCTCGCCCGCCATCATCTTATCGATGGGAATGCCGGTCCACTTGGAGACCACTTGGGCGATCAGCTGCTCGTCCACCTCCTCCTGCAGGAGGCGGTCGGGGAGTTTGGCGAGATCGGATTGCGCCTCTTCGAGCTCTTTTTCTAGGGCCGGGATTTCGCTGTAGCGGATTTCGGCCACCCGGTTGTAGTTGGCGGCACGCTCGGCCTCCTCTTCTTGGAAGCGGAGCTGCTCGAGCAGGTTTTTCTTCTCTTTGACGCTCTGGAGCTGCTTCTTCTCCTGCTCCCACCGCTCGCGCAGGTGGGCTAGCTCCTCTTTCTCCTGGGCGATTTCGGGTTTAAGCTTTTCAGACTCTGTATCTCCCTCCCGCTTGAGCCCTTCTTGCTTGACGATGAGCGAAGAGAGGTGCGCGCTCCTTCCGATCGATCGGAAGGGGACGACTCCCCAGTTGGAGGCGGATCATCGACCCCGCCTCGTCGATCAGGTCGATCGCTTTGTCGGGGAGAAATCGATCGGAGATGTAGCGTGAAGAGAGAGAGACGGCGGCGCTGAGCGCCCCTTCTGTGATCCGCACGCCGTGATAGATCTCGTATCGCTCACGGAGACCGCGCAAGATGGAGATGGCGTCCTCTAATGAGGGCTCTCGGACCATCACCGGCTGGAAACGGCGCTCGAGGGCGGCATCTTTTTCGATGTACTTCTGATATTCAGCGAGGGTGGTGGCGCCGATGCAGTGGAGCTCGCCGCGTGCGAGGGCCGGTTTGAGCAGGTTCGCTGCGTCCATCGCCCCTTCAGAGGCGCCAGCTCCGACGATCGTGTGCACCTCGTCGATGAAGAGGATGATGTTTCCATCGCTCTCCTCCACCTCTTTCAATACTCCCTTGAGCCGTTCCTCAAATTCACCCCTGTATTTAGTGCCGGCGATCAGCGCTCCCATGTCGAGGGCGACAATCTCCTTGTTGTGGAGCGAGTCGGGGACATCCTCTCCCACGATCCGCTGGGCAAGCCCTTCGGCGATAGCGGTCTTTCCCACTCCCGGCTCGCCAATCAACATGGGATTGTTCTTCTTCCGGCGAGAGAGCACCTGAATGGTGCGGCGCACCTCCTCGTCCCGTCCAATCACCGGATCGAGTTTTCCGTCACGCGCCAGCTTGCTCAGATTGCGACAATACTTCTCCAGCGCCTGGAGGCCCGATTCGGCGCCAGGGGAGTCGATGTGTCGATCACCCCGCACTTTCTTGATCTGCTCCTCAAGCTGCTTGAGAGAGACGCCGGTCGATTTTTTCCACGCCGCAAATGGCTCACCCGCCCCCTTCCAGTAGCTCCAGAGGAGATGGTCGGAGCCGATGTAGCTGTCGCCCCACTTGTTGGCAATCCCTTGCGCTTCGGCAATCCGCTTCTGCAAGCTTGATCCGATCTGCGGCTGCGACGTCTCGCCAGAAAAGGTGGGCACCTGCTCGGCCGCCGCCACTGCCTTCTCGTGCAGCGGCACCGGATTAGCTTCCAGCCCCTGTATAAGCGTGGTGAAATAGCCTGAGCTATCGGCCAGCAAAGCTGCTAGCAAATGATTTTCATGCACTTCCGTGCATCCCCGGCGCTGCGCCTCGCCAAACGCCTGTTCCATGCTTTGAGTCACTTGATCTGTGAAATTTGCCATGGCTTGCAGTATACTCGTCGGACACCTAAGGAGCAATCATGTTGCGGAAAGTTTTCATCGGTTTTTTACTGTTTTCCCTGCCTCTTGCCGCCACCACCCTCACGATTCTCACGTTCAATGATGTCTATGAGGTGGAGCCTAGAGATGGGTGGGGTGGTTTGGCCGAGATGAAGACACTGCTTGATCAGGAACGAGAGCAGAGTGAGTTCTCACTCACGACGGTCAATGGCGACTTTCTCTCCCCCTCCCCTCTCTCCAGCGTCACCCGCGGCGCGCATATGGTCGAGCTATTCTCCATGCTCGGCGTCGACATGGTGGTCCATGGTAACCACGAGTTTGACTTTGGGAGCGAGGTGCTCGCTGAGCGGATGCGGGAGCGGGGATTTCTCTGGTTTGGGACCAACGTCCTCGACACAAACGGCATGCCGTTTGGTGGCGCAGATGAGATCTGGTTCGTCGACGTCGATGATATTCGCGTCGGCTTCTTTGGCCTCTGCACTCCCGACACCGCCGAGATCTCAAATCCTGGTCCAAATGTACTGTTCCTGCCTTGCATTGAAACAGCGCGAGCGACCGTCGCCCAACTGCAGGAACAGGGGGCTGATGTGATCATCGCCCTCACCCATCAGAAGATCTTCGAGGACATGGACCTGGCAAAAGAAGTGCCCCAGATCGACCTTATCCTTGGCGGTCATGAGCATCAGGCGATCACACATCGTCGTCACGCCCTCATTCACAAGTCAGGCTCTGACGCCCAGTTTCTCGGCCGGATAGATTTAGAGATTGAGCGGGAGGGCGATGACGTGATTGTCATTCCCCGTTGGAAGATGATCCCCAATTATCAGACCAGGCCCGACCCCATCGTCAAAGTGCGCATCGACGAGTACACCCATCTCCTTGATGGTCAGCTCTCCAAGGTGATCGGCACCGCCACCGCCGAGCTCGATGGTCGGAAGCTTGTCCGCTACCGCTCAGAGACTAGCCTTGGCACCCTCATTGCTGACGCCTTCCGTCACGAGATGGGCGCCGACTGTGCACTGATCAGCAGCGCCTTCATCGGCGGCGACCAGATCATTCCCGCCGGCACCCCCATCACCAAAGGGATGGTGCTCAGCCTTTTGCCCTACCCCAACATGGTCATGGTGATCGAAGTGACCGGCGAGCAGCTCCTCTCAGCTGTCCGCTACGGCCTCGCCAATCCTGGTCGCGCCTATCCCCAGCTCTCCGGTCTCCAAATCATCGACGACACCCTCCTCATCAACGGTCAACCCATCGACCCGGCCGCCACCTACACCCTTGCCACCACCGACTACCTCTACCGCGGCGGCGACGGCTATCACATGCTCACCCACCTCCCCATTATCCAGCACCCCTCCGCCGACAACATAGCCGACGCCCTCTTCACCCGCCACCTCGCTAAAGTGCGATTTGGGGCCTGACCCCAATCTGACAGTAGCGTGGACGAGGTCACGGAGTGCGAGGATCCATTCAGGCTCGTCGTTGAGGGAGGGGACGAGGGTGAGCTCTTCGCCCCCAGTAGCGAGAAACTCCTCGCTGTACTCAACGTCAATCTCATGAAGAGTCTCAACGCAGTCGGCGACGAAGGCGGGAGAGAGGACCAGGATCCGCTTTTCGCACGACTTGAGGATGTCGCTAAAATAGGGCTTCAGCCAAGGGTCGCGGCCGAGGCGGGACTGGAAGCAGACGGTGTAGTCGTCGGGAGAGAGATCTAGCTTGGTGGCGATCGCACGGGCGGTAGCATGACACTGCGCGGAGTAGCAATTGCGGTTCTTGTGACCGAGGCGTGCACAGCAATTCTCTTTGAGACACCAATTGTGACCGTCTGCCTTTCGGATGTGCCGCTCAGGCAAGCCGTGGAAGCTCATCAGGATGTGATCGTAGCTTTTGGGGTTGAAGCGACTCGCCAGCTCGGCGTAGGTGGCAATCATCCTCTCTTGAGTGGGATAGCTGTTGATGAGGCGGAGAGGGGGGATCACCTGCCACTTAGAGACAATCTCGAGCACTTTTTGATGGATCGATCCGGTCGTTGCAGAGGCATATTGCGGGAAGAGGGGAACGACGATGATCTCCTCAGAGTCGCGGAGCGCGTTGAGTGCACTCTCAATTGAAGGGTTCTGGTAGCGCATGGCAAGCTCGACCGTGTAGTCCTCACCCAGTGCCTCTTGGAGGCGGGCGGCTACTTTCCTGCCGTAGACCATTAGGGGCGATCCCTGCTCGGTCCAAATGTACTCATAGTTTCGCGCTGATTCTCGATATCTTTTAGGAACGATTATCCCTCGCACCAGCAGCTGTCGTGGGAGCCAGGGGAGGTCAATCACCCGCCCGTCGGTGAGAAACTCATTCAGGTAGCGACGCACGTCGCGCGGGCTTGGTGAGTCGGGAGTTCCCAGATTGACTAGTAGAACGCCTATTGTCATGCGCCAACTATAGCCTTCACAAACATTTATGATAAGGGTCGAGTTGTCATGTTTTCATGTCTGACACGCACGTGTCAGACATGAAAACATGACAACTCGGCAGGGTGGTGACTGATTGCGGATGGGTGGCGACTGAGGTATAAGGTGCGTGTGATGATCACTGTTGTCTATATCGTCGTCGGCGTCTTCTTCCTCTACATCGGTGGAGAGGCGCTCGTCCGTGGTGCCTACCGAGGAGCGCTTCGAGTGGGGGTCACCCCCCTCGTCGCTGGCCTCGTCGTCGTCTCCTGCTCCACCTCCATGCCAGAAGCGGTCTCCTCCATCGTCGCCCAACTCAAAGGGCACCTCGGCTCGGTCGCCCTCGGCAACATCATCGGCTCCAATATTGCCAACGTAGGACTCATTCTCGGCATCACAGCCCTCGTCAGCCCTGTCTCCGTCGCCCCCGTCATGGCCAAGCGGGAGATGCCCCTCATGTTCATCTCCCTCTGCATCTTAGCCCTCTTTCTCTGGACCCACTTTCTTGGTCGCCTTGCGGGTATCATCCTTCTCGTCCTCCTCGCCCTCTACATCGCCCTCCAGGTGATTCTTGGCCGCCGCGAGCACCAAAAGCCACTCACTCTGGATGCTAATCACCCAGCGCATAATGGGTCCCGCGATCTCTGGCTCGTCTTTGGCGGAGCCATCGGCCTCGTCATCGGCGGCTACTGCCTCATCGAGGGGGCCCTTGGCCTCGCCCGCGCTCTCGACTGGAGCGAGCGGATCATTGGCCTCACCATCGTCGCCATCGGCTCCTCTCTCCCTGAGCTCGCTACCACCCTCGTCGCCGCCGTCCGCCGCCAATCGGACATTGCCCTCGGTAACGTCATAGGCTCTAACGTCTTCAACGCCCTCCTCATCACCGGCGTCGTCTGCCTCATCCACCCCCTCACCTTCTCCCCACGCCTCCTCCTCATCGACACCCCTGTCATGCTCGCCTTCAGCATCCTTCTCTGGGCTCTCACCTCCCGCCCCAAAATCGGCCGCCCCGCTGGCGCCCTCCTCCTCGTCCTTTACGTCACCTATCTCTCCCTTCTAGCCGTCCGCTAGCACAAACCTCTGATCCACAGCTTCTTAGCCACTTACCAAGTCTTAACCCCACCTTTAATGTTAGTAAATACTATTAAACGATAATAGTTTGCAAGAGAAATGCAAAGGAACAAGGAGTTATTGTTATGTGGGAATTTACAAGAAAAGATGGGTTCGCAAGAGGGATCGATATGCGCGAAGGGGCTGTGTCGCAATAGTCAGCTGGCAGCCGCCGACTGACTACTGCAACACGGCTCGGCGCTTGGCCCGTCAACAACGAGCCTCCGGTGAAGAATCCGGCAAGTGGCGGCAACGGTTTTGGCCAGCACAACGGTAGGTGGGGCTGGGGCGGGTGTGTTGCATAAATACCGATTGTACGCCTTGCACTGGCATTCGGCCCTGGATGCGGAAGCAGACGTGCGCCCCTACTCGCCCGAGTATGTGACGCACGTCTGCCACCGCACCAGAACCAAAGCCCAGCACAATGCGCATTTCGGATTTATGCAACACACCCGCTGGGGCAATAAAGAATTTGTAGAAAGAAATAATAGATAGGAGAGTTTGTCATGAGTGATGGAAGCAAATTAGTCCCGAAGCAGAGCGAGAATTTTTCCGCGTGGGCTAACGTAAAGGAAATGAGAGAGGGATTTGGACTTTACGGAAACGACCGGGGTAGTGAAGGTGGCAAAGGTAAGGAAGAGGAGGACTCTGTCGAAGTCGTTGCCCGAAAGGTGCTGCAGACTGGTAAAAAAACACGGTATTCACAGCTGCGAGCTCAGTGGAATGAAAATCAGAACGGACAGGGCGAAGTTCTCTCCGATTCTGAGGATGAGTTTTTGGCATTGATGTCGATTCTTGATGCGGACACATTCGCCGGAACTGATCCGACAGATCTCGATCCTCTTTTCGCTGATGATGCACCATCGAGGAGCTTGGAGTTTGCTGACCACTCGGCCCATAGGGTTCTCGGTCGTGGGAAGGAGATTAAGGGTAGTAAGATAGAGTTCACAGATAGCGATGTTCTGATGATCAATGAGAAGTCGGATCAACTGGAAGAGTCGGTCGGTACTCCTCAGAGTCGGTGGAAGGTGTTCGGAAAGGCACTCATTGTTCTTGGCGTTCTAGTGGGGATAGGGGTGATCGCATACAACTTTGAGGCAATTCGGGGATCGGTCACGCACGGCCACCACGTGGGTGGAGGACATGCAGGGAATGGGCCGCCGATTTACAACAAACCGCCCGTGGATACCCTGCCACCGATACAGCATCCGGGCGGAGGTGGTGGCTTCGGAAATCACCACGGTGTGTGGTCCTGGGGTCAGCGGCAAACGTAGTAGGCGTTGTGGCGCTGCTCTAGCATGTTGAGGAGCTGGCGCTGCTGAGCCGGGGTGATGTAACCCTCTAGATCAAACATGACATACTCAATAAAGCGGTCGTGGCAGTCGGGGTGGTACTTCTGAAGCACCTCGCGGATGAGGAGGCGCTGGTTCATCTTTTGCTGTTGGTACGCACGCTGATGGCAGCGCCGCTGTTGCTGGTGAGCGTGCTGCATCTCGGTACCTATAATGAGACCCGCCATTCCGCCAATAACCGCAGCTATGGCTGAATCAGAGGCCTCCACACGGCGCGCAGGCAACATCACCGCCGTTACAAATAAGACCGCACCCAAAATTACTCCAAATCCACGCTTCATCTCACTCTCCTTGTTTGAGCTACGAAAGAATACTGAATTAACCTACTAAATATCAATACGATACGATTTTTTACTTGCCATATTCGCAACCCGCTAATAAACAACGACATTAAGAAATGTTTGCTATTAATTCAAGAAGTCAATAAGATAGATCATGAGAGACGAAGAAAATATAATCTCAACACATGGAGGTAATGAGATGTCTACGGATTTGTAATTATGACGATTGGCGGTGCATTCTAAGGCGCTCTACGACGAGCATGCCCCGGAAAAAAAGACAGTACTTAAGGGTGCGGTAGCGCTTGCTTTTGTGGCGATTGCTGCAGCAGCGATCTACAACCGCGAGGCGATTATGGACTTCGCGACCGGCCAGTACAACCACATCGTTGGTGGTGCGCTGGCGGGTGATGCTCCCGCTATTGGTAATGGCCTGCCACCGGGCTTGAGCCAAGATGTTAATGGCACTTGGGGCTGGCACGCGCAGTCTTAACTCTGAAGAGATGTTCAAAAGGGCGGGTTCCCCCAAAAGGGGGAATCCGCCTTTTTTGTAATAGGCTGATTATTAGTTAGCTACGACATGGTGTTGCATTAACCCACTAAACACCAACCTTATGCGATTTTTTCATCTACATGTTTTAACCTGTTAATAATTAGCAGCCAAAAGATGCGGCTTGATAGTAATTAAAGAATGTTATAATATTAAAGGTAGGAAAAGGTCAATAAAGAGTAAAAATAAGGTGCTGACGAAGTGGAAGAGCTAAACATCATCAAGTGCAGCCTGCAGGGTTTCGGTTTGACTTCCGTTCGGAAGAAGAGCTTTGAGGAACTGCTTGAGGCGATTGATAACGCTGTCTGGGATAACGAGAAGCAGACGAGTCTGGAGGGGCGGGTGACCCAAGTCGTCTCGAGCTATGTACACTTAGTGGACGCGCTCGGAACTGATGCAATTGAGTACGGCCCCGATAATCCGTTCGATCTCCCGAAAAATCGTGCAACGGAGTGGCGCGGTTCCTTGTTGCAGATGGAACATCGGATCGCAACACTTAACCGTGTCATTGAGCGAAGAGAGCGGATAAAAAAAGGGAAACCACTCAACCTTCGACCGGTTACAGGGAAAGGTGCGAAGCAGAACAAGCGCATCCGAGAAGGGTTTGTTCGCCTGTATACGCGAGCGAAGCAGAACAAGTCTTGGGGGGTGGAAAAATCAGAAGTGCTGGAGCTCGCGGCGCTGTATGCAGTGATACGGGATGAGGGGCTCGGGATGAGTCACTTTAGAAAGCTTGACGAGCTGCTGGCAACGGAGAAAGGCGATTGGAAAGATGTCGTGTCGGAGCTTCAATATCTAGAAAGGCTCGAGAGCCTAGAAGAATTAAACCCGATGAGTTTTGATTGGAAGGTTTTCGATTCGAGCCTTGCTGTAGCTCGGAAAGATGACTTTCAGCGGCTGCTTAAGGCAATCGATATTGCTGTCTCGGATAACGAGCAGCGTACGAGTTTTGCAAGACGGGCGAGTGCCGTTTTTACCCAATACGTTGGATTTTTTGACTCCCTCGAAATTTGCGCGATCGAATACGGCACCGACAATCCTTTCAATATTCCAGAGAATCTCGCCGGGGTGTGGGGCGACATTCTGAAGAAGATGGAACAGAGAATAAAAGTGCTTTCCGGCATCGTGGAACGCCGGGAGAGAGCGAGTACAGGTAAGGCGCTAAACAGTTTAGAGCTCAAAGGTGAAGATGGCGAGCAGCACGATCGGATTCTTAAGCTGTTTGCTGCCCTGTATGTTCGGGCAGAGCATGGTGAGATCTACGGGGTGAGCGCTAAGCAGGTGGAGGAGTTAGTCCAGCTGTATGCAGAAATCAGGTTAGAGCGGCCGGAGGCGAGCGAGTATGAGCGCCTTGAGGAGATTCTGTTGGGCAAAGAAATGGAGTGGTTTGAGCTTAACGAAGAGTTGGGCTATCTGGAAATTCCGGAGACGCGGCCGACGGTCACTGAATGGGATGCTGCTTGGGAAGTGAGCCGGGCGGTTGTGCAGACGCTCAGAGCCAATGAGGTTAGTAAGGAAGAGCTGGTCGAGAAACTCAAGCTAGATCCCGTTGTTGTTGAGCGTCGGAAGATGATCGCGGAGTGGGATGAGGAGATTGAGGTACCCGAGCTCGAGGGTGAGGAAGCAGCGCAGGATCTCCGTATTCTAGATGGTTTTGATCGCTTGTATGCAGGGGGTCAGAAGGAAGAGGTAGCGGAGCTCGAGCTGCTCTACGTGGCGCTTCGGACTGAGTGGTACGATGTGCGCCGGTTCGCGAGTCTTGAGCAGCTGATGGTAGCCGAGAAGATCGATTGGGCGGCAGTGGTCCAGGAGATGGAGTATCTGGAACTTCCCGCGAGTCGACCGCATGAGGGTGATCACATCCACTTGCAGGGGCTCGGTTGGTTTATCTCTAGACTCTTCAAGAGTGAGGAGATCGATCTGGACCAAGCTCTCAATGATGTCTACCGTCTTGGGGATGGGAAACTGACCTGGGGGGAGTTTCTCAAAGAGGGCGGTCCGCTGTTGTGGAAGGCCATGAAAGACGACTCAGGAGAATCTTTTGATTGGGGAGCGCTTAAAGGTGCGACGGAATATCCCAAAAACGACATGGATCCAAATAGCATCGGCTGGCGGCATGCGGCTTGGGTGGTTACCCAGCTCTCTAGCAAGGAGCCGCTCACCTGGGAGCAGTTTCAACAGAAGATCGGCTATGAGGGCGATGATCAGGCGGAGTATACCGGACTCGAGGCGGCTTGGTTAGTATCTGAGCTTCTTGATTCGGAAGAGATCAGTTGGGAGCAGGTGCAAGAGAAGCTTCTTTTCCTTGCAAATCCCGAAAATCGAACAAAGATCAACTGGACGGGCGTTTGTGTGAAGGGCGTAGTGCTCCTGCGGCATGCTATGGAGACAGGTGAGACGCAGGGCGTAGTTTGGAGAGATGTAAAAGAAGCTCTTGGGGAACCTAATGAAGTCCAGATTAGCTGGGGGGAGGCTGGTGCGCTAGCTCTTAATGCCTTCCGAGGTAAGGAAATTACATGGGGAGAGGCAAACAAAGCGATCGCCACCTTGGCTCATTTTGAGGATCGCGAGAGCATTACCATAAAGCAGTTGGCCTGGTTCGCTGCTCGGACGCTCGGCAGTGAAGAGATCGATCTGGACCAAGCGGAAGAGGATCTCAAGCGCCTCAATAGCAACAAGCTGACCTGGGGGCAGATTCTTAAAGAGAGCCGACCGCTGATTTGGAACGCGATCAAAGGTCGGTCAAGCGAGGGCACGGGGGTCACCTGGCGCGATCTAGAGAAGGTGGTGGGAACTAAGCAGCCCTACGACGGTAACGATGAGGTGGTGAGCGCGAAGCATATGGTCTGGCTCGGCATCAAGCTCTTTGAGTCGGATGAGGTCTCCTTTGAGAAGTTTGATCAGCACCTTACTGAGATTGTTGATCCGGAAAACCGGGCGCAAATCGGCTGGGGCCAGGTTGCGAAAATGGGTGTCAAAGCGTTGTGGCGCGCGATGGTCGGGAGCCCGAGCAAAAATGAGGAGAAGGAAGAAGAGTTGATCATGCTTGAACCGCTTACCAAGAAGTTTCCTTCGCTGAAAGCGAAGTTGCGCTCGATTGATGGAGTGCTGGTGGCGAAGTTGGCGATCGGATTGGTCGCGTTGGTGGGGATTGGCGTGATCGCCTACAACTTTGAGGCGATTCGCAATGCGTTTACAGGTGGACATAGTGTTGGTGGGGCGCCGCCTGTGGTGACCCCGCCGCCACCTGTGGTGACTCCGCCGCCACCACCACCTGTGGTGACCCCGCCGCCACCACCACCTGTGGTGACTCCGCCACCACCACCGCCTGTGGTGACTCCGCCGCCACCGCCGGCTTCCCCCGCGCATACGCAGGGGCTGCATTTTCACAACGGCGTCTGGACCTGGGGATAAGGTAAAAAATAGAGGTGAGAAGATGAATGAACAAGTTCCTACGGTAGGTAAGTATGTCCGGCACGTAGCCTATACGACAGTGATGGGCCTCAAGGCGGGGGCGGTTGGGTTGGCTTCTAAGCTGAATCGGTTCACGAAAGAAGATGCGACGTTCCTCAAGGTGTTGGGGTTTACGGTGGTGGCGATTGGGGGGCTGATCGTTCTGAAGCGGCTTGTGGAGCATCTGAAGCCACTCGAGCAGCCGGTGGTGACTCCGCCGCCACCGCCGGCTTCCCCCGCGCATACGCAGGGGCTGCATTTTCACAACGGTGTGTGGGGGTGGGGAAATCGGGGCTAGGCGGGGGAGCGCATCTGGAGGCCGCGGCGGAGCTCTTCGAGGGGTTTTGGGGAGTAGTCGCGGGCGGCGGTTAGCGCTTCTGCGTTCTGGAGGTGTTGCCAGGCCTCTGGGTAGTTGTACCGCTCGAGGGAGAGGGCGGCGATGTAGTACTCGGCGGTGGCATCGCTGGGGTCGAGGGTGTGATAGTGGTGGAGGGTCTGCAACGCTTCTTTGTTGCGGCCGAGCTGTAGCCAGGTAATGGCTAGGTGGAACCAGCCCTGACGGAAGTTGGGTTGGCGATCAAGAATTTCACGAATTTCAGTTTGTTTTTCTAAGATAGAGGTGCGGGTCTCGTCGACGTGTTGAAAGATGGCGGCGACGCCGGTGGCATCTGCGTTGCCGTCAAGGATGTCGGCGTTGAGGGCGTTGGTGCTGACGGCGTGGTCGGGGATGTGGTTCCGGAGGGGAGTGAGGAGGGCGTGGGCGCGCTCGCGCTGGCCGTCGATGAGGCAGACGTAGGCGAGGAGCTCGGTGGCGTGGGGGTCGCCGGGGCAGAAGGCGAGGGCGGTCTCATAGGCTTCGATGGCCTTGTCGAGTTTGCCGGTCTGCCAGAGATTGGCGGCTTGGTTGACGAAGTTCATGCCGATCACTTCGCGGTGGGTGCAGGTTTGGAGGGCGCGGGTGTGGACGCTGAGGTAGTGGTCGGAGGGGATGTGGACGCCACGGGCGGTGGTTTCGATGTTGAGGGTGTCGGGGCCGTCGACGGTGCGGAGGTAGATGTGGCCTGGAGGGGTGACGGCTTGGAGGTGGAGGTCAAGCCGCTGGGCGAGGCAGAGGTAGAGGGTGGAGACGCCGAGGCAGACGCCGCGGCGGGAGTCGAGGATGGAGGGGAGGAAGGTGTATTCGTCGACGTCGGTGGTCCAGGAGGAGTGGGGGGGAAGCGCATGTGCATTTCGTCGAAGAGGAACCAGTTGATGACGGCGATTTTCTGGGCCGGTTTGGCGTAGAGGGTGGTGCGGCCGAGGATCTGGAGGGCCATAAGGTCGAGGATCGCTTCGTAGCTGCGGATGAGTTCGCGATCTTCGCCAAAGAGAGTGATGAGGAGTCCGCGGGCGACGTCTACTTGGGTCTCTGGGAGGGCAAGCACCTCTTCTTGCGTCCATACTTTGTGGCCGGCGAGGTGGTGGTGCTGGAGCCGTTGGCCCAGTTTTTCAACGGCTGCGAGAGAGGCTTCGTCGAGCCGTTTACCCGACTCTACGCCTTGAAGCATGTCGACCATGTGTTGGGGGGAGAGCGCTTCGAAGGGGAGGGAGGTGCTCTCACCGCCGAGGATTTCCCAGGCTCTGGCGAGTGCTTGTTCTCCTTCGGGGGTGTCGGGATAGAGCTCGTGGTAGGCGAGCTGCTGGGGGACGGAGTAGGGGTCGAGGCGGTGGTAGATGGAGGTTTGAGAGGTGAGGGCGACGGCGAGGAGGAGGGGGAGGATCATAGCATTTCTCTGACGGTTTTTTGGAGTTCTGTGTTGTCGAGGAGCTGCTCGAGAGTGGGGCCGAAGCGGTAGGTCCAGTTGGTTTCTGAGAGGGTGCCGGGGGTGTTGATCCGCTCGTCGGCGGGGTTTGTGGGGGAGAGGTTGGGGAAGAGAGCGAGATACTCGGAGAGGAGGTTAACGTGGAAGCGGCTGGCGGTGTGGTGGCTCTCGTGGAGGAGGGCACGGTGGTGCTTAGGAGGAAGGGGGGTGGAGTAGGTCCAGTTGTGGAAGGCCGAGCAGATTTTGGCCTCGGAGGGGTAGGCTTCCCACCACTGGCGGGTGAGCTCTGAGTCGTGGGTGGAGAGGGTGGAGAGGCTGGCGGGGCGGAAGTCGGCGCCGGCGCCGAGGGGGTGGTATTGGTCCCAGATGCGCTCCCAGCGGATCATCTTGGTGCCGGGGATGCCGAGGGCGGCGAGAGTGTCGCGGACGACGTCGGGGATGGTGCCGAGGTCTTCTGCGACGGGGAGCATGGGGGAGGCGGCGAGGAGCATGGTGAGAAGGGCTTTGCCCTGTCGCTCCCACGCGTTGGGCTCGTTAGGCTGATAGGAGCCATCGATAGGAGTGCCCCCTGGGGGGATACCCCAGAGGCGAAAGAGGCCCACGGTGTGGTCAATTCGGTAGAGGTGGAAATACCTGGCGGCATGGTTAAGTCGCTGACGCCACCAGGAAAAGTCATCGGCCGCCTGCGCCTCCCAGTTGTGGAGGGGGAGGCCCCAATTTTGCCCTTCGGGGGCATACTTGTCGGGAGGGCAGCCGGCTCCCTCGTCGAGGCGGAAGTAGTGGGGTTGAGACCAAACGTCGCAGCTATTTTTGCTGACGAGGATCGGAAGGTCGCCCATGAGGAGGACCCCTTGTGAGTCGGCGTAGGCGCGCACCTGCTCCATCTGCCGGTGGCAGAGGTATTGGAGGATGCTGTGGATGGGGGCGAGCTGGTCGATGTTCTCGTCGGGCCACTCCCACCATGGCTTGCGGTTGTGTTTGAAGCGGAGGGTTTTGAAGCGGGCGTAGGGGGCAAGCCAGGGGTTGTTAGCAACGAACGTCTGATAATCGGGGTCGGAGGCGAAGTCGTCGGCGTGTCTTTCGCAGTAGGCGGTGAGGTAGTCGTATTTGGATTGGCGGACGGCGGCGTAGTCGACACGGTGGCCTCCCATTGGAGGAAGATCGTCGAGGCGGAGGTAGACCGGGTTGAGGGCGAAGGCGGAGATGGCTGAGTAGGGGCTGGGGTCGAGACCAGTGTCATTGAGGGGGAGGAGCTGGAGGGTGTCCATGCCAAAGCTCTTCACCAGGTCGATGAGGAGGACCAGGTCGGGATATTCGCCGATGCCGTGGCTTCTCTCTGAGTGGACGGAGAAGAGGGGGGCGCAAAGGCCGTGGTGGTGGCCAGTGCCAATGCGCTTCCACTGCTCGGCGGCGGGTGTTTCGAGGAGGGGATCGATCATTTACCAAAACTCGGTTGGACGGGGGGTGCGCCCCGCCGGATTGCTTCCTTCCACTCCCGTCCCTTGTTCACCAGCGTGGTCATGGTGTCTTTGACAATCTTGCCGGTGATGCCATCCATAGGGAGAAACTCGTGGAGGACTAGTTGGTTCCCTTTGCGGCTCCACGCAAAGAAACCAAAGCGAGGATAGGGGGCGCCGTTGGCGATGAGCGCTCCTTCGAACATCTTCGCGCGGCCAGATCCAGCGCCTACGTCACCCAGCTGCATGCCGATGACGATCTCTTTTTCTTCCTTAGTCGGTTCGATCTGCACTTCTGCGCCGTCGTCAAATTGGATGAGAACGGTGTTGTTCCGGTCGGGGGTGAGGGGAGTTCCCATCTCACCTGAAAGCTGGTCGCAGAGCTCTTTAAAGTTCATCTTCTTCCTCCGCCGCTAGTTCATCTTCGAGCTCTTCAAGCGTTTCGATGATGGCCTCGAGGAGATCGTAGCGGTGTTTGAGGTTGCGGTAGATCCTGGGCGCTACTTCTCGGATTGCATCGCGATATTGCTCGAAGACGATCACTTGCGCCAGTAGATCCTCTGAAATCTCAAGCTTGCGGGCGAGTGAGAGGATTTTGGTGGAGGTGGGATATTTCTCTTCGACGAGCGCCATGAACTGCTCGGAGAGCTCTTCAAAATCGAGGTCGTCTGGCCAATCGATTTTCTCCTTCTTGAACCGCTTGCGCGCCTGCTTTTCCCGCTTCTTAAAGAAGTAGAAGACGCCGAGGATGCTCTGTAAAACGCGCGTCTCAGTCACTAGCGTGTAGAGCTCGCCGCGGGCGATCGATGGCCCTTTACTTCTTAAGTCAGCGCCGAGCGACTCGAAGAGGAATTTGATCACATCGTCCAGTTCACCGAAGTCCCACTTTTCGGCCATCTCATCAAAGAGTTCATTGCCCTCGCGCGGATTGCCGATGATGTCTCGATAGTAGTCGCGTAAACTGGTTGGACCGCCGAGGCCCCGCTCAGCCCACGCCCGCGATTCGGCCCCCATGTTCCTTCCCGCGCGCACATCTCGGCCCTGTTGTGCGTCGAGCAGGTCTCTCGCTTGCCGCACCAGCTCGGCCGTCTCTCCCTCAGTGGTCTCTTGAACAACTTCTAGCGCCTCATCAGCGAGCGACACATCATCGAAAAGTTCTCGCGCGTCTGCGATCAGCTCCTCCGCACTCGCCTCCTCTCCTTTGCTCATGATCAGATTGCGCAGCTGCTTTAGCCTCTGCGCGTCGAGCTCCGGATTTCTCTGTTGCCGCTCTTGTGCGTAGCTGTCGAAGTCTTGCTTCTCATGAACCTTGTGCGCCTCTTCATGCGTCTCTTCTTCTGGGATGTGCGTTTCCCGCTTCTCTAGCGCCTTAAACTCAATGTCCTTATCCGCCGAGAAAGGATTCGAAGATTCCTCTACAGCCGTCGAGAATGACTCACGGCTCGCCACTTGGCGCGCCGTCCGCATGGTGCGCGTCTCCGCCTGCTGCGCTTGCATTTCTGCGCTCGTGATCTGATTGGCTGGCCCCACATCTCCTGACATGTTCCGGACTATACCCCACCACCAAATAAACGCCTCACCTCCCCGAAATTGTCGAAACAGCGAGCTGATTTGAGACCATAATCAGCTAAAAGTCGTCGGAATTTGGAGGAAAAGCCAGTTTGACGCTATAATTGGCTTGGTATAACCTGAAAAAAAAGGATTGGAGGAGAGATGAACCAGCTGATTGGGCGCGAGGGTGAGAAGAAGACTCTTAAAGCATTGCACGGTTCGTCAAAGGCGGAGTTTCTTGCAGTCTATGGTCGGAGGCGTGTTGGAAAGACATTTTTGATTACCGAGTACTTCCGGGACAAGGGGATTTTCTTTGAGATCACGGGCTCGCCTAATGCGTCAACCAGCGAACAGTTGGCCAATTTTCATCGGGAATACTCTGCGCTTTTTGAAAGCGAAGGGATTAGCGCTCCGCCGGCCAACTGGTCGGAGGCATTTCATCGGCTCGCCACGGTGTGCAAGAAGCTTGCGGCAGCGCAGCGCATTGTTCTCTTTTTTGACGAACTCCCCTGGCTCGCGTCTCCCCGCTCCGGTTTTCTCAGTGCACTGGACTATTTCTGGAATCGGCACGCATCGCGGATGCCAAATATACTATTGATCGTCTGTGGATCGGCGGCCTCGTGGATGATCAAGAAGGTGGTGGATAGTCGTGGAGGACTGCACGGTCGGCTAAGCGCACACATGCGGCTACTGCCCTTTACGCTGACCGAAACTGAGCGGTATCTTCACTCGCAAGCTGCCAAACTGAACAGGAAGCAGATCTGTGAGCTGTACATGACGATGGGTGGAGTGCCGAAATATCTTTCCTATATTTCTCGTGGGACATCGGCAGCTCAGGTGATTGACCATCTCTGTTTTTCTCCTCAAGGGCCCCTGGTGACAGAGTTTCACCGCCTCTATTTTTCACTCTTTGATTCTTCAGAGAAACATATCGCCTGCATTCAGGCGCTTGCCAGAGCGACCCAACGGGGGCTTAGTCGACGAGAAATTCTGGACACCGTGCCGGCCGTGAGCAATGGTGGCACAGCATCGGCTGTACTACGTGAGTTAGAAGAGGCTGGCTTCATTTCTGCCTCGCTCGCTCTCGGGAAGCGAGCACAATCTCGTCGCTATCGGCTCACGGATGAGTACAGCCTTTTCTATCTTCGTTGGATTGATCCGGTGAAAAGTCAGGTCCTTCAGCGCTCTGATCGAGCCTATTGGGCGAAAAAGCGTGGAACGCCGGCCTGGTACGCGTGGGCTGGAAAAGCATTTGAGAGTCTCTGTTTAAAGCACATCAATGAAATCAAGGAGGCCCTTTCGATTGGCGGGGTGCTGACTCAGCATGGGCACTGGGAATACCGGCTCAAGCGCGGCACGGGGGAGAGGGGTGCCGAAATCGATTTGGTGATTGATCGTGCCGATGACTGCATTCATCTGTGCGAAATCAAGTTTTCGGATGGAGAGTTTGCAATTACCAAGCAGTACGCCGACCAGCTTGAGCGGAAAAAGGAGGTGTTCCGCGAACAGACAAAGAGTCGCAAGGCCCTCTTCACCACCCTGATCACTCCTTATGGGATCCGCGACAACATCCATGCCCGCGCAGTAGTTGACCACTCCCTCACGCTTGAGGACCTCTTCTAAAATTGTCACAATTGGGGACTGTCCCAGAATGTGACAATTTTAGGCGAGGAGGGAGCCTTCGTAGCGGCTGCCAAATCCGCTGCCGCTCAGCCACACTTTGTAAGAGAGATTGCTGACTAGCTTGGATGGGGCAGATTCGAGCTTGAGAGTGTCGAAATCTTCTTTAAGGCCGGTGCTGATTTTTTGGAGTTGGCTTGTGAGCGTGGAGGAAATTTGGACGATGAGGGTTTTGCCAGCGTTCTTTTTGGTGAAGGTTTCTGTGAGCGTCCGAGCAACATAACACTCGCCCTTTGCGGTGTTATATGTGGCGATGAACTGGAGCGTGATCTTTGAAGGTTGGCGTGATTTGGGAGTGAAGTGGAACTTTGTGTTCAGGAGGGCGGGGAGTTGCCCGATAATCCCATCAATATATGTGTCGACGCTATTTTCCATTTTTCTGCGCGCATTATGGCCGGGCCGCCGCATTTTGGGCGAGGTGTCGTTTGGCTTGACTAGATCTTAATACTAGGGCATCCTGTTAGGTATGGAACGAAAAACAGTACAAAAAGCAATTTGGTATGGTGTTGCGGCGGGGATCGTCTATTTTTCGATTCGGGGAGTCATAGACTACCGGGCTGAGAAAAAGATCTATGATACTGCAAAAAAGGCTTATGATGTTGCTCTCGCAAAGGTTGATCCCCAGGCAGCAGCGAAGTGGGACTACAGATGCATGGCCAAAGGGATCGATGCGCAGCGCTACAGAGTCAACCAGCTAAATAAGAAGGGGATATGGTACCTCAATCAGCAGTTGCCTCCGTGGGAGACAAATAGATTTGAGTACCAGCCGATAGGGTTTGATCGGTTTTGGGAGACGGAGCTAACGACGGGGACAAAAGAGGCGTTAAGTAAGGCTGCTAGTAAGATTGGTCTATCATTGGACCAGGCGCGAGAACAGATCAGGCTCTATGACATACCAAAATTCGAAAATCCGTACCCGAGGCGTCCTAACGCTCCCTCTGGCGCGACGTACGCGGGTGATTTCGGAATTCTATCGGCTGGCCTTTTATTGGTTGGGGGCATCGCCAGTCTTCCTAAGCTCGGTATCGAAATGCTTGCCGGAATGGGGCTTCTGATGGCCTGGATAATGCGTTAACGCAGACAGCTTGTCCGCTAAGTTGACTTTCAAATGCCCGTTTGGTGGCCAGGCCCCAAACGGGCATTTGCGTTATGAGAGTTGGATGCGGCCGAGGGGCTGGATTTTGATCTCGGGGACAATCTCCTGGTAGGAGAGGACGGAGACGTCGGGGAACTCCTGCTCGATGAGCTTGCGGGCGAAACGACGGACGTCGATGGCGGTGATGAGGACGGGGGGCTGGCCGCCAGGGGGAGGAGGGACGATGACGTTGCGCATGGCACCGAGGATGAGCTGGACGGAGTCGGGGTCGAGGGCAAGGTAGGAGCCGGCTGATGTTTGTTTGATGGCGCCGCGGACCATGTCTTCGATCTCGGGATCGAGGAGGTAGACGGAGAGGGTGGTCTGGCCAAGGGAGTGCTTGTAGGAGATGTAGCGCTTGAGGGCGGAGCGGACGTACTCGGTGAGGAGGACGGTGTCCTTTTCGCTTTGAGCCCACTCGGAGAGCGCTTCTAGGATGGTGCGGAGGTCTTTGATGGAGACCTGTTCTTGAACTAGGCGTTTGAAGATTTCGGTCAGTTTCTGGAGGGGGATGAGGCGGGTCACTTCTTTGCACGAGGTCGGGGTAGGTCTTCTCCATGAACTCGACCATGGCGCGAACTTCTTGGATGCCCATGAATTCGCCGGCGTAGGAGCGGAAGAAGTAGGAGAGGTGGAGGATGATCACTTCGAGGGGGCGCCAGAACTTGATGCCAGCTTTTTTGAGGAGTTCGACAAAGCGGGCCTCGACCCAGAGGGTGGGCATGCCGAGGGTGTTCTTGTAGGAGGTGAAGGGGACGTTGTAGTGGGAGAGGTTCTCTTCGGTCTCGTTGGTGAGGAGGTTGTTCTCGAGTACTTTTCCGCGTAGGACGGGGACTTCGTTGAGGAGGATGGCGTACTCACCCTTATCTAGGCTGGGTGCGTTTGTTCGGACGTGGACGCCGGGGAAGCGGACGCCGAGGTCGTGGTAGAGCGCTTGGCGCATGCGGGGGATCATGTCTTCGATGAAGCCCATGCCGCCGCCCCGCCGCTTCATGAGGCGGGAGAGGCTGGCGCCAATTTCGAGGACGACGGGGACGGTGAGGGCATAGTCTTCTGCAGCACCTGTGATGACGGAGTGGCCGGGGACGGCGGTCTCGACAGCGCCGCCAGCCTCTTGTTGTGCGCTCCGGACGAGCTGTTTTCTAGCGGTCATCCAGAGGGCGTAGCTGACGCCGCCGAGGATGGCGGCGATGGGGAAAAAGACGACGGCTGGAAAGCCGGGAACAAGGCCCATGAGGAAGATGACGCCGGAGGCTAAGAGGAGCGCTTTTGGCTGGCGGAAGATCTGCGCGGAGATGTCCTTACCAAGGTTTGAGTCGCGCGCCTCTGAGGAGACGCGGGTGGTGACAATACCTGCGGCAATTCCGATGAGAAGGGCGGGGATCTGGGTGACGAGGCCATCACCGATCGAGAGGAGGGTGTAGGTTTGGGCCGCCTGCATGATGGTCATGCCCATCTGGGTGGCACCGATGATCAGGCCGCCGACGACGTTGATGATGACGATGACGATGCCGGCGATGGCATCCCCTTTGACGAACTTCATCGCACCGTCCATCGCACCGTAGAGCTGGCTCTCCTTCTGCAGGTCGGTGCGGAGGCGGCGGGCGGTAGGAGAGTCGATGATGCCGGCGCGGAGGTCGGCGTCGATCGCCATCTGCTTACCCGGCATTCCGTCCAAGCTGAAACGGGCGGCTACCTCTGCGACCCGCTCGGCACCCTTGGTGATGACGATGAACTGGACTAATGTGATGATGAGGAAGATGACGCCACCGACCACGAAATTGCCACCAACGACGTAGTGACCAAACGCCCAGATGATTTCACCTGCGTAGGCGTGGAGGAGGATGAGGCGTGTAGAGGCGATGTTGACGCCGAGGCGGAAGAGGGTGGTGATGAGGAGGAGGGAGGGGAAGATGGAGAGGTGGACGGCGCTAGGAATATAGAGGGCGACCATCAGGAGGGAGATGGCGACGGTGAGGTTGAAGGCGATGAGGACGTCGAGGAGGTGGGGGGAGAGGGGGATGATCATCATGATGATGATGCCCACAATCCAACCGGCTAAAACGAGGTCAGCCGATCGACCGATCGTTGCTAGCGCACGATCGCCACCCATAAATCCGACAAAATTATTCAGTATCCGTTTCATTCAAACAGCTTCGGGATCTCTGGCCCTCCACCTTCCTCCTCTAAACTCATTACCCATCGGAGCACTTCTGCCACAGCTTCGTAAGTCTCTTCTGGAACAAAACGGTTCACCGCTCCACCCGAGAAAAGCTGCCACGCAAGGGGTACATTCCGCATAATAGGGACATTATTTGTTTCTGCCACCCTTAAGATTGCCTCGGCCCGGCTTCCGGCCCCCAAAGTGACAATGTATGGGGCTCCATACTTCTCTGGTTCGTAGCCAATTGCGATGGCGATATGCTCGGGGTTGGTGATCACCGCCTTCGCCCTTCTGGCGGCGCGGGGACCCTCGTCGTAGGCAATCTCTTGGGCGATCTGTCGTCGCCGCCCTTTGATCTGCGGGTCTCCTTCTAAATCCTTGTACTCTTGTTTCACCTCAAACTTTTCCATCTTCATCTCTTTGGCGAAGACTCTCTTCTGATAGAACAGATCGAAAATCCCCACCGCCAAGAAGAAGATTCCCACACGAATCGCCACTTTTCGCAAAAAGCCGGCGACGACGTATGCGCTCTCAAGCGGCGTCAATGCCGCCGTCTGTACGATACTGCCGACATCATCCCACACCACCCGATATATGATATAGGCCGCAATGATGATTTTCAGCATCGACTTGATCAGCTCGACAACCGTCTTCATCTTGAATTTATTTTTCAGGCCGGTGACCGGGTTGAGCCGCTTGAGATCGGGCTTCATCCCCTCAGTGCCCCACATGGGTCCGATGATGAGGAAATTGACCACCACCCCAACGAGTGCGACGATGCCGGCGATGGGGAGGGTCACTTCTAGGATGAGGAAGAGGAGGTGTTGGATGATCTCGCCTGCCGCTTCTTGCACGTTGATGACGGTCGAAGCGCGAAGCATCCCTTCCATGAACTCTGTCAGCTTGTCCCACAGAAAGCCCGACCAGGCGAGGAGCATGAGAAGCGATGTGGAGAAGGTAAAAGCGCTAGGAAAATCTTGACTCTTAGAAACCTGCCCTTTTTTCCGCGCATCGCGGAGCTTCTTGGGGGTTGCCTTCTCACTCTTCTCAGCCATTAACCCACCATGCCATCAATTCCCTCCTCAGTCTACTGGAACTGGGGGTCAGGCCTGACATTTGGACATTACTAATGTCCAAATGTCAGGCCTGACCCCCCAGTTGTCCCTCTAGTTGACCTGGGGGTAAGTTAGGGTGTATACTCTTATGCCATGGCAAAACTCTCTGTAGGCATCGTCGGTCTCCCCAATGTTGGCAAGTCAACGCTATTTAACGCGTTGACGGCGCACGAGGCGGCGGCGTCAAATTATCCTTTCTGCACGATCGATCCCAACGTGGGAATTGTGGAGGTGCCTGATCCCAGGCTCCAGATTCTCTCCGATATCTCGGGAAGCAAAAAACTGATTCCTGCGGTGATCGAGTTTGTCGATATAGCGGGCTTGGTCAAGGGAGCGAGCAAGGGAGAGGGGCTGGGGAACAAGTTCCTCTCCAATATTCGTGAGACCGATGCGATCGCTCATGTTGTGCGCTGTTTCGATTCAGATGATGTGATCCACGTAGAGGGGAGAGTCGATCCGATCGAGGACATCGAGACCATTGAGCTAGAGCTGATGCTGGCCGATCTGCAGATGGCCGAATCGGTGCACGCCAAGATTGGCCGCCACTCGAAGGGGAACGACAAAGAGGCGATCGCTCGTGTGATTGAACATCTCAATCAGAGCAAACCGCTCCGGACGCTCGAGTTGAGTGATGAGGAGCGGGAGGTGCTTAAGCCCTATTCATTCCTCACCTCCAAGCGAGTCGTCTACGTAGCCAACGTGAGTGAGGACGATCTGCCCGGGCTCGATAACAAATATGTGCAGCTCGTGCAGGAGCGGGCCAAGCAAGAGGGGAACACAGTCGTTGCCATCTGCGGGAGCATTGAGGGAGAGGTGGCGCAGCTGCCAGAAGAGGAGCGTCTCGGTTTTCTGCAAGAGCTTGGCCTCGCTGAACCGGGCCTCCACCGCCTCATCCGCGAGTCATACTCCATGCTCGGTCTCATCACCTTCCTCACCACGGGCGAGCAGGAGACGCGGGCGTGGACGGTGCGAGCAGGAGCCGCTGCACCAGAAGCAGCAGGTCGCATTCATGGGGACATTCAGAAAGGATTCATCCGCGCCGAAGTGATCAGTATGGAAGACATGGTGCAGTTTGGCGGACGGGTGAAGGCGAAAGAGGCGGGACGGATGCGAGCGGAGGGGAAGGAGTACATTGTCAAAGATGGCGATGTCGTTCTTTTCCTACACAACTGATGGATCTATTCGTCACCTGCTCCAGATTTTTAGAAGAGCTCCTCGTTGAAGAGCTGCTAGAGATGGGCTTCGATAAGGTGAAGGCCTCCTACTGCGGCGTTTATGTCGGTGATAACAGTCTCGAGGCGATCTACAAGATCAACTACCTCTCCCGCATTGCAAGTCGGGTGCAGCTGCCGCTCAGCCGCTTCCAGTGTCGTGATCAGCGGGATCTTTATCAGGGATCGCTCGCCATCGAGTGGGAAAAGTATATCGGTCCCGGTAAGACGCTCGCCATCGACGCCAATGTGAGTCACCAGAAGTTGAAACATAGCCTCCATGCCGCGCAAGTGGTGAAAGATGGCATCTGCGATCGGATCCGGAGCAAGCGGGGACCTAGGCCGTCGGTCGACATCAAAAACCCCGACGTGCAGCTCAACCTCTACATCAGTGGCGACCGAGCCACCATTAGCTTTGACACGTCGGGGACGCCCCTCTTCAAGCGGGGCTTGCGTGCGGAGACGGTGATTGCGCCGCTCCAAGAGACGCTTGGTGCTGGCATGCTCCGCTTAGCGGGCTACAACGGTCAATCGTTCTGTGATCCCTGTTGTGGGAGCGGCACCATTCTTCTCGAGGCGGCCATGATCGCCACTAGCACACCTCCCGGCTTCTACCGCGCCCTGTGGGGTTTCTTCCACCTTCCCGGCTTCAACCGGCGTGCGTGGAAAACCATGCGTGCTGATTGGGACGCCGAGCGAATACCGCTCACAGCAACTCTGTTTGGCATCGACCGCGACGCAGGAGCTGCCAAAGAGAACATCCGCCGGTCCGGTTTCGACATTGAGGTGGAGGAGAATGACTTCCAACAGGTCTCTCCCCGTCCGTTCGATCTGATTGTGACTAATCCTCCCTACGGCAAACGTTTGCGTGGACCGCCCATTTGGGATGACCTAGATCGATTCATTGAGCAGTGCGGCGCACGTGGTTTCATGTTGAGACCAGAAGCGCCCGGCACCGAGCTGCGCAACGGCGGTGACACCGTCTACCTCCGCGAGACGCCTTGACGGAGGCCGTTTTCGATCGTCACAACGACTATCACCGCTTCTCCTATTGCGTGGAGGGGGCTGCCGTCCTTTCTGCTTTCTTGCTCACTCGCCATCGGGTAGGCTACATCGCCCTAGCCGTACTCCTCGGTGTGCAGGGAGTCGCAGCGGGTCTCGCCCCCGTTGAAGTGCGCCGTCTTGAAGACTACGACTTCGCTAGGCCAGAAGCATGGAATCACTATTCACGCGAAAAGATGAGCAGAGGCAAATTCGCCATCAAGTGCTGCCTGGCCGGTGCGCTGGTGGCTGCACCCTTCTCGATCGGCCTCTCCATGGTGGCTCTCACCTGCGGCATGCACATTTGGGGTGACGTGAGAGTGTATCGCGCCATCAAGCGGCGGATGACCAAGGTGCTTAAACTGCATGAGCTCGACAAGGATGAGGTCACGGCGGCAGACTTAACCAAAAAGATTCGCATAATCAAAGCAAAGACCCTCACCCAAGGTGCGTGGAAAAAGCTAAAGACCCTCCCCAAGCTGCGTAAGTTGACGGTGGATACTTTTGGTGAGCATTTCAAGCTACCCGAGCTCAATATTCTTACCACCATTGTGCTGCGCGATCCAAAGGAGGGGTGGCACCACGCTCTGGTCGACTGTAGCTGGATTAAGCGGATCGTCATCAAGGGGAAGGTGAAGCCCAAAGATGTGCAGATGATCCTGCAAGGAAAGCACTTGCGTTTGTGCACCATCGAATTTAAATTCGCTGCTAACATGCACACCATTTCTAGTGGTAGCTACCACTATATTCCGCCTAAGAAGAAGGGGCGCGCCAAGCTAAGAATTTCAATGCGCTAGGAAAAAATCTACCTACCGTTTACAGTCTTCCGTAAATGGATGCATGTAAGAAGCTTAAAAAGGATGTTTGGGTTGAGAAGATCTTCCCACTGTGCACGCCTAGCATGCTGCGCAATCTTCGTCGAACATGTAAGCAGATGAAGGACTGGTGTGACCTCGTCGACCGCTGGTCTCCGTTTATTAGAAAGGGTGAGTTCAGGCTTCAGCAGATCGATTTGAAGAAGAAGATCTTCCGGATGGAGCGGGTGGGGGGGTCTTTTTTGGTTCTCACCGAGTCATTCCAGCTGATAGATGCGTCCCAGGACCATATCCTTATGGACAATGTGCACGACTTTGCGTGTGATCAGAAAAAAGTGGTTGTCTGTCGTCAGGTTGAGGAAGAATTTTGCTTTGAGCAGTATGTGTGGCCCTTGTTTGAAAAGCCGCTGGCGACTAGCGAGTGTTTAAAGTCGGTAGCTGAACACCTCTGCATCCGATCCGATCAGCTGATAGGTTGTATCAATAAGGCCCGGGTAGTTTTGTGGAATTTCGAGCTGCCTGGCGTTGTCCTTTTAGACAAGTTGGATGGGGCGGTGGCTGGTTTGGCTTTCGACTCAAACGATCAGGTGGTCGTGTGTGAAGGGTTTTACCAACCGCGCTATCAAGTGTGGAAGGCCGATAGTTGGTCTCAAAAGTGGATGTCCCATCGCGATCCTACATCTGAATTGTGGTGCTCGTATGGCGCGAAGACGGTTGTAGCAACCGATACTGCACTTCAGCTTATCGAGTCGGAGCAGAAGGTCTCTAAGAAAGACTCACCGCAGTCTGAGTTAAAACGGTGTAAGTTAGGGCCTCGGAAGGTGACGCTTCTTGAGCTCCCTCGTTTGGAATCCATTCAGGGGGTAAAGGGGCTGTTTGGCGGCCGCGCTTTTGTCACCCTCGACGACTCCGGCCAGCTCATCCTCTGGTTTAGCGCGACTGAAAAGAGGGTGCTCTGCGAACAGGACCCCTTTTTCAAATTTGTCGCTGATCAGTTGACCGTTGGGACAGATGCAGATGGTTACCCAGTGATCGCCTACGTCATGTCCGACACAAAGGTGCGAGTCTTCAGCCGAGCAAAGCTTGAGCGTGAGTGACGTCTTTAGCGATTTGGGCGCGTAGGGCGTCGACAGAGTCGAACTTCTTTTCAGGACGGATGTGTGAATGGATAATGACCTCTACGGTTTCGCCGTAGAGGTTTTTTGTTAGATCAAACACGTGCACTTCGAGGAGGCGCTCGCGGTGGGTGTGGAGGGTGGGGGCGACGCCTAGGTTGGCGATCCCGGGAAGGATGTGATCGCGGAGGCGGACGGTGACTGCGTAGACGCCATTGGGAGGGAGGCAAGAGCCTTGGACGGAGAGGTTGGCGGTGGGGTAGCCGAGCTTGTTGCCGAGGCCCTCGCCATGTTGGACGATGGATTCATAGGAGAGGGGGCGGCCGAGGAGCTGTTCTGTTGTGGCGAGGTCGCCGGACTGAATGGCGGTGCGGACGCGGGAGGAGGAGACGGGGTGGCCGTCTAGGGTGAAGGGAGGGGTGTATTCGACAGTGAAGTCGTGGGCTTTTGCAATGGCGCGGATAACATCGGGAGTGCCGGAGCGATGGCGGCCGAGGTGGGCGTCGTGGCCGAGGACGAGGTGGGAGAAGGGGATGTGGGTGCGGACGTTTAAGAGAAACTCCTCTGGGGTTTGGGAGGCGAGTTGGGTGGTGAAGGGGAGGAGGAGGACGGTGTCGATGCCGTAGCGGCCAAGGAGATGAGCTTTGTAGGTGGGGGAGTTGATGAGGGGGATGTGAGTTTGGGGGCGGAGGAGGTGGGCGGGGTGATCAGGGAAGGTGAGGGCAACGGTGGCGTGTCGGAGGACCTCTTGGTGGCCGCGGTGGACACCGTCAAAGAACCCGATGGTCAGAGTGATTGGAGCGGTTGAGAGGGGGAAGGAGTCAAGGGTGTCGATAATGCGCATGAACATCGAAGTCTGGATCATCAAGGTGCGTTCCGTCAATACATTCGTCGATAGAGAAGGAACCGGAGCGGAGGCGACGGAGCTCGTCGAGGTAGCCGCCGCAGCCGAGGAGCTGGCCAATCTCGTGGCCGATGGAGCGGATGTAGGTTCCCTTGGAGCAGGAGATGCGAAGGGTAAGGTGAGGATAGGTGTAGGTGAGGAGGTGGGTCTCGACGAGAATGGTGACCGGAAGACGCTCAATAGTCTTCCCTTCACGGGCGAGCTCATAGAGTTTTTTCCCTTTGATCTTCTTGGCCGAGAACATGGGAGGGATTTGCTGGATGGTCCCTTGGAAGTGGGTGAGGGCGTCGTTGATCTGTTCGAGGGTAGGAGGGGTGTGGGGGATGGGTTGGGGTGTCCCTTCTGAGTCGTAGGTGTCGGTGGTGGCGCCAAGGTGGATGGAGGTGAGGTACTCCTTGTCTTGGCAGAGGAACTGGTCGGAGAGGCGGGTGTAGTCGCGGCCAACTAACATGACCATGACTCCTGTTGCAAAGGGATCAAGGGTGCCGGCGTGGCCAATTTTGCGGATGCCGGTCAGTTTGCGCAGTTTGCGGACCAGGTCGAAGCTGGTGATCCCTTTAGGCTTGTCAACGAGAAGAATTCCGTCATTCCGGACGGTGGTCGCGCTCATCTTGTACCTCGCGGATCAGATTTTCGATTACTTGTGCTTTCTCAGCAGAGTCGTCGGCGATGAAGCGGAGCTCGGGGAAGAAGCGGATGGTCATCTGCTTGGAGCAGTTGACGGCGATGAAGCCGGCAGCGCTGTTAAGCGCCTTAATGCTTTTGGTTCGAGTTTCGTCGTCGCCGATGACACTAATGTACACTTTGGCGTTGCGAAGGTCTTTGGTGATCTCGACGCGGGTGACGGTGGTGAATTCGGCGAGGTCGGGATTGCGAACGTCTTTGTGGATGACGTCGGAAATCACTTCACGCAAGAGCGAGTTGAGACGGTCGGTGCGCTCAACCACAGCTCTACAATTCCTGCTTTACGTAGGTAATTTCGTATGCTTCGAGGATGTCGCCCACTTCGATATCACGCTGGCCGTCAAGGGTAATACCGCATTCGAAGCCGGCTTTAATCTCCTTGACGTCCTCTTTCTCCCGCTTGATGTTGGCGATGTTTCCCTTCCAGATCACTTCGCCGTTGCGGAGCTGGCGGAGCTTGTGGTTCCGCTTGATGAGTCCCTCATTGATGAAACAACCGGCGATGATTCCGATGGCAGAGGACTTGAACGTGGCGCGCACCTCGGCCTTTCCAGTTTCGTGCTCTTCGGCCACCTCGTCGAGTCGTCCGGTGAGGAGGGCGGTGACGTCGTCGACGGCGTGATAGATGACGTCGTGAGTGCGAACAACCACTTTGTGTTGGCGGACGAGCTCGTCGGCGTGACTCTCAACGTTGGTGTGGAAGCCGATGATGACGGCGCCAGAGGCGGTCGCCAGCTCGACGTCCGACTCGGAGATGGCTCCAACTCCTTCGAAGATGACGTTGATCTCTGCCTTATCGGAGGAGATCTTACCAAGTGAGTTCTTAAGCGCCTCGAGTGACCCTTGCACGTCGGCGCGGAGGATGAGGTTGAGCACCTTCTTCTCCGCTTCTGCAGCCTGCTGGAGGAGCGTTTCAGTCGCCTTACGCTTGCGCAGGGCGAGGCGGCGTTCCTTCTCTGTCTGTTGGCGCGCATCAGCGATCTCTCGCGCCTCTTTTTCGTTGCCAACAACGATGAATTCGGACCCCGCTTGGGGGACGCCAGAGAGGCCGGTGATGGCGACCGGCATGCCTGGGCCAGCATCGCTCAGCTCACTGCCAAACTCATCCTTCATGGTTTTCACACGGCCCCAGAGGTCGTCAAAGACGACCGGATCGTTATGCTTGAGGGTTCCGTTTTGGACAAGAACGGTCGCGGTGGCACCAAGCCCTTTGTGCATTTCAGACTCGAGGACAGTCCCTCGTGCACGGCTAGTGGCATTCCCTTTGAGTTCGAGTACGTCGGATTGGAGAGCGATCATCTCGAGTAGCTCAGAGATCCCTTCGCCAGTAGACGCGGAGCAGTTGACTGTGACGGTTTGGCCCCCCCATTTTTCTGGGAGGAGCTCGAGCTCTGCTAGCTGTCGGTAGACATTATCGGGGTCGAAGCCGGGCTTGTCGCTCTTGTTGATGGCGACGAGGATGATGACGCCGGCGGCACGGGCGTGTTGGATCGCCTCGTGAGTCTGCGCTTTGATCCCCTCATCACCGGCGACAACGAGGACTACAACGTCGGTCACGTCGGCCCCGCGAGCACGCATGGCGGTGAACGCTTCGTGTCCGGGGGTGTCGAGAATGGTGATTGGACCTTGCTCAGTTGTCGTCTGGAAGGCGCCAATATGCTGGGTGATTGCTCCCGCTTCACCGGCGACGATGTTGGAGGAACGAACCCGGTCGATGAGGCTGGTCTTTCCGTGGTCGACATGTCCCATGAAGGCGACAACAGGGCCACGAGGTTGCAGCTGATCAGCATCGGTCTCAGCAAGCTCTTCGCGGATCGACTTGTCGGTGATCCGGATTCTCTCTTCTTCAGTTGTGTCGATAGTGATCTCACAGTCGAACTCGGAGCCGAGAAGTTGTACCATCGTCTCGTCGTCGAGGAGGTCGTTGAGGGTCATCATGACCCCTTGCATAAAGAGCTTTTGAACCAGCTGTGACGCCTTGAGCTTCATGGCGGCAGCGAGATCCTTAAGTGGAATAGGGAGGCGAACGCTGAGCGTGTTCGGCCGGATAACGGGAACGTCTGAACCGGATGCCTTAGGGCGTCTCCCTTTGCGACGTCTAAAGCGCTGCTCTTCACCGACGCGGAGGCCATATTTGTCACGCGAATCAAATGGACGAGCAGATGACTGAGGTGTCTTGGGGCGCACCTCTTTGAAATTCCGCTTGAATCGATCGGGGCCCATTCCCGGTTTGGCAGGGCTGGCAGGGCTGGCAGGTCTAGCACTAGCAGGAGGGGGAGTTTTGGGAGGAGCGGCCTGCTTAATGATCACTCGCTCGCGTGGAGGGGGTAACTTAACCTTTACCTTCTTCTGCTGCAGGGCAGGTGTAACTCGTGCCGGTTTAACGGGCGCTGCCTTCTTCTTTTCGGCTGGCTTTGTAACGGTCTCCGCGACGGGCGTGTCGGTGGATTCCTGGACAACCTCTTCGACAACCTCTTCAACCTTGACCTCTTCTACGGGAGGGGGAGCGGTCTGTTCAACAGGGTTCTCGGCGAAAGCCGAGCGCGTACGAGCCCTGATCTTTTTCTTCTCAGGCTTCTCCTCAGCAGCAACTTCGGGAGCGGCTTCTGGTGGAGTCGCTTCTTCCTTAGCCGGGGGAGCCTTCTTCTCTTTAGCCAGTGCTTTCTTCTTCACACCGTCGAGGTTAAGCGCCTTCGCTAGCTGCGTATTCTTGATATTGAGTTTGAGGTTCTTGGCCAAAAGTTGTTGTTCCCCTTAGGTTTCCTGTGCCTCGGTCTCTTCTGTCTCGTCGGTCTCTTCTGCCTTTGTGTCTGCACAGAGGCGCTGCACCCCTTCGAGGATCCGATCAGCAAGTTCGAGGCTGATGCCTGGTAGCTCGGCGAGGTCAGATGAACCCGCAGCAAGCACTTTTCGCGGTGTGTCAAAGCCTGCTTCAACTAAGCCTCCAACGACGAGCGAGGTCATTCCAGGAACGGTCAGTGGTTCGTCGAGAATGGCGATGTCGGACTCGGCAAGCTCGGCCCGCGCGACGTTCATTAGGAGATGATACTCGGTCATCTTCTGCGCCTGGAGCTCATAGCCGATGAGGCGGCCGTTGAGACGGGCATTCATCCCTTTGCGTCCAATCACCGTTGCATAGGTGTCATCGTCGACGACAATGGAGATCACTCCTGCATCCTCATTGACGCTGATCTTCCGAATTTCGACTGGGTCAAGTGCATTTTGCAGCAGCTCAACGGGGTCGTCAGTGTAGGGGATGATGTCCACTTTTTCATTTTCTAACTCGCGAACAACAGCCTTCACTCGTGAGCCGCGGACACCAACACAGGTGCCAACCGGATCGACACGCATGTCGCTGGAGCGGACGACGATTTTAGTTCTGTAGCCCGGCTCGCGGACGATGTGTTCGATGGTGACAGTGCCGTCGCTGATTTCAGGAACTTCCTGCTCAAACAGTTGCTTGACAAAGTCGGGGTCGTTGCGTGACAAGACCACTTCGGCCCCACCGTTCTCGAGATCTTGTACGGTTTGCAATAGGGCATACACCTTGTCGCCTACCTGATAGTTTTCGGTCTTGGGGTAGTTGCGGGCGGGCATGATCGCTTCCACCTTTCCAAGGTCGACGATTAGGTTGGCGCCGCGGGCAAATCGCTTCACTGCACCGGAGACAATCTCACCGATGCGGTGGCGATACTCTTCGTAGATGACATCTCGCTCAGCGCCGCGGATCTTTTGACTGATGATCTGCTTGGCAGTGCTGGCTGCAATGCGGCCTAGGTTATCGGGGGTGATTTCGATGTCAATGAACTGGCCCAGCTCACAGTCGGGATCGAGCTCTTGTGCTTGCACAAGACCGATCTGGGTGTGCGGACTTTCGACCTTCGCGACGATCTCCTTCTCACAGAACACTTCGAAGTCACCGGTCTTGGCATTGACGTTGGCGGTGACGTTTGCCTCCTCAGGAAGGGTCTTGCGTGCTGCGGCCAAGAGCGACTCTTCGATCGCCTGCACGATCAAGTCGCGCTTGATTCCTTTTTCCCGCTCCATGTACTCGAAGATTGCGATCAGTTCTTTGTTCATTGTTCTCTTCTGTTTTCTCTAATACTAACAGCGTGGCCGAAGGCTGGACCACCAACATCCGCCAAAGGACGCCGCGATTAGCTCGCGTCGCCTTCGGCCTCTCCCACAACGATGTCGTCGAGGTTTTCTTGTCGCTCGTCTACCTGGTGTTCCTTGATGGAGACGGCAATCTTTTTCTGTTCGGGGTCGATGCGCATCACTCTTCCGGTCACCTCATCGCCCACTTTGACCACCTCTTCCACGTTACCAAACGGCTGGTCGGAGAGTTCGGTCACGTGCACGAGCGCTTCTAGTCCACTTTCCAGCTCGAGGAAGGCGCCAAACGCAGCAACTTTCGTTACTTTGCCTTTCACAACGGTTCCCATTGGCAGAGTGTCCTGAATCGATTCCCAAGGGTTTTCAGTCAGCTGCTTCATGCCGATAGTAATTTTTTTGCTCTCTGGGTCAACGGTGAGAACCACCCCTTCAATCTCGTCGCCCTTATTGAGCAATTCGGATGGGTGGGATACTTTCCGCGTCCAGCTGAGGTCAGAGATGTGGATGAGGCCGTCAATGCCGGGCTCTAATTCCACAAAGGCGCCATAGTTGGTGAGGCTGCGTACTTCGGCTTTCACATGCGTGTCGACCGGATACTTCTCCATCACATCTTCCCATGGATTCTTCTCTACCTGCTTGATGCCAAGAGAGATCTTTCCTTCGTCACGTTGGACGGAGAGAACAATCGCTTTCACTTCTTGCCCTTTCGTCACCACTTCAGAGGGATCGGTCACATTGCGCACCCAAGACATCTCGGAGATGTGAATCAACCCTTCAATGCCGGCCTCGATCTCGATGAAGGCGCCATAGGGGACGAGGCTGACGATCTTCCCTTCAACCAGTGTGCCTGGAGGGTAGCGTCCCTCAATCTCTTCCCAAGGATTAGATTCTTTTTGCTTCAGACCGAGGGCAATGCGCCCCTTCTCTTTGTCAATGTTGAGGATCATCACTTCGAGCTCTTGGCCTAGCTCGACCAGCTCGGATGGGTGGCGGATCCGCTTCCACGTCATGTCAGTGATATGGAGGAGTCCGTCGATTCCATCGAGGTCGAGGAAGACACCAAAGTCGGTGATGTTCTTGACCTGTCCGGTGCGAAGGTCGCCTGGCTGCATCATGTCGAGCAGCTCAGACCGTTTGGCCATTCTCTCGTTCTCCAATACCTCGCGGCGGGAAACGACGACGTTTTTCCGCTCAATGTTGATCTTGAGGATCTTGAAGTCGAGGGTCTGTCCTACGTATTCGTCGAGGTTTTTGATCCGCTTGTTGTCGATCTGCGAGCCGGGAAGGAATGCTTCCATGCCGATGTCGACCATGAGGCCACCCTTTACCTTGCGGATGATGGTTCCCTCAACAATCGATCCCTCTTCGCAGTGCTCGAGGATGAACTCCCATTGCCGCTGTCGTCTCGCTCGTTCGCGGCTCAGAACGATCTGTCCATACTCATCTTCAGCTTCTTCAAGCATCACCTCAACTTCAGTGTTGAGCTCGAGGTGCTCTGGCCCGCCAAATTCTCCGACGGGGACGAGCCCCTCTGACTTCAAGCCGACGTCGATGACGGCGTAGTCTTTCGAGATTTCAACGATCCTTCCGGTCAAGAGCGAGCCTGCGATGGTCGCTTCTTGTCCAGGCCCGGTATTACCCGCGCCGGTCAAAAGCGCCTCAAACTGCTTCGCCTCATCCGGCTTGTAGCTGGTGTCATCTAAAAAGTTTTGCTGATCTTCCCAATTATGTTCTGGCATGTGTGCTCGTTCTCCTTTCAACGCAAGACCGAGCACATTAGCAGAGACGTGCCATATCCTCAAGGAGAAAACCCTTGGCAGGCCACACAAGTTGGATTTTTGGCCGTCGCGAGCTGCTCGAGAATCGATTTGCGGGGAGTGCCGGAGGTTAAACCTATAGACGCAGGAGATTGCATCATTCTACAATGATGACATGGACAAAAGAATAGTGCTGAAGTTCGGCGGGGCGGCAGTGGCAACGCCGGAGGCGTTTGGTGAAATGGCTGTTATTATTGAGCGGCGTCTTCAAGAATATTCAAGTGTGGTTGCGGTGGTGAGTGCGATGGGAGATATGACCAATCAGCTTGTCCGTCTTGCTACCTCTGTAAATCCGCAACCGCCTAAGCGAGAAATGGATATGCTGGTTTCTGTAGGGGAGAGAATCAGCATCTCACTTCTCGCCATGGCGCTGGCAAAGCGGGGACAGGAGGCGGTCAGTTTTACTGGCAGCCAGTCGGGGATTCTCACCACGTCTGACCATACGGAGGCTCGTATTCTTGGTGTCCGCCCTCACCGCCTGCTCCCTCACTTGGAGGCGGGTCGCGTGGTGATTGTAGCGGGATTTCAGGGGGTGAGCGAGGCGCGCGAGATCACCACCCTCGGTAGAGGGGGGTCTGACACGAGTGCTGTTGCTCTAGCAGTGGCCCTTGAGGCTGTGCAGGTGGAGTTCTATAAAGAAGTTGATGGGGTTTACGAGATGGACCCCAATCATTTTCCACGTGCTCGCCGAATTGACTCTCTTACCTATACAGAGGCGCTGGCGATTTGTGAGCGGGCGGCCCATCCGGTCCTCCACCCTCGCGCGGTCGCTCTGGCTGAGATTAACGATCTCCCGTTGTTGGTTCGCTCCTTTCGGACCGATGAGGGGGGGACTTGGATTCGTGGCGCCGCAACACCTGCGGCGGTGCCAGTTTTTGAAACTTGATCTTATTTTTTAAAGAGTCTTAATCTAGATGGCGATGTCCAAAGTGCCCCAAATCGTCACCCGTTTTGATTCTGCAGCGACCCATCCCTCGACCGGTCGGCACATCGAGATGATTCGGGCCAGTCTGGAATGGATGTTTCCCGACGGCTGGCAGCAGGGAGAGCTTCCCATTTTTAAATGGGGGAATTTTGCGGAGCCTCCCTTTGATCTCTCGTTTCAACTTCTCTGTCGCTGTCGTCTCAATGTTTCACAGTTCTTCTTCAGCCTCATTCGGCAGTGGCTTCTGCCTGGCCGCCAGCTCGAGCCCACTCTCCTCACCTCATACGACTTTGAAATGCCCGAGATCAGCCCCCACATGCTCAATCTCGCTGAGGTGGTGGTGCGGGTGGAGAGCGCTGAGGATTTGATCATCCTCCGTCGCAACCTTCCCATTTTGGCTAGCGAAATTCGCCTTGGTGTCTGCTCGGCCCATCACGCCAATCGCATTCTTGAGGTAAAAGGGTTGACGCCAGACGCCAAGACCGCTGCCATTCAGGAGCACATTGGCTATCTCATGCGCCGCCGTCCCGCCGAGTTTGGGGGCGATTTGATGCACGAGATGCAACACTTCCTCGTCATGTGCCCCTCTCCATTTCGCGAAGCACACGAGTGTCGGCAGATGAGCCGGATCATTTGTCTCCACTACCACTTCCGTCGGTTGCTGCGGGAGCAGGTGAAGGAGAATCCTGATCGGCGGCACATTGCCATTAAGGTGCTCCGGGTGCATTTGCGCGGTGCTGAAGGGCAGCGGCAGGTGCTTGGGGTCTTTTGCGGCATGAACTTTCTTACGGCCGGAGAAGTGTGTGGGAGCGCACATATGATGCAGGCGATCCGCACCTTTCTTCCCGACGTGGTGGCTGTTGATGACTCGTTTCTCTCCAACGGAACCCGAGGCGATGCGATCCGCACACTCTATCTTGAGGTGGAGTTGAACTGTGGTGCACAGATTAGTTCTGCCGATCTGCACCGGCTCCGTCGGGGCCTTCCGAGCTACATCAAGGCGCACGTCGAGCAGAAGATGCATCCCATCTTTATGCCTCGCAATGAGGAGGAGGTACTCCGTCACATCGTTACCCTCTCTGATCAGCTCAAATACTTGCGCGACCTGCCTCAGGTGATCATTAGCTATCTTCACCAAGCCTCCCGGGCGATTACCTTCAACGTCGTTGTCCTCCGCGTCCTCCGCCCCGGAGCTGAGCCGCTCAAAGACATTCTCCGTGCAGCCCACAAGTCATTTCACTATGAAATTGAGAGCCAGCGGATAGTGGGCCACGTGCGTAGGCGCTACCCGAAGGAGGCCACAGTCCTCCGCGTCTCCCTTCCCAAACCGCCGTTCCTTCGCGGCGACCAGTCGCTCGACGTCTATCAAGGGCGGCAGGCGCTCGTCAAAGACCTCGAACTCATCTTCGGCGAATTTCGGGATTTCTACGGCGGCATGATTCAAAAGCAGCACGAGTTACTCGATAAAGTGCAGGCTCATCTCGGCGCCACCGCCGCAAGTCACCAGCTGGTGCTGGAGAACTTCTTTCACGCACTCACACCTGGTGTGATGCGTTCCGTGCTGCAACCCGACTATCTCGCCAAATTCTTCCTTCTACTGATTGAAGGACTCGACCGCCGTGGGCAGTTCCTGATTCGCAAAGAGGCCGACTGCCTCTACCTCATGATCATCGGCACCCGAGGGATTCGGGACGAGCTGTGGGACATCGTCCGTCTCCTTGATATTCCCACTATTCAACTCGCTAGCGTAGAGCTCACCGTCCTCGACCACCGCTGTCTCGGCTTCCTCTACCGCGGCGAGTCAGAGAACACTCGCCAACAACTTATCGATGGGCTAAAACAAGTCGTCGAACAACCCCAGCTCGCACATGCCTGACACACGGATCCACCCCTCCCTCCTCGCCAGTGACTTCGCCAATTTAGGCGCAGAAGCCAAACGGTGCGCCGATGCGGGCGCCGACCAGCTCCATCTCGATGTGATGGATGGACATTTCGTTCCCAATCTGAGCATGGGGCCCGCTGCCGTCGCCGCCGTCCGTCGCTCCACCGACATTCCCCTCGATATTCATCTGATGATCTACGAACCCTACAACTTCATCGAACCGTTCGTCAAAGCGGGAGCCAACTCAATCACCATCCATTTTGAGTCGACCGAAAACGTCTCCGAGACCCTCGACTACATCCGTCGGGCCAATTGCAAGGCGGGGCTCGCATTTTCCCCTGAAACCTCTGTAGAGTTCACCCTCAGATACCTCGATCAGTGCGACATGATGCTCATGATGACCGTTAATCCCGGCTTCGGCGGGCAAAAATTCATGCCAGAGATGCTCGACAAAGTGCGATTCTTGCGCGATGCGTGCGACAAGCTAAATATCGACATGGACATAGAAGTGGACGGCGGGATCGACGAGCAGACCATCAAGCAGAGTAAAACAGCCGGCGCCAACGTCTTCGTCGTCGGCAGCTACCTCTTCAAACAGCCCGATCTAGCGACTACCATCGAAGGGCTGCGGGGCGCCTAGCTCATTGCTGGCATTTGGGGCGGCGGTTGCGGGAGGTCGGGTAGGTCCAAGTCAAACGAGTAGTCTGTCTCGAAGTCCATCTCCTCAAACGCCTGCTTCGCCACCGCTTGGAGTTTTGATAGACCCTGTCCAATCTCTTTACGAAAATAGTAGGCAGCGCTTGCTATCACCAGCGTCGTTACAAGTGCTGGTGTGATCGATTTCTCTCTGGTCATTCGAATTCCTCTGATTTGACCAAAACGCTACCACTCCATCCTCCCACTGTCTAGGTCTTTTTTGTGTGCAGAAAAGGGGAGTGGCGTCTACTATTGTCACAAACAGAGGCGGATATGGCAGCAAATCTTTCAATAAGTCCAGGGATGACCATTTCCTTAAGAGGGAAACTCTACCGAGTGGAGTCAGCCGTCAAGGTGAGCGCCAAGGGGGCCCCCTTTGTCAAAACAAAACTTCGCGATCTGACCACCGATGAGATCATTGAGAAGAGCTTCAAGCCCGACAGCCCCGTCAAAGAGGTGTCGGTCTCGGAGAAAACTCTTGAATACCTCTACCTCGACGGAAAAGATTATTTGTTCCTCGACGTTGACCAGCTCGACAATGTGACCGTCCCCCCTAAGGTGATTGGGGAGAGCGTCAACTACCTCAAAGAGGGGATCCAGGTGAAGGCTATTTTTTACGGTGACCAGGTCTTCACCGTTGAGCTTCCCGCCTTCTTAGAATTGGCTGTCTCCAAGATGGAAGAGGCGAGAAAGTCGAGAGTGCCGGTCGCTAATGTGACCAAGATTGCCATCTTAGAGACTGGTGCGAAAGTGGAAGTGCCTCCGTTCGTCGAGGTGGGCGATATTTTGAAAGTAGACACTCGCGCAGGCGAGTTCATTCAACGAGTGTAGGGAAAGGGGTAATTGCGAATGGAATTCGATCTCAAGAAAGTGAAAGAGCTGATGGCCGCAATGGACAAAGCTGGCGCCTCCCGTGTCCGTCTCAAGGTGGGCGATGAGGAGATCGAAATCGATCGCGGTGCGCCCGACGCGCCCGTCGTTCACCATCACGCACCTCCACCACCACCACCTGCCGCAGCAGCTGCGCCAGCCGTTGCCGCACCTGCGCCAGCTGTGGAGTCTGGCACGTTCATCACTGCTCCCATGGTAGGCACCTTCTACGGCGCTCCCTCGCCAGAAGCCGACTCGTTTGTCAAGGTGGGCGACACCGTCTCGGAAGATACTGTCGTCTGTATTGTCGAGGCGATGAAGGTAATGAACGAGGTCAAATCTGGTGTGAAGGGAGTGATCAAAGAGGTCCTTCTCGAGACCAGTCACCCCGTCGAGTTCGGCGCCAAACTCTTTAGAGTAGGGTAGCCCCATGCGCAAGGTATTGATCGCTAACCGGGGCGAAATCGCCGTCCGTATCATTCGCGCCTGTCACGACCTCGGTCTGCAGACCGTCGCCGTCTACTCCGAGCCAGACGCAGAAGCGCTGCATGTCCTACAGGCCGATGAGGCGATCTGCATTGGGAAAGCACCCTCAGCTGAGTCTTATCTTAAGTTCTCCAACATTCTCTCCGCCTGCGAGATCACCGGTGCAGACGCCGTCCACCCCGGCTACGGATTTCTAGCCGAGAACGCCCACTTTGCCTCCATCTGCGAGTCGTGCGGCGTCAACTTTATCGGCCCCTCCGCTGCAGCCATCGAAGCGCTTGGCGACAAGGCGCGCGCCAAGGCGACCGCCCGCGCCGCCAAATGCCCCGTCATTCCCGGTTCCAAAGGAGTTGTCTCTGACATCGCGGCTGCCGAAAAAGAGATCGCGAAGATTGGCTATCCCGTCTTCATCAAAGCGGTCGCAGGTGGAGGAGGCCGCGGCATCCGCATCGCCCACAACCACGCAGAGTTCCGGAAGATGTTTGTCGCTGCGCGCGCTGAAGCAGAGGTCTGTTTTGGCAACCCCGACGTCTACCTCGAGAAGATGATCCTTAATCCCCGTCACATCGAAGTGCAGATCATCGGCGACAAGAAGGGGAACGTCATCCACCTCGGCGAGCGGGACTGCACCATGCAACGGCGCCGCCAAAAGCTGATCGAAGAGAGCCCAAGCCCCGTCGTCTCAGCCAAACTGCGCCGCGCCATGGGGACCGCCGCCGTCAACATCGCCAAACATGCTAACTACTACTCCGCCGGCACCGTTGAGTTTCTTCTCGACCGGGACGGCGAGTTCTACTTCATGGAGATGAACACCCGGATTCAGGTGGAGCACACCGTCTCGGAAGAGCTCACCGGCATCGACCTTATCCGCGAGCAGCTCCGCGTTGCCATGGGCAAGACGCTGAGAAAAAAGCAGAAAGATGTCGAGTTCAAAGGGCACGTCATCCAGCTCCGCATCAACGCCGAAAATCCAGCCACCGGCTTCACCCCCTCACCCGGCAAGCTAGACCATTTCATCCCCCCTGGCGGCCCCAACGTCCGCATCGACACCGCCTGCTATAGCGGCTACACCATTCCCCCCTACTACGATTCCATGATCGCCAAGCTGATCGTCCGCGGCACCACCCGCGCCGAAGCCATCACCACCGCCAAGCGGTGCCTCCGCGAGTTCCACATCACCGGCATCCACACCACCATCCCGTTCCACACCTACATGATGGACGACCCCGCCTTCAACGGTGGCAAGGCGTACGACCTTGCCTACGTCGACGCCCTCATCGAGAGCGGCTTCAAATTCGACAATACATCATCGGGTGGAAATTAGTTTTTGAATTGATCTAAACCGATCAATTCGTCTATTATTTCTTGCATGGATATTATTAGCCGAGATTCAGCACAGACACTAGCCTACGACGCCCTCTTCCTTGCGTGCATGCACTCATCCGTCCCGAAGTTTGTAACCCTTCTCACCTTTGCCGTCACCGCCTACCAGCGGGACCCGGTTGATGCCACTATCTATAGCCTCGACGCCCTGGCGATTTATGGCCTTCTCCAGCTCGCTCAGCGTCCTATCCGCTGGACCGATACCCTGATCGGTGGCGGCGCATCCGTTTGGTTGGGCGGGCGCGTGATATGGGGATCCGAGACTGGCCAGCGCTGGTTCAACAACTACATGCGCGCAACCTTTTACTCCCCGCCTAAGAAGAAATCGGAAGAGGAGAGGACTCGGAAGCCGTTGGACGCCGAACGATCGGCAGAGCAAGCCGAATTATAGAAATTAGAAGGCTTGCGTTCCCAACAGCGCGGAGAGAAGCAGTTTACTAAGCTAGAGTAGTTGTCGATGGATGGGGTGGCTAGTTTTTGAATTGATCTAAACCGATCAATTCGTCTATTATTTCTTGAATGGATATTATTAGCCGAGATTCAGCACAGACACTAGCCTACGACGCCCTCTTCCTTGCGTGCATGCACTCACCTATCCCTAAGAGCCTCACCCTCCTTGTCTTTGCAGGCACCACGTACCAGCGGGGCCCAGAGAAGGCGGTGGTCTACACCCTCGATGCGCTAGCCATCTACGGCCTCCTTAGCGTTGTTCGTAGCCCCCTTCGGTGGACCAATCTCCTCCGACTTGGTGGCACTGTGGTATGGGGAGGGCTCCGCGTTCGGGTAGCAACAAATCCAAGCTTGCAGGCACTGGTTGGAGCTGGCTATGTTCTCGGCAAAAGGTGGCTGAAGACCAAGCTCTTTCCATCGCACAGGAAGCAGCACGTGTCTGTAAAGCGAATCGATAACAGGGATAAGTTATGGAACTCGCTGGTGACGAATGTGGGCAAAAAAGTTGTTACATCGACGATTGCTCTAGACGACGCACTCAAGACCGAAATCGGTGAGCTACTTACCGTTTACAGGGATCAAAAGACGTCTAAACGGAAGCCAACCAAGGAAGAAGGGAAGTTGCTGGTGGGAGTCACAGCATGCCTGGTTCAGGCTGTGGCCGGCAGTGAGCCAGTGACGTTTGGTACTACCGAGCAACTCAAATGGTTGGCGAAAAATTCCCAGGTGTATTGCGTGCTCAGTCGACCGCAGGTTCTGATGCGCCTACTGTCTGGCTCTTGGGCCGTTTGTGGTAAGATTACGTGCGGGCAGGGTTTACTGAGTGATGAGCAGTGGGAAGAAGTCCAGAGCGCGCGGATGGTACTTGGCCTGTCGGCGATCGTAGAGCTTTAGTAGTTTTCGATGGAGGGGGCGGCGCGGAAGTGGGCTTCGATACCGGCGATCACTTCGTCAGGGTCGTCAGTGAGCCGGAAGAGGTCGAGGTCTGATGCTGACATCATCCCTTTTGCTAGAACCGTTTCTTTTAACCAGGTGAGAAGGCCAGACCAGTAGTCGGTCCCCATGAGGTAGATGGGGAAGGGCTTGATCTTCTTGGTCTGGATGAGGGTGAGCGCTTCCATCAGCTCGTCGAGGGTGCCGAGGCCACCGGGAAGGACGACGTAGGCTTGGGCATATTTTGTGAACATTACCTTGCGGACGAAGAAGTAGCGGAAATTGAGGGTGTAATTGGGGTCGAGGTAGGTGTTGGGCTCCTCTTCAAAGGGGAGGCGAATGGTGAGACCACAGGAGATGCCGCCGTTATCTTTGGCTCCACGGTTGGCCTCGATCATGAGGCCGGCACCGCCGCCGGTAATGGTGGCAAAGCCTTTTTTTGCTAGGCCGGCACCGACGGCGTGGGCCATCTTGTGGTAGGGGGTGTCACCTGAGTAGCGGGCCGAGCCAAAGATGGAAACGGAAGGGCCGATGTCAAGCATCGTCTCGAATCCTTCGACGAATTCGGAGATGATTCGAAAGACGCGCCAGGAGTCGCGCAGTTCATCGCGTACAGAGAGTCGGAAATCGTCAGTCATGAGCGTCAAGGTAGTTCGGTCGCGATTTCTTGTCCACGCCACGCATCTAAACTATCAAACATTCACTTGAGGGGCCTGGCCCCTCAAGTGAATGTTTGATAGAGTTGGCGGAGAGAGGGGAGTGTGGTATGGTGTGGGGTATGGAATTTGCGACTGTCGATCGACTAGTTAAGATGAAATTTACGCTGTTTGGTTTGCCGTTCACGCTGGCAGGGGCGATTTTGCCGTTTGCGGTGGGGACGCCTGAACTGGTGTGGCAGAAGTTTGTCTGGATTGTAATGGGATTTTTGGGCGCCAGGATGGCGGGGATGGCACTCAATGACCTGATCGATCGAAAGATTGATGCGGAGAATCCTAGGACGAAGGGGCGGGTGTTGCCATCAGGGGACATGGCGCCAAAGCAGGTGCTGGGGATTGCTCTAGCGGGGCTGCTCATTTTTGGCTACGCGTGCGCTAGAATTAGTCCGTTGGTGTTGGCGCTGGCGGTGCCGGCGGCGCTGCTGATTGGGGTCTATCCCTATACGAAGAGATTTACGGCGTTGTGTCATTTTGTGCTGGGGGCGATTCACTTGATGGCGCCGGTGATGGCGTGGGTGGCGGTGACAGGAGAGTTCGCATGGCCACCGGTGTTGTTAGGAGGGTGTGCGCTCTGCACGATTGTTGCGAATGATGTGGTGTGGGCGCTGCAAGACTATCAGTTTGATCGGGAGACGGGTCTGCACAGTGTGCCGGTGAAGTTGGGGCCGGTGATGGCGCTCATGTTGAGCCGGATTTTCTACGCAATGGCGATACTTTGTTTGACAGCAGCTGGGATGATGGCCGATCTAGCGTGGCCCTTCTACATTGGGGTGCTCTCTGCGTTGGCGGCTGTGATGTATTATGACCGTGTGTTGTTGAGGCCGGGAGAGGAGGGGATTCCGGTAGCCTTTTTCCGCTGCAATGCTGTGGTGGCGGGATCAGCTCTGTTTGCGGTTTTGCTGGCGACTCTTGTGGCGCTGCTCTAAACGGCGTCTGCGCTGGCCATCTTTTTGTCCTCCAATCACTTCATGAAGGTTTTCAATGGCGACGAAGGCTCCAGGGTCTTCCCGGGTGACGAGCTGCTTGAGTTCGGCCAGCTGGAGACGTTCAACGACGACGTAGAGCATCTCTTGCGAGGTGCCGCTATAGCCCCCCCTGCCATGGAGGATGGTGACGCCAAGTCCTAGGTTGTGGACGAGCATTTGCGCCAGCTTTTCGGTCTTCGAGGAGATGATCCAAGCGGCCTTAGTCTCATCAAGACCAACAATGACGGCGTCCATCATCTTATAAGCGATGATGTAGGTCATGAAGGAGCGGAGAGCTGGGTGCCAATCGTGATAGATGAATCCGCTTAGGGCGAAGATGAAGATGTTGAAGAAGAAGACCACCTGTCCAACGGTGTAGCCCCGTCGCTTGGCGAGCAGGATAGCCATGATCTCTGTTCCGTCGAGTGCACCTCCGACTCGAATGATTAATCCACCTCCAATGCCCAACATGAGGCCACCAAAGACAATCACCTCAAGCACATCCCCTTCGAAAGCGGGGGCGTAGTGGGAGATGAAGATCCAGATAGAGAGCATGATCAATGCTGAGACCATCTGAATGACAAACCGTTTGCCGATCTGCTTGTAGGCGACAATGACAAACGGCAGGCTCAAAATGAGCAGAAGGTAGGGGAGGAGCGATTGGCCCAGAACATAGGAGAGGAGCATCGATAGACCGATGATGCCTCCATCGATCAAGCGGGACGGAATGAGAAAAACTTCCAGTGCCGTCGCTACAAGCCCAGTGCCCAACATCATCCACAAATAAGAGACGACGTGTTGCCAAAAGGACTTTTGAGCTGAGCTAATTTGAACCATTGAAACCTAAGATTCGCGAGAGACGGGACTCGAACCCGCAACTTCCGGCGTGACAGGCCGGTGCTCTAACCAATTGAACTACTCCCGCATGGACTACACATTACGCGCAGTCTTTAATGTTCTTGGGCACAAAAGGACTCGAACCTATGACCGCCTGTTGTAAGACAGGTGCTCTACCAACTGAGCTATACGCCCGCACGCGCCGTGCGCCCCATAAAAACCGCTCGCATGATAGCCTGGGATCAGTTTTGGAGCAAGGGAAATGAGACGTTGGTTTCTGATTTTAGTGATTTTGACGGCGTGTGGGCCCCACACGGCGAAGGATTGCCGGCGGGAGGCCGAGGGGACAATGCGTGCGTTGATCTGCCAACTCGAGCAGGTGGAGACGAGGGAGGATCTGTTGGCAAGGGAGGGGAAACTGAAAAAACTCTATGCCAAGATGGGCGATTTAGTAGTGGAGGGGGAGCGGCACGGGGGAACTGCTAGGCCGCCTAATGGGGAGCTGAATGAGCGGTTGAAGGGAGAACTTGTGCGGGTCTATGCGCTGCCGGGAGGGCGAGAGGTTGTGGAGAGGGCGCAAGGAGAGGCGTTGCATCGGCTGGCCGCTCTTAGATGAGGGAGTTGAAGTGGTCGCGGTGGGTGTCGAGGGTGCCCAGGCAGGTGAGCTCGGTAACGCGGAGGGGGACGGCGGTGGCGTAACCCTGCTGAAGGAGGTGGACGTCGGACTCTTCGTGCTCTTCATGGTCTGAGTGGACGCCGCCAAGCCAATAGTAGTCAAATCCTTCGGGGTGTTGCCGTCGTTGAGGTGTCTCTTTCCAGTAGGAGCTGCCCTGGCGTGCGAGGCGGAGCCCTTTGAATGGGGTGACGGAGGGGAGGTTGACGTTGAGGAGGGTCCCGTGAGGAAGGGGGTGCTCCTGCAGAAACCTGAGAATGGGAACGATGAGGCGATTGGCGGCTGTGTAGTCGGGATCGCGGACAGACCAGCAGGAGAGGGCGACGCTGGGGATGTTGCGGAGGGTCGATTCAATGGCGCCGCCGACAGTGCCGCTGTAAAAGACGTTGCGGCCGTGGTTGGTTCCCTTATTAATGCCGGAAAAAACGTAGTCGGGCGGCTCAGGAAGGAGCTCACTCAGAGCTAGCTTGACGCAGTCAGCCGGAGTACCACTCACACTATACGCCTTTGTCTCCTCACCCCAGTCGAACTCTTGCACGTGAAGTGGGTTGTACATGGTGATGCTCAATCCGGCTCCCGACATCTCGGATGCAGGTGCGACGATGGTGAGATCGGCGTGAGATTTGAGCGCCTCCCAAAGGTGGCGGAGTCCCGGAGCGTGGATGCCGTCGTCATTGACTAGTAAAATCTTAGGTTTAGTGTTCATGCAGCTGATTCTATCCGGTGCTGAAATTCATTGAAATAGAAAAATTCCGATCGGTGTGTTAGACTCTTGCTAACTATTAAAGAGGTGAATCGTTGTCGGAGAAATCTGTTACCGCTTATGACCGTCGGGTAGATGAGCTCGGTCTGTGCCAGAAGATTAACTCGTTACAGGAGGGGGAGTTTAGCAGTAGAGGGCTTTATGCCGGTAATAAGCCAGTATTCTTCTCGAATCGGCATCTGTGGGTCACCGATCGCCTGTGTGGAGAGGGGAGCTCCTCGACGGCCTATCACGCTAAGGTGTACAGGCGGGAGAGTGACCAGGTAACCGAATGCGTCATTAAGGTGGCCGGCGGATCGTTTCGAGCGCAGCAGAACCTCCTTCAGAACGTTGATCCCAACTTTGGTCGGTGTGCAACGATTGATCAGTTTACATGGGTGGCGGATCTGGGAAGCATTGGCGTTGCGTCGTGCGCGGTGAGTGAGTGTGACCTGACTCAATTTAACTTTAGAAAGGAAGAGGAGCCGGCCACGTTTATCACGGGGCAGCTGATTAATTGGGCCGACGGGATCGGTCGCCTCCATGCTGCTGATCTCATCCATCGAGACATCAAGGGGGCCAATCTTCTTGTGAATCACAAGAAGCCAGGATGTGTGACCGATTTTGGGTTGTTGTGTAAAATCAATCAGCGGCGATCGGTTTCTGGGAGCCGCTCCTACGCCTCTCCCGCCATCTGGGGGTCACTAAAGGACCAGTATGAGGGACGGGGCTGGCAAATGAAGGAGGATGACCTCTATGCGTTTGGCAAGACGATTCAACGGGTTGTGCTTCGGCGGCTAATCGCGCAAAATGGTGGCGATGTTAGCAAGCTCAAGGGGCATCTATTTAGTGTCGTGTATAAGAATGATGCCCAGTTGCAGAAGTTGGAGAGGGAGTTTCCAGGACGAGTGCTGCTACATCGGAAGCGGCGGGAGGGATACGTTGACTATTGGGTTTTCCCCGACCGGGAGGATGTCTACCAGGTAACGGTGGAGGCGATTGCTCGGTTAAAGTTGGGCGCAGTGGAGTGCGAAAAGCTCCGTCGGTTAGCGGCTCTTGCAAGAGATTTAACGAGCCCTGTGCGAAGTGAGATTTGCCGAGCACTGGGAGTTGATCCCCGTGAGGGAGCGGAGAGCGATCAACTGATGGCGTCGGTGAAAATGAGGTTAGAGGCGATTCAGGAAGAAAGCGGCATCCTCATCACGGAGCATGCGCGTTACCACCTCCACTCAGCAATTGGGTGCGGTGAGAACAGTCAGGTGTGGCGTGCGGAACGGTATCCGCTCGATGGCGGGCGGCCAACGGTTCGGGTAATCAAGCGTTCGAATTGGCCGTTCGATAAAGAGGTGAAGCGGCTGAGTAGGATCAAACACGGTGAGACCGTCGATCGCATTTTGGAGTCCTTCTCCCTTGATAAGGCTTACTATGCCGTATGTGAGGTCAGTGAGAGCGATTTGTATCATTTCGACTTCAGTAGTTGCAGCGATCCGATCAAGTTCATCCTTGGGCAAACGGTGGACTGGGCCAATGGAATTGCACGGATTCATGCGAGTGATCAGGTACACCGCGATATCAAGGCGGAAAACCTGCTGCTCAGTAAGGACGGTCGGGGCCGGGTGACCGATTTTGGGTCTCTGAGGAAATTCAAGAATAAACGGCGACCTTCGCAGACGACGCCGTTTATTGCCGACGGGAACATTTGGGTCTCGCTGTACGATCAGTATCTGGCCAATCGGAGGGATTGGAACCAGACGGCCGGGGGGCTGCATACTAAAGGGGCTGATCTCTTTGCGTTTGGGCGGACGCTGTTCATGGACGTCATTGTCACAATGCTCGAGCAGCTATCATGTAAGCGCAGCATGGATGTTGATCTAGCTCCGGTTAAGGAGAGGTCATTCCGAAAGCAGTTTAAGAGCGACAAGGCGCTGAAAGAAAAGGTCGAACAGCTTGCCAGCGATTACCCGGGCCAGATCGGTATGATGCTCGACCAGGAGCCTCAGCGCTTGCGCTGGTACCGTTTTCCCGAAAGAGAGGCCGCATATCAGGCGATCCTGGCGGTCATCGACCGGTTTGATGAGGTGCTCTCCAAGGAGGAGCGGGGGAAGCTGGGTGAGCTGGCTGAATTGGCTACAGGACTGCTCGACCCCACCAGGGAGGGGCTTTGCAAGTTCCTGGGAGTGAGGACGGAGCAAGAGAATGAGGGGGATCTGCTCATGCGAGCGGTGGAGAAGCGGTTAAAGGGTATTCTTGAGGGGAGAGAGCGGAGCGCAAAGCGCTCCAAATCAATCAGATAACCATCTGATTCTTGCCTTAATCTTAATCAAATATACATATAACGCGATTAATTATTTATAATATCATTAAAGATAAGTATTATAATTGTAATTAGACCGAAGATCCTGCAGTATAGTAGGTAGTTATGTCAGAAAATAGAGTCACCAGCGAAAACCGAGACCCGTGGGCGGGCCTTATTAACCTATCTCCTGGGAAGGTGCATACGCTTGCGCAGACGCTCGCATCGGGTGAGGCGAAGGCTTTGCAAACCAAGAGCTATGACGAACAGGTGGTGGTAACGCGTGATAGCGTTTTATGGGGCTATGCTCTGGCAGGAAAAGGAGGGCAGTCCAGCGTTTATTTTACTCTACAGTATCCGTTTGATGGGGGAGAATCCCTCAATAGGGTGATGAAGGTCTCCAGACAGCCATTCCAGCGGCAGTTTGATTGCCTGGATGGGCTGAGCCCGGCCTCAAAGCAGAGCCCGTTCATTGACCTGACCAAAGGACGTTTCCAGGTAGGCAAAAGGCATATGATTGTGGTTCAGAAGATGGATCGTGATCTGGCCCATGTTAAATGGAAGAAATATGGCAAGCCGGGGACCCAGTTAGTGTCCTGGCTAGAGGACTGTCTGCGCGGATTGGCCTCGTTGCACCGGAAAGACTTCGTTCATCGGGACATCAAGGGTGCCAATTTCTTGGTCAAGGATAATGGGGGAGCGAAGATCACCGACTTCGGTCTCGCCGGTAAGCTGCGCCGGAAGCCGCGCCTGACAGCGATCACCCTGGGCTTTGGCGCTCCATTTATCTGGAAGAGCTTGGACGCCCAGCTTAATCGAAATGGCGTGCAGGACAAAGAGGCAGACATCTGGTCTGTGGGGCGAATGATCCAGAATGTGGTCAATCGCCTCCTCAACCAGAATGGTGTGAGTACTGACGGACTTCAGTCTTGCTCTCGCAAATTGGCGTTCGATAATGAGAAGAGCATAGAGAAGATTCATGAGCTCCACGAGAAATACGGCGATCGGGTAGCCACCACGCCAATGACCACCGCGTATGTCAGTGTGATCCATCCCGACCGGCACGAGGCGTTGAAAACAAGTGTCGCAGCAATCAAGCAGCTGAAGAAACTTGATGCCAGCGAGAAAGAAATTCTGTGCAAGCTGGCCCGTCTTGCAAAGGCGCTTCTAGCGCCGACGCGGCAGGAGTTATGTAACGGGCTTGGCGTTAGTCCTGTTAGTGGGGGTCAGAGCGATGTGCTGGTTCAGAAGGTGCTTGGTCGTCTTGACCAGATCAGACCGGAGCAGCTGGAGAACATCCTTCTACAGGAAAACAGGAGTCCAAATTCCGAACGTATGGGGCAAGTGGTGCGTAAGAGAGACGTCGGGTATGAGGAGATCGGTACCCAGGACCCGACGCAGATCGTTACGGGGTCGCAGCAGGGCGTGAAGAAGCGGCTTAAGTTTGCCTGATAAGCACCCAGACCATTAGGTAATCATGTCAGAAATTAACACCAATAGTCCAATTCAGGGTTCATGGGGCGATGCAATTTGCATGTCTCCCAGGTCGGTGGTCAGTCTCGCAAAAGGCCTTAGTTCACAGGATGCCAAGGGTTTGAAAACCAAAAATGGTCAGGGCTTCTCTTTTGCGACGGCCGACGGTGTAACTCTCGCCTATCAGAAGATCGGAAGCGGAGCCTCCTCTCGGGTCTACGCTGCCCACCGCTATACCTTTGGTGAGTCGGAGAAGGTAGAGAAGGTGGTGAAGGTAGCCAAGTCGTTTAGAGAGCAGATCAATTGTCTAAATGTGCTGAGCCCTGATTCGAAAAAGAGCCTGCACATCGACCATGCCGAAAAGGTCTACTCCATGGGCACAAGGCAGGTGATTGTGGGCGAGAGGATGGACCGCGATCTAGCCCATGTTGATTGGAAACAATACCGCAAGCCGGGAACACGGTTGGCCTCTTGGCTGCAGGACTACGCGGATGGCTTGGCCTCGTTTCACCGCAAGGACTGGGTTCATCGAGATGTTAAGCCGGACAACTTCTTGGTCAAGGATCAAGGAAGGGCAACAATTACCGACTTTGGTCTTGCGCGTATGCTCACGAAGAAAGAGCACCTCACAGCCCTCACCCCTGGTTATGGTGCTCCATTTATCTGGAAGAATTTGGATGCTCAGCTTAAGCGGGAGGGCTTGCAGGACAAGGAGGCAGACATCTGGGCTATCGGACGGACAATCCAGAATACAATTGTATCGCTCCTCAATCAGTCTGGTGTGGATATCGAGGGACTTCAAGACAGAGATGCGCAACATGCGCTATTTAACTCGCACGTATTAGAAGATGTCGAATGGATCCACACCGAATATGGCGATCGGGCGATCACCACACGAATGAATAACGGCTATCTCAGTGTGATCCATCCCGATCGGATAAAGGCCTTGGTGAAGAGTATCGAGGCGATCGGCCAGTTGAAGGGAATAGTCCTAAGCGAGAAGAGCATTCTTTGGAAGCTCGCCCTTTTGGCAAAGGATCTTCTAGCGCCGACTCGGCAGGAGTTATGCGAAGCGCTGAGCGTTAGCCCGTCAAAGGGGAGTCAGCGAGACGTGCTGGTTCAGAAGGTGCTCGGTCGCCTTAAGCAGATCACAACGAAGCGGGTGGTGAAAATCGTTTCGACGGAGAACAGGAGCCCTAACCTGGAGCGTACAGCGCAAGTGCGCAAGCGAGACTTCGGGGATGATCGGGATGACGAAGGCTGCACACCAACTCAGATCGTTGAGGGGTCTCAATCGCCGGTGGCGAAGAAGCGACTTAAGTTTGTCGAATAAGCCCGTTCCCTTTATGCTCTAGTCTAACATGGCTATTGCTACTCTAGACTACACCGTTGCTGCCCCTCACTACGACAGTCGAGCTGACTATTCTGAGGCCGCCATTAGGCGGGCGATGGAGCTGCTCGGTCTTATGAGTCGCGATCTGGTCGCTGATGTGGGGGCTGGGACCGGCAAGTTGACGGCGATGCTTGGCCGTTGCGGTTTGAGAGTGGAGGCGGTTGAGCCGTGTGCTGCGATGCGGGAGCGGGGGGTCAACGCAACATGTGGGATGCCGGTTGAGTGGCACGATGCGAGAGCAGAAGCACTTCCGTTGGAAGATCGGAGTGTAAGGGCGGCGTTCTACGGCGCCTGTTGGCATGAGGTCAATCGTGATCTCGCTTTGGCTGAGGCCAAGCGGGTGGCCGACGGTATCTGCTGTCTCTACAACATCCGTGACATAAGCGATCCGCTGCAGGCTGAGCTAGCCGCAATTATTCGATCCGAGATTCCCGATTATGGCCCTCCGTCTGAGCCCTGTTTGGCGGGTGCTGAGCGGATCGAGGAGGAGTTTTGTCAGATCGTCGATCGGGAGACCTATCTCGATGCCTACCGCTCTTGGCCAGGGCTGCCGAGTGGAATGATCGACCGTCTCGCTGAGGCGCTCGACGACCTCGAAGAGGTGGAGGTTCCCTACACCACCGTTGCGTGGATTGCTAGGTTCCGCTAACCTCCCGGCTCACTATAGGAGGTATCACGTGTCAAAGATGGAATTGTCTTGGGTTGTTGTCGCGAATCTAGATCAGGCGGTCGAATTCTACACCAATGTCGTGGGCCTAGAGCTGCTGGAGAAGCACGACCTGTTTGGTTGGGCTGAGTTGAAGGGCAAGGATGGGGGTGCGCGCCTCGGCTTAGCAGAGATGCAGGACGAGAACTTCAAGCCGGGCAGTAACGCCGTTGTCACTCTTACGGTAGATGACATTGAGGCTGCGAAAAAGGACCTTGAATCAAAGGGAGCAACCCTGGTCGGTGAGACGCAAGAGATTCCTACCATCTGCCAGCTTCAGATGTTCTCAGATAAAGATGGCAACATGATGCAGCTCTACTCGCCGGTCTAACGAGTAGCGGCTTTTTGGGAGCCGTAGAGGAGGCCGCCGCGAGCGATGTTGGCGCGGGCGTTTGGAAAGAGCTCTTCCACTTGGTGGAGGAGCTCTTTGACTTTGCGGCGGCGGGATCTAGCGCCGACGGGGCATTGGCAGGTGATGCGGGAGAAGCCCTGCTGGATGGCGAAGCGGCGGATGTCCTCTTCTGCAAGGTAGATGAGGGGGCGGATGATCCGGACGCCATAGGCGTGCATGTGGATGGAGGGGAGGTTGGCTGCGAATTCGCCTTTGTGGAGGAGGTTGAGGAGGAGGGTCTCGGCGCTGTCGTCCCGGTGGTGGCCAAAGGCGATGGTGGTGGCGCCGTGTTCTTTGGCGGCATCAAAGATGAGCTTGCGTCGCTCGCGAGAACAGGAGTAGCACTCAAGTGAGTCGAGTTTTTGGGTCGATTCACGCTCGAGGAAGGGGACTGCGATGGTGTCGCAGATCTCTTTGAGGGTGGTGGTGTTGACGCCGGCGCCGCAGGAGAACTCGCCGCCAACGTGGATGGCGATGAGATTGAAGGGGAGGAAGCCACAGCCGCGGATCTGATGGAGGAGGTGGAGGAGGGTAAGGCTATCTTTACCGCCACTGAGGGCGACGGCAATGGGGCTGCCGTCGATCATTTCAAAATCAAAGAGCGCTTTACGGCAGGCGCTCTCAAGGCGGCGGGCGAGACCTGTCGGTTTTTTGTTCTCAGACATAGGCAAAAGATGATAAAAGGTTGCTCCTGTTACTAGCAAGGTGGTAGGAACAAGTGTTTATGGAATCGAAGCGAATTCTCCTCACTGGGACCCGGTCTGCAACGACGCTTGACATGGCGCGACACTTCCACGCGGCCGGTCATACAGTCATTGGGGCCGATACGAGCCCGCATACGGTCTGCCGCTATTCAAAGGCGGTGGCGGAGCACGTGGCGGTGCCAAGCCCGCGGCACGACACGGAGGGGTTTATTGCTGCGATCAACCGGACGATCGGGGAGAAGAAGATCGACGTCTTTATCCCAACGTTCGAGGAGACAATTTATGTTTCGCAGCATCGGGAGAAGATTTCGGCGAGTTGCCAGGTGATTTGCGGAAAGTTTGAATCGGTGCGGCGGCTCCATAGCAAGTGGCTGTTTATTGAGCGACTTAAAGAATTGGGCTTTCCAGCCGTTCGAACGGAGCTGATTGCGACGCAAGATCAGCTTCTTTCCTACGATTTCAAAGGGCATCATATTTTGAAGGCGTCCTATTCCCGCTCGTCACTGGAGATTCACAAGATTCCCGAGGGGAAGAGACCGCCCATGGTGGTTGTGGAGCCGCACAACCCGTGGGTGGCGCAGGAATTTTTAGAGGGAAAGAAGTATTGCACCTATACCGTCTGTCATGAGGGAAGGGTGGCGGCACACACCACCTATCCTGTGCAAATAGGGATCGATGACTCTTCATGTGTAATGTACGAGTCGATCGATCATCCGGGCATCTTGGATTGGGTTCAGCGGTTTGTGGCGGCTGAAAATTTGTCCGGGCAGGCGGCGTTCGACTTCATCGAAGTGGCCGATGGAACTCCCAATGGGACACTGTATGCGATTGAGTGCAACCCAAGGCTGACGGCGGGGCTGCATCTTTTCGACATTGGCAGTGGTCTTGCCGATGCGTTTTTGGCACCGCCAGAGAGAATGCTATTGCCCAAAGTGGGGACAAAGCGACAGTTGCTAGTTGCGATGCTGATGTATGGGTGGAGACCCTCCTCTTCAAAGGAAGGATTTCGCGGATTCGTCAAACATCTATTTGAAAGCAAAGATGTCATTTTTTCTAAGCGTGACCTCAAACCTTTTCTCCTGCAGCCCTTTATCATGCGACAATATGCTCAATTGGCTAAGAAGCACTCTATTCCCATCCCGGCGGCCTTCCTTCACGACCTTGAGTGGAATGGCGATAAGCTGTAAGCTGTCCAAATATCCATAACATAGGAGGACCGGATGAGCGCAGCGAAGAAGGGTGATACGGTGAAGGTGCATTACACAGGCAAGACCCAAGAAGGGGAGTTGTTTGATACCTCTAAGGATCGCGATCCTCTCGAGTTTGAGTTGGGGACTGGCCAAGTTATTCCTGGCTTTGAAAACGGCATCGAGGGGATGAATGTAGGCGACGACAAGACGATCACCATGAAGCCAGAAGACGCTTATGGCGAGCCGATGGATGAGCTCATCCTCGATGTGCCCCGCGCTCAGTTTCCGGCTGATGTCACACCAGAGATTGGACTCACTCTCGAACTCCGCAGCCCCGAGGGCGAAGGTGGCATTGCGAAGATCATTGGCATCTCAGACGAGTCCATCAAACTTGACGCCAACCACCCCCTCGCTGGCAAGACCCTCGTCTTCGAAGTGACGCTGGTCGAAATCGCCTAGGGTGTTAGATCGCCGTCCGTGAATAAGTTGAGAAGCTTGACGTTGATGAAAAGCTTCTCCCGCCCTGCGCGTGTCTCTTGTAGAATGCCGAGTTCGGCAAGTTGCCGGAGTCGCCTGGAAGCAGTTTCCCGTTTGGCGATTCCCGCTTCGACAAGGTTGCCAATGCGGCAGTAGGGTTGAACGAAGATAGTCTCGATGAGTTCTGTGCTGTACAGCTGCGGCGCCTCTGCCTTTACCTGATTGGCGGTCTCGTCAATCAAGCTGCGGATGGCCCGCACCTGCCGGATGGTCCACTGTGCGGTCTCCTCAATAGCGCGCAGCATGTAGAGGATCCACCCCTCCCAATCGCCTTGACTAGTGACCGCCAAAAGTCGCTGATAGTATTCGCGTTTGTTGCGAATGATATACCCGCTGAGATAGAGAATAGGAAGGTTGAGCACTCCTGCATCGATCAGGTAGAGCAAATTAAGAACGCGACCCGTCCGTCCGTTACCATCTATGAACGGGTGGATCGCTTCAAACTGGTAGTGCATAACAGCCATTTTAATCAAGGGATCAATCCCACTGTCTGCGTGGATGAATGTCTCGATATTCTTAAGAAGATTTCGGATGAGCTGCTCCCCTTCCGGGGGGGTATAGATCACCGCGCCGGTCCCATCGTTGACGAGCTTTGTACCGGGTGTTTTACGCACGTCGAGAGCGACGCCTTTGATTTCGCGACATACGTCAACGGCGATTGAAGTGCACAGTGGACGAGATTTCAAAGCTTCGAATCCGTGGTAGAGGGCGGCCCTATAGCGGAGCGCCTCCTTGGTGGCGGGGTCGGCTTGGTTGAGCTGCCCTGCGTACCGGAACAGGCGGTCGGCAGTGGTCACGATGTTTTCAATCTCAGAGCTCGCCTGCGCCTCTAGGAGGGGAATGGTGTTGATCAGGATCGCAGGGTTGGGGAGCAGGTCTCCTGCCTGCAACACTTGTGAGAGGGCGGCCCGCGCCGTGATGCAACCCTTGAGGATCGCGCGGCTCTCCAGGTCTACTTCTGGCGGCAGTGGTGGCAGGTCGTTATACGGCTGGTCAGGGGTCCAATGGCTCATGACCTAATGATATGTCGATCAAATCGACATGTCCACGCAATATGTCGAAAAAACAGAGAAAAATCGATACGACGATCGTAACATGCTAAAGCTCAGCGCTTCATTTTCTTAGGAGGGAGAGTGGTGGTGTAGGCGTGGGACCGTTTAAGCCACTTCTTCAGCAGCCGCTGGTCTTTTTGGATTGCTGGGGGGAGGGTGCGGTATTCGCGCATGGGGCGCCCGCCCATGGGATCGAACAGCTTTCCGCCCTCAGATTCTAGCGCTTCGCGATCTTCTTCAGAGAGGCGGACGATCCAATTCTCCTCGTGGAGGCCGGTGAACATGTTGCCCTTTAGAAAGCAGCACGGGTAGCCAAACATCTTTCGATGCTCAACTCGAGGCAACGCATGTGTTGCCTCTTCGAACAGGCCAACTAGTTCTTCACTGGATTTTTTCCACTTGGCCATTTGCATCTCCCAGATACCCAGTTTGCTGCTTAAATCACGGCTCGTTAAACCCAACACGTGGGGTCAGGCACCCCAAAGTGACCACCGTCCTGACGGCCGGCACTCACTTTTTTGAGCCAGACCCGTAGTTGTTGTGGTCATCTTGGGTCTGGGGAGCAAACTGGGACTGGAGATCTTAGCTGACGCTAAGATCTCCAGATGGGGGCGGTTGGACTCGAACCAACGGAGACCGAAGTCGAGGGATTTACAGTCCCTTGCAATTGCCACTATGCGACACCCCCAAGAAGGAGAAGATGCTGGCAGTAGGAATTGAACCCACAACCGTCCGATTACAAGTCGGGTGCTCTACCAATTGAGCTATGCCAGCGGAAGGGAAAGGATAGCATCTGCCGAATTTGATCTCAAGTAGGACTCAGATTGCCACCTTAGTTTTCCACTAGGGCGCCTGGTTTTGAGCAAGATACGAGCGTCGCGATGAGTCCCCTGATGATTCAGGGGCGAGGAGCGAGGCGAAGTAGATTGCCGAAAACAGGCGTCATAGGGGGAGAATAAGGTGGCAATCTGAGTCATGGAATGATGTATAAGGAAATGTTATGGAAGAAGCGACGTTTGCAGCGGGTTGTTTTTGGGGGCCGGAGATGGAGTTTCGGCGGGTTGAAGGGGTGCTCAAAACAGAGGTGGGCTACACCGGAGGACAGGCGGAAAACCCGAGCTATAGGGAGGTGTGTGCGGGGGAGACTGGGCACGCTGAAGCGGTGCAGGTGACGTTCGATCCAAAGGTGGTGAGCTATGAGGAGTTGTTGAAGCTATTCTTTTCGATGCATAATGCGATGCTCGAGCACAAGGCGCAGTACCGCTCGGCTATCTTTTTTCACACGCGGGAGCAGGAAGAGGCAGCGCGACGTTTACTGCCGGCAGGAGCGGTGACCCAGATCGTTCCGGCCGGTCCCTTCTGGCGAGCAGAAGAGTATCATCAGAGATATTACGAGCAATGAAGCGGATTCTTGCGACGATCGGAATTTGTTTCGGCTCGGCGCTTGTGGCGTTGATGCTCTCGGCTGTAACAACCGCCCTTCCGACGATTCGGAGTGAACTTGGAGCGACTTTTCTTCAGATTCAGTGGGTGATTAATGTGGCGGCGATTAGTCGGGGGAGTCTGGTGGCGACGATTGGGACGCTTGCAGACATGCTGGGGCGCAGGCGGATCTTTTTGAGTGGACTGGCGTTGCTGAGCGCAAGTGCGTTGCTGGCGGGGTTTGCTCCAAGCAGCGGTTGGTTGGTTTTGGCGATGGGGGGGATCGGAATAGCGAATGCGGCGCTTCTCGTCTCATCACAGTCGCTCCTCATCCACCTCTATGATGACAAACATTCGGGCCGTGCGCTCGCTTTTTGGAGCGTGGCGCTTGGGTTAGGGATTGCTCTGGGTGCCCTGTTGGCGGGGGGTATTTTGGAGGCGGGGTCGTGGCGGTGGGTCTACTGGGCGATGATCCCACTGGCCGTTGTGATCGGTGGTTTGGTCTACTCCACGGTGAATGAGTCACGTGATGAGGGGCGGTCGAAGCAGATTGATTGGATCGGACTCCTCCTCCTGACGGTCTCAATTGGGGCACTGGTGACAGCGATTATTCAGGGGAAGGTTTGGGGCTGGACAAGCTGGGAAACGATGGTGTTGTTTGTCGGCGGGGGGCTTGGGGGGGTGGCCTTCTTGTGGGTGGAGACCCACACCCGCTTCCCGCTGCTTCAACTGAAGCTCTTTATGAGCCGGATGTTCATTGCGGGGGCGATCACCAATCTCTGTTTCGTCTGCTTCATGCTCACAACCCTGTTTTTGACGCCGCTTTTTCTCTACTTGGTTTTGGGTGCGGAGCCGATTCACATCGGACTAAGCATGCTCGCACTGGCACTTCCAATTGTGGTGTTGGGACCGCTGGCGGGTCTGAGGACGGAGCGGCACGGGCCCAAAGCTCAAATTGTGCTTGGGTTGCTAATGTTTGCTGGTGGGTCGCTTTGGATGACCACGCTGACGGCCGGTACCCACATGTGGGCAATGCTTCTTCCACTCGTTGTGTATGGGATTGGATGGGCTGCGATGCAGGGGGCTGCTGCGATGGCGACGATCACCTCTCTCCCTAAGGAGCTGGCGGGGGCGGCGTCGGGCGGCTTCGTCATGATGGGGGGGATTGGTGGGGCGATTGGGCTAGCGGTGGCGGGGACCATTGTCCGTTCGGTCTACTCGGCGGAGCTGGGGCTCGAGCCCACTCCTGAGGCATTCGCAGAGGCCTATCATGCGGGGATGTGGTTCCTCTTTGGCGTCAGTGTGGTTGCATTGGTAACTGTTGTCGGGGTAATGAAGAACGGGAGGCAGGCGTGATGGATTCTCAAGAGGTGGTGATTGTCGGTGCAGGGCCGGCGGGGTGTGTATTGGCGATTCTTCTCGCACGAAGCGGGGTGAGGGTGACGCTCGTTGAGCGGCAGACGGTGCTCGACCGCGAATTTCGGGGACCGGCCTACCAGCCGTCGGTGGTCCGCCTATGGGATGAGATGGGAATCTTGGATGAGATTCTCGAGATCGAACATGAGAAGTTCGACAGCTTTTCTTTTCGTCAGGGGGAGAAGAAGCTGTTTGAGATTCGCTTTGATGACCTCCCTCCTCCCTACAACTATGTTCTCGTTCTCCGGCAGGCGCCCCTTCTCCGGAGGCTGATCGAGATTGCCGGGCAATATCCCAACTTCACCTACCTCGGCGGAACCGAGGTGGATGGACTTCTGTTTGAAGGAGAGCGAGTGGTGGGGATCGAGTCCTCTCTTGGGCCGATGCGAGCTGAGCTGGTGGTGGCTGCCGACGGCCGTTTTTCGAAGTTACGTGCGGCGGCCGGGATCGAGGTTAACGAGCGGCCGCAAGGTTTTGATGTGGTCTGGTTTGAGGCGCCGCAGCCAGCCGATGTCGCCTTCGATGTGGGCTTTCAGGTGACGCCGCAGGGGCTCTTGGTTTCCATCCCTAAGGAAGAGGGAAAGCTGCAGCTGGGATGGCTGCTCCCCAAGGGTGGGTGGGCGCCGTTCAAGGCAAAGGGGCTCGAGTACTTTAAAAAGGAGCTAGGCGATATCCATCCGGCCTTCGCCAAACATCTGACGAGCTGGGATCAGTGTGCCCTTCTCGACGTGAAGATGGGCGTGGCTCAGAAGTGGTCTCGCGATGGTCTCTTGCTGATTGGTGACGCGGCTCACATAGCCTCACCAGTCGGAGCCTTGGGGAATAAGCTGGCGATCGAAGATGCCGCCCTCGCCCATCCGTTGATCGTCCGCCATTTGCGGGACGGGGGCGGGGACTTGGGCTCCTTTGAAAAAGAGCGACGAGCCGATATTGAGCGGAATCTCTACATTCAGCGGGTGGTAGGCAAACTGGCCATCGAAGTGCACAATCCTGCCGCGCAGTTTATCAGACGGTTAGCTGCGCCCCTCATGAAGCCTCTATTCAATCGGTTTCGAAGAGAGATCGCCCTCAGTCCCAACCCGATCCACATCGATCCAAGCACCTTTCGGGAGCCGGAGCGGCGCTATCACCTTCTCAAGGTTGCGGAGGTGATTGAGGAGACGCCGCTGGCCAAGTCGATCCGTTTTGAGCTCCCCCCGTCGATTCGCCACCGCTACTCCTATTGGGCGGGACAGTTTCTCACTGTTCGTCTGTTGCGGCAGGGGAGGCTTCTGAAACGGTGCTATTCGCTCTCCAGCTGTCCTGTCGAAGATGAGCTTCTGCAAATCACGGCCAAGAAGATTGAGGGGGGAGAGTGTCGGAGCACCTTCACGATGTGGTACGCGTGGGGGATCGGCTCGCTGTCCTCCCACCAGCGGGCCTATTCACCATGCCGGACGCTGCTCCCCATCACTATTTTTTCGTCGCCGGCGGAAGTGGAATCACGCCCTGTCTCTCCCTCATGCGCACCATCCAACGGGAGTCGCCCAAGAGCCAAATTTCTCTCTTCTACGTCAACAGTGAGCGGGGAGAGGTGATCTTTGAGAAGGCGCTCGCGCCATTTGAGGTGACTTACTGGATTACGTCGGAGAAGGGGCGGCCAACTGTTTCGGATTTGAGAGCATTTCTTGGCGAGGGTGAAGTCTACCTGTGCGGCCCTGCGGGCTTAAGCGCTCTCGTTCGTGAGGCCCTTTCCCCAGAGAGACAGATTCACGAGGAGCGATTCCTTTCTGCTTTTGGCCCTCAAGAGGAGCCCCTTGTAAGCCCGGAGCCGCTTGTTGTGGGTGAGGGGAGCGGCGGAGTGCCCACCTTTATCACGGTTGAGCTGGACGACCAGGTGCGAACTGTCCCTTACAGTGAGGGGCAGACCATTCTGGATGCGGCGCTTCTTGCTGGCCTCCCTGCTCCGTTCTCTTGTCAGGAGGGGATTTGTGCTACTTGCCAAGCCAAGCTTAAGCGTGGTCAGATTGTGATGGACAAGCACGGAGCCTTATCAAAAGAGGAGGCCGATGCCGGCTTCGTCCTCACCTGTCGGGCCAAGCCCCTCTCCTCCCGTTGCTCCATACGCTATTAGTGTACCCTAACGTCCTGTTTGGTGCCAGGCACCAAACAGGACGTTAGGATTGTGGCTGGAGGTTTATGAAGGGATGGGCTAGGCTTAAACCCATGTTTTATCGAATGATTCTGTTTGTTTTTCTCTGTTCAGCGTCCCTTTTTGCAAAGGGGAGGCAAGCAGATTTCTGCGAGGCGTGGGGGAGTGCGCTCTATTGGAATCCGTGCGCCGGCAGTTTTGTGGTGGGGGTGAGCGGCGAGCAGGTGCAGCTGTTGGGGACGGAAAATGAGGTGGGCTACCGGGCGGGACTGGCCTATGTGATGGGCGATGGCTCGAGCGTGCTGGCAGGAGAATATACCCTCTTCGATGCGACCTACTCGGCCCAGTTTGGGGAGGTGGTCGCGAGGAGAAAGTTTAGGTATGAGACGGCCGATGCAAGGATGGGGATAGCCCTCTGCCCGGAGGGGTGTGACAAGTTCTATGCCTTTTTGACTGCTCGTTATTTGGACATTCGCGAGACTCGCAAGAGTGGTGCTTCGGAGCAAGAGAGTGTGCTGAAAGGGGGCGGAGGGATGATTGGAGCTGGGGGAATGCATCCGCTAGCTAAGTGCGTCTATTTGTGTGCGGAGGCGGGTGGATTGTTGGGGGTGGGTGAGCAGGTGACCCGGCAGAGTGGGCGGCGGATCCCGTCAGAGATGACCTGTTTCCCAGAGCTAGAGGCGCGTGTCGGGCTCCGCTGGGTGGTCCCGTCGCAGGGGTATTGTCTCATGGCCGAGGTGGGCTATGAGATGTTGTACTACTGGGCGGCACTTCGCCGATTCCAGCCGGACGGGAGCTTTGTCCAAGACGATTTGGGCTTTCACGGTGGATATGGCAGCTTGAGATTGAGATTTTGAGGCGGCCCTGATACCCTGAGGATATGAGAGCTTTTCGTGTCCATCACATCGATTCCTTCACGTCCAAAATGTTTGGCGGCAATCCCACAGTGACGGTGTTTGATGCTGAGGAACTCTCCGATGAGGAGATGGTGAGCATCGCCAAGGAGATGAATCTCTCTGAGACTAGCTTCGTCTTGCCGAGTGAGAAGGGGGACTTTCGTCTCCGCTATTTCACCCGCGACGGAATCGAGGTGAAGTTTTGCGGTCACGCCACGGTTGGCGCCCTCTATGCGATTGAGCGGGAGAAGGAGTACGGGGTCGAAAATGCTGAGCAATACAAGTTCAGGGTAGAGACCAATGCGGGGCTGCTCGACATGGAGATTGACCTCACCCAGCCAGAGGGGAATATCTTCAAGTTTCATGCGCCCAAGATCGATCTGGTTGAAGCGGATCAGTCGGCTGATGAGCTAGCCCGAGCGTTGGGAATCAATCCTGAACTCATTGATACCGCTGTGCCAGCAATGCGTGAGAAGACCAACAACTTCCTCTACCTTACTGCCAAATCGCTTGATGCGCTGGGCCGGCTCACGATTGATTTCGATCGGGCGAGGGAGTTTGCAAAGCAGGACGGAACCGTTCTCTATGCAGTGGTCACTCCCAATGCCTTTGATGCAGCAAGCCACGCCCACGCCCGCTGCTTTGCGCCACAGGTGGGTGTGCTCGAAGATCCGTTCACCGGCTCCATGCAGGGGGGCTTTGTTGCCTATCTGCGGCACAATCAGCTGATTCCCGCTGACCAGCAAGTGATCCGCACCGAGCAGGGACATTTCCTCGGCAGGCCGGGTCACGTTGAGAACCACATCGTTTCCCGCGATCCGCTCGACGTTCAGATGCATGCCGAAGCGGTGCACGTCTTCGCCACCGAAATTCAAATGGTCTAGTTTTGTTGCACATTGAGACGCCGTTGATTGAGTCGCCTGTTTTGGCCGATAGAGCGGAGCTCGATCAAGTGTGGCTCAAGCTCGATTCACTGCAGCCGAGCGGCTCATTCAAGAACAGAGGCCTTGGCCACTTTGTCGAGCAGCAGGTGGCAGGCGGCGCTCACTGCTTCGTCTGTTCCTCTGGCGGCAATGCAGGGCTCGCCGTCGCCAGATCGGCTCGCCTCTGCGGTGTCCCGTCGATGATCGTCGTCCCCGAGGGGACGCCCGACATCGTGATTGGGCGGCTGAAAGCTGAGGGAGCCGAGGTGACCGTCTATGGTGAGACCTTTGCCGATGCCGACTCGCTCACCCGTCAGATGGCCGACAAAGGGGGATGCGTCTACACATCACCCTACGACCATCCGCTCATCTGGGAGGGAAACAGCACCGTCATCGACGAGATCGTCGCCGCCGGCTGTCGTCCCGACGCCATCCTCCTCTCGGTAGGTGGTGGCGGTCTGATGTGCGGAGTTCTACAGGCGCTTCACCGGCACAACATGGCCAACGTTCCCGTCATCGCCTCCGAGACTGAAGGGGCTCCCACCCTCGCTGAGACGATCGCCGCAGATAGGATCATTGAGCTGGAGAAAATCAACACTCTCGCCAAATCGCTCGCCGCCCGGCATGTCACAGCAGAAGCGCTCGCCTGGACCAAGCGTCACCGCGTGATCTCTGAGTTAGTCTCTGACCGCGAAGCGGTTGACGCCTGCCTCGCTTTCGCCGATGACCACCGCCTCCTCGTCGAACCCGCCTGCGGCGCAGCCCTTGCTCCCCTATACTTGAAGCGAGCATCGTTGCAGGAGTTCCGCTCAATCGCTGTGATCGTCTGCGGCGGCAACGGCGTCACTCTCGAACTTCTCAACCAATGGAAAAAGGCTGTCTCATGAAGAAGCTTCTCACCCTCCTCCTCTCCCTCTTTGTGACGCTAAGCGGAGCCCCGTGGGATCCAGTGCTCGACTACTGGTTTGTCGAAATCGAGCCTCAAAAGCAGTGGAACGGGGGCCCCGCTATCGATGCCGAAATTGAACAGCGCTTCGGTCACCTAGTGGAAGCGGCTAGCAAAGGAGAGCTCCGCTCTTGGAACAGCGCTGGGCGGGGGCAGCTGGCACTCGTCATTCTTCTCGACCAGTTCTCCCGCAACATCTACCGGGGCACGCCCCGAGCGTTTGCGAACGATGCGCGCGCGCGGGCCATCGCCGCGGATATGGTGATCAAGGGGATTGATCTCCGCCTCACACCAAACGAGCGCGCTTTTATCTACATGCCCTTCCAGCACGCCGAGAGCCTTGCCTTCCAAGACCAATCGGTCGCACTCTTTGCTAAACTTGCAGCCGAAGAACCCTCTTTGGCGGGCCATTTGAGATACGCCCAAGGCCACCGCTCCCAAATCGTCCGCTTTGGCCGCTTCCCTCACCGCAACGCTATTCTCGCTCGGGCCTCGACTCCCGAGGAAGAGGCCTACCTAGCCGGTTAGCAATAGGGAGTTGAGTGTGGTTTACACTACGTCCGAGAGTTCTCCGTATTTGAGGAAAAATAAAAGATTGTTGCGATTTTCATTCCACAAACAAGCAAGGCGATCGCAGGCGTCTGAGTTTCCCTGCTTTGCTGCGAGGGAAAAGAAGTGTATCGCCTTCTTACGATTCTTAACAACTCCATGTCCATCCTCATAGCAACGCCCTAGGCAGTATTGTGCCCGCGCATCCCCCTGTTCAGCTGCGAGCTGATAGAAGCTGACGGATTTTCTATAATTCTTTTTTACGACGTCGCCATTGTGGTACCATATGCCTAATTCACATTGGGCGAATGCGTCTTCTTGGTCAGCTGCGAGTCTATAGAGCCGGAGGGCTTCGACAGGATCCGTATCTACACCTTTGCCAAAATAGTAGCGAGTGCCTAGGTGATACTGGCCTTTGGACAACCCTTGGTCAGCTGCGAGCTTGTGAAGGCGTACGCTTTTGTCCCATTTCGCCTCTATGTCATGGTAGGCAGTGGCGAGGAAGTCTTGTGCATCAGCAGAGCCCTGTTTAGCTGCGAGCTTGAAAAACATTTTGGCTAACCCCAAATCTTGCACCACAGCTGTGCCATCTCGATACCAAGTGCCCAGCTGCGTTTGACCCCAGGCATCCCCTTGGTCGGCGGCGCGCTGATAAAAATTGACCGCTTTCTTTTCATTTTCCGGTACGCCTATACCATAGAAGTGGAGAAGTCCAAGGCAGACCTGTCCACGCGGATTGTCATTTTTGGCGAATGTTTCATAGGCGTGCACTAGGCGGCTTAGCACTTTTTTGGTTAGGCCTTGCACTGCATTTAGTTTGAAGTAGATCGGATCGTTACGTATTCCCTCCACCAATATGCTTAAGCCTTCATCCGTGATCTCCGATTGCGTTAGATTCAATAGCTCAAGGTCGCAACTAGAGAGCTTATTGGCCAGCTGCTGAAGGAGTTTCTTATCTTTTGCAAAGGCTTTGGTCACCTTGACGTGGAAGACAGAGTTGAGTTGTTCGAGATCGGCGCTTGATTTAAGGATAAGCGTTCGATCTGGCTTCAACTCGGACAGAGTCTTCTGGGCTTCGTCAAACCCCTGGTAGGCAGCGAGCTTGTAGAAGCGAATGGCCTTCATAAGATCCTTGTTCACGCCCTGGCCAGACTCGTAGCAGATGGCCAGGTTATGTTGGGCGACAGCTAGCCCCTGGTCAGCGGCGAGCTTGTAGAGTTCAACAGCTTTCTCGAAACTCTTTTTTACGCCTTCCCCATCCTCGTAGAGAATGGCCAGGTTATATTGGGCAACAGCCGACCCCTGGTCAGCAGCGAACTTATAGAGTCGGGCGGCTTTGATGGAATCTTGCTTAACTCCATCGCCCTTTTCGTAGCAGGAGCCCAGGGCGGATTGGGCGGCTGCCAGTCCTTGGGCAGCTGCCAGTCTGTAGAACTGGACGGCTTTCTCCTGGTTCTTTTCCACGTCACTGCCATCCCAGTGGCGGCGGCCGAGTTCGTATTGTGCGTCGGCATTTCCCTGCTCAGCGGCGAGTTTGTGCAAGCGGACGGTTTCCTCATGATTCTTTTGCACACCATGGCCATATTCGTAGCAGTTCGCCAGGTTATACTGGGCAATAGCTAGCTCCTGATCGGCGGCCAGCCTATAGAGACGAACGCATTTCGGGAGATCCTGCTCTATTCCCTGGGCAAAGGCATAGGTGTTTCCTAAACAGAACTGGCCGTGAGCATTTTCTTTCTCTGCAGAGAGGCGATAGGTGGTGATCAGAAGATCTAGTGACTTGCTGGTTATCTCTGTGCACCCTTTTAGACTGAAGTAGATCGGATCGTTCGGCATCGCTTCGATCAGCAGGGTCAAGTTGGCATCGGTGATATCTGTATGAGATAAGTCTAGCTCGTTAAGAGTTCCCGGAAGGTTGTTGGCTAATTGCTGTATTAGGTTCGTATCCTCTGCAAAAGCCTCGCCGACTGTGGCTCTTACGGCAAGGTGGAGTTGGTTGAGGTCGTCGCTCGACTCTAGCTTAAGGTCTCGGGCAGGTGGTGCCGATGTTCCAACAAGCGCCTCTTTTGCATCAGCACTTCCCTGGTTAGCTGCAAGGAGAAGGGGGTGGATGTCTTCTTCTTCTTCTTCTTCTTTCCCCTTAGGGGGAAGAGCGTTAGATACCTCATCTTGAGAGGAGAGTTCTTTGTCAGAGTTTTGGAGGTCGAATTCTCGTCCAATGGTTTCGGCGTGCGCATTGATTGTCTTAATTGCTTCGCTGTCTAGATCGGTGTCAACGAGGACAACATCGCAGGACGCGAGCATTCCCAGTATCCCATTTTTGGTTATCCGAGCGGGTTGAATAAGGGTAATTAACTGGAGTTGTCCGCCCATTTCCGCTACCTCAGCTAGGTCGGGGCTCTTAAGGGTGGTTTTGAGTAGAGTTAGATTTTGCCACTCGGGGAAGGTAGCAAGCGCCTTGGTAAGAAGGTCCTTTTGTGTCTTTCGTGGAAAGTGATCAAGGGGGCAGGTGGCGAGCCATTGTTGAGCAAGACCTAGCGGTGTTTGGGGGGGATCATCGTCTGTAGGAGCGAGAGCGATGATCTGCTCGAAGAGGGGGTCATTGTCATCGATAAGCTCTTCTAGCCAGCAGAGTGAACCTTGGGGGAAAAGAAGATTTTGCGTCTCAAGCGGATCGCTCTCGGTCTGTTCAAGCAACTTCTCGTAGAGGGTGGCAATGGGAGGGTAGAGCGTCTCGAATATCTCCCAGCGGGTCGCAGGTTCTTGACGAGCAATCTGCTTGAGCTTGACTAGCAGGCGATAGGTTTCGGTGATGGACGAGAGGGGCAGGGTGATGGGCAGAGCAAGATCCTCACAATCTTGCTCTGTGAGCCAGCCGGAAGCCCGGAGTGTCTCGTACTTTTTGTTCTGGTCACGAAGCTCACGTAACCACTCGAGGATAAGATGGGCTGGCTTCATCCTTTTGAGCGTTCGGAGCACTCCGCTCTCGAGAGGCTTTTCATTCCAGGAGGGGAGCAAGAGGAGGATGCTTCGGAGATTAAGGTAGTAGTGGCCATGCTTAATCCCAACCGGAGGTCCAAGTCCCTGGTCGTTGTCGATGCCAATGACTCGCTTGTGCTCATCGCTCATAAAATTGTCAGCACGGTCGTCAGAGCGGCGTAGCAGGATGCAAGAGAATGAAATGGATGGAGGTGCTGCGATCAGTTAGCTTGTGGTAGCTGTTTCCCTGAATGTCATCGAGCAGGCTTTTTCCTTTTACTGAGAGTGAGGCCTGTAATAGATGGGCCACCCGCTTCTCCTCAAACAGATAGCGACTCTTTAGCTCGGGATCGTTGCGGAAGATTTCCTCCGTACTTTTCATTTCTAGTTTGAGCGCCGATAGGCGCCGGCGTTCCGCGGTCCCCCTACTGCACTCTCCGGCTGTGTTATAGACCCAGATATTCTCCAGTTTTAGCAGCTGGGTAGGCTGCCGTCCCTTGTCGAAAGAGTCGCTTGCCAAAGAGGTCGACGGTGACCTCCATGCCCGGACGAAGGGGGTTGATCCGGACGCGCTTAATATGAGCTCTGTCGATCTGAGAAACTGCGCTCGCTCCGTAGGCGTTCGTTTGCTGGCTTTCGTTGTATTCGTTGACACTCGCCATCTTGCATGCTCTACTCTGCTCTACCTGCCATACCTTGTGGAGGCCGTAGAGGCGTGCGGGTCCTTTAAGAAGGCGAAGGCGTCCCTCTCCAGTGGTTATGCGAATTGATCGAAGAAACTCTTCGTAATGTGTTTTAAGAAGGGTCAGGTCATCCCGTTCAATGCCGTTTGCTTGGATCTTTCCCATCAACTTAATCAGATCCGTCAAAGGTTTAACGAGGGCGGACTTCCGCCTTCCTTGGACTCGAAGTGTTTGAACTTTCCAATCTTTAATCGGCCCTTCAAGGGAGCGGGTACAGATGACTTCGGGGTAGTCAAACAGGTGGGCTAGAGACTCGATGTCTGGGTGCTTGCTCTGTCTTAGTCGCGTGAGGATCTCTGCAAATGGTTCCTCGCGCAGCGTGATTCTTACAAGGGCTGTCTCTAGTTGTGCTGTGTCGTTGATGTAACTTGAATAGCTTTGACTAGAATCCATCGCTCGCTCCGCGCTGTTTTGAGGGGTGACTTATCTTTTCTGGGGAGAAAATTGTCAAGGTGTTGTTGACGAGAAGTCAAGAGAAGATCAAGATTTAGCGCCTCATGGAATTCAGAATAAACAAAATTGTGAATAGGGAGAGTTATTGTGGAAGAAATTGCCGTTGAGCCAGGGTCTCGGATTATGGAGTCACTCATCCCCAATGCCAAAGAGGATCCACTAGCAGGCCCCCTTCGCCGTTTGCACGAGCTCTGTTCCAGCTATGCCTTGATGGCGAGCCTTGACTTTCCGGAGACCATCTGCACTCAGCAATGGACAAGTCGGGTGGAGAAACTCCTAAAAAAGAAAATGAAGAACACCCACTCATTTTTTGCGCCACTGGTCGCTTTGCGGAATCAGATGAGTGAGCTGTGCGCCAGGTGGGAGGGTAGTAAGAGTGCAAGGAATGATCTTCTAGCGGTGATAACCGGCTACGACGATTTTATCAAAAACGTGTGCAAGGCACCGGAAGAAAAGCGTATTCAGCTGCTGGTGGGGCCAGCCCGGCTATGTGGTTGGAACCGAGTGTGGCAAATCACTCAGAAGGAGGGGCGACGTCTTGCCGGGGTCGATTATTACAACCAGCAATCAGGGGTAGCGATCAAGGGAAAACGAGCAACTAAGGCAGGTGAAAGGCAAAGGGTCCGATTGGAGCAGTTGGCTGGGCTAAATTCGCCGCAAGCTGATCGAGAATTTGCAGTTACGACCCTCGCCCACCTACTGTTTGGCGACTGCGTGCTTGAAAAAGAGGCGATTAAGGTGCGCGATATCTGGATCGCTGATATCGGGGCAGAAGTGAGCAAAGGAAGTCGTGAGCGACAGCGGCTTGCAGACCTTAGAAGTACTACTGGGAAGTCGGTTACCAAGATTTTTTCGGAAAATCCCAAGCTTGAGAAAAACTATAAGCTAGTTAAGCGACGAATTGAGAGTGTGGCGATGGCTTGCGAAGAGCCCTCCACATCCAACCTTGCCAAGAGGCTAAAAGAGCGGTTTTCGGTTCGACCTCCTAGTCCGAGAAGCATTTCTACTCAGTTTTGCTTGAGTTTACTCGTCCGCCCATCCCGCGACAAATCAGAGAATTTACTCGTCTGTGATGGCAGGCTGATGGCCAAGGAGTATCGTGAATCGCTTCTGCCTCCTGTGCTAATGAGAAGGGGGGAGCCGATCTTGAATCTGCGCAGCATGCTCCTAATTCTCTATCGAGATCGGTCGCTTGATGAGGAGGTACGCCTCCGGTTGGCCAAAGTCAACCCGGAAGAGATGGTCCTAGAGTGGCTTCGCCAGATCGGACAGCGAAACAGCGAATGTGAACAGTCTGGCATCTTCTCAATGCATGAGAGAGAGGAGCTTGGCCTTCCCATTACAATGTCATATGAGACTGTCTCGCTGACCTATCGCGCTTTGAGAGGCTTGAAAGAGGTGTGTAGCCGTGACGGTGAGATTACTCTGGGTCAGCTGTTTAAGATAGTCTATCCGGAAGTTGCGGCTCTATATAAGCGGTTTGCGGAGAAATTTAGCGACTATAAGGATCAAGAGGGGTTGCTTTTCCCCGAGAAGGGATTCTGCTATCCCTCGCATACCCTCTCGAAGCGCGATCCGGTTTATCAGGGGCTGTTGAGGGTTGGAGTGGAGGCACCCAAGCAGCAGGACAAAAAAACACCCTTTGAGCTACTGGAGCAGTGGTTTAGAGAGGTGCCGCTAGACGAGTACAATGACGAAGAGTGCGCAGCTTTTATTGCCAAGGTGCTCAAATTGATGCCGCAATTGCACGACCTACGCTTACGGCACTCTCTACTCTGGAGCGAGCAGGTCGTCGGAATTCTCGAAGAATTCCCACAGATTAAAATGCTTCGTCTGGAGAGTTTTAGCCAGCAGTTGGCCAAGGATGGGTTGATTGAGCTCGGCAAGGCCTCTCCAAATATCGATATTGCCATTGGGGAATGCAAGCACATCTCTGCATTGGATCTGCAGGAGATAGCGAAGGCACAGGGAAAATTCAGCGTTCTTTTAGGAGAAAACACTTATCGATTGGGAGTCGCAGACCCCAACGAAATATTATTCGCGGCTCTCGAATTGGGAGCGACGACGGTGGCTGAGTATTGCGTACTGGAAGGGGCAAACTTGCGCCAATTCGATCAAGCCGACGAAACTCTGTTGCACCGTGCCGCAGCCAAGTGGCCGCTCAAAAGCCTAGAGTTTCTTCTAAGTCAACTCAAGGACGTTGATCCACGAGACGGTCAGCAGGCTACTCCTTTTCTATTAGCCTGTGGGCGGGGAGACGTGGAAGTGCTTAAGCTGCTCAAACAATGCGGAGCAAGCCTTAAGTCGGCTGACGTCAAGAGTCTGACCGGGCTTCATCGTGCGGTCATTGAAGGTCGGTCGGAGGCAGTGAGGTTACTCCTTGAGTGGGGAGTTGGTTTGGACGATCTCAGTAGCGTCGGTTACAACGCCCTCCACCTAGCGGTTCTCGTTAAGCAGCAGGAGATGGTGCGCATCATTGCAGCGTGTCAGGATGAACAGGTTTGGAAACTGCTCGATCAGAAAGATCAGAAAGAGGGCGCGACGCCGCTCCATCTTGCGCTACGCGGTAGTAAACGGACCGAGATTGTGCAGCTACTTGTGAATGCTAAGTGTAATGTGAACCTTCCCGACAAGGGAGGTTCTTCCCCGCTCCACTGGGCGGCTGAGCACGGGCACGTGAAGAGCTTTGAAATTCTCCTTAAAGCTGGAGCCAATTTATGCGCCCTCGATTCGAAACAACGGACAGCAGTCGACATTGCGTTCGAAAAGGGCGACATATCGACTCTCGAGGTGGTGATCCGCTCTGAAAAGTTTGAAAAGGATGACAAGGTCGTCAACGGCCTTGTTGCACGGTTGTTAAAGCAGGAAGAAAAGGGTGAGATCGAGGCTGAGCAGCTGTATCTTCTGGGGCTTTGCCATGAGCTTGGCAGAGGTGAATTGAATTCCAACATGTCTAACGCGTGTAAGTGTTTTGACGCGGCAGACAAGAAGGGTAGTGCCTCGGCACAGTACCATGCAGCGAAGATTGCAGAAGGAAACAAAATGTTCCTAACGGCTTTCAATCGCTATAAGCGAGCGGCAAAAGGGGGGCACGTTGAGGCGTGTTACTGTCTCGGGCTCTGCTGGTGGACAGGGATCGGATGTGATGCAAAAAACGATCAAAGGGGCATCAAGTGGTTTAAATTGGCAGCTGAAGGTGGACATCCCAAGGCCAACTTTCAGATGTACAATATTTGCCTTAAGGGATGGGGCGTTAAAAAGGACCCGTGGAGAGCAAGGGAGTACCTGGAAGCCGCGGCTGATGCTGGTCATATAGAGGCGATGGAACTACTGGAGTTCTAGCAGACGCCGATGGGGCGGGTGGTGCCGGGGGTGGCGGTGATCGGCTTGGCCTCGCGGGTGTGGAGGTCGGCGATGGACCGTTTGAGATCGTTGACGAGAAGACCGGCCATGTCGCGGCTGAGGCCCTCACGGACGACAATGCGAAGGACAGCAATGTCCTGGGCGTTTTCGGGCATGGTGTAGGCGGGGACGATCCAGCCCCGTTCGCGGAGGGTGCGGGCGAGGTCAAAGACGGTGAAGGGCTGTTTGCCTTTGAGTGAGAGGGTGACGAGGGGGAGGCTGGAGTCGGGAGTGAGAATGTCAAAGATCTCTAGGCTTTTGATGGCGGAGATGAGAAATTTCTGGATGCTAAGGAGCGCTTCCATGATGCGGGTGTATCCATCAGAGCCGAGGCGGAGGAAGTTGTAATATTGTGCGATCACCTGCGAGGCGCTGCGAGAGAAGTTGAGGTTGAAGGTGGGCATGTCGCCCCCAAGGTAGTTGACGTTGAAGACGAGGTCGTCGGGAAGGTAGCTTTTATTGCGCCACAGTACCCAGCCGACACCGGGGCAGACGAGGCCGTATTTGTGGCCTGAGACGTTGATGGTTTTCACCTGCGAGAGGCGGAAGTCCCACTTGAGATTAGGGTAGACGAAGGGAGCGACAAAGCCGCCGCTAGCCGCATCGACATGAATGGGGATGTCGAGTCCTTTCTCACATAGGGCGTCATTGAGCTCTTCGATTGGATCAAAGGCACCGGTGAAGGTGGTGCCGAGGACGGCGACTATGCAAATGGTGTTTTCGTCGCAAGCTGCAATGGCCTCTTCTACAGGAAGTGTGTAGCGCCCTTTTTCTAGAGGGATAATGCGGGGCTCCACTTCGAAATAGCGGGCGAATTTGTCCCACACAACTTGAATGTCGGCGCTCATCACAATATTGGGAGTTCCCTTGCCCCCCGTCCGCTCTTTCCATCTCCACTTGTGGGAGAGGCCTGCGAGCATGATCGCTTCGGATGAGCCGATGGTGCTGGTCCCTATCGCCTGACTCTCGGCAGGGGAGTGGAAGAGGTGGGCGAGCATGTTGATACACCGCCGCTCGATCCGCTTGGTCTGCGGATACTCGTCTTCATCAACGAGGTTCTTATTGGCAGTCTCGCTCATCAGCTTGAGCGCCTCGTCTTCCATCCAGGTGGTGACGAAGGAGGCCAAATTGAGGCTCGGATTGCCGTCGATTTTCAGCTCATCGTGACAGATCTGATAGGCTGCCCGCGCTGGCATCGACTCCTCAGGCAATTCGTATTTGGGGACAGAGGTGGTGAGGAAGCGTGACGCGTAGGTGGTCGCGTGGCTCTGATCTTCTTCCGACATATCCCCTAAATTGACTTGCTTGTGAACCACGTGAGCCTCCTGATATAATCGATCCGCACCGTAACACAAATAATTCAATTCCCAATGAATTCTTTTTAGAGGAGCTAGAGATGGAAAAGCAGGCTTTCCAGTAGTGGGAATGATCGTCAGTCGGATGTCGGTCAAGGACTATCTCAGTTGTCGACAGGTGTCAAAGGGATGGCGCGGGTGTGTTGCATAAATACCGATTGTACGCCTTGCACTGGCATTCGGCCCTGGATGCGGAAGCAGACGTGCGCCCCTACTCGCCCGAGTATGTGACGCACGTCTGCCACCGCACCAGAACCAAAGCCCAGCACAATGCGCATTTCGGATTTATGCAACACACCCGATGGCGCAACAAGCTAGATCATGAAACGGTCTGGATGTATTTGCGTAACTCCCACTGGCCGCACCTGCCAAAGGTTCAGGACTCATGGAAGAAGCTGGGCTGGTCGGTGATCAATCTGATCAGAGGAAGGTTGTTTGCTTTCCACGGAAGTGGGACGGACGTGTATCACGGCGGAGGTTGGAGTGTGAGGGCCAAGAGAGAGATCGCAAGTATAAGGTTTACCGTGCAGATACGAAGTCAAAGACATGGGTATTAACGGATTTCGAGTCGAAGCGGAAGATCATTGTGGCTCCGACGAGCCGTAAGGAATTCAAGTCTGATCCTGTCTTTTTCTGCAGGAATTGCTGGAGCGACGTTGTCGGCTTCAACTCTAATCTGGAAAAGCTCTGGCAGTTCAAATATCCAGTGAAGATCAAGAACTATCGAGATTACTTCGGTCGGTTCATCGAGGTCTATGTGCTGCCTGTGAGGGTGTGTTGTATAAATACCGATTGTACGCCTTGCGCCGACATTCGGCCCTGGATGCGTCGGCAGACGTGCGCCCCTACTCGCCCGAGTATGTGACACACGTCTACCGCCACCCCAGGACCAAAGCCCGGCACAATGCGTAGATCGGATTTATGCAACACAGGGTGGAAAACGCCTGCTGGAAAGTTGGTTCCAATCAAAAGGCGCGAGAGTGAGTTTTACGAAGTCAAACCTGTCATCAGCGAGCTGAAAGTTGTGCATTTCTGGCGTAAATCATACAGGCGAGAACGCCAAGACCAGTTTGAGCGGATTGAACTCCGCTGGCGAGGTAAGCGGACGTGGGTTTGGTGGGGGGAATACTGCTCCTGGATCTTGCATCCCCAGTTTGGCAGCGAGAGGATTGTTCGCTTCTCTGAACTCGACGGGTTTGTGCTGGCCAGGCGCATTATGCACACCACCTTTGGAAGGACCGGCAGCCGCGAAATTCTATGTACGTGCCCGCCAGATGATGAGAATGAGGCGCCGACTCTTGAGGTGCTTGAGGGAAAGCTCCAGAAAAAGAAGATTGGTTGCGTAGTGCAGTAGCGCGATGTGCGGAATTCCTCTATCTGGTATCGCAGTGAGATAGGAGGAAGCTCATGCGTCGTTTGTTGTCTGTTCTGGTGATGGTGGTCGCGCCGCTCATGGCCGATGTGGAGGTGATTGAAGAGGGGCCAGTGCATGAGGCCTACTTAACGGCTGTGCGTGGGTTGGTAGAGTTGGAGTCGGTCGCCGACAGACCGCCGGTGCGAGTGGATGAGAAGGAGCCAGGAAAGGGGGGAAATGGGGAAGAGTGGGTCTTCGGCTACTGGGCGTGGTCGCAGGCGAGGGACGACTTCATTTGGGTAACGGGTGTTTGGCGTCAGCCGCCTCCGGGTCATCGGTGGATTGCGGGTGAGTGGAAAGAGCGGAAGGGAGAGTGGGTGTGGTATCCTGGATTTTGGAGTGGAACCGACCTGGAGCTGATTGCGAAGCGGCCACCCGAGCCATATCGAGAGGGGACCAAGACCCCTCCCGACGATGATTCATTTTGGATTCCGGGATACTGGTCATACGATAAGAAGAGCGAGAGCTACGAATGGCTCGACGGTCGGTGGGAGCACTTGCAGCCCGACTGGGTGTTCGTTCCGTCTCACTACACTGAGCGGGATGGGGGGGTGGTTTTTGTTCCGGGCCACTGGGATTGGCAGTTCCAACAGCTTGGGACGATGTATAAGAATGTTGCCATCGGAAAGGGGGAGCGGGCTGGCTTTTCCTATACGCCGAGCGATCCGCTCCCCTACGACGCGGTGATCAAGCGGGCGTTTCTCCATTATCCCGACTACATTGCGTGGTATCACCACCACTACTATTATCACATCGGCTGGTGGGCTCAGTGGTGTTGCACCCCCCCTTGGTGGGAGTCGTGGGTGTGGTGGAGCCTCTCATGGGCCGATCAGTGGAAATTGTTCTGGTGGTGGGGGCACAAAGGGTTCGAGCAGCCCTCCTGGATGACAGCCGCTCTCGCAGAACAGATCATGCCACCTCCTCAGCAGATGCTGATTATGTTTGAGGGTGTGCGCCCTCCGTTCACCATGAAAAAAGGGGCGACTGAGCCGCTTCGTCCCACTGGCAAGAGGGAGATACCAGGGGACCTTGAGCGGCCAGAGGTGCTTAGGCCGGGGGAGAAGCCGGTGAAAGTTAGCGGCCAGGTCGATCGCGCTCCCCAACCTCCTCAAGCTTAACCAATTTTTCCCGATTGGCGAAATGTGCTAATTGTTAGGAGAAGTGGAGTCTTCCAAGGAGGGAAGCGATGAGTCATCTAAGTAAGGTCACGGATTACCTTGATGCTAAGCATGTTGAGTATGAGGTGCTCCATCATCAGGTGGCCTATACGGCACCTGAAATTGCTGCAAATCAGCATGTTGCAGGCCGCGCAATGGTTAAGTCGGTACTGGTGGAGGGGCCCGAAGGGTATATCCTCTGTGTGATGCCGGCCATCCACAACATTGACTTCGACAAGCTGCGCACCGCCGTTGGCGTGGAGGATCTCAAACTGGCTTCTGAGGAACAGGTGGGCGATCTGTTTCCTGAATGTGAGCTGGGTGCGGAGCCTCCGTTTGGCTACTGGGCCGGTCTTCCCGTCTACCTCGACAAGAGCCTCTCCGACGAGACTCACATTGTCTTCAACGCCGGCACGCACACAGAGACGGTTAAGATGAACCTCGATGATTACCGCCGGATGGAAAACCCCATGCTGGTCGACATCGGCGTTCACATTCCGGTCGGCTAAACCTGATCTGCACAGGAAACCGGGGTTTCTTGTGCAGATGTGAGTCGTAATGCACACGAAATAGCCATTTCGTGTGCATTAGGCAGGCTAATGTCCAAATGTCAGGCCTGACCCTCGTTCTGACTCGTTCCTCGTTCCTCGTTCCTCGTTCCTCGTTCCTCGTTTTGACCCTCGTTTCGTTGTTCATTTAAAATAAAGGTTATGCTGTGTATTGAGGGAGTAACGGAGGAAGTCTATGCGTCGTTTCTTGTCTCTTCTCATGATCGCGGTTGCCCCGGTCGTCGCCCAGCAGATTGAAGTAATTGAGGATGGGGTGGTCCACGAGGCCTACCTCACTCCGGTCCGCGGATCGATTGTGTTGGATGCTGTGGTGGAGAAGCCGCCAGAGCCGGTGTTGGAGAAGCAGCCGGCGACAGTCAAAGACGATATGAATTGGGTTCCGGGTTACTGGGACTGGTCGGTTGATCGAGACGACTTCATCTGGGTGACGGGTGTCTGGCGCCGCCCTCCTCCGGGTCATCAGTGGATTCCCGGTCAGTGGAAGTACTTTGACGAGGGGTGGGCGCGGCTGCCAGGATTTTGGAGCCGCATTGATCTTTCCGAAATAGACTACATTGCCAAGCGGCCACCCGATCCGATCGCGGAGGATGAGGAGGAGTCGCCTAAGGACAACTCATTTTGGATCCCCGGCTACTGGTCCTACGACAAAAGCAGTGATGACTACTCGTGGCTAAACGGCCGGTGGGAGCAGCTCGACCCCGACTGGGTCTTCGTCCCTTCCCACTACACGTGGCGAGAAGATGGCTATGTCTTTATCGCTGGCTACTGGGATTGGCCCATCGAGCAGATCGGACAGGCCTACAACAACATCTACGTTACCCCCAATCAGCGGGTGAGCGTCGTCTATGAGCCGAGCGACCCCCTCCAACCAGGGGTGGTCATTCGCCGCTGCTTTCTCTATTACCCCGACTATGTCGTCTGGTACCACCACCACTATCACTATCATACTGGTTGGTGGTCGGGCTGGTGCTGCACACCTCCGTGGTGGGGTTGGTCGGGCTGGTGGGGCTTCTCTTGGCAGAATCAGTGGGGCCTTTGGTGGTGGTGGGGACATCCGGGATGGCCACAGCCGTTCTGGCTCAACGCTAACCTCGCGCAGAAGATCGGTCCGCCCCAGCAAAAGCTGTTCAACATGTTTAAGGGAGTTCATGGCCCGCGTCAGCTCACCCCGAAAGGGATGCTCAATGCCGACCAGCTTCTCCGTGATAAAAAGCCGCCGATTCTTCCAGGCAATCGAGCTGATAGGGAAAGGATCATGAAGCAGGCGGAGAGGGAGCTTAAGCCGCCTCGCAAGGTGCTGCGGCCAGAAGGAACATCGCAGGAGCCGGGTCAGGTGAAGCGACCTAATGTTCGGAAGCCAGGCGACCGCCCAGAGCGGGGCGATGGTCGGGTGAATGCTCCCCCTCGCTCCCCGACAAAGCCAATGCGGCAGCCTCCACCTCGGGTGCGCCCTGACCGTCCTGAGGTGCGACCACCAGAGGTGCGTCCGGGCCAGCAAACGCCCAGGCGGCCCGATGTCCAATCTAGACCGCAGCCTCGTCCACGACCAAAACCGGAGAGCAGGCCGCAGCCGCAGCCTCGTCCACGGCCAACACCGGAGAGCAGGCCACCACCGAGCCACCGCCCCGGTCCGAGTAGAGTAACACCGCAGACAGGACCTCGTCAGACAGGACCTCGCGAGAAGGGACCTCGTCAGACAGCACCTAGTGAGATAGGACCTCGCTAGACGTTCATCGGAACACTGCAAGGCAGGTACCTCGACGAGTTTGTGCGGATTGGGCTCCTGCGACGCACAAGCTCGTCGGGAGTGAGGTGGGTGACAAGGCAATGGCGTCAAACTAGGTGTTCTAATTGAGGGGATAGATCCGATCTGTAAAGAGGGGGAGGGTGAACCACCCCTGATAGAATAGTTGTTTTTGGCCGTCGGTATTTTGGAAGAGGAAGATTTCCCAGAGGCCGGCGTTAAGGCTGTTGCGGGAGAGTGGGAGTGAGTAGGTGTTGTCGGTCTCGAAGCTGTTGCCACCGGTGATCTGGACGATGTCGAGCTGACGGTTGCCATAGGTGTCGTAGGTGGAGCTGCGGACGGAGGGGGCATCGGGGTAGGTGGTGGCTTCTTCTATGGGGATGTCTGTGGAGAAGGTACGGTCGCGGCCGGTGTAGAGGATCATGGGGAGGATGAGGAGGATAAAGACGGGGATGGGCCAGAAGCGTTTCATTCTGGCTGATCGTCGGGGAAGTGGAGGGTGCGCTGAGGGAAGGGGATGTCGATGCCGTTTTCACGAAGAGCTGTTTCGAGCTCCCAGAAGAAAAGGGCGGTGACATGACCATAGCGGCCCGCTTCGATGAAGTTGATCCAGACGATGAGTTCGAAGGAGAGGCCGTTGTCGCCAAACTCTGTGATGCGGACGTTGGGGTTGGCCATCTTGTTGTGTCCTTTGACGGTGAAGGGGACCTTGTCGGCGGCTTCGAGGACGATGCGGCGGACGAGCTCTTTGTCGGTTCCATAGGGGGCTGTGAAGGGGATGCTGACGCGACGAAAAGGGTCTTGCATGGTCCAGTTGATGAGGTAGTGGGCGATGATTTCGCCGTTGGGGACTATGATGTCGCGCCCGTCGAAGGTGTGGATGACAGAGTGTTGGAAGTGGATTGCTTTGACTCGACCTACGTGGTTAGATTCGAGCTCGACAAAGTCGCCCACTTTGATCTTGCGGCCGAGGAGGATGGTGAGGCCGGCGATAAAGTTAGCGGCCACTTTCTGGAGGCCAAAGCCGATGCCGATAGATAGGGCGCCGATGACGATGAGGAGCTGGTTGAGGCTAAAGCCGAGGGCGGCTAAGGCAAAGAAGATGGCAATGACGATGATGACGTAGTGGAGGACGCGGCGGAGGGAGTAGAGGGCCCCTTTGCTAAAGGAGGGCTTTTTTTGTCCCCATCGGTTGAGTGCGAAACGGGCGAGCTTGGAGATGACGAAGCCAATGATGAGGATGAGAAGCGCTTTGAGCAGCTTTAAGAGGGTGAAGGGGGTACCGTCAAGCTCAAAGAGGGTGTGGTCGAGCTTGTTGGAGGCGCGAGCCCAGGTCCGCTTGGTCCAGGCGACGGTTTTTGACCACGAGGTGGCCTCTTTGGCGGTGTGCTGGGCAAGGGCAAGGCGGAGGGGGGATAGGATGGTTTCGATCTGTTCCCGAGGTACCTCTTTGGGTATCCGCTTGAGTTGGTCCTCCCAGTTGGCGAGCTGTCGGGAGGCGTCTCCGTTGGTCACTGCGCCGGTGATTAGTTTGGCGAGCGATTGCTTGGCTTCGGCGTCGATGAGGGCGAGCTGGAGGAGAAAATCCTGGGGGTCATCAACGGGATGGGGGGTGACTTCGTAAGTGTAGCGCGCCTCTTTTGCGATTTTGACGTTTGCGTCGATGAGGGTCTGCTCTGCTGGAGAGATCTCTGTCCTTGTGAGCGCTTGGATAAACAGGGTGTCGAGCGCTTCACTCTCTGTGGTGGCTGCTTGGAACGCTTTGAGGGCGAGAGTCTGGTGGGCGTCGTAGAGCGCCTGCTCAGAGCGGAGGTGCATGATGCGGAGGCCAAGGAGGAGGTGGCTGGTGGTGCCGGACGTAGAGGCTTCATATTCAATTTTGGCCCGTCCCCGCTCTTGCTGGACCGCTAGGCTCCTAGTGAGCCATTTCTGCTCTTCATCCTGTGCGCTGCTTTTTGCTTGGAGGGCGAGGGCGTATTGATTGCCAAGGGCAATCATCTCTTCGAAGGTGTAGGTGGGTTTGGGAAGGGGGGGGGTGGCGGCGGTGGGGGGCTGGACGGTGCGGAGGCGGTTCCACTCGTCGAGGTTGCTGGTGATTTGGGCGGCGAGCGCTGTCGCTTCTTGTTTTGCATCGCCGGAGAGGTTGTCAGCGACGACGGCGAGGCGGGTTTTGGTCTCTTCGAGGTTGGGGCCGACGTCCTCCTGAAAGGTCTGCCACCAGTTGGGGGCGAGGTTATTGGGGTTAGGGGGGGCGGCGGAGAGGAGGAGGAGAAAAAGGAGTGTACGCATGGTTAATCCTCGAGGGGTGGGGTGATGATGAGCTCGCCTTTGCGAGCGGAGCGGAGGAAAAGACAGAAGAGGAGGGCGACGACGAAGGAGGCGGGGAAAACAGAGAGGGCGAAGCGGAAGTTATCGATGGTGTAGATGAGGATGGCTGATTTGGAGTCTGTGCCGGCGGAGTAGTCGAGGAGGGTGCCGATGAGGGGTTGGATGATGGAGCCGGTGCCCATGACGAGAAAGTTGGTGAGGGCAGCGGCACTCCCTTTGGCGCGGCGGTCGTTGAGTTCAACGGCAAGAGAGAAGGTGATCACTTGGCAGGAGGTGGCGAGACCAGTGACGAACAGGAGGATGAACAGCAAGACGGGAGGAAGGTGGGCGATGTAGATCACGAGGGAGATGGAGATGAGAGCGACCAAAGAGCCGATGATGAGAAAGCTGCGGCGGCGGGCGGTGATCATGGCGAGATAGGTGGTGAGGGGGTACCCCACGAGAAGGCCTAGCCAGATAGCTGAGGAGAATCCACCGGCAGCCTCTCGGTCCATGTTGTAGGCGGTTTCAAGGAAGATGGGGCACCAGAGGCCTGCGAAGGCGACGACGGTGGCGTACATGGAGAGGCTGATGATGGCGTTGATCCAGGTCTGGCTGTTGCGGCAGATGGTGGCGAGATTTTTCCAGATGTGGGGCTTGTCGGCGGCGCGGGGGCGAAGAGGGGGTTCGGCAGCATGAGAGGCGCGGATGATGAAATAGGTGAGCGCTGAGAGGAGCAGGCCGATGGCGCCGATGCCGACGGCTGTGGCTCGCCATCCAAAGGCGTTGAGCGCAAAGGTGATGGGATATTCGCCGACGATTGCGCCAATCACTCCGAACGTGTTGCCGAGGCCGACGAGAAGGGGAAGCCGCGTCGGGGAGAACCAGTGGCTGCTGACGTAGATGACGCCGACGAAGGCAAAGGCGGAGCCAAAGCCCATGCAGAGACGGCCCAAATCGGCTATGGCCAGGTTGGGGGCCATACCAAAGACGATGCCGCCGACGCCACAGATTGCCGCTGCCATGGTGAGCAGGCGGCGGGCGCCGTAGCGGTCCATGAGGAGGCCAACGGGGATTTGCATGGGGGCGTAGGCGTAGAGGTAGAAGGCGCTAAGGGCGCCAAGAGCGGCTGCGTCAACGTGGAAAGCCCAGGCGAGCTCGCCTAGCATGACCGAGGGGGAGATCCTAAGAATGAACTCGTAGAGGAAAAAGAAGCTGGCGACGAGCCAGATGAGCCAGGAGATGCCTGTGTCGAGCTGCTTTTTCATTTAATCCTCTAGGGGTGGGACGATGATCAGCTCACCCTTACGCGCTGTGCGGGAGGAGCGGAGGAAGAAGCAGAAGAGGAGGGCAATGAGGAAGGAGAGGGGGAAGATGGAGAGGGCGAGGCGGAAGTTGTCGATGGTGTAAATGAGGATGGCTGATTTGGGGCCGGTGCCGGCGGAGTAGTCGAGGAGGGTGCCGACGAGAGGTTGGAGGGCGGAGCCGGCGAGCATGACGAGGAAGTTGGTGAGGGCGGCGGCACTCCCTTTGGCGCGCCGGTCGTTGAGTTCGACGGCGAGGCTGAAGGTTAGCACTTGGCAGGAGGAGAAGATGCCGGTGAAGAAGAGGAGGAGGAAGAGGACGACAGGCTCTAGGTGGGAGACGTAGACGACGAGGGCGATGGTGCAGAAGCCGAAGAGGGAGCCGAGCATGAGGAAGGTGCGTCTGCGGCCGGTGATCATGGCGAGGTAGGTGATGATGGGGGCGCCGATGAGCCACCCTAAGAAGATGGCGGAGGAGAAGCCGCCAGCGGTGGAGCGGCTCATGCCGTAGGTAGCCTCGAGGAAGGGGGGGCACCAGAGGCCGGCGAAGGCGACGGTGGTGGCGTACATGCAGAGGCTGATGATGGCGTTGATCCAGGTTTGGCCGTTAGTGCAGACCCGCCCGAGGTTTTTCCAGATGCGGGGTTTGTTCTGGGCGTGGATGCCGAGGGGGGGCTCGGCGGTCTGGGAGGCGCGAAGGACGAGGTAGATGATGACGGAGAGAATAAGGCCGGCGATGCCGAAGGCGATGGCGGTCTGCCGCCAGCCGAACGCTTCGACGGCGAAGGCGATGGGGTACTCGCCGACGACGGCGCCGAGCATGCCTAGGGATGTGCCGAGGCCGACGAGGAGGGGGAGGCGGGAGGGGGGGAACCAGCGGCTGGAGACGAAGATGAGGCCGACGTAGGCGAAGGCGGAGCCGAAGCCCATGAGGAGGCGACCAAAATCGGCGAGGGCGAGGCCGGGAGAGATGCCGAAGACGATGCCGCCGATGCCGCAGATGGCGGCGGCGAAGGTGAGGAGGCGGCGGGCGCCGTAGCGATCCATGAGGAGACCGACGGGGATCTGCATGGGGGCGTAGGCATAGAGGTAGAAGGCGCTGAGGGCGCCGAGGGCGGCGGCGTCGACGTGAAATGCCCAGGCGAGGTCGCCCAGCATAACAGAAGGGGAGATGCGGATGAGGAACTCGTAGAAATAGAAGAGGGCGGCGAGGAGCCAGATGAGCCAACCCACTCCGGTTGTTCTCTTGGTCACTTTTTGTCCTCATTCTTGTATCCATTTCTGGGGGCGACCGACATGCCGGCGGTGAGGATGTAGCGCATGGCGGTTTCAACAGGCATGTCGACCGTCCGCACGTCGTCGCGGGGGACGTGGACGGTGTAGCCGCCAATCTGGTAGCTCATGGGGAGGTAGACGGCGACGGTTCCTGGGGCGGCGATTCCGTCGGGGAGTTCGTGGAACTCTTCGCGGGTCATGAGGCCAAGCAGCTCAAGTCCTTGCCATTTGAAGAGGACCACTCTTCCATACTTACCCGCCTGCTTTTTGTCGAAGAAGCTCATCAGGTCTTGGATGGAGTTGTAGAGGGTCTTGACGAAGGGGATCTTCCGCATGATTTTTTCGGCCAGGTGGTAGAGCCACCGGGTGAGCCAGGCGTTGTAGACTAGTCCCATGCCAAAGACACAGACGATGCCGACGAGGAGGCCGAGGCCGGGGAAGTAGTGCTGAGACCCGATGATCCATTTGATGATATGGCCAAAGAAGGTTTCGATGGCGCCGAGGATCCAGACGAGGATGGCGATGGTCAGCGCAAACGGGATGAAGAGTTTGAGACCGTCGACGAATAGGCGTTTGATCATGATGCGTCTCCTTTCTTCTTTTGTTCGCGGCGGCGGCGGTACCACTCCTGTAGTCTTTCAAACCACAGATAGACCACTGGTGTAAAGAAATAGGTGATGAGCTGGGCAAAGATAAGGCCGCCGACGATGGCGAGGCCAAGGGGACGGCGGGAGGCGGAGCCGGCGCCAAGGCCAATGGCGATGGGGAGGGCGCCTATGGCAGCGGCGATGGTGGTCATGAGGATGGGGCGGAAGCGAATGAGGGCGGCGCGGTGGATCGCTTCAAAGGCGGTGGCCCCTTTTTCGATCTCTTCGTTGGCAAACTCGACAAGAAGGATGCCATTTTTCATGACGATGCCGACGAGGACGATGATGCCGATGTAGGAGTAGATAGAGAGGGTGGCGTCAAAGATAAGAAGAGTGATGAGGGCGCCAAAGAGGGCGCCGGGGAGGGCGGAGAGGATGGTGATGGGGTGGATGAAGCTCTCATAGAGGATGCCGAGGAGGAGGTAGATGACCATGCAGCCGACGCACATGAGGGCGATGAGGGTGGGCATGGTCCCTTGAAAGACGAGGGCAGCTCCGAGGAAGCGGCGGGTGACGGTTGTGGGGAGGATCTCTTCAGCGAGCTGGTGGACTTGGTCGATGGCGGGGCCGAGAGCGACTCCTTTGTCGAGGTTGAAAAAAAGAGTGGCGGCGGTGAATTGGTTGACGTGGTTGACGGTGAGGGGGGCGGTGGTCATCTCCCAGTCGGCGACGGAACGGAGAGGGACGAGGGGGCTCTGCTCGGGTTGGTCGGTGTTGATGGCGATGTCGGGTTTGAGCCAGAGCTTGTCGAGTGAGTTGATATTGGATTTGTACTCATCGTCGAGCTCGAGGATGACGCGGTAGGTGTTGACGGGGGTGCTGAACAGGTCGAGCTGCCCTTCGGCATAGGCGAGGGCGAAGGCGCTTTCGATCGTGTCGGCGCTAATGCCAAAGGTGGTCGCTGCATTCCGCTTGATGTTGAAATTGAGCTGTGGCGCTTCAATCATCATGTCGTTGCTTACATCGCGGAAGCCGGGGAGCTTTTGGACGGCAGCGGTGAGCTCGGCGGCGGCGGCATACATCTCGTCGGTGTTCTCGAGGGAGGACATGGCGAACATGTAGTCGGTGCGACTCTGGGTGGGGCTGACGTTAAGATTGATCTCGGGGAACGCTTTGAAGTAGGCGTAGCCGCCCATGAGTTGCTCTGTCTGCCCCTCCAGCTCTGAGACGACATCGGCGATGGGCGCCCGCTCCTTCTCTGGCTTGAGCATGGCGAAAAGGACCGCTTCGTTCGTTGGGTAGTAGGTGTTGAGGTTGGCGACGGTGATGAGACTCTCGACGGCGGGGTGCTCTCTGACGATGTTGGCCACCTGCTTCTGCAAATCGGTGATCGCCTGCGGACTGATCCCCTCTGGGGCGATGGTGATCTCCTGGATGACGCCGGTGTCGCCGGGGGGGAGGAAGTCCTGGGGGATGGCGGTGAAAAGATAGACGGCGACGACGCACGAGCCGGCGGCAAGGGCGACGGGGATCCACCCACGACGGAGTGCAAAGAGGAGGGCTGGCTCGTAGAGGCGGGTAAGCGAGCTCATGAGCTTGTGGGAGATGCGGTGGAGACGAGTCTCCTGTTTGGTTGGGCGGATCATCTTTGAGCAGAGCATGGGGGTGAGGGTGAGGGAGATGAACCCAGAAAAGAGGACGGCGACGACGACGACCATGGCAAACTCGTGGAACATCCGTCCAATGATGCCGGGCATGAAGATGAGGGGGATGAAGACGGCGGCGAGAGAGAGGGTCATCGAGAGGACTGTGGTGGAGATTTGGCGGGAGCCGTCGAGGGCGGCTTCGCGGGGTGTCTTCCCCTTTTCGAGGTGGCGGACGATGTTCTCGAGGACAACGATCGCATCGTCGACAAGGAAGCCAATGACGAGAATGAGGGCCATCATGGAGAGGATGTCGATGCTGTAGCCAAGTAGCTTCATGATGCCGAATGTGCCGATGATCGACATGGGAAGGGAGAGGACGGGGATGATGGTGGAGGTGATGTTGCCGAGAAAGAAGAAGATGACAAGGACGACGAGGAGGAAGGCGATGATGAGTGTGAACTTGACATCCCAGACGCTGGCTCGGACGAGGTCGGCGGTGTTGTGGATGACCGAGAGGCTGATGGCATCGGGGATCTGCTGCTGAAGCTCAGGGAGGAGGGCGACAACGGTATCGCAGATTTCGACGGTGTTGGCCCCTGGCTCGCGGAGGGCGGCGAGGACAATGGTGGGCTTTTCCCCATCATTCCGGTTCCAATATTCGTCGTAGAGGATGTCGATCTCGGTGCTATCGATCGCCCGTCCGATGTCGCGGATCCAGACTGGACCTCTCTCTCGATAGGCGATCATCAGGTTTTCATAGTCCGCACCCTTGGTGAGCTGGCCAAGCGGTTGGAGGGTCACCTGGTGGACAGAGTTGTAGACGGTGCCGGCCGGCTGTAGCTGGCTCCCTTGCTTGAGGGCATTGCCCACTTCGTTGATGCCAATTCCTCGGTAGAAACACTGATCGGGATTGATCTTGACCCGCACCGCCCCTTTGGCGCCGTAGACATAGAGCTGGGCGACGCCTGAGACCATTGAGATCCGCTGACCGACACCGCTGTGAGCCCAGTCGTAGAGCTCGCCCATGGTCATCGATTCGGAGGTGACGGCGATGTAGATGATAGGGGAGTCGGAGGGGTTGAAGCGCTGGTAGGTGGGAAGGGAGGGCATCTGCTCGACGGGGAGGTTGCCCTGCGCCTGGTTGAGAGCAGAGGCGACCCATGTGCTGGCGTCGGTGAGAGTCATGCCGAGGTCAAACTGGCAGGTGATGGTGCTTGTCCCATTGATGCTCTGCGAGAGGACGCCGGTCATCCCAGGGATTGCCATCAACTCTTGTTCGATCGGTGTGGCGATGTCGGCTGCCATTGTCATCGGATCGGCACCCGGGTTGCCGGCGCTCACCACAATGGTTGGGTATTGGACTGAGGGGAGGGCGCTGATCGGGAGAGAGAGGTAGGCGAGTATGCCAAAAAAAAGGATAGCCACCATGACGAGGGTGGTCATTACAGGACGTTGGATGAACGGCCTGGAGAGATTCATGTGACCACTTTTACTTTGCGGCCGGGGCGGAGCATCATCTGCCCGTCGGTGACCACCGTCTCGCCCACTTTCACTCCAGACTCGATAATCTGCTCAGTGTCAAAGAGTTGGCCAAGCTGGAGGCGGCGCTGCTCAACGGTGTCATCTTCCTTTAGCACAAAACAGAACGGCCCTTTGGTGTCGATATTGATCGCTGCAGTGGGGATGAGGACGGCATCAGAAATTGTGTAGAGGTTGATCTGAACATCGCAAAATTGTCCGGGCCAGAGGTGATGGTTTTTGTTGGCAAACGCCCCCTTCATCAAGATGGTTCCCGATGGGATGTTGATCTGGTTGTCGATGAAGGAGAGCTCTCCTGTGAAGGTTTTTCCCTCTGCGCCCGTCACCGTTGCCACCACCTCGAGAGGGGCTTCTGCGCGGTATTTCTGAATCATGGGAAGAAACCGCTCGGCAATGTGGAAGTTGATATTGATTGGTTCAATTTGGTTGAGAGTGATGATCGGTGTAGTCTCTTCTGGGCTGACGATGTTGCCCGGGTCAATATTGCGCAGACCAAGTTGTCCAGACATGGGTGCGACGATATTGGTGAATTGCAGATTGACCTCTGCCTGCTGCACCGCCCCCTGATACTCCTCCACCTGGCCGGCCGCCTCTTGCATTTGCGATATATATTGTTCGTAGTCGAGCTTGGAGACGTACCCGTCGGGAAGGAGCTCGTAGAATCGCTCCACCTGTTCGACTCCAAAACGCAAGCTCGCCTCGGCCTGTTCGAGTCGTCCTCGGTTTTGCTCGAGCTCTGCCTCGTAGATGCGGGGGTCAATTGTGAACATGAGATCGCCTGCCCTGACGTAGTCTCCCTGGTCGACAAAGGCTCCCGTCAGCTGTCCCTGCACCTGCGGGATGATGTCGACGACGTTGAAGGCCCACACTTGACCGATGGTTCGCACCACATAGGGCATGTCGCGCGATGTCGCCGTTGCCACTCTCACCTGTGCAGGAGGGCGGGTTGGTGGTGGTGGCTCCTTTTTGGAGCAGGCGACGAGGGAGAGGGCGGTCAGCACAAGGGTCAGTCTACGCACAGAACCTCCTGCAATCGGGTTTGTTTAGCGAGCCAACCGCATAGGAGAGGTTGATCAGAGAGGTGTACCAATCATGGCGGGCGGTGACGAGGGCCGAGCGGGCGTCGGCGAGGGTGGCCAGAGCGGTAAAGAGGGTGGTGTAGTTGGTTGTCCCCGCCTTGTATTTTTGGAGGGCGGCGTCGTAGGAGTGAGCGGCCGATTTCACATACTCCTCGCCTGTCTTCACTTTGTCGGCGGCAATCATGAAGTCTTGATACGATTGAACCACGCCGCGGCTAATTGAGACCTGTAGCTCTCTTAGCTGCGCACGGGCTTTTTCCACCTTTCCTTGAGCTTCGCGCACTTTATTTTTGTACCACCACCCCTTGAAAAGGGGAACAGTGAGGCGGACTGCGGCGTTGTAGTCGTAGCTGTCGCTGGCGCCTGAGTTGAAGTAGGTGGTACCTACCCGTCCTGTGAGGTCGAGCGATCCATATTGGTTGCGCACCGCCTCGACGAGGCCTGCCCGCTGCTGGCGGACGTCAGCGAGTCCGGCGAGGAGGTCGGGGCGGCAGTGATAGGCTTGGGCGACTAAGTCTTCGACCGAACAGGTGACCTGTTCGACGGGGATCACCTCGGGCAATGGTCGGGGGGTGATCGAAATAGTCGAGGGGACGCCGATGTCTTGTGTCAGCTGGGTCAGCTGCATCACGAGTCGCTGGTCCGCGTCGAGTAGTTTCAGCCTCTGCTGTGCGAGCTGCGTGCGGGCCATCAGTTCGTCGGCCACGTCGGCCACCCCGGCCCGCCGTCTTGCTGACGTGGCCGCAAGATTCACCTGCGCATTTTCGACGTTGGTACGCTGCGCCTCCAGCTGCTCGTGGGCGGCTAGATAGCCGTAGTAGTCCGAGCCAACCCTCTGGATAAGTTTTTGGATCTGAGAATTGTGAGTCCAGTTGGCGGCGACCAGCGCTTCACAGAGGGAGTGGACGTTCGCTTCGCGAGCACCAAAGTCAAAGAGAAGGTAGCTGACTCGGAGTTGAGGGCCATAGTCTTGAAATTGATCCCGTTGGATGTTGCGGCGACCAAAGAAGGCGGCCTGCCGGAGGGACCCCACCCAAGGGGTAGCCGTCACATCGGGGTAGTAGGCGGCCCGGCCGGCGCCATACTGGGCGGCAGCGATGCGGGCGTCGGCCCACGACTCTCGGGTGGTGGGGCTGTTCTGTAGGGCTAGACAGACCAAATCACTCAGACCCATCTCATCACCCGCCTCCGGCTCGATCGTCGGCACCCCGCATGCAAGCTCACATTCCATCTGCTGCTCGGCGTCCTTTTGGTAGAGACCCGGAGCCCAAACAGAGGTTGGACAGCGGGGCGCTAATGAGAATGGCGCCACCTCTGGTCGGCAGCCCGTCAACACGAGACATAGTCCTATCATCCAAGGTCGCATAATCTTCCTGTGTAAAAAAATTCATATATAAGGTGCAAGAGCTTGTTTTCTTAGTTCCGACCTGGGATAGGTAGACTATGTTGATTGTCGACATCCTATCGATCTTCGCCATCGCTCTTTTGGTGGTTGGCTATTGGCTCCAGGTGTGGAGGATCCATGTCCACAAGGAGGTGCGTGATATCTCTTTGCCCTACATGATTTGTGTACTGATCGGCTTCGTGATCTTGGCTTTTCTCGCAATGGTTGAGCAATCCACCCTTTTCTTGATCAAGCAGATCGCAACTTCCATCCCGGTGGCCGTCATCATTGGTCAGGTGATCTATCACCGGCGGGACCACTGGCATGACGCCAAGCTCCCTAATTGTGTCCGGTGCGATACGGAGATAGAGGGTGAGTGGGGCTTCTGCCCTAGCTGCGGGCTGACTCAAACCTTACCTTAATCGTAGACAAATATTTCCTCGATACCTTAAGATCCTTAGGCCTTACCCTATCCAAGGCCATTCTATGGCAAGGTGCAAGTGATGGATAGATTCGCATCCGTTCTTCAGAGAGCATCAAATTTCGTCAGCTATTACTTAGAGCCTCAAGAGAAAGAGGACGAGATGGTTGCCGCGGATCTTTATCCGATGATCATCCAGGAGGCCGTGCAGGATCCCGATCCATGGAAATCACTTAAGGCGACGGGACGGCTTGCCCAGGTGAACAAGCTTTTTCTTAAAATTGTAAGGGAGATCGTCCGTCCCAAGATTGTCATGCGGTTGTTACCAGAGCTACGCGAGGTGCGGGCCAAATGGCTGGAGCCAAAGCCTAAAGTATTTAGAATGCAGATCAGTGAGTGCCTGGTTATGCTCAGTGACTGGAGAAGGTCTGCACGCCGTGTCTATACGCGACGAGCCACCAGGATTGGGATTTACTCGTCACAAAAGCGCGCAGGAATCCATGACGACCTATGGAAACTTCTGTCCGGTTCGGTAGGCTTATTTGCTGGCTGTTTGGCCTTTGACCCAGATTGCTACCCTGATTTGCCACAGGACTTCAGTGTTGTGCTTAGATGTCGCGTAGCAGCTCGCCGGCAAGGGTACTCCCTTGCCAAGAGCTGATACGTGGCAGATGAGTGCAACACTGAAGTCCTGTGGTAAACCGTGTATATTTTTTCTTTTTGAATGCCCCAAAAAGGAGAAGGCACATGGACATGCAAATCATTATCACCTACGTCGTTTGCGATGAAGTCATTAAAGCTATGGGATTTGAAGATGACCGGCAAGCTCGAATGAGCACAGCTGAAATCATCACGTTCTCGATCATGTCCGGGCAACTATTTGGTGGGAACCATCGCAAAACCTGCTGGTTTTGCCGCCAATCTCGCTACTTCCCCAATCTTTTGAGTGAGAGCCGGCTCAATCGTCGTCTGCACAAAATTCCATGGCCAATATGGACGGCAGTATTTCGCTTTCTAGCTCTGATATTCAGGAAGACTAACTCCTCGTCTGAGTACGCTGTGGACAGTTTTCCAGTGGAGTGCTGCAAGAAGCAGCGGATTGATCGACGGAAGTTCTTCCTCGGCAAGGAATACATCGGCTACGCTCCGTCGAAACAGAAATATTTCTGCGGCATTAAGGTTCATATGGTTGTGACATGTGCGGGAGAACCAGTTGAGGTGGCGATGGAGCCAGCATGCAGAAATGACGTTGCTGTCTTATGGAAGATGGAGCTTGATCTCCCACCACAATCAAAGCTCTATGCTGACGGAGCCTACAATTGCTATGACCTCGAAGACGTTCTTGCAGAGGATTCTTCCATCGAGCTTCTCGCCAGAAGAAAGCATCCGAATTCGACAAGAAAGCGAACGGAAGAGGCAGAGAAGGCGATTAGTAGTCGAAGACAAATCGTGGAGACAGCGTTTAGCTGCATCACGGGACTGCTACCTCGTAGCATTCGAGCCTCCACTGCACTTGGATTTTCCATCCGGATCATGAGTGCTATCCTGGCCTACAGTCTCTCTCGAGTCACTTAAGAAAATTGGCTCGGCTTAAGGGCTGCTGCAGCGGCCCATCTACTTCCCGGAACTTCTCGGCAAGGGAGTACCCTTGCCGTCGGCGTTCCGGTCGTATCTGAACCACTTCGCTAGCCCTTAAGCCGAGTCAGGGTAGCAATCTGGGTCTTTGGACTTGCTGAAGAACAGCGCTTGACCCACCGAGGGTCTTCGGAGACGGGCTCAGTGCTTTTCCGGTTTTTTGTTTGCATGTTCTTGGGGACCGTTGGGGGTTACTCCCTATGGCGTATGGGGGCCTTTTTTTCCCGGGGAGAATCGCTCGAGTTGAGCCTAGGGTTTCTTCAGCGAGCTGACGTAGAGGTGAAATATGACCATTACCCGCAGAAGGGTTTTAACCCTCTTAAAAAGTCACTCCGAGAACCCAGAGTGCTACCCTGATTTGCCGCAGGACTTCAGCGTTGTGCTTAGATGTCGCGTAGCAGCTCGCCGGCAAGGGTACTCCCTTGTCAAGGGCTGATGCGTGGCAGATGAGTGCAACGCTGAAGTCCTGCGGTAAACCGTGTATATTTTTCCTTTTTGAATGTCCCAAAAGGAGATCACACATGGATATGCAAATCATTGTCACTTACGTTGTTTGCGACGAAGTCATTAAAGCTATGGGGTTTGAAGATGACCAGCAGGCTCGAATGAGCACAGCTGAAATCATCACATTCTCGATCATGTCCGGACAATTATTTGGTGGAAATCATCGCAAAACCTGTTGGTTTTGCCGCCAATCTCGGTACTTTCCCAATCTCTTGAGCGAGAGTCGACTCAACCGTCGTCTGCACAAAATTCCATGGCCGATATGGACGGCAGTATTTCGCTTTCTAGCTCTGATATTCAGGAGAACCAACTCCTCCTCTGAGTATGCTGTGGACAGTTTCCCGGTGGAGTGTTGTAAGAAGCAGCGGATTGATCGACGGAAATTCTTCCTCGGCAAGGAATACCTCGGCTACGCTCCGTCAAAGCAGCAGTACTTCTGCGGCATCAAGGTGCACATGGTTGTGACGTGTGAGGGAGGACCGGTTGAGGTAGCGATGGAGCCAGCATGCAGAAATGACGTTGCTGTCCTGTGGAAAATGGAGCTCGATCTCCCACCACAGTCGAAGCTCTATGCTGACGGAGCCTACAATTGCTATGACCTCGAAGATCTTCTTGCAGAGGACTCTTGCATCGAGCTTCTCGCCAGAAGGAAACACCCCAACTCGACTAGAAAGCGAACAGACGAAGAAGAGAAGGCAATCAGCAGTCGGAGACAGATCGTAGAAACAGCATTTAGCTGCATCACGGGACTACTACCACGTAGCGTTCGAGCCTCCACTGCACTCGGATTCTCCATCCGGATCATGAGTGCCATCCTAGCCTACAGCCTCTCTCGAATCACTTAAGAAAATTGGCTCGACTCAAGGGCTGCTGCAGCGACCCATCTACTTCCCGAAACTTCTTGGCAAGGGAGTACCCTTGCCGTCGGCGTTCCGGTCGTATCTGAACCACTTCGCTAACCCTTGAGTCGAGTCAGGGTCACAAACTGGGTCGAGAGCTGATGGATCTCGATAAACGAGCCCTTCTGAGATCGTGTGCGTTTAGGTCGCGGCGCGATGCTGTGGTCTGGCGACTACTCGATTGTTGTGTCGATGAGGCTTTAAGCCGCGTCGCATCAGAAAAGATAACGGAGGATGAGGGTGCCTTGGCCATTGACGCCTGTTCGGAGATTTGGAGTAACTACTGTTCTTAGACCCCGATTGCTACCCAATGGCGTCAACTTAAGGGATTGGTAGCTGATGCCTCACGGGTCAGGCCTCGCCAGTAAAATTGTCACATTCTGGGACTGTCCCAGAATGTGACAATTTAGGCGGGTGTGAAGGTGAGGGCTGAGGAGTTGATGCAGTAGCGTTGCCTTGTAGGGAGGGGGCCGTCGGAGAAGAGGTGGCCGAGGTGGGCGTGGCACTTGGCGCAGTGCACCTCGGTCCGGTTGCCATCGGGCTCCTCTCCGACGGCGTCAATCATACAGTTCGTGTAGCTCGGCCAGCCGGTTCCTGAGTCAAATTTTGCATTGGATTGAAAGAGGGGCTCACCACAGTTAGAGCAGGTGTAGATACCATCTGCGTGGTGATCGACATATTTTCCCGTGAAGGGGCGATCGGTGGGGTGTGCGGGCATGGTCATCTCCTGGAAGGACTTTAGACATTAACAAGTCTCTGGGGTAGCATGGCTGGCCGGAATGAGCAAGAGACCTAAAGTTACTATTGTTGCCCCGTCGACGGTGGCTGGCGACGGACCGCCCGGCTACCTCGGCGATTTGGAGAAGGTGCTCGACATGATCGTGCCAGCTCAGGCGTGGGACAATTTTGAGCAGTGGCAGACCGATCTCCCGTTTGTGCAGTGGAGTGAGCTGCAAGATGATCAGGGGTGGTTTCGGGTCCATCTCCTCTGCCCCCACCACGACTCGAATCACGCCCACTCATTCTTCATCGAGATGATGCGCCGCTGGCTCGTTTCTGGAGAGCGGCAGCCGATTCTCTCTGCACGACAGTGGATCTTCCGGTTTGAGACGGGCGTCGAGGACTACTATCTGGGTGAACTGTTACTTGCCGTTTCACGAGGTAAGGATGGCCCCGAGGTGCGGAAGAACTTGCCCCTTTTGGTCCCCGAGCTTCGGCTGGGTGCCATCTCTCCCCCTCATGCACGGCGGCTGCTAGAGACTAAAGGGGTGGAGGTGAGCAAGAAAGCTTCTCACCTGCACGAGAGCCTCGTCGCCGTGATGCGCCGTCAGCCCAATTTGGTCCGTCCCGAGATCATCGATGATGTGCAGCACTTTCTGCTCCTCTGTGGCGAGTCGTTCCGCGACATCCGTTCTGTGCGGCATCTTCGCCGGATCATCTACTCGCTCTATCTGGCGCGCGACTCGCTTCGGAAGGAGCTGGGACTTCGTCCTGGCTGGCGCCACTTCCATACCCGGATCATGCGAGCGAAGTTGGAGTATGTGTTTGGCGAGAAGCCGGTCCTTGGAATTGCCATCGCGGTCAACGCGCTGCCTACCTACGAGGTGTTGGAGGCTGACCATATTTTGCGCGCTGTAGCACAGGTTGGTCCTGAGATACGGGTGGTGGAGCGCTCATTCTTCGCCTATCAGCTTCCCGACGACCCGATCCGTTGTATCTACGTCGAAGTGGAGCGGCACGACCGGCAGCCCGTAACAGGGGAAGAGCTCGATCGACTGCGAGCCGAATTAGCCACCGAGCTAAAAGGGCGGGTAGAGCGGCTCACCCACTCCGTTTTCAATCCTCCTAACGAGGAGAACGTCTACCGAAGCATCATGGCGCTTGGGCGGGAGATCCGCTATGTGCGTGACATTCCGCAGGTCAGCATCTCCTTTCAGGGGCAGGATCGGATGTCGCTCACATTTAGCGTCATTATGGTGCGCGTGTGGAAGGAAGATTCGCAATCGGTTGAGGAGCTCACCTCCAAGTTGCCGCACGGCGTGGTTTGCAAGGTGCAAGATGAGGTGGAGGCGGGACTTCTTCGGAAGCGCTATGTAAAGCGAGCCTCTGTATTTAGCATTTCTCTGGAAAAAGAGCGTTTCTTAAGGCGTGATGCAGCTGTTGACCTTGGTCGTGCCCGTCAATTTGTGGTGCAGTGTCTTAACCAGATGTTCGGCGATGTACGCGATTTCAACGGCGGGCTGATCGACAAGCAAAGTGAAGTGCTAGAGTCTGCCAAAGGGCTTCTCAACACAGACGAGCGGCGGGAGGAGTTTCTTCTCGAGAACCTATTTTATGCGCTCACCCCTCCGGTGATGCAGAGCTACCTTGAGCCGTCAGTCGTCAAACTTCTTCTCGATCTTATTCTTTCATTAGGACAGCAGGATCTACCCAGCCGAGGGGGTGCGGCACTTGAACATCGGCAGCTGCCCGGTGGCGCCTATCTCCTGGTTGCGTGCGCTAATCATAAGTCGTTCTACAGTGAGGTGCAAAAAGCTGTAGAAGAGTTAAGCGTCGATCCGCTCCACCTGGCGAGCGCGCTTCTACCAGCACAAGGACTGTATTTTCTCTGCTACGTCCATCTACACGATGACGAGGTGGCGCGGCAGGAGTTGCGCACAACGGTTGAGAGGGCTCTCTCCGGGTGGCAGCAGCAGCAGCGGAGCCGGCAGTGTCTCCGGCTCAACCTCACCCGCGCCATCCATTCCCTCGATCCTCGTATTGGCTCCGATCGGCGGTCGGGGATTTTGATGAAGATGCTCTATGAGGGGCTTACTCGTCTCGATGCGAGCGGCAAGCCAACTCTGGCCGCTGCGGAGTCGGTCCACCTCTCCGAAGATAAGCGAACCTACACATTCACTCTCAGGTCCACCCGGTGGACTAACGGCGAGCTGATCACCGCTCACGACTTTGAGTATGCATGGAAGATCGTGATGGCGCCCGATTTTAAGTCGCGCTATTCCTTCTTTGACATCATCAAGGGGGGAAAGGCAGCAAAGGAGGGGACTCGCTCTATTGACGAGGTAGGCATTCGGGTGGTTGACGATCGGACCCTAGAGGTTAAGCTCGAACACCCCGCTCCCTATTTTCTCGAACTCGTCGCTCACTGGACTTATCTTCCTCTCTACCGTGGCATCGACAAGAAGCGGCCCGGCTGGGCCTCTTCGAAAGGGGAAGATTACGTCTGCAATGGCCCTTTCCGCCTTTCAGAAGACAGGCGGCGAGAGGTGGTCCGGCTGGTGAAAAACGCCAGCTATTGGGACGCCCCCTCTGTCCGCCTCGACCAGATTGAGATCGCCCAGATCGACGATCCACAGACCGCTCTCAATCTCTATGAGCAAGGGCAATTGGATTGGATCGGTGAGCCGCTCTGCGAGCTTCCCAACGATGCGATCCCTCGCCTGCAAACGGCAGGGCTCCTCCAAAAGACCCCAGCAGCCGCCCTCTATCGGTATGAGTTCAACGTCGAGCTTTCACCCTTCAAGAACAAGAAAATTCGCAAAGCTCTCGCCTACGCCATCAACAGGAAGAAGTTGGTCGAGGAGGTGCTCCAGAGCGGTGAGCGGCCGGCGCGCGGCCTCTTCCCCCACACCGTCCGCCTCACCCGCGTTTCGCTCCTTCCTGACGGTGATGTTGAGCGGGCCCGCCGCTTCTTTGAAGAGGGGCTAAGAGAGCTAGGGATGAGTCGCGAAGAGTTCCCCCCCATCACTATCAGCCACATCTATTTGCAAGAACAGGATCGGGTAGCCAAGGCGGTCGCTAAACAGTGGGAGGAGGCGCTCGGCATCACAGTCGTCACCGAGGGGTTTGAGTGGAAGACCTTCGCTGATCACATTCTCTCCAACGACTACCAGGTGGCCGGGATCACCTGGTACAGCTGGTTGCGCGATCCCATCTACAACCTCGCTCCCTTCCGCCACCGGCACGGCGTCTTCAACGTTTCCCGTTGGGAGAGTGCGGAGTATCAGAGGGTGCTTGATGAGGCTGACGAGGCCGTCAACCTTCACGTCCGCGAGATGCGGCTGATGCAGGCCGAGGCGCTTCTGATGGACGAGATCCCCTGCACTCCTTTATACTACTATTCCTACACGTACGTTCGTCGGCCAGAAGTGCACGGGGTGGTGGTTTCAGAAGTGGGACAAACCGATTTCAAATGGGCCTATGTGGCCGAAGAAGAGAAATAACCATGAAATCAATTTTGCTATTCTTGCTTACCGTATCGCTAATCGCCTGTTCAGAGCCTTCTGCCAAGCGGTCGGTCCGATCGTCTGAGAATGTTCTTCGGCTTAACATTGGGGGCGACCCCAACTCACTTGATCCCCGCATTGGGGTGGGGCGGCGGGCGCAGGTGATCAACAACATGCTCTTCGAAGGGCTCACCCGCGTCTCTGCCGCAGGACAGCCAGCCCTTGGGCTCGCTGAGCGGGTTGAGATCTCTCCTGATGGCACTGAGTACACATTTCACCTCCGCTCGACCCTCTGGTCGACCGGTGAGCCGGTCACCGCTTTTGACTTTGAACAGGGATGGAAGCGGGCGGTCTCGCCTGACTTTGACACCCCATTTACTTGGCTCTTTCAACTCATCACCGGTGCCCGCGCGGCAACTCTTGGAGAGGGTTCAGTGGATGATGTTGGCGTTCACGCCATCGACGACCATACATTGGTGGTGCAGCTCGACCACCCCGCACCCTATTTTCTCGATCTCATCGCCATTCCCGCCTTCGCCCCTATTCCCTCCTTTCTCGATCGAGAGGGGAATGGGTGGAGCGAGAGCGCTGAGACCCACATCAGCAACGGCCCGTTTGTCCTCGAGCGGTGGAAGCACGACGACCAAATTGTGTTGGTGAAAAACCCCAACTATTGGGATGCCGACGCCGTCCAGCTTGACGGAATCTCCTTCACCATGGTGGCAGATGCCCATAGTGCTCTGGCCATGTTTGAGAATGGGGAGCTCGACTGGGTAGGAGAGCCACTCTCTGAGCTCTCTCACGACTCCATCCGCCGGCTCAACCGGCAGGGCACCCTCGAGTCCACACCCGTCTTCGGCGTTTACTTCTACGACTTCAACACTCAGCAGCCACCCTTCACCTCACTCAAAGTGCGCAAAGCCTTTGCCGCTGCCATCGACCGGCGGTCGATCATTGACAACATCCTCACTGGCCGTGAGGAGGCTGCTGGCAGCATCCTCCCGCCCGCTCTTAGTCTCCACGACGGCTCTCTCCTTGAGTCCCTCTCTAAAGAGGAGGCGCGCCAGCTTTTTGAAGAGGGGCTTGCTGAAATTGGCCTCGACCGGAGCGACCTAGAGCCAATCCGCCTCACCTACGGTATGATCGAAGGGCAGCGGCAGCTAGCTCAGGCTGTGCAGCAGCAATGGCAAGAGGCATTCGACATCACCATCGAACTCGACAGCCTTGAGTGGAAGGCCTACCTCTCCCGTATTCTATCGCATGACTTTCAAATCTGCGGTGTCACCTGGTTCTCTTGGCTTCCCGACCCCATCTACAACCTTGAGCGGCACAAGTATCTCACCGACCAGTTTAACACCATGCAATGGGCTGACGACCGCTACGTCGAGCTCCTCGATGCCTCCGACCGTGAAGTGGACCCAGAGCGCCGCCTTATCGGACTTCAGATGGCAGAAGCCCTCGTCATGCAGGACGTCCCGTCCGTCCCCGTCTACGTCCCCAACTACTACTACATCAAACGGGACGGGGTTGAGGGGATCATGATCAACGACCTTGGCCTTGTTGACTTCAAACACTGCACAATCCGCCCAACCTGATCGACCCGACTTTTCACAATTTAGGGACAGGCCCCAAATTATAAAAAGTCGACGAAATGATTTTACTCGTCTGTTGGTGATGAAGGGGTTAGAGATCAAACTTAGTCCTGGACATTTAGGGAAAATGGAATCAAACTCCTCACGATGAAGGCGATTTTGCAGTCGAGGTCTGGGGCCATCGGATTGGCCATGTTTGCCATGTTCTTCGGAGCGGGCAATGTGGTGTTCCCGCTGTTGCTAGGGCAGGAGATGGGGACGCAGACCTTCTGGGCGATGACGGGACTGCTGCTGACGGCGGTGCTTGTTCCCTTTGTAGGCCTTGTGACGGTGGTCCTTTACGACTCGGATCACCGAGCGTTTTTTGGGCGGATCGGCAAGGTGCCGGGATATTTGCTGGCCATGTTCATTCTCATGCTCATTGGGCCGTTTGGGGGGATGCCCCGAACCATCGCTCTCGCCTATTCCACGGTGACACTCTCCTTCCCAGATCTTTCGATTGGCGTATTCAGTCTGATTGCCTGTCTGGTTATTTTCCTCTTTGCCTGGAAAGAGAGCCGGGTGGTCGACATTGTGGGGTTTGTTTTAACGCCGCTTCTGTTGATCTCACTGGTCACGATTATTGTGATCGGGCTCATCAATCCTCCCTCCTCCACACCGAACGACACGACCGCATGGCGCGCCTTCACCCACGGCCTCGTCGAGGGGTACAACACCCTTGATCTCCTCGCCGCCTGCTTTTTCTCTTCGGTCATTTTAATCGCCCTGAAAAAAGCTTTTCCGCAAGGGGGGAGTGAGCAGAGGCGGGCGCTTGTCCGGGCGAGCGTTTTGGGGGCAGTGCTTCTGGCGCTCGTCTATCTTGGTTTGAGTTTCGTCTCTTCCTTTTATCAGACGCCCATGCAATGGGTGCCTGGGGATCAGCTCCTCGGCGCCATCGCCCTCTATCTGGCGGGACCGATCACCGGGACCATCGCGCATATTGCGATTGTGCTGGCCTGTCTAACTACAGCCATCACCCTTGCTGCGGTCTTCGCCGACGTGCTTCACGAGGAGATCTTTCGAGAGAAGCTCCCTTACGTGCCGGCCCTTCTCATTACCCTGGTGATTGCCTATTTCGTCTCCTATCTCAGCTTCACCGGCATTAAGCGGGCGCTCTTTCCTATCGTAACGGTCTGCTATCCCGCTCTCATCGTCCTCACCCTTCTCAACCTCTGTCACAAGCTGTGGGGCCTTCGCCTCGTCAAGACGCCGGTTTATGCCGTTTTCTTTCTGTCACTCGTCGTCTACATTTGGTTGCAGTAAAATTCGGAGAGAACGTAGAATTTCGTAATCCCGCTTCGGGGGCTTAGCTCAGTTGGTAGAGCGTCTGATTTGCATTCAGAAGGTCAGGAGTTCGACTCTCCTAGCCTCCAAACCCAGATTGCTACCCTATCCTTCCGCTAGGGGGTCTGGTTTTGAGTGAGATACGAGCATCGCGACGAGTCCCATGGCTTAGTCATGGGCGAGGAGCGAGGCGAAGTAGATTGCCAAAAGCAGTCGTCATAGGGGAGGAGAGGGTAGTAATGTGGGTTCTAACCCCGCGGTTATAGCTCAGTTGGTTAGAGCGCTACACTGATAATGTAGAGGTCCCAAGTTCAAGTCTTGGTAACCGCATATGGAAAAAGATTACTACGTCAAGCCACGAAAGGTTGACCATCCTGTCAATGAACTGATTCACGACCGGTGGAGCCCCGTCTGCTTTGCCGACGATCCGGTCGAGCCGGAAAAGCTTCAAAGTCTATTTGAAGCGGCCCGTTGGGCTCCCTCCTGTTTCAACGAGCAGCCGTGGAACTGGGTGATTGGCATCAAGGGAAGGGGAGACGCTCATCAAAAGATTCTCTCTTGCCTAGTCAAGCCCAACCAGGAGTGGGCACACGCCGTGCCCATCCTGGCTATCTCAGTGACACGTTTGAATTTTGCCAAGAGCGACAAGCCCAACCGGCACGCCTACCACGACGTAGGTCTTGCCATGGGGATCCTCTGTGTTCAGGCGGTTGACCTTGAACTGAGCGTTCACCAGATGGGCGGGTTTAGCGTCGAGAAGGCGCGCGAGGTGCTTGAAATTCCCGAAGGGTGCGACCCCGTTGCCGCCATTGCCATTGGCTACATGGCCAACCTTAAGTCATGTGAGAATGAGAGCTTGCGCAAACGGGACGAGACGATCGGCCAGCGCAAATCCCAGAAGGAGTTCCTCCACGAGGGGACTTGGGGCAAAAAACTTAAACTTTAAGGTTAGTGAGGGGCTTTTGAGTCCACGCCTTCTCACGGGCCACCTGATAGAGGAGGCGATGCAACGCCCACTTGTTGTGTCCAGCTTCCTTCGCCTCTTTTTCGATTTCTGCTGCACGGAAAGGCCCAAGCTTATCGGCGCCCGTTAATTCGAAAACGTCGCCACCTTTCAAGATTTGTTGGACTACCTCGTCCCGATCAAACCCCGCCTGATTCCACACACCTTTGCTACTCCATAGACGGGTCAATCCCTCTAGGAGGCTGGAGATATTTAGCAGAGAGTCCCCGGACCGTCCCCACTTGAGCTGCTGTCTGAATCGGCGATGGGCCGCCTTTGCCGTCTTCACGCTCAGCAGGCGCGGTTCTCTCTGGAGATCACTTACGATCTCATTGCCAAACATCTTGAGAGTCTCGAGTGAGGGAGTAGCGCCCAGCTCAGCCTCGATCGCAATCACCTGCTTGATCTTTTTTTTCAGCTCTCGCGCACGCCCTTCATAGAGACTCGAGCGCTCATCTGAGGCGAGGTAGCTATCGATCACCTCGAGCATTTCATCGTAGGTCATCCCTTCCAGCATGAGCATCGGGAATGCTTTCATCCGACTGGTGACAGAATCCTTGATTGCGGAGAGGTCCTCATCGCTCGTGTTCCCAATCAGCTGCCGGCCAATCCACCAACGGCGCAATCGTTTCGCTAGCTGAGGCCATAGGCTCTCGTTGATCTCTTCGGTCAATCGAGCCTTCTCTTCCATCAGAGCGAACCGACGCTTATAGGCGCTGATCAGCGCCTCTCCCCGTCCTTGAGCGATTACGTGGGTGTTGTTGTTTGCTAGAATTTGCTCGCCAAAATCCAGGGGAAGCAATTTGCCATCCAACGTCGCCTTGTGCGCCTGAATCTCGTCCCATGTATCGGCATCGAGTGGCATGTGTTTTTGATAGCAGGCAAAGGTCTTTTCCATAGGCCTATTGTAACATGAATCGGCAGATTGCAAGACTTTTCTTTACAATCGCTTGATGTGGCAAGATAAATCTTTAATTTTGGGGTAGTTGGAATAGGAGGGGTGGATTATAAACCTGTAGTATGGCGATCCTTAGGCGCATGGCAGATCAGGTAGTTCGAAAGAAGAGCGATTTAAATGGATTGCAACGTCTTCAATATAAGGATGTTATGTCGATGGCGCCCCCATCTCAAGGGGAGCAATTGTGCATGCCATTTGCTCAAGGGGGCAGTGGAGCTCTACCCACCTGTCGTCTCTACGAGCCCATTCAGGTGCTTCAGCTACCTAAATTGGCACAGGACGCTCTTTTGGGGGCGGGCAAGCGGCTGGTGGGAGAGGTGTATGCACTTGCCTATGAGGAGGGGGAGCTGGAGGAGCTCCTCTTGCCGGAGCACGTCGCCCTCACCCAGGCGAGAGTCCGCCGCTATTTCCTCGGTTTTGAGGATCCCTACCGAACCACTAAAGTGGATCTGCTCAGCCTATTGCGGTGTGCAGTCGGCGATCTCGACCGGGTTGACCTCTACCTCTTCCTTAAACCCTATAGCCTTGACGGGCTGTTGCCGCTCAGTCCGGCCGAGCAGTCGCTTTTGCGTCACTTAAGCGGCTCAGATAAGGCAGAGCGGCGGGAGCGGATTGCCGACGCCCTCCATGAGATGGGGCGGCAGGAGCGGCTCTGGCACCTGCTTCGCCAGGTGGTGGTGGAGTTCATTGAGCCATGGATGGCCCATCGCCAAAAATTGGCCTCCACCCGCGCTCTCAACGATCGCCTGTGCGCCATTGTCACAGACCGCTCGGTCGTCAAACCTCTTTGCAAACTCCTTGCCGACACCTACGCCCCTAGCAAGCCCATCTGGTCGCTCCTTCTGCGCGAGGTGGCCGAAGATGTTTTCTGCTCCGACGAGGAGACCGCCGTCCAATATAATCTAGCCGTAGCCCGTGCTAAGACCTACTTCTACCACCCCTCCATCCAATATCCCCTCGCCCACCTCGTCTCCCTCGTCGCTCGCGAGATCGCCATGCGGTGGAAGGGATTCCCCGACGGCTTCATCGAACGGGTGATCAAACACGAGCCCGCCTTCCGCTGCCGTAAGGCTCTTCAAGGTGGCCGTGTTGTCCGCCTGGTCAATTAGCGGTTGATGGGTTACAATCGACCCATGACAAGAGAGCTGCCCCTTGGGGTTCAAGACTTTCCTACCCTGGTGCAAGAGGGGCAAGCCTATGTCGACAAGACGGAAGTGCTCTATCGGCTCGTCAGTGGACATCGGGCAGCCTTTCTCTCCCGTCCTCGCCGATTTGGCAAGTCGCTTGCCGTCTCGACATTGGCGGCACTGTTCCGCGGCAAACGGGAGCTGTTCGACGGGCTGTGGATCGCCGGCTCCGACTACGCCTGGAAGTCTTATCCAGTAATCTCTCTTGATCTGTCTGGCCTGCGCGATGATTCACCAGAGATTCTCAATGATAGTCTTGTGGAGTACCTCGCCTTCTTGTCGTATGAACTTGGGGTTACGCCGCCGCGCACTGAGTCGCCAGGTCATGTTTTGCGCGTTCTCGTTCGAGAGTTGGCCAAGAAGGAGAAGGTGGTCGTTCTTGTTGACGAATACGACAGCCCCCTTGTCTCCCACTTAGAAAACGCTGAGCTGACGCAAGGGAATCGGCTCGTTTTGCAGAAACTGTTTGCGATTCTCAAGACGCTACAGGGCGATCTTCGGTTTGTCTTTCTAACGGGCGTTTCCCGGTTCTCCAAGGTCTCGCTTTTCTCCGGCTTGAACAGCTTGACTGATCTCTCACTGATGCCGGAGTTTGCCACCTTGTTGGGTCTCACTGAAAAGGAGATTGCGGACAAGTTTCAGCAAGAGATCGCCAATTTGGCCGAACAGCAGGGAGTTGGTCCAGAAGCCATTCTCAGCCAGATGCGCCACTGGTACAATGGCTACCGTTTTGCACAAGAAGATGAGGTGACCAAGGTCTACAATCCCTGGTCGGTGCTTAACTACTTACAGAGCGGTAAGCTGAAGAACTACTGGTTTAGTTCCGCCACCCCCACCTTTGCCATCAAGTTACTCAAAGAGCGCGATTTTCCTGTGGCCCGCTTTGAAAAGACCGTCGAGGCAGGGGACGAGATAGAGAACAATTCGGATGCCGAATCGATCGATCTCACCTCGCTTCTTTTTCAGACCGGCTACCTCACGGTTGACAAGTACGATGCCAAGACCAACACCTACTGTCTCAAGTTGCCCAATGAAGAGGTTAGGCGATCACTACTCGGTCACCTCTTTCGCGCTTTTGTTGAGACTGAGCAATGGCAGGCAAAGCCGTTTTTTCGCGTCCTAAGGCAGGCGCTCACCGCTGGTGATCTCGACCGTTTTTTCGAGAAGTTCAATGAGGTGCTAGCGGGAGTGCCCTATCACCTTCACCAAGCGACCGAAGCGTACTACCACTCCCTCCTCTACCTGTGCATTCGTATGCTCGGCTTCGATGTGGATGCCGAAGTGACGACAAGCAGTGGGCGTATCGACATGATCGTGCGGGCCAATTCAACGCTCTACATCTTCGAGTTTAAGATCGATAGTTCTGCCAAGAAAGCGATCCGGCAAATCAAGGAGAACGGTTATGTGGAGCGGTTCAAGGCTGAGGAGGGCGACATCGTTCTCGTAGGAGCCAACTTCTCCTCCAAGACCCGCCTCATCGAGGATTGGCAGCAGATCAAAATGTGATTTGCTAGATTCGTCATTCCTGATTAGAGTACTGTTGAAAGAGGAGTTGTGATGGTGAAGCGAATTGCGGTGACAGGAGGTGCGGGTCAGATCGCTTACAACCTCCTCTTCAGGATTGCGAGCGGTGAGATGCTGGGCGTCGACCAGCCCGTTGCCCTTCACATTTTGGAGGTCCCTCAGGCTCTCGACGCGTTGAAGGGAGTGGTAATGGAGCTGCAAGATTGCGCCTTCCCCCTCCTTGAAGAGGTGGTGATCGGAAGCGACCCTCACAAGGTGTTCAAAGGGGTCGATCTGGCGCTGCTAGTCGGAGCTAAGCCCCGCGGTCCAGGGATGGAGCGGAAAGACCTGCTGGAAGGAAATGCAAAAATCTTCGTCGAGCAGGGTAAAGCTCTCAATGCAGTCGCTAGTCGTGATGTGCGTGTTTTGGTGGTGGGCAATCCCTGCAATACCAACGCCCTCATCTGCGCCAAAAACGCTCCAGACCTACCTCCAGAGCACTTTTTTGCCATGACTCGCCTCGATGAAAATCGAGCAGCGATCCAGCTTGCCCTCAAAGCAGGCGTTCCTGTGCGCGACGTGACCAACGTTGCCATTTGGGGCAACCACTCGAGCACGCAGGTGCCCGATTTCGTCAATGCCAAGATCGGCGGCAAGCCGGCCACCTCGGTCATTTCTGATCGAAAGTGGCTCGAAGGAGAGTTCCTCACCACCGTGCAAAAGCGGGGCGCTGCCATCATCGCAGCCCGCGGCAAATCGTCAGCTGCCTCTGCCGCCAACGGGGCAATTGATGCGATTCAGTCGCTCTACAACCCCACCGAGTGGTGTTCGATGGGCGTTTACTCACATAACAATCCCTATGGCATCGACAACGACCTCATCTTCTCCTTTCCTTGCCGATCAGATGGAGAGGGGAATCTTGAAATTATCGCCGGCGTCCCCTGGGATGACTTCTTACGTGAGAAAATGATGGCCACCGAAAAGGAATTAAAAGAAGAGAGGGAGGCGACACTTGGGTAAAGTGCTATTTGAAGTGACCGAAGAGAATCTTGAGACCGGCCAGCGGGGCTATCCCACTGGCTACTGCACCACCTCATCCGTCGATCCAGAGAAGGGTCTTATCTATGCAGGCCACCCACTCACAGATGTCTATGAGTGGGCCCCTGAAGAGGTGATCTACCTCCTCTACCACGGTAAGAAGGGGAGTTTCTCATCAGTTCTAGAGGAACGCTCTGGCCTCTCTTCCAAAACCATCGCCGGTATCCGAGCTCTTCCTCGCGAAGGGCATCCGATGAAGCTCTTCTCCATGGCAATCCTCCTCCTCGGCATCCACGAGGGGACCGGTGACTACCGCGAAGATTGTCTTAACGTCATCGCCAAAGCGCCCCAACTCGTCGCTGAAGTGATCAACCATCACGCCGGCTGGGGCGAAACACCTCCTTCCAAGCCTGAGCTCGGCTACATGGAGAACTTCACCCAGCTAGTGCGCGTCCCCGACGGCAACGCCGACATCCTTGGTCGCATCTTCCGCCTCTTCAACGTCCTCCACTATGATCACGGCGGCGGCAACCTCTCCGCCTTCACTGGCAAAGCGATCGCCTCAGGCCTTGCAGACATGCACGGCTCCCTTTCTGGCGCCATGTGCGCCCTCGCTGGCCCCCGTCATGGGCGCGCCAACCAGGACTGTCTTGAATTCGTCCAACAAGTCTTAGAAAAGCTTGGTCCCGACGCCACCACCGACCAGGTAGAAGCCCTGATCCGCGACCTCCTCGCCAACAAGCAGCTTGTCTATGGCTTTGGCCACGCCGTCCTTCGCGTCGAGGATCCCCGCGCTACCATTTGGTATAATGTGGCCGAGGAGATGTTTCCCAACCACCCCCTTGTTAAAATTGGTCTTCGCTTGCGCGAAGCTGGCCCCCGCGTTCTCAAGGAAAACCCTAAAATCACCAATCCCTATCCCAACGTCGACGCCATGTCTGGGAGTGTCCTTTCAGCCGCCGGCTTCTCCTACCCCGACTACTACACCCTACTCTTTGGCCTTGCCCGTTGTGTCGGCATCTCCATCCAGGTCGTCTATGAGCGTCTCGAAGCCCGCTCTGGCAAGGGCACCCCCATCATCCGCCCCAAATACCTCTACAAACCCCGCTCCTAACCCTTTCTACCAGCAGAGTTGTCATGTTTTCATGTCTGACACGTTCGTGTCAGACATGAAAACATGACAACTCTTGCATTTCGTACGCGTGTCGTTTATAAAATTTAAGTGCCAAGACCACCTCGACACCATTTTCCAGGAGCGACCCATCACGTGATGCTGCGTGGTAATAACGGGCAGGACATCTTTCAATCGGATGCTGATCGCAGCCGCCTCTGCCTATTGATCCAAGAGGGTGTGGTGCGGTACGGATTTAAGGTGGTCGCTTTTTGCTTCATGACCAATCACCTGCACCTAGCTGTTGAGGTAGAGGAAATATCACTATCGGAAATTTTCCAGACGGTAGCCGGGCGCTACAGCCGCTATTTTAATCGTAAGTACGAGACTAGGGGGCATCTCTTCCAAGCGCGTTTTCAGTCGCTACTGGTCGGCGGGGAGATCTATCTTCGTCATCTCATTCGCTATATCCACCTGAACCCGGTGAGGGCGGGCCTTGCAGAGGCACCCCAGGACTACCGATGGAGTAGCCATTCTGCCTACCTCGATCAGACAGCATTTGCTTGGCTTGCCAAAGAGCGCGGCCTGAAATATTTTGGTCGGTCAAAAGAGGAACAGATCAGCCATTATAATGATTTTGTGTTGGGTGGTATTGGCCAAGAGGAGTTGATTGATTTTCTCAGGGCCCACCGAGAGGGGATTCTCGGTGGTGAAGTGTTTATCGATCAAGTTGCTAAACAGACAAAGTTGGCCGATCACAGGAAGAAGATCACCGTTGAGTCTTTACTAGACGTCGTAGGTCGACACTATAAATGTGAGCCTGCGTCGCTTCAGGCTGGTGAACGGGACTTGCGAAGCTCTCACGTTCGAGCGATGACCGCCTATTTAGCAAAAGAGGTGCGAGGAGTTACCCTCGAGGAGCTCGCTGTCTACTTTGGGCAAGGAGCCAGCTCTGTGAGTAAGGGGGCTACGCGAATCACGCGTAAGCTTCTTGATTCTCCCGATGTTCGGGACGAACTCAACGCTTTGCGCAACGCCCTCTATTCTTAGCATTAGATTTTTGACATTGCATACCCGCTAGACAGAGTTTTCATGTTTTCATGTCTGACACGTTCGTGTCAGACATGAAAACATGAAAACTCATGTGGGTAGGAGTGAGACGAGCTGCTTGGCGAAGGTGGCGTGGTAGAGGAGCCCTTTAGAGCCGAGGCCGGTGTAAAGCCAACGGCGGTCGTCGAGCTGCTTGATGATAGGGGGGAAGTGGCCAGGAGGCGAGGCGCGGACGCCAGCTCGGCAGTCGAGAATGGGGGTGTTTTCGAGTTCAGGGACCATGGAAATGGCGTCGGGGAGGAGGAGGGATTTGGCGGTGGGGAGGTCGGGGGCGGGGGAGGTGAAATTGTGCTCGTAGGTGGCACCTATTTCGCACCATCCGTCGCCCATGACGAGGTATTTGCGGCCGATGAGGTTGTAGGGGAGGGGAGGAATATCGGGCCACTGGAGACGGAGCACCTGGCCTTTGATGGGGGTGACGAGGTCGCTTGCAGCACCGATGGCGAGGATTTCGAGGTCAGAGGGAGTTTCGCCGTAGGTTGCACCGCGGGCAAGGCATGCTTGCCAGAGGCCTTGTAAGTAGGGAAGAGGGTGGACGGTGAGGGCGGAGTGGATGAGGAGGCCGCGGTCGTAGGAGAGGTCGTCGTACCTGGTGGCGAGGGTGCGGAAGGCTTGTTCCTGTTCGGGGGATTGGGGGAGGCGGAGGATGGGTTTGGGGGTGTGAGACGTGGGGCCGGCAATGGCGAGCAGTTCGCGGGTGAGGCTGTCGTCGGCGCGGCGGGGCTTGGAGCCGGGGTAGCGGTGGAGGAGGCCTGGCGAGACGCCAGAGGCGCCCCCGCCGATCCCTTTGGGGTCGTAGAGGGAGACCTGGTGGCCAGCTTCGAGTAGGTACCAACAGGTGGCGAGCCCTGCAAATCCAGCGCCGCGGACGAGAACGTTCATAGAAAGAGGATGAGGGGTGAGGGGCTTGCCGTCAAGAGGGGTGAGGAGTAGAATAGGGGGAATGTTAGAGATTCGAAAACTTCTCCTTCTAGTTGGTGCTGCAGCGGTGTTGGGCGCGGTTGCGGTAGGAGTGATCGTGGGGAAGCCGGCGTTTGGGCGACGGTTGGGAATGCGGGTGGTTTTAGCGCCCGGTATTCTGACTGAGGAGTTGCAGCTGACCGAGTCTGAACTGCAGCGGGCGTGGGTCTTTAGCCGAGTCGATTTCTACGATGCGGCGCGGCGGCACCATGAGGTGCGACCGGAGATGTATGCGGCCTTTTATGAGATGATTGCGGGGGAGAGGAGTGTGCGCAAAGCCGATGAGCTGGCGTGTCATTTTGAGGGGGCCCGAGTGCCGACGTTGTTACTTACGCTCGACCCAGCCGGTCGGTTCGCGGCGGCGGTGAGCCCACGGCGGGTACTGCGGGTGGAGTTTTCTCCCGACGGGCAGCTTTGCCGGGTGGAGGGGCAGGGGAGCTGGACCTACTTTCACCTTCCCGGGGTGGGTCATGAGGCGCAGCGACTCTTTGTGCGAGGGCAGTGATGGGGGAGATTCGTTTTCTGGGAACGGGGAATTCGATGGGGATTCCGGTGGTTGGGTGTCCTTGTCCGGTTTGTCATTCGGCTGATCCCAACAACAAGCGGCTCAGGACGTCGGCTATGGTGACGATTGGGGGGAAGCGGCTGTTGATCGATGCGGGTCCCGATCTGCGGCAGCAGGCGTTGAAGTTTGGGGTCGATGATCTCGACGGCGTGCTTCTCACCCACCCCCACTACGATCACATTGCGGGGCTCGATGAACTGCGCGCCTTTTCTTTTCGCCACCAAAAGGCGCTGCCCTGTCTGCTTTCAGAGTTGACGTTAGGCGAGCTCAAGCTGCGGCACGAGTATCTCTTTCGGAAGCGGGCGCAGTTTGATTTTACAGTGTTGCCTGGGAAGCGGGGAGCAATCGAGTTTTGCGGGGTGAAGATCGGCTACATGACGTTCGCGCAGGGGGGGATGCCGGTTAACGGCTATCGCTTTGGCGACCTCGCCTATCTCTCCGACGTGGGTGACTATGAGGAGACGATTTTTGATGACCTCAAGGGGGTGAAGCGACTAGTCTTGAGCGCGCTTCGTCACAATCCATCTCCCCTCCATCTTACTGTTGAGCAGGCGATCGCTTTTGGACAAAGGGTGGGGGCCGAAGAGACCTGGTTCATCCACATGTCCCACGACCTCGATCACGAGATCACAAACCAAGAACTACCAGAAGGTTTTCAACTCGCCTATGACGGACTTACACTCCACTTCTAAACAGTCGACCGCTCTTTTGGTCGGCTGCTATCTTCGAGCACGTGACATTCCCACTTGTAAAGAGCATCTCGAAGAGCTCTCCCGTTTGGTCGAAACCTACGGGGTGGAGACGGCGGCGATGGAGCCCTGCTCTTTGCGAACGATTGACCGAGCAACCTATCTTGGAAAGGGGAAGGTGGAGGAGCTAAAGGTAATAGCCGATACGCTCGATGTGGACGCGATCATTTGGGACGAGGAGCTAGCTCCTAGTCAGCAGCGCAACCTTGAGAAGTTTTTTGGGCGGACTGTGCTTGAGCGGCGAGAGGTGATCTTAGGGGTATTTCAGAAGCATGCGCGCACCAAGGAGGCTCGCCTGCAGGTGGAGCTGGCTCGCATTCGCTATGAGCTTCCCCGCTTGAAGAACTTGTGGACTCATCTCTCGCGGCAGCGGGGTGGTGGCCTGGCGGTGAAGGGTGAGGGGGAGAAGCAGATCGAGCTCGACCGTCGGATGCTCACAGATAAGGAAGCTCATCTCCTCCGCCAGCTAGATGAGGTGCGCCGCCACCGGCAGACGCAGCGGCAGGCGCGCGATAGGGCGGGGATGCCCACCTTTGCGATCGTCGGTTACACCAACGCGGGCAAGTCCACTCTCCTCAACGCGCTGACGGAAGCTGGCGTATTGGTTGAAGATCAGCTCTTCGCCACTCTCGACACCACCACAAGGAAGTACCTCCTCCCCAACAACCAGGAGATCCTCCTCATTGATACGGTGGGCTTCATCCGGAAGCTCCCTCACCAACTGGTGGCCGCCTTCAAGAGTACCCTCGATGAGGCGGTCTACGCCGACATCTTGCTCCATGTGGTTGATGCGTCGAGTCCAGTGGCTCACGAGCAAGCGGCGGCCACTTTGGAAGTGCTAAAGGAACTTGGCGCCGTCGGCAAGCCTACCCTCACCCTCCTCAACAAGTGCGACCAGGCGGACAAGGGGATGCTCTTGCGCCTCCGCACTCTCCACACAAAGACCGTGCAGATCTCGGCAAAAGAGGGGAGTGGTTTTGATGACCTTGCCGCCCGGATGGTTGAGGAGCTGACGGCTCTGCGCCAAGAGGTGCACGTCCGGATCCCGCAGAGCGAGTATGCGCTGGTCTCTGAGCTGATCCGTTTGGGCGAGGTGATTGAGCAGGAGTATGAGGAGAACGATGTGGTTCTCCATATCCGGATTCCCGTAGACCTCGTCCGCAAGGTGGAGAGTTACACGATCCCATGAGCTACACCATCGGGCAGCTTCCCGCCCACGATCGCCCCCGCGAGCGGCTCCAGCTCCTTGGGGCTGAGGCCCTCTCGACAGCCGAACTGATTGCAATCGTGTTGGGCTCAGGGATGCGGGGCAAATCGGTCCTTGCCCTCTCTCAGGAGATTCTCGCCCGCTATCCCAACCCGAGCGAGGCCACCTTAAGTGAGCTGTGCCAGATCGACGGCCTAGGTCCGGCCAAAGCAGTTCAGCTCCACGCCGCCCTCGCCCTCTCTTCTCGCATCAACCACTCACGAGATGTACGCCAAAAGATCGCCTCGCCAGAGGCGGCCTATGCCCTTGTTCGCAACCGGCTGGAGGGGGCCACGCAGGAACACTTCGTTGTTCTCCTCCTCGATGCCAAGTGTCGGCTCATCACCCTCGAGACGGTGGCCGTTGGGACGCTCACCGAGGTGATTGTTCACCCTCGCGAGGTGTTCCGCCCCGCCATCCGCCACGGGGCGGCGGGGCTCATCCTCGTCCACAATCACCCCTCCGGCGATCCCACCCCCTCTGAAGAAGATAAAGAGGTGACGCTCTTCCTTTCACAAGCCGCTGAGCTGTTGCAGATTAAGTTTCACGACCATTTGATCATCGGAAATAATAGTTTCAGGTCCTTGCGATCAATTACACCTCCTGTAATTAATTGAAGAACAGGGAGGTATCTAATGGTTTTTCTAGTTATTGGGGCGTCAGGGAATCAGGGGCATGCCGTTGTGTGTCAGCTGCTTAAGAGGGGAGAGAAGGTACGTGTCTTCACTCGCAACCCCAGTAGAGTAGAAGAGCTAAAGGAGCTTGGATGTGAGGTGGCCATTGGCGACCTTACCGACCCTGAGTCAATCCGCAACGCCCTTCAAGGTGTTTCCGGTGCCTTCCTCGTCACCACCGCCCTCGAGGATGGCTATGTTGAAAAAGAGGTGGAGTGTGGAAAGACCTTTGTTCAGATTGCCGAAGAGGAGGGGCTGCCCCACCTCGTCTACAGCTCAGTGATCACTGCCGATATCGCCCCCCACATCCCCCATTTCAATTCGAAGTGGGAGATTGAGCAGGAGATTCACGCCAGTGGCCTCGAGTGGACAGTGCTCCGCCCCACCTCCTACATGGACAACTTCGACACCCCCCAGTACCGGATGACCTTAGAGCACGGGGTTTTAGCCTATCCGATGACCAAGAACGCAAAGCTCGGCCTCGTGGCTGTCCGCGACATTGGCAAGGCTGCGGCTGTAGCCCTGATCAATCCAGAGAAGTTCTCCGGAGAGACGCTCGGGCTTGGCGCCGAGGTTCCGGTGACCGAAATGGCTGCCTCTATCGCCAAGGCGACTGGGAAGGCGATCACCTACGAGCAGGTGCCCGATCAGATTGCTGAGCAGATGATGCCGCCGGGCTATCTCGAGATGTTCCACTGGTTTGAAGAGGCCGACACCGACCACACTCCTGGCCTCGAAGAGAAGCTTGGCTTTAAGCTTTGCTCCTTCGATCAGTACCTCGCCTACGCCGACTGGGCGAAGGCGATGGCGTCAAAGTGATCTCCGACATCTGAGACCCAGGAAGTGCGCTTTTCGAGCAGAATGAGTAGCGCTGTAATCATCGCTACACTGCCGAAGGCAAGCACCTCAAAGGGGACTCCGAGCAGCTCGGGGAACGTAGCCGGCGTGCATTCGCGTGAAAAAAAGATGGGATCGATGAGCGGCGCCTTCAGTGTTGTGAAGAGGGCAGCGCCAATGAGGCCGCCGAAGAGGGTGAAGAGCGCGTCCCGGTAGCCCGTTCCCACCTGCGCAAGAACTGTCCCTGGGCAGGCGCCGGTTAGAGCTACCCCGATGCCAAGAAGAGCTCCCCCAATCGCGTTGGCCGGCAGGTTGAACGGGGTGAGATCAAAGGCAAAGTCGGCCACGGTCCACTTGAGGATGGTGATGGAGAGGATGGAGGTGGCGATAGCGGTGAAAAAAACCTTCACCATCAAAAAATTGCGTAGTTCAAACTGCCGCACCAGAGCCGCCGGTTCAAAGACACGTGACTTCTCAAGCGCAAACCCAAAGACGATTCCCATCACTAGACCGACGAAGATGTGAGCCACTGGCGCCTCCTCAGCAAACTAAATCCAATCCCGCTGGCAAACATCATACACACCGCTAACCATGAGCTAGCTGAAAACTGTGCAGCACCCGAAATACCATGGCCGCTGGTGCAGCCGCCGGCAAGGCGGGCGCCAACGATCAGCAGGAATCCGCCGCCAGCTGCCGTCAGATAGCGCTTAACTTTTGGTTGTGGCCCCCAAACTGCCGAAGGCTCCTTCCGTCTAGAGCCACTCAAATATGAGGAGAGGCCCGCTCCAATCACGATCCCAATGACCAGCGCCAGCTGCCATCCAAACTCTGTGGAGTGGAAGAACTGAGCAAATGCTTCGGTCTTGAGTCCCAACAGAGCGAAAAAGTGACCTACCACTTTCACGTACGATGATGAGGAACCCAGAAAAGAGCGGGCGAAGAGGTAGCCGGGGATCTGCAATAGCCCGATGAGAATCCCGCACAAATAAGGTGACCAAGCTTTTCTTCTTAACATCGCGAACGATTCTACCAGGGAATCACTCGATAGACAAGGGATGGGTTTTAGGGTATGCTTTTCGAGCATGGATAGAGTGAAGTCCGTCGCCAACCATTTTTTTTCTTGGAAAAAGAAAGAGAAGCAGCGCAGTGAACCATCCCCCGTTCAAAAGATGGTGGAGAAGGTGCTGGTGGAGCCGGTTGTCCACCCCGTTCCCTTTCGATTTGTCCCTGGCAAGGCGCCGGTCTGGCAGCCCAAGGAGTACCGGTTTGATATTCCTCAGGGGCCGACGGGATTTGCTAGGGTGCGCCACTATTGGAACGCCCACTGGCGGGCGGTCGCCAAAGAGTTTTTAACGCCAATTATCGATCTCTACGAGTTTGTCTGCAGCATCCTCGCCGAACCGGAAGTGACACGGCCTGTAGCGGTCCCTCCGCTTTCAGGGGAGGCGGTGATACTCGAAAGTGATCTAGAGAAGCAATATAGCGCTGTCTTTGCAGGCGTCATCAAGGAGCTGTTCCTTCCCGATCAGGATGAGGCATGTCGCTTGCTCGGCGAGATCATCACTGGGCCGGCGCTCGCCGCCTTGGACACTTCTATCATTGTGCCCTTTCTCATTCGCGGAAGTGTCGCGCCGGAATGGATAGAGGACTACTTGATGGAGCTCCTGCCAGGACTCACTGAAACCCTCAAGGTGGATAGGCGTGAGATCGAGGCTTGGAAGACGGCGGGCTATGAGAAGTTAGAAGGGGAGGGAGTGCGTGACTTGCTCACCTTTCGAGAGCGGGCGATCTGCATGATTGCGGACTACCTCGGCACTATCATTCCCGTGGCGCATGAGCTCTTTAAAGCCGAGCAGGACGAGGGCGTTCTTGAATCTATCCTGAAAATGACGAAGGACGGTCTCCCCGAGAGCGGTGAGAAGCAGAAGGAGGAAGAAACTCCTCTCCACAGGATAGTGGAAAAGTACAACCGAAAGCTGAAAGGCAAGCGATGGTGGCCAGAGAAAACGCTGAACCAACACCTTGTCGAGCGACTTCCTGTCATTGCAAACCGTTTTGACAAAGAGTCAACTCCACAATATCTCCTAGTTGGGTTGGCCCAGTTTCTCAAGAGGAGCGACCAGTTGGTTGATCGCGCTTTGAGTCGGCAGGCAGAGAAGTTGTTTGGGAAGCGGGCTATCGACGCCTTCTTTGTCCGCCTGATTCCTAAGGAGAAGAACGAAGAGGATGCTAAGGGGGCTACCTCGGTTTCCGAGGAAATCGAGGAGATCGATGACAACGAAGGTGGCGATCTCGACAGCGATAAGAAGGTGAAGAGCACCCTCGACGTCTTAGGCGATTGGATGGGGATCGGTCAGGTTAATATTCTCACCGATAGTGAGGACGGGGCAATTGATCTGATGATCAGAAGGATTGTGCGAAAGCTCACAGACGCCCCGATCACTACGTCAGTTCTCACACGCACTGCCAACGCACTGGGAATTCGCCAATCTCGGATGAACAAGGTACTGCACAAATTAATAAGTAAAGAGGACCCCAACGCTCGGGCCTGTCAACTTGATCTCACTGTTCTGATTCCCACATTGAAGCTTATGGCGTACAAGGCCAGAAACCCGTCTGGGCAGCGTCAGGACCATTCCGAGCTAGTCGATAAATTTTTCGCCCAACCTCCCACGGGAACGTTTGCTATGGCTGAGAAGGTCGGCGGATTTACCGCCCTCAAGAGTTTGCGTGAGGTGCTGTCCGCCTACCCGCTCATCCTCAACAACCTCATGCAGCTATTGATTCATGATGCCATAACCTACTTCTATTGATGAAAACATACATACTTGTCACTCTGGGATATCGGACCAATCAGTATGAGACGGAGAGCTACCGGGCGCAGCTCGAGGGGTTGGGCTATCGGGCGGCTGTGAAGGGAGAAGTAGCCGATGTGTGCGTGGTCAACACGTGCACGGTGATCGAAAATGCCGACAGGGATAGTCGGCGGCAGATTCGCCGGTTGGTGCGGGAGCATCCAGGCGCCGAGGTGGTGGTGACAGGGTGCGCAGTCGATGCGGAGCCCGGGCTTTTCGCTGAGGTGGATGGGGTGACGCATGTGGTGCGCAACCGGGAGAAAGAGGAGCTGATGGAGAAGCTCTTTCCGAATGCTGAGTCACTCCCCGAGTTCAAGATCGAAAGGTTTGAGGCACATACAAGGGCGTTTGTGAAGGTGCAGGCCGGGAGCAACGTGACACTCAAACGGATGAATCGGAAGTACCCGCGGCAAGAATTTTATCGGACGGTGGAGCGTTTGAAGGGGGCATCACCCGATTTCACATTCACCACCGATGTGATTGTCAGTTTCCCCGGCGAGAGGGAGCTCGACTTTCGGGAGGCGCTAGCGGTGATGGATGAGGTGCAGTTTGCCAAGGTGTACATGTTTCCCGATTCAGATCGGGCACGGACAAAAGCCAATCTCTTTCCGGACAAGGTGGCGCCCGACGTCATTGCGGAGCGCAAGAATGAGGTGCTTCGTCGAGCAGAGGCTGGAGCGCACGCCTTGCGCGAGAGCTTTTTAGGGCGTAAGATGCGGGTGCTTCTCGAGCGGGAGGGGAGTGGCCACACCGACAATTTCCTCGAGGTGGCGGTGGACGGGGGGAGGCCTAACAAGATGGTCGACGTAGAACTGATCGAAAACTGTACAACTGGACTTGTGGGAAGATGCGAATCACTATCTCTGAGCGCCTAAGGCCCTTCTCTCACCGCCCAGGTCAAGCGACCCTGATTCCGGGGACCACTCTGGTCGCTTTCATCTATCCAAATAAGCTGGTGGTGCATGATCAGTTTGAAGGGAATCAGATTGCCGATCTCGACTTGAGTATTACCGGCCCAGTGCGTGAATTCACTGTAGAGCAAGATCTCGAACAGGGGTGCGTGACGGTGTGGGGGCAGACCGAAGGGGGCTTTGTCCGCTATCGGCTTCTCCCACTCACGGGTGGGCGAGGAGTGCAGCTGGCGGTCGACAAAGGACCCAAACAGTTTCTCGGCGGGCAGGAGACAATGCTGATTGGCGAGGAGGGGGATCTGGCCGACGTCGGAATCGATGAGCGTCTGTCTTTGGGGATGAGCAAAAAGCTGGAGTGGGATCGGGTTCGCCAAAGAGCTGACCTGCGCGAGATCCTCCCCGTTTGGCACCGGTTGGGAATGATGACGCCGGGCGGGGTGGCCGTTCCCGACGGGACCTCCCTCTTCAATGATGAGGCCCCACCCTGGCTAGACCTATTTCTCGCCGGGTTTCGGGGACTCTTTGCCCCCACCGCCGAAGACACTCTCCACCAAGGCTTTGCCCGCCCCCCACTGCCGCCAGGATCCGATCCGACGGTGCTCCTCACCCAAGGGGCCCACAAGATTAGAGCCCTCTTTGTGGAAGAACATGATGGAGTACTCTCTCTCCGTCCTCCGTTTGAGAGTGGCCGAATGACCGGTGTCACCTGCTCCTTTGGGACTCTCGCTTTCGAGTGGACTAAGAAGGCGCTTAGACGGGCCATTCTTCGGGTGGATAACACGCAAACAGTCGACCTTCGCCTCGCCCCCGACACCAAACAGTTTCGTCTGCGCGTCGGCAAAGAGAGCCGCACCCTTGACGCGGGCACCCCGTTTGACGTATCCCAGGGGCAAATTGTCTACCTAGACCACTTTAAAAAATGATCGATCAGCTCTACGAAAAGCTCGGTGGACGGCTACGCGAGGGGGGCGCCACCTTTGCTGTTTGGGCGCCCAATGCAAAAAGCGTTGCGGTCGTGGGCGACTTCAACGGCTGGAAACCGGCCTCACTCACATCTCACGATGGGACGTGGGAGGGATTTGTCGCTGGAGCTAAGGAAGGGGAGCGGTATAAGTTTGAGGTGATCACCGCAGACGGCGAGAAGCTCGTCAAGAGCGATCCGTATGGCTACGCATTCGAACATCGCCCCGCCAACGCCTCCATTCTCTACGACATCGACACTCACCACTGGAATGATGCGGCGTGGATGGCCACGCGACACCAATATCCCCTCCACATCTATGAAGTGCATCTCGGCTCGTGGAAAAAGGGGCTGAACTACCGCCAGCTGGGCGTCGAGTTGGCCACCTACTGCAAGCAGATGAGCTTCACCCACGTCGAACTTCTCCCCATCACAGAACACCCTCTCGATGAGTCGTGGGGTTATCAGACCACCGGCTACTACGCCCCCACCAGCCGCTACGGGACGCCCACCGATTTTCAGGCGATGGTCGACCACCTCCACCAAGAGGGGATCGGCGTCATTCTCGATTGGGTTCCTGGCCACTTTCCCACCGACGATTGGGCGCTCGCCCGCTTTGATGGGACCGCCCTCTACGCTCACCTCGATCCGCAACAGGGACTCCACCCCCACTGGGACACCTACATCTATAACTACGGTCGGTGGGAGGTCTCCAATTTCCTCATCGCCAACGCGTTGTTTTGGTGTGAGAAATATCACATTGATGGCCTTCGCGCCGACGCCGTCGCCTCCATGCTCTACCTCGATTTTGGTCGCGAACCTGGCGAGTGGATTCCCAACGAACGGGGGGGGAATGAGAACCTCGAGGCAATTGAATTTCTTAAAACACTCAATCAGGCGATGCGTGAGAAGTACCCCGACGTCCTCATGATCGCAGAAGAGTCATCAACCTACCCCGGCGTCACCGATCCTGACGGCCTCGGCTTCCACTACAAGTGGAACATGGGGTGGATGAACGACACCCTCTCCTTCATCGAGCTTCCCTACAACGAGCGATCAGACAACTTCAACAAACTCACCTTCGGGATGATGTACTTCTACTCAGAGAAGTTCCTCCTCCCTCTTTCTCACGACGAGGTGGTCCACCTCAAGAAGAGCCTCCTCTCGAAGGGGCCCGCTGACCTGTACGCCAACCTCCGCCTCCTTCTCAGCTACATGATCTGCAAGCCGGGCGCCAAGCTCCTCTTCATGGGAGGCGAGCTTGGCCAACCGACCGAGTGGAGTGAGAAAGAAGAGGTTCCGTGGGATCTCCTTAACGATCCCGAACACGCCGATCTGCACGCCATGGTGCGCAACCTCGGCCACCTCTACCGCAACACTCCTGCCCTTTGGGAGCGCGACTTTGAGCGGGACGGCTTTGAGTGGATCAACTGCGAAGATAAAGAGAACTGTATTCTCTCCTACCGGAGAATTGGGGTGGCGAGCGAAGTGATCTGCGTGCACAATTTCCTCCCCAACCACCACAAAGAATATCCGCTGGAGAATGGGGGAGTGATCTTCTCGACTGCGGGAGAAGTCTCCCGCACCGCCACCACTATCGAAGTCCCACCCCTATCCACACTCATCTTAGCCGCACCATGACCACTAACGCGCAGTACGAGAAACTTTGTGACGAAGTGTGGGAGCACAACCGACGCTACTACGTCGACAACAAGCCCACCCTCACCGACTTTCAGTTTGACAAGCTCCTCAAACAAGTGGAGGAGATCGAAACCGCGCATCCTGAGTGGATCACTCCAGCCTCTCCCACCCAACGCGTAGGCGAAACGATCACCGGCGGCTTCAAAACCCACGCTCACCAGATCCCCATGCTCTCTCTTGCCAACACCTATTCAGAAGAAGAGATCGAGCAGTTTGTGGAGAGAGTCTACAAGCTCCTCGAGCGGCGCGAGGTCACCTTCGCGGCTGAAGCAAAAATGGACGGCACCGCCGTTTCTATTCTCTACCGCGACGGTCTACTTGCCCGCGCCATCACCCGTGGTAACGGGAAAAAAGGGGACGACGTCACCAACAACATCCGCACCATCAAATCACTTCCCCTTCGACTGAAGGGAAACGTTCCTCACGAATTCGAGATTCGCGGCGAAGTCTACCTCCCTCACAAAGTGTTCCAGAAACTCAACCGGGAAAAAGAGGAAGCGGGCGATGAGCCGTGGGCCAATCCACGCAACGCCGCCGCCGGCTCCCTCAAACTCCTCGACCCCGCCGAGTGTGCCCGCCGCGACCTCCACATCGCCCTCTATGGCGTCGCCAACGAAAAAGAGGGGACCCAACATGCCTCCCTCGCCCTCCTCGAAACGCTGGGCCTCCCCGTCGTCCACCCTCACACCACCTGCACCACGCTTGACGACCTCTGGACCTTCATCGAACAGGTTCACCAGCAACGCAACAAACTTCCCTACGACATTGATGGCGTCGTCATCAAAGTGGATGACTTCAAACTCCGCCATCACATGGGAGCCACCGCCAAGTCGCCCCGCTGGGCGTGCGCCTACAAGTTTGCCCCCGAACAAGCGACCACCAAACTCAACAGCATCACTGTCCAAGTGGGCCGCACCGGCGTCCTCACCCCCGTCGCCGAGCTCGACCCCGTCCCCGTCGCTGGCTCCACCATCTCCCGCGCCACCCTCCACAATGAAGAGGAGGTGACCCGCAAGGACATCCGCGTTGGCGACACCGTCCGCATTGAGAAGGGGGGCGACGTCATCCCCAAAGTGGTTGAAGTACTCCTCGACAAGCGGCCCAAAACCTCCAAGCCGTGGACCATGCCCCCCAAATGCCCCGTCTGCCACACCCCCGTCGAACGCCACGCCGATGAAGTAGCCGTCCGCTGCCCCAATCACCTCTGTCCCGCTCAAGTGCACCGTACCCTCGTCCACTTCGTCTCAAAACCCGCCATGGACATCGACCACCTCGGCACAAAAGTGATCGAGCAGCTCCTCGACCAACAGCTCATCTCCCGCCCCTCGGACATCTACCACCTTACCGCCGACCATCTCGCCAAACTTCCCGGCTTCAAAGAGAAAGCAATCGCTAACGCTCTGGGCGCCATTGAAGCATCCAAAACCATCACCCTCGACCGCTTCATCATGGCCCTCGCCATCCCCCACATCGGCGCCGGCACCGCCGAACTCCTCGCTGCAAAGGCGGGGACCATCGACGCCCTTGCTCAGATGACCACCGACCAACTCATCAAAATAGAGGGGATAGGCGAGACCGTCGCCGACGCCATCGTCGAGTACTTCGCAACCCCCACCCACACCACCGAAATCAAACGGCTTCTCTCCGCCGGCGTCAAGCCCGCCGCTCGCAAAGTGCAAACGTTCACCGACCATCCGTTTGAAGGGAAGACCTTCGTTCTCACCGGCACCCTCGACACCTACACACGGCAAGAGGCCGCCTCTCTCATCAAAGAGCGGGGGGGCAAAGTGACCGGATCTGTATCCAAAAAGACCGACTACGTCCTGGCCGGCGATTCCCCCGGCTCCAAGTACGACAAGGCGCAAGAACTAGACGTCACCATCCTCACCGAGAAGCAGTTCGAAAAGCTGCTCTAGGCCAAGGGCAACGCGTTGGTGGTGATCCAGTCGCAGGTTCCCATCCACTTCTCGGGCATGGCAGTGATGATTTGGTCGGTCTCCTTGATGAGGGAGGGGATCGCCTTGTAGTCGCTGAGTGCGCAGGGATGCTCTAGTGGGAAGTTGAAACGCTTGTATGAGTCTCCGAGAATACGAGAGAGGATGAAGCAGGGAATTTGGTCATTGAGGTCAAACATGACGTCGAGGAGGGGAGGCTCCTCGCCAAACAGCCAGCCCAGAAGACCCCAGTCGGCAGGACCCTTGATCCCATTCTTGAGGTAGCCCGTTCCCACCGAGAAGAGAAAGTAGTCGTCGATGCTCCCCCCTCTCGCCTTAAAGGCGAAGGCGATAGCGGCGAGCGACGGATCGTTCATTCCGGTGCCGCCGTCGATCTTTCCGTCATGAGACGGGAAGTAGGTAGGCGCTGCCGTTGCCGATAACAGCACATCGACAATCTTGTGGGTCTTTCCCTCAGCGGAGATGTTTTCAAAGCAGTAGAAGGAGGGGGTGTCGGTCTTGGGATTGTCTAAGAGCACAGAGGGGATCACCACTGCTTTTGGGAGATCTCCGAGGGTTGCGTTGGCGTCTAGACCAGCGGTGTGCAAACAGTGGATGATGCTAGCTTTAAGCGGTTCTGGATCATATTCGGGGGAGAAGATTCCGTACCCTCCATGCCCAAAAACCTGCTCAGCCATCGTCGTGTAGTCGACTAGTAGGTTTTCCACACTCACACCAAGAGCGAGCATGACCGCAATCATTGAACCGGTCGAGGTGCCGGCGAAAATCTCAAAGTCGTCGTGGAAGTTGCATCCCGTTTCCTGCTGCAGCTGTGCCAAAACCGTCAGCGTCGCGACACCCCGCACACCACCCCCGTCAAGCGCCAAAATCTTCACCTTCGGCGCATTCATCTTGACTGGTTGGGAAAGATTAAATGCTGAGAGTGTAAGGGGCGTCCAGCAGGCAAGGAGGAACATTATCCGTTTCATCACGATCTCCAGATTTAACGGGCGCCATCATGTGTACTCAAGTAGCTTGTTGTCAAGAACTGACTACGCGTGCGAATCGTCAGCGAAAAGGAGTTTGAGAAGCTCTTGTGAGGGTGTGTTGCATAAATACCGATTGTACGCCTTGCACTGGCATTCGGCCCTGGATGCGGAAGCAGACGTGCGCCCCTACTCGCCCGAGTATGTGACGCACGTCTGCCACCGCACCAGAACCAAAGCCCAGCACAATGCGTATTTCGGATTTATGCAACACACCCTCTTGTGATCGACCGTTGTGCGCGTTATTGGTAGACTGGAGATGGGCCTTCTTTCCGCTGGCTTCGTGCAGAGCTTTTCCGTGTTCCTGGCCGAAGAGCTCGTCGTTCGTTCCCCAATGAATGAGCGTTTTGACATTCTCTAGCTGTTTCACCGAGGCGACTGTGTTGTAGGGGAAGAACCACTGTGCGATTGGGCCTACCACCGGATGGACCATCCCGCTCGCCGCCATCCACATCGAACCAAATGTTCGGTCGAGGGTGAGCTTACAACCAGGGTGTAGTCGGGCCATCTCTGCTGCGTGTGGTCCTCCAAGGGAGGTGCCATAGAACCAGAGCGGTTTCCCGTCGGCAAGTTCCTTAGCCACTTCAGCAACGCGTTGTGCTCCTGCCATGCACGAGTCGACGTTAGGTGATCCTTCTGAGAAGCTGTAGCCTGGGTAGTCCCAGATAAGAACGCTGTGCCCTCGCTCGTGCCACTCGTGGACAGCGTCTTCACAAGAGTCCGCGGACCATCCATTGCCACCGGAAATGACCACAAACTCCTTTTCCTCGTTTTTGCCTTCAAAGTAGAGTGCATTGAGAAGAATGGTGGAGTGTCCATTTTCCCAGAGGGGCGACTCAATCATTAACCTCTCGCACTTTGCATCGGTTTTCCCATTAGGACCACCTGGATAGAGCGCGACGCTAGCCAAGCGGGCCAATAGGGAAAGCGGCCAGCCGACGATCCTCTTTGCGGGCCTGTTAGGATCGCGGGTGTAGGCATGGAAATTGCCATCCCTCACATCTCGCGTAATCGGCTTACCTAGCGGCACCAGCCAGGCGCTGAGCGCTACAGTGGTCCAAATAGTTCCGCCGGCGATTAGGGGGCGAGCGCCCCATCTCCATTCCCCATGCCGAAAAAGAGCGAGGGCAACGATCCCTGCCACCCATGGGGCGGCATCGCCAATCGATGCCTTGAGGTGTTCATTCGGGTAGTACTTTGATGTGGCAGTTGCTACTTCTTCCATTCGGCGCCTATTATAATTGTATGTCTAATTTATGTCTTTTAATTTCGTGGATTCGATCTATATTCAAAATTCCACTTAGGGGGTCCTGTTCGTGTTGGGCGACGCGAGATTCTCAGCCGTCGAGGTTGAGGGTAAAGGGGGTGCCGTCGAGGTCGGGGGCTTCGATGGTGACTCCTAGTAAGGGGGCAGCGAGGCCGCGGCCAAAGTTGGGACCGACCATGGCCCGCATCTCTGCAGCTAGCGCGATGTGTTCGGAGTTAGCGAAGTCAAAAGGGATGCAGGTCTCTCTGAGGATTGGGTGCGGATAGAAAAGGATTTCATGCACCACAAGCTGCCATCATGTGGAGGCCGGCGGTGATCCGCTCGCCAAGGAGGGTTTGGTTGCTGAAGCCGGTCACTTTGATCTTCTGGAGGGTGCCGATAAGGCTGTCGTCACCGGGGAAGATGCAGGGGATCCAGCCGCGGGTGCGGCCGCGGAGGTGTTGGGCGTCTTTGGTCCGATTGTCCACGAGCACTTCGACGGTGGTGCCGATCGCTTCGTGGCGCTGTTTGGTGACGATCCGGTTGTGAAGGCGGAGGAGCCGCTGGAGACGGTCCTGCTTGGTCTGGTGGGGGATGTCGTCTACCCACCGCTTGGCGGGGGTGCCGGAGCGGGGGCTGTAGGCGAAGAGGAAAGCGGCGGTGTATTCGATCTCCTCCATGGCGCGGTAGGTCTCTTCGAACTCCTCTTCAGTTTCGGTAGGAAAGCCGACGATCATGTCGGTGCCAAGGCTGGCGTTTGGAACCATCTCTTTGAGGAGGGCCACTTTTTCCATGTACTGGGACTTGGTGTAGATGCGATGCATCTTGCGGAGGACCCGGTCAGAGCCTGCTTGGAGAGGAAAGTGGACAAACTCGCAGACGGAGGGGAGGTCACGAATCGCTTCCATGAGATTACGGTGGATGTCGACGGGGTGGGAGGTGAGGAAGCGAATCCGTTCGATGCCGGGGATGTTGTCGAGCTTGTAGAGGAGGTCGTGGAAGAGGGTGTTCCACTCGGGCTGGTCTTTGCCGTAGCTGTTGACGTTTTGGCCGAGGAGGGTGATCTCTTTGTAGCCCTCTAAGGCTAATTTTTGCACTTCGGCCACGACTTGTTCCGGGGGGCGAGAGACCTCGCTGCCGCGGGTATAGGGGACGCAGCAGTAGGTGCAAAACTTGTCGCAGCCGCGAATAATGGAGATGTTGGCCTTGAGCGTTCCCTCTCGCACTGCACCTGTATATTCAAGCTCTTGCTGGAAGAGGGGGTCTGTCCGGATCACATGTTTCTCGCCTGCATCCAGCTCATCAAGGACGGTGTTGAGATCGTGGATGTTGTTGGTTCCTAGAACGAAGTCGATGTGAGGGAGAGCGCCGAAAAGATTTTCCTTTTTTGCGTTGGCCATGCAGCCGGTCACTCCGATTACCTTCTGGCTCATCTTGGATTTGCCCATTCGGCCAAGCTTCCCCATCACCTTGCGGGCCGCTTGCTGGCGCACCCAGCAGGTGTTGAAGATGAGTAGGTCGCCATCTTCCTCGTTTTCGACCCGGTTGAGGCCGCGCCGCTCGAGCATGCCAATCATCACCTCACTGTCCAGCTCATTCATCTGACAGCCGTAGGTGCGCACCCAAAATGTCTTCAACGTCTTTTCCATTGGCAAAAACGCTAGCATTGATGGAAAGTTTGTGTCCACTCAAGGAACAAGCAGGGAGGTTGTAATGGCATCGCGAATAGGGAACGTTTTAGGGACACGTTGTTTCTCGACTACGCCCGTGCCCAAAAACGACAAAGTATCGGGCTTAACTAAAACCTTGTTTGTGACGCTGGCTATAGCGGGCGGGATGCTAGGGTCCAAGTCCCGGGACGTGCCAACTTGCTGTTTGAGTAACGACCCATTGGAGGAAATGCTATGGAGAGGCATCGAGTAGTCCACCCATATCCGCATAGGCGTCAGCTCCCGCCGCCGAAACCAAACCTTTTGCTCGGGCCTCCGGTCCGGCGAGGATTTAAGGGGATGGGCGCGGTATGGTGCTCTGTTGGATTAAACTTAGGATCTGGTTGGTTGTTGTATCGGGAGATCAGGCGGTCAGATGGTCGGGGTTCGACAGAGAAAAAGATGGTTGATGTGAGCCGAATTTGCTATCCACCCGGATGATGTTCTTGCCATAAACTCCTCAGGCTTGCTAAGATCGCGTCTCTACAAACGACGGAGTGTCAAAAGATGACAAGCAAAGAGCGTAGGCACAATAAGACTCCCATGGGGAAAGCGGAAGAGCATGAGCTGCAATGGTTTGAAGTTGATGCTGAGGGAAAGACCCTCGGCCGACTCGCCACACAGATTGCTCAAATTTTGCGTGGCAAGCACAAGCCCACCTTCACACCGCACGCCGATATGGGCGATGGGGTGATCGTCCTTAACTGTGAAAAAGTGAAAGTGACGGGCGCTAAGGAAAAGCAAAAAGTTTACACACGTTATACAGGCTTTCCTGGCGGTTTGCGTGAGACGACGTTGGAGGTGATGCGCGAGCGTCATCCGACACGTATTCTCGAGCACGCTGTAAAGGGAATGATGCCGAAGAAATCCACACTGGCTCGCCAGCAATTGACCCGTCTCCGCCTCGTTGTAGGGGAGAAGCATGACATGCAGGCGCAGAAGCCGATTCGAGTCAGTATTTAAGGTGAACATCTAACTAGAGAGATCCATGGCTAAGAAGACGATTGAAGAGAAGACAGGAACAGGACGACGTAAGCGGGCAATAGCAGCTGTTCGTCTCAGACCGGGAACGGGCAAGATCGAAGTGAACGGTCGTGAGCTCGATAACTACTTCCCACTTGACTTCCAACGCCAGAAGATTCTTAGCCCCCTCAAACTACTCAAAGTTGAGGGCTCTTATGACATCCTTATCCGCGCTAAAGGAGGCGGCATCGACGGTCAAGCTGAGGCTGCCCGTTTAGGTATTGCTCGCGCTCTGGTTGCAGAGAACGAGGAGGTTCGTGGCGACCTTAAGGCGCTCGGCTTCCTCCGTCGCGACCCTCGTCGTCGTGAGCGGAAGAAGTTCGGACACAAGGGTGCTCGTAAGTCCTTCCAGTTCTCCAAGCGTTAATCGCGATGCGGCTTGTGCCGCTATCGATTCGTTCAAAAAGCGGCCCTCAACAGGGGCCGTTTTTTTTTGCCTATGTGTGGTTGTCCGGACAACCGGACTGATAGCTATTGTCTGTTTCGGGGCCTGACCCTGAGCATTACCCACATCTCACAAGCTTGTTGAATATTTCTGCGCCTAATACCATGTCCTGCAATCGGTTATAACCTTCCCAAATCGTTAGCCAACCAGGGTCCCCATCCCCTTTTCGAGCGAGAAAACCCCCAAGCCTAGCCACGCAAACCCAAAACTCTCGAAGAGTCGGATTTTTGAGGCGGTAGTAGGCTGAAACTAGCTGTAGCATCCGACTATCCACTCGCTCAATTGCAGGTACGTTAGGCTCCAACCGTGCCCACTGCCGCAGGGCCAATAGCTGTGTCGCAATCACTCCTAGAAAACCAAGAAGAACTAGAATCCGGCCTGCGTATTTCAGCTGACTTTCTTCGATCCTGCATCCGGTTTTCAGCGCTTTGTGATAGTCCTCTATCAGCCAACGGCGACGGTATATTTCCATGATGCGGAGCGCATCGTCTGCCGATTCAATCGGCAGACTAGTAGTGACTATCCATTCAAGTTTGGGCCTTTTTGGGCAGTGCACGCGAACAAAAGAAAAACAGGCTGTCTCCTTGGTACGCGCGGTAGCTGGCGGTGAGATTGCTGCGTTTCCCCAAGACAAAACTAGCTCCGCTTCTCCAGAGAATTCCTCGGCATTTCGTGCTCGTAAGTACATCGTGGTCGATCCGCCGGCTGTTAGCCGGCGGATCCAGTCAAATAGCCTATCGCGCTTGCCATCGACTACGATGTGACGGTTGTACTTCGCTCTCACGACAAAATCCCATCCTAGCTCCTTCGCTCCACACATAAAGTCATGGATGTCACTTCCCCGATCACCCACTGTGATCCATTCCGACTTCGGTGGTGGACTCCCGATTTTTTTGAGAGTTTCGAGCCACACGTGCGACTCATTCCTCTTCTTTTTCGACGCCTCGTCTCTGACCCATACCGTCTGAGACGCCAATCCCAATACATCTGTCTGTCCCTGATCAAAACGAACAGCTAGGCAAGTGTGCATCATGAGCCCTTGACCCGACGCGTCTGCGGTCGGGCCAAGGCCATTGATGCAGGGCTGAGAGTTATACAGGAGCTCAGAGCCATCCTGGACGAACAGAACCGCATCTTCGCCTTTCTTAGCCTGTTTGATTACCTCTTCGTAGTGCGGTTTCTGAATGTCTTGGTGAGATGCATTTTCAGAAGCACAGAGTCGGTAAGCAGCCTTCACCCCCGACCACTCATCGAACGCTCTAGCAATAGGTCGACGAGGATTTCTCGCTAGCGCCTTTGCCACTCTGATAGCGCGTTTGTTTAGACGGACATCTCCGAGATTGATGTTATGCCACTGACGTTTGACCCATGCTGTATCCATTGATTCCTCCCTAGCAGTGTTGGTGGAGCAACAAGGATATGTCAACTTTCTAGTTGTCTGCACATCCGTAAGGCTTTCGAGAAAACCTTCACTAGAAAAGATCTCTTAGGTTGTTGGTTGCTAACGCATTACGTCGGTTTTCGAAAAAGATGTGGGTAATGCTCAGGGCCTGACCCCGAAACAGACAATAGGTTAGTTGAGGGAGAGGTCTTCGGGGATGAAGGAGAGGCTGGCGTATTTGCCGCCCATCTCACGAAGGAGGGTGGCCCAGAGCTGATCAGGGGGGGTCTCAAAGAGGTGGCGGGCAGGGGCGCGGGCAAGGAACCAGTCGCCGTCAAGGAACTCGCGGTCGAGGGCACCGGAGGTCCAGCCGCAATAGCCGAAGCAGAGGCGGAGAGGGGGAGAGGCGGGGTCGCTGAGAGCGTGCTGGAGGAAGTCGAGGTCGCCGCCAAGATAGACGCCGTCCATCACCTCTACGGTCTCTTCAGGGACGGTGGGGGAGGTGTGGAGGATCATCATCTGATTCGTCTGAACAGGGCCTGAGGCGCGTAGCTCAACATTCTGGTTGGCCATGTCTTCGACGTTGAGCACCTCATCGAGAAGCTCTATCTCAAGTGGCTTGTTGATGAGGAGGCCAAAGGAGCCTTCGGGGTTGTGCTCGCAAAGGAGGACGACGGAGCGGAAGAAGAGGCCGCTCTCCACTTCGGGAGAGGAGATGAGGAAGGTCCCTTTCTCCAGGTGGGAGTGGGGCTTGGCATCACTCATGGCAGGCCGAGAGCTCTTGACTGTAGGCGTCGATCCGCTTCTCCAGCTGCCGCACTTGATTGAGGAGGGTGTCGAGCTCGGTATTGAAGCAACCGCTGCAGTTGAGGTTGCACTCACACTCGGCCCGATCCACCATCATCTGGATGCGGGAGAGGGCGGTGCGGATCTGATCCACTTCGCAGTTGAAGTATTGGCCGAAGGCGGCGGGGGTGCGGAGCTTTTGAAGCTGGTCGGCACGTTTGGTCCGTTTCCGCTGCCACCCTTTGTTGAACTGGAAGAGGACGCCGTAGTGATTGACGTCGTTGAGGAAGGTGTTCCCCTTGGCGAGAAGATCGAGGGTTTGCAGGTAGAGGTCATCCTCTTTGATGAGACGGCCGATGGTCCCTTCACCATCCACGATCTGTTCGGTCAGGTTGCCGATGCCGTCGAATGCGCCCCTGGTTGACTCCCAGAAGCCGTCGTTTTCGAGGGTGAGGAGGGTATCGTCGAGGGAGCCCATGGCGTCGCCAAACTTATCGGCGGCCACCTTGAAGGCGTCGACGAGGTCGCTCTCGTTGATGTCGGTGACAGTGATGCGGGCCTGATCTAAGAAGGCATCGAGAGAGGTGATCGCTTCGGTGAGCTTCCCGTCGTCAGCGAGGAGCTCGTTGACGCGGGAGAATGTCAGGGACATGCTGTCGGCGACGGTGCCGAGGCGGGCGATCAACGCCTGCATCTGCTCGCCGGTGTGGGCGTAGATCACCTGTCTTGTGATGGGAACAGGAGTGACGCCGGGAGGGGGTCTTTTGGGGATGATGTCGATCACCCGCTCGCCAAAGAGGCCAGTGGTGTCGAGGGTAACCTCGTCGGTATCGTACACCTGGACGCTGGAGTCGACGGCGATGACCAGCTCATAGAAGTAGATCTGCTGAGAGAGGTCGCTTGGTTGCGGCTGCTCCCGTGCGTCGTGGATCTCGTTGATTTCGATCACCTGTCCAACCGGCTTGCCGGCGAAGAGGACGCGGGTGCCAATGTTCACTTTCTCGACATCGGTGAACCGGACGCGGATGACTTTTTCGCCATCACCCACTTTGGGGTGGAGGAAGAGAACAAGCCACACCAGCAGCAAGATCGCCGCGATGGCAAACACTCCAATCATGACACTGCGAGCTTGTCCTTTCATCTAACCTCTGCGCTTTCCATGAAGGAGCGAATGACTGGATGGTCACTCCGAATGAACTCCTCCTTTGGTGCAATAAACACGATTTGCCCCTCATGATGCAAGGCTAGTCTGTCGCCCACCTCAATTGCTGAGCGCATGTCGTGGGTGACAACGAGGCTTGTGGCGTCCAACTCCTTCTGTGTCTTAAGGATGAGTTGGTTGATCTGATCGGACGAGACGGGATCGAGGCCGGTGGTGGGTTCGTCGTAGAGGAGGAGGCGAGGGCGGTAGCAGATGAGGCGGGCAAGAGCTGCCCGCTTCCGCATTCCTCCTGAGAGTGAAGAGGGGAGGAGCTCTTGTGTCCCCTCGAGTCCCACCATGGCGAGCGCTTCATCGACCCGCTCGCGAATCTCTTTGTTTGGAATGCTCTTGCTGGTGTCAGGATCGCCGTGTTGACGGAGATAGAAGGCGGTGTTTTCAAAGACAGTGAGGGAGTCGAAGAGGGCGGCGCCCTGAAAGAGCATACCCATGTGGCGGGTTGCTTTGTAGAGGGGGGCTCTCTCGAGGTCGGAGATGCGCACGCCCTCCACTTCGACGTAGCCTCGATCGGGTTTATCGAGTCCGATGATCTGCTTGAGTAGGACGCTCTTACCTACACCAGAACGTCCGATAATCACGACCGTCTCTTTGGCCTCTACCTCCAGGCTCAAGCCACACAGCACCTGTTTGTCGCCAAACGCCTTCCAGATGTCATGAGCGACGATCATAGCGATGGGAACCAACTTTGGTGAAGGGTGTTGAGGATAATGTTGAGGAAGAAGTTGGTGACGAGGATAAGGGTATAGCTGATCACAACGCTGTCGGTGGTCGCTTTGCCGACGCCGGCAGCTCCTCCTGTGGTGGTCATCCCTTTGTAGCAGGCGACGGTGGTGAGGATGATTCCAAAGAAGAACGCTTTGACGAGCCCTGCGATGATGTCCCAATCCTTGATGTGGGTGGGGAGGGGGGCGAGGTAGGTGGCGGGAGCGAGGCCAAAATAGTGGACGGAGATGAGGTAGCCGCCGACGATGCCGAGGAGGGTGGAAAAGATGGTGAGTGGAGGTACCATCAGCGACCCTGCAATGAAACGGGGTGCGACGAGGTAGCGCATGGGGTTGACGGCCATCGACTGGAGGGCGTCGATCTGCTCGGAGACCCGCATGGTGCCAAGTTCTGCGCACATGGCGGCGCCCACCCGCCCGGTCACCATAACGGCGGTGAGGACGGGGCCAAGTTCGGTTACCATCGACTTGGCAACAAAAAGGCCGGTTGCCCCCCCTAAACCTAGCTGTGACATCTGATAGTAGGCTTGTGTGGCTAAGATGAGACCAGTGCTAAAGCCGGTGATGGCGACGACGGGGATCGATTGGACGCCGATCACGTAGAGCTGATCGCGGATAAGGGCCCACCTAGGCGGTCGGCGGAGCGTCACTGCGCTCACCCGCCCAATTAAGATGGTATAGTCGCCCACAAAGGCGAATACACCGATCAGTTTGTTCAAGAGATCCCGCAATTAGGTGTCTCCCTTCCAGTCCTGTTCTGTCTTCTTAGCGTCTTCTACTGTCGTTTTGGTGGCTCCAATCCCCCCCTTGTCGGCGGGCGGCTTATCGCCCTTTTCCGCTTGGTGAAGCTGATCATTTTTTGCGGCAGCTGCACTCTGAAACCATCCCTTGATCGTACCAATCACACTCATTTCAACCTCCAGTCATTAGGTCTCTTGTAACCAAAGAGTTGATTGCGTTCTAGTAGTTCTTCCTCCAGACCAGACTGAATCGCTCGGAATCTTCGTTGCCCACCTCACCCGAGAGGCGGAACTGACCGAAGAGATCGATGTAGATCCGGGTCCTGTTGAATTCCTGGTTGATAGAGCGGTAGACGTGCACCTCAAAGTTCTCGTGGAGTTTCTTCCCGGCGAGGATACCATATTCCTCTTCGCCATTTTCAGGGGCGGTGATGGTGAACTCGTCGAGGCCGATCCCTTGCTGCCACTTCTTCCACACCGGCTCACTATACTCGCCCTTGGAGATGTCGATGGAGGCTTGATTGAGCTGGGCGAGCTGATCAGAGTCGGCGTCAGAGGCGGGTCTGCCAAAGATGAGATAGGAGAGGATCTCTTGTGCCGACATGGAGGGGGCGGAGTAGAAGGTGAGTGAGATGTTGGGGAGGGTTCCCTGCAGCTCGGCGTTGATTTCGATGTCCTCAATGGTGTCGGAGCCGATGATCTGGATGTGGGTGCGGGTGGCGGGATCGCCGGCAAACGCGATTGTTCCCGAGGTGAGCTTGAACTGGCGGCCGGCCAATTCAAATCCTCCCTGCTTCAGCGTCAAATCTCCCTCGAGTTCGGGCCGCTCAACGGTGCCCACTAGACGGACCGTGCCCCCCCATTGCGATTTGATTCCGTTGCCCATCAGGTGGGTGGTGTTGGGGGAGGTGAGCGTCACGTCGAGGGGGATGGTGACGATGTGCTCCCGTTGCCGCTTTCTCTTCTGTGATGGAGGGACGTTAACGAAGATGGTGTTGAGTTTTGGAATCCGTGAGGGAAGATCGTTCTCCAGGTTGATGATGAGTGAGTCGACGTTGAGGGCGCCGGTCAGTTTGGGCTCCACGAGGGTACCGCCAAAGTTGAGGGCGCCACCGAGCTTGGATTGAGCGATGTCGAGATTGACCAGCAGCATCTGGTCGGCGATGAGATCGATGTTGAACGGGTAGTCGGTCGCAGGGTCGAGTGCGATCTCTCCGGTTGCACTCAGTGTCCCTGTGCCACCATCGGTGGCGGTGAGCCGCTCAAGGGTAATTTTGGGACCGTCCGCAATGAAGTGAGCGTCGATGTTGTCGATAATGGCGCCTGAGTAGTAGTCCTCAAAGATGCCCCGGTCAATTGTGAGATCTCCCTTTACTTCAGGCTTGCCGGCTGTGCCGGAGATGTCGAGTGTGGCGACCAGATCGCCACTCACGGTTGCGGTATCGGGGAGGAGAAACTGGAGGACGGGTCCGAGTTGCCCTGAGAAAGCGGCGTGACCATCGATTTTTCCGTTGTCCGGAACAGAGAAGTGGAGGGGAGGGCCGGTGGCGATCAGTGGCATCCGCAGGTGAGCATCAAGGGGGGAGCCCGCCTCGCTGTCGGCCGCGACAGTGATGGTAAACATGCCGCCTCGCAGCTCGCCATCGATCCTTCCGGCGACCGATTTGATATCGAGGAGGAGAGGGTCTTTGAGCTCAACTCCGTCCCAGATTACTTCAATTAGACCGGTTGGATTGCTGTTGATATTCGAGAGGAGAATGGTGGCGTCTACGGTCCCGTTGAGTGGCGCCTTGGGAAAGAGGATCTCGAGGACAGCGAGAGGGAAGCGGACCGCCTCCATCCGGATCGGCTCAGCCTCGTCGAGTGGTGTGTAGGCGAGCTCGAGATGGCCGTCGCCTGCGGTGAGTGAGAGGGGAGAGAAGGTGAGCCTCTCTGTCTCATTGTGACGGACAGAGATGGGCTGCTTCAGCGAGACAGCTTCTCCAAAAATATCCCCCTCAAAGGTGTCGAGGGTGGCCGAGAAGGTTTTGTCGATGAAGCTCCACGTCCCTTCCGCCTCTGCGTCCTCCCACGAGGTTTGGAAGGGCCAGTCGTCCCCCTCGATGTCGGTTGAAAAGAGGAAGTGGGAGAACTCGAGCTGCTGATAGAACAGATCTTCTGCGGTGATCGAGATTTTCCCAAGGAGAGGTGAGAATGGGCGGTGGAGGGTGGCGTGTATTTCGGCCTGCTCGGCAGTAAACTGGTCCAGGGTGAGGACGGGGGCGACAGCGTCGAGGGTGAGCGTCTCTTCGTCCAGGCGGATGTCGAGGGTGGCGTTTCCTTCAAGGTCGGTCCCAAAGACCGGCGCCCAGTCGAGCAGCCGATCGACCCGCCCTTGGAGGGTACCGCCAACGAGGCCCGTTTCGCACACATCGAGCTGTCCGATCAGCTGCGCCCCTTTTGAGAGGAGCTGGAAGTCACTTAAGGCCCAACAATCCTCCTTCTGGTGAATATCCATTGTTGCGGTGACAGGGTGCGTCCCCACCGTCCCCGACCCTCTCAGCGTCCCATCGGCTCCCTCCTTCTCGAAGTGGAGGATCAGCTGAGCAGTGAGATTGGAGATGGGGGTGCCACTCACCGTCACACTCTCCCCATTGACTTCGACAGAGAGGGTGGGGTTGGGGGCCCGCCCAAGAAGGGAGATGTCGGCGGTTACACCGCCTGTGTAGGTGAGCGCCGCAATGCCGTCGAGTGCAGAGAGGTCCTTCACCGTCAACTTCACCTGCGCGTTATGGATGTCACCGCCAAGCGTTGTCACCACCTCGCCCCGAAGTCGAATCCTCTCTCCATCGGCCGAAATTGGTTTGAGACGCAAGATCCTTTCTCCGTCGATGGAAAAGACCCCTTCCAGATCGGCTCGCTTTCCAATCAGCCGCGAGGCGATTGTATCGGCCTCCTGGTCGGTCGAGACTACGACGGTGAAGTCGCCAAGAAGCTGTTGCTCTTCAGAGCCTCCTTTGCCGGCGAGCACTGCCGCCCAGCTGTCTAGCTTGCCGAAGGCGTGAATGTTGAAGGCGCGCACATCGACGCCGGCCGACGCCAGCTGTCTTTTAACCTTGTCGTGCTCAGAGGGGAGTGTACGGGCGTGGAGAAAAATATCTTCCGCCTCCGCCTTCCCTCGCAGCTCAAACAGGTAGGTGCCCAGCTTCTTTTCAAGGGGAGTGATTTTTACCGAGGCGCCAAAGTCGCCCCCGCTCCGTTTGATCCCTAAGTCACCCTCAATAGCGACTGCAAACCCATCCACTTCGAGCCGATCTATTTTGAGCCGCTCTACCGAAATGCCAATGGGAAGGGATGGCCACTCAGTGATCTCAGGAGTCTCTCCTCCGCTGGAGAGCACCTTCACCGCGGGCGACTCGAGATAGCCAAACGCCAAGCTCCCTCCAAAGAGGGCTGTTGGCCGCCACGAGAAGGCGATTCTTTCAGCCTCTACCACCCCTTCGATCTTCACCCCTTCAACCACAAACTGGAGAGGAAAAGCGGGAGCAATGCGGGCGATTTCTACCTGCTTGCCCGTTTTCTCGGAGAGAACGCGACTCGCCACCGCTGCCAGCTTCCGCTGCACCGGCTCCGTGTGGAGGGCGAGAAAGCTGCCGCCAACCAGGGCCGCCACCAACCCAATCACCACCAGCAAAACTGTCACGCCGAGTCTTTTCATTCTAAAACGTTTGTCCTATGTTGACATATACCTGAAAGGCTCGATCGAGGCCCGGCCGCTTGTTGAGCGGCACCGCAATGTCGATGCTAATTGGCCCCACCGGCGTGTAGTAGCGGGGACCAGCGCCCACCGACTGTAACCACTTTCCACCAATGTCGGGCCATGGATTTGCGTACACATTGCCCGCCTCGTAGAAGACCGCAAAGCCCCAGTTCTCGCTTACTCGCACCCGCGGCTCAATCCCCACAACCAGCAGCGACCGCCCACCGATTGGCTTCCCTCGCGAGTTGAGCGGCCCCACCGTCTGAAAGCTGTAGCCCCGCAGAGTCGTGTCCGATCCCGCATAAAACCGCTTCGGTGGGGGAATCGACACATCCGAGCCACCCCAAATCGTCCCGATCGTCCCCCACAGCGCCAGAATGTAGCGTTTCCGCCGATCGAGCTTCTGATAGACCGCTCCCCACAGCTGCTGCGTTGAATAGAAGCGAACATCGCTCCTACCCTTGATCCGCTCCCGCTCAATCACGTTGACCGTCGGCCGCACCTTCATCAACACCCGAAAGCCCCGGCTCGGATCGAGAATATCGTCCACCGTCAACAGCCGCACATGGATCGGGAACTCGACCAACAAGAAGTCGCCGTTGTTGTTCGACTTCGTCACTCCCAGCTGTTCCACCTCAACCCCATACGAATAGGCCCAGTGCTTGTTGAGCACCCGATCAATCAGTGCGTGCACCGCGATCGATTTTGAGTTATAGCCCGGATAGTTTTTCCGCGTCGCCTCGACACCCAGCAGCAGATCCCGATCACAATGTCCAAAGTGGGGCTTGCGGAAGTAGATTCCCGCCTCCTGCTTTCTGTTTCCTGTCGTCACCCGAATATTGAGATCTTCCCCCATCCCAAACAGGTTGCGATGCTCCCACTCAAATTCCGGACCAAACCCTTGATCAATGTTGTAGGAGACCCCCACCCCAATCGTCCGCGCCTTCCGCTCTTCAAGCTCAATCGTCACCGGCAGCGCTCCGTCCGCCTCAGCCTCCGGCGCGTGCACCACTCGAATACTCCGAAACAGTCCCGATCGGCGCAAATAGGAAATTGTCTTCTCCACCCGCTTCGGATCAAACCGCTGACCCTTCCTCCATCCCATGCACTGCACTACAAATTTCTTCCGCACCTTCCGCAGACCGGCAATCCTCAGCTGCCCAAATGTGCAAAGAGGCCCTGAGTCCACCGTCACCGTCACCTCCACCGTCCGGTCGGCCATATCCACCACCGCTTCCTGATCGGTCACCCGCGCCAGCGGATAGCCACACCGATCCATCAGCCGCAAAATCTTCGCCTCCGCATCCAAAATCTGCTCCGCAATCGCCGGTTGCCCAAGACGCAAGTCCACATCCTCCGGCGTGATCGTCTCCAACGGATAGCGCTGCCCCGCCCACGGATCGTCCTCCAGCTCCGGCCCCACCAACACAAAGCTCTCCAACGGATAGATGGGCCCCGGATGCACCACCAGTCTCACCGTCTGTGGATCGCTCTCCCGATCGTAGCGGACAAAAACCTGCGCGCTGTAGTAGCCAAAGCTGTGCAACACATCCAACATGCGCGACACATCCGACTCCGCTCTATACTGCAACGCCGGAAACGACTGCGGCACCCGCTTTCTCTCCGCGATCAAGAGCGACGTCTCCCGCATCGACTTCAGAATCTGCCGGTTTTCCACCCCCACAAACTCCACTTGATAGGCGTCGGGTGGGGGAGGGGGCGGTGGGCCACGGGGGCGCTCAATGCAGAATGCACTCAAACCTCCAATCCACACGAGAATCATTAAGAAAAATAGTCGCTTCACAAGTATAGGGATTGTGCCCTAGAGTTCCTCCATGGTCAACACTAAGCGTCCCCAATCGATCAGCACCTACAACGCCCTTTGTGAAGTGATTCCCGGCGGCGTCAACTCAGGGGCCCGCGCCTTCAAGGGACTCGACGTCTCACCCATGTCGTTGAATCAGCCCAAGGTGACACCCTCACCGACGTCGACGGCCACACCTACCTCGACCTCCACGCCTCCTTCGGCCCCCTTATCTGCGGCCACGCCCACCCGCATGTTCTCGACGCTATTACTGCTCAACTTCCCCACGGCACAGGGTACGGCATGTCGTGCCCCCTCGAAGAAAAACTTGCTCGCCGCGTCGTCTCTTGGGTCCCCAGCATCGATAAAGTTCGCTTTGTCGCCTCCGGCACCGAAGCGACCATGACCGCCATCCGCCTCGCTCGCGGCTTCACCGGCCGCAAGCTCATCATCAAATTCGATGGCTGTTACCATGGCCATGCCGACTCGCTTCTAGTCAACGCCGGCTCCCGCGTTGCTCACCTTAGCAACGCCTCCTCCGCCGGCGTCCCCCCTGAACTCGTCCAATCCACACTGAGTTTGCCCTACAACGACCCCCAAGCTGCACTCGACGCCTTCAAAACCTACGGCGACCAGATTGCCGCCGTCATCGTCGAGCCCATCGCCGGCAACATGGGCGTTGTTCCCGGCACTCCTGAATTCCTCTCCACCCTCCGCGCCCTCACCCAAAACCACGGCGCCCTTCTCATCTTCGACGAAGTGATCTCCGGCTTCCGTGTCGCCCGTGGCGGCGCCCAAGAACTGCTAGGCATCACCCCCGACCTCACCACCCTCGGCAAGGTCCTCGGCGGCGGCTTTCCCATCGGCGCCTTTGGTGGCCGCGCTGACATCATGGAGCACCTCTACCCCCTTGGCGACGTCTACCAAGCAGGCACCCTCTCCGGCAATCCTATCGCCATGGCCGCAGGGCTCGCCACCCTCGACCTCCTCTCCGCACCCAATTTCTACTCCGACCTCGATGCAAAAGCGGCCCGCTTCGTCTCTCAACTTGGCGACCTCTGCGTCAACCGCGTCGGCTCCATGCTCACTCTATTTCCTGGAGCCACCTCCATCACTAATTTTACCGATGTCCAGGCGCTCGACCCCGCCCTCTTTCGTAATCTATTTGCGCACCTCTTTGAGAACGGCGTCTTTATCCCCCCCTCCCAATTCGAGACCTGGTTCATCAGCTCCGTCCATCGCGACTCCGAGCTTGCCCGCGCCGCTCAGCTCATCCGCACTTATTAAAAAAATACCTATCAACAACCTTATATTTTAGGATTGCCGGAAAGCAGTTCCTATTTGATATAGTTTTGCTTTCCAACCTAAACAAAACAGGAGATGGAGCCATGGAAGAAATGAAACTTAGTACCTACGACAAAGTGATGAACGCCAAGGGGGCCGTGTTGCAGAAATGACCAACCCCGCTTGTCCGTTCCCATCTCTAGCTTTGTAGCGCCATCATCTCGTTCAGGACGAACAATTTAACCGATATCTCTATCACTTGATTTTCCGTGATTCGAGCCTGTATCCCGTGACCCAGTAGCGCCTTGTAGCGGTGCATTGCCGTCTCCACAAGGGAGCGGCGATGGTAGCCTACCTCCTCCTTCCAACGCCGTTTCCCCCGTTTTTGATCTCGGATCCGATGTATAGCAGCATCCCGTGCGCGCAGGGCCGGATTAGACCCATCGGACTTTCTGGCCCCTTTTCTGGGAGGTATGATTGGTTTTGCTCTTCGTCGGTGGATTGCCTCGTAGCAAGCTTTGCTATCATAGGCGCCATCTCCAATGACCTCTGCGATATCGCCCTTAACCGCATCCAGCAGGCCTGGTAAAGCTTGAGAATCATGCAGATCTTTGTCACTAATCGATGCAGCGACAACTTGCTGCGTCTCGGCACACATAACGATGTGAAGCTTTTTCCAGCCCCTCCGTTTGCTATAGCCGTGCTTACGGGCCTGCCACTCTCCCTCCCCAAATACCTTCAGGCCAGTCGAGTCGAAGACGAGGTTTAGTGGCCCCCTACGATGCAAGTTAGACGGAACTCTTACACCGCGCGCTCGCCGACAAATCGTGGTGTAATCGGGACAAACGCATCCACTGTCCATCATTTTAAGAACGTCTCGCATAAGGCCCTGGAGCTGCCTGAAAGCACACCCGTAGACGGATTTCACGATCATCAGAGCCAAGATGGCTTGATTGGAATAGATGGCGGGGCGCCCTCTGGCGCCCCGGTGTTCGGAATACCAAGAGCAATCCGCTCTATCCCGTACCCAAAAAATAATGCTTCCCTGATTGACCAATGCTTGGTTAGACTTGGACCAGTTTCTGGCGCGGCAACGTGTCATCTTTAGACTCCTGTGCTTTGACGGCTCAAGGAGTCTATTTTATTTCAGGCCTATCTATCAAGATCTTGGTTAGGAGCAATCAGCCAGCGGCCGCTGGCTGATTAATGCAACACACCCGCCAAGGGCTCCGAGGCCCTCTGGAAGCAGAAGCCTAACTATAGGGATAGTGACAGTCTGGTTCTGGTTGAGACCCATCGCGTTGCAAAGAATACCTTTAAGCAGTTTGCGGGTGGGTTTCAGGCCGCCGGTAAAGATGCAATGTCCTCACCGATGAAGAAGGGGACGCAATTACGGACGGACTGTGTCGAAGTCGAAGGGTAAAAAACTCGAAGGAACCGGGAAACTTATTGGTGTGGGTTCCTTCCAGTTGGATGAAAAAACTGTCTATGTGTCAACTAAGGACAAGATCGTGCAGTTCAATTTTACCCTAAGTGAAAGAATTCGGTTCAATCTTCCGGATGGGTTCAAGCTCATTGACGGGAAGTTAGAAGATAAGGGGCCCATGCGACTGATGGCCGCAAATGCAGAAGAGTGTGTCCACTTTATCTTTGTGACCCAAGCTCAAAAGGAGGCATGGGATAAGGAGGTTGCTAGCCTGGACAAGGTCGAAGGCGGGAAGAAGACCGTCGCAGGAGGGAACGGTCTTTCCTATCTGGGTGCTGCAGCGTTGGTGCTTGCTGTTGGCGTGGCGTATAAGATGGGCTATGTGAGAGTGCCTGAGGGTGCGCGCACTTGGGTGATGAACAAGTGGCCGCAAAACAGCCTGGCGGGAACAGCCACCGTCTAGAACTGATACGGCGCAGTTTCGGCAAAAGGGGTTGATCGTCCGATCAACCCCTTTTTCATTTACATCTCCTCCATTCTAAAAAAATCTGTCCATAGCTCTTTATTTTTTTCTCCCCAATAACTCCTTCTTTTTGATAGGTTGTCCGCCCTGAACACAACACAATCAGGAGATGAAATTATGGAAATGGTAAATAGCTCATCGGAGGCCTTTCGACTCGATGCTCAACGAGTAGCCAGAGCCGTGCTCAAGAAGGTAAAGGATGTTCCGGCCTACACTGATAGAAAGACCAGTTTTCTGTGGCTCGAGATTGGGACCTTTACCGCGAAAGAGATTAGATTAGATGGTATGGGAATGAGGAACGCACTGGGAATAGATGGTGCCACCCCGACAAAAAAAATCGTAGGAAGACACATTGGATTGATGTACCAGGGTTTTAAAACGGACATGGTGTCTCACACTGAGGATGGCTTTCGGATGGTCGGGAAGTACGAAAAGGACAGCCGTGATTATGATCTAAAAGGTAAGCGTCTTTACATGGGGGGGTTGTATGACGGAAGAGTCATGCAGCTTATAATCAGTACCGGCAAAGGGAATGACCATACTGGCAAAGAGTATGAAATTGGACTTTATCTCACCGATGCTCAATTTACTATTGCGGAGAAAGCGCTCGCGGCCATCCGGAAGGCAAACAAAGAGCGGGATGAAGTAGTTATCGTGACGACCGTCGAAGGGAAGAAGGCCGAAGGGAAGAAGGCCGAAGGGAAGAAGGCCGAAGGGAAGAAGGCCGAAGGTCGAAGAAGGCCGAGGTCGAGGAGAAGGCCAAGGTCGAGGAGAAGGCCGAGGTCGAGGAGAAGGCCAAGGTCGAGGAGAAGGTCGAGGTCGAGGAGAAGGTCGAGGTCGAGGAGAAGGCCAAGGTCGAGGAGAAGGTCGAGGTCGAGGAGAAGGCCAAGGTCGAGGAGAAGGTCGAAGGGGAGAAGAAGGCCGAAGAGAAGAAAGGGTCTGCTGGCAACGGATACGGCGCTGGTACCTATCTGTTACTTACGGCGGGATTGTCTGTGGCCGGTGTGGGTGTTGCAGTCAGGTTGGGCTACGTGAGACTGCCGACCGGGGTGAGTACGTGGATGGTGGACAAACAGAACTGGGTGTTGAACAAGTCGGAGCAGGTGCGGCCCCAAGCAGCTCTCTCCATGGCAGTGAAGGTGTGAGACCCAGATTGAGACCGTTGATTAAATCCGAAATCCGCCTTGCACCGGCATTCGGCCCCGGATGCGTCGGCAGACGTGCGCCCCTACTCACCCGAGTATGCGACGCACGTCTGCCATCGCCCCGAGACCAAAGCCCGGCACAATCCAAATCTCGGGCTTTAATCAACGATCTCAGATTGCCACCCTCTCCTTCCCCTATGACGACTGCTTTTGGCAATCTACTTCGCCCCTCTCCTCGCCCATGATTCATCATGGGACTCGTCGCGGTACTCGCATCTTGCTCAAAATCAGACGCCCTAGTGGAACGGTAGGGTAGCAATCCAATGGCGTCAACTTAAGGGATTGGTAGTTGATGCCGCACGGGTCTGGCCTGATCAAAGTGTCAACTCACCGCAGGGGATGTTGTCACTTTGTCAGGCCAGACCCTACCTGTTGGGCTTAAGTTGACGCCATTGGGTAGCAATCTGGGTCTGAGGCTCTCTGTTTGATAATATCGGGCCGGAACGCGAAACGTGTTCCGGCCCCTTTTTGTTGCGCATAAAATCTTTATCCATTATTATCACAGCCAAAGATGCAAGCCACCAAGGAGTGAGCAATGGAATCGTCCTTCCCAAACTTCAATCAAAAGTGGTCACAGATAGGCGAGCAGGTTACCGGTCCCGATTACGCGAATAAGGACGCGTCGATGGCGTATGTGGTGACCGATAACGTTGACGAAAAGGCCTTGTTTGACGTCAAGATGAGCGAGGTGGTGGTAAAAGTCCTGCGAGGATGGTACATAACTAACTTTCACCAGAATGTGATGGTGACTTTGACGAGCGGCCGCAAAGTGACTTTTTCAGATACGAAAGACTATCGACTTTTGGCAGTCCTTGGTTGGAGGGAGAAAAACTTGGTGGTCCTCGCCAACACAAAGGCCAACAAGGGGAGCGGTACTCTACGGTTCACCACTCTTGAGAATCCTAAAGTATCACACGAGATTAAACTTCCCGACGACTACCAGATTCCCGAGGTGAAAAAGCTTCGAGAGAACCTTCAGAAGGTTGAGAAATGTCTGGTGAAACTCGAAGACGACAAGTTGCTAAGATTGATCGTTGAGCATAGGGATAACGCGACGCGCCATCACATGGCCCTAGTTGCTAATGACCAAGGAAGTCTCTTCGAGGACAAGGCGTTTGTGAAGGGGTTGATTGCGCCGGTGCTCTATAATCTGCGCGCGCTCAAGCCTGATGACATGCTCAACAAGTTGGGTCTCCTGGCGATTTTTGCGATTATTGTCGGGTTTCTGTTCCTTCGGAAGAGCTAAGAAATATCTAGAGTGTTAGGATGGGCGGCATGCGTTACGTGTGCCGCTTATTTCTTTTGTGCTTGTTCTTGCCTGTGATGGTTCACGGGGCGGCAGTGTTGCGCTTGGATGGGCACCTCGGGAGGAAGCGGGTTGAGGAGGCGATTGAGCTTGTTCGGACGTTGGAGGGGGGCGAGTTGGTGGTGGAGGTTGACTCCTACACTGGTGACTTGCAAGCGGTGTTGGAGCTTGCGGGGGAAATTTACCGATTAAAGAGTGATCACGGGGTGAAGACCGTGGTCTATGTAAAGAATAGTGCGGTGGGACCGAGTGCGGTGCTGCCGTTTTTGGCCGATGAACTGTTTGTTTCGCGGGTGGTGGCGTGGGGGGATGTGCCGGCGGGGTCGGATACGAGCTTGCCGTTGAATCTGTTGCGCAGTCGGCTGCGGAGTCTGATCCCAAGTGGGAAGGCTGAGCTGTTGCTATTGGCGCAGGGGATGATCGATCCTGACTTTGTGATTGTGGAGCAGGGAGGTCGGTGGGTTGCCGGACCGGTGGCGGGTGCGAGGGTGATTTCGCCGAAGGGTGAGACGCTGGTGGTGGACGAGGGGCAGCTGCAGGAGCTGGGTTTGGTGGCTGGCGTCCTGAGTCCTGCGGCGTTTGAGGGGAGGTTTTTGCCGGGGGAGGAGAAGGGGGCGCCGCCGTCGAAACTCGAACCGAGTGAGCTGACGGTGGATGAGGAGCTGGCGAGGCACATTATTTATGATGTGGATGGGCCGAATACGGTGGGGCGGATTGAGATTGGGAAGGAGGGGATTACGCAGTCGACTTGGATCCATGTGAAGTCGGCGTTGGATCAGTTCATCGAAGAGCGGCCCGCTTTCGTGATTCTGCACTTGAACACGCCTGGTGGTGAGGTTTTTTCCTCGATGCAGATCTCTGATGCATTGAAGAATTTGGATACGAATCATGGCATTCCGGTGGTTGCATTTATCGATAATTGGGCCATTTCCGCGGGCGCGATGTTGGCCTATTCGTGCAGATTTATTGCGACGGTGAAAGATGGAGCAATGGGGGCGGCGCAGCCGATCATGAGCGGGGGTGGGGTTGCGGAGGCGGCGCCGGAGAAGGTGAACTCGGCGCTGAGAGCCGACTTTGCGAATCGTGCGGGCTTTTTTGGACGCAATCCGCTGATTGCCGCAGCGATGGTGGATGCGGATTTGGTGTTGGTGGAGCGGTTTGGAGAGATTGTTCAGCTGCAGAACGACGAGGAGATTCGGAAGGGGGGGATTTCGCCCGACAAGATCATCACGACAAAGGGAAAGTTGCTGACGCTGACAGCGGAGCAGATGATGGAGTTGGGCGTAGCAGACATGTTGGTCTTGCCGAGCAAGGTGGCGCCGTTGACAGAAGCCGAGGCGGATGCAGGGCGTTGGCCCGCATCGAAGTCGCTGCTGTTTAGCTACCCGTTCTTCAAGGCGATTCCAGATGCGGAGATTGTGACCCATCAGATGGAGTGGAAGACGAAGTTTTTCGCGTTGCTGGCCAATCCGGTGGTGGGGTCAGTGTTGTTTTTGGTGCTGATGCTCGGCTTCTATATTGAGATGAATACGCCAGGGTTTGGCTTGCCCGGAACGGTTGCGGTGGTGGCCCTCTTTTTCATCGTGTTGGCGAGCTTTTCGATGGAGGCTGCCGGCTGGCTCGAGGTAATCTTGCTGTCGCTGGGGCTTGGATTGATTGCGATCGAGGTGTTTGTTCTGCCCGGGTTTGGCATTGCGGGGATATTGGGAATTATCATTACGATTGGGGCGATTGCGGCGCTGCTGTTGCCGGGGCTTGGTCAAGTGGACTACTCGTGGGACGATGGGGCTCTTAATGCGGCTGGAGAGGTGGTGTTGGTGCGGCTCGCTTGGCTGGCTGGGGCGATAATTGTGGGAGCGATCATCATGGTCATTCTCTCAAAATACGTTTTGCCGAAGGTGCAAAGATTTTCCCGACTGGTGTTGAGAGGTGAGCAGGAGCGTAAGCAAGGGTATGTCGCAGGACTTGATGTTGCGCAGTTGCCCGCAGAGGGGACGAAAGGGGTGGCGAGGACGCCATTGCGTCCGGCGGGAAAGGTGCTGATCAACGACAAAATCTACGACGCATCGAGCGTGGGCAGTTATATCGACGCCCAGAAACCGATCGTTGTGCTAAGATATGACGGCAGCCAGATGGTTGTTGAGGAAAGCACATGATTACTGCCATTATTTTTCTTGTGGTCGGCCTGATCATGATCTTCGTCGAATTCTTTCTTCCTGGTGCGGTCATTGGGATCGCTGGAGGGCTCTTCTGTATCACCGGTTTGATCCTCTTCGCTGTGGCCAGCCCGTCGGTGCCGTTGACGATAGGCGTCTTTGTGGCGATGATCATCCTCCTTTTCTTCCTGGGGAGATTTGCCCTCAAGCGGATTCGCAAGAGCAGCCTCTATCTTTCAACGGATCAAGAGGGGTATCGGGCGTCGACTTATGAGAGTGAACTGATAGGGAAGGAGGGGACGGTGGCGGCCAATCTTAAGCCGGCGGGGCACGTCTCCATTGAGGGCAAGCGGTACCAGGCGGTCTCTCGGATGGGCTACCTGGACTTGGGGACAAAAATTACTGTAATCGGCGGTGAAGGTGGGCACCTGATCGTCAAAAAAACTGAGGATAACTGATGCCAACTGAGATTTATATCTTGATCATTGTGATCGCCATCATCGTATTGGTGATGTTTGCGATCGCCGGCCGTTTCATTGCGCTCTGGTTTCAGGCGTTTGTTTCGGGCACTCCCATTTCGCTCTTCAACATCATCGGGATGAGTTTGCGGAAGATTCCACCCAAGATCATCGTCAACGCGCGGATCAACGCCTACAAGGCGGGGCTGAAGCAGATTGAGGTGAACGACCTTGAGACTCACTACCTGGCCCGTGGACACGTGCTGGAAGTTGTGGCGGCGATGATTGCGGCCGACAAGGCCAACATTGAATTGAGCTGGCGACAGGCGACGGCGATCGACCTGGCGGGGCGAGACATTTTGGATGCGGTCCGAACATCGGTCTATCCCAAGGTGATCGACTGTCCCGACGCGTCGCGGGGTGAGTTCATTAGCGCTGTTGCAAAGAACGGGGTGCAGCTGAAGGTGCGCGCCCGGGTGACGGTGCGGACTAACCTGGCCCAGCTGGTCGGGGGAGCGACCGAAGAGACCGTTATCGCCCGTGTGGGCGAGGGGATCGTCAGCGCCATTGGTAGCGCTGAGACACATCTTAAGGTTCTTGAGTCACCTGACGCCATTTCTCGGCTGGTCCTGGAGAGGGGACTCGACGCGCAAACCGCCTTTACCATCCTCTCAATTGATATTGCCGACGTGGACGTGGGTGAGAACATTGGAGCGATCTTGAAGACAGCCGAGGCTGAGGCCAACATGAAGATTGCGCAGGCGGCGGCCGAAGGGAGGCGAGCGATGGCTGCCGCTCACGAGCGGGAGAATATTGCCCTGATCAAAGAGATGGAAGCGCAGGTTCCGGCGGCGATGGCCGAGGCGTTCCGCGCGGGAAATTTAGGGATCATGGACTACTACAGAATGAATAACGTGAAGGCTGACACCCAGATGCGGGATTCGATTGGCAAAGAGGAGCAGGGGCCGAAGAAGTGACGATCTTTGAGCTGATCGGTTTCATTGTGGTGATCTTGGCGCTTTTGGCGCCCGTCATCCGTCGGATGTTGCAGAAGCGTTTTGAGAGGCAGAACCCAGAAGAGTTTGCCCGTCGACGGGCAGCGGCTGAAGCGCAGGAGCGAGAGGCGCTCCGTCGGCTTTTCAAGCAGGTGGGGAGGGAAATCCCCCCGGAGCTGATGGAGGAGGAGCCGGTCATCGAGGTGGTCCGTGCGAGGCGAGCTGCGCCTGTGCATGTCACTCGTAAGGCACCGGTGATCCTCGATCAAGCGGTCATTTATGATGACTCGTCGCCTGTTCAGAAACTTGTTCAACAAAGTAGCGGCCGTGATATGGTCATCCTTCACGAAATCCTTGAACCCCCGGTAGGCCTGAGATGATTTTAGAGGTTGCTCCTCTCTCGACCCGCGGCAGAAATAACTGGATCTGGCGTCAGCACGCGTATAACCAGTTCACCCAAACGGGTGAAGATGGGATGCTGGCCAAGATCTTTGAGATTTTAGGCGTGGAGAAGGGAAATTGTGTTGAACTTGGGGCGGCTGATGGCATCTTCATGAGCAACACCCGACTGCTGATCACTGAGAAGGGGTGGTCGGCCGTCATGATTGAAGCTTGTCCTAAACTCTTTGCTAAACTCAATCAGTGCTACGCCGATCGGGACGATGTGCAGTGCATCCACACTCTCGCCCAGTTTGAGGGGGAGAGCACCCTCGATGACATTTTTAAGAGGGCCGGTCTCCCCCTCGACTTTGATTTTTTCTGTCTCGACGTCGATGGCAATGACTACCACCTGTGGGAGTCGCTACGAGTCTATCGACCGAAACTGATGGTAGTGGAGTACAACCAAACGATTCCCAATGAGGTGGTGTTTGTGCAGGAGCGTGATCCCAAAGTGGCGCAGGGAGCTTCGCTCGCTGCTCTCATTCGGTTGGGCCAAGAAAAGGGATATGAGTTGATTGCCACGAGTGAGCTAAATGCTTTCTTCGTTTGCAAGGAGAACTTCCATCTCTTCAATATCGACGATAACAGCATCGATGCCATGCGCCGCTCCTCGGGCACCCAAACGCACCTATTCCAGCTCCCGGATGGCACTCTCAAGGTGGCCGGCAACACCACCCTTATTTGGCAAAAAAGCTTGCCAATGCGTCCCGAACGTTTTCAAGTCCTTCCCAAATCGCTCCGCTTTATCTCTCCCTCCAACCGACTGCAGAAATACTCTAAGCGGTTCTGGTCATGGCTTTATCGGAAAAGACTGGTCTGATGATCGCCTTTGACGGAGTCATCGTCATTGCGGTCTCCAAACGGCGGACGGTCGAAGAGATTCAAAAGCTCTACGACGAGGGGTACCGCCACTTTGGTGAAAACCGGCTGGACGAGGCGCTCGAAAAACAGCCTCAGCTTCCTTCTGACATCCAGTGGCATTTCATCGGCTCGCTCCAACGGAAGAAAGTGGCCAAAACGATTGGCCATTTCGCCCTCATCCACTCGGTCGATTCGCTCGAGCTCGCCCAAAAAATCTCCTCCTCTAGCACTGATCAGACCCGCATTCTCCTCCAGGTCAACACTTCCGGCGAAGCCTCTAAGCACGGTTTCACTCCCGATGCTCTTAAAACCGCCTTCACTCAGATCGTTTCCCTTCCTCACCTCCAGGTGGATGGCCTGATGACCATGGCTCCTCGCACCGACGACACCCAATCAATCCGCACCTGCTTTCACACCCTCCGCCTCCTTCGCGATGATCTCCAGCAGCTCTCTGGCGAACCCTTGCCCCATCTCTCAATGGGCATGACCAACGATTATCCCATCGCCGTCGAAGAGGGCGCCACTCTCCTCCGTCTCGGCTCTGCACTATTTTCGGAGTAGGGTTGTGATATATATCGCTATGTGATATAGTGAGTTTATGATCGATTCCTTTGGGGACAAGGCGACTGAAGACCTCTACAAGGGGGTTTCATCGGTTCAGGCGCGCCGGTTATTGCCTAGGTCTGCCGTTGCGGTGACTCGACGCAAGCTCGACTATTTGGACTCTGCTGAGACGTTGGGAGACCTAAGAGCGCCCCCTGGGAACCGATTGGAGAAGTTGAAGAATGATCTAGATGGAATGCACAGCATTCGGATCAACGATCAGTACCGCATCATCTTCGTTTGGGGTGAGGATGGCCCAGAGGAGGTTCAGATTGTCGATTATCACTGAATTGGAGGGATACAATGTTGCCAAGTAAGAGACCACCGACGCACCCGGGAGAAATTCTTTGGGAAGAATTCTTGGTTCCTATGAAGATGTCGCAGATTGCGTTTGTTGAGCACTTAGGCGGCTCGTGGACGCAGCCGAAGCTTAGCGCCATCATCAACGGGAAGCGGGGTGTGACAGAGGCAATTGCACTTGATTTAGCAGATGCATTAGGGACAACGCCGCAGCTCTGGCTTAATCTACAGTCCAACTACAATCTTTGGCATGCTAAAAAGGAGCATGAGAAGGTGCCGCGTATCCGCCTCCGCGATCTTCCAGTCCGCCCACGTGGTGGTGGGCGCCCCCGTCCCAGAGCTTGAGTTTGTTGTGTTCGGGTGGGGTTGATGGTAGAATAGCGGAAACCTGTGAGGTGAGTAATGCGTGAGAGAATATTTGAATTGACGACGGCAGACGAAGTGAATGAGTTCTTGGAGAAGTTTCCGACAGGAGCCATTTTTAAGGCGGGGGGATGTCACAAGACAATGGAAGGTTTTGGGCATGTGGAAGAGGCATGCGGAACGAGAAAAGAGCTGCACGTGGGCTTCATCCGAGTGATTGAAAATCGGGCGGCCTCTAATCACGTGGCCGAATTGACGGGGGTGGTGCATCAGTCGCCACAGTTTATTCTGTTCGTCGATGGGAAGCCGGTTTACGATGTGGACAACTGGGACATCAAAAGCGATGTGGTTGCCGGGGCACTACAGAACCATCTGGGTGGGTGTGAAGAGGAGTGTGCAGGATCTGTTTTATCAGACGTTAGTGAGTATGTGAAGCTGCTCGAGACCTATTTGAAAGGGAAGATGCCCGAGGATGAGTTTGAGGCGGCGTGGCGCGGGACATTTCGACATGATGCATCGCTCAGGGGGAAGGAGCAGTTTGAGATTCTTAACAGCTTGTACGGCAAGAGAGATCGGCGACTGCTCAAAGAGCGAGCCGATGAGTTGCTGGTGATGTTGAAAAAGGATTGACTCTCTTGGGGGAATTAAGACATCGTTTGAGGCCATGGAGATACCAATAGACAAAGAGGCGATCGCGCGGGAGCTGGGCAAGGAAGGCTTGCTCGAGCGGATGCGCGAGATGCTACTCATTCGCAATTTTGAGGCGCGGGCAGAGGCGGCCTATCAGCAGGGGAAAATCGGCGGCTTCCTCCATTTATATGTGGGACAAGAGGCGATCGCGGTTGGCGCTGTGGCGGCGGTCGGTGCAGAGAACTGGTGGGCTGTTACCTACCGCTGTCACGCGCACGCTCTCCTGTTAGGGGTGACACCCAAAGAGGCGATGGCCGAGCTATTCGGCCGGGTAACGGGCAATGCTCGAGGCAACGGTGGGTCGATGCACCTCTACACCAATCGGCTAATGGGTGGCTCTGGGATTGTCGGAGGTCAGATTCCGTTGGGAACGGGCGCTGGATTTGCGGCCAAGTATCTAGAGAGTGGTGAGGTATCGGTTACGTTTATGGGCGACGGTGCGGTGGCACAAGGCTCGTTTCACGAATCGCTTAACATCGCCTCGTTGTGGGATTTACCGTGCATCTACGTGATTGAGAACAATCATTGGGGAATGGGGACGGCTGTCAGTCGTGCGATTGCAGTCGATCACATTGCTGAGAAGCAGGGGCTAAGCTACGGGATCGACGGCTACACTGTCGATGGGATGGACTTCTACAATTGTTACGGCGCGTTTAAGTTTCTCCATGAGAAGGTGCTGCGAGAAAAGCGGCCGGTCATTGTCGAGCTGCTCACCGAACGGTTCCGCGGCCATTCGGTCTCTGATCCGGCTAATTATCGAAGCAAGGATGAGCTCGCTCACATTATGGAGCGCGATCCGGTCGCCACTTTCAAGGCTGATCTGATTAAGCGAGGAGTGATGAGCGAGGAAGAGTTCAAGGTGCTTAACAAGGCGGAGCGGGATCGCGTAGTGGAAGCGATTAAGTTTGCCGAAGAGAGCCCATGGCCAGATGTCGCTACGCTTGAAGAGGGAGTCTACGCACAATGATGCAGACGGTTCAGATTCGCGAAGCGATTCGTCAGGCGATGGATGAGGAGATGACGCGCGATGAGCGGGTGTTCATCATGGGTGAAGAGGTGGCCGAGTACAACGGCGCCTACAAAGTGACGAAGGGGATGCTCGACAAGTGGGGACCTAAGCGGGTGGTTGACACGCCCATTGCTGAGCTTGGCTTTGGCGGTTTGGCCGTCGGCGCTGCGATGGCAGGTTTAAGGCCTGTGGTCGAATACATGTCGTGGAACTTCTCTTTTGTCGGGGCCGATCAGCTCATTTCTAATGCAGCAAAAATGCACTACATGTCAGGTGGCCGCTATAATGTGCCTGTTGTCTTTCGCGGTCCAAATGGAACGGCGGCGCAGGTGTCGTGTCAGCACTCTCATTGTGTGGAAGCGCTCTATGGCAATCTTCCCGGTTTTATCATCATCGCACCCTCGACAGCCTACGACTACAAGGGGCTGCTCAAGTCGGCCATCCGTAACAACAACCCTGTTCTCTTTTTAGAGAGCGAGCTGATGTATGGCGACAAAGGTGAGATTCCTACGGAGGAGTACCTCGTTCCCATCGGCAAGGCGCGGGTGGTTGAGGAGGGGAGCGACATGACAATGGTCTCCCACGGCCGGCAGGTCACTTTCTGCGAGCAGGCGGCCAAAGAGCTGCGTAAGCGGGGAGTGTCGGTTGAGCTGATTGATCTGCGCACCATTAAGCCGCTCGATATTGCGACCATAGCCGAGTCTGTTAGAAAGACCGGCCGCTGCCTTCTCGTTGAGGAGGGACACATCTTCGCCGGCATCACCGCTGAAGTGGGCTTTCAGATTCAAGAGCTCTGCTTCGACTTTCTCGATGCTCCTCTTGTGCGTGTCTGCCAGAAAGAGACGCCAATGCCTTATAGCAAAGTGCTAGAGGCGGCCACCCTTCCCAATATGGAACGCATCCTCGACGGTGCCCAACGTTTGCTAAGGTAAGTCATGCCATTCACTGTCACCATGCCCAAGCTCACCCCTACTATGGAAGAGGGGACCATCGTCAAATGGAACAAGGCGGTAGGGGATCGTGTGGAAGCGGGAGATACATTGCTTGAGATTGCCACCGACAAGGCGTCGGTTGAGCACGACGCCCTCGATGAGGGGTATCTCCGCCAGATTTTAGTTCACCCCGATGACGAAGTGCGTGTGGGTCAGCCCATCGCGGTCTTTACCGAAGAGAAGGATGAGAGCATTGAGGGGTACACTCCTGAGGGGGTTGCGCAGGATGAGAAGGAGACCGCGCCTGTCGAAGAGGTGAAAGAATCCGCGCCAAAGGCCACCTCAAGAGCGACAGGAGATGGACTCGCACAGCCAGCGATTGCCCCGGCACCTCCACTAGAACACTACCACTTTGCAGCGGCTGAGCCACGGGATAGAATTGCTGCGTCACCGTTGGCCAAGAAGCTGGCTGCTGAGAAGCAGCTCGATCTCTCCGCGATTGCGGGTAGCGGGCCGGGCGGACGGGTGGTTGCCCGCGACATTGAGACAGCACCCGCTGCTGGACGGGTGGCTTTTGGTAGTCAGGCGAGGCCGTCGCTTCCTCCGGGCACATATGAGGAGGAGAAACTCTCGCCAATGCGCCGTACTGTTGGCCAAAGATTGCAAGAAGCGAAGACATTCATTCCCCACTTCTACGTCACGCAGGAGATCGATGCGGCACCGCTCGTCGCTCTCCGTGCGCAGCTCAAAGAGTATGGACTGAGAGTATCGATTAATGACTTTGTGGTGCGGGCCACAGCCCTTGCGCTGCGTGAGAAGCCGGCACTCAACAGTGGCTACAACTCGGCTAACAACACCCTCATCCGCTTCAAGACGATTGACATCTCGATCGCCGTCGCCCTTCCTGAAGGACTAATCACTCCCATCGTCCGCCACGCCGACTTTAAGAATGTGGGACAAATCGGCGCAGAGATCCGCGAGCTGGCAGGTCGTGCGCGGCAGGGGAAACTCGATCCCGAAGAGTACACGGGTGGTTCGATTTCGATCTCTAATTTAGGGATGTATGGCGTTTCTGACTTCGTCGCCGTCATCAACCCCCCGCAAGCGGCGATTATCGCCGTAGGGGGCATCTTAGACGTTCCTGTAGTGAAAGGGGGAGAGATTGTCCCTGGCAAGACGATGGCACTCACGGTTTCGGCCGATCACCGCGTCCTCGACGGCGCCGTTGTCGCCGACTTCCTCGTCACCCTTAAAACTCTACTGGAGAACCCTGCCGGCCTAGCGGTCTAGTCCGACTCGAGAGATTTGAGGCGCGTCTCGAGCTCGGCAATGTGCTTTGCATAGCGATCGAGCCGGAGAAGGTGCATGAACTGGCGGCGGAAGTCAGCGTAGGGGACTGCAGGCTCACCGATGTACTTGCCCGGTTCCTTAAGGCTTCTCATGACGGCGCTTCGGGCCGCGACCATCACCTGGTCGGCCAATTCGATGTGGCCATTAACCGCCACCTGGCCAGCGAGTACGACGTTGCGGCCGGTCTTTGTGGAGCCGGCAATGCCGCTCTGCCCCACGATCAGGTTGGAAGGGCCCACGTCGACGCCGTGGGCGATCTGGACGAGGTTATCGATTTTAGTGCCGGAGCGTACGCGGGTTTTGGCGAAGCGCCCTCGGTCGATGGTGGTATTGGCGCCAATCTCGACGTCATCTTCAAGAACAACAGCACCTAGCTGCTCGATCTTGGTGTGGATGCCGTTTGCATCGGTGGTGTAGCCAAAGCCACACGAGCCGATGACAGCACCTGGTTGCAGTTGGACCCGGTTGCCCAGGCGGCACCCTTCGCGGACGGTAGAGCGGGGATGAAGGAGACAGTGGTCGCCAATTACGGTCTGGGCGCCAATAGATACTTGTGCGCCGATGTGGGTACCGTTGCCAATGACTACATCCCGATCAATGACCGCACAGGGACCAATGGTGACATCCGTGCCAATCTTAGCAGTGGGATGAATGACTGCTGAGGGGTGGATCCCTTCAAAGCCGGTTTCGATCTTCGGATGGAGGAGCTGGACGATGGTCTGAAAGGATTGGGAAGGATCGGGGGTGATTAGGAATTGCCGATCGCTTGGTAGTTCGATCTCATCTGAGACAAAAATGGCGCCAGCCTTGGAGGTTCTCATCGCTTTTTCGTACGACTTAAAACTGCCGCCAAACTGGGTGGCGGAGAGGAAGGAGACATCGGAAGGGGTGGCAGATGCAAGATCGGCCACCCCTTCGATCGTCGTCGACGGATCGCCGACCACGCGAGCTCCCGTTAGCTCAGCTAGCTGCGCTAGTGTGAGGCTCACTCACCATCCTCGCTGAAGTTTGAGTCCATCACAGCCACCACCTTGGTGGTGAGATCCATCGCCTTAGGGAAGTAGAAGGCGGTGTCTTCGCGCAAGATGAGGTCGACGTCGCCTTCACGGGCCACTTTTTGTGAAGCGGCCATCACTTCGGTTGATAGGTCAGTCATCAACTTGTACTCGGCCTGGTTGGCAATCTGATAGAACTGCTGCTGTTGCTGCTGCATTTCCTGTGAGAGAGTCTGGAAGCGGACCTTAAGCTGCTCTTCGGCCTCGTTAGAGAGGCTGTCAAGGTAGTCGGGATCGCGCAGTTTAGTGGCCAGATCGGTCAACTCACGCTCAGAACCCTGCAATGTGCCAGTCAGTTGCTTGCGAAGCGCTTCGAGTTGGCTTTGCTCGCTCTTTCCAAACTTAGACTCTTCGAGGCACCGTCGGAAATCGACCATGCCCACCTGCAACGGCTTCTCGTCTGCGGCCATCACGGGCGCACTCAGGGCTAAACTCGCTGCAATAACTCCTAGGATCAGTGCTTTCTTACTCATTGATATTCTCCATTGAATCTTATTCAGGTTAGAATCTTCCTCCGACTGAGAAGAAGAAGTGTCTGACATCATCATGTTGGCCCCGTTTAACATTAAGGGGGTAGCCGAGACCGATAATTAGCGGCACGCCGTTCATCACCTCGATCCTCGCTCCAAGACCCACTGACCAGCGCATTTCAGACACTGTCCATACATTACCAGAAACGTAACCGCCATCGACAAAGGCGAAGCCGTCGACGCGGGGGACAATGCACCGCTTCAGCTCGGCCGAGAGGAGCATTGAAGAGAGGCCCCCTTTGGGCTCGTCTTTATTGATGGCAAACTGTGGGCCTAAAGAGTAAGGGCGGTAGCCGCGAACGCTTCCTTCACCACCCAAAAACAGACGCTCGCCAAGCGGGATGCCAGGACTGGTCGTGTCAAATAGAGGCTGGATAAAGCGGGCGTCGAAGCGTCCCTTGAAGATGATACGCTCGATGAGGGGGTAGTAGAAAGCGTTGAGGTAGGAGAAGGAGAAAAAGTTGAACTTACCTGGATGGGTAGCCACCTCAGTGGCCAACATCGATTGTAGACCCCGTGTGTGCCAGTAGTCGACCGAGTCGTAGGCGAGGGTCGTACCAAACGCTGAGATGGTTCCCTGGTTTTTTGCCTGTTCTTGCAGCTGCTCATCCGCCTGGTCTTTGTTCTTCAATGTGACATCTTCATACCGGAAGCGGTAGTGGGTGCCGAAGCGGACGAAGCGGTTGATGGGGTAGTCAGCTCTCAGCGAGAAGCCACTTTTACGGATTCGGTAGTCATCCGACTTTAGACCGTTAATGGATCGGTCAAGGTCAAAACCGACAACCCAGCAGGTGTCTTTAAAGAATGGCTTGGTCCAGGAGAGGGTGTAGGAGGTTTGACCTTTACCGAAGTTGGCGCGAGCGCGGAGGAACTCACCACCACCTCGAAGTGCTGCCGGCCCCCGTCCTCTCATGTTAAAGAGGCCACGCCAGTTGAAGTTCTTCTCCACCAGCTCGACACCAGCAAAGACATTCTCGTCGGTGCTCGCACCACCAAAGACGCCGAAGTTTCCGGTTGCGGTCTCTTCTACTTCAATGTGGACGTCGCGATAGTCGGGGCCCAGTTCCACTTCCTGTGGTGACTGCACTGCATAGACGTTGACGGTCTCAAAGTAGCCAATGTTCTGAAGGACCGCCTCAGTCTGCTCGAGTCGCCGTAGATCAAATGTCTCGCCAGGAATGAGGCGGGATTCGTGCAGAATGACCCGCTCCTGTGTATTACGATTTCCAAACACACGGACCATTCCCACCTTGCACTGCCGCCCTTCAGTGATGGTGAAGTGAACGTCATACGCTCGTTCCTCGGGAACCAGCCGAGGTTCATAGTTGGCGGTCGCATCGATGTACCCTTGCGCGCCATATAGGTCGTTGATCCACTTGACCGTATCGCGAATCTGCTCAGGGGAATAGGGCTCTCCCTTTTTGAAGATGATACGCTCTTGAACCTCTTCATCGGAGAAGAGGGTGTTTCCATCGAAGGTAGACTGTCCGAAGCTGTAGCGTTCTCCCCGATTGGCGAAGAAGGTGACGATGATGCCTCGTCCATCAGGAGCTTCAGTGACATCGACTCGGACGTCGGCATCAGCATACCCCTTATTATGGAGGTAGTTGAGGACGACGAATCGATCTTGCTCAACCATCTCTTCGTGGTAGGTACCCTGCTGAGTCATCCAACTGGTAAGAGCGAATCGCTTCTTGGTATGCACCTCTTCGAGGAGCTCCTGCTTTTCCTTGCGTGAGAAGCCGGTGAAGCCGAGGCCGCGAATATGGCCGGTGCGCCCCTCATTAACTGTTACAATAATGTCGACCGCACTCATCCCTTTGATCGGCTCAACCCTGTAGCTCAGCTCAGCTTCGAAAAAGCCCTTCTTCGTATAGAGGTCGCGCAGCTTGTTGAAGTCGACGTTGAATGTGTGGCGATCGAAAATCGCGCCCGTCTTGAGGTCGAGCTCCTTCTTCATCTTCTTAGATGAGATCCGTTCGTTCCCTTCGAAGACCAACTCGTGGACAATGGGACGGGGGGTGAGCTTGATGGTCAGATAAATCTCGCCAGAGCGAACTGAGACACTTGGCTCTACACGGTCGTATTCTTCGGAGAGGTGCTTGAGGTCTTCATCAAAGTCAAGCTGTGAGAACTTGACACCCACCTTTGTGTTCATCTGGGCTAGCAATGTTCGCTGTTCGAGAGTGCTCTTTCCGGGAGCGTTCCAAACGAACTCGATCCCGCCCACAGGCATGTCTGAGTACTGCTGAATCTGAGCGTCTGCCATCATGGGCGCCACTAGGAGCAAAAATAGGAAGAGTCTTCGCATCACAATATCCCGTTGAGTAGGAACGGCGGATCATATAGCAGCGTGCGCTTGAGCGCAAGTCAGAATGAGCCACGGCCGGAAAAGGCACGTGCAAGGGTGCCTCCATCGACATAATCAATAGGACTGCCCATGGGAAGACCGAACGCTAGGCGGGAGACACGAATGCTGTGTTGCTCCAATTCGTTCTTCAAATAGAGCGCTGTCGCGTCCCCATCGACGGTCGAATCGAGGGCGATGATCGCCTCTTCCATCTGATCGAGTCTTTTCACCAGTCGATCGAGTCGCAAGACCTCAGCTCCTCGCCCCTCCAAGGGTGATAGGAGCCCGTCAAGAACATGGTAGAATCCCCGATATTCGCCCGTTGCTTCAATTGCAAAGACATCCTTTGGGGAGCTGACCACACATAAAATATTTCCTACTCTTTTCTTGTTGTCGCAGTAGGGGCACTCCCTCTCCATGAGGCAGCCGCAGGTGGGGCAGTGGGCGATTGCCTCTGAGAGCCCCCCTATTACCCTAGCAAGCTCTTGCAGCTCCCCCTCGTTCCACGTAAGCATCTGAAACGCAAAGCGTTCGGCAGTCTTCCCTCCCACGCCAGGGAGAGCTCGAAGGGAGTCAATAAGCTGATTGATATAGGAGGGATACTTCATCATTCCGTTCACTATGGGTGATTGTCCGCTTTCCTCTCAATTCAAATAATAACTAATCGATTGGTTCACAAGAATTCGTGAATGAGCTATCATGTTGCCTTACTGTTTTTTGGAGGATGTAATGCACGGAAAGGCAAAAATCGTCGCGCTGGGATCTTATGTACCTGAACGGGTGCTGAGCAATGCCGATTTAGAGAAGATGGTCGACACCAATGACGAGTGGATCTTCTCGCGGACGGGTATTCGTGAACGGCGGATCGCTCGCGATGATGAGAGCACCTCGGATATGGGGCTAGAGGCGGCAAAAAAATGTTTGGAAAAGGCTGGCTGTGAGGTGACCGATGTGGATCTGATTCTCTGTGGCACCTCAACTCCCGACTACTTTTTCCCCAGTACGGCAGCTCTTATCCAGAAGAGGATAGGAGCCACCAATGCGGCAGCTTTCGACTATCAGGCGGCATGTGCCGGTTTTCTCTACGGCCTCTCACAGGCCAAGGCCTTTATTGAGTCGGGGCTCTATACAACGGTGTTGTTAATCGCGAGTGAGAAATTGAGCGCGTTCACTGACTACACAGACCGCTCTACCTGTATTCTCTTTGGTGACGGGGCGTCAGCAGCCCTCATTAGCGCAGGGGAGACGGGGCTAGAACTCGAGCATATCTGTCTTGGCGCCGATGGGGACGAAGGGTGTACGATGTCGGTCCCGAGCGGGGGCGCCAGGCAGCCGGCAACCTCTGAATCTGTGGCTGCAAAACAGCATTTCATGCGCATGGAAGGAAGAGAGCTTTTCAAGCACGCTGTCCGCCGGATGGCCCAGTCCTCGCTGGAGGGGCTTGAAGCGCTCAACCTAGAGATAGGCGACATCGCTTGGATGGTCCCTCATCAGGCCAATAAGCGAATTATCGACAGTGTGGCCAAACGGCTCGCATTCCCCACTGAGAAGATTTATCTGACCGTCCATAAGTACGGTAATACGTCCGCCTCTTCTGTGCCTTTGGCGCTGGATGAATTGATGAGTGAGCACGTGCTGGAGGTGGGGAGTCGTCTCCTCCTCACTTCGTTTGGGGCAGGATTTACCTGGGGATCAGCAATTGTGAGGATGGTATGACCAAGTTAGCCTTTCTATTCCCTGGACAGGGAGCTCAATACGTCGGCATGGGCAAAGATTTTGCCGAGAACTTTGCGGCGGCGCGCGAGGTGTTCGAGCAGGCGGACCACATTTTGGGTCGCTCCCTCTCGAAGATCATCTTCGAGGGGCCAGCTGAGGAGCTCACCCAGACGAAAAACAGTCAGGTGGCGATCTATGTCACCAGCATGGCCCTTTTGGCGGTGGTGCGCGAGCAAATGCCTGAGTGGGAGCCAGCGATCTGCGCCGGTTTAAGCTTGGGGGAATACTCAGCCGTGACTGCCTCTGGACGAATGAGTTTTGAGGAGTGCCTCCCACTCGTGCAGGCTCGCGGTCAGTTCATGAACGACGCATGTGAGGCGACCGAAGGGACGATGGCGGCGATCATTGGCATGGAGAATCAAGAGGTGATCTCTCTTATGGAAACGTTATCAGACGTTAGCGTCGCTAATCTCAACTGTCCCAAGCAGGTGGTCATTTCAGGTACACCGGCTGGGGTCGAAGCGGGGATGGCAGCGTGCAAGGAGGCGGGGGCGCGCAAAGCAATCCCTCTTCAAGTGCACGGCGCTTTCCATAGCGGTTTGATGCAAGAGGCGGAGCGCCGTCTGGCCGAGCTCGTTGCTACTGCACCCATTGTGGAGAGCGACATTGGTCTGGTGATGAACGTTGCTGGCGACTTTGTGAGCGATCTGACCGAAATTCGGAAACTTTTGGTGAGCCAAGTGACCCGCTCGGTCCGCTGGGAAGATGGGATCCGAGCGATCGAGGCTCAAGGGGTCGATCTCTATGTTGAAATCGGCTGTGGCAAGACTCTAACAGGAATGAATAAACGGATCGGGGTGAATGGAACAACGCTCAACATCGACAAGGTCGCAGACCTCGATGCGTTGGGTGCGGTGACAACGTCGTAAGGAGAGATAAGATGGAAGGGAAAGTCGCAATTGTGACGGGGGGAACTGCGGGTATTGGCCGGGCAATCGCTGCTCGACTCGCAGAAGCTGGCGCCACAGTAGTTGTTTTTGGTCGCAATAAAGAGCGGGGAGCTCAAGTGGCTGATGAACTTAAAAATGGCTCGTTCACGCAGGTTGACGTGGCTGATGCCGAAGCAGTAACGGCGGCGATCAATAAGGTGTTAGAGACCCACGGAAAGGTGGATATTCTCGTGAACAATGCAGGGATCACCCGCGACAATTTACTGATGCGCCTGAGTGAAGAGCACTGGGATGAGGTGCTTGATGTGAATCTCAAATCGGCGTTCAATACCTGTAAAGCCGTGGTACGGCCGATGATGAAGGCGCGGTCGGGTAAAATCATTAATATTAGCTCTGTGGTCGGATTGACAGGAAATCCTGGACAAGCGCACTATGCTGCCTCAAAATCAGGTCTTATTGGGTTCAGCAAGTCGCTGGCCCGTGAGCTGGCGAGCCGTGGCATCAATGTCAATTGTGTGGCTCCAGGCTTCATAGAGACGAAGATGACTGATGCGATAGCGGACAAGCACAAGGAGGCCCTTTTAGGGGCCATTCCGCTAGGGCGGATGGGACAGCCGGAGGAGATTGCTAATGCAGTTTTCTTCCTGGCCGGAGAGAATGCGAACTACATCACGGGCCAAACGCTCACCGTTGACGGTGGGATGGTCATGTAAATTGAGATAAACAGAAGGAAGAAACAATGAAGGAAGCAACCATGTCTACCCAACAAGAAGTGATTGATATCATCGTCGAACAACTCGGAATCGATGCCTCTGAGGTGGCTCCCGATAAGTCTTTTGTAGAAGACCTCAATGCAGATTCACTCGACCTCACCGAGCTCATCATGACCTTTGAAGAGCGCTTTGGCCATGAGATCTCTGAAGAAGAGGCTGAGCAGCTCAAGACCGTTGGTGACGTGATTAACTTCATCGACAAGAAGAAGGCCGAGCTTAGCTAAAGCTAGCTAAGCTTCATTTTATAACGCCGGAAGCTTCTGCTTCCGGCGTTTTTGTTTGCGCAAAAAACGAACGGTAGGCGAACCTCTTTTCCTCATTCACAACCAAATAGGAGGTCCTCATGAAACAGACTGTGATTACGACTCTACTCGCGACCCTACTTTTTACCGCACCCGTTGCTGCCCTCAGCGGTAGCCGACCGGGTACCTATCTTCCTCAGGTGAAAGGAACGTTCAAGCCAAGCACAGAGATGCGTCCAGTGCTCGACGGCCTCCGCACTTGGGTAGCCAATCATGCGACGACAACGGGAAGTGATGGAAGTGTATGACCGTCTCATTTTAGCGATGGGCAAGGAGGGCGCTTTCAAGGATCGCCGTCATCTTCAGACAATCGATGCTCTATTTTGCGCAGCGGAAAAGCACCAGTATGACGTCCGCCCTGCCCCCCCATTCCTCCCTCATATCGTTCACCCCATGGGTGTAGCGCTGATCCTATGGGAAGAAGAGGGGGTGCGCGATCCGAATGCGATTGCAGCTGCGATTTTGCACGACGCCAACGTGTGGCAGACGGAACTCGAGCTCCGATTTGGAAACCAAGTGGCTGCTTATGTTGCAGAAGTGGCGAAAGGTACCGGAATGATTTCGAGTGCAGAGAAGCTCTACGATCAGCGCAATTTTGCTGTGCGGACGCCAGTAAAGTTTGTTGGGGACGAAATGGTCCCAATTCTTGAGGCCAACGTTTGAGGCGTTTTTGCCTAGCACTGGCTTTACTACTCTGCCATTGGGTTCAAGGGGCCTGCACAATCGTGCAGGCCCCTTCGCTTGCGGAGTTTGCCGTTGATGCTGAGACGATTGTCTTTCTCGATGTCGACGATACGCTCATCTGCTACCCCTCCCATTTGGGAAATGAACGGTGGTTCGTTGAACAGTGGGCATTAGGGGATGAAGAGCGGTTTCACAGGCTAGCGGCGTTTCTTGCGACTGCTCTTAGAGTGGTGCCGGTTGAAGAGGGAGCTCCAGAGATCATTGCGCGCTGGCAAGAGAGTGGAGCGCGGGTGATCGCGATCACCTCGCGAGCCCTCGAGCACCCGGTGATCGAAGATTGGCAGCAGCTCACCTATCAGCAGATCCTCGATGCGGGCTATCAGCTCGATAGGAGCGATCTGATTTTTGCCGCGAACACGCCAAAGAGCGAAGTGATAGCTAATTTTGTGGCTGATTTGCCAAATCCACCTTGCCGAATCCTTTTTTTTGATGATAGATTATCAGACGTTGAGGGGGCGGGAGAGGAGATTACGGCTGTGTGGTACCGAGCGTGCGAGCCCCGCCGCACTGCCTACGACTCATGCACTGCCGCTCGCGAGCTTTGTCTGGCGATAGAGGCGGAGTTTCTCGCTGGTCGGCCGGTCGTCAATCAGGGGGAGTAGCCGGCGGAAGAGGCGAAGCTCACACCCCTTCTCTAACGATTCGACAGCATGGGAGTGGATCTTCTCATTGGAGCTGTGGAGTGAGGCGCACAGCACATCGCACTCCTCCAGCTGGCCACACGCTCCTAACAGATGGACAATTAGGTCAATCCGTTGGCGAAAAGGGGTGTTGTCGGCCTCGCCCGCATGCCATCTGTAGTAGTCGTCAAACGCTTCCTCGATTTCTCGCTCAACGAGTGTGCGGATCAGGGCACGGGGGAGTGCAGAGGTAATTCGGCAGGCAAGAAGGCGCGCTTCTGAGGGGAGCTCCTGGTCGCGGATGATGCCGGTGAGCACCGGCTGAGTGCGGCGGCCCATTTGCCGGACGCACGCCTCGACGGGTCCCCACTCATTGCGTGGAGCGCGGCTGATCCCGACGATGAGCTGCCTAACATCGCGTGTCTCAACCAGGCTTTCAAGAGCGCGTAGACAGTGGTGGCGGGTGGGGGTGTCATCGGTGATGGCGAGGGCGGTGAGGAGGCGGCGGGTGTGACGGCGGGCCGATGGGGTGGCGAGGTGGCTGAGCGTGTGCATGGCGGCACGACGTACCCCAACCGCCTCGCTGGAGAGGTAGGGGAGTACCCGGTCGAACATATGGGGAGAGCCTTGCAACCCGAGGGCCGTGATGCCGCGGCACACTTCTTCAGGCTTCTCAGAGTTGAGCAGTTGATCGAGCGACTCCTCAAGAGTGACATTGGCCATTTCGGTCCAAAGTGCCTCAGCATCGCACTCAAACTGCAATTTAAGGTCGGGCGAGGCGTTTTGCCGGAGGTGTTCGAGGATGGCTTGTCGGTAGTTTTTGCGCATGACAAAGGCGATCACAACAGCCAGAGCGGCAATCACCGCCCCAATGACAATCGCCTGTCTCTCAAATGCAAACAGGAGAATGGCGACCAGCAGCATGCCAAGTGGCTCGATGAAATTCTGTACAAAGACCCGCAACTGCGCCTTCACTCTGGCCGGTACTCCGTTGAGCAAAATACTCAAATTGTTCTCGTAGAAGGCTACCAGTGCCCCCTCCACAGCGATGAGACCAAGCACAGCAAAGATGAGCCCTTTGACCAGAGGAAAGCTTAGAAAGATTAAGAAGAAATAGCCTGCAGGAAAGAGATTGGCGTTTTCGACGCCCACTCGCCGAATGATCCGACTGTAGAGGATCCCTCCGACGATCACGTCGGCCAAGTAAACCCAGCCTCGTGCAGCACCCATGAAGTGAGTGAGCTCCGCACTTGACGCTTCTCCATGCCCTCCAAATGCCCGTTCGAGGGCATCCATGTAGCTGAATTCCATCAAGAACTCAATCAAACCCATCGCAATCCCAAACAGGATCAGAAGGAGTGTGAAGCGGGAGGTGAGTACCTGCTGAAAAATTCCCTTTAACGTCCGGTGCTCCCCCGATGCGGTCGCTTCGTGGGGAGTGGCCTCAAGCGGTTTGGTCGTCTTCGCTAGGTAGGCGGCCAGCCCAAACGCAAGCGCAAAGCAGCCCGCATACACCACCAAGACACCGCCTGCTGACCATAGCTCGATCAGCACCGATGCTGCTCCAGCACCCGCCGCAAACCCCAAGATCATGCTGGCGCTCAGCAAGCCGTACTGCCGCTTGGCGTCCTGTAAATCAAAACTTTGATCGATAAAATTCCACATGCCGGTGAGGGTGATCAGGTAGATCATGTCCCCGGTCACCCACAGAGCGTACCAGCCAGCTCTTGGAAGGGGTCCCTGCAACATCAGTGCCGCCTGAACTCCAATTAGACAGATACCGGCCGCCAAAATCGCTAAAAAGGCCTGTCTAGCGGAGATCTTCCCCAGCCCCACCATCTGGAGTAGAGAGAAGCCGATCATCAGGCTGGCGGTGATCAAATAAACAGTTGCGATGCCGTCAGAGCCAATATGGCCCAAGAACTGCCCATCACACACTGCCACGATGCCACTTCCGGCAGCGGCCGTCAGAAATGCTAACAGCGAGAAGAGGAACGTCTTCCGTCCCTCCCCCGGGTATAGATTAAGAATCTGGCGTAAAAACTGACCCATAACGGCCTAGCATATTAGTTGTTTATGTGGATTTTGGACAAGATACGTCATTTGCACGCCAATATCATAGACGGGTGTGTTGCATAAATACCGATTGTACGCCTTGCACTGGCATTCGGCCCTGGATGCGGAAGCAGACGTGCGCCCCTACTCGCCCGAGTATGTGACGCACGTCTGCCACCGCACCAGAACCAAAGCCCAGCACAATGCGTATTTCGGATTTATGCAACACACCCTCATGACGCGATCTCTTTCGTGGTGGCATAATTAATAAATTAAGCGACTCATCCCACACGAATATAAAGAGCCTGTAATAACTAATTGTAATGTGCCGACTAGCATGTGTGGGGGTGTGTTGCATTAATCAGCCAGCGGCCGCTGGCTGATTGCTCCTAACCAAGATCTTGATAGATAGGCCTGAAATAAAATAGACTCCTTGAGCCGTCAAAGCACAGGAGTCTAAAGATGACACGTTGCCGCGCCAGAAACTGGTCCAAGTCTAACCAAGCATTGGTCAATCAGGGAAGCATTATTTTTTGGGTACGGGATAGAGCGGATTGCTCTTGGTATTCCGAACACCGGGGCGCCAGAGGGCGCCCCGCCATCTATTCCAATCAAGCCATCTTGGCTCTGATGATCGTGAAATCCGTCTACGGGTGTGCTTTCAGGCAGCTCCAGGGCCTTATGCGAGACGTTCTTAAAATGATGGACAGTGGATGCGTTTGTCCCGATTACACCACGATTTGTCGGCGAGCGCGCGGTGTAAGAGTTCCGTCTAACTTGCATCGTAGGGGGCCACTAAACCTCGTCTTCGACTCGACTGGCCTGAAGGTATTTGGGGAGGGAGAGTGGCAGGCCCGTAAGCACGGCTATAGCAAACGGAGGGGCTGGAAAAAGCTTCACATCGTTATGTGTGCCGAGACGCAGCAAGTTGTCGCTGCATCGATTAGTGACAAAGATCTGCATGATTCTCAAGCTTTACCAGGCCTGCTGGATGCGGTTAAGGGCGATATCGCAGAGGTCATTGGAGATGGCGCCTATGATAGCAAAGCTTGCTATGAGGCAATCCACCGACGAGGAGCAAAACCAATCATACCTCCCAGAAAAGGGGCCAGAAAGTCCGATGGATCTAATCCCGCCCTACGTGCACGGGATGCCGCTATACACCGGATCCGAGATCAAAAACGGGGGAAACGGCGTTGGAAGGAGGAGGTAGGGTACCATCGCCGCTCCCTTGTGGAGACGGCAATGCACCGCTACAAGGCGCTACTGGGTCACGGGATACAGGCTCGAATCACGGAGAATCAAGTGATAGAGATATCGGTTAAATTGTTCGTCCTGAACGAGATGATGGCGCTACAAAGCTAGAGATGGGAAGGGCTAGAGGGAGCCTTGGTCATTTCTGCAACACGGCCATGTGTGGCTATTATTTAATGAGGGAGAGGCAAATGGAGGAGGTTAGTTTTGGTGGGAGGGATGAGGTATCGGCCGCGTGGTGTCAGGTACTAACGGGCTTGAGGGATGAGCTCAAGGAGCGTATGCAGGCTTTATCAGAGCGCGCCTTACCTGGAAATCTCGAAGACCATCGCGTTGATGATTTGAAGATTCGGTTCAATAAATCAGGCACTAAGCTAAATTGGTGTCGTAAACGATGTTGCATAAATCCGATCTACGCATTGTGCCGGGCTTTGGCCTTGGGGTGGCGGTAGACGTGTGTCACATACTCGGGCGAGTAGGGGCGCACGTCTGCCGACGCATCCAGGGCCGAATGCCGGAGCAAGGCGTACAATCGGTATTTATACAACACACCCTCGTAAACTTGACCATTCTTCATAGGAGGAGCTTCAAAAAGCGGTATCCCCTATGCAGATCAATGGCGTCAACTTAAGCCCAACACGTAGGGTCAGGCCTGACAAAGTGCCAACATCCCCTGTGGTGTTAGTCGCCAAAATGCTGGACACGGTAACTCTGTCGTGTTATAGTGAGTGTTATTTATTTGATGGTCAGGGAGTGAAAATGGAAGAGATTAAGGGCTTCTTCTTAAAAGAGATCATGTGGAATCGGCCAAAGAAAATTACCGTTGGCGACGACCTCCGCACACTGGTTCGGGAGCGGCTGATTACGATCGGTCTGTTCAACGAATTGAATTTGTTCCACGAGGGGACAGAAGTAACGGAGTGGACTAATGAAATCTATAGGCCGACGCTCGCACGTCTTAAGGAACTGAATCGGGCGTTTAACACCTCGACTCCAGATCAATTTCATCGCCTTTCTCTGCTAAATGCCGAGGCCGTGAAGCTGCTCAATAAAGAGATTCCCAACGTTTACTGGCTGAGTGAAACGACATCAGAGAAGAAGTGGCTGTTGTGGGGCGATCCCAAGGACTGGACTATTTGGGAAGAGGCAGCGACTGAAGTTTTTGAGGAATATCGCCACGTTGGCAAATAAAAATAATAGAGGGCATCCATGGAAGAGATACCTGTAAAGCAACCCAATTCATTTTTAGGCCGAGCAATGTGGAAGCGGCCCGAAGTTGCGACAGATCGCGGGGCTATCATTGATCAATTGACTCAGCGGGTAATTATTGGGACGGTCTGGATCATGCTGGATCTAGGAAAACAGGGTACCGTGAAGCCCTACCTGAATCGATTGGAGGGGTTGAAAGTCACTATTGTTGCGGCGGGAAGGGACCTAACTCCCGATGCAGAAATTGGATCGAATCACTTTCTGCCAACCGCTAGGCGCGTGCTCACACAACAGATCGATGGTGAGGTATGGCTATCTGAATTGTCGGCTTGCAACCTAGAGAAAGTGCTTAGTTCGTATGACTGGATGCTGGCGGAAAAGGCCACATTAAAAGTGTGGGAGAGGTACTGTCACGATTTAGAAGGAGAGCGGGTAGAGGAGGCCAATTCGAACAATTGAGGCGCTGGCGGGGTAGTTGCGGGCGAGGAAGCGGAAGCGGTAGTCGATAAAGAGGGTGCCGAGACAGGGAATGGTGTAGTGATAGCCCGCCTCAGCTTCGACCGCGCGGGTCTGAATCGGGGCATAACCATCAAAACAGCATTTGTCGACGAGGGGCTTGCCGCCGAGGCCAATGAGGCCGCGGAGGCCCAGCTTGAAGCGGTGCCGGCAGATCTGTCTTTCAACAAATGCCATCAGTCGTAGCGTGGGCCAGTTGATGCGGGAAAAACCAGCACCCGCAAATCCCCACACACGCCAATCCCAATCCTCACACCTCATTGCTAGCTCCTTGCCGACGGCGGCATGGAATTCGATCTGTGCATGACCGAGCCATGGGGTGCCCACTTCGCGCAGGCTGGTGTGGCTAGGAACGGCGAGGGAGAAGCCGGTGGTGAGGGAGAGGGGGTCGCCGGTGATGTCATCGCACACTTTGTAGCGGGCGGTCCACATGCCGTAGTCGAAGAACGTTTTATCAGACTGTGCGACGTAGGTGACTGCCCCCTCGATTTCGGTGTTGAAATAGGGCCACGGGGTGATGGCGAGGCTGCCCCATAGAGAGTGGAGGTCGTTAGGGGAGTTTAGGCAGGGGCAGGCGATGGGACTGCTTGACGTCACTTTGGGGTAATATTGTCCCTCATAGGCTGCTCGTACTTCGGGCTGAAGAAAGGGGCCAAACCACGGATCGAGCTGCGTGGCGAGAAGGGGGAGTGGGAGGAGCAAGAGGAGCCATTTACTCATGTTTGAGTTCTGCTTGAATCTCTTCTTGGGTGATACGTGCCTTGGTGGCGCCGTGGGCGGCGAGCCAACGCTCGCAGTCGAGGGCGGCCATGCAACCGGAACCGGCGGCGGTGATCGCCTGCTTGTAGACGTGATCGTAGACGTCGCCAGCGGCAAAGACCCCTTCGATGTTAGTGCGGGTGGTGCCTGGTTCCACTTTGATGTAGTTGTTGTCGAGAAGATCGATCTGGCCGTCCAGGAAACCGGTGTTGGGTTTGTGACCGATGGCGAAGAAGAGGCCGCCAGCGTCGTGTTTTTTCTCTTCACCGGTTTTGACGTTCTTGAGAGTGACACTTTGAACGGTGGGGTTGCCCTCTACGCGGGTGCAGACGGTGTCCCAGAGGATTTCCACCTTGGGGTGGTTGAGGGCGCGGTCGGCCATCACTTTGGAGGCGCGGAGGGTGTCCCGTCTGTGGACGAGATAGACCTTGCTGCCGAAGTGGGTGAGGAAGGTGGCCTCTTCGACGGCTGAGTCGCCCCCGCCGATCACAAAGAGTGGCTTGTCGCGGAAGATGGGCATCGCCCCGTCGCAAACGGCACAAGCGGTCACCCCTTTGCCCCACAGCTCCTTGTCGCCGGTGCCGGGGATCTCAAGTCGCATGGCAGTGGCGCCGGTGGCGATGATCACGGAGTCGGTGAGCACTTCTGTTTTGCTCCCTTTGACATGGAAGGGGTGCTTGCTGAAGTCGACCGAGAGAACATCTTCCATGAGAATCTGTGTGCCGAATCGCTCACATTGCTTGCGGAAGAGGTCCATCATCTGCGGGCCGGTCACCCCGTCGGGGAAGCCGGGATAGTTCTCAACGTCGGTGGTGGTCATCAGCTGTCCGCCGACGGTGCCAGAATAGAAGCCGGCATAGAGGAGAGGCTCGAGGTTGGCACGGGCAGCGTAGAGAGCGGCTGTGTAGCCGGCTGGCCCTGATCCAATGATGACGACTTTTCGTTTGTCCATTTTCTATTGTGTCCTGATGGCCACGGCGGTGGCGTGGGTTTTACAATGACTGAGGCTAACCATCACTTGAGCTTCTGGGCGGTTTGCGAGGCGTGCGTGCGGCTGTCCCGATTCTGCATTGGTCACTTCGATGTCGAGCCATCCAATCCCTTGCCCGATACCGGCGCCAAATGCCTTCATCACCGCTTCTTTCACGCAGAAGCGGCCGGCGTAGCGGAGGACACGGTCTTTGTACTGATCACAATATTTCTGCTCAACCGGCGTGAACACCTTGTCTAGAAAGGGCTGCCCCTGCCGCTCAATGGTCTCGCGAAGCCGCTCGATCTCCAAAATGTCGGTGCCCACTCCTAAAATCATCAGTCCGCCACGTTGCAGAAGATCATCCGTCCAGCGGCCGTGTGCTTGACCGAGAGGATGCGCGATTCAATTTCTTGTCCAATGTAGTCGCCACCCCCGTTGACCACCACCATGGTTCCATCGTCGAGATAGCCCACTCCTTGATGCTCTTCCTTGCCAAATCGCTGAATGCGGAGAGTGAGGCAGTCGCCACTGGTCTCGATTGGCTTAAGCGCTTTGCTGAGCGTGTGAAGGTTGATCAGCCGCACATCGTCGTAGCTTGTTCCTACAGCACCCGCTTCTGCGGTCAACACATCTCCCCCCATCAGGCGGGCGAGGCGGACCAGCTTGTGAGCGACACTCTCCTCCTCGGCGAAATCGCGCTCTTCGATCTGCAAATCGAGACCGGGAACTTCGCGCAACTTTTCAAGCGCCGTCCCATCCAGCGTCCTTTCGACAAAGCGGGGAAGGATGAGCCGTCCGTTGAGGAGACCTGTGCTCGCCACCCCTAACAGTCGGGGATCGGCCAGCGCACTTGAGTCGAGGTAGAGCTTACCTCTCTCCTGCCCTCCCCGCTCTTCAAACCTGAGAAAGGGGATGCAGAGGGCCAGTTTGTCGGCCGACCGCAAGGTGATCATCAGTCCGGCATAGAGTGATGCTAGGTAGATGATGCGGGGATCGCCCTCAATCAAGAGGGCTGCGAGGGCCCGTGTCATCACCGCTCCCAGCAGGAGGCCAAAAAAGAGGCCAAGGGTCCAGCTATTTAGCCGCCGGAGCGAAACTCGCCTTCTGATTAGCTCGACACCAAGGAGAGCTAGGATCGCAAAGGCGATGAAGAGGTATTGCGCTTTCATAGTTGATCAGCATACACTCAATTTCTTAACACTCAACCCCGGAGGGGAGAAGATGTACAGTCATCGCGGTCTAGGAATCATTGCAGGAATGTTTTGGTTGGCAATTGGAATCTTTCTCCTCTGGCGAGGTCTTGGCCTCACCATCACCGCCTGCGACGCGGAGGGACACCTCTTTGTTGACTGGCTCGCCGTCCGCTTTGGTACTGCCCAAAAAGCGGCCGTCGTCCTTGTCGCCACCGGTCTTTTCGTCGGCTACTTCAAGGGACGCTATGTCCTTCGCAAAACTGCCATGCGCACCATTGACAGGATCCACACCCTTCCCAATCCCTGTTCTCTTGGCAAGCTGTACGGCATCGGGTCCTACATCCTCATTGCCTCGATGATTGCTTTGGGAATCACCCTTCGTTCTATTGGAGCGGCCGAAGAAATTCGGGGCGTGGTCCTCATCGCCGTCGGATCGGCCCTCCTCCAGGGAAGCACCGCCCTCTTTCGCGCCGTCCCTACCCTCGCTAGCCAGGTCAAGGCGTGAGGGGGCTTGTGACCGGTGCCGCTCGCGGCATCGGTCTTGCGACAGCACGTCACCTCGCCAAGCGAGGGCATACGGTTCATGCATTTGTGCGTGCATCATCGGATACTACCGAGCTGGAGAAGCTGGGGGCCAATGTGATCATAGCCATCGCAGATGTGACTGATGCAGACGCTATCCAAGTGGCGGTCGATCAGATGGAGCGGGTCGATTTTGTGATCAATAACGCCTGTCATGTCTTTTGCGGCACGTCTGAGACCTGCACCATCGAAGAGCAGCAGCATGAGATGGACGTCAACTACTTTGGTCCCGTCCGCGTTCTCCAGGCAGCCCTACCCCGCATGCGCCAGCAGCGTTCCGGCTGCGTGATTAACATCAGCAGCCTCGCCGGCTATGAGCCGTTTCCCTACGTCGAGCCCTACGTTGCCTCCAAGTTTGCTCTGCAAGGGCTCACTGAATCACTCGCAACCCACCTAGCTCCTTGGAACATCCGTGTCGCGGCCGTTGAGCCAGGGGGTGTCAAAACCGAAGCGCCCGGCGGCGCTCCTTTTGGCACCCGTACCGTCCCCGATACCGACGTCTACCAAAAGTTCTGTGAAGCGGGCCGTCAGCGGATGCGCGATGGCTATGCCTCTTTGATGGAACCGGAGGCGGTCGCTGAGCTGATCGAATCGATCCTTGTCGATGACGCCCCCTCATTCCACAACCCGATCGGCACCTATGCGACTGAGCAGGCCGAAGCGCGCTTTCGCGACTCCACCGGCCTCTCCCACATTGAAGCCAAACGTAAGCTCCTCAAGCAGATGGGCCTCTACGATATTCTTAGCGGGTGATGTCAGAAGGTGACATCGAGCGTGAGATTGAGGTCCTGATCGAGGCGGTCGGAAAATTCTCCGATGAGTCCGGAATTGGTGTTGTCTGATTCGACCACCTCCACCCGGTCATCAATCGAGTCGAGATTCGCCGGCGTCCCTGTGAGATAGACCGCCTCTAGCTTGTTCAGGGCATTCAAGGGGTCCAGCTCTGTGAGCGTCTTACAAAAGTTGATGGAAACCAATTTAAGGTTTGGACAGGCCTCCACCAACTCAGACAGATCAGAGATGTGCCCTGAGTAAGTGAGAACCAACGCTTCTACAGACTTGAGGGTGGGGAGTCTTAGGTCGGTGACTGAGTCAAGAAAGAGGAGCCGAAGATTGCTCTTCTCCAAGGGTGCGAGATCGTTGGAGGAGATGTCGCCATGCAATTTAAGCATTTGGAGTTGTCTCAGACTACCTAGTGCACTCCAGTTTTTCTTTCCCATCGTGTCCAGATACAGATGGACGAGCTGTTCGAGACCGGCTAGGACCGATAGGTCGTTGCAGTTGGAATTGTGGAGCTGCAGGTGGGTGAGGAATGTCAGCTCTGTCAAAGGTGACCAATCCTCGAGCTGGAGCCGCCCCAGGTCAAGCACTCGTAGCTCCTCAAGCGGTTTCAGTAGATTGAGGTCGTTGAAGTTGGTGCCCGAAACGTTGAGATCTTGTAGCCTTCTTGCGCCCGACAATTCCGACCAGTCCTCGACGTGTGTCGTTAAGAGAGAGAGACGAATCAGCTGGGGGCAGTCGCTAAGGAAAGAGAGGTCTTTCAAGGGTGGGGCGAATAGGGAGAGAGACTCTAGCTGCGGTAGTTGCAGTTGGCATTGGCCAATCCAACGGCCTTCTGATTCCCTGAAAGTAAGATGTAGTCTTTTGAGATTGCTGAATTCTTGAATTTTTGGCAGGACTACAGACATGTCCTTCTTGGTCCGAATGACCAGATGCTCAACGGTCTTCTTGTTGAGGAGGTCAAGCCGTTTCTCCACATCGTCGCTCACGTGAATGAAGACCTGTTTTAGGTTGGGGGCTTCCTGAATGACCTCGACGAACTCTTTCTCCTCTAACCTCAACCAGGTTCCAATCTCGTCAACTTCCCCGCCCGCCTGTCGGATGACCTTTAGAAGGGTGAGAAGCTGGTTGTTCTTGATCAACAGTTCAACAACCTTTTGGTTTTTGAGGGAGTCGATAACGGTGGAGAGGGGGAGGAGTTCTTTCAGCTTCTGCTTGGTGGGGGCTTCGAGTAGCGCTGCGAGCGCCACCGCCGTGGTCTTGTCGACCAGTGTCGGCACAACTTTGTCAGATAGCGCATTCTCAAATTGCTTAACGGTAGGGACTTGCGGTTGGATCTCTTCCATAGACTCAGTATATCAAATTTCTATTTTATTTGTGGTAGCTGGAACCGCGGTTGATTTCGAACGCTCGGTAGATCTGCTCGTAGAGGATGAGGCGGGTGATCTGGTGGGTGAAGGTGAGAGGGGATAGGGAGAGGAGGGGATAGGTGCGGAGGGCAGGAGGGAGGCCGTCGGCGCCGCCAATGACGAAGGTGTGGCGGGAGTGAGTGGCGATGAGCGCGGCAAAGGATTCGCTGGTGTGGCTTTGACCGGCGGGGTCGAGGCAGATGAGGTTGGACTCTTGGGTGGCTTTTTGGACGAGGGCGTCGTCGGTGCGGACGAGTTCAAGGGTGAGTTTGGCGTGGGGGATGAGACGCTTTTCATACTCGGAGAGGGCGTCGGCGAGCCACGCCTCTTTGGTCTTGCCAATAGTGAGAATTTTGATGTGATGCATGGGAATAGGATAGCGCAGAACAGGAGAAAGGGGTAACATTTTTGGCATGAACTACTTTTTTTGGGACCCAGATCCGATCTTTTGGACCATTCCGCTACTTGGACGGCCGGTGGCGTGGTATGGGGTGTTGTTTTCGCTCGCTTTTCTGATTGGCTACTATGTGGCCAAGCGGCAGGTGAAGCGGGTGCTGCCCGAGGGAAATGATCCCGCCAAGTACATGGATCGCTTGTTGTGGTTGTCGATCTTGGGGACGGTTATTGGGGCTCGGCTGGCGCACTGTTTCTTCTATGAGTGGCCTCGCTATCAGCATCATTTGATCGACATTGTGAAGGTGTGGAACGGGGGGCTGTCGAGTCATGGGGCGGCGGTTGGTGTGACGGTAGCGCTGGTGATTCACACGATGTGGACGAAGCGGGCGCTTGCGTTTCGGCAACTATTGGATGTGGTGACGATGGCCGCGGCGTTTATTGGGGGAGTGATTCGGCTAGGGAACTTTGTCAATCAGGAATTGGTGGGGCGGCCGACGAGCATGCCCTGGGCGGTGATCTTTGGTCATCCGGCCGGCGGTGAGGCGGTGGTGCCGCGGCATCCGGTGCAGCTCTATGAGTCGGTGGCCTACTTTGCGATTTTTGGATTGTTGTTTTGGTTGAGTTCGAAGGGGTGGGTGCGGCAGCGGATGGGGCTGGTCGCTGGACTGTTTTTTGTCTTGGTGTTTGGAGCGCGGATCGTGTTGGAGAACTTCAAGGTGCACCTGAGTTCGGTGATCTCGGAGGGGAGCGGGTGGCAGATGGGTCAGCTCCTTAGTATTCCGGTGGTTGCTGTGGGGTTGGTGCTCATTGGGTTGAGTTTTAGAAGGAAGGTTGTCAGTGGCTAGGACCTGTGTATTGGGTGCGCGAGGGATGGCGGGAAGCGCGATTGTCCGTGCGTTGCGAGCGGCAGGAGAGGAGCCGCTGACGCCGACGCATGCGGAGTTAGAATTGCTTGATGCGGGTGCCGTGCGTGCGTATCTAAAAGAACAGAAGCCAGAGCGGGTGGTTTTGGCTGCTGCCAAAGGTGGGGGGAATTCTCGGCCAATATGACCTATCCAGCGGAGTTCCTCTACGACAATCTGATGATTGCGGCGAATGTGATTCACGGGGCGCACGAAGCAGACATCGATAGGCTTCTGTTTTTGGGGAGTAGTTGCATCTATCCGAGGATGGCGCCACAGCCGATCCCTGAGAATGCGTTGCTCAGTGGGCCGCTTGAGCCGACGAATGAGCCGTATGCGATTGCGAAAATCGCAGGGGTAAAGCTATGTGAGGCGTATCGGTAAGCAGTATGGTCGGGATTACATTTCTGCGATGCCGACCAATCTGTATGGGCCTGGCGACAACTACCACCCAGAAAACTCGCACGTGTTTGCGGCGCTATTGCGGCGGTTTCACGAGGCGAAGGATGAGGTTGTTGTTTGGGGAACGGGGACGGTGCAGCGGGAGTTTCTCCATGTGAATGATTTGGCTGAGGCGTGTCTGTTTCTGCTGGAGAACTATCACGAGAGTGAGCCGATTAACGTGGGGTCGAGCGAAGAGGTGAGGATTAGTGAATTGGCGGAGCTAATTGCGGAAGAGGTGGGGTTCGAGGGGGCGATTCGCTTTGATTCGTCAAAGCCGGATGGGACACCGCGCAAGAAGACCGACACGTCGAAACTCACGGCACTTGGGTGGAAAGCAAAGACCTCTCTTCGTGAGGGGATCGCCCTTACTTATGAGCAATACAAGAAATCTCTACTTTCACGTCGAGAGGAAGGCGCGACACTTCCATCGTTTGTCGAGCAGGCTTGAATGGAGAGAGCCGTTTGCCGTAGAGGTGATTGACGGTTGCGAAGTCGTCGAGGTTCTTGAGATAGATTTCCACTTTCACGACGCACGACCAATCCATACCAGCCAGTTTGAGGATCTTTTCGATGTTGTCGAGCACTTGGCGGGTTTGCGCTTCAACCCCATCGCCAGCTAGCTCGCCAGTCTGCGGGTCAAGGCCCAGCTGTCCAGAGACGAAGAGAAGGTCGCCGACGGCGATGGCGTGGGAATAGGGACCGACGGGTGCCGGGAGATCGCTGCTTTCAATTTGCTTCATTTTCTTCCTCAAGTTTGGCCACATGTTCTGAGATGGTGGCATGAATACTGGTAGTAAACGCTTCGTCTAGGAGGGTGAGGACCGGTCCGTCCCACGGTTCGAGGGGGACGCATGAACATACTTCTGCACAGAGGTGGGGGAGGTTGTTCATAGGGATTTCCTGATGGTGTTGACGACGGCGGTGAGTTCGCCCCGCATCTCCGTTTGCTCTTCGATTCGTTTAACGGAGGTCATGACAGTGGAGTGGTCGCGGCTGAAGACGTCACCGATAGAAGTGTAGGGGAGGCGGAGGTTGGCGCGGCAGAGGTACATGGCAATCTGGCGGGGGAGGCTGCACTCCTTTTTCTGCGACTTCCCGAGGATGTCTGATGATTGGATGCCGTAGTGGGAGGCGACGGCGCTGATGATTTTGTCGGCGGTCACTTCAGCCCGCCTTTCGGCTTCGACGAGGTCGACGAGGTAGGACTTGGCGACGGGTAAGCGTAAGGGGTTTTCGTCGGAGATGTTGTCGCCGGCGAGGTGAGTTCTGAGGGCGAGCGCTTCGAGCGCTTGCATCGCCTGGGAGGGGCTGCTCTGAAAGGTGTCGATCAGGTAGGTGACCACCTGGGACGAAAGGGGGAACTGGATAACAGCTGCTTTGCGGAGAAGGATTTGGCGGAGCTGATCAAAGGGTGGGGGTTCGAGGGGGAGGGTGATGCCCCACTCGAAGCGACTGACCAGTCGGGGTTCAACAGAGCGGAGCTCGCCGGGGGAGCAGTTGGCGGAGAGGATGAGCTGCCGGCCGTCAATGTGAAGGGTGTTGAAGGTGTGGAAGAGCTCCTCTTGGGTGGCGCTTTTGCGGGAAAAGACCTGGACGTCATCGATGATGAGCACGTCGACATTGCGGTAGTGACTTCGGAAGAGTTGCATCTCGCCTGCGCGGATGGCGCTCACGACGTGGGCGGTGAACGTTTCGGCGCGGATGCAGAGCACTCTCTTTCCCAGTGTGCGGAGATGGCGAGCGGTGGCCATGAGAAGGTGGGTTTTGCCTGTGCCCGACGGTCCGTAGAGGTAGATGGGATTGAAGGCGCCAAGCGCCACCTCGCCTCCTAGTTGTGAAAGGAGCTTGTAGGCGAGTTCGTTAGTGGGGAGGGAGACGTAGCCATCAAAGGTGTGGGACCCGTCTAGCTCGTCGAACTCGAGGCGGAAGGGGGGAGCCACCGCAGGCTCTTTCCTTTTTTGTTCAGGTGCTGCAGAAGCGGGTTCTGGATCGGAGTGATCGACCACGGTGAGGTGAACTTTGATCTTCCGGTTGTTCTTGTTGACCAGCTCCTGTTGAGACTTCTTTCGGACGTGCTCCTCGAACCACATCACCTGGAATGAGTCTTGCGCCTCTAGATAGATGTTGCACGCATCAAAGTGACGGACACAGAGAGGCTTAAGCCACTTTCTGACTGTCTCCCGTCCGAGCTCACTCTCGAGTGACTTGAGAAAATTGTCCCACGCCTGCATCTATTTCCTATAGTCTCCCCTAGTCGCTACCTACCGCGCCCGGACAGGCTTCTTTTTCACAGACGATGCGGTGAGGTCCCCTTTCTTGTCGAGCTGTCGGTTGACATACCACTGTTGGAGGATGCTCAAGATCATTGAGGACAACCAGTAGATGCAGAGGCCAGCGGGGAAGTTGTAGAACATGAGGCCAAAGGCGAAGACCATCACAGTGCTCATGGTTCGCTGTTGCTTCTGCTGGTCGGTCCAGGTTGACTTGTCTTTGGGCAGCTTCGAAGAGAAGCGCTGTTGGAGGAACATTACCCCTGCCAGCAAGAGGGGAAGGAGGTGAAATTCGGTGCCGATGAAGAAGATGGGGGTGTTCCAGCTAAACAGCACGTCTGGAGCCGTTAGGTTATCGATCCACCCTGGGATGAAACTAGTTCCGCGCAGAGCGTAGGTGGACTTCAACAGGTCAAACATTCCGATCAGAAACGGCATCTGAATGATGAGGGGAATGCAGCCGGAGAATGGATTGACCTTCTTCTTCCGGTAGAGCATCAGCACCTCTTGCTGAGAGCGGCGAGGATCGTTCTTGAATTTCTCTTGGAGCCGCTTCACCTCAGGCTGAATCATCTGCATCCGCCGCATCGACTTCATCGACCAGCTGGCAAGCGGAAAGAGAACAGCTCGCACGACAACGGTCAATAGGATAATCGAGAGAACCCACGAGTGGGTGATCATGTGAAAGAAGTTGATCACATAAAAGAGGAGCTTCGAGAAGGGGCGGGAGATGAAGCTGAACGTCCCCATGAACGTCTTGGCTCCTCGGTAGTCGGGATTGACGCCTGTCTCGGCAATGAGGGTGGCATCAATTGTTCTGAGCACATGCGTGTCCATTGGGCCGGCAAAGAAGCGAAATTCCATCTTGCCGCCGTCAGGATTGAGGGGCACCAACACATTGTAGCCGAAGAGACTGGCCGGTTTGAACCGCTCGTGCTCTGCGTCAATTACTATAAGGCGGGAGGGGACATCTGTCCCTGAAACAAACTCGGCTCGGTAGCCTGAACCCACCTCGGTCACCGGATCAATGAGTAGGCTGAAGAAGCCGTTTGAGTTGACCACCCAGTCGGGCTGGACTGAACCGACACTTGTCATCCGTCCAGCTTTTGGCCGAGCGATCTTGCTCACATCCCCTTTTCCATTGCGTGTCTGCCGGTACTTTAAGATGTTGGTAGCCGAGCGGCCCAGAATTTCAGCCTCAGGGACTCCCGTCGTCACCCACAGGCTGCGCGTCAGTTCACGATCTCCTTCTACATCGATCTCTGCATTAACGATGTAGGGGAGGCTTGCTGCATTTTTCGGAAGCGAGAACGTTTTGGTGATTCGTCGGCCACTCTGTTGCGCTTCAAAGACGATCTTGTTCGCGGTAAACTCCTTTACCTCATATTTCAGATTGGCAAGCTCAGGATATTTGCCCACCACGTTGAAGGCGTAGTCCTTGGCCGCCACGCGAGTGACTGCATCTCCCTCAGCATCGATGATGGGGCGTCGAAGAAGGGGAAAATAGCCACCATGTGAGCGGTCCTGACTCAGCACCGGACCATCAGGGCCTGGCGTGTAGTAGTCAAAATCGGGGTAGCGGTCGTTCTTTGGATATTTTTCTTGCATCGTCCGGTCGAACCCAATCTCCCGCACCACACTCTTGCTGTCATGACTCTCAAATGGGAGATTGATCTCTGCGATCGCTCCGCCCACATTGGAGAAGACCAATTGCTGGTAGTCGTTCTCTAGCACATAAAATTTTTCATCTTGTCGACCAACCGCCGGTCTCTCGACGATTTGCTCGGCAACAGGCTGAGGCTTGGGCGCCTCCACCTCCGGAGCCGGCTGGCGTAGTGAAAAGAATATATTGATGCCGAAGAAGCCGATCGTAGTGAGAACGACGAAAAGCAGGGTCCGTTTGTCCATGAGAATCTCCTTAACAAGCCCGATAGCATACCCCAACCCCACTCCATTGACAAGGAGAGACTGTCATGGAAAAATAGGAAAGATTTCAATTGGGGGCGTCTCTTCATTCAATTTCACCATCTTTCAGTTGCCTACCCTCAACAGAAGTGTGTGCTTACGTACTTTTCCGAATATACGACGCATGTCTACCGCCACCCCGGGGACCAAAGCGTTCGTTATTGCTGCAATCAATAACTTTTCTGGTGCAGTGATTCCCAGCTCCCACCAGAATGGATTTCTCTCTAGCCTTGAAGGTTTTTCAGAGGTGGTCGTAGAATGACACAGAACGGAAGGGAGATTGCATGACCAACAGGGCACTGGGCGACTACGACATCATCAAACAGATCGGACAGGGGGCGCTTGGCCAGGTCTGTTTGGCCGAGCATCGCTTCATGAAGCGGCAATACGCGCTGAAGGTATTGCCAGAAGACCTGGCGGGCGATCGAGGCGTGGTGCAACGTTTCGAAGAAGAGGTGAGACGGCTTGCGACACTTGAGCATCCCCACATCGTCAAAATTCACAACGTCTCCTACAGTCAAGGGAGCTATTTTCTGGTCACCGATTGCGTGGTCGATGAACTCAACGAGACAACTAATCTGGCCCAGTACGTTGCTAATCGAGGAGGAGAACTCCCAGAAAAGGAGCTGCTCGGGATTTTACGGCAGGTGGCCGATGCGCTCGACTATGCTCATGGAAAGAAGAGTGGGGATGGAGGGATTGTCCACCGGGGGCTCAAGCCGAGCAATGTGTTGATCGGGAAAGGGAAGAGTGGCGTGCATATTTATTTATCAGATTTTGGCCTGTCGAAGATTTTGGGTGCGGGGGCGATGCTCAGTCGTACGTATCAGGCGCTTGCAGAAGCTCTTGGTGCTTCAGAGGGGAAGTTACACACGATGGTGCGGCAGAATTACGCTTTTCTAGCTCCCGAGCAGAAGAGTGTGGGGGATGAGTCGCTGGTGAGCCCAGCTACAGATGCTTATGCATTCGGCGTGCTAGCCTATTACCTTCTCACCGGTGGCTACCCGGAAGGGATGTTTGCTATGCCATCAACGCTTGGCAAATATTCACTTAATTGGGATTCGCTGATTAAGTCGTGTCTGCAGAACGGTGCGGCGCTGCGGCCCAGCTTTTTGCTCGATGCGCTGGACGAGGTGGAGGAGCAGGTCGGAGCCCAATTCGGACCGTCGGCACCCAAGATAGTAGCAGCAGCGGCACCTGTGCGGCCGCCGGTAGCTCCGGTTCAAATGCCTGTTCCACAGCCTCAACCTGTCGCTACGGCGGTGGCTGCCGTTCCGTCTCCGGCTTTCAAGATGGTGACGCCAGAGGCGCTAGCCCCAGAAGCAGTGATCCCTAAGATTCCAGGGCGTCCTGCCGTGGGTCTCTATCCGGCGACCGCGGGGCCCAATGTGACCGTCTATCACCCAGAAGAGAAGGTGCATGGCAATATCGAGCCGATCCTCACCGACATGGTTGTCATTCAGGCGAGCTCCTATTTCCGCGGCTCTAACGAGGGAAACCGGGACGAGATGCCCCGTCATCCAGTCCACCTGAATAGCTTTGCGATTGATCTTCACCCGGTCACCAACGAGCAGTTTACTCGCTTCATCGACTATGTAGGGGGTGAGAAAGATGGGCAGAATCACGATCTGATTCTCTTCCGCGAGTCACGCATTCGCCGCTCTTCTGGCAAACTGGTGATCGAATCGGGTTATGCAAAACACCCTGTCGTGGGAATCACCTGGTATGGTGCCGTCGCCTATGCCAATTGGGTGGGCAAGCGGCTCCCTTGTGAGGCTGAGTGGGAGGTGGCGTGTGCTGGCGGGCGAGAGGGGATGATCTATCCCACCGGAGAGGCGATTGAAAAGAGCCAGGCCAACTTCTTCAGCGCCGACACAACCCCCGTTCAGTCGTATCCTCCTAATAGCATCGGGCTGTTTGACATGGTGGGCAATGTCTACGAGTGGTGCCAGGACTGGTATGGCTACAACTTCTACGATACCTCGGCGCAAGAGCCCGATCAGCCAACCGGCCCTCTCCAAGGGGTATATCGCGTGCTTCGTGGCGGCTGCTGGAAGAGTCTCACTGAGGACCTCCGCTGTTCCCACCGTCACCGAAACAATCCGGGCACCGTCAACAGCACCTACGGCTTCCGGTGCGCCTCAGATATCGCATGACAGGAGTACTATTCGTCTGCTTAGGCAATATTTGCCGCTCGCCAGCTGGCGAGGCGCTCTTCCGCAAGCTCGCCTCCGACGCGGGGATCGCCGGCATTCAGGTCGACAGCTGTGGCCTTGGCGACTGGCATGAGGGGCAGCTGGCCGATCCGCGGATGCTTAAGGCGGCAGGGGAGCGGGGACTTGACCTTGAGTCGCGGGCGATGCCGTTTCACGACCGTTTCTTTGACGAGTATCAATATATTCTCGCTGCCGACCGCTCGATCCTTCACGAGCTAAAGGCGTTGGCGCGGAACCCGTCCGACCTCGACCACCTCTTCCTGCTGGGCGATTTCGGGGAGAAGCACAAGGGAAAAGACGTTCCTGACCCCTATCATGGTACCGCAGCCGACTTCGAGCTCTCATTAGATATGCTCGAAGACCACTGCGAGGGATTTCTTGCTCACCTCCTTGATCAGCTAAATCCTTTATAGAGAATTGGCTGTGATTGCCCCTTGACTTCGGAGCCTAAAAAGCCGAAATAGGGGTTGGGGAGTTGTGTCATGGAAGGCAAACCCAAGCGGGGAAAAAAATCGCATGGGGAGCACCGGCAAGGAAGCCGATTCTCCAATCCCTTTCGGAAAGGGGTTAGGAGAACGCTCTACCACCTATTGCTTTGGCAATTAGGGTATTATGACAAAGAGGCACCACTGCCTGTGGTGCCGGACGGCTTCGCCTACCCCAATGATCTAGCCTCTTTTGACCCCAGCAAACCGCAGACCACCTGGATTAATCACTCCACATTTCTGATCGAGATGGAGGGGAAGGTGTTCCTCACCGATCCCGTGTTCAGTGAGAGGGCGTCGCCTGTGAACTTTGCGGGACCTAAACGGTTCCACCCACCTGCCATCCTCCTCGACGCTCTCCCCACCGTCGACTACGTCCTCATTAGTCATAACCACTACGATCACCTAGACAAAGAGACCGTTAAGCGGCTTGCCAGCCGCTTTCCCAACATTCAGTGGTATGTTCCCTTGGGCGTTGGTGACCTGATTCACAAGATGGGAGCCGCCCGAGTGATCGAGCTCGATTGGTGGGAGGCGCACACCACTCCTGGTCCCAACCCTCTGGAGATACATGCTGTTCCTGCGCAGCACTACTCGGGTCGCGGCCTTCTCGACCACAACAGTTCCCTGTGGGCTGGTTGGGTGATCAAAAGTGCTCCCAATCGTCACTTCTACTTTGCTGGTGACACTGGCTACAACGACGTTCAGTTTAAGGAGATTGGAGAAGAGTTCGGCCAAATCGATCTCAGTCTCATTCCCATCGGCGTCTACCGCCCCACCGAGTTCATGAGCACCGTCCACATCAACCCCGAACAGGCAGTTAATATCCACCTCGACGTCAACTCTCAGCTAAGCGTTGGTACTCACTGGGGCACCTTTCGTCTCTCTTCTGAGCCCCGCATCCAGCCCCCCTACGATCTCTACCTCTCCATGCAGGCCAAAAACCTCCCCCTCGACACCTTCCGCGTCCTCGACCCCGGCCAATCCATCAACTGGTAGTCTTTTTTTGTAAAAGATTCACTTGAGGGGTCTGACCCCTCAAGTGAATCTTTTACAAAGAATATCTTGTCGAGCGAGAAGATGATTAGGACTGTTGGTGGATGCGTTGCATCGACTGGAGGATGCTGTCGAGGAGACGGCCTGCCTCGTCGATGTCGCGGCTAGTGGTCTGAGAGATTTCACGAATGACGCCAGAAGCGCCCTGTCCCTTCTCAAGGGCCTTTTGGGCCTGAGACTGGTAGAAGAAGCTGACACCCTGGAGCATCATGCTGTGCGTTTGAGCATCCTGCTGGAAGAAGCCAGCAGGCGCTTGTAACACTTGGCGGAGAAGCTTGGTGGCATCGTCCCGCGCAGGTGCCTGCGTGAGGTCGGGGCAGCTAAAGAGATCGTGGAAGGGACCCCCATCGGCGGTCATTTTCTGTACCCGGTCCCATCCGAGGACGGTACCCACACCCATTGGGGCGAATTGGAAAAATGCAGAGCCAGCTGCAGTGTAGGTGGAGCGTTTGGCGGTCCGTTCAGTCTCTTCGCGGGTCTTTTGCACATATTCCATATGGTCGTGACGACTGGTTGCTTTCTCCTTCGCACGGAGGTGGCGATCGACAGCATTGTTGTCGATACGGAGGGCGACAAGGAAGATAAGCATGGCCTGGATGGAGCGGCGGCTCAGTTTGTCTGAGAGGAGCGCTTTGGCTTTCTCAGGCATCTTGTAGGGATGCAGTGTGGTGAAGGGGAGCCGTTCAACTTCAGCTTTGTTCTCAAGGCCAAGCCACTTGCCACTCATCTCATCAACTTTTGAGGTGAAGTCGTTGAAGAAGTTCTCGGTCGCGCTGAAGACGGTCGTGGCCATCGTTTCAAGCGCCCCTTTGGGCGCCTCTGCTGCGATGAAGGGCTTCTCATGAGTCTGTTCGACTGCTGTAACTGCCATTATCTTCCCCTTTGGAGTATGCGGCGACGAGCCGCAGCTTCTTTATCAATTGCAGAGACGAGGGCGCCCCACTGGTTTTGGTGGACGGAGGTGCTCTCTTCGATGCCGCTATAGGCGGCGTCGGAGCGGAGGCTGAGGTCAGCCAAGTCAGCGCGGAACTGGCTGCTGGCGTTGCTTGCCTTGGTCTTCTCTTGCGTCAGTTGTCCACGGTAGAGGGTGCTCACTCCCTTTGCTGCATTGCCGGCCATTTGAGTGCCGAGGACACCTTTGAGCGCTTCGCTTACCATGACGGGACCGGCAACAAAGGTGGCTATTCCAGTGCCAAGAGAGAGCCACTTGAGCCCCCCTTTGAGGGTGGGGTCGGTGATCATGCCGGTGGCGGAGCCAAAGAGCTGGACGGCGCCGAGCATTGCAGAGGCGAGGGCGAGCGGGTTGCCACTGGCCGCAAGGGCAACAGAGGTGGCAACCTGCACACAGGAGAGGAAGGTGTCAAACTGGGAGAGCTTACCCAGTTTCCGGTAGCTCTCGTCTACTTCGGCATCGACCGTCTGTTTTTCCTGGTAGCGCTGCTTCCGCTCGGCTCCGAGATAGTCGATCTCTTTGAGGGAGGAGGCGGCCATGTCATTCATCAGGTCGATCGAGTCGCGCATTAGCTGCTCCATCCGCGCTTCGGAGTTGAGGCGGGAGCGGTCGAAGAGGGGAGGAGGAACGAGAGTGGTGGTTCCGGAAACTCTCACTATTGACCTCGCATTGCACGGATAATGCTCATGATGAGCTGGTTTTGCTTGACGACGGCGGCGATCACCAGTTCCCAATACTCGGAGGCGCGGTTGGAGAGCCGCTTGTATTCGAGCGTCTCTTTTCGCTGCTGGTCTTGGAGATTGGAGATGGCGTCGGTGAGCGCGCCAGCGTACCGCTTGAGCTCTTCTCGCTTGATGGCGGTCCAGCTGTCGGGAAGGAGGACTCCCTCTTTCTGACAGACGGTCCAGAGCCGCTTGAGAAGGGCGAAATCTTTCTCTTGCTCTGGGGTCTTGGCCTCGTCGAGGTTGATCACCTCGTCGCCCTCTTGAGCATACTTCTGCATCAGCTGCTTAGCCATTTGCAGTTCGCGCACAGTACCCAGCCGTTTCTCAATCTCGTCGCACAGTTCGCCCAGCTCCTGCTTGACCGAATCGGCCATCGCCATATTGGCTGCAATCACTCGGGAGAAGGCGTCGTCTGATTTGGCTGCTTCGGTGAGATTGACAGCTCGCTTCAGATCGCCGCGCGCACTTTTATGAGCGTCGAGCACTTGCCGTGGGCTGTCGTTGTTCTTAGCTGTCTCAAGGGTGGTTCGTGCGCTCTCAACTAGTCCGTTACTTTTTCCGGCGAGGCTTAGCGGAGTGGGAGCGATGGTGTCAAGTGGGGGAATCTGCGCCGTTCGGGAATCGGCGTCTGTGTTTGTTTTACTATCCACGCCAGAGGCGTACCAATTGGTGATCGGCGGCGTGGTTTTTTCGGTTACTTCCATGGTCACCTCCTTGAGGAGCAACACGATAGCGGACCGGAGAATTTTGTGCAACTGCTGGGAAAAGAATGACGCACGTGTAGTTGTCGAGGGGGAGCATGTCGCTGATTTGTGCGGCCACGGCGGGCTTGCCGAGGGCGTTGACTCGTTCAGGGATGTGGGCTAGCCCCTCTAGGTTCCAGTTGTGAAGAGTGTGACGGACCACCTCGTGAACAAGAAAGGCGTTGTCTTTAAGATTGTTCGCTGTCCGCTCCCGACGGTGGCGAATGAGGTGGGTGAGCTCATTATCTGTCGGGCCACGTGCTTTCAGGAGGCGGAGCTCTCGGACGGCCATCTTTGCAAGAACTTTAGCATCTTGCGGGTCGCAGGCGAAGCGGATGGAGAGGAGTCCGCGGGTTGAGTCGGGGGTGATGAACTGAGTTCGACACGCAACATCATAGGTGGCGTCGAGCCCGTCGCGTAGAAAGAAGTGGACGCGGCTACCGATGATGGCTGCGGCGGCGCGAGTCACTTCAAGCTGGTCGGCGGTGGGGGAGTCGAGCGAGATGGGGAAGGTGAGTTGGACAACGCTTTTGTCCTCCCGTCCGCAGTAGAGTGCTCGACGGTGGATACCGGCGGGAAACTGGGCATTAATGAGCCGGCCGGTGTCGCGAAGCTCCTCCTGAGTAGGGATGCTCCCGAGGTAGGTGGATGCCAGCTGTTTGATGAGATCGAGATCGAAGTCGCCTGCGAAAACGAAAGTGAACTCAGCCGGATTGGAGAAATCCTTGCGGGCGATGGCACCAGCGAGTGAGTAGTCGGCTAGCTCTATCTGCTCGACGGTAGATGGAACAAAGTGGGGGTGGGAGGAGTGGTTGAGCGCCCGCACTTGTTGCCGGAGTCGCTTCTCCGGACTGAGTAGCGCCTCTTTCGCATCGATGATGGCGCGGCGTCGCACCCGCTCAAACTCTTCTCGGGTGGTGCTCTTTTGAGTGAAGGCGTGGTGGATCATTTGGAAGATCGTCTCGAGATGGTCGGTGCTGCCACCTCCGTAAATGGAGCGGGTGTAGGTGTTGTAGGCATGGCCGATTCCCGATAGCTCAAGGAGGGGTTCGACGAGGCGGGCGGTGGGGAGCTGATGGGGTTCAAAGTCCGAGAGGCCGCCCAGAGCAACGCCGTCGAAGAGGACGAGCCTCTCCTCATGGGGGTTGGGAAGGAGGTGGACGGTGAGGCCGTTTTCGAAGTGAATGACGGTGCGGCAGCAAGCGATCTGGCCAGCGGTGGGAGGGTCCGCTAGAAGGCGGTCGAGTCTTTCTGGTTCAACATAGGGCTCGAGTTGCGCATGGGCACCGGCGAGGTAGGCCGCCTCCACAGTCTCTGGGGTGGAGGGGTCCCCTTCGGGAACGGTGAGCATCACGACGTTGTTGTTGTGGAGGTCGAGCTGGCGGATCTGCTGATTCACCTCGTCGAGGGTGATGGAGGAAAGGATGGACCTGGCCATCGCCCCTTCGAATCCGATGGCGAGAAGGGGATCTGCGCGTAGGTAGTGGTCGACCGCCTCTTCGGCCAGAGTCCGGCTACTCTCCCGCACCGAAGCCCGCTCGGCAAGAGTGAGGAAGCGGGTCAAGTTACAGACCGCACGCTCGAGTTCGCCTGGAGTGAAGCCGTCTCGCTGCAGACGGACAATCTCGCTAATGACGCCCTCCCGTGCGTCACCATGGATGCAAACGAGTTCGAGCGGAAGCACAGGCTCGTGCCGGCTCACCTGGCAGTCAGTCAGCCGTTCGCTCAGCATTGCCTGTGCTAGTACGGCGACCAACTGGTTGCGGTAGTCGGTTTCGGTGATGACTGTGGATGGCTTCTGGCGAAAGATAAGGCTCGCTGTGGTGGAAGCCACCTCCGGGTCGGTCCGCACCAAAAACCGGGTCCCTTCAAAAGGGGGAACGGGATAGGTGGGGATTTCGGAGCGTTCGATCCGCTGATCGAGTCGGCCTAGAGTCTCTTGAATCAGCGTCTCCATTGCGTCGAGATCGATGTCACCCACCACGACGATGGCAACGGGTACCCGTGTGTACCACTTCTCATAGAAGTGACGCACGGTCTTGTGTGTTGCGTTCTCTAGCGTCTCAAGCAGGCCAATGGGCATACGCTCAGCATATTTGGAGCCGGACAGTACTTCGCCGAAGGCCCACTCGCTTAGCCGGTGGCCTGCGCACAACCCCAACCGTCGCTCTTCGATGACGATCTGCCGCTCACCATCAATATCGCTGTCACGCAATTGTGCACACGAGACCCACTCGGCCATCAGTTGTACGGCACACACCAGCTGCTCTACATCATTCGCCTCGAGTTCGTAGACGGTGGAATCCATGCTGGTACGTGCATTGGCGTTTGAAAACTTGTTGATGTCTCCTCTTGAAAACGAACGGGTGCCGCGGAACATGATGTGCTCGATCCAGTGAGCGATTCCCTCTTCGCCCTCCTCCTCTTGTACAGAGCCGACCGGAACAGCCAGGCGGAGCATCACACTGTCTTCTCCGTCGTGATGGCGCAAATAGTAGGTGATCCCATTTTCCAACTGACCGATCCGGTAAGCCGGGTCGATCAGCAGATCGGCAAATAGGGGCGTGGTGGTGAGGAGGAGGACAAGAAGGTGTTTGAACATGGTGCTTAGGCTCCTAGGATTTAGGAAGAGCACAATAGGGGAAATCTGACCCTGATTGCCACCTTATTCTTCCCCTATGACGCCTGATTTTGGCAATCTACTCCGCCTCGCTCCTTAGCTCCAGACTTTCTAGTGAAAGACTAAGGTAATAATCAGGGTCTCCGGATTGACGCAAAGTGGGAAGAGTGCTATACTCTTATCATCGCCTGCCTAGGTGGTGGAATTGGTAGACACGCCAGATTTAGGATCTGGTGCCGTAAGGCGTGTAGGTTCGAGTCCTATCCTGGGCATCATTGCACAAGCACCGAGTTACAGATCGTAGCGGCGGAAGTCGCCTTTGCGAGGCACTTCCGTTGCCAGCAGATTCATCAAGCTCTCCCACTGGTTGGCGTTGATCAACGCATGCACCGTGTCGACTTCCAGCTCTAAGGTGTTGGCAAAGTGTGCAATTACCTCATCCGAGAGATTGTCACGGGCGCGGGCGCGGTCGAGGCTCTCGCCAAAGCGAGAGCTGAATCTTTTCCAGACGACCCCGGGCTGCCCATTTTTGATGTTGCGCGTCGCAACTTTCAGCTCTTCACTTGTGAATAGAGTGAGGAGAAAGCGGAGGGGATGGACGTGATCGACCCGATTGCCCTCACGTTCTAGGAAGTCCGCCTTTCCCCACAGTGCCAAGACGTTAGTATCGGAGGTGGTGGTGACCACGGTGTGCATCACATGCCACTCTGCAGGAGTCACCTCCCGAAAGTAGGGGCGCGCATCTGGATGCGGATCCGCACTCAACATTGCCGTCAGGCAGATCAAAATCAACACGAGCTTTTTCATCGGAGACCTCCCATGGTTGGGTAAAGAAAACATAAACAAATCGATTGGTTGGCTGCAATCATTTTCGAGTCATGGTACAACCTGGCGGGTGAAACATTACGTTCTGATCGCTCTTATTCTCTGCGGCCAACTGGTCGCCTACGTCGCTCCGACGTGCACCAGACCCCATCGCCTTGGCGTGGGTCCCGAAGTCTACTTTGCGGAGCGGAACAAGGAGGGGGGGAGTCACCAGAATGGACTGATCTACGGGTTTCGCATTACCTATGATCGAGCGAAGCCGTGGCGGACTTACTGGGGGATTGATGGTCACTACGGCCACGGACGACTTAAGGGGCACGCGGCGGACGGGCAGCCGCTTAACTCCAATTTCGAGGTGGGCGATGTGGAGGGGCGTGTGGGCTACGTGATCGAGCTCTGCTCTCGCTACCGCCCCTTTTTTATCCCCTTTGTTGGGGTTGGCTACATCACACAGACCAACCGCTTCTTTCCCCCCGTCTTTCTTCCGGTCCGATTCTGCATCAACTATGAGTATGTGGCGGCTGGCTTTGCAGTTGGCGGCTGGATCTCACCCATCTTCAGCACGCAGGTCGCATTCAAAGCTGGATTTCCCACCAATGTCCGTTGTGACATTAGCAACGATCCTAGCTTTCCAGATCAGACACAGTATTGTGGGAAGAAGGTGCAGTACTGGATTGATCTCATGTTTACCCGTCACGGCTGCCTCAATGGTCACCGCGTCTCCCTCTCCCTTATCCCGTTCTACCGTTACCGTCGCTTTGGTGGCCGGGAGGGTTTCCCCTTCGACTTCGTCGACACTCAGTATCAGTTCTACGGAGCCCGCCTACTTTTCGATCTTAGATTTTGACTCGCTGCTATAGGTTGCCATCGCTTTTTCAAAGCTGCTCTCCAGGCGGAGAAGCTCAAGTCGCAGCCGTGCGAATAGCTGAGTACAGCTCCCGATACGGATCGCCTGGGCCGAAATTCCAACCACCGCATTGTTGACAGCCATCGCCAGCCGAAGGGGGCCGCTGAGGGTGAGGGGCGAGGTGTCTCCATTCTCAATCTTATTGAGCAGTCGCTCCATCTCCGCACGTGCACCCTTGATTACCCGGATGGCTCGCCGAACTTCGTTGGCCATTGGGGAGGTGTCCTCTTTTTTTAGCTTCCACTCGACATTACAAAACGTCTCTAGCGCCTCCACGGTCGGCCTTGCACACTTCTTGACTGCGTCGGAGTCCCACCCTTCGGTCATTAAGAGGGGAACCAGATAGGCGATGTGGTGCTCGAGGTCGTGAACTAGTGTGTTAACCAGGTGGCCGTAGACGAGCATTAAGTCGTTAGCTTTCTGGGCATAATCGCATCTTTTTTTGTCGGCCTTGGCCTCGGCAACAGCCTTGGCGATCCGCGCGGATACGTTCCGAAGCGCGTTTTTTATGCTCGGCATGTTGCGCCAAACCGCCTCATTGGCGGAAGCGAGCAGCGCTGTCATAAAGTACGAGCCTTCGATATTGAGTGCGGTGTCCAAACCCTCACTCATCTCCTTCACAAGACCAATGATCGCGCCACTTTCTTTTTCCCAAAGGAGGTCAAAGGCTTGGAGCTTCTCGGGGGCTAACCAGCGGAGCCGACTGATAAAACAGGGGAGCTTTTCAATGCGGTTTTTGAGTATCTCCAGCGTTGTACCGAGTCGATTAGAAAGGAGTGCGACATGTTGTCGGGCATTCGTTGACTTGCCCGAAGGGCGGCCGATTACTTTCTGATCTTCGGTCTCTGCGAGCGCCAAGCGGGCTACCTGATTGGCAATTTTGCAAAAGCGATTGAAACTGGCCGGCAGCTCTCCTTTCCACTTGTTCTCTACATCGGCGAGGCACTTCATGGCTACGGGAAAGCTCGGTTTTGCCATTTTCGGTAAAGAGAGATCAGCCTGTTTTTCCGGGTCGAGCTTGGCCGAGCCTGGCGCCTGATAGTAGGCCGCTTCACGCACGTAGTAGAAAAACGCCAGCAGGGCAGGAAACGCCATTTGGATCTCTTTGAAATGCGCCTTGCAGAGACCCACAGCTTGCGGGTCTTGGCATAAATCGTTGTAGGCCCGCAAGAAGTTGTCGTGCAGCTGGTAGTAGTGGGGAGTGACGGCGCTGGAGAGGAGTTTGGTGAGTGCGTTCTGGTTTTCGCTAATGAGATTGCCGCGAAGACGCCATTTAGGGGTGGGCCGAAGAATGGTCCCTCCCTTTGGTTTTTCGAGGAAGACTTTCACAGTTTTCTTTAGCACCTCTTTGAGCTGTTCGGCCCTATCGGTTGCATCGGTGATCGCTTCGTCGAGTAGGAAGACGAGGCGGGCTGGGGCACTGAGCTCAAGTGGAGTGACTCTGTCGATGTCGAGAACCGTGAGGGAGCTGACCAATTCTAAGTAGCCTTTGTCAACGGCACAAATGAACTCTTCGGTCTCGGGCTGATCCTCCCAGTTTAGATAGTGGAGCTGCTTCAACTCATGTTGAAGTGGCTGGCAGATTTTTTGGACTTCGTGGGTAGTGCGACCTTGGGTAACAGCGAGTGAGAGGAGGTAGGTGATGGTATGTGACAGATCATAAACGGTGGAACTGGCAATCTGGTGATGGAGGGTTGCCAATCGTTTAAGGATTTTCTTCCGGTTTTCGTTTTGGATCTCCTTAGCCGTCACCTCGACGCTGTCAGTCAGCGAACGGCTGCTGTCGATGACTACGTTCCATGTTTCCGTGGAAACCGTGAGCGAAAAACAGAGGAGCTGCTCTTTTGCAGACGGGTCCTGCTTAATCAGCCCCTCTAGTCGTTCAAGGGCCTTTTTGAGCGCGGTGACGATTTTTCCATTCTCGACTTTCCAAGGTATTTTCCATTTTGCAGCACACTGAAAGGAGGGGAGCCGCTCTAGGTCTCTCTCGAGCATCTGGATCGCGACTTTTAGTCTGTCGCGCTGCGCTTCGAGATGTTCTGCGATGTCAACACTTTCCCCTGTAGGCCTGCTCAGCAATTGGATGTGGGGAAGTCGCTGAAGGGCTAGTGCATTGATCTTGTCCAGGGCGCTGACGAGGGTGGCGAACGTTTGGGTCTTCCTTGGTGGAGTGATCCCTTGCAGTACAGTGCAGCCAGCTTGCATGAGAGTGTCATTGCCCTTCTGGATCTCTAAATGAGCGGGTTCCCGCTTGGTAAATTGGATGGGTAGCGGCATCTCGTTGTAGGCAATATTTTTTACAAAATAGAACCAGGAGAGGGCGTTACCAAATGCTGTCTTGATTTTGACACCATGAAGCTCCATGTGCGTTGCACACTTGGGATCATCAATAACTTTTTGAAAATTTTCGATTAATTTGCTTTGTAGCATGTAGTAGGCGAGGGTGATTGCTGATTTTTTTGGTTTAATCTCTTCCATTGGGCGATTAGTTTACCCAACTAGGATGACTATCGCAATACTTCAATTATTGAGTGATGCGGATGAGGAGGCCGGCAATGGGGCAGGCATTTTGGGGGTTGCCGTTCTCGAGTGTCTCGAGGAGGATGTCGACCGCCTCAGCATCTTGCTGCTGGGCAAAGGCCTCGACCGCCTCGATAAGGAGACGGGAGGTCTCTTCGGGGGTGAGCCGGTGGGCTGCGGTGTCGGTGGTGGGGCGCTCGGCGTAGGAGAGGACGGGGCGGAGGCGGATCAGCTCAGTTTGCCACTGCTGGCGGATCCAGGCGTGGAGGTTTTCGCCATAGGGGCCATCAATGTGAGAGCGGAAGAGGGCGAGGTTGCAGTAGGCGCGAATGAGGGGAGCGCCCATGTGCTGGCTTTCGCGCTGCAGAAGTTCGACGGCGGCGGGCGATTGCATGTTCTCAAGGATGGCGACAAGGGTGGGGATGAGGTCGGTCTGTTGGCCGGCGAAGAGGGTTTCGGCGAGGCTGAGGAAGTCCCGCTCGGGGAGGTTGGCAGCTTCTGCAAGGATTGCCTCACGCAGACGCATGGAGACCTCGGGGAGGGCGGGGTAGGTCTTCACTTTGGAGGTGGCGCAGGGAAGGGCGCGGAGGGAGGCGAGGGCGCCGGCGACAGAGGGCTGCATGCCAAAGCCAAGGTCGCGGGCGTCGCGGACGAGAATCTCTTGGAGGACGTTGAGGCAGCGGCCATCCTGGAGGACAAGGAGGGAGGTGGCGGCGTTGATGCGGGTGGTGAGGTCGTTGGAGGCGAGAAGATGGACGAGGATCTCTTCGCTTCCCTCGATGTCGGCGAGAGCGGAGATGGCGTAGGGGTCGCCCGAGCTGGCGAGTTGCTGGAGCTTGTGGCCTGCGCTCTCATCACCCAGCTGGTAGAGCGCCTGGAAGGCCGCGACGCGCACCGTCTCGGAGGTGGATTGGGTGAGCCGTTCGAGTTGCGGGATCGATTCGGAGTCTTGAAGGAGGCCCAGAGCATAGGCGCACGCCTCCTGTTGGAGCGGCTCAATTTGGTGGCTGAGGCGGCGGATTTCAGGGAGGAAGTCGTCCCGGCCAGCGCGGGCGACGGCGAGCACCGCGGCCCGTCGCATCGCATCGCTTGGATGGGCGAGGAAACGGGCGAGCACCCGGTCTGACTCAGGGGTGCTTACAATAACGAAGAGCTGGGGGAAGAGGGGGCGGGCCATCGGATGTACTTTGATCATGAACGCTTCGAGCTGGTTGATCACCTCCGGGTGCCTTCTGTGGGCCAGGTGCAGACCTGCTTCAAGACGGGTCATCGGATAGGGAGAGCTCATGGCACGGAGGAGCATCACATCGGCCCGGTCATCCTCGAGCTGGGCGAGCAGGTTGACCGCCGCTACCTGCACCTGAGGATGTTTGCTGGCCAGCGCCCCTTGCAGCACCGGCAGAAGGCGGGTGTCTGCAGCGATACCGGCGCCAAAGGCGGCCAGCAGCTGCTCTTCGGGCTCACCATTCGCCTGTACGCTTGTGAGGAGGACAACGCCTAACCCATGCAACACCTCAAAGTCGTGTCCGCCGCGCTCGGCCACGTGTTCCCGGTAGCCGCGCACCGCCTCTGCCACCCGTCCCGCGCGTGCGAGGTAGAGAATGTGCCCTGGATCGGCTGCCAGTGGAGCGACGACCAGAACGGCCGCTATGATTCTGGTAAATAGTCCCATAGATCCACTCCTAAATGACGCAGTACGTTGGTGAGCGCTGCAATGGGCAGTCCCATTGCGTTGTAGAAACACCCTTCAATGCCCTTGATGATCATGTAGCCGCTTCCTTGCACAGCATAGCCGGCTGCCTTGTCGCTCGAGCCCACCGCGTCGATGTAGCGGTAGATCTGATCGGCCGTTAGCTGCCGGAGGAGCACCGCCGTCTTTGACACCTCAACTGCGCGCTCTCCATCTCTGAAAGCGCACACCGCCGTATGCACTGTATGCCAGACGCCCGCGAGCTCATCCAACATGGCAAACGCCTCGTCCCGCCCGTTTGGCTTACCAAATGGCCGACCGTTGTAGAAGACCAGGGTGTCGGCGCTAATGATGATCTTCCCCTTGTGGGCCTCCGCGAGTGACTCTGCCTTTCCCTCAGCTAGGCGGCGCACATAGTCCTCAGGATTTCCCTCAAATGGGATCGAGTCCTCGTCAAAGGGGGGCGAAGCCACCTCAAAAGGCAACCGGAAGTGGCGCATGATTTCCCGCCTTCTCGGCGAGGATGATCCCAACACGACAGAGTGCATAACCACAGGGTAGACCACTCCTCATAATTTGTCAGGTGAGAATTGATTTGATTTTTGAATTTCTTTGAGCTATGTTTATCTCCTAAACATCAGGAGGATGAGATGCAAGGTGTAGGTGATGGACCCGCAGTTAACACGCTCGAAGCGTTACAGAGCAAGCGACCACAACAGGCAGCAGAGTCACTGATTGAACTCTTCCGAAAAGAGCAACAGAGCATGGCCGCAATCATCAGCCTGATGGCAACGCAAGGGGATGAGTTGAACGGCAAAGAGCTCTCTAAGCAGAAGTTTACGGGCGAATACGTTGCGGTCGGGCCGTCCAAACATTTTGAGCTGTTCATCAAACAAGAAAATCCACTGCCCCGCCTCTACGTGATGTGCACAAGAGAGGAAGGGTCTAAGACGCTCGTCCCGGTAGGGTTTTGCTGCAGCATCACAAAAGCGCAAGAGAATGGTAAGTTGACCGATATGCGGGAAGGAGCGACGTTTGAGAAGGTGACCGAAGTTCTGACGATCGAGGAAGCCGACAGGTCCTACGCGTTCCGTCGGCCCAGCGATGGTGGTGGAGTGCCGTGGAGGCTGATGGTTGAGGTGGTGATGGGGGTGGCGATTATTGCGTTGCTGGTTTCTCGAAGATCACCAGTGTTGCCGTCCCAAGCGTTAGCCGTTGGCACGACGCGAGTTTAAGGCCGGTGGTTTCGATTTGGGTGGCGAGGGTGTCGGGATCGACGAAGTGGCGTATGCTGGACGAGAGGTAGCTGTAGGCCTGTTTGTCGGAGGAGAGGAGGCGGCCGAGGGTGGGCACTAAGGTGCGCAGGTAGAGGTTGTGGAAGGGGGCGATGAGGCGGTTTGGGGGACGGGTCAGTTCAAGGATACCCCAGCGGCCACCGGGGCGGAGAACGCGGTACACTTCACGAGCACATTGAACAGGATCGGCGACATTGCGGATGCCATACGCTTGGGTAACGGCGTCGACGGAGAGGTCTTCTAAGGGAAGTTGTTGAACGTCGGCCTCGATGCAGGTGGCGTTGCCAGGAGCGCGGGAGCGGGCGATGGCGAGCATCTCGTGAGAGAAGTCGATGAGGATGGCGCTCGATGGGGGTTTGGGGGTTTCTAGCGCAGTGAGTCCAATGGCGCCGGTTCCAGCACAGAGATCGAGGAGGGTGCCGCCGCTTGGGGAGACCGCGTTGATAAGAGCCTGATTCCAGCGTTTGTGCAGACCCAAAGAGAGGACGGTGTTGTTCCGGTCATATTGCTTGGCGATGGCGTCAAAGAATTCGCGTGTCACGGAGGGCCTCTTGTACTTGTTCGGGGACGGGGCGGTCAATGAGAGTGGCGTAGGTAGCTAGGCCTGCGAGTTCCTGGTGGCCAAGGCGGTAGTTGAGAAGGGGATAGTAGGCGCGGAGGATCTCGATGGGGATGGGGGAGTTTTCGGCCGCCATCTCACAAACGGTCTCGAAATTGCTCTCGTACCAGGTGAGTGATTCGTTAAGCTTTTCGGAGAACTTAGCCACCTGAGCGGGTCGGTCGCGGGAAACTTCCTTGCGGACGGCGAAAACGGCAAAAGTCATGGGGAGTTGGGTTTTTTCGACGAATGCCTCTGCCATGTCGATCCGGTTGTAGCCGGGAAAGCCAGGATGGAGGAGCGCCTGGTCACCAATGAGAAGGAAGGCGGGATAATCCATGCACGATTGGACGTCGGGAAGGGGAACGAACTCGGGCTCGATCTGCCAGAACGTGCGGCAGAAGGCGCGGACCAGGTTGGCGGAGGAGGCGCTCTGCTGAGTGAGGGCGAGGGGTTGGCCGGTTAGGTCTTCGAGTTTGCCCTTGTAATGCAGAGTGACGCTGCGGACAGGGCCGGGGGCTGCTTGGCAGAAGCCGGGTACAAGGTCGTAGCTGTGGGCGTTGTTGAGGTATTCGTAGGCGCTGACGAGAGAGAGGTCGAGGTCGCCGGTGCGGAGCGCTTGGTTGAGATCTGCGGGGACGCCGCCCACCAGTTCGACGTTGCGCTGTACCACACCGCGTATCATCGCACCATAAAGGGGAAAGGCGTTGACATAGTTGAGGTGGCCGACCCGCAGCATTCCGGGGATCACTGCATGTGTCATACGAGAACAAGCTCCTCTTCGTAGTGGTGGCCCGAGTGGATGAGCATGGGCTCACGGCCGATTTCGCGAATGATCTCGTCAATCCATTGGCTAGTCATCTGTTCCTTAATGCTGCCGGCAAGCTCGATGATCATCTCCTCGTCATAGGTGGAGGAGAGGTCGTTGCCGCCGCAGCTAAGGAGCTGCTTTGCGGTATCGAGGCCAACGTATTTCCAAAGCACTTTAAGGTTGCGGACGTTGTCGAGCATGAGGCGGGAGACGGCGTAGACGAGGGCCAAATCTTTGGGCGGTTTGAGCCGATTCGCTCGCTTGCCAAGCGCGTTGTTTTCGGTGTGGTACTTGAGCGGGACGAAGGTGCGGACGCCGCCGGTCTCATCTTGTAGCTCGCGCACCTTGCAGAGGTGGGCGATGATGTGTTCAGGCCCTTCGACGTGACCAAAGAGCATGGTGACGTTGGATGGGAGGCCTAGGCGGTGGGCCACTTTGTGGATCTCGAGGTACTCCTCGGAGGTGATCTTCTGGGGAGCGACCTGCTTGCGGATCTCCTCAACGAGAATTTCGGCGCCGCCGCCGGGCAGAGATCCGAGCCCCCACTCCATCATCCGCCCAAGTACCTCCTCGACCGGGAGGCCGTGTAGCTTGGCAAGAAAATCGTATTCAACCGGCGTGAGCGCCTTGATGTGGATCTCAGAGTCGAGCGCTTTGATCCGAGTGAACAGCTCTTGGTAGTAGGAGAGGTCGCAGTCGCGCCAGAGACCGCCCACCACGTGTACCTCGGTCAGGCCCGTCTCGTGCCCCTTCTCAACCTTTTCCATCGCCTGGTCTGGAGTGAGAAACCACGCCTTCTTCCAGCCCGGTTTGGCATAGAAGGAGCACATGGGGCAGGAGAGTTCGCACAGATTGGTGGGTTGGATGTGGACGGTGGAGGCGTAGTAGACCGTGTCGCCCACTTTGCGGCGGCGAGTCTCGTCGGCGAGGGCGGTCACCTCATCTGCTTTATCAGACGTTAAGAGAGCGATTCCCTCTTCGGATGTGAGGCGCTCATCATTGCGCACTTTCTCAGCAATCGCATCAATCATTACTCTTTTTCTCCGGCTTACAGAGGGGGCATTGGATCTTCTTTCCGCAGCTGTCGTCCCGTTTTTTGTTGGGATCCCAACCGCAGCTGCCCATTCGCAACTTTGACTTTCCAGTGAGGATGAGGCCGATGGCCAGGCCGGCGACGGCCAGCAGAACCACAATGGCGGCGATCACGATCGTTGTCCAAACATTTCCCATGAGCATCACTTTAGTCATTTGCACGAAAGCGGGCAATGGATTATTGCCTAGGTAGGAGGTGGCACATGTTCCAACCAGAAAAGCTTGCATCAGAGAGGATCCGTTTAAAAGGGGGGCTGGAAATTCCGGTTTTAGGTCTTGGGACGTTTGAGTCGGAGGGGCAGGAGGTGACCAAGATCGTCCGAGAGGCGATTGAGCTGGGCTACCGCCACATCGACTGCGCGCAGGCCTATTGGAACCAGGAGTTGGTGGGAGCGGGGCTCAAGGCTGCACCTCGTGAAGACCTGTGGGTCACATCGAAGCTGTGGCGAGGGGACTATACTACTGAGAAGGTGCCCAAGGCTTGCGATCGGTGTCTTACAGAGCTCGATACACCCTATCTCGACCTCTGGTTGATTCATTGGCCCGATCGGACTGTTCCCATTACTGACACTTTGGAAGCGATGCAGAAGTGCAAAGAGGCGGGCAAGATCCGCGCCATTGGTCTATCCAACTGCACCATTCGCCATCTAAAAGAGGCGATGGCCACCGGTATCGACTTTGAGATGAACCAAATCGAGTTTCACCCTTATCTCCGTCAGCGGGAGCTCTACGATTTCTGTCGTGCGAACGACATTGCCATCACCGCCTACTCGCCCTTAGCGCGTGGAAAGGCGACGAAAGACGCCGCTCTCGCTGCCATTGGCAAGAAGCACAACAAAACCGCTGCTCAAGTGGCTGTTCGCTGCGCTCTTCAACAGAGAGTGGTGGTACTTGCGAAGACCATGCACACCGCCCGTCTCACAGAGAACGCCGATGTGTTTGACTTTGAGCTTACGCCCGAAGAGATGACCAAGATCAGCGCCCTCGACGAGGGCTTGCGCACCATTGATCCTGACTTCGGCGAATTCGACTACAAGTAATCCAAATTGTCACAATTGGGGACTGTCCCAGAATGTGACAATTCGCTCGATGGTGTGTGGCGCAGTGCGGAGGCTGCCGTTGGCCGAGCACCCAGCCACATACCAAAAGATCAGGTCTTTACCAGAGGCCGAGGAGTTTCCACCACAGACCGCCGATGACGATGAAGATGAGCAGGTTCATGGCGCTGACGATGAAGCTCATTTTCCACCACGGGCCGACGGGAACATAGCGGGGGCCGTAGAGGATGGCGGCGGGGCCTGAAGCGTAGTGAGTCAGGGCGCCGTAGAGGCCGCTAGAGAAGGCGAGGATGAGGGCAGAGGGCATGGCCGGAGCGCCCACTCCAATCAGGACAGCTAAGAAGACGGGGAACATGGAGACGACGTGGGCGAGCTGGCTGGCGAAGAGGTAGTGGAGGTAGAAGTAGGTGAGGACGAGGAGGATGGCAGCAACGGGCCATGAGAAGCCTTCAACGGTGCCACCAATTTGTAGACCGATCCACTCGACAGTGCCAAAGCGACTGAGGTTAGAGGCCATGGCGATGAGGGAGGCAAACCAGAAGAGGGTCTCCCAGGCGCCGTGCTCGGAGAGGACGTCTTTCCAGCTAAGCACTTCGACGATGAGTAGCACGCAGAGGCCAAGGAGAGCGGTCGTGGTGGCAGTGATCCCTATGGTCGCTCCCAAAATCCATAAGGTGAGGAGGCCTACAAAGGCGATGATCATCATCCATTCAGCTCTCGAGATTTTTCCCATCTCTGCGAGCTTCTCTTTGGCAAACTCGGCGGCATGAGGTGTCGCCTTCACGGCGGGTGGGTAGAGCTTGTAGACGACGAGTGGCATGAGGAGGAGGCAGAGGACGCCGGGAACGCAGGAGGCCGTGATCCAGCTGGCCCAGGAGAGGTGGACTCCGTGCTCAGCGGCAAAGCTTGCGATAAGGGGGTTTGGAGCCATGGACGTAAGAAATAGAGCGCTGGAGATGGCAGCACCTTGTGCTGCGACGACGGTCAAGAAGGAGCCCATACGACGGGCGGTCCCTTGCTGGGGGTCGGAGCCGAAGGAGCGGCTGAGCGAGTCAAGGATCGGAAAGATGACGCCACCAGTACGAGCGGTGCTTGATGGGATGGCGGGGGAGAGGAGTACCTCCGTCGCCAGGAGGCCGTAGCTTAAACCTAGCGTTTTCTTTCCAAGTATGCGAACGAAGAAGTAGGCGATCCGACTTCCCAGACCCGTTTTGGTGAAGCCGCGTGCGATAAAGAATGCTGCGACGATGAGCCAGACGACGGTGTTGCTGAAGCCGCTAAATGCCTCAGCGAAGGTGAGGGTGTGGGTGAGAACGGTAGCAGTGAGGCCAACAAGGGCAACGGCGCCCATCGGCATCGCTTTGAGAACGATACCGAGAATGGTGGCGACAAAGATCCCCAAAAGATGAACGCCCACCGGGGAGAGCCCCTCGGGCACTGGGAGCAGCCAGAATAGGGCTGCAACAATAATACAGGTGAGAAGCTTGATGGGGTGCGTTTCGCGTTGATGCATGGTGTCCAGCCAGTTTGATCAGACCAAACAACTTACACCCGCACCCCAATTTTTGGCTAGCCGATGCGACTCGCTTTCTTGATTAGCGTGGGGTAGGCAAAGATCATGTAGATGGCGCTGATCCCAACGAGCCAGTAGACAACGCGGTCGAGATAGAGGTGTTCGAGCAGGTAGCCGATCAGGTTAAAGTTGGCGATTCCTACGAGACCCCAGTTGATCCCGCCGACGATCAGCAAGATCATGGCAATGTGTGTAAGCATCTTCATTTTGACGCCCTCCTTGTTGTCACCGGTCTACCAAAGGAAAGAATTAGGATGCAACTATGAGCAGGGCTAACGCACTAGTGGCGGCAACTTAAGCAAAACAGGTAGGGTCAGTCACGAAAAATTTCTTCGCTTTTAGGTGGGTCAGTCCTGCTACTATCGCATTGGGGTTTTGCGGAGAATGACCACTTCGTCTTTGCGGTGCTCCGCCTTGCGATGAAGACTGCTGAGGAGACGGTCAAAATCCACCTCAATAGCGAGTTGAATGATTCGTTCAGAATCGATGCCTAGCTCGATGAGGTATTTTTTGAACTCGGGAAGTGATTCAAAGTCAGCGCGGTGGTGTCCACAGTCGTTCGCGGCGAAAAAGAGTTGCTTCTCACCCTCTTGCCACATGGTGAAAGTGCCCGCTGAGAGCACCGGCTGATTGCCAGCGAGGATGGTATGATTCGGGGACCAGATCCGTTTGATCGAGATCCCTTTGTCAGTGGCCCGGTAGATCGTTGGGTCGTCGTATTCGACCGCAAAGGAGACGGTATGATCGACAGTGACGACGAATTTGTAAATCTGGTCGGGTTCGATCTGCTGGAGAGTTTCTGCATTCAGTTCGAACTTGGAGTGGATGCCGTACTTTTGGTAGCTTTCGAGTTCATATTGAAAGAGCTGCCCCTGTTCCTGGGGGGTGAGTACTTCGTTAGAGCGGTACAGATTGGTGAAAACGGGAAACACGTTACCGTCCTTGTCTTTCACCGTGTAGGTCATTGGGGGAGTTTTGTGGGAGAAGATTCGGTGGTAGACGGAATTCGACCGTTCGCCAATCGCCTCGATCAGGGGATCGAGCTCGCGTAGCTCGGCAATGAACTCCTCGGGGTCGGCGTTCTCCAAGTAGTCGTGCAGCAGTTGCTGAAACTCTGCTAGCCTTTCGACCTTGGCGATATCGGATGGAGCCGTTCGTATTTCGATGTCAAGTCGTTCAAGGTGCTGCTTCGTGGCGTGAAAGAGGGGGGAGTGTTGGGCGTGAACCAGACCTGTTAGCAGCACCAACCAGATCAAGCAGTACTTCATTGTGGGGTTCTCCTTAAAGATTCCACCAATGAGTCTATCAGATGAGAAGATAGACGGCAATGCCGACGAAATAGCTGGCGACGGCGATCGGGGTGATCCGCTTAAGGTACCAGAAAAAATTGACTTTCTCGAGACTCATGAGGGCGACGCCTGCAGCGGAGCCGATGATGAGCATGCTTCCACCGGTTCCGGCGCAGTAGGCGACGAGGTCCCAGAAGGGGGCGTCGGTGGGGAAGGTTTCGAGGCTGTACATGGAGATGCTGGCGGCAACGAGGGGGACGTTGTCGATGATGGAGGAGACGAGGCCGAGCAGGGTGGCGACGACCCGATAGTTTCCAACGTGGGAATCGATGAAGGTTGCGAGTGCGCCGAGCAATCCTTGTGCTTCTAGGGCGCCGACGGCGAGTAGGATTCCGGCGAAGAAGAGGATGGCGGCGATGTCAATGCGGGTGAGGGCGTGGGGAATTTTCAAGTGGTCCCGGTCGTGGTGGCCGTAGTGCCAAAGATCGGTGGTGATCCAGAGGATGGAGACGCCGATGAACATGGACATGTAGGGGGGAATTCCGGTGAGTCCTTTAAAGACGGGGACGAAGATGAGTGCGGAGATTCCCACCCAGAAGATGAGGCGGGCGCCGGGCTGCGGCTTACGGGACTCGCCACCCTCTTTGCCTTTCAGTCGTTGGCCGCGGAAGATCCAGCTGGCGTAGGCGAGGACGGTGGTGGCGGCGGCAAAAGAGGGGAGGAGGAGGCTTGAGATGACGCCGAGGGTGGTGAGGTTCCCCTCGATCCAGAGGAGGGTGGTGGTGACGTCGCCAATAGGAGTCCAGGCGCCGCCGGCGTTGGCGCAGAGGACAACGATGGCCCCATACACCCATCGATCGGACCGGTCGTGGACGATCTTCCGAAGGAGGGAGACCATGACGATGGTGGAGGTGAGGTTGTCGAGGATGGCGGAGACAAAGAAGGTGGCTATCCCTAAAATCCACACCAATTTCACTTTCGAGCGAGTGGTGATCTTCTGGATGATGAGCTCGAATCCGTGGTGGGAGTCGATCAGCTCAACGATGGTCATGGCGCCGAGGAGGAAGAAGATGATCTGGGAGACCGAGGAGAGGTGCTGAGCCAGGACGGAACTGCTGGCGGCGGAGTGTGCGCTGTGATCGAGGAAGAAGAGGAGCCAGCAGAGGGCGCCGCCGAGGAGGGCGGCTGCTGACTTGTTGACCCGGATCACCCCTTCGAAGATGATCGCCAAGTAGGCGACCACGAAGATGGCAAGTAGGAGAATGGTGGCTGTATCAAAAGACATACTCAGCCAAAGGTCTATACAGGGTTTCATTTATGCCGTATAGAGGGGGAATGAGTGAGCGACTAGATCGGACGGCTGTGGCCATCATGTTGGTGGTGATGATCACCGGAAGCCTTCTTAGCCTTTGGATGGCGTGGCTGACGGGGCTCGGACTTCTCTTCAGCACGGTTGGATTTGGCTTCAACGCCGTTTTTGGTGCGCTCCTCTGGAAAGGGAAGAGCTGGGCGAAGGAGTGGCTACTCGGCCGCTATGTGGTCACTCTCCTGTTCGCCGGTTTCCTTCTCATCCGCTATGGGGACGTGGTAGGAGCGATGTTCGAGTCGCTCCTCGCCCTGTGTATGATCTGGCTTCTTCTCGGCCATGCGACGCGCGCGCGCGCTTATGCTGGTCTCGCCGTCTACGCTGGAGTGTTGGTGGTGATGGGTGCACTTCTCTTTCACCTCGCCCACCGCCCGCCAGCAGTGGCTCAGATGGTCGAGGAGATGCCCCCTCGCGCCACATGGGAGAGTCCTCACCACTACACGGTTGCTTTTGGCGAGCTCCCGTGGCGTGCGCTCACCTCGAAACAGGCGGCCCGGGTACTTGGGACGAGTGTCGATGATGCCGACCTGCAAATGGTCCGGACTGACGGGAGCTCCTACGCTCTTTTCTTTCCGCTGAAGTTTCGCAATGTTGAGCTGAACGAGCAGCTCGCCTTGATGTTGGAGATGGAGATCCGGGAGAAGTGGCTCACCCACCTCACCAACTGGCACAGCCAGCCGGTCAATGACGGTTTTTTTCTCACCGCGGCTGGTGAAGTGGAGAAGACGGCGGTCAGCTATGTGGTCTTCTACAAGCATTTCGGCGATCTGGGCATCTACGCGATCTTTTGGAGTGAGGCTGAGAAGCGGGGGCAGCTGATGGAGGAGGCGCGTGCCTTTTATGAGGGTTTAAGCGCCCCGCCGGTGAAGGAGCGGATGGCTCGTTTTACACCTGCTGATGTCTATGCGGTGAACAGCGACGCGGTTGTCCAGATTAACGTCTACGACGATGAGGGAAATCTTACTGGGCGGGGGACCGGCTTCAATATTTCGCCAGAAGGACTGGTAGTGACCAATCTGCACGTTCTCCTCCAGGGGCGGCAAGTTGAGGTGGTCTTTCCGGGGCGAGAGCCCTACGGCGAGGTGGAGATTTTGGGCCTGAGCCCTGCAGCGACCGATTTGGCTCTGGTAACGGTTCCCGGAGATGCCCTTCCCACTGTTAAGGGGTTCCGCTCGGTTGCGGTTGCGCCCGGGGACCCCGTCTACGTGATTGGGAATCCGAAAGGTTTAGTGAACTCTTTGTCGGAGGGGATCGTGGGGGCGGTGCGGAGTGAGGAGGGGGTGACCCTCTATCAGATCACCGCCGCCATCTCGAGTGGGAGCAGCGGTGGCCCCGTCTTCAACGCCTATGGCGAGGTGATTGGGGTGGCTAGCTCGGTGGTGATGGATGCTCAAAACCTCAACTTTAGCATCGCCATCGACGAGCTGAGCACCCTCTACATCCTCGACACGCCGATCAAGCTCGACTACCTGATCGACAAGATAGGGGAAAAATGAAGAAAGGTCGTCCGTGGATCCGCCTCTTTGCCCGCCTGTTCGACACGACGATCCCATTCACCGTTTTGGTTATTATTCTCGATACGGGAACACCCGTTTGGCGCGAGTTTCAATGGCTCAATGCGTTGTGGGTGTGGGTGCTGGCCACGATTATCTGGATCCCCATCGAAGCCGGATGCGTCTCCAGGTGGGGGACCACCCCGGGCAAGGCGCTCCTCAATACGCGGGTGACCAAGCAGGCCTATCCCTTGGCTCTGAAGCGGGCAGGGCTAGTCTGGTGGCGGGGAATGGGGGGCGGCGTGGTGATTCTTAGTCAGGTGTTGTGGATTTTTGGTAATCGCTACCTCACCCGCAACGGCACCACCCCTTGGGACCGGGCCACCGGCTCCCACATCACCCACGGTCCTGTCGGCGCTCTGCGGGGAGTCTCCATGGCGGTGATTTGGATCATCCTCGACCTTCTTGGCTACAATCTTGCCGGCTGGTTCGCTCAAACTTTTCTCTTCATGGAAGAGACCTCTCTGCAGTGGCCCACTTAAAGCCAATTGACCGAAACGGGAGCAGGGTTCTATCCTCGGAGGCATGAGACGATTTTTGTTAGGATTGGTCTGTTTTTACGCCCCCCTCATGGCAGAGTCCTGCTGGGACGGGAGCCTCTATCAGGAGACGGCTCAGTTGCAAACAGCGTGGGCCGATCGGTTTTTCTTTGATCAATTTTCACCCGAGGGGTCGGAGCGGATTCTCGATCTCGGGTGTGGGGATGGGCGGCATTCGGTACAGGCTGCATCGCTCCTGTCAGACGGTTACGTGCTGGGAGTCGACCTCTCTGGGTCAATGATTACAGTCGCAAGGGACCGGCACTGCCTCGGTGGGAAGCTCCGTTTTGAAGTTGCCGATGCCGCTGACCCGACCTTTTTTGGTCCGTTAGCGGGTCAGTTTGATGTCGTGTTGAGCTTTGCCACTCTCTTGTGGGTCGACGATCAGCTCGCGGCGCTCTCAAATATTCGGCATGTTCTAGCCGACGACGGACGGGCCTATCTCACTTTGGCGTCCGATGGGTTTGATCCACAACAGGAGGTGGCTAACACTCTCGCTAGGACGAGGAGATGGCGGAGGCACTTTTCGAATTTCGAAGACCCCATCCGCCGCTTTTCATTAGAGGAGTATGCTCTTCTCCTCGCTCGGGCCGGATTAGAGCCTATTGAGTTGGTCGAGCGGGAGTACATCGATATTCTTCCGAATCGGGTTGCTCTTCGCCGTCAAGCCAAAAGCTGGTTGCCCCACTATCGCCATCTTCCAGAGGAACTGCGAGAGCAGTTCATGGACGACTTCATGGATGCGCTGCTGGTCTACATTGACCAGGACACAGAAGGGAGGATTTTTCTCACGGATAGCTGGCTAGAGGTAGTCTGTCGGAAAGCCTCCCCTGGATATTGAGACTTAGTAGTTGTTGGGAACAAGCCTTTTGTCTATCATACCTGTCTGTGATGAGAACGGCGTTGTTTTACCTCTGTGTTGTGGCTTTCGTGCCACTGTTTGGCGATCCGTTCGCCGAGCAGGTGCGGATTGACCGCGGGGTCAAAGAGATCTCGTTAGAGGTAGAGAGTGGAGAGGGGCCAGTAGAGATTAGGGCGGGTCAGACCGGTGTGGTCGATGTGAAGGGGAGTGATCCCAAGGTGGCCTACAAACGGGATGGGGCTGATGCCACTCTCAAAATTAGTGCGCCGTCGGCAGTTTACGTCGAACTTCCCCGTTCAACGATTTTTGATATTGAGGTTGATCAGAAGGGAGGGGCGCTCACCCTTCAGCTGGATGGATTGCGGGTGCGAGAGGTTAATCTCGATAATGGCGATGGGGAGACGATCGTCCGTGCTGAGCGAGCTCTCTCTGATTTGGAAGAGGTGGCGGTGGAGCAGACGGCCGGTAAGTTGGCGGTCGCTCTTGGCGCCGCTGCTCCTGAGTTGACCAGTGTGGAGCTGAAAGCGGACAATGCAGATGTCATGCTTGATCTTACAGGCGGCTTTGTCCGCCTCGCCCATGTGGAGGTTGAAGGGGGGACGGGGAGTGTAGCGGTGCAGATGACCGGCGCCTACTCGAAGCTTGAAAAGGTAGAGCTAGAATCGACGACAGGGCCGGTGACGGTCGACCTGACCGGGGTCTGGACCTCAGACGCCACCCTTTGGGTTGAGACGACCGACGGCGCTTGCGATGTGCGCATTCCCAAAGGGGTGGGTGTCATCGTCTACGCGTCCACTGCGTCGGGAGAGCTCAACATTGAGCGGTTGAAGCAGCTTCCCAAGCGGGAGATGAAAGAGCTTTACAAGGCCTACCGGCAGATGGTGATCGGGAGCGGTCCGGTCGTTGCCTATGTTAACCGAACTTATGGGAGAGATCCGGTCACTCTCACCCTTGATCTAAACACCACTACTGGAGACATACGGGTCCATGAATAGAGTTGTAGCGACTGTAATGATCGGAATGATGTTCACCGGCTGTGTCCGACGGCAAGTGAATACCCCTCCTCCACAAATTTCCTTCACCCCTTCCGTGACAGCTGAGGCGATCTACGACCAGATCCAGCACCAGGGGATGGAGACCTACCAGAAGCACCTTAACCGGCACCAGGTGGGAGATACGGTTACCATCCAGAGCTCTCAGGTGATTCCCGACGACGACGTCAGGTCGGGTCGGCTCCTCTTGCGCATGCGCCGCGGCGCTCTCTGGATTGAAGGGGGCGGGCGGGATCTCGTTCAAGCGAGATTGGGCCATTTTGAGCACCAAGATGTTCCTCAAGTGTTGTCAGTCACCTCCGGCTTCAGCCGGCGGGTCGACATCATCGCACGTGGCGACGATGACCAGTGGAATTTGAAGCTGAGCGACCGGGTTCCAATGGGCGTCCTCGTGGAGGCAGAGTCGGGCTATCGCAACCTCAGTTTCGATGACGTTCTTCTTACTGACATCGCTGTCCAAGCGGGTGCTGGCGTCACCGTCCTTTCTGTCGGTGGCGAGCAGGACTTTTTCACTAGCGGTTCGGTCTCGCAAGCTCGCGGATCGATCGCCCTCAATCTCTCCGGTGAGTACGATCTCCTCTCCTCCTTCACAGCTGATACGGCCGGCGGCGACATCTCGGGCGTGTTTCGTGGCTATTATCAACGCCTTCGCAATCTCGATATTGAGACCACCAGCGGCAACGTTGAGCTTGACCTCACTGGCGCATGGCGTACCACGTGTGAAGTCAAAATCGTCTGCACTGGGGGAAACTGCACTCTCTTTTTGCCCCGCGGGTTAGGCTTCTCGGTGAAGGTAAAAACCGCCTGCGGAAAGGTGTATGGTTCTTGCCTGCAGAAAAAGTGGTCGAGCGACTCTTACATCAACGACGCATACGAGAAGACCGAACAGTCTTTAGAGATTGAAGTGGCGACGACGACAGGCTACGTGCACATCGTTCAAATCTGAGTCGGTCAGGTCTGATAGGTGTAAATCGGTGTGCGGTAGAGGTCGTCGGCCCTCACCGTTTTGACCGGCGTCAGGTTTGGAATCGCAAACGTGTGCGTCACTACTGTGCACCCCTTTGGCAAGTGATCGACTAGCCGTTTCATGGCTTCCGGATAGAGGTAGCAGACGATCAGCTTCGCATCGCTAAGATCCCGCTTCCAAAAGTTTCCAAATCGGCAAGAGAGCGAGCGGTGTCGAACGCTGCGGAGAGCTGCGCAAGCCCAAGGAACTGGAGACATCTCATAGCCGATCACATGAGAGTAGCGCTTTGCAAGGGGAGCGGTTAGCGTTCCCCAGCCTGAACCCAACTCGTAGACCGGGCCATCAATATCGGGGAGGAGCTCAAGCAGTTCCCGCCGCACTTTAGGGCCCGTTGGAGTGGGTGTGATCCCCGCTAGCTTAGAATAGACGACCACACTGAGTGCTGCGGCGAATAGGACTAGGAGTGCGATTGCATCGCCTCATCGTATCGCTTCTCAGACACTTTCCAATCGATATTTTCAAAGAACGCACCGATGTAGGCTTCACGGTCAATGCCATAGTCGAGCATGTAGGCATGCTCCCACACATCCATGGGGAGGATGATGGAGCCGTCAGCCAGGTGACCGGTAGCATGCTCATTGATCCACATGTTCATCAAACGGCCGTCAGTGGGATCGCGGTAGAGAACCGACCAGCCAATGCCGCGCATCATGCCGGTGGAAACAAAGTCCTTCTTCCACGCCTCATAGGAGCCAAACTGGTTGACAATCTCCATATAGAGAGCTGACTCCTTGTTAGGAGTTCCACTGCCGCCCATGTTGCCGAAGTACATCTCGTGGAGCTTCATCCCATCAAGCTCCCAGCCAAGACGTCTTTGAATGGCGCCAAACTGGGGACTCCGCTCCTTCCCAGCTTGCGCATACTCGTTGAGAATCGTGAGAAGGAGATTGGAGTTCTTCACATACCCGTTGTAGAGGGTGAAGTGGGTCTTGAGGGCGTTGTCGCTAAACCCTTCCATGCCGAGCAGGTGAGAATAGTCTTTGGCTTTGTAGGGTGCAGGGGCTGTAGCAAGTAGGGGAGCGGTGCAGGCGAGAGCTAGTAGAAGAAGTTTTTTCATCGGAGTCTCCTTTTTCACGAAGGTAACGATTTAGGGCGTTTTTCGCCAGCCGCGGGTCGAATTGACCGCCTGCTTCCAGAGGGTGAGTCTCTTTTGTGCCTCGGTCCGACTCATCTGCGGCTCAGAGGTGTTGGCCACCTGCCAGTGAGCCTTGATCTCCTCCACCCCGTCCCAAAAGCCGACGGCCAGGCCCGCGAGATAGGCGGCGCCAAGGGCTGTCACCTCTGCAATCGCCGGCCGAACGACAGGGACGCCGAGGAGATCGGCCTGAAACTGCATCAATAGATCGTTATGCGTGGCCGCACCATCAGCTCGGAGCTCCCGGAGCTTCTCGCCGGTGTCAGCCTCCATCGCGCGGAGGACATCGGTCACCTGGAAGGCGATCGACTCCAGTGCTGCTCGAGCGATATGCGCGGCGCTTGTACCTCTGGTCATCCCAAAGATTGTCCCTCGTGCATTGGGGTCCCAATAGGGGGCGCCAAGGCCTGTGAAGGCGGGAACGAAGACAACTCCCGTCGTCTCTTCTACCTGCCGAGCCAACGCCTCAATTTCATCGCTATTTTCGATCAACCCTAGCTGATCGCGGAGCCACTGGACCACAGCGCCCCCTATAAAGACGCTCCCTTCTAGGGCGTATTGCGTTTTTCCTCCCACCTGACACGCCATCGTGGTGAGGAGGTGATTACGGGAGACAACCGGCTGACTTCCAGTGTTCATGAGGAGAAAGCAGCCAGTGCCATAGGTGGTTTTTGCCATCCCGTGGCGGACGCATCCTTGTCCAAAGAGGGCGGCTTGCTGGTCTCCGGCGATTCCCGCAATGGGGGTGCCATCGGTGGTGTGACCGTAGATCTCGCTCGACGAACGCACCTCGGGGAGGAGAGAGGGAGGAACATTAAGGATCTCGAGAAGCTCTTGATCCCATTCTTGTGTGTGAATGTTAAAGAGGAGGGTGCGGGAGGCGTTGGTCACATCGGTGACGTGCACCTTACCGCCGGTGAGTTGCCAGACGAGCCATGAGTCGATTGTTCCAAAGGCCAATTCACCCGCCTCAGCGCGAGCTCGAGCTCCCGGCACATTGTCTAGGATCCACTCAATTTTAGTCCCAGAGAAGTAGGGATCGATCACAAGGCCGGTCTTTTGAGAAAAAACCTCCTCAAAACTCTCCTCCTGAAGCTTGGCACAGCGGACGGCGGTCCGCCGGTCCTGCCAGACAATGGCCCGGTAGATGGGCTCACCCGTCGCCCGGTCCCAGATAATGGTCGTCTCCCGCTGGTTGGTAATGCCGATTGCCTCGACATCCCCGCCAACCTCCTTAAGGACAGCGAGTTGACTCTCCCAAATCTCTAGAGGGTCGTGCTCAACCCATCCCGGTTGTGGAAAGTATTGTTTAAATTCTCGCTGCGCCATCGCCCGCACCTGCCCCTCTCGATCGAAGAGTAGAGCGCGCGAACTGGTGGTTCCCTGGTCAAGGGCCAAAATAAATCCCATACCTTCGGAATAACTTGTTTGCTTATAGGTGGCAAGCTGGGCTATACTGTTCCCCCATGAGTCCACAGCCTGAAAAAATACGAAATCTAGCGATCATCGCCCACATTGACCACGGCAAGACCACCTTGCTCGACTGTCTGCTGGGTCAAGCCAACACGTTTGCAGCACACGAGAAAGTCGTTGAACGGGTGATGGACTCGTACGACCAAGAGCGGGAGAGGGGAATCACGATCTTCTCCAAGCACACCTCTATTGACTATGAAGGAACCACCATCAACCTGATCGATACCCCAGGGCACGCTGACTTCGCCGGTGAAGTAGAGCGGGTGCTTGGAATGGTTGGATCGGTCCTTCTGGTGGTTGATGCGAGAGAGGGGCCGATGCCCCAGACTAGATTTGTTCTTTCTAAGGCGCTTCAGCTCGGTCTCAATCCAATCGTTGTCCTCAACAAAATCGACCGACCCGGTGCCGAGCCCGATCGCGTACTGGATGAGACATTTGATCTCTTTGTTGAGCTAGGTGCAACTGATGAGCAACTCGACTTCGCTCACTGCTACTCTTCGGCCATTAACGGCTATGCAATGCGTGAAGTGGATGAAAAGTCTGATAATATGCGACCTCTCTTTGATCTGATTGTGGAGCGGGTACCTGCTCCTAAGGGCGATCTCGAGGCGCCCTTCCTCATGCAGGTATCGACCGTTGGTTACGATGACTTCCTCGGAAGAAAAGCGTGTGGTCGAATCTTACAGGGAACGGTCCGGAAGGGTGAGCAGCTGGTTCTTGTCGATCATGACAAAAATGAGGTGCCCTTCAAGGTGACGCAGGTGCAGGGCTACTCAGGCCTCAAGCAGATTGAACTTGATGAGGCGTCAGCTGGTGACATTATCAACCTGGCTGGAATTGAACAGGTGCTGATCGGTGATACCATCTGCTCAAGTAAAAAAATTGAGCAGCTTCCCCCCATCACAATGGAAGAACCGACGGTGGCGATCAACATCACCATCAACTCCTCTCCTTTTGTGGGCAAAGAGGGTAAACACGTCACTTTCAATAAGATCCGCGAGCGCTTAGCTCGCGAGGCGCGCGCTAACATCACTTACGGCATTGACCTCTCCGCGCAAGATTGCGTCACCGTTGCCGGTCGAGGAGAGCTCCACCTAGCCATCTTGATCGAGGCGATGCGACGGGAGGGATATGAGATGACCCTTCTCAAGCCACAAGTGATCACCAAACAGATCGATGGCAAGCTCAACGAGCCGATTCAAAGAGCGCACGTTGAAGTTCCTCAAGACTATTCGGGTGGAGTCATCGAAGAGCTCTCTCGTCGTAAGGGTGAGATGCAGAGCCTCCAGACCAACGAACATGGCATCACCCGCACCGATTTCCTCATCCCCATGCGTGGCCTGATGGGCTTCCGCAACCAATTTCTCACTATGACCCGCGGTGAGGGGATTCTCACTGCCATCTTTGATCATTATGCTCCGTGGAAGGGAGAGATTCCTGGTCGCAAGCTCGGTGCCATGGTTGCCACCGATCTAGGCAAGGCAACTGGCTATTCGATCTATAACCTCCAACCGCGCGGCACCCTCTTTGTCAAGCCAGGTGCTCCCGTTTATAAGGGGATGGTCGTTGGTGAGCACAACCGAGACAAAGACCTTGGTGTTAATATCGCCAAAGAGAAGAAGCTGAGCAACGTCCGTGCTTCGGGCTCCGACGACACCGTCGTCCTCACCCCTCCGCGTACTTTCACCCTCGAGCAAGCAATCGATTGGATCAACGACGACGAGAAGATCGAAGTGACCCCCCAGTCCATCCGTTTAGCGAAGGTTTAGCCCCTTTCTTTCGGGTCCTTTAGAGTGAACTCGATGCCGCCTGTCAACTTAGCGACCAGGTTGTATATCCACGCCGCCACAACGGTGAATGCGAAAATAATGATCGGATAGATCACGACGGCGAACAGAGACCCCAACATCATCATCGGACGATCCACGCCAGGCCCCATCTGCTCTGGCTCCATCTGTATAAACAGAGAGACAATCGCGAAGATAATCCACACGATTGCGAACACGACAAAGTAGACCAGAGCCATCGTTCCGGCCGTTCGTACAGGTGAGAAGTGGGTCAGTCTCTTACGCATAGCCTCTTAATAGACAATTCTATAATTTCAGTCCAGGACCGTCTCGATGGCATCGCTCTCGCCTTCATTATTGGACCGACCCTCGCCGGCTACGCACTTTGGCTACCGATTTTGATTGCGGTGATTGTGATGTGGATCGCAGCTCCCTCTCTTCCGCTAAATCGGGCCCACGTGTAGTCTAGATGACATGTTTCGTTACTGTGCACTTACTCTACTATTGATCAGTTGCCAGCCTCAGGTGGAAGTGGGGGATCGGATTGAGCCCGCTCTTGCGACCAGTTCAGTTGAGGGGGAGGCCGACGATTGCGCACTTTGGATCGACCATGCGGACGTCTCACGCAGCGTGATCATCGGCAACGACAAAACCGACGAGGGGGCGCTCTACGTTTGGGAGATGCTCACCGGTGAGGAGATCTTCCGCACCGGTGTGCTTGATGAGCCCGTTAACCCCGACGTGCGACAGGGAGTCAAGCTTGGCGACCACACCTTTGATCTGGTGGGATGCGGGTTGCGCGGTCCCAGTACCATTGCCCTCTTTGTCCTCGATCCCGAAACCCGCGCGCTGAAAGATATCACCGCACCTGAGGAGATCTCCACCGGCCACTACGAGGGACTCTACGGCTTTACTTTCTACCACCGCCCCTCCGACGGCGCCCTCTTCTGCTTTGTCAGCCGGAAACAACGGGGTGCCGACATCCATCAGCTCCGCCTCACGCTGGATGAGAGGGGGTTTATCGTTGGTGAGCTAGTTCGGAAGATCGGCGGGAAGGATCAGGTGAGCTTTGTGGAGGGGATGGTATGCGATGACGAGCTCGGCTACCTCTATGCAGCCGACGAGACCGGCGCTCTCCTTAAATACTACGCAGATCCCACGAAAGAAGATGACTCTCTCCTTGAGCGGTTTGCCGTCGACGACGGTATCCAAGGCGACCGAGAGGGGATTGCCATCTACTTCAAGCCCAAAAAAGAGGGATATATTGTCCTTTCAAGTCAGGGTAATAGCACCATTAAAGTGTATGGCCGCCGCTCACCCAATCCCTACCTAAAGACCCTCATCACCGAGGGGGCGCTCCACACCGACGGACTCGACTGTACCTCGACGCCTATACCGCCTCTATTTCCTGAGGGTGTGCTGGTCTGCCACAACGAGGCCGACAACAACTTCGTCCTCTACTCCTGGCAAGACCTTAAATTGTAACAAAAGAAAAGCCCCGGTCAGAACAACCGGGGCATTAAGAACTACATTCCGTTCCCGTTGCCATCAGCAGGTGGCATCATTACCTTGTCGATGAGGTGAACAACGCCATTTGACGCGTCCATATCTGCTCCAACTACCTGAGCGTTGCCAACGTAGATCTTGCCGTTCCGCTTAGTGACGGCGAGGGAGTCTCCCTCTTCAGTCTTCACGCGGGACATGTCAGCTAGCTGCGCAGAAGAGATATCTCCTGACACTACGTGGAACAGGAGAACCTTCTTGAGCTTTTCCCGGTTTTCCGGCTTCTTGAGGTCAGCCAGCTTGTCCTTGCCAAGCTTTGCAAAAGCCTCGTTGGTAGGAGCAAAAACTGTAAATGGCCCATTTCCCTCCAGAGTCTTCACCAGCTCGGCGGTCTTTAGGAGTTCAACTAGCGTCGACAGATCGTCGCTCGCCATCGCCGTCTCGACGATATTCTCCATCTTCGCTTTCGCTTCAGCTGAGACTGCTGGCTTGCTGTTGCCATTGCTATCCTTCTTATCTTCCTTCTTGTCCCATGCTTGGCACCCAAGTGCCAGACCTGCTACGGCCAAGACAGAGATCCCTAGGACCCCTACTTTCCTTATCAAACTACTCATCACTCCTCCCTAAAATGTGGATGATTCTCTGTAATTTTCATCCTAGAGAGGAGAGGGGAGTCAGTCAATAGATTTTTTCTATTTCGGAAAAGTACGTCGACCCAATGCCATCATCAGAATGAGATGGGTTACGGCCATTGCTCCTGCCAGCGTGAATGCGGCAAACAGGAGGTAGATTGGGGCGTTCATGTCCAACCACTCAAGCCGTAAGTAGCTGTAAACCAGATTGATGTTTCTTTCCGGCGCCGTGAAGAGCCAGCTCACCGCCAGCAAAAGCCACCCTAGCGGCACGGCCAACCTCAACGCCCGCCGGTCATAGCCCAGCCGATAGATCATCCAGATCAGCAGGGGAGGGAGCAGGAGGTGAAACCCGCCGAGCACCCTCAGCCAGACCGCTAGCTCTGGCCGGAAGACATACTCCGTGAAGCCGCTTGCCTCCGACCCCATCAACCTGAGCACCGCCGTCACCACAAAGTCGATCGACCACGCCAGCTCGGCCATCAAGCCGCCCACCGCCGCCAGACTGGCCAAGAAGCGCCACTGCCCCCAGGTCGCCACAAACGCCACCATCAGCGTCAAATTGGAGAGCCACAGGAAAGTTGACCAGCCCATATCCAGCCCAATAGGCCGGTACATAAACCGCCATAAACGCCGTAAACACCCACTGAAAACCCCTTGGACCTAGATTGCCACCCTCCCCTTCCCCTGTGACGCCTGCTTTTGGCAGTCTACTTCGCCTTGCCCGTCGCTCCATGTCGTCACCATGTACAGCCAAGACCCAGATTGCTACCCTGATTTGCCACAGGACTTCAGTGTTGTGCTTAGATGTCGCGTAGCAGCTCGCCGGCAAGGGTACTCCCTTGCCAAGAGCTGATACGTGGCAGATGAGTGCAACACTGAAGTCCTCTGGTAAACCGTGTATATTTTTTCTTTTTGAATGCCCCAAAAAGGAGAAGGCACATGGACATGCAAATCATTATCACCTACGTCGTTTGCGATGAAGTCATTAAAGCTATGGGATTTGAAGATGACCGGCAAGCTCGAATGAGCACAGCTGAAATCATCACGTTCTCGATCATGTCCGGGCAACTATTTGGTGGGAACCATCGCAAAACCTGCTGGTTTTGCCGCCAATCTCGCTACTTCCCCAATCTTTTGAGTGAGAGCCGGCTCAATCGTCGTCTGCACAAAATTCCATGGCCAATATGGACGGCAGTATTTCGCTTTCTAGCTCTGATATTCAGGAAGACTAACTCCTCGTCTGAGTACGCTGTGGACAGTTTTCCAGTGGAGTGCTGCAAGAAGCAGCGGATTGATCGACGAAAATTCTTATTCGGCAAGGAATACATCGGCTACGCTCCGTCGAAACAGAAATATTTCTGCGGCATTAAGGTTCATATGGTTGTGACATGTGCGGGAGAACCAGTTGAGGTGGCGATGGAGCCAGCATGCAGAAATGACGTTGCTGTCTTATGGAAGATGGAGCTTGATCTCCCACCACAATCGAAGCTCTATGCTGACGGAGCCTACAATTGCTATGACCTCGAAGACGTTCTTGCAGAGGATTCTTCCATCGAGCTTCTCGCCAGAAGAAAGCATCCGAATTCGACAAGAAAGCGAACGGAAGAGGCAGAGAAGGCGATTAGTAGTCGAAGACAAATCGTGGAGACAGCGTTTAGCTGCATCACGGGACTGCTACCTCGTAGCATTCGAGCCTCCACTGCACTTGGATTTTCCATCCGGATCATGAGTGCTATCCTGGCCTACAGTCTCTCTCGAGTCACTTAAGAAAATTGGCTCGGCTTAAGGGCTGCTGCAGCGGCCCATCTACTTCCCGAACTTCTCGGCAAGGGAGTACCCTTGCCGTCGGCGTTCCGGTCGTATCTGAACCACTTCGCTAGCCCTTAAGCCGAGTCAGGGTAGCAATCTGGGTCCAAGGAATAATCAGCAACTTACGGTAACATCCAGAAATGGCTGTTGCAGAATTAAGCTTTGAGAGGCTTCCCACAAACCAGGTCAATCTGGTCCGGCAGTCGCCTGTGCCGTGGAACGTCCTTGCCCAACGTGTGGCCAAAGAGAGAGGAGGTAGATGCTGTTACCAAAGGCATTGACAATAACTTAACACAACCCTGACTATCAAACCACCACACAATCCGGAAGGTGCACGATGGAAGAAGGACCCGATCCATTCAAGAAGTTGGGAAATGACGTCAGGCGTCTTATCTTTTCCCAATGTCAAACCGATCAATTGGGCAGCTGGCTGGTTGTCTGTAAGAGCTGGAAGAAGTTCATCAAGCAGGAGTTTCAGGATGATATGGATCTCTGCTGGCGGCACAAGACTGAGCCGGTTGACCTTCTTGAAGAGGAGCGGATTCGCGACTGCTCGATCCGCTATCTCAACTTTGCCGGTTTCACCTCCATCCGCCTCGACTGCACCCGTTTGACCAACGCGGGGATGGCGCTCTTGGGAGAAAAGATCACCAAGTGCCTGCAGCTTGAGACGCTGGAGCTGTGGGGCGGACGGGTGCTTATCACTGACGTCGGCTTTGAGAATGTGGCGACGATGTTACCCGCATCACTCAAGAGAATCGCCTTTCGCAACTTTCAAAGCTTGACCGCCAAAAGTCTTAGGCTCCTGGGCCGCTCAGTACCAGGAAATATCAATAGCCTTGTGATCGCCCGTTGGCAGCTGCTCGATGGACTTGATTTTACCGATTGCGCCGAAATGACCGACAACCAGCTGGGCGCCTTTCTAAAGAAGCCACCCAAGGACATCAAGTCCCTCAAGGTAGGCGGTTGCATCAGCTTGACGGATGCGTCGGCTAAAAAGTTGGAAAAACTGGTCTGCAAGGATGTGGTTGAGCTCCATCTAGGCAGTGAAATCATGGGAACCGCCTTCTCGGAAAAGGCCTTGACTGACCTCCTTCTACAGGCTCGCGTTGACCTTACCATCCTGAATGTACATTATTGTCAGACCTTCACGGACGACCTGTTTTATGACTTGCAGCGGGTCAGGAAGTTCCCGACCAAGCTGCTATCATTGGACGTGGGGGGGTGTCACAAGCTTTCATATAGTGCGCTGTACCGGTTGTTAGATATGGTGCCCAAACTGCAACACCTGAGCTTTGGATCGGACCAACTAACGGACGTCGATGTCGAAAAGCTACTGAAAGGTCCGATTGCCAGGATGAGGTCCCTGCGCACGCTCTCGCTTAACGGCTCGCAGCTGACGAACAAGGCTTTTGAGCTTCTCGAGGAGCACCTGCCCTACGGCATGGAATCAGTCGATCTCATCGGGTGCACTAAGCTCGATGCGCTTGTCTTGCGCAGCAGCAGAGATGAGCAAGCCTGTGCGCTGCTATCAGCTCTTCCTGGAAGCGTCCGCGACATTTTCATTGATGCAGAAGCGCAGCTCACTGATGAGGGATTTTTAAAGCTCCTTCCCTACATCCCCAGAAGCGTTCAACGTCTCCACCTCCACGGTCGCGAGCTCACTGACCAGGCTCTGCTAGCCCTCGATCGACAGTTCAAGCACCTCTCTTTAGCCTCTCCCAAGTTCACAGAGAAGGGGATTGTCAAGGCTGCCAGTTGCCTCTCCAGTTGGGGTACCAGTTTCCTTGTGCGTGATTGCGCATTGAGCGATGAGGCTGTAGAGGAAGTGCTCGAGACACTGTGTGTCGAAACGCTAAAGAGCCTCCATCTGTGTAACGCGGGGCTAACCAATGCCGGGCTAGAGCACGTAGCTCGTTGGCTCGAGGGCAACAACAAGCTTACCGAGCTGGCTCTCTCAAACAACCAAGGCTTGTTCGATCTGCGTCCGTTAACCTCTTGCCTGCCCAATACAGGCCTGATAACGCTACAACTCGACGGGTGCAACAATATCAACTGGATTGGGTACCGGATTAATGACGAAGTCAATCCCTTTGCGAATCTCCGCAGTTTGTCTGTGTCTGGCACCTCGATCACCGATGACGTGGTTGAGCTCCTAACGCTTCCTGACTGCAAGATCGACAATCTCAATTGTAATGACTGCACCACCCTCACCGGAACCGTGTTGGGGCCACTCTTCTGTAAGGTCTTTCATGGGACCCTGTCCGTCTCCCTCAAGGGGTGTACCGGCATTACCCAATTGGATCTCAGCGACTTTCACCAGCTTACCGATAAACAGCTCGGATACTTCTTTGAACATTCGGAGCTACCCACTTTCACAACAGTCAAAGTGGGCGGTACGAACGCGGTCACAAAAGCTGGGCTGCTCTACCTCTTAGAGCACCTACAGGACGGCCTACTAGAGCTTGACCTAAGCGAAACTGACTGCACGGATGCCCTTAACTCAGTGGTCAAATTTCCCTGGAGCTTGCGCCGCCTTCGACTCGCCAAGACAGCCATCACCAGCTTAGCTCTTGATGGGGTGTTTTCCAAGTGCTCCGATCCGCTTGAGATTCTCGACTTACAGCATTGTCCGGGAATCAACGACGCGGTATTCACCGTGATTCGCGGTCTAAAACGGCCTGAGAATCTCAAGAGGATATTGCTCAGCGGCACCGCATGCCGAGCCCTCTCCTTCGACTGGCCGGTCGGTACGCAGGATGACGTCACCGACGATCTGCTGAGAGTCCTCCTCCACGACAAAGGGGACTGGCTAGAGTCTGTCGTTCTTCCCTCGTGCACCGCCCTTACCGACGTCACCCTCCAGCACCTCTCTGAGCATCGAGCGATCCGCACACTCAACTTCAGAGGCTGCACCGGTTTCTCCGAAGAGGGGCTGGGGCCATTTCTGCAAAACCTCCCGTCCGAGGTAGAGACTCTCGAATTGGGTGGCTGCTCAGTCTACAGGACGCTTCAGCGCAACTTTGACTGGCTGCCAAAGCGTTTGGTCAACCTCAGTCTTGCCGGTTCCACACACCTAAATATAGACGCGCTATTTGATCGAGTTCACTCTGCGCATGCAAACGCTAATCCTCGAAGACACCAACTTTGACGATGATGCCGCTTTAGCCTGGGCGGATAGGTCTTGGAGTGGACTCCAGACACTCCATCTTAGCGACTGCTCAGCCCTCACGGGGACGGGGGTGATTGATCTCCTCTCTGCTGCCCTGCCTCAACTGGAAAATCTCTACCTTGGCGGCGTCACAAAGATCTCCTCGGAGCAGCTCTTTAAGTTTACCGGACAACGCCTCCCGCCTAACCTTAAAAAGCTCGGGTGCCGTGGCTTTCCTTTCAAGGACAAACACATCCGAGTGCTTGCTCACGCGCTTCCGATCAGCTGCTGTTCTCTCGACCTCGCAGAGTGCGATAAGCTCACGGATAAAAGTCTAAAACACCTCCAAAACAGCCCCAATTCCTTTATTTCTCTAGCTCTTGGCGGACCCTGTCTGACCCCAACCGGCCTGAATAGCTTACTCGCAAACAAGGGCAAGTCTCTTCAGCAGCTTGATCTCTCCTCGACCGCCATTGACAGGATCTGTCTCGCCGGATCGAACAGGGAGGACAACACATTCATGAAGGTCGACGAGGAGCTCCTGTGCAAGATTGTATGGCCAGAGAAATTGCAAGAGATTGACCTCAGCGGATGCTCCCAATCGCTTGACGACTTACACTTTTCCCCTACCTTGCGACGTCTCACACTTGATGAAACGGACATCACTGATGCGGGCCTTTTCAAGTTGGCAAAGAGCTATCCCAACCTTCGACGGTTAAGCCTCCAGCGTTGTTTTCAGCTCACCGACGATGGCATCGCAAACTTTCTAGCCAAGGCACCAAAAAGGCTCGCGACCCTTCACCTTGGCGAGACCGCATATGCTGGTAGCGCCCTTCCCAAGTCGATCAACGAACTCACTCTCACCGGCTGTCAAGAGATGACATTTGATGCCATTCACGGTCTTGCCGAGGAAAGGGGAGAGGGGACTTGGAAGCTGGACGTTGGCGGGATTGCCGCTCTCTCAGCCGAGGACATCGAGAAACTGCAGTTGACCTATCCCAACAAGATCATCTGTTCAGAGGTCTTCACGCCACTCATCGATATTACCCCTGTCCAGACCGAGCTTCAGGTGATTGACTTTGGAAAGGAGTCACTCGAAAACTTGGTCATCGACCCCGAGGTGACGCGGCTACAGCTCAAAGGGCAAATCGCCATCCAAATGGACAGCTGCTGATCATGACAACCTGGTGGCAACAATTTCCGCCAGCCCTCAAACAACTGGAATTGGTCGAATTTACCCTAACCAACAAGCTGTTCGTCACCGCACTCGCTAAAAACTGCCCTGAAGGATTGACCGGTCTCATCATTGACAACTGTGATGTCAGCGATGGATGTTTCTCAGACCCCTTCAAAAGGAGGTGCTGCCACGACTCAAATCCTTCTCCCTTTGTCTCGACTGGGGCCTAGTGGCCTAAAGACCAGGGCCTGACTCTCTCAAGCTGATCGCGGAACTTTTTCCTCACCTGGCCCGAGAGCTCGAGACTCTCTTAAACTTAGGAACCTATTCACTTCTTCAAACCCATTCCGTTTGCTTTCAAAAATCTCCTGTAAATTTGAGCTAATTGGATCGCGTTGTGCTAATCACTTTGGACGGCTCCAGCCAGATTCTTGTCTCGAAGATATTCCCAAAGAAATCTTGAGCACTCTTGTGATTCGATCAATGCCGCTGGACACAAGTGCTAATGGCGAGCAAGTGGGTTCCTACCTCTCTGACTCAGCTGTGTTTAGAAGATTGTCGAGGCATCGGCGACACCCTTTGGACGTTAAAGCTCGGCACTCACCACCCAAAAACACCTAAAGCTACAGCCTCAGTCTCCGGGGCACCCAGGGGATCAACTATACTGTCTCTCTCATCTGCGCTTTCGGATATCGCTCTAGCGGAGCTGGATTTGAGCTACGGAACTCTCTCAACTCAATTCCCTACTCGTTTTGGGGAAAAATGGACTCTTCTCATCCCTCAAAGTTCTCAATATCTCTCATTCGTCCGGAATAGATCAGTGACGTCAAAACGCTTGGCAGACGTTTGTCCACGCCTTGCCAAAGGGCCTGGAGATCCTCAATGTTTCTGGCTGCAACCTCTCTGAGGAAACCCTATCGATGATCAAGGAGACATTGCCCGAAACACTGGTGATCGATAATGAGCAGCCGTCAGAACGGCAGGTGCTACACCGGGTGGTTGCGGGCCGTTTGTCATCCCCACCGTGGGTGACTGAGGTTGAACTGCGGATCAGGAGTCCTTAAGGCGATGGAGCAGCAGTTCAAGTCAGGAGAAATGATAGGACAAAGCGCTTGGGATGGCCTTCACAAAACAGTTCCCTCCTTATCTACAGACGATAAAGCTGACTTCTTGCGAGGCACGCACGCCCTTTCTTTTACCGGTACCTGAGCGATTCGCCACCGTATTCGCTCACCAACCTGGTGTTGGAGAAGGTTTGTTTGTCCAAAGATCCATCGCAATTGAATTTTAAGTGGTCCAAAGATCCATTAATGTCGATTGCAAAGGTGATCCCGCAGCTGACCCATTTCACCCTCGATCACTGCACGGGACTCAATGCTGATGGCATGCGCCCTTTGACGGACGCACTCTCCAAGAGTCAACTGGTGTCCCTTTGTATCCTGTGTGAAGGACACGTTTTATCCCGGTGGAAGGCTTGGCCCGACACCCTTAGAAAAATCCATCTGTCATACTGCGACTCGAACCCGAGAAGAGGGCTATATACTTCATAGATTCGTTTGCTAAATCGTTACCCTCAGAGACTGGAAATCCTTCGGTTGGTACTATTTTACATATCAAGAATTCAGCTCTACAATTAAGCGAACTAATGCGTCCGAGCGCTCAAAGAACTTTATTTAAGTGGCACATCGTGGACGTGGAGCTGGCTAAGCTGGCCTGAGTCTGACGGACTAAGAACTCTTCGAGTGACTAATTCCAAAATTCTGCCCATCCATGAAACTCATTCGCTGTCCCACGGGATTAAGACGTTGCCATCAGAGCTTGAGGTCATAGATCTTTCTGGTAGCACGTTCGCCTATAGCAACTGCGTGACTGTCCTCAAGAAAAGGCCTCGGTCTTTGCAAGAGGTGAACGTTACGGGCTGCAAGTTTACTGACTCAGAGTACGATCAAGCGGTCCAGGGGCTTAAAAAAACACTTCCCGGAGTGCGAGTAATTAGCGACCCCACTTGAGTGGAGTTCTTTGGAGGAAGCTAGCGGGTCTAATCCAAGCTGGAATCGCCTAGATAGCGTCTTAGATATGCCATCTGCGCAACATAACGTATATTATCGGACGTTTCGACAGAAACGACATCTCAAGACCCAGGAACCTACTTTTATGGGCGGATTGGCTGCGGGAAAGGACTTATCGCGGGTCGTGGACGGAGATGAATCGCCCTTTGCCAAACTCCAGTATTTTGGCGTCACAGGTGACGAGCACCGCATTGTGTTCGCGGGCTGTGGCGATCAACAGTCGATCGGCAGGATCACAGTGGACCGTGTTTGGGAGTCGGCTGCTCTGTATCGCAGTGCGTGGCGAGATGGGTGTTAGGCTAAGATGGGGAGCCTGTAGGGCATTTTCGACCCAGTCAAGGGCGTCCATTCCTAAGTCGATACGCCCCTTATCCTCGAGCATCCCCACCTCCCAGACTGAGATAGACGAGATCAGAATCTCCTGTACTTCAGAGATCCGCTTTAGTGCGCGTTGAAAACGTGTGGATACGCGTTTGTCAGCCAGTGCGCTCCAGATCCACACGTGGGTGTCGAGCAGGAGCTTGTGTTGGCGCAGTGCCTTAACGAGAGGCATCCCATTCCTCGTCAATCGGACTAATGATGTCCCCTACCACCTTACCCGTACCCTTCATCCAGCCGAAAAACTCGCGCTTTTCACCTGGAATGGGGACCAGCTGAGCCACAGGAACTCCGTGCTTGGTAATGGTGATAGGAGCTTTGGTGGTGTTGACCTCATCCATCAGCTTCAAACACTCTGCCTTGAACTTTCCCGCTTGGATCATTCGTTCCATGTTTCTCCTCCTACTATAGTCATAGTACCATGGTCGCACATTTATTTGCAACTGGAGTCGCAGGCAAGGGGCGGACTGTCGTAACACTTAAGGGGATGACGGATTAAAATAATTTTAGATGTCGCCTGTGCAACACGTTAAACATCTACTACATAGCGTAGCATAAGCCAGATTATCGGACGGTTCTGAAGAAAATGTGAAAAGGAGGTAACCAAAGGAAAAGTAAGCATTTTCGGAACCATCCGATCTTGCGGGTGCAAGTCCCGCAGGCAAAGGGCTAGCGAGCCCATGCATTAGCGAGCATTGCGGAGCGGCCTGGTGACGGGCCGAGCCGGAGCGTATGCAGCGAATCATGCAGGCCGGAATGCCTTAAGTGGCGTGAAGTGATCGAGCCTCGAAATTTGTGAATCCCGGAGGGCGACACGCTTGATAACGTGGAAGCCAACATTTGAGCCATACCGCTATCGCGAGGGCGGCTCAGGCCCGGCGGGGTCCAAGAACCTGGCATGCACGAAGAGATTGGATGAGTTAACAGAAGAGATCTCGCAAGCTCCCCTACTTGACCCCCATCCCAATCGAGTAGAGGTACTCATGGCCAAGTTTGAACCGACAAGGCCCTGAGGATGGCGTGTGAGAAGTCAGAGGAGCCATAGTACTCGGAGCGTGGGAAAGCCACGTACATGGGGAAGGGCTCCAGTAACCCCAAACGGACCCAAGGGAAACAGTGAGGCAACACAGCTTTGTCAGAAGAACTGAGTACGAAACTTGACCGTATCGAACAGAGATCGCGGAAGGATCCAGAAGCCGTGTTCCAAAACCTGGGACACGCGCTCGACCTGGAGACCTTCTGCATGCATGCTTTCACAGCCTGGATGGGAGACGAGCTGTGGGCGTGGATGGGATCACCAAGAAACGGTACGGGAGCCAGCTACATGCGAACCTTGAAGACCTCCTCAAGAGAATTCGCAATGGATCGTATTTCCCCAAGCCCTCAAGGATCGTCGAGATCCCCAAGGCAGACGGAAGCACCAGGCCGCTAGCTATCTCCTGCATCGAAGACAAGATCGTCCAGGAAGCGGTCCGCCGCGTCCTTGAGAGGATCTATGAACCCCACTTTCTAGACTGCTCCTATGGGTTTCGGCCTGGCCGAAGTGCCCATCAGGCTCTAGCAGCTCTGGACAAGCGGCTCCTTAGGGAGTCATGCGAGGCGGTGGTGGACATTGACTTGAAGAAGTACTTCAACACAATCCCCCACCAGCCCCTAGGGAGGCTCATCCAACGAAAGGTCAGGGACCGCCGTTTCCTCTACCTGCTCATCAAACTACTGAGAGCCCCTATCCTCAACAAGGATGGGGCTTCTGAGCGCAATGTGGTTGGCTCGCCACAGGGGTCGATTCTGTCTCCCCTGCTCGCGAACATCTACCTGCACTACGTACTTGACGAGTGGTTTGTCTGGGTGAATCACAAGCACTTCCGCAGAACTGCCCACATGGTCAGGTATGCCGACGATGTGCTGTTCACCTTTGACAGCGAGGTAGAGGCTCTCGATTTTCACAAGCGGCTGATTGCGCGCCTTAGCGACTTTGGCCTAGCGGTCAACGAAGCCAAGACGCGCATCTTCCTGCATATGTGGGGGCAATCCAAGAACCGGAAGCGAGGCGTGATCTTCTGGCGCATGAAGCGCCAGTTGATGAAGCATCGCCACAGCAAGAACCTCATCCCCTACACGATCTCAATCGTGAAGGGATACATGAACTACTTTGCTGTGAACGACAACCACCGTCGAATAGCGCTGTTTCTCCACGCAGTGAAGCGCCTCCTATTTCGGGCCCTCAAGCGGCGGCGTCAGAAAAGGAGCTTCAACTGGGAACGTTTCCAGCGCGTCTTGGATCTGAACGGCTATCCCCGACCTGGTATTTTGGTGAACCTATTCTTTGCTTCGAAGAGCTATTCCATGGGATAGCCATGAGGGCGAGGAAGCCGGGTGCGTGAATAGCGCATGTCCGGTTTTAGAGGGGGCGAGGGGGGCCGTGTTGCAGAAATGACCAACCCCGCTTGTCCGTTCCCATCTCTAGCTTTGTAGGGCCATCATCTCGTTCAGGACGAACAATTTAACCGATATCTCTATCACTTGATTTTCCGTGATTCGAGCCTGTATCCCGTGACCCAGTAGCGCCTTGTAGCGGTGCATTGCCGTCTCCACAAGGGAGCGGCGATGGTAGCCTACCTCCTCCTTCCAACGCCGTTTCCCCCGTTTTTGATCTCGGATCCGGTGTATAGCGGCATCCCGTGCACGTAGGGCGGGATTAGATCCATCGGACTTTCTGGCCCCTTTTCTGGGAGGTATGATTGGTTTTGCTCTTCGTCGGTGGATTGCCTCATAGCCAAGCTTTGCTATCATAGGCGCCATCTCCAATGACCTCTGCGATATCGCCCTTAACTTAACCGCATCCAGCAGGCCTGGTAAAGCTTGAGAATCATGCAGATCTTTGTCACTAATCGATGCAGCGACAACTTGCTGCGTCTCGGCACACATAACGATGTGAAGCTTTTTCCAGCCCCTCCGTTTGCTATAGCCGTGCTTACGGGCCTGCCACTCTCCCTCCCCAAATACCTTCAGGCCAGTCGAGTCGAAGACGAGGTTTAGTGGCCCCCTACGATGCAAGTTAGACGGAACTCTTACACCGCGCGCTCGCCGACAAATCGTGGTGTAATCGGGACAAACGCATCCACTGTCCATCATTTTAAGAACGTCTCGCATAAGGCCCTGGAGCTGCCTGAAAGCACACCCGTAGACGGATTTCACGATCATCAGAGCCAAGATGGCTTGATTGGAATAGATGGCGGGGTGCCCTCTGGCGCCCCGGTGTTCGGAATACCAAGAGCAATCCGCTCTATCCCGTACCCAAAAAATAATGCTTCCCTGATTGACCAATGCTTGGTTAGACTTGGACCAGTTTCTGGCGCGGCAACGTGTCATCTTTAGGCTCCTGTGCTTTGTCGGCTCAAGGAGTCTATTTTATTTCAGGCCTATCTATCAAGATCTTGGTTAGGAGCAATCAGCCAGCGGCCGCCGGCTGATTAATGCAACACGACCACGCGGAGTATTGGAATAGTATTTCTCGTAGACTTATGCATGCCGATCCCATACCTGTTCAAAGCCTAAGGGACCTTGTCACAAGGTGGGCTGCGCACAGAGTAAAAGGAGCCATTCTATCTGCAAGCGAAGCCGCTGCCGGTATGGGTAGTGTGGTATCGAATTTGGTATGGCGGGCTAGGGACTGGTGGGGACGGCTAAGCATACTTATTAGGCCACTTCCTAACCGCGCCTGACGGCTTCCATGGGATCGGCTTAACTGGCAGGTGTTTATCGGACTCTTCGCCGGATCAGCAAGAAATGGGCGACTGTCATAGCGGCAATGGAATAGAGAACGACTGGGACGACAGTCATTGCGTCGAGGGCAGTGGTCCAATCATTGCGTCGAGGGCAGTGGTCCAATATTCACACAGTAGTGCTGCGCCTAAGGGAAATTGCTGTGGCCCACGGGAGCGAACAGAGAAAAGTGAACAGGACCCTCCGAGGCGGAGGGAAGGTGCTCCACAGAAGGTAGAGCGTGTCCCTGCCTGAGCCTTCCGCTCCCCTCTTTCGAATCGCAATGTCAATGTCTCCAAGAGACATTGGAGAACCATCCCAGTGGCGCTGTGTTTGAGGTAGGTGCTTAAGAGTCGATAGGCATATCGCATGGTTAGGACACTCGCGACAACGAGAAGAGGAACGGAGAACCCTACGAGCAACCGCTGGAAAAGGGACATTTCAGCAAAGAACTGAGGAGTAGTAAGCAGTGCAAGGCCCACGACCATCAGACAGGTGATTGGTGCCGCGCAGCTGCATCGGAATCCGCTCCGATGCGCGGCCGTCCAATAAGACCATAGTCACCGCTTTCACGTTTGACGATATCCCCCACTAGCTCTACGGGATTAATGAGATCTTTGCATTAATTGCTCGCGCGGCTGTAGGATCACTATTGAAGGGAGACGCCGTCTCCCAGAAAAAGGAGAAGCTCTATGGAACTGCAAATTGGCAATCCACTCTTTAGCGATGTTCTGGGCGGTTTTCTCGACCGCGTCAATCAATCGGTCCAACAGGTGATCGAAGAAGGGCGCAATGCGGGCACTGAACTTGAGATCGAGGCCGGTAGAGAAATCGGTTTAACCATTGAGAACGTGAAGAACGCATTTCACAGCGAGCTTAAGTATACGGTGGATAAGGTAAGCGAGCAAGCTAGTCAAGCTTTGACCCGTCTCGAGGGAGTGGTCGACGAATTTGAAAAAAAAGAAGAGAGAGCTCTGAAGGAGCTTATGGGGCGAGCCCAGCAGCTGGCCAACACTCTACCGTTTAGCAATAAGATGCCTCAGCTTCGGCACATCATTCCCCATTGCCTTATTGTTTCGGACAAGAAGGAAACAGCAATTGTTCATTTCGATGGGAATTTCCCATGGGCGGGCAAACCAGGCTTTGAGCCTAAACTAGCCTTTGGCGGTGAATCTTGTAGCATAGTCGATAATACCACCAATAGATTCAGCTTCTCATTACCTCTAGAACCCTTTCGGAAATCGAAGAAAACCCTCTTTTCATATCGCACAGGCCAGCTTACCATTTCGTGGGATGATGGTTGGGTTCGGTCTCATAAAGTGGACTTCAATTACAAGTCGGTTTTGGAGCCCTCCCGATGATGGCTGGCATAATCAAGGTCAAGTATGGATCAATCGAAAGAAAAAGAGAGGAACACAAGGCTTCGCATAACTTTTCCTACAACGGCAATAGTTGGTACCCGGACCAATGGCACACGATTCATCAACATATTGCCCCGCGGGAGGGATGGCTTATTGACACTGATCAAACGCCGACAATTCACGAATTGAAGGGAGCTCACGGCACACACAATGAAGTTATCGAGTCGGTCACTCCTAACAACATTGTTATGATGGTCAAGCTTTGGTGTGGTAGCGGACACAAGATGGGTATCGTCAGCGTGGCGGTTGATTTTACGGAATATTGTTATGTATCAGAACAGGAAGAACGAACCGACGAGCTTTCAATCCCTTGGGGCCAGTTAATGCTTATCGAGCCAAAGAAGGATGAGGTCATTTCGAGTGTGACTTTCACAGCCTATGACGGGACGGAACAAGTGTTTGGGGAGCCCAGTATTGATCACGGGGTGCTAAAGAGTCAGTTAATCGACGGCGGCCGTTGGCAAATCTGGGCAGAGCCTCCAACCGAGCTATAAGGAAAGTTCCAGTCCGCATAATTGCAAAACCTGGGTGTCATCTTAGTCACCCAGGTCGCTGCTACCTATTATCATATGCTATGTCTAATCACTAGTTGCCCTCTATCAGGATTTGCTTCTGGGCTCGGGTCATTCGCTTGATCTCGATTTCGCGCCGGGTAGCCGACGAGCGGTCCAGGTGCTTTTCCCGATAGACAATCGTTTTAGGTTTGGATCTGCGAAAAAAGCTAGCGCCCTTGGACGAGTTCTGGTGCTCAGCAAATCGGCGCTCCACGTCAGTACTGATGCCGGTATAGAACTGACCCTGCTCTGTCTCTATGATGTACACCTCCCACATGTGTTCCAATATAGTCAGGATTCTCAATATTGTCTGCTGATCGATGTAAATGCAGATAGCGTGTTATACTGCTGGCACATGGAAGTGACAGACCGCAAACCAGACTTGGTTTTGTGTCTCGTGGAGCGGACGCTGCTCAGGTGGCAAATGCGGGGGCTTTGCCGCCTAAGAGAGACAGCTCAGGCCCTTGATGTCTGCTGGGCAAATCTCGAGGCGACGTGGAAGGAGTTGAAGAGGGCTTGTCTCCCCTTTGCGAAGGCAAAGCACTTCGATGTCATCCATCCCCTACACTGCAACCCGCGCTTTTGCAAATCTCTAAGGCTCGGCTTTAGCCCCAAAGCGAAGCGTAAGCACGCGGAAGCGATCTTGTCGGAATACAACAACTGCATGAAAGCCTTCCAAGGCATGTTCAAGATCACCACTGAGGTGACGTGGCAGATGAGTCAGTTGCTAAAAGAGCTGCAGGCGTGTGATCAGACGATCGCTAGTATTGAGAAAGATATGGACCTACCAATAGAGGTGGAAGAGGCCGATGTGAGTTTGATTCTCTGCCCGGATGCCGTGCGGAAAGAATGGATTGAGCTGCTGTTTGCAAAGGAAGGGCTGACGGTATGTATTCAGACGATTCCCTTTAAATTGCTGCTCTCTCGGATCAAATTCGGAAAACCATTTCGGATATGGAAGCGACTGAATGTGGTGAAGCTTGTCCGGTGCGATGTGCGCCGCGAAGATCCTGCCTATTATTTGATCGAGACGAAGAAGCAGTTTGACAAGCTCATTAAGGATTTGAATGGATAAGGTGAGCAAAGATATCTTCCACTGCATTGCGGTCAAGCTATCGCCGTGCGATTTGGTCGCCTTGACGTTTGCATATGAAAGACTCACGCCGTTCGGCATTGAGTGGCTGAAGGTCCATGGCCGCGCCTGGGTACCGGATGTGAATAAAGAGTGGACCTTCAAAGAGCTGCGGCTAGCAGCTCTTTGGGCGTTTGGAACACCAAAGCAGATCTATCGGATAGACATTGGCCCAGTTAGTGATACAGACGCAAGCGAGGGAACGGTTTGGGTCGCAGGCCCTGGTGGGGTGACCATCCACGACCCAGTGTCAACTAAGATCGACTACCCTCCCCTACTCAACAAGGAGCACCCTCGCATCAACGTCTATACGTGTGGTGGCGAAGCTGTTGGGGTGGTAAGTGTTGGCGGCAAGCTCGGCCTGGTTCGCAAAACGGACAGACAATGGATCACATTATGCGATAGACCCTCCTACTATGTGGTCGATTCCCGAACGGATGCTAAGTGGATCATCACCACAAGGCGGGAACAGGAAGGGGTGGTTTTTTTCTGGGCCAATCTAAGAAAGATCGTCAAGTTGGGTGAGGTAAAGTGGAGAAGTGCGTCCGTTCCGCCACAACTAATCGGAGATGCCCATGTGTTGCCCAATCTCCATTTCACCGGCACCGATGCACTCGTGATTCTCAAGCTGCTCGCATCGAATGAGGAGACGGCACGACTCTCACTCACATCAGGTAAATGGTCCAAGCGAAACCGAGGCGTTAAGCATTCCGTATGGCAGATCCACTGGGGAGAGCCGGTCTGTTTTGGCGGCGCCCCCCACTTTCGTCTCCGGGGAGAGAGGAAATCTCTGTTGCTACGTCGGCACGACAAGACCCAGAACCCGGTGATTCGGACATTCTCAGGGACCGGCTTTTCCGGTATCCATAACGGGATCAAAATCAGAGCTTGGTCGTCTGGTGAGAGGGCGCTGCTCTACGTTCAAAGTGAGCGGGTGGGCAGAGTCTTCTCACTTATACCAACGGACGAACTCTCTGGGCTGCAGGACGTGATTCGGGCAAGTCGTCCATTGTCCATCGTGGCAGAGCGAGCCAGGCAGTTCCGAATCGAGCTCATCGAGATTGAGCAGATGGACTTGTTTGTGGGAGCCCTCTCTGGAGACTGGCGACCGGTCAAGCCCTCAACTGAAGAGTTGCACGGGCGCTTGCAACGTCTCCTGGTCCTGGCGATCGAAGCCAAGAGGCCCGATATTTGCAAGTTGCTCGTCAATGAGTGTGTGAAGTCTAAAAAGGCGCCGCTTGGGACCTTCAGTCTTGGTTACGCATTTGAATACGCCTGTGGGAAAGGGCAACCCCGCTGCGCACTGGCGCTATTGCAAACAGGGGCGCTACAATTTGAGATCCCCCCCGCTCGAGAGGGGCAGACGAGTATAGACAGAGTCGAGGGGTGGCCGCTCGCACGGGGGCTCGAGTTGGCAGTGCGCCGGCAGCTATGGGATGTGATCAAGGAGGTCCTTGTGAAGCTCAATGCACACACAGAGCCCAACGACTTGGCACGGACAGCGATACTCTCCTGGCTATACGAATCCAACGTAAGAGGGCAAGGTGTAAAACGTATTCTGTCGATGCTAATCATGCAAATGCCCCCTCTGTTGCGAGCACGGCTCACCATCGATCTGATTGACCGCCTCGGATTATGGGACGAGTGGGAGGAGCAATATCCAATTGATCTATGCAGAAAGCAAGACTCGATCTGTTGGCAGCTGATCGTTGAGCTAAGGGGGGCGCGTCGTTATCCCACGCTCCGGAAGCTCATTCTCTGCTGGCTTGACTCCCCTCTTCCTCCAGAAACACGGAGTGCGCTCCGCGCTCTCCTCAGGCTCAATCCCGCTTCCCGTAAACGTTGCAAGAGGTAAGGTGGTCATTGACGACGCCAACCGCTTGCAGGTAAGCGTAGATAATGGTGGGACCAACAAAGGTCATCCCCCGCTTCTTAAGGTCTTTTGAGATCGCCTCGCTTAGGTGAGTTGTCGATGGTACTTGAGCCCCGGTTTTGAAGTGGTTGAGGATGGGTTTCCCGTCCACATAGGCCCACAGATAGCTGTCGAAGGAGCCGAATTCCTTCTGCATCTCACAAAAGACGATTGCGTTTTTGCGAGCGGCGTAGATTTTGAGCCGGTTACGGATGAGGGCGGGATTCTCAAGCAGCGTGTCGAGCTGCTGGTCAGTCATCTTCGCCACCTTCTTCGGATCGAACTGATGGAACGCCTTCCGGTAGGCGGCCCGTTTTTTTAGTACCGTTTCCCAACTTAACCCCGCCTGCGCCCCCTCTAAGATCAACATCTCAAACAGGTGCCGATCATCGTGAACAGGAATCCCCCATTCATTGTCGTGATAATCTTCGTAGAGAGGCTTCCCCTCGCCAAAGCAGCGCATCACAGTAGAGAGTGTCCGGTTAGCTGGGTCTCACCGGCCTTCTGGTCGAGTGCGTAGGCAGCGCCCTCGCGCCACGAGAGCACTTTATGCAACGCTCCGTTGATATAGTGAGCAGCAGTGCCGTCGGAGAGAGCGATGCCCGGAGCGCAGCTCCCCTCTTTGAGAAACGAAGCTAGCGCCGGTTTCCGCTCCGGTTCGCTGTCATAATGGGGACAGCAGCTCCCCGGAACAAAGCCGAGGCAATCGAGGACGCCCAGCGGCCAGACCGAATCGGTAATCCCCTGCTCAAACCAGCAGATGGCACCGGCGCTCACCCCTGCCAGCACGCTCCCCTGCTCGGCCGCCTGCCGCAATAGCCTATCGACTCCCCACTCCCGCCAAAGGGCCAACATGCTGCGCGTATTCCCCCCTCCCACAAAGATGAGATCAGAGTTCAAGATCTGCTCCTCCCACCCATTCTCGACCCGGCCGTAGAGGGAGAGCCATCCGGCATCTGCTTCTAGCGCGCCATAGGCGGCCAAGTAGGCATCGACATAGGCAGGAGCCTCGGCGCTCGCTTGCGGAAGAAACAGCACACGGGGCCGCTCCTTGCCGGTCAGTTCCAGCAGGTAGCGGTCAATCTCAGGGGTGAATCCTCCGCCGCCAATCGCAACAACTTGTCCACGCATGCGACTACTCTATCTCTTTGGGGTACTCGACCTCAAGCAACTTGTCTTTCGGTTTCCAGAAGAGCCGAACGCACCCTGCTTCTGGTGGATTGGAACACAGACGATCCCACTTAAGGGCGAGCTTTCTGCTCTCTCGCTTCAGTTCCTCCTTGCCGATCATCCGTTTGGCAGCCTCAGCGACAATGTCGATAACGAAGACTACAACCTGATTCCCCTCCATCTCCAGGACAAAGTTTTTGATCTCCTTTCGTTTGAACTCAAAACTCGTAAGGGGAAGGTTATATTTGTGCCATAGCTCCTTCACGCTACCGATAGTTAAATGACGGCTATGTTCTTCGCCAATCCTGATGCGGATCGATGATTCGTGCTTCTCGACGAGCTCTTTCAGCACCGTTGTGCCCTGTGCAACACACCACAAGGGTGGTAGCGGAGCGTCGATGAAGGTAGCCGGTTTGAGCCGGCGACAAATCCACTCCTCTACACCGATCTTCAACACGGGGAGGGTGGTCAAGTCATCGGCAAGATTACACCGATCCCAAGCCCTCAAGATGGCGGAGAAGGTGTGCGGCCAGTTGTTCTGATAGTCGCAGAGCTTGTCACTGCGCACTGTTCTGAGCAGCTCTCTAACTTCCCCGATTGCGTCGCAGAGCGATTTGGTGAGAGGAATGTGTTTGTTGCAATACCCATCACTCAAGCCTTCCCACCACTCCTGAACAATGCCAGGAAGATCACAATGGAGGGAGAGTCCCTTTGTGCTTTTCTCTCCGTCACAGTTGATCTCGAAGACTCCCCACTTTTTGGTCGGAGCGATCACCAGACTCTCCTCGGGGGGGAACAAGTCCAAATGATTGCACAGCTTTTTCATCTGCTCCTTCTCCACCCAATAGGTGTCATCGAGGAACGTGATCGTTTTCCAGCCATCCACCTTCTTAGCACGAGCGCTGCGCACCTTTGATTTCGTCCGCCGGGTCAGCTTCTTGAGTTCGGGTAGGGTCCATTCGATGTGGTCCAGTCGGATCCGGTCGCACGTGGCAATCACGGTGAACAGGTCGTCCTCCTCATCTTTTGCAGTGAAGGCGAGAGCACCGCCACTATCGATGATACAGAGCTCTCGTCCAAGCGCGGTGGCCAGCTGGTCGTATGTTTCCTGCCCCTGATCCTCATTAATCGCGGTCTTCAGCCGCTCGAGAATGCTTTTCACAAGCCACGGAGTGCCCCGGTTTTCGAGAAACTCTGGAATCGCTTTTTCGATCGCCTCGAATGTTGACTTTGGAGTGCCCGGAGTGTGGGGTGAACCCCGTTTGAGTGGGCTAATCGATCGGGTCGAGTTTCTAGCTGTCGTCTGCCCTCTTGCCGAGAGAACTTTAACGAGCGAATCGAGGCTTCTCTTCTCCAACGATAGGCGGGGAACCTTGAACTCCCTCACTTCCTCTGATGAGACGCTTTCCATGTGCCTTGACCTCGCGTTCTTGCGAAAACAAGCTTGTCAGATACTGAAGATTTTATTCAATCTTTATGACCAAGGGGTCTCGGGACGGGGGAGGAGTTTTCCGTCCTCATGGATGTCCACCTTCTCGTTGAAGAAGCAGAGGAGGTCGCGGACGCCGGCTGCCTCATGGAGGGGAAAGCGGTAGTACCAGATGAGGTCTTTGTGGAGGGTGTTGTTCACATTGATTGAGTAGTAGTGAGCCTCCCCCTTGTAGGGGCAGCGGGAGAGGGTGTTGGAGGACTCGAGCAGGTCGAGGCGGCAGTCGTGCTGAGGGATATAGTGGCGAGTGGGTAGACCTGTTTCAAAGAGGAGGGTGGGGCGATGAGTATCGGCCACTTTGGTCCCGTCAATGAACACCTCGATGTGGCGGCTACTCTGGACGCAGTCGGTCCGGTGGTTAGGCATGCGAGGGTGGACAAAGATCTGTTCGTCCTCTTCAAACCACGCATCCATCGCCTCCCAATCAAAGGAGTAGTGATCGGGAAGCTCGAGGACGGTGTTGGACCCCTTGATGGATTTGGGATCGACTTTGATATCGTCGATGGGGAAGCAGTAGGCTCCGCGTGTGTAATCGAGCTTCACCCGTTTCGAATCGGCGATGAGCTGCTTCTCTTTATAGATGCGGACCCATCGTGGGCTATCTTCGATGTTGGCCATGAGACTCTCCTTAAGTTAGAGGTTTGAGCTCGGCAAAGAGGGTTGGGAGGAGCTCGGAAACAGTGGGATGAATGTGCATGGCCCGTTCAATAACGGTGTATGGCGCCTGCGCGTACATCACGTCAAGAATGACATGGATAATCTCGTCGCAGCCGATGCCAAGGAGAGCGGCTCCGAGGATCTGCTTGGTCTCAGCATCGACTAGCACCTTCATGAAGCCGCGCGTCTCTGATCGCTCTTTCGCTCGGGCCACCCGGCTCATCGGCATTTTGGCGATGAGAGCGGGGCGACCGGAGGCACGCACCTCTGCTTCGCTCATGCCCACCCGTCCGAGCGGTGGGTCGGTGTAGAGGGCAAAGGCTGGAATACGGTCAGAGACGCGGCGAGGACTTAAGTCGAGGAGATTGGCGGCGACTATCTCTGAGTCGTTGTAGGAGGTGTGGGTGAAGGTCCCCTGGCCGTTGCAGTCGCCCATGGCCCAGATGCCTGTCTGTGAGGTGCGGAGCTGATCGTCGACGTCGATGAATCCCCTTTTGTTGGTTTTGACACCCGCCTTATCGAGGCCAAGGTCGTGAGTGTTAGGAACGCGGCCGGTGGCGACGAGGAGGTGGGAGCCGTCGATGGTACGCACCTTCCTCTTGCAGTCGACGGTCACTTGTATTCTCTCCCCCGATTGCGAAACAGTGAAGTCGCAAGCCGTCGTGAGGATTTCGACTCCTTCCCCAGTGAGGATTTCGGAGATGCCAGCAGAGACATCTTCGTCGTCACGAGAGAGAACCCGATCTCCGCGGGCAAGGACTGTAACGCGCGAGCCGAAGCGGCGATACATCTGGGCAAATTCGAGGCCGATGTAGCCGCCACCGATGATGATCAGGTGCCCAGGAAGAGTGTCGATATCCATCATGGTGGAGTTGGTGAGGACCTCGACCGTTTCGATCCCCGGAATCGGCGGGACAAAAGCTCTTGCGCCCACATTGATGAAGATCTTTTTGGCCTCGAGCAGCTCATCCCCCACACGGACCGTGGTGGGGCTCTCGAACCGCGCATGGCCTCGGTAGACGGTGCAGTTGTCGAGTCCTGTCATCCTTTTTTCGACCCCCTCATTGGAGTCGGCGACCAAAGCGTCCTTGCGAGCCTTGACCGCTTTCATGTCGGTGGTGATCTCGCCCGTGATCTGAATCCCAAACCCTCCTGCTTGTCGCGCCATGTAGGCGGCGTAGGCGCTGGCGACAAGCGTCTTGGTGGGGATGCAGCCGTTGTTGACGCACGTGCCACCAAAACGGTGCCGCTCGACGACGGCCACTTTTTCTCCGGCAGCAGAGAGGCGAGAGGCGAGGTTGGGCCCCGCCTGCCCCGTCCCAATCACAATTGCATCGTAGTTCTTCATAAACGCCACTGTACAACAACACAAAATAATAGCTAGGGTGACGAAATGGGAAGCAACGAAAAGCCAAATCTCCTCACCCTCATGTTTCTCATCTCGTTTGCATCGGTGGGAGCACTCCTCTATACGCCCGCCATTCCCGCTATTGCCGAACATTTTCGGGTTTCAATTGGGCAATCGCAGAACACCGTCACCTACTTTCTTATCGGCTACGCCTTTGGGCAACTCCCCTACGGTCCCCTCCTCAACTATTTCGGCCGTAAACGGACCATCTACCTCGGTTGCAGTTTGGCTATCATTGGCTCGGCCATCTGCATCCTATCTGAGGTGCTTACCCTCTTCTGGCTACTCAACTTGGGAAGACTTGTCATGGGATTGGGGATGGCGGTTGGTCTCGTCTCCACCTTCACGCTGATCGGCGATACGATGAATCGGAAGGAGGCGCACCGCACCACCTCCTATCTCACCGCAGCCTTCCCCTTAATGGCCGGCGTTTCCATGGTGCTTGGCGGATTCCTCACAGAAACCGTTGGCTGGGTCTACTGCTTCTACTTTCTCATCGTTTACTGCGGGTGGATGTTCTTTCTCGCCTCACGCCTTCCCAAAACCGGCCCCGAGCCATTTACCCAGTCTCTCCATCCCGTTAATCTCGCTAAAGGGTATTGGAAACAGTTCGCCGCTCCCAGTGTCCTGCTGGGGAGCATTATCCTAGGGGCAACCTCTGGCATTTCCTACGTCTTCTCCACCAAGGCTCCCTTCATCGGCATCGAGGTGATCGGCCTTAGCGCCGATGAGTTTGGTCTGTGGAGGTTGGTGCCAAGCATGGGAACCGTCGTCGGAGCATTTCTCTCAGCCTTCCTCTCAGCTCGCTTCTCACCAAGACCCCTGGTCTGGACCGGAATGGCCATCATGGGAACTGCTGTCACTGCCACCCTTCTCTTCTTTGCTTTTGGCATCATCAACACGTGGACTCTCTTTTTGCCCATTGCTTTTGGCTTTCCAGGGCTTTCGATCACCTACGCCGCCATCTCCTCCTCCATCACCTCCGAAGCTTCTGACAAATCAAATGCGTCCGCCGTCATGACCTTCTTCAACATGGGCGTCTCTGCTATCGCCGTTCTCATCGTCGGCGTCATTGCAACCAGAAGCGCTCTTTTTCTCCCCATCATGCAGATCATCTTGGTCCTGCTAACCTTCGTCGCGATCGGCACTTACGTCGCGATTCACAGGAGACCTCTCCACGGCAGCGGCACCTAAACTGCGATTTGGGGCCAGGCCCCAGATCGCAGTTTAGAGGCCTGAGAAGGAGTTGGGGCAGGGGTGGCGGCGCCGTTTACGTTCCTGCCGCAGGTTGACGACGAGGGCGACGATGATTCCAAAGACGATGAATGCTCCGCCAATCAGCTGACCATGCTCAGGGACCTCACTGAGAATGAGGTAGGCGAAGAAAGCTCCAGCGATGGGGGTGATGGAGTTGGAGATGGCCAGGTCGGCCGACTCGGCGTGCTGGATCCCTCTGTACCAGAGGTAGAGGCCAAGGCCAATCACCACGCCGCCATAGAGGAGCATCCACTCCCACAAGAAGGGAGAGAAGATGTCGATGAAGTGGACCCATCCAAGCATGATGAGGACCACTATAAAGAAGATCGTGGCACCCACCACCATGCGGAAAACACTGTAGATCCCCGACGGAACATCGTCCAGCCACTTACGAGTGAGCTCGATCGAGAACATGGTGAAGAGGACGCCAATTCCTACACAGATCTCCCCCGCCCGAGGAAGAGTGGCGAGGAAATGGGCGACCGGCCCCGTGCCGAGATTGATCATGGTCATCTTCATCTCCATCGGCATGGCTGGCGGCTGGTGAAGGATGAAGGTGAGCGCAACACCTCCGAGGGCAAGAAGAGCTCCAACCACGCTCCCCCACGAGGGGCGCTCCTTGAACATTAGCCATCCGAAGATGAGAACCAGGGGAATGTCCAGGGTTGAAATGAGGACAACGTTGATCACCTGGGTGAGCATGAGTCCTAAGAAAAATAGCGTGGGCGCAATCACTCCCGAGAGCAGAGCGAGGATGAGCATCAGCCCCCACTCTCTCACCCTCACCCTCTTGAGTGTCTCTCGATTCCAACTCTTCCAATGGATACCAAGGAGTGTGAGGCCGGCCATTAGGTTAGCTGTGAAGAGGACGTTGCAAAATGAGATGGGGTTCCGCCCATCGATCAGATGGTGCGCGCCGAGCAAACCAAGCTTTGCGATGATCGAGTTCGCCGCTGCAAAGATCAGAGTTGCTCCGATCAGTAGCAAAAAGCCAATTTTTCTCCCCATCGATCAGTCCCCTCTTTGTTGGGGACGCTACCGATGTGGAGAAAAAAAGGCACGTTTAGAGAATATCCATGATCGCTTCGACCTGTCCAATCAGCTCCAGGTTGGGCTTCTCCCCCACGAGTTGCTGATGCAGGTGGAGCGACCACTCACCGGTCCCTATATCGGTCACCTCATCAACCAGGTCTTTAAGAGGCTCCTCCTTCCCATTGATGATGGGACCCAGCTCCATCAGACGGTCGACGCCTTCCGAGAGGCGCATTTTCCAATTTCCCGCAGGCAACTGCTCAATCACTCCTCTCGCCTGTCCCCCGACAGTCACGAGCGTTCGGGCCACCTCATCGAGCGCCTCCATCGTCAGGCTCTCATCGAGAAACGATGAGAGAGCCCCTTGAATCGTATCGGCAATCACCTGGCCCTGGTCTAATACCTCCCCCATACTCACCTCCCTTCACCATTCGACCGTTAGGCCGAGGTCACGCAGTTCATTTACACCTTTTCGAGTCACATTCTCACAGTCACGCAAATCAAGATGCGTGAGGTTTGGCGAGTCCTCCGCTAACTCATAGAGCCCCTCATCAGTGATATTCTGGCACCCCGAGAGGTCCAGTTTCGTAATCGCTGTCTGACGCCCCAAAGCGTGCAGCATGTGATCATCAGACTCAGACCATGAGAGGTTGAGCTCAAAGCCCGCCTCCCCCAAACAGAGACGGGGAATCGCGTTCTCCGCACACCCCTCTTCCCACAGATAGGCCATCAGATCGGCATCTTCTAAAATCCGCTGCTTCAGCTCGCGCGGCAAATGGACCAGCTCCATCGGATGATAGATCAATGCCGACGCCACCTGCTCCTCTGAGAACTGAGCAATATCATCCACCAGCTCCTTATCTCGAATCAGACGTTGCAGTTGATCGTGCTGTTCTTCTTGTACTCGTCCCACATGAACATCTTTCATATTGGTCTCCTCCCGTACCTCTATTGTAATTCACAACCGATGAGGATATAAAACTATTTTTGAATCGAACGTCTGATAAAACGAAACGGGATACAGTCGACTGAAGCCTAGGAGACTACGAAGTTTAAGAGTCGATTAGGAACGAAGATCACCTTACGAATCGTCCCCTCCAGGTGCTTCGAAATTCGCTCATCCTCTTTTGCGAGAGAGACGATGGTCGTTTCATCCTGATCCTTAGGAAGATCAAACCGGCCGCGGAGCTTACCGTTCACCTGAACGATGTAGGTAACACTCTCATCCACAAGATATTGAGGATCGGGTTCGGGGAAGGGAGCTGTTAACAGGGAGTTGCTATGTCCTAGCAGCTCCCACAGCTCCTCGCCAATGTGAGGGGCGAAGGGGGCGAGACACTGAACCGCCATCGAGACCACCATGCGGGGGTAGGCGGCCAACTTGGTGAAGTCGTTGACGAAGCTCATCATCTTGGCGATGGCCGTGTTGAAGTGGAGGTTCTCGATGTCGCGAGCGACGTCGCGAACCAGGCGGTGACCCAGACGAAGCGCCTCTTCAGAGACCTCATCGGTCAGCCTGTCTGATGTGGCGAGCTCGAAGAAGCGATTGAGGAAGCGGCGGCAACCGGAGACGCCATCGGTATTCCACACCTTCTCTTTGTCGAGCGGCCCCATGAACATGAGATAGAGGCGGAGGCTGTCGGCCCCAAAGTCTCCGATGATCTCGTCAGGATTAACCACATTGAGCTTCGACTTCGACATCTTCTCAAGCTGACTAGCTAACGGCTCTTCCGAGTCGCGATGCACCCACGTCTCCCCTTCAAGCATCGCCTCTTCTGGCGAAACATATCCTCCCTTTGGATAGCGGAACGAGCGGGCAATCAGCATCCCCTGATTGTGGAGTTTCTTAAACGGCTCAAGCGTCTTCACATGTCCAAGATCGTAGAGCACCTTGTGCCAAAAGCGTGCGTAGAGGAGATGCAAAGTGGCGTGCTCAGCTCCGCCAATGTAGAGGTCAACCGGGACAAACGCCGCCTGTTTTTCAGCACTAGCAAATGCCTCATCGTTCTTCGGATCACAGTAGCGGAGGTAGTACCAAGAGGATCCGGCCCACTGCGGCATGGTGTTGGTCTCTCGCCGCGCTCGCTTACCCGTTTTAGGATCAGTGATCTCCACCCACTCTTTCACCTTGGCGAGTGGACTCAAACCGTCAGCCGACGGTTTGTAATCGTCTACAGCAGGAGGAAGAAGAGGCAATTCATCGAGATCAAGGGTGCGCATGCTCCCATCTTCAAAGTGCAAGATTGGAATAGGCTCTCCCCAATATCTCTGACGGGAAAAGAGCCAGTCGCGCAACCTGTAATTGATTGTCCGCTTTCCCTTTCCTTGCTTTTCGAGTGAGACGGTGATTTTTTCGATAACCTCCTCCCCCGTCTCTTCCACGGGGGTAATAGGCAGCGCAAACTTCTCAGCAAACTCCTGATCACGCTCGTCATGAACCGGCACACCCATCACAGCGCCCGTCCCATAACTCATCAACACATAGTCGGCAATCCAGATCGGCACCCGCTCGCCACTGAGAGGATTGATCGCGTAAGCTCCCGTGAAAACGCCCGTCTTGTCCTTGGCGTGCTCCATCCGCTCCACATCAGAGCGGCTAGCCGTCTCTCGTTGGTAGGTGGTGACGTTGCCCCGGTGTTCCTTTGTGACGACGCGATCGACGAGCGGATGTTCTGGAGAGAGAACAACAAAAGTAACTCCAGGAAGCGTATCGACACGAGTGGTGAAGACGTGAATCTCCTCCCCCGTCGTCTCATCCTGAAACTCCACCTGAACGCCCACACTCCGACCAATCCAGTTCCGTTGCGACCGTTTGATGTGTTCGGGCCAATCAAGCCCTTCCAAATCATCCAGCAACCGATCTGCATACTTCGTAATCCGCAACATCCACTGTCTGATCGGTCGCTTTTCAACCGGGTGATCGCCAATGAGCGATCGCCCCCCTTCCACCTCTTCGTTAGCGAGCACCGTCCCCAAAGCGGGGCAGTAGTTCACCTCCACTTCCGCCTCGTAGGCCAAACCGGCCTTCACAAGCTCAGTGAAGATCCACTGCGTCCACTTGTAGAACTTTGGATCGGTCGTATTCACTTCCCGATCCCAATCATAAGAGAGGCCGAGCGCGCTCAGCTGCCGCTTATACGTTGCAATGTTCTCTTTAGTGGTAAGCGCTGGGTGTTGACCGGTTCGCACCGCATACTGCTCTGCAGGGAGCCCAAATGCATCCCACCCCATTGGATGGAGAACATTGAATCCCTTCGCCCGCTTGTAGCGAGCGACAATATCAGTTGCCGTGTAGCCCACCGGATGCCCCACATGCAGCCCCGCTCCCGATGGATAGGGAAACATGTCGAGGACGTAGTAATTAGGCTTCGATGCGTCGTCGGAGGTCTTAAACGCCCCCTCTTCAGCCCATCGTTCCTGCCACTTCTGCTCAATTTTTTTGTGGTCGTAACGGTTCATAATGGGGCGATGTTAGAGGGATCCAGTATAAGGGGCAAGAGATGACACGCGGCTAGCGTGAATACTAAGGGGGTCGTTGAATAGGAGGCGACCGTCAATACCGCCACGCTACTTAATTTCAGAAGGACACTAATAGGTCCATCAAAGTGTGAATCCCACTTCCAGATCTTTATCACGGGAATGGCGACAAAGATGGTGGTGAGACCAGCTCCGACCGCAGTCCATGTCGGATTCCCAGCCCACACTGCAGCCGTCGTCCCCAGCACAACCAGGGCGACCGACGACACATACTGAACCCGCTGTCCCCACGTCTTCGCCCACTCTGTCTTGGAACGGACGCCATACCCCTCCAGCGCCGACCCCAGAGGAGCTGCGCTGACAAGAAGAAGCGGTAGACCAACTGTATACATCAAACCAGTCTACCACTCCTCCATGAATTAGACTACTTCTTCCAAGGGGCGAATAACGTCAAGGCTAGTGTCACCCCCATTGAGCTACCTACCCAAGCCTGCTGGGTCAGACCGCCCGCAACAAAGTCTACGTAACCTGAGACCCAGATGTTACTGCAATTGACTCCAGCGACAAGCATGTCAACTGCCATTCGCGCCATCTCGCGGTACTCTTTATTGTCGGTCCACTGATCAAGCTTAGGTTCTGCAACACTGACACCAACGACGGCTAAGGTACCTACCGCTGCCGCGCTGCGGATCAGGATGTTGGAGTTGTCTAGTGCCGTCTTTATCAGGAACAGCCCGGCCGCGAGTCGCTGCATACCCTTTCCAGCAATGACCCAATAGTTAGGTGGATCATATTTGTCGAGCTCATGGTTCTCAGGAGCCGTCCACTTGTTCCCCTTTTGAATATTCCCTTCCTTACGCTCAGGCGGCACCTGATAATTTCGCACAACTGCGATGGGTTCCGGCGGGTACCGTTTTCCGAGCAGATGTAGCGCCAAACCGCCAGGCACTAAAACATAAGGGGCGTGAGTGACCACTCTGGCGTACGATAGGACGTTTGAAATTGCCATTGGATTTTCTCCTTTGCAGGACGTGTCTGTCCCGTTTAGCAAAATTTTTGCTGAGCGCCTTAAAGATTGCAACAAGAATTTCCTGGATACACCCAGTTTACCTCCAATGGCGTCAACTTAAGCAAAACACGTAGGGTCATTGAATCAGGCCAGACCCGTGCCGCATCAGCTACCATCCCTTAAGTTGACGCCATTGGGAAGCAATCTGGGTGGTAGCGTTCCTGGGGTGAGTTGTGGTATGATTTGCCGAGATGAAAAAGAAAATCGATTCGTACTCCCAAGTGATCCTCCAGTTCGTCGAAGGACGAAGCTACCGCCCCATGAAACAGGGTGAACTGCTCGACCGCCTCCAGGTGGTTGAAGAACATTTTCCGATGGCAAAAAAGGCGTTGAAACAGCTGATCAGAGAGGGTGAGCTGGTTGAAAAAAAGGGACGCCTCTATCGCGCGAAAGAAGCGGAAGAGTCCTTTGCCCAGATCTTTGAAGGGGTGATTCACGTCCACCCACGCGGTTTTGGATTCGTTGAACGGGAGGGAGAAGACCTCTTCGTCCCCCGACCGCGAATCGGCGGTGCAGTGGATGGAGATACGGTCGAGGCGCAGGTGACCGGCGGTGGGCGAGAAGGGAAAGGTCCTGAAGGACAAGTGCTCCGAGTGATCAAGCGGGGCCGCACCAAATTAGCGGGGACCGTCATCAGTACTGAACGGGGCACCCAAATGCTCGCCCCCATTCTAGGTCCAGACTCGCTTGTCGAAGTGGAGAGCGATCAGAAGCTGCAGGTGGGCGATCGGATCCTCATCAAGGTGGACAACTGGGAGCCCCCCTCAGGTCGCCTCACCAAACTGTTTGGCCACATTTCTGACCCGAGCATCGACGTTGAGGCTGCATGCGAAGAGTATGAGATCACCCGCGACTTTCCATCAGCCGCTCTCGATGAAGCGCGGGCGATTGGGACCGAGGTGACTGCGAAAGATCACAAAGGACGGGAAGATTGCCGCGACATTGTGACGATCACCATTGACCCCAGCACCGCAAAAGACTTCGACGACGCCCTCTCCCTCAGCAAAGACAAGAAGGGACACCACCACCTCACCGTTCATATCGCCGATGTTTCCCACTACGTGCAACCAAGAAGCGCCCTCGACAGCTCAGCAACGATGCGCTGCAACTCTACCTACTTCCCCGGAGTCTGCATCCCCATGCTCCCCTCCAGCCTCTCCGACAACCTGTGCAGCCTCAAGCCCGACGTCGATCGACTCGCCGCCTCCGTCCACATGGAGTTCAACGAGATGGGTGAGATGGTCAACTACAAGATTGGCCGCTCAGTGATCCGGAGCGACAAGCGGTTCTCCTATGAAGAGGCGAAAGAGGTGCTTGATGGTAAGCTAGCAAGTCCACACTCTGAGCTCCTGCAAGAGATGGTGAAGCTGTGCCTCCTACTTAAAGGGCAGCGACGGACGCGAGGGAGCATTGAGTTTGCCCTTCCCGAGGTAGTCCTAGCTATCGATGAGAACGGCGTGCCGACGGGCAATCATGTGGTCGAATACGACATCACCCACCAGCTGGTCGAAGAGTTTATGCTTAAGGCCAACGAGACGGTCGCCACGCATCTGACCAAACTTGGGCGAGGACTCACCTACCGGATTCATGACAGCCCGAGCGACAACGACCTTTCCGGCTTCTACCAGTTGGCAGACGCCTTTGGATTCAAACTCCCAGGAAAGCCAACGCCAGCAGACCTTCAAGCCCTCTTCGACAAGGCCAACAAGACCCCCTACGGAGCGCAGCTAGCTGTCGCCTTCATCAGAAGCATGAAGATGGCCGCCTACTCAGCCGAGAACATTGGCCACTACGGCCTCTCCCTCGAACATTACTGCCACTTCACAAGTCCCATTAGACGCTTCGCTGATACCATTGTGCACCGCGTCCTCTTCGGCGACCCCATCGAAGAGGACGAGATCACCAAAATCGCCCACCGCTGCTCCGAACAAGAACGAATTTCTGGACGTGCCGAGGGCGATGTTCTTCGTCTAAAAAAACTCCGTCTGCTCGATGCACACAAAAAGGAAGACGGATTCCGGCAATATGAAGCTGTCGTCGCCTCCGTTAAGCCAGCCGGCATCACCTTCGAGGTGACCGACCTGATGCTCGAGGGGTTCCTCCACATCTCTGAGCTCGGCAACGACTACTACCGATTTGACCAGAAACAGGCCCGTCTTGTTGGCGACAAAAATGGACAAAGCTTCCGCTGCGGCGAAAAAATCACCGTCATGCTCAAAGAAGTTGACCTCATCCGCCGCGAAGCCACATGGTCCATTGTAGGAGACAGTGTTGCGTAAATATTTTGTCACAGGCCTAGTGATCCTCCTCCCACTAGTGTTGACCGTGATGATCGTCATCTTCTTGGTCAATATTCTCACCAAACCCTTCATCGGGATGGTCGAATGGATGCTCAAGCACGTCAACTGGGCAGCTCCCCTCTACGACAGGCCGGGGATGGAGAATGTGATTCACATTGTGAGTCAGGTGATTGTTCTGTTCATGCTTGTTGGCGTCTGCATCCTCCTCGGGATGATCACCCGCTGGTTCTTCTTCAAATGGTTGATCCGCTTTGGCGACTACATTCTCCACCGGATTCCCTTCGTTAACAGAGTCTACCGCACCTCTCAGGAGATCATTAAAACAATTTTCAGCGACCGCGCCAAGTCGTTCAAAACGGTTGTAATGGTCCCCTTTCCCCTTCACGGCACCTACAGCTTAGGGCTCGTCTCGGGCGATGCGCCCCCTAAGTGCAAGGCGAGCGCCAAGGCCGACCTCCTCTCCGTCTTCGTCCCCACCACCCCCAATCCCACCTCTGGCTACCTCATCATGGTCCCCCGTGAAGAGTGCATCTTCGTCGACATGAAGGTTGAGGAGGCCGTTAAGTTTATTATTTCCTGCGGCGTCGTCCATCACGGCAACGACCAAGAACCCGAACTTCCCCCAGAACCCAACACATCGAACCTATCCCTCTAAATATTTTCACCTGTCTTTAGCGGAACAGGTTCGTCCTTGTCCTAAAATCCCCTCATTGCTAGACTTACATCCTTATAAACCTGGAGTGTTTCCTATGACACGTGTTGGAAAGCAAGAAGAGCGCCGCAATAAGTCCCCCCGACGTCCCCGTCGTGAAGGACCCAAGACCGGCCCCAAAAAAGACAACCTACCTAAGGGATTCAAAGAGCACGCCAACGTGGCCGACTCGACCCTTAAGTGTTTCATTTCGAAGGTGAAGTAATGAGCAGACATCAGAGCTATGGAAAAGGTGGACGTGGCCAGCAGAAGCGGAACGTCCTGAAGCGATTCGAACGCATTGACGTTCTTCGCAAGCTAGGCCGCTGGAAAGATGGCGAGAACAAGCGCGTCACCGGCCTTCCCAAAACCAAATCCTCCTAAGACCCCGCTCAACTCATGGAAGAGGTTAGGTTCACTGCTGATACGTGGGAGACCGCACTGCTTGCATTGGCGCACGAGAAGTTTGGTCTCCAATGGGATAACACCACTCTCCCCCCAATTAAAAATCGCGGGGAAGTTCTAGATGCCGAACTCAACCGGCAGTGGTATGAACAGGCAAAGGCTGCCGGGCGAGCAATAGACTACGGCGAAGGGCTGCAGACCTTTCTCAATCCTGACAAATATCTGAAAGAATCGTTCAATTTCAAAGAAAAGCTCGGCAAAGGGACTCTTGGCGAGGTAGGCTTGTGGAGCTGCAAGGCGAACGACAATCTCTACGCCATCAAGGATTCACGCTCGAGCGGCGCAAGTTCCTGGATGCAGCACACGAATTCGAAATTGGCCTGGCTGTTGATCACCTCAACGTTGTCACACACTACCACTGCGTCAGCAAGGTTGCGGAACAATACGGAACGATCAGTCTCTACGCAAACTACCTGGTGATGGAGTATGTGGATGGATCGATAATGACGGACAAAAAAAGCATACCGGTAAACTGCATTTCCCAGGCCAACGACGCGCTAGACCACATGCGGAAGCAAGGCATCTGCCCCTCGTTTCTTGGCGCGCACGACTCCATGATCGACACAGAGGGCAATCTTAAGATCATTGATATGGGATGCTACAGCAAGCTCAAGGACGAGTAAGGCGGACCGAGACGACGTGTCGGGTGGTCACCTCTAGAATTTCTAGATCGAAAGTGTCGCCGTGGATCTGTAGACCTTTGGTGGGGATCTCTCCTGCCCGGTGAAAAGCATAGCCACCTATCGTGTCGTACTCCCCTTCCTGAGGAATTTCGATTCCAAACTGCTCTTCAATGTCATGGATGGACATGCGGGCGTCTAAAATCCAACCGCCGGTGGGATCGGCTTTGTAGAGCTCGGGCTCCTCTTCGTCGGTCTCATCTTCGATCTCACCAACGAGTTCTTCAAGGCAGTCTTCCATAGTGACAATCCCCTCCGTCCCTCCATATTCGTCGACGACGACAGCAAAATGGCTCTGCTTGGTGCGGAACTCCTGGAGGAGGCTAGAGAGGCGGGAGGTTTCGGGAACGTAGAGAACCGGAATGATGAGAGGTTCGACCGACTGGGTGCGGTCGTTGTTCTCTAGATAGGCGCGCATCACCTCTTTGTAGAGGAGGAGGCCGGTGATCGAGTCGACGGTGTCGCGATAGACCGGAATTCTGCTGTAACGCTCTTCGTCAAAGAGGGCGACAGCCTCTTCGATGGTCGCAGTGTGAGGAAGAGCAACGACGTCGACGCGGGGAATCATCACCTCACGAACAATCCGGTCGCGGAAGCTGGCCACCCCTTCAAGGAGTTCTTTCTCATTCACGTCGGCCTCGGTCACCACCTGCGCCTCCTCGATCATCTCCATGATCTTCTCCTTCACCTGTCCAACAGGGCCAACGATCTCTTCGACATAAACAGCCGCCAGCCACTTGCCGGTGAGAAGTAGAAGCGGATAGGTGATGGGTAAACAGACGACCAGAAAGAGGGCCGACACGGGTGCCGTCACCCGAACGGCTCGCTCGGGGAAGCGGGTGCCAAGAGCTCGGGGGATGAAGTCGGCGAAGAAGAGCGATACAAAGAGGAGGACAATTAACGCCCACGGCCATTGAATCAGAGCGAGAGTGCCGGTGACCAAGAAGACGAAGCGGACGATATGCTTGGCGCACGAGACTGAAAAAAAGAGGTTATCAAGCGAACGGTAGTACCGGAACCACGGCGAAGCCTCGAGCTGCTCACGTGAGCGCATGTCTTCAAGGGTACGAAGGGCACTGCTGGTCACTTGCAAAAAGAAGGCGCCAACGAGAAAGACTATGGCTGCAATGATCATGATAGCAGCAGGTTGTGGGTGCGAAGGTTGTTCATGTGTCTCTCCTCAGCTTGGCGCATGGCCGTCTGATCGGTCTCTTCAATATCATTATAGCCAAGCAGGTGAAGAATTCCATGGACAAGGTAGAGAGTTGCTTCCTCATAGGGGTCTCCCCCCTCCTCGCGACAGTAGTCGATGGCCACCTTCGGGCAAACCATCACGTCACCCAGAAGTCGGTACTCGGTCCCCTCTGGGTCGAGAGGGAACGACATGCAATCGGTGATGGAGGGGTCATCGAAGTAGAGATCGTGGATCTTGGAACAGGTGGCTGGATCGGCAAACTGGACTGAGAGTTCATCGGCTCGAGCCCCCTCCAACTGCAAAACCGCGTCAGCAATGGGGGCAACAGAACCGGAATCAATTAAAAGGTCGGTCTGAATGTCGTCGACATGGACTAACATCTAGGTGTGATCGACCCAAATGGGTGAGCTCCATGCCATCTGCTCGTCTTTCTGGGTCACTCGGAGATAGTAGAAGACAAAGCTACGCACTTCTTCGGGGTCTTTTCCGCGACCCTCTATGGCAACCTGCCCAAGGGGATCCATGTCGTCGTAGGTGAAATCGAGCAGGTTGTCCTCTCCGAAGTCGAGTGAGGCGAGCACCTCGCCGTTGCGAATCAGCTCGACCGCTTCTAGCGGTCCTGTACCTGCAACATAGCCGGTGAGATGTCGATTGACACGGAGACCGGGCTTGTCGGCTGTAGACATTTCCGCGCCCATCGGCGCTCCTGCTAGGCCGAACCCAACGATGATCCGAGCGCCCGTAGTGGCGTAGCAGGAACGGTCGTGGAGTGCCTTAAAGATCGCCTCCCGCGAGTGCTTGGCGGTGACAATCGCCGTGAGGCCAGGGCTGTACTGGGTCTGATCTCCATCAACCAAAGAGTCGTAGATGGCGCGATCATCTAGCCCGCCAGCAACAAAACCGAAACGGCAGCCATGGCGGAGCGCATTGATGACCGACCCTTCTGGAAACTCTTTGATTCCCTTACCCTTCGCAGAACCGGCGATTGGGCGGGGATTTCCCTCTTTTCCAGTCGACTCGGAGGAGCCCCAGGCGTTGTAGATCTCAACAACCCGCTCAAACTCAGGATGGTGTTCGTCAAAGTCGAAGCCAACCCCGTTGCCCATGGTGAACTTAGGGATTGAGATGAGCTCCCCAGAGGGAACCGTCCGATAAATCTTTTCGAGAGAGTTGGCTTTTAGCTCTTTTTGGCGGAGGAGCGGCTTGGCATCCTTGCTCCATACCATCAGACGGGATCCCTCGCGAGGGGCCTCGCCCGCCCACTGGAATCCAAGCAGGGAGACAAACCGATCCTCTTCGTTGAAGCTGGTGACATTCTGCTGAACAATCTTCCACACCTCGTTCGGAGTCTCCTCGGCGCCGTCCGGATTTGACGTTCCGAAAAAGTTGAGATGGCATTCGTCGCGGAAGTAGCGGAAACAGCTCTCGACATTCTCGCCCGAATCCACCTTCTCTGACTCGCCGTGAAGCAGTCCCCAAAAAATCCGATCGGTCCCATCGGCGAAACACTTGATCGGGGCGGAGAGAAACTTCTCATTGGTGCTGGTATTCAGCAGTTGAATCCGGTAGACACCCGCCTCATTAAAGTAGAGATTAGGGAGAGTGACAAACCCTGTTTCGGGAACAAAGAGCTTCCAGTTGAGGTTCTCTCTAAGATTTTCGTAGCTGAGATCAATCAGCGTGTCCTCGGGGGCATCAGCTGTCAAATTGCCAAACTGATCCTCGAAGCGGATGGTGATATCAAATCGCTTGTTGCGGACGGTTAGTGAGGGGGTGAGGATACGGATTCGATCCAGCCGACTCCCACGGATGTCGAGGTGAAATACCTCCGGTTCTCCATAGTTCCCTTTTCCCTTAGAATCCACGTAGAGGAGAAATTCGCGTCGCCGTTGCACCATCGTCTGGAATCTAGTTCCATCCGTCTCATCCGATGTGCCCATCTTCTTTGGCGGTGCACCCACCACAATGGTAAAGTGCTCACCTATCTTGATGTCAGCGTCCAGCGTGAACTCATATTGCGGGGTGATCGAGTCTGGAGTCTCAACTTCGGTTGGAGCCAGCGGCTTCTCGTCAGGGCCATAGGCCCAAATCACATTGCTCGCCGCACGGAGACTAACGCCCGGCGTCCCCCAGTCGATCTCACGACCAGGACTCTGCAGGTCAAATTTAAGCAACGCCCCTTTCGGCAAAGCGGTGGACGTCTGAAAGAGAAACTTACAGGTGCCGGTCGCACCTGCGGGAACAACCTGAGGATCGGAGTAACAAATAGATCTACGCATTGGCTGCAGATCCTACACCAATCCCACTTTTCTCGGCTATGGAATTAGCACTTGGTAGAGCAACGCACCAAGCACGCCCCCAACAAAGGGACCTAGGATCGGAATATAGGCGTAGCTCCACTCGGTTGGTCCCTTGTTGGGGATAGGGAGAATGGCGTGGACCAATCGGGGTGCCAGGTCACGGGCCGGGTTGATCGCATAGCCGGTGGGGCCACCAAGCGAGAGACCGATAGCGAAAACTAAAATACCGGTCGCATAGGGAGCCATCCCCCACCCAATGTCGGTGACGGGCGAGAAGATCGCCAGCACGCCTAACAGAAGAACAGCCGTTGCAATCACCTCTGTGAGGAAGTTTGAGGCGTCGTTGCGCACCTGCGGCTTCGTACAGAAGCACATCAGCTTCGACGGCCCGTCAGTGGTGAGTGACCAGTGAGGCATATAAGTAACCCAAACGAGAGTTGCGCCAATAAACGCGCCAGCAAACTGTCCCATCATATAGAATGGGACAGCTGACCAGGGCGTCCGACCGACTACCGCCATCGCAAGAGTGACCGCAGGGTTGATATGACCGCCTGTCACCCAACCAGCCGCGTAGACGCCGATGGCGACCGCAAAGCCCCAACCGGCGCTGATGATGATCCATCCTCCCGCCTCCCCCTTCGATTTCTTGAGGAGCACGTTGGCTACAGCGCCATCGCCGAGAAGAACCAGAATCATGGTGCCGAGCAACTCGGCGAGAAATATTGCAAGCATGTTCATAATTTGCGATATGTACAGCTATGTTAATTTTATTGCTAGTGATTGGCGGAATCAGCCTCTGGTTGGCGGTCGCATTGTCCAAGAACAAAGGACAAAAGGTGGCGGATGCACTTGTCAGCCAAGCCGACCAGGAAGCAGAGGCGCTCCGCTACAAGACAGAGCTCGAGGCGCTCAAACTGCAGCAAGAGCTGAATGAGGCGCGCCACCGGCAGGAGCGGGAACTAGCCATCGCCGCCGAACGGCTGGCGGCAGCCGAGAATAGGCTCTCTGAACAGACCAGTGCACTGAAAAAGCGAGAGCGGGCGATTGGCAACCGTGAAGTGGAGCTCGCTCGCATTGCCGACCTCTCTCCAGAAGAGGCGCGCCAAAAGCTCATGCAGCAGGTTGACGTGGAGCAGGCCCGCCAGATTGAGCAACGGATTGCAGAGGCCGCGGCGCAAGCCAACGAGCAAGCTGCCCGCATCCTCGCCACCGCCATCAACCGGCTGGCCGTCTCCTGCGTCTCTGAGGCCACGGTCACCACAGTCCCCCTCCCTTCCGATGAGATGAAGGGGCGGATCATCGGCCGCGAAGGGCGGAACATCCGGCTGTTCGAGGCCCTCACTGGCGTTAACATCCTGATCGACGACACCCCCTCGGCGGTGGTCCTCTCCGGAATGGATCCCATTCGCAAACATATCGCCAAGCAGGCGCTCACCGATCTCGTGGTCGACGGCCGGATCCACCCCACTCGCATTGAAGAGGCAGTGAAGCGAGCCCAAGAGGGAGTAGACGACGAGGTGCAGACCGCTGGAGACCGGGCGGCGCTAAGAGCGGGAGTGCACGGTCTAAACAACGAATTGATTCGCCACCTCGGCCTCCTCAACTTCCGTTTCAGCTACGGACAGAACGTCCTTGAGCACTCACTCGAGGTCTCCGCCCTCCTTGGCATGATGTGCGCCGAGCTTGGTCTCGACGAGGCGCTCGGCCGTCGCATCGGCCTCCTCCATGACATTGGAAAGGCGGTCACGCACGAGAGAGGAAAAACACATGCCCTTGCTGGCGCCGACCTGGCCCGTCGAAGCTCCGAGAGTGACGCTGTAGCCAATGGGATCGCCTGCCACCACCAAGAAATCGAACCGACCACCGTTGAAGGGAGTCTTTGCAGCGCAGCCGATGCCCTCTCTGCCAGCCGTCCCGGAGCGCGCATCGAGGCGATTGATAGCTACCTGCAACGGATACAGAAGCTCGAGCAACTCGCTCTAGAATGCCCAGGAGTGGAGAGGGCCTACGCCCTCCAAGCAGGGCGTGAACTACGCGTCATCGTCCAACCCTCTGAAGTTGACGACAACGGCGCAATCACCCTCGCCCGCCATCTTGCACAAGAAATTGAAAAGAGCCTCACCTATCCGGGCAAGATCCGCATCACTGTCATGCGGGACAAACAAGCCACTAGCTACGCTTATTAGCCCTTAGCCCCCCTTTCCAACCCCTTATTGCACTCAATTTTGCGCGCCCTTTGTTTCCTAACGTCCAGTTTGGTGCCTGGCACCAAACTGGACGTTAGGGGATCATGAGGCGGACATAAAGAGGTGAATACGCAGAATTAATCCCAACGAGCGTTACTTACGCTTATTGATGTCTGTGATGGAGAGGTCGACGCTACGCTGTGACTGCATCATCGCTTTGTTGAAGCTCTTGATCATGGCGGCCATACCGGTCATTAAGGAGTTGAGGGTGGTGATCGATGCCTTCGAGAACTGCGTGCCGATCTGATCCATCCCCTGTATGCCTGAAATCGCCTGTTTGTACTGGTTGTCCAGCACAGGAAAGTCAAGCCAGGTGATCCCCTTAACGCTCCTCGTTTCGATCGCGTTGATGATTTTGACGATGAAGTTGGGAGGAAGTGGGGTCTTAAGGATGGCAGTGGCCTGCGCTGTATCTAAGGCCATCTTCTGCCCAAGCCGCCTAAACCAAAGCCAACTGTCAGTCGTTTGCACATTCCACCAGCTCTGCATGAACGCAAGAGTCTGCTTTACACCCTTTGTATCGTCGTTTTGCGTGTCTTTGACCCACTGACTATACCAAGAGTTGAAAGAGCCGTCCCCCGTATTACCGCCGCCGATATTGTCGACAATGCTTTGCAGGGACTTCTGCAACTCACCGAGAGCCTTGCCAATCTTGACAAAAAACGGGTCGTGGAACGCGTTTCCCAAACTGGTGAGATGCTCTCCCAATGTTTTGATGGCCCCAACGTCAGCGCTGAACGCTTTGTAGGCCTGGAAAAAAGTTGCGGCGTTGGGACCGGTCCCATACCCAGGATTATCCGATATGTTCTTGCATACCTGTTCCATGTAGGCGAGCTGTTTGACCGCGTTCTGGATCGCCTGCAGAAAGTTGGTCGACTTCACCAGTTTCGTCACCTTAGATAGCGATGAGTCGAGCATGCTGATCCACTGCGGGTTGCCCAACGCTTCAATCGCCACTTTCGTGGCCGCATTCGTCTCATTAAACTTCGACATCCAGGCAACGACCTGACTAGGCTTCATCGGAACAGTTCCGAGTGCTTGCACCTCAGTCATCAGCTCCTGCACCTTCTCATCAACGAGTTTGAGTTTCTTAGCGATCTCCACCCCCCCCTTCATGCTCTTCTGAAAGCTCTGCATGATGTTGCGCATCTCAGCATAGATCTCACTCGCAAGCGACGTACCAAATGCCACCTTGCCGTGCCCCGTCTGAAAGCCGGTCAGGTGAAAATGAATCTTGTTGGGTTGAACAGGTTCTTGATTAGCCATGCTATTAAATACCCCTCTCTTATAACTAAATTATATAAGAAAAGAGCGTTTATATCAATCATAAACGACTAAGGCTTAGATTAATGCAGCCTTAACATTCATGGCTTCTGCAATGGGTTCGATAGATCTCATAAGCGCCTCAAACTCAATAGGATTCAGAGTTTGGTGCCCATCAGATACCGCTTCTGAAGGATTGGGGTGCACCTCAATCATCAAGCCGTCTGCACCGGCGGCAATTGCGGCCCGGGCCATTGGAGCGACCAAGCTCCTCCTGCCGGTCCCGTGGCTGGGATCGACCACCACCCTCAAATCACACATCTCCTTGAGGGCTGGAACGGCAGCCAAATCGAGGCTATTGCGGGTGTAGCTCTCAAACGTCCGGATCCCCCGCTCGCACAGGATCACCCCTGCTCTCCCTCCCGCTAAAATATACTCAGCAGCCCCGACAAACTCCTTGTAGGTGGCCGAATGGCCCCGCTTAAGAAAGACCGGCTTATCCTGCTTGCCCAACTGCTTAAGAAGACTAAAGTTCTGCATGTTGCGCGAGCCTACTTGCAAGATATCGATGTAGGAGCTGACCAGAGGGATCGACTCGGCATCCATCACCTCGGAAATCGTCTGCAGCCCAAACGCCTCGCCAGCTTCGGCCAAAAACTCGAGCCCCTTCTCTCCCAACCCCTGAAAAGAATACGGGGAAGTGCGGGGCTTAAAGGCGCCCCCACGCAGCACATTGGCGCCACTGGCCGACACCGATGCAGCGATTGAGTGCATCTGCTCACGAGACTCCACGGCACACGGCCCAGCAATGATCATCATTTCATTCATTTTTGCGGACTATACCGACTCCTTCAACTTTGTCGCAACGGGCAGCCAACATTCGATCGGCCAACACCAGCGCAACCATCGCCTCAACGATTGGAACGGCGCGCACCGCAGTGCACGGATCGTGACGCGAACCCTCTGGTAATTCGAACACCGCTGCGCGCCCCTCCAGGTCTTCCGTCTGCTGCGGCTTGGCAATGCTCGACGGCGGTTTGAAGGCGACCCGTCCCACAAGCAGCTCTCCATTCGAAATCCCCCCCAAAACACCACCCGCCCGATTGGTCTCGAGCGGATAGAGATCGTTGTTCTCCGAGCCTCGCAAACGGGCCGCCTCAAACCCGTTTCCCATCTCAAACCCCTTCGTGGACGGGATCGAGAGCATCGCGTAGGCGAGTCTCGCTTCCAGTTTTTCGTAGATTGGATCGCCCAGCCCTGCCGGCACTCCCTTTGCAGTGAACTCAATCACTCCACCTACCGAGTCGCCGTCGGCTTTCGCCGCTGCAATCACCTCTTCAAAGTTCTCTCTCTCCCCCCCACCTCTACCATTCGTGCTTCAACCGTCACGCCATGCTCATCAAGCACCTTCTGCGCAATCACACCCGCTGCCACCCTCGCCGCCGTCTCACGCGCCGATGAGCGCCCGCCGCCCCGATAGTCAAACGTGCCATATTTCGCCAAGTAGGTGACGTTGGCGTGCCCTGGCCGCTTCAGATGCTTGATCGGTTCATACTTGCTCGAATCGGCATCCCGATTGCGAATCAACAGGGTGACCGGAGCGCCCGTCGTCTTCCCCTCAAACACTCCTGAGAGAATCTCCACCCGATCAGGCTCCTTACGGGCCGACGTGTAGGGCCCCTGCCCCGTCGCCCGCCGAACGAGCGCCCCCTCGATCTCTTCTGCCGTCACCCCGATCCCTGCAGGACATCCATCGATCACTGCACCAATCGCTGGCCCGTGCGACTCACCAAACGTAGTCACTCGAAAAATCTGACCAAACGCATTACTTGGCATCAGGCATCTCCCACGTCTCCTCGGCGATGGTCCGATAATGTTTCGTCCGCTCCTCATACATCTTCAAGAAGGCCCGATAGGGATCGGTCCCTACCAGAAACGGCGGCAACCCCCCTTTCCGAATCCGCTCCCAAATCAACTCCGGATCGGCCACCAGATGGACAATCTTCCCCTGTTTAGCGAGATGGCGGAGGTTATCCTCATCCATCAACGTCGCTCCCCCCGTCGCCACCACCGTCGGTTCATGCAAGTCGAGGGTGCCCACCACCTCCCGCTCCTGCTCCCGAAAGCTCTCCTCGCCCTCCCGTAACCATAACTCGCGTGGATCAACTGGCAACAAAGCATCGGTGTCGACAAACGGCCAGTCCCACTCCCGTGCCAGCTCGCTGCCAAACGTTGACTTCCCACTTCCCTTGAAACCACACAAAATCACACTTCGCATAACTCAGCTCCTATCGATTGCATCGACTGAACAAATCCTGGATAACTCTTCTTCACACAGGCGGTGTCGTGCACCGTCGTCTCCCCCGTCGCACCGAGCGCTGCCACTGCAAGCGACATCGCGATCCTGTGATCGCCATGACTCTCCACCACAGCTCCGCGCAATTGGGCAGGCCGAACCACCAGCCCATCTTCTCGCTCTTCAATATCGGCCCCCATCTTCCGCAGCTCCGCACAAATCACCCCAATCCGATCGCACTCTTTGCGCCGCGCAATCGCTCCATTATAGAGTCGTACTTCGTGCTCCCCGTAACAACCCCGCACCGCCAAAATCGGCAACGCATCGATGATCGGATTGACGTCGATGTCGCCTCCACTCATCTCAAGCGCCCCTTTATCTCCTTGGGTGTCATCTGGATTGAGATTGGTCACCTCCACCTCCGACCCTGTAATCGCAGCCGCCACCAACGGATAGGCGGCCGAGCTCCAATCGCCCGGCACAACATAATTGAATCCGTCGTGAGCTCCCCGCCCCTCAATCCGATAGTGCGAATAATCCGAGTGCGTCACCACATGACCCAAACGCTCAAGCCACTCCAACGTCACCCCAATCCACGGCTTCTCTCCCGGCTCATCCACCTCCAACTCCGTCACCCCATCCAACAGACAAGCCGCCATCAACAGCGCCGACACCGGCTGCGAATCGGCACCACACAAACGAGCCCTCCCCGGCTCAATCATTCCCTGAATTGCGATCGGAGCTAATCCATTTCCACGTGTCGAAACCGCCGTCGCTCCCAACTGATTCAATCCATCAAGCAACGGTTGCGCAGCCCTCTGCGTGCAGACCGACTCATCACCTCCAATCACCGTCGTCCCCGGCGCCAATGCAGCCATTGCTCCTACAAACCGGAGCACCTGTCCTGAATTGCCCGCATTAATGACCCTCTCAGGCGCGTTAGGAGCACCAGCGACCCCCTCAATCAGATAGGCATCGCCATCTCGCGTGATCCTCGCTCCCAACGCCACGCACGCAGCGACCATCGCCTCCACATCAGGTGACTCAAGCGCCCTCTCAATGCGTGAACTCCCCCTCCCCACGCATGCGAGCAATACCGCTCGCATCGAGTGGGACTTAGAGGGGGGCACTCTCAGAGAGCCGCTCAACCGGTTTCCCGGAACAATCCGAATCGATCTCTTTTCCAAACCACCTCTTGCGCTGCAGCAGCGCCTGATTTTCAAACATTTCTCGTCCCGTCGCCACTCGGCAACCACGCGCTCTAGCCTCGCGCACCAGCCGCGTCTCCCGAGCCACCACGTCCAAAACCGTCGCACCCGGCCAAATCAGCGACACCTCGATCGGACACTCATCCCTCTCCCGATCCATCCCCACCGTCGTGCAGTGAATTAACGTATCATACTCAAACAATTTCAACTCATCCCACACCCGATTAAAGATGCGCACCTCTGCCCCCCGCCGCCTCGCCTCCGCCGCCACCGCCTGCCCCGTCCCTCCCCGTCCCAGCACCGCCACTTTCTTTCCCGCAATTGGCATCACACAATCGATCGCCCCCGCCCCATCAGTATTGTCACCTCGCCACTCTCCCTCCCACGTCAACGTGTTGATCACCTCGCCCGGAATCACCTCCTCCTTCAACGGCATCGTCACACTCAAACCGCGCACACCCAATTTAGCCGCGGCTACCAAAAACTCCGCTGCCTCACCCCGCTTCACAACAAACCGGACATAGATCGCATCGCACTTGAAGCGGGCGTTGTGAAACTCTGGTCCCGGCGACCAACGCACCGGATCTCCCATCACCCCATAGACCGCCGTCTCCCGCCCCACATTCCCAAGCTCCCCCACCGTCAGCTGGCCCGGCGCCGTCGCCTCCTCCTTCACCAACGGCGCATAGGTCCACAGATCACTCACCTTCGACGTAAGCTGTCGCGCCACTTCGCCCGCTTCCCCCATCGCCACACCGATCACATCCGGGTGACGTCGCATGAATTCCAACACCGCAAGCGCATCCAACGCGCTCTCCGCCGTCCCTGCGATCTTGTAGAGGGCGGTGTTGTACTTTCGCAAACGACACAACGTCTCCTCCAGATCGGGCATCCCCTCGAAGTCGTGCATCGAACAGATCACACGACTCTTCTCAGAGCAGTGTGGAAGCAATTGTTCACAGAGACTCTCATCGATATCCACATAGTCAGGAGCCAACGCAAGCAACCCCTTTTGCTCCAATGAGGTCACTTTGAAAATCACCGGCAGCGAAGTCTCTAATTGCAAAAACTGCTCGGAGCGGAACTCCACCAGATCGGCCACTTCTTCCGCGGCGCGAAGCTGACGCCTCGCGTCCGCCACCGTCGGACCTACAATTGGCACACAGATTCTAGTCATTGAAATTGACAATGCCTTTGCAAACAACTCTCGTCAAGCCGTACATTGACCGTGATGAAACAAATCATTATCGCATGCGCACTTCTTCTCCTCTCCTGCAGTGAGCAGCCCTCCCAGCGTCTCACCAATGGCGAACACGTTCTCCGCATGCCGCTCAGTGAGTCCCCCGAGACACTCGATCCCCGTCACGTCCAGTCGCTCAATGCCCACACGATTGCGAAAATGCTCTTCGACGGGCTTACCCGCATTGACGCGGGCGGCAAACCCATCCCCTCTGTCGCCGCCAAAATCGTCACCACCGACGACGGCCTCCTCTACACCTTCTTCCTTCGCGACACCTATTGGAGTGATGGGATAGCGGTAACCGCCTTCGACTTTGAATACGCTTGGAAAAGCTCCCTCTCACCCGATAGCCCCGCCACCATGGCCTCCATGCTCTTCTGCATCCGCGGCGCCCAAGCTGCAAAGGAGGGGCTGATCCCCACCAATGAAGTGGCCGTCAAAGCTATCGACTCCCGCACCCTCCGCGTTGCCCTCAACAAACCCACCCCCTACTTCCTCGAGCTAACCGCTCTCCCCATCTATGCTCCCATTCCAAGTCACGCCGACCAAAAGGGAACAGCCTGGTCCTCCCCCCACCGCCGCAAATTCATCTGCAACGGCCCCTTCATCCTCGACTGCGCCGTCCCTGCCAGCCAGCTCGCCGTCATCCGCAATCCCCACTACTGGGATGTCGCCTCCGTCAAGCTCGATGGCATCTACATGCCCGTCATTCCCGACGAGCAGACCGCCCTCTACCTCTACCAAAAAGGGGAGCTCGACTGGGTCGGCTCCCCCCTCGCTACTCTCCCCGCCGAAATGATTCCGCAGATCCAAGCCGGCGGCGCCCTCAACACCTACCCCGCCGCCGCCACCCTCTGGTACAAGTTCAACACCGAACGCCTCCCCTTCAACAACGCAAAAATCCGTCAAGCCTTTGCCCACGCCATCAACCGCCGCGCCCTCATCGACCACGTCATGCCCCTTGGCCAGCTCGCCACCAGCCCCGTTCCACCCTTCATGGGCCTCCGCAACGAACCCGCCTTCACCGACGGCGACACCGAAGGGGCCCGCGCCCTCCTCGAAGAGGGACTCCACGAGCTCGGCCTCACCCGCCACGACCTCCCCCCCATCACTCTCCTTTCCGGCAACAACGAACGCTCCCGCCTCGCCCAAGCGATCCAAGACCAGTGGCGCCAAGCGCTTGGCATCGAAGTCAAGATCGAAACCACCGAGTTCAAAATCCTCCTCTCCCGCATGCGTCAGCACGACTACCAGATTGCCGGCAAAACTTGGTTTGCCGACTACAACGACCCCACCGGCTTTCTCTCCCTTTTCAAATACCGCGACGACCCCATCACCGGCGGCCTCAACGAAACCGGCTGGCACAACAATCAGTACACCCACCTCCTCAACCTAGCTGAAAATGAATCCAATCCAGAAACCCGCCGCTCCTACCTTCAACAGGCAGAGCAGATCTTCATCGCTGAGATGCCCGTCATCCCCATCTACCACCACACCCTTTCCTACCTAAAGAACGACCAGATCACCGCCGTCGCCCTCCCCCCCACCGGCCACCCCGACTTCAAATGGACCAAACTCTAGCTCGCTCTTGTCGTTTCAGCAAATTCCAGGTATTATTGACATTTGCAATCAAACGGGAATTTTATTGAAAACCCTTCTCACCACTCTTTTACTCGCCCTCTGCTGTTGCCAAGGGAGCTCTGTTGAGGAACCTCGGGGGCGGGCACTCAGGCTCAATCTCTCACACGAACCAGCGACACTCGATCCGCGCCAGACAAGGGATGTGACGTCGGATACCGTGCTGCTCATGTTATATGAGGGGCTGACCCGGTTGGACGGGGAGGGGCGGCCAGTGTTGGCAGCGGCCGAGAACTGCTGGTGTGTCGATGGACAGCTCTATCTGTTTCGGCTGAGAGATGCGGTGTGGAACAATGGCGATCCGGTAACCGCGGCTGACTTCAAGGCGGCGTGGCAGCTGACGCCATTGTCAGGACGGCCCGAGCTTTTGGCGCCGATCAAAGGGGTGCGGGCGCTCGAGCCGAAGCTGTTAGAGGTGGAGCTGTGGGAGCCACGCGACGACTTTTTGACTCTGTTGACGACGCCTAATCTATTTCCCTACCACGGGGGTGCGACGAATGGGCCTTTCGAGTTGGCGGGACACGTTCTCAATCAGAGGCTGTCGGTGGTGAAAAGCACTAGCTACTGGGATGCGGACAATGTCCACCTGCCGGCGATTGAGATGTGTATTGTCGATGATCATGAGACCGAGCTGCTCATGTTTGAGCAGGGGGAGCTCGATTGGGCCGGACGACCCAACTCGGTGATACCGTTGGATGCTGTGCGGGGTTTACGGGCCACTGGCGCCCTCCACACTCATCCGGCCGACAAGGTCTACTGGTATCAGTTCAATCCAGAGGTGGTCCCATTCAACAACCAGAAAGTGCGCAGGGCGTTTTCGCTTGCGATTGACCGGAAGCAAATTATCGACAACGTCACCTGCGGCTCTCATCGGCCGGCCACCGGTCTCCTTCCCCAATCTACTGGCGATGTCCTCCCGTTCAAACCCGAGCGCGCGCGCACCCTCCTTGCCGAAGGTCTTGCCGAGCTCGAACTCGAAAGCTGTCCTCCCATCATCCTTTCGCTCAACAGCGGCGAAGATCACCTCCGCATTGCTCAAGCTGTGCAACAGGAGTGGCAGCGAACGCTTGAGATTGAGGTGGAGCTGCAGGCGACCGAGTTTGCCGTCCACTTCGACCGACTCGAGCGTGGCGACTACCAGGTGGCCCGTTTTGGGTGGGAGTGTGTCTTCCCCGATGGCTCCGACGCCCTCGACTACCTCGCCCGCACCTACGATCTCGATCAACCAACCGAATCCCTCATCCTCGAGAGAATGCTCGCGGCCCCCCTCTTCTTCTACAACTACGACCATCTCCACTGCGAAAATATCCACGGAGTGGTCTTTCCCTCAAACGGCCGAGTCGACTTCCGCTGGGCTCAGCTATGAAAAAATTTCTCTTCGCCACTCTCCTCCTGTTCACCGCCTGTCAGCCGGAACCGGAGGCGGCGCGGCCGCTCCGGCTCAATCTGTTCAATGAGCCGCCCTCCTTGGATCCGAGAAGGGCGCGCGACATCACGTCAGAAACCGTCATCCTCATGCTCTACGACGGCTTAACCCGCCTCGATAGTGAAGGTAAAGCGACCTGGGGCATTGCCAAGTCTTGTGAGTGCTCAGAGAATGGTCTCGTCTACACGTTCCAATTGCGCGAAGCGGTGTGGAACGATGGAGAGTCGGTGAGGGCCGATGATTTTGTACAGGCATGGTTGACGATTTTATCGGATGACTTTCCCGCCGAACGACCCGAACTGCTCGACATCCTCGAAGACTTTCGCCCGTCCGATGAGCATACGCTTGTGGTTGAGCTGAAGCACCCCTACCCCCAATTTCTTGAGCTGGTCGCTGCCCCCACCTACTTTCCCTACCGAGAGGGGGCCACCAACGGCCCCTTTGAGCTGTCCGTCCACCTCCCCAATCAACAGCTGCTGGCTACCAAAAGTCCCACCTACTGGGACGCTGAGCACGTCTACTTGCCCGCCATCGACATGTGCACCATCGAAGATGAGACCACCGAGCTTGCCATGTTTGAGCAGGGGGAGCTCGACTGGGCGGGGATGCCCCTCTCCTGCATCCCCTACGACGCCATCCCCCGTCTACAAGAGATGGGCGCTCTGCACAGCACCCCGGTCAACAAAGTGTACTGGTATCAGTTCAACACAGAAGAGGAGCCGTTCACCCATCCCAAAATCCGCCACGCCTTCTCCCTCGCCATTGACAGGGAGCAGATCATCACCCACATCACGAGAGGGACCCACCGCCTGCCCAGCGGCCTCCTCCCCACGACGCCGGGCCAACCCCTTCCCCACGACCCCGAGCGAGCGCGCACCCTCCTCGCCGAAGGACTTGCCGACCTCAACCTCGACACCCCCCCTCCCATCATTCTCTCCCTTAACACTGGGGAAGACCACCTCCAGATCGCCCAGGCGGTCCAGCAGCAATGGCAGCGTACCCTCGACGTTCAGGTGGAGCTCCGCATCACCGACTGGCCCGTCCACCTCGATCGCCTCTCGAGCGGCAATTACATGGTCGCTCGCTACGCCCACGAGGCCATCCTCCCCGACGCCACAGACATCCTCGACTACTTCGCCCGCACCTATCACTTAAACCAGCCGACAGAAAGCCAGCTCCTCGATCAGATGGTTGCCACTCCCATCTTCTTCGTCTCCAACAACCATCTCATGAGCCCCAGCCTCACAGACGTCACCCTCCCCCCCACCGGCCGCCCCGACTTCAAGTCAGCCCGACTAAGTCACTAAATGGTATACACTTGCCAGAAACTGTCATATTATGACAGTTTCTGGCAGTATAAAGACATGAACCGAGACTTGCTCCGCATCCTTGGAAAATGGCCACAGGGTTATATTCACGACGCCGACCTGGCCATCCAGCTACCAGGCTCAGATAGCTCCCGCTATGCCATTGTGAAACGAGCACTCAAGGACGGTCTGCTCATTCGACTGCGCAGGGGTCTCTATTTGATTGGCCCACCGATTAGCAAGCCGCGACCAGATCTCTTTGAGCTCGCACAACAGCTCTGTGCCCCTTCTGCCATCAGTTTTGAAACGGCCCTATCGTATCACGGGTGGATTCCTGAGGCAGTCTACACCGTATATAACGCTACCCCTAAACGACGACAGAGCTTCGAAACAACGCTTGGAAACTTCACATTTCTGCACACGCCACTCCAGGGCTTCTACAACGGTGTTGAGCGGCTCGAGTCTCCGACCTGCTTTCTTGCAGGGCCATGGAAGGCGCTCGCAGACATCGCCTATTCACGCCGTTCGACATGGAATACTCTCGCTGAGCTCATCGGGGACCTGCGTGTGGACGCAGAGCTACTTTTTTCTTGCGACACCGCTCCCCTGCGGGAGCTCTCAATGACCTACGCCTCCAATAGAGTTCGACTACTACTAGCCACTATTTACAAGGAGTTGACCCATGGTCGCTGATATTCTCCGCTCCCGTCTAGATCGCTACCAACCCAAAAGCTATCAGGACCTGCTCAATGCGATGAAGGAGATCTCGCAGGAGCTCGCACTAGCGGCTCTTGCCAGTTCAGGGTTCTTCAAGATCGCAGCCTTTCAGGGAGGCACCTGCCTGCGCATTTTTCACGGCATCCGTAGATTTTCTGAAGATCTAGACTTTATCCTAGTCCGACAAGATCGTCCTTTTCGTTGGGACTCTTTCCTATCGCAATTGCAGATGGAGTTCGAGAGCTTTGGGCTCCACCTCACTGTCCGAGACCGCTCCGAAGCTGAAGGGGCGGTGAAACGTGCCTTCATCAAGGAAGACTCTTTTGGCAAAATCCTCGACCTCACCCCCGAGAGAGGGCGAGCAGAAGTGCAGAAAATTCGAATCAAACTAGAGATCGACACCAATCCCCCAGGCGCCTCCACTTTCGAGTCCAAGATTCTCGACTTCCCCTATCCCACTTCCGTTACTCTCCAGGATCTACCAACCCTCTTTGCGAGCAAGTGCCACGCCCTCCTCTGTCGACCATTTGTGAAAGGGCGAGACTGGTTTGATTTCGCTTGGTACGTGTCGAACAAAATCTCCGTCAACTTCGCCCACCTACAAGAGGCGCTCGTACAGCACGGTCCATGGGAAAATCAACTGCTAGCGTTGAACCCGGACTGGCTAGCTACCGAGCTACGAAACAAGATTGACCAGATCGATTGGGGCAAAGCTAGATCGGATGTGGAACCATTCCTTGGATCACCAGAAGCAAAGGGCCTAGATCTCTGGAACAGCTCGTTCTTCCGCACCATGGTCGACCGCCTAGTTTTCTAGGCCGGCCCACTTGCGGACAGCGTCAACCCGATCGCTAAAGCCATCGATATCACAAAAGGTTTCGAGCTCAGCTTGCTGAAGACCGTATCGCCCTCCAATGGCGTAAACTTAAGCCCAACACGTAGGGTCAGGCCTGACGCCGATCCTTTCCAAATCTCTTTGAGGAACGGCTTGAGAAGCCTCAATTCCCATCCCGTTGAGCCAATAGTCAACCCGCTGGTCATTGACAGGGAGCAGATCATCACCCACATCACGAGAGGGACCCACCGCCTGCCCAGCGGCCTCCTCCCCACGACCCCGAGCGAGCGCGCACCCTCCTCGCCGAAGGACTTGCCGACCTCAACCTCGACACCCCCCCTCCCATCATTCTCTCCCTTAACACTGGGGAAGACCACCTCCAGATCGCCCAGGCGGTCCAGCAGCAATGGCAGCGTACCCTCGACGTTCAGGTGGAGCTCCGCATCACCGACTGGCCCGTCCACCTCGATCGCCTCTCGAGCGGCAATTACATGGTCGCTCGCTACGCCCACGAGGCCATCCTCCCCGACGCCACAGACATCCTCGACTACTTCGCCCGCACCTATCACTTAAACCAGCCGACAGAAAGCCAGCTCCTCGATCAGATGGTTGCCACCCCCATCTTCTTCGTCTCCAACAACCATCTCATGAGTCCCAGCCTCACAGACGTCACCCTCCCCCCCACCGGCCGCCCCGACTTCAAGTCAGCCCAACTGGGCGACAGCGACCACCAATAACCTCTAAAAAAGACCACCACAGGCTTCCACTCCCACCCAAAAGCGACGACCCCTCCTCCGCTACCGCTGCACCAATATAGGTACTCATTTCATTTGTCTCTCAGTAACTCTTGACATCTGTCGTCTTTTTTGCAGTTTGTGACAACAATTCTTTTATTTAGGGTTAGATCGCGATCTAATCCTGGCGGTCGAGCTCTTTGACCAACTTTTCTATCGTCTGTGTGATGGAAGGATCCTTCAGCTTGTTCAAGGCTTCAATCACCAGGCTGCGATATTCGAGATTCACTCCATACTTGCCTAGCAGATAGAGAGCATCGGCCTTGTCATCACTCCCGAGTTGAAACGCCTCGCCCTTACCAAAGCTTTGGTGAAGCTCTTCTAGCCTTGGTCTCGAATCTCCCTCCAGTGACATGGCCTCTTTCCAACCCGATAGCTCGTAGGGCAGGTACTCTTTCACCGCTTTGAAGAAGTCCTCGTTGCGCAGCTGCCGTATCACCTCCCGGTCCTTATCAGTAGGCTCGACCTTCTCCAGCGCATAAGCAATGGCCTCTGGGCATTGCTTAAACCCTTCCCACAACTCCGGCATGTCCTCCACGGTCCAGAGGAGGTTGAGGTTCGCCTTGGAAATTAGCAAGAGGATCTCTGGATCCCTCTTAATCTCCGCAGCTAACCTGTACTTCTCCCACTCTTGAAGCTGCCCGAGCTCTTCAAACAACGTCGCCTTGTAGCCCTTATCCTCACACAGTCGCACGTGCGCAACCGCGCAAGCGATGCGATCGACCTCCTTACACTTATCCACCTCATACACAAGGAACCCGCAGAAGTTGGTGTCAAGTAGTTCAAGCTTCTCGAGCACTCGCAGCGTCGCCGATGAGAACGAGTAGCCGGATCGAACTTTCCTCTCCTCGACAGCAATTGTCTCAAGATTTGGATATATCTTGCAGATAGCGTCTGCCGCAGTCTTTTTAAGCTCTGGTACTTTGAGATAGCACTCCACGCATAGCCCAAAGCTCTTTTCGAGGTGCGGACGGAGCGCGTCAGCACCGATTGTTTTGACGATTCCCTTTAGATCTTCCTTACCGAGCAGGAAGCGTTGCAGCGAATCATCATATTTAGCAGGAAGATCTTCAGTCCAACAGTTCTCGTAACACCACACCACCCTTTCTACCGGCACCAACGTGAGAAATGTCTTGGGCCGTCGGACGTAGTGCTTCTGAGCAAGCATTGGAACAGCCGGTGAATACCACTTCTGCTCCAAAACCGCTTTCACGTGGCCATTGTCTGGCTTTTCTAAGACTGAGATCAGCGCCGGATACCTCATGGCCGCCACGAGCAGCTCCTTGGCCTTCGCCGTCCCCTCGTTGACCTCTTCCTGGATCGCCTGGAACCGCTCGCTCCTCCCTTCCTCTTCTTGCAGCTGATGCTCTAGCAGGCTCTTGAAGAGAGCAAGGTCGTTGCCCTGTGCCACCTGCTTGATGTTTTCCGGCTTATTAAAAAACACCTTCATCTGCAGGGCGGGACACTCCACCTTTTCGGCATCGTCAATGAGTTTCGGGTTCGATTCCGTGACAGCTTTAAACAACGCGTTGTCTGCTGCGAGTGCAGAGGCTAGCGTCAGATTGATGGGATCGGACACGGCGTTCAACATCTCGAGCGAATGCTTTTTGTTCTCCGCTAGCGTGTAGTGCCAGATCGCAGCAGCCCAGCGGTCCACCTTGTGCTTTTGCTCAAACACATTATGCAATTTCTTGCAGAGGTCCGCGTCGAGTATCTCCAGGTGATGGAGAACCTCAAAAGCCTCGGCATTAAAGTAAAAGCCGGGGCTCAGCAGGGCACCATCACTATAAAATGCGTCATCGAGCAGCGTTACCCCTTTAATAAGCTCTGCCGCACGATCCCTAAGGTCAGGACAGTGATGGTAGGCAAAGACCTGAAGCCAGAACTGGTCTTCTAGTTTTTTACCAATCCGATTCTTGTATGTCTTAGCCCAGGAAATCTTCTCCGCTGTCGTGGCACAATCGAGAAGGAATGGATTGAAGAAGCTAAAGGTACCGTCGGTTACAAGCAGTTTGTCCAAAATCGGCCTTAGACCCAGATTGCTACCCTGATTTGCCGCAGGACTTCAGCGTTGTGCTTAGATGTCGCGTAGCAGCTCGCCGGCAAGGGTACTCCCTTGTCAAGGGCTGATGCGTGGCAGATGAGTGCAACGCTGAAGTCCTGCGGCAAACCGTGTATATTTTTCCTTTTTGAATGTCCCAAAAAGGAGATCACACATGGATATGCAAATCATTGTCACTTACGTTGTTTGCGACGAAGTCATTAAAGCTATGGGGTTTGAAGCTGACCAGCAGGCTCGAATGAGCACAGCTGAAATCATCACGTTCTCGATCATGTCCGGACAATTATTTGGTGGAAATCATCGCAAAACCTGTTGGTTTTGCCGCCAATCTCGGTACTTTCCCAATCTCTTGAGCGAGAGTCGACTCAACCGTCGTCTGCACAAAATTCCATGGCCGATATGGACGGCAGTATTTCGCTTTCTAGCTCTGATATTCAGGAGAACCAACTCCTCCTCTGAGTATGCTGTGGACAGTTTCCCGGTGGAGTGTTGTAAGAAGCAGCGGATTGATCGACGGAAATTCTTCCTCGGCAAGGAATACCTCGGCTACGCTCCGTCAAAGCAGCAGTACTTCTGCGGCATCAAGGTGCACATGGTTGTGACGTGTGAGGGAGGACCGGTTGAGGTAGCGATGGAGCCAGCATGCAGAAATGACGTTGCTGTCCTGTGGAAAATGGAGCTCGATCTCCCACCACAGTCGAAGCTCTATGCTGACGGAGCCTACAATTGCTATGACCTCGAAGACGTTCTTGCAGAGGATTCTTCCATCGAGCTTCTCGCCAGAAGGAAACACCCCAACTCGACTAGAAAGCGAACAGACGAAGAAGAGAAGGCAATCAGCAGTCGGAGACAGATCGTAGAAACAGCATTTAGCTGCATCACGAGACTACTACCACGTAGCGTTCGAGCCTCCACTGCACTCGGATTCTCCATCCGGATCATGAGTGCTATCCTGGCCTACAGTCTCTCTCGAGTCACTTAAGAAAATTGGCTCGGCTTAAGGGCTGCTGCAGCGACCCATCTACTTCCCGAAACTTCTTGGCAAGGGAGTACCCTTGCCGTCGGCGTTCCGGTCGTATCTGAACCACTTCGCTAACCCTTGAGTCGAGTCAGGGTAGCAAACTGGGTCTTAGGTAGGCAGGATCACATCTATGGGGGTTTAGATCGTAGATGTAGATGTAGTAATCCTCGACTAACTGGTTCGATACAAGCAGGTGATCAACGATGGACGCGAATAGCTTGCTTGACAGCGAATCGGCCTTAACGACCGCCTGGAGATTTTTCACCAGCCAGCCGTCGTTGAGGTTCCCAAACGCCTCAATCTGTAGATCCCTAGGGGAACCACTTAGGTGTTGTACCTTGCCTTCCAGAGTAGGTTCCTGTCGGAACTGGCGGAGAGAAGCGCGATAGGCATAGGTTTTGTAGCAGAGACAGATGAGGGCCAGACTCGGCACAGCACCAACACCGCCCAGCCTTTGCCATCCCCGGCTGAAGGCATAGGCAGCTACCCCCATGCCAATAACACCCAAAAGACCTACAGGCTTTTCTTTATCGGCAACACTGAACATTTCAACCTCCGAGTTTGAAGGCCAAGTATAACAGATCTTTATATTAACCCAAAACTCAAGTTAAATTTTGAAGCGCCTCCCCTGCTATGTGAAAGTTGATGAAAACGGGGCGCGAGGCTAGAGTGGGCGGGTGAACTTACATCTATTAGCCAAAAAGTTTGGGGCGATGGTGGTGGCGCTCTTTGTCATCATCACGGTAACGTTTTTTTTGATGAAGGCGATCCCTGGCGATCCGTTCACGCAGGAACAGGCTATTCCACCGGCCATTTTAGAGGCGCTCCGCGATCATTATCATTTGAATGATCCGATTTTGGTGCAGTATGGCCACTACCTAATGAAGGTGGTGACGTGGGATCTGGGACCGTCGTTTAAGTACAAGGCTCGGACGGTGAACGAGATCATCGCTCAAGGCTTTCCCGTCTCATGTGTGCTGGGTTTTGAGGCGTTGTTGTTGGCAGTGGCCGGCGGAACGTTTTTGGGGACGTTGGCGGCGGTGAAGCACAGGAAGGGGCAGGATTATGGGGCGATGACGGTGGCGGTCATTGGATTGTCGGTTCCAAGTTTCTTATTGGCGACGTTTTTGCAGTATATTTTCTCGATTAAGTTGGGCTGGCTGCCAGTGGCTCGTTGGGGGACATTCGCACAGTCGATTTTGCCCGCCTGTTCGCTGGCGGCGTTGCCAATGGCGTTCATCGCCCGGTTAACCCGGTCAAGCATGTTGGAGGTGCTGCGGCAGGACTACATCATGACCGCTCGCGCAAAGGGGTTGGGGTGGAGGGTGACGGTACTTAGACATGCGCTACGCAACGCGTTCATGCCAGTGTTGACCTATATGGGTCCCCTGCTGGCCAACATTTTGGTGGGCAGCTTTGTGGTGGAGAAGATCTTTGGGATTCCCGGCTTGGGACAGTGGTTTGTCACCAGCATCGCCAACCGGGACTATACGGTGATCATGGGGATGACGGTCTTCTACAGCGCGCTGTTGCTCTTCATTGTCTTTCTGGTCGACATCGCCTACATGTTGCTCGATCCACGATTGAGAGTTGAGCAGAGGGTAACGGCATGAGCGATTTCATGGCGATGCCAGCGGTAGCAACTGCTGAGGGGCCTGTGGAGAAGGGGCTCTCATTTTGGCGCGACGTCCGGCGGCGTTTTTTTTCGAACCGTTTGGCGCTGACGGGGCTCATCGTGTTGAGCCTACTTGCGATTGGCGCTATCTTCGCCCCCCTCTTCTCCTCACACACCTATTATGAGACCCATCTGGCCCTCAATAATCAGGCGCCGAGTAGCACATTTTGGTTTGGCACCGATGATTTGGGGCGGGATATCTTCACCCGCATCTGGTATGGCGCTCGGATCTCTCTTTTTGTCGGGGTCGCAGCGGCAGCCATTGATCTCTTGATCGGCGTGTTGTGGGGTGGCGTGGCGGCGCTTGTGGGTGGGAAGGTGGATGAGATGATGATGCGGGTGGCCGACATCCTCTACGCCATCCCCTACCTGCTTGTGGTGATCATGCTGATGGTGGTGATGGGATCCGGGGTGGTGACGATCATCGTCGCCATGACCATCACTGGATGGATTGGGATGGCACGCCTTGTGCGGGGACAGACGCTCCGCTTGAAGCGGAAGGAGTTTGTCCGTGCGGCGGTGGCGCTTGGCGCCAGTCCCATGCGGGTCCTCTTTCGTCATCTGCTGCCGAACACCATGGGTGAAATCATTGTGATGATGACCCTCACGATTCCCACAGCGATTTTCACCGAAGCCTTCTTAAGCTTCTTGGGATTGGGTGTGCAAGCACCGATCGCCAGCTGGGGGACGATGGCAGCTGAAAGCCTTTCCGCCATGCGCTACTACCCATGGCGCCTCTTTTTCCCAGCAGGATTCATCTGCGCCACTATGCTCGCCTTCTATCTGGTTGGTGATGGGCTCCGTGACGCTGTCGACCCGAGGATGCGATGACCATTCTCGACATAGAAGATCTCAAGGTCACTTTCCGCACTCCCTATGGAACGATTCGGGGCGCTCGCGGCGTCAATCTCTCGCTTGCGGCGGGAGAAACCCTCGCGGTGGTGGGCGAATCAGGATCGGGGAAAAGCGTCACCGCTCTTGCCACGATAGGCCTGCTCAAGGGAGCGACCGTCGAGGGAAGCATCCGCTTTGGCGGCGACGAACTCACCTCTCTTTCCGAGCGGGCCTATCGTAAAATCCGTGGCGGTCAAATTGGGATGATCTTCCAAGACCCCATGACCTCACTCAACCCCTCCATGCGCGTGGGGAAACAGATCGTCGAGGGAATTCGCAAACACCTCACCGTTACCAGAAAAGAGGCCTCGCAGCTCGCTCTCGACATGATGGAGCGGGTGGGCATTCCAGAAGCCACGGCCCGTTTCCGCCACTACCCCCACCAGTTCTCCGGCGGCATGCGACAGCGACTTGTGATTGCCATGATGCTGGCGCTCAGACCGAGTGTAATCATCGCCGACGAACCCACAACCGCCCTTGACGTCACCATCCAGGCCCAAATCCTCGACCTCCTCAAAGAGCTCCAAGCCGAAACGGGCGCCGCCATCCTCCTCATCACACACGACCTCGGGATCGTCGCCGGCATGGCCGATCGGGTTGCGGTCATGTATGCCGGCCAAGTGGTTGAAGAAGCCACCGTCGACGACCTCTTCGAGAAGCCGCAACACCCCTACACACGCGCTCTCCTCCAAGCGGTCCCTCACATGGGCAACCACCAGCGCGAACTCTACACCATCCCCGGCTCACCCCCCTCTCTCTCCCAGCCCATCAAAGGGTGCGCCTACGCCTCCCGCTGCACCTACGCCATGCGCATCTGCCACGAGCAGGCACCCGAACCCAAGCCGTGCGCCTGCTGGCTCTTTGACGAGCGAGCGAGCGAGCAACGCACCCTCTACGAGGAGGCAGCGCCATGAGCACAGGTCTCCTCTCCGTTCGCGGCCTGAAGAAGTACTACCGCATTGATGGCCGCCTCATCCGCGCCGTCGACGACGTCGACTTCGATGTTCTCGAGGGAGAAACCTTCAGCCTTGTCGGCGAATCGGGGTGTGGAAAGACGACCACCGCCCTCACCACCCTCCGCCTTCAGGAACCAACTGACGGCGAGATCACATTCGACGGACGGGACGTCCGCGCCCTCACCCGCCGGCAGCTAAAAGCGCTCCGCAAGGAGATGCAGATCATCTTTCAAGACCCCTACGCCTCCCTCAACCCCCGCATGACTGTCCTCGATATCGTCGGTGAAGCGCTAGACATCCACCGCCTTGCTACCGGACAAAAGCGAACCGACCGCGTCGTCGAGCTCCTCGAGCGCGTAGGCCTCCGGACCGACTCCCTCTACCGCTATCCCCATGAATTCAGTGGTGGCCAGCGGCAGCGCATTGGCATCGCCCGCGCCCTCGCCCCCGATCCCCGCTTCATTGTCTGTGACGAGCCCATCTCCGCCCTCGACCTCTCCATCCAGGCCCAAGTGGTCAACCTCCTCAAGACCCTCCAGCGGGAGATGAATCTCACCTTCCTCTTCATCGCCCACGACCTCGCCATGGTCCGCCACCTCTCCAATCGCCTGGGTGTCATGTACCGCGGCCACATCATCGAACGGGCTCCCGTCGAGAGCCTCTTCACAAACCCCCAGCACCCCTATACCAGGGCCCTGCTCTCGGCTGTCCCCATCCCCGACCCCAAGCTAGAGCGCACCCGCACCCGCCTGTATTTCACTGACCCAGAAACAACAGAGCGCCCCGCCTGGCGAGAAGTCGCTCCCGGTCATACCGTCGCCCACCCTCTTGAGGATGACTCTATTCTAGTCTGACAAGTGGGGGGCGTGCTGAAGTTGATTAATATCTTCCTCAGTCACAAGAGCTTCCAGCTCCTCATCCTCATTTTGTAGGATGTCCCTGAGCCATCCAACCACCTGGTGGCGTATAAAACCAACACCGTCCATGGTTTCCTCCAAAATCTTCAAAACTTATAGCACGCATTCAATATTTTGCTCAACCACCGGACTTAAGGGATTGGTAGCTAGATAACGCACGGGTCAGTCCTGATCTTGCTGGAAGTTTCGCCTCAACTAGTGTATTATTTTATCCCATGGACGATAAACAAAATATCTACTACTCACGACAGCCACCTTTCCCGTGGAAAAGCTATGTGGGAGCCATATTGGTAGCAGGTGGACTGGCCACCCCGATCGCCCAGCTGGCGCTGCGACAGATCGGGCTGGCTACCTACGCATGGCGACAGGCCGCAACACTTGCTGGGGCTGCTGGACTATTGACGACAGTCTATATTTTCGATACCCACGACTGGCTCATCTTCAATATGGTCGCCTATCAAGCCCATCAAGCTAATCCGCCAAAATTGGGGCAGTACATTCAGTATTGGAAGCAGGCTGCTGAGCTACGCTTGGACGATCTCTCCGAAGAAGGGACACGGTTTGATCAGCGCCGCTGGCGGGCAGCGCTCGTTCGCGCCTGCTATTTTACTCATGTGGGGAAAAACCCCCTCTACATGATCACCCTGGAAGAGGTGTTCCGAACCACCACCGTTTCAACGTATATCAATGAGGGTAGACCTCCCCCATTCCTTCCAGCAACAGAGTAGCAGGAAGCTGTTCGACGACGGAGGCGTCGCCAGCGAATTGAATCGGGCCGGGATAGCGGAAATGATCGCCTGACGCCCATTTGGAGCGGTTTTTTTGAAGCTGGGCGAAGGGCTCGCCATTGAGATCGACAAGCGCCTTTTCGATGACAGGTTTGGGTTTGCCGTGGCGGATCTCGATGTTCATCATCGAGGTGAGGGGGACGCCGCCCGCGGTCCACTCTTCTGCGGGACGGGAGAGGTTCTGGACCGCAGCCATGTAGCCGGTCGCGCCCGCTTGGAGAAGGCGTGCAGCGACGTAGCCGAGCGCTTGGCAGTACTCACAGTCGAAGTTGGAAGGAAGAGCGGAGCGCCCCTCGTATCCAAAGAAGTGGTGGACGGCGGAGAACTTGGTCAGGCGAGAGACCATCTCAATGAGGAGCTGCTCGGTTTCGATGCGAGAGACCTGGACGTTGCCGTGGGGGTCGCGATCGAGCAAAAGCTGCTTCTGAATGCTCTCTGGAAGGGAATCAAAGGTGGCGCGGGCGGAAGGGGTGAGGCTGTTGGGATCCACGTTGAGCTCTGTGATGAGAGCGCCCACCTCAGGGATAAACTCGATGAGCCCTTCGGGGATGAGAATCACCCCGTACGGTTTTTTCTCAATGGTCTCAGCAATCTGCGCGGCGATGTCGCGGAGGGTCTGTTTTTTGGCCTGCACCTCCTCTCCGATCAGGGTGAGGTTGGGATGGGTCTGGAGGGCGCACTCGAGGGTGATGTGAGAGGCGGAGCGGCCCATTAGTCTGATAAAATGCCAGTACTTGCGGGCCGAAAGGGAGTCCCGCATCAGGTTGCCGATCAGCTCGGAGTAGGTGCGGCAGGCAGTGTCGTGGCCAAACGAGATCTCAATCTGATCGTTTTTCAGGTCGCCATCAATCGTCTTGGGAACTCCAATCACTGAAGTGGGCTGTTTGTAGGCGCGGAAGTACTCGGCGAGAACAGCGGCATTGGTGTTGGAATCATCTCCCCCAATCACCACCACACCATCGAGTTTGAGGTCCTGGACAGTTTTAAGGGAGGCGGCGAGCTGATCAGGGGTCTCGATTTTGGTCCGGCCGGAGCCGATGATGTCAAAGCCGCCAAGGTTGCGGTAGTGAGCGAGGAGGTCGGAAGTGATCTCGATCGACTGATTGTCGACAATGCCGGAGGGGCCACCCACAAAACCGATGAGGGAGCTCTCCTTGTTGAGATGGATGAGACCATCGTAGAGACCTGCGATCACATTGTGGCCGCCGGCCGCTTGTCCCCCTGAGAGGACGACGCCGATCCTCTTGGGGTCACGCCCATCTTGATGAGTACCCGGAGTGAGACGGAGGCTGGGTTGGCCGAAAGTGTTTGGAAACAGTTTGGCCAAATCATTGGCTCCCGCGCTCTCCCCCTCTTCGATCACGACGGTGTGCAGATCGCGTAGCAGGCGTGGGAGTGTGGGACGAAACTGGAGACGGGCTTGGTGGAGTGGGGAGAGAGTGTTCATGCACCCCAGTGTGCGCTAGCCGAGAGTTCTTTTAAACCCTCCTTGCCGTGTCAGCCGGGGGAAACACGTAGGGTCTGGCCTGATCAAAGTGTCAACTCCCCTGCGGCGAGTTGACACTTTGATCAGGCCAGACCCGTGCGGTATCCAGCTATTAATCCCCTACATCCGGGTCACTCGGCTAGGAGGGTTTTTTTAAACCACTCGGTAGTCAAATCAACCAGCTGCTGCCGCTCTGCAGCGTGCATGCTGAAGTTGTGATTGCTGTTGGGAAGGCGGATAAACTCGCTGATCGCAGCAGCCGCCCCTCGAGCCCCCTCATAAATCTCAGCGTGATTGGTGAAGACCACCTCGTCCTGATCGCCGTGAACGTGGAGGAGAGGGAGGTTATGAAGGTGGGGCATTTCCTCATCCATCTGCATCCGCAGAAACTGCAACTTGAAGGCGAGGGACGCGCACTCGCCACCGCTCCGAATGTGGTCTTCGACCATCTCGCTCGGGTAGCGTGCCGCGAAATCGGCTTGCCACTGAGTACCGCTCGCCACCGGGGCCCACAAGGCGAGACTGCTCAGAGCACCATACTCGCGGGCGGTGAGGATACCCACCGGTCCCCCAAGAGAGACACCCAGCAAACCGATCCGAGCGTGGTCAACTCTTTCATGGTCTGATAAAGATGATATCGCTTGAACCGCATCGCTAACCAGCGTCTCCACAGTCACTTGCGCGAAGCCCCCTTCGCTATCGCCACACCCTCGGTGGTCAAAGCGGAAGGTGGCAATTCCCTGCTTGGCCAGCGACTCGGCCAGCATCACATAAAGGCGGCGATGGCCAATCTTGTTGCCGGCAAATCCATGTGTGACCACCACGCAAGGGGCGGGTCCCTCGGTGAGCGGCAGATGAAGAATGCCAAAGATCTTCTGACCTTCATGGACAACGGTGAGGTGTTCGCGGGTTTCAAACGGCTCCATATCCTCACCCTAACTCAGATTGTTCGATTATGCAACATCACTTCTTTTGACAAAAAGGACGAGTGTTGGTTTTCTGCGAGATGATATCAGTTAATGGGAGCCCTCTATTCATATGCGCTGGACCTGGATCGCCCTAGCCACTCTCATTTGCACTCTCCACGCCAAGCCCGCTGTCGACATGTTCACCTGCCTGGAATCGGAGAAGGTGACGGAGGAGTGCGCGCCTTCCTGTGTAACACCTGCAGTCCCGTTGAGGGGACCAACGATCCCCGCCTGCTGCATCACCCCCTATTGGGAGTTCGATGGGGAGGCCCTTGACTTCCGCAAGGGAGGCGGAGGCCTCCTCTTCATGCCGGTGTGGCAGTGTCCCGACAAGCTCATCTTCTTCCAAGCTCACGGCGGCTTCTACCGGGACCACCTCTACAATGGGTCGATTGGCTTTGGCCTCAGACAGAAGCTCTTCCCCTATGTGGGTCTCGGCATTAACGCCTTCTTTGACATGGCCCACTCCGATAAAAACCGTTCTTACCTGCAGGGGGGCGCTGGCGCCGAGCTGTTCGGTCCCTTCTGGATAGCCCGGATCAACGGCTATGTCCCCACTCTTAAGAGCGAGTTTCTCAATCTCGAGCCGATCGTCTCCGGTAACCAGATTGCGATCGGGGGCTTAAGAGAAAAATCCTATGGTGGCCTCGATATGGAGGTGGGCGCCTCCTGCCCAACCGTCTATGGAGAGCTATGGGGCTTTGCAGGCTTCTACTGGTTTGACGCCTGCCACGCCAAGGCGATTGTCGGCCCCCGTCTCCGGACTGAGTGGCGGGTCTTTGACCTCGCATGTTGCTACGGCACTCAGCTGACCATTGGGGGAAGCTGGTCCTACGATCACCTCCACAGGGGGCAGGGGCAGCTCCTCCTCCGCATCCGCGTCCCGTTTGGGAATGGGTGCAAAAGGGACACCTGCAGCACCAAATCCCGTTTCTGTCGGCAGATGGGCGACCCCATTAGACGAGAGAACAGCATCTGGGTTGAGCGAAACGTCTCGGTCGCTAGACGGAACGAGGGGGGTCAGCAGCTCGCAACGATCTGGTTTGGTGCAGCAACCGACGGGGGCGCAGGAACACAGAGGGACCCTGCAAGCATCGCTCAGATCAACGAGCTCTCAGGACCCAATGACATCATCTTCCTTCTCCCCTACAACGGACCGATTCGGGGCCCCACCCTCGAGCTGAAGCCCAACCAGCGACTCGCCAGCTTTGGAGAAGGGAGCCAAATCCAGCTTGACCTCCCCAATCGGGAATCGATCACCATCTACCGGACTGAGGGGCTCGCTCGCATCCGAGCTACACTTCTCCCCTCAAGCGATGGCGTGGCGGTCCATGCTGCGCCAGACAGTCAGGTGCAGAGCATCGGCATTGAGGGGGGGCGGATCGGCATTTTAGCAGACCTCGGCGGCTCCATCTCTATCCAAGACTCCGTCTTTAATCACCAATCTCACGCCGCCGTCGTAGCGACGGACGGCGATAGCTTTAAAATGTCGGGCAACAGCATTAATCGGGGCTCTAACGGCGTGCGCCTTCGTGGCTACTCCACAGTGGATGTTGCCAACAACCTCTTCTCACACATCAGCGGCAACGCCCTCTGGTTTGAGGATAGCCCTCACACCGGATCGATCCATGTCGAGAAGAACCGCTTCCAAAACTCAAGCAACAGCGTCCACACCTCGGGTCGAGCGCCGGGCCACATCGCCTTCCTCAACAACACGATAAACGCCTCTGGCGGCCTCTCCTACGCCTCCACCTCCAAGCAATACACCCCCACCCTCTTCATCGACAGCAACACGTTCGAAGGCATTCCCCTCGGCCTTACCGCCGCCAGTATCCAGGGGAACCCCGTCCACCTCACTCTCACTAACAACCACATCTCCAACTCAACCGACGCCTACGCTGGCTTCCTTCTCGCTACCGGCTCCGACCACGCCATCATTGCCGACAACACCCTCTCCGACCTTGGACGTCACGCCATCGCCATCCGCAACGAGCTCACCCTTCCCTCTCAATCTCTAAAGCTTCTCATCGACGGCAACACCATCGCAAACATTGGCCAGAGCGCCCTGTACTACACTGACAGTCGCCTCACAGCAGGTCGCGCCCACCTCACCCTCCGCAACAACACCATCTCCCATACCGGTGTAACCAAGTCTGGCGCCCCTGCCGTCGACATTCAAACTACAGAGCATGGCAAGGACCGCATCTCCCTCTCCCTTATCAACAACCGTGCTGACAGCCCCACCGCCCTCAACATCCACGCCGCCCCTGGCCCCATCATCGATCTCTATCCTTCCAACGATCCGGAGCTTATCCGCACCACCCACAACGATTTCGACGGCACCGTCGAAATCGACGGCCATGTAGGCCAATTGGCCAATCCGCCTCCCGCCCCCTAACAATGTAGCTACCACCTGATCATCGCCTCCGGAACCAACTTTTTGATCCGCATTCGCGCATCTTTGGAAAGGCGACTCGTGTCAATAGTGATGGCCGTGAGGCTCGAACAGTTTTGCTCAATGGCACCGACCGAGACGTCGGTCAGGCCAAAGCAACAGACAAGGGAAAGGTCAGCGAGCTGTTGACATCCTTTGGTGAGAGCAGTGATCCCCTTGTCCGTGATTTCGCAAAACCCTAGCTGCAAGCTTGTGAGATTAGGGCAGCACTTGGCGATAGCAATGAGAGCCTTATCTGTCAGATTGATATGGCTTAGATCGAGACTGACAAGACCTGGACAGCCCGTCACTAGGGAAATGATTCCATCGTCTGTCATGCTGTCCCAACCAGATACGCTTAGGCTCTCAAGCTCGGGACAGTATTCGGAAATCGCAATCAGGGACCTGTCAGTGAGTTTTGTGAGCTTGCAGACAGAAGGGCTCGGCTTTAGGTCGATGTGAGTGAGACCGATATAAGTCTTGACCCGGCGAATGACCTCCTTATCTGTTACCTCGGAACCATCACGGAAGTCTAAATTCTCCATTGCCACCCGCATGGGCTGCCGGCGGCGGATGATCTCCTCTTGCGAGAGCAGATCCCCCTGCGCGTTCCGGGCAAACGCTAGCCCTGGATTAAATTCGATGGTGGACTGCAAAAAGTAGCCGGACAGATTCGGACACCCCTCGATGTTTAGATGCACAAGAGACGGGCCAATTGCCAAAAAATGGGGAAATGAAGTCAGTGCAGTACACCCAGCTAGATTGAGGTGAGTGAGATTTCTGCAACTAGGTCCGAACGGGTTTTCACCACATATCTTCCGAAAAAATAGGTTGTCACTCATTTTGCTAAAACCTGAAAAATCGAGGTGGGTGATCTCTTCGTACTGGGTCCCGACAGCTTCAAGGACCTGTTGCACGACCTCCAGCTTGCCGGGGCGACTGTGAACCGTTGTGGAGTCGGTAGAAGGGTCACGAAGGGTAAAGCCATTCGTGTAGAGCTCGTGTGCGAGCTTCTCAGCCCTACTCTGGGGGCCGGATCGAAGGGTCACATTTTCCCCATCGCATTGGATCGATGTGAGCTGCGGCAAGTTGACCATCATAGTGGAAATTCGCACCCGTTTGAAACAGACAATTTTGGGCTTCACGAAGCAAAAGAACTGATCGAGAAACTTCCGGCTATCTGTTGACAACGAGATAAAGCGGGCTGGCTTGAAGCCAAAATGCAACTGACTTGAAGTACTGTTCTGCCAGCTGAGGTGTTTCAGCTGCTGAGCTCTTAAAGCAAGGCGTGTGAACTTACAGTCGCTGATCGTGAGCCGCTCGAGCTGAGCGAGAACCAAACTCTTCTTGGAAAACAGCGTGTCCCCCGAAATGTTCTTCAGGCCGCTGAGCTCGGTCAGTTCGAGGCTCTTCAAGTTGGGAACTAACTTTGGAAGAAAATTGAGTGTGGTGAGGCGGTCTGATCTTGCCAATAACAGGGAGGTGAGATTTGGATAAGTACAAAGGGCCCCCTGTAGTGCCTTGTTCGTCAACTGCTGTGCCGAAGCCAAGTCCTGGACAAAGGCATTGTAATCGATGCGGTCCGTTAGATCGATCTCCCTGAGAAAGATAAAGAGGCCCTCGTCAATTTTCTTCAACCGCTTTTGGTCAGCAGAGGAGAGAACAAAGGCGTTCTTCACCTTGAGCGTGGGCGTCAAGAAGACCGTCTCCTTCTCCTTTCCGTAGTGCATCTGCACCTCAAGGCGTAGCCGGCACGCTAAGTCGAGCGCCTCCACACACTGCTCAATGAATTGGCGCGGCAGCACTTTAGCGAGCGCCTCTAGCCTCTCACGTGTGCCGAACTTGGGGATATTGAATCTGACGCTCAGTGCATCCACCAATAATGTGATAGGCCGGTAGAGGTGAGATTTGACGTCAAATTCCTCCCCAAGCTTCTGACCAATCTTCCATCTAGAAAGGAGATAGCTTCCGCACTGATCAGCAAACTTGTCCTGAACGGCAAGGAGTTTTTTAACGTAGATGTCAAACAGCTTATCGCTGCCCGTAAGACGGCAGGGAAGCCGCAGTGCGTTGACAATGGGATCGACATCGACCTTGGGGCTAAGCTGTTCCAGCCACCGAACCTGCTGGGCAATCAACTGCTCTGGGGTGACGATCATCTTCGCGGGATGAAGAGCCGCCGGATCGAGGCAAAAGCCATCCGGCGTCTCGCCCAGATTCATCACCAGCAACTCAAAATAGTTGCCCACCTTCTCAAAGTAGGCGCTCACCTCTTTCGACTCCTCCTCAACCAGCACAATCGCATCGAGGTCGGAGCATACGGCCATCTCGCCCCGCGCCAAGCTACCCAGACCCACCAAGCACCAGCTGCATGGGGGCAACCCGATCAGATGAACTGCCTGAAGATAGAGCGTCTCTATTAGCTCGATCACTTCTCTCCCGAACATCTCCTGAATCTTGCTCACGCTCTCTTTCCGGGAAATCGCTATCTTCACCCTCTGGCGAGCCGACTTCAAAATCTCCCGGTCGTCCCTCTCGATCGCCTCCTTGAGCGATTCGCTGATCTCCAAATGCCTGTCCTGGATCTCACTCCCCTCAAGCCGTTTCCGCTCGTATCGCGCAGCCTCTGCGTAGAGCACCCGGGCGGCACCCTGCTCCCCATACTCCCTTAGCTGCTCCGCCAGCATCGTCACATGAGTCGCTCGATCTACCCCCTCATTATTCCAGATATACTTTTCGACCCACTTCCTTAGATGATCAAACTTACCGGCCACCCGTTTTAAGTAGCTCAGTTCGACCAGCGTTCGCCCTCTTTCACGGCCTGAGATGTTAAAGAAGAAACACGCTTTGCGGTACCCTTTTTCATAGCATTGGTTCACAGGCAGCGCATCGCCAATCCTAAGGTAGGTTGTGCCTAGACAAGCCGCGATCACACGCGCCCGCTCATCATTGCGCAATCGCTTGGCCAGAGGATGAGCTCTCTCAAGGTAGTCTCTTTTCAGTTCCAAGCGCTCCAGATCACGGTCACCACTGAGACACTTCATCCCGTTCCACAGAAGGTCCGCCAATCCCTGCATTAGCACGACATCCTCGTGCCCCGTGAGGTAGCGGAGTAGTTTGGCGACCAAGCCCCGCCCTTCGGCGAACAGGCATTCCCGAATCACCTTGCAGGTCGACTTTTCAAGAAGAGCCCCCTGAAACCGCCTTAGAACATCGGAAAGGCCTTCTTCAAACGCTCCCCCTTCTCAATCCCCGCTTCAACCACTCCATCTAGATAATCATAGCAGCCCCAAAGATCGTTCTTCTTCAGCCGCCTCTCCGCAGCCTCAACCCCCGTAAAACGGACCAACAGCCCTCCCCCACTGCCACCTCGCGAAACCGAAAGAAAATCAGACACAACGCCTCCTATTAGACTCGCTCACGAGGCATTCAGCCATTAGAATGACACGTCCTAGGAACAGCGGCTTGGCGGTTTTGCCGGAGAGATTCCTCCGAATTTTTCTTTCTCACATTCAATTCGCGACGAACGTCCGTGGCCACAGGCCACGGACGAGGAGTGAAAAGGATGTGGGGAAGAAAAATACGTGGAATCGCCCGGCAAAACCACCTAGCCTCTGTTCCAGATAGCGGCAGTCGGACTCGAACCAACGACACCCGGATTATGATTCCGGTGCTCTAACCAACTGAGCTATGCCGCCAAGAAATTCCGTGCGGAATTAGCGGGGGAAGGACTCGAACCTCCGACCTTCGGGTTATGAGCCCGACGAGCTAACCACTGCTCCACCCCGCGATAAGGCAACCACGTTAACACGCGCCTCAAATGGGTTCAAGTGCTAATTATTTCTTTCTGCAATGCGTCCCACGTTCTGTCGACGGAGCCAGCAATCTGCGTGAGCAGTTGCGCGCCCGATTGCTGCAGTTTGGCGCGCGCCTCACCGTCGGTCAGAAGCGTGTCAAGTCTACCACTCAGCTCTTCAATGGAGACTTGCTCGCCTGCCTTGTGCTCAAGGAGGAGCGCAGCGAGATCGGGCTGAGAATACATGTGGGGTCCAAAAATCGTGGGAACGCCAAACCAAATCGGTTCGAGGATGTTGTGGCCGCCCACTTTTTCCGTGTAGCTGCCAGCCACAATCGCAATGGTCGAAAGGTGATAGCACGGATTGAGGACGCCCATGGCGTCGATGCAGATGGTTCGCTCGTCACCACTTAAAGGCTTGGTATAACGCCCGTCAGTCATCGCGGCCACCTGATCAAAACGCTCGGGATGGCGAGGAACAATCAGTACTTTTAGCGTAGGATGTTTTTCGAGCAGCGGCGCGATGGCCGCCAGCAGCTGCTTCTCTTCAGTATCATGGGTTGAACCAAGAGTAATGACAGGACCGTCGCCAAGCTTTAGCCGCTTGCGCAACTCATCACTCCCCTCCATGGTCGGCACCGCATCGTATTTCAAATTCCCAGTTACCGAAAGTCGCTCCTCCCCAATTCCGAGCTCCCGAAAGCGCTTAGCGTAGGTCTCCCCCTGCACGCAAAAGAAATCGACGGGACGGAGGAGTCGGCAGGTCAACCAACGCCGTTTAAATGTCCGCTCCGAAAGCTTGGCGTTGACAACGGCGATCTTTCCTCCGCACCGCTTCACTTCATTCATGAAGACAGGCCAGTAGTCGGTCTCACTCATCACTAAAAGTTTGGGACGCACCCTTCCAACCAGCCGCCGCATCACAAACGGGATATCAAACGGGAGATAGATATAGTGATCGGCTTCGGAGATCGAACGCTTCGCCTCGGCATGGCCGGTAGCGGTAACGCTCGAGACAATCAGAGTTCCTCCCTGCTCCTTCAACCGGCGGGCAATGGGCGCTACCGCTTTCGTCTCCCCCACCGACACCGCATGCACCCAATAGACCGGCCCGTCGAACGTGTCCGGCAACGATGCCTTAAACGCCGACTTGACAGGACGGCCTGTGCCCCGAAATTGCCAGCTAACAACTGCCACCAGACTGTAGAGAAAAATGATCACTCCGTAGAAGAACATGTGTCCAGACTAGCATTGACAAAAACAGTGGTCAAGCTAGATGCTGGATGGAACTGGAACGGGCGAATGGCTAAAAGAAAATTTTTTCCTTCCTACAACTTGCAGCTGCTAATTGCGCTCCTGCTTGGCGTGACCACCGGATGGTTTCGGGTGCCCGCACTCGTGCAGACGGCGACCGCAATTGGCGATGTGATCATCAACTGCCTCAAGCTTGTCAGCTTGCCGATGATCTTCCTTTCCGTCATCGCCACCATCTCAGGAATGCACAGCTTTGGTGAAGTGCGAACCCTTGGCAAGCGAACCCTTATCTACACCGTCCTCCTCACCCTCGCCGCCGCCCTCGTCGGCCTCGGCCTCTTCCTGATGATCAACCCAGCTAGCTCAGCTCCAGCTATCGTCGGCACCGTCAGTGCCCCCCCGGAGGGCACCTACCTTACCTTCCTCCTCAACATCTTCCCCTCCAACGCCGTTCAGGTATTCTTAGAAAACCACGTGATCGGCGTCATGCTGATGGCTCTCGTCCTTGGCCTCGCCATCCTCTCCCTCCCCAGCGAGCAGAAAAAGCCGCTTCACACACTGTTTAGCTCTCTGTTTTCTGCCGTCCTCAAGGTGACCCACTGGCTCGTCTTCCTCATGCCTCTTGGCGTCTGGGCGTTTGTCACCATGTTCACCGACAACTGCTTCCATGAGAGCCCTGAAAAACTCAAAAGCTTCTTTCTCTATATCGTCTGCATTCTTGGCGCTAACCTCTTCCACGGCTTGGTGATTCTTCCCCTCTTTCTCAAGCTCAAAGGGATCTCGCCGCTCAAGATCGCCAAAGGGGCACTCCCCGCCCTCACGCTCGGTTTTTTCACCCGCTCGTCCAACGCAGCACTTCCCGTCACGCTGCAGTGCTCCCAGGAAAACCTGGGCCACTCAAAGCGGGTGAGCAACTTCACCCTCCCCCTCTGCTCCACCATCAACATGAACGGCTGCTCCGCCTTCATCACCATCACCGTCCTCTATGTCGCCACCAGCGCCGGAATGGCCTTCACTGCAGTGGACTACCTCATGTGGGCGGCCATCGCCACCCTCGCCGCCATCGGCAATGCGGGCGTCGCGATGGGGTGCTACTTCCTCGCAAGCGCTCTCTTGGCCGCAATGAACGTCCCCCTCACCCTGCTGGGGATGATCCTCCCCCTCTACACGCTGATTGATATGGTTGAAACATCGCTCAACGTCTGGAGCGACTTCTGTATCACCTCCGTCGTCGACAAAGAGCTGGGCGAGGTTGAGCCAGTGGGCGTGCTAGAGACTCAGGTCTAGGATGACCTCACCAATATAGATAGGCGAGTTGAAGTGGGAAGTCCATGCGGCGCCCTTAAGCCTAATATAACCAAACTCATACGCCAGTGACTGTGCAGTCTCCTGCGAAAGATCCTCAGGCTTAGGGACATCAGAATATTGCTGTTTGTCGTTCATGGTGACTCCCCCTTTTCATCCCTCTATTCTAGTCCTAGAATGTTTAGATGTGATAACCCCTTGACCCAACTCCCGATACGGCGTACGATAGGCGTATGCAAAATCCAGCGATAGGCCCGATAGGGCAAGTCAGACATTTCTTTCAACGGGTGGCAGACAACCTGGCTCTCATTCCCGTTGCACTGCGGGCAATAAGCCTGAACGCCCACGCCTTTCACGTGTATGGCCTCCACCGTTGACTTCATCCCTTTAAGTCTCTAAAATACCACCTGTTATGAAGCTCCAACCTGCACATTACACCCTAGCCGGCTCAGCGATCACTTTCGCCTTAACCACCTGCGTCCCCACCCTCCGTCAGTGGGAGCGTGTGCAACAGGTCGCCCTTGGCGTATTCGCCATTTCGGCGATCGCTCTCACCTGCACACCGACGCGCTCCAAAGAAAAAACTATCGCCGATTTAGCCAAAGTCACAAATGGCTCTCTGGATGAGCTTTCTGACTTTGCCTACGATACTAACGAGCAGTTTTTGAATGACTGGCCGCGCGATAAGCCCGGAGGCATCGACCTCAATGACTACACAAACGAACAGCTCATCAAAACTTTCTTCCACCAAGGGATTGCCAACGCGGCGGTGGGCGATCTCCAGAATCGATTTGAAACCAAAAGATGGGGCTTTCTAGGATTCGGCATCCTTCCCGAGGGCGCAGAATGCAAAATCAAAGAAGACAATAAAAATCTCACGATCACCTACATAAGAACCCTCCGCCTATTCGAGGGAGAGAACGAATATTTTCGAAGAACCCTCACCTCCACCCTCACGGTGGAGATCCTCTCTAAGAGCGCCACCTCCTTCGTCTACACGCTTGAACCTTTAGACGAAACCGAGTAGAATTCCCCTTATGGTTCGCGCAATTGGCATCATTCCCGCTCGGTACGGAAGTTCTCGTTTCCCAGGCAAACCCCTCGCCCTAATCGCCGGTAAATCGCTCATCCAAAGAACATTTGAGAACGCCTCAAAAAGCGGGCTCGAGCGGGTGATTGTCGCCACCGACGACCAAAGAATTTATGACCATGTGAAAGAATTTGGTGGCGAGGTGGAGATGACTTCCTCCGAGTGCGCCACCGGCACCGACCGGCTGGCCGAGGTGGTTGGCCGCTCTCCTGAGCTGCAGGCAGCCGATGTGATCGTCAATATTCAGGGTGATTGGCCCTGCATCCCTCCTGGAGTGATCGATGCGGTGGCTAACGTGCTCGAGGAAGGCGACGTGATGGGATCGGCAGTGATGCCCCTCCGTCACGCCGAGCAGCTCTTTGACCCCTCCATGGTCAAATGTACGCTAGGCGCTGATAAGCGAGCTCTCTATTTTTCCCGCTCGCCCATTCCCTATCCCGGGAAGGACATGCTGCCTCCAACGACCTGCTACTACGGCCATTTAGGAATCTACTGCTATCGGCCAGAGTTTCTGTTACACTATACCCAGCTGGAACCCACACCACTGCAAAAGCTCGAGAGTCTCGAGCAGCTGAAGGTGTTGGAGCACGGCTATGCGATCCGCCTCTGTGTAGTTGAAGAGACCGGACCGAGCGTTGATCGTCCAGAAGACATTGAAAAGGTGGAGAGCCATTTATGCCAAAATATATCTTCGTAACCGGCGGCGTTTGCTCGTCACTCGGGAAAGGGATCGCCACCGCTTCGCTCGGCCTCCTGCTTGAACAACAGGGCTTGACAGTTGCCCTTCTCAAGCTCGATCCCTACCTCAACGTGGACCCGGGCACCATGAATCCATTTCAGCATGGGGAAGTATACGTCACCGATGATGGGGCAGAGACCGACCTTGACCTCGGCCACTACTACCGCTACACCAATTCTCCCGTCTCCCGCCTTTCCAACGCCACCTCAGGCCAAATTTACGATGCCGTCATCAAGAAAGAGCGACGGGGCGACTACCTTGGACAAACCGTCCAGGTGATCCCCCACATCACCGACGAGATCAAGCACCGGATCATCGCCTGTGGTAAGCAAATGAAAAACACCGACGTTGTTCTCGTTGAGATTGGTGGAACCGTCGGTGACATTGAGTCGCTCTCCATCCTCGAAGCGATCAGGCAGTTCCGCCAGGAGCGACCGGGCGACTGCGCCAACGTCCACCTCACCTACATCCCGTTTCTAAAAGCTGCCGGCGAAATCAAAACCAAACCGACTCAACACTCTGTCCAAGTGCTCCGCGAAATTGGCATCATCCCCGACGTCATCCTCTGTCGCTCAGAGCGGAGTCTTTCGAAGGAAGTGAAAGACAAAATCAGCCTCTTCTGCAGCGTCGCGCGTGAAGCTGTGATCGAAGCGGTCGACGTGAGTCACACTGTCTACGAGCTCCCTATCATGCTCCAGGATCAGGGGCTTGACCACCTCATCTGTCGCCTCCTCGGACTCCCCGAAAAAGAAGTGGACCTCGATGAGTGGCGGGCGATGATGAGTCGCGCCCTCAATCCCAAAGGGACCATCCTCGTCGGCATGGTGGGCAAATACGTCAAACACCAAGACGCCTACAAGTCGATCAACGAAGCGCTCGAACATGGCGCCACCGCTCACTCCCATAAAATCCGCGTCAAGCGGATCGAAGCAGAAGAGCTGATGGGCGATTCGCCCATTGAGAAAGTGCTAGAAGGGTGCGACGGCCTCCTCATTCCCGGTGGCTTTGGCGAGCGCGGCTGGATGGGAAAGGTGCGCGCCGCACAATACTGCCGCGAAAACAACATCCCCTACTTTGGCATCTGCCTCGGCATGCAGGCGATGGTGGTCGAGTACGCACGCAACGTCGCCAAGATCAAAGACGCCAATAGCACAGAAGTTGAACCCGGCACCTCCAATCCCATCATCTCCCTCCTCTCTGAACAAGAGGGAATCACTGACCTGGGCGGCACCATGCGCCTCGGCGCTTACACCTGCAAACTCAAAAAAGAGTCCAAGGCCCACCACATCTATAACTCAGGCACCGTCTCTGAGCGTCACCGCCACCGCTACGAGTTCAACAACAAATATCTCAAACCTCTCGAAAAGTCCGGGCTCAACTTCTCTGGCATCTTCGAAGAGCGGCATCTCGCAGAGATCGCCGAAGTGCCAGGCCACCCGTGGATGATCGGTGTCCAATACCACCCCGAGTTTAAATCCAAACCGACCGCTCCCCACCCCCTCTTCGCCAGCTTTGTCGAAGCAATGATCAATCACCAAAAGGGAAATCTCACTTGGGACGCAAACTCGGCATCGACTACGGCCTAAAGCGGATTGGGCTCGCCCTCTCCGATCCGATGGGCATCATTGCGTCCTCTCTTCCTACCCTCCAGACTGAGCGGACCACCGAAAAAACTCTCGACCGCCTACTCGACATCATGGCCGACCACGACATAGACGAAATTGTCATCGGCCTCCCCTACCGCCTCTCTGGCAAAATTGGCCTCCAAGCTGACGAAGTGCGCCACTTTGCCGACGCCCTTGGCCACCGCATCAACATCCCCATCACCTTTTGGGACGAACGACTCACCTCCGTCCAGGCTGACCGCGCCATGCGTGAGGGGGGGCTCTCCCGCAAAAAGCGAGCTCAGCGCGTCGACCAAGTCGCCGCCCTCCTCATCCTCCAATCCTACCTCGACTCCCCCTCCTAACTCGAGTTTGTCACTTTTAGGACCTGCCCCTAAAAGTGACAAACTTGTAATCTGCTGATTACTAGCGCGTTACACACCTAATACTATGTTTACAGTAGATGAATCTAATTATATTATAATTAGAGGATGGAAACGAATGGTAAAAACTGGATACCTGGCAGCAAAAAACTACCTGAGAGCTTCATCAGACAGCTGGTTGGCCATCTGAGCGCTAAGGACAAGGGTAATCTGCTGGAGGTTCACTCGAGTTGGGCCAAGTACATTATCGGCATCGATCCCGGCCTTCGCGTTATCCAGATCAAGAACAAGCACTCATGGAGCTGGATTCATGGTGCAGTTCGCGAATGGAAGCAAGGGCTAGAAGGGCTGGTTAAGCGCAAGTCCACCGAATCACAACAGTACAAAATGAACCTCTACGACCGTCTTTGGCTCTGCAATGACATCCTCGACACGAATACCGACAATCCAAAACTTGTCGCCCTTGCTGTCGTAGATAGTTCTAAACGCTTGCAAGCGTACCTCGAGCTACACGCTAACAAGACGGATAAAGTTTCTGAGATTATGATTCTTCTATCTGCTCCATCCAACTCGCTCCCCGAGCTACGCGACGCTAAGCACCTCCGCGCGCGCGGTGCTGGTACACTGGCAGTCGCCGCAGCTGCACAGCTCAAGCCCTATCCGATAGGGCTTACATCGCTAGACAATGCCACCTCCTTCTACCGCCGCGTCGGGTTCAATGCGGTCTCCAACAACGCCCAAAATATCACTGACCGCCTCACCCCGAAAAGAGCGCTTGCCCGCCTCGGCCACCTCGCGATCAAGTGGGTGCAAGAGGGCTAAATTGCTTCCGAACGCCCCATTTCCTAATCCTAACCACCGCAATTGATTGTCAGTGAATTATTAAGGAGATATCTGATTTACTATCATTTTGTTTATTTTTAGCTCATAACTATTTTCTGCAATTACTATATGAAAATAAACGACGCACATTGGTTGCCTAAGGAGGGGGGTGTGTTGCATAAATCCGAAATACGCATTGTGCTGGGCTTTGGTTCTGGTGCGGTGGCAGACGTGCGTCACATACTCGGGCGAGTAGGGGCGCACGTCTGCTTCCGCATCCAGGGCCGAATGCCAGTGCAAGGCGTACAATCGGTATTTATGCAACACACCCAAGGAGGGAGGTCTTCCTAAGAAGTTTGTGACGGGACTGCTAGTCTACCTCACTTCTGAGGAGAAGGAAGAGTTGGCCGAGACCCACGTAGAATGGGCAAAGCGGATCATCCGGAGCGATAGCGGACTGGCTGTAGCACATGTGAAATCGGAGAATATTCTGGATTGGGTTGAGGTAGAGCTCTCTCGCTGGGAGAAGCTTGCCAACACGCTCGAGGATGTCCCCGATCGACAGTGGAACGACCTCATTGATCTCGCCTGGCTTTGTCATAGCCTCCTTCGACATCAACTCCCATGCGATGACGGAGTGTGGATAGTGATTGATCAGGAGGGACAACTTCAAGCGCTTGTGACTGTCAAGAGCGAAGATGGGGCCAGGCCCCAAGTCGCAGTTTAGCGCACAAAAAAACCCTCAGAGCCGAAGCCCTGAGGGTTTACAAAAGACGCTCTAATTAGCGCTTAGGCACGGAGAGACGCAGTCGTCGCTACACCCCAAGCATAGACCTGACCGAGACCTTCCAAAGCAGGCTTCAGTACACCCTGGTTAGAGAGATACTGGGCGTTTGCAGTAAGGCTGTTCCATGACAGGCCAAAGAACCTCGCGCCCTCAAGTACCAACGCTGCGAACAGCAGGTTCACTCCCACTTCGCCCAGTTGCGATAGACAATGCGAACCAAGGGCCTTCCAAGTTGCCACCTTTTGCAGACCTTCCTTCCCTTCTACCGCAATAGACTCGGTGATCGGCTCTAAACGGACAGGTGTGATAGATTTAACACCGGCCAAGAACCAGGCTGTTGGCGTGTCCAGAATGCTACCCTCTTTTCCGCCGGCCTTCTTGACCTGATCTTTCGCGACCTGATCTTTCTCGACCTGATCTTTCTCGGCCACTTCTTTTTTCTCGACCTGATCTTTCGTGCCTCGAATGTCAGGCATCTTGCTCCATGTCCACGACGCGATACCTGCGGCTGTATCGTATCCGTAAAATCCCATGCGCGTAATGATTTCGCTGCCAAGCTTATAAGCTCCAGACGTAGCGGCGTACCCGAACTGAAGGCTCTTAGCTGCCATAGCCAGACTAGCGAAGTTTGTAAAAGTTGCTTGCATCTCGTTGTCTCCTCATGTTGTTGCTCTTAATCGAGCGTCAATTTTCGCTCGAACGATTAGCAGAGATGTTAAGTGGTGGTGAAGATATTTGCAAGCGGAAAAGATAGAGGAATGGATGAAAAAGTTGACAGGGGCGCGGTGGCGTGCTACTCAATAGCCCATGACGTTTGAAAATCCCCTCGAAGAGAGAAGTCAAAATCAAAAGGCCCTAGACCCATGTGTAATGGTGATTTTCGGGGCGACGGGCGACCTCACGGCACGCAAGTTAGGGCCAGCAGTTTACAACTTGTGCAGGGAGGGGCAGCTCCCCTCTCACTTTGCGACGGTAGCGTTCGCGCGGAGGGATAAGTCGCACGATGACTTTCGGGCCGACATGCGCAAAGGGATCGAGAGATTTTCACGTGTCAAGCCGATCAACGAAGATGTTTGGAACACGTTTAGCAATCAGCTTTTCTATCACCGTTCAGAGTTCGACAAGGACGAGGGGTACGAGAGGCTAAAAACCTATCTAGAACAGCTCGACCGCCAGTTTGGGACGAAGGGCAATCGTGTATTCTACCTCGCCACCCAGCCTCGCTACTTTCCCCTTATTATTGAGAAGCTGAAGAAGAATGGGCTGATCTATGATGAGCGAGACGCACAAGGGCGCTGGTCGCGGGTCATTATTGAGAAGCCGTTTGGACGTGATCTGGGATCGGCCAAGGCGCTACAGCAAGACATTGGGCAGCATCTGGCGGAGAGTCAGATCTACCGGATCGATCACTACCTGGGAAAAGAGACGGTTCAGAACATTCTGGTCTTCCGCTTTGCCAACGCCATCTTCGAGCCAATCTGGAACCGCAAATACATCGACAGCGTACAGATCACAGTGGGCGAAGAGCAGGGCATCGGCACACGTGGACACCTTTGGGAAGAGCAGGGAATGCTCCGCGACATCATGCAAAACCACATGATGCAGCTCCTCTCTCTTGTAGCGATGGAGCCGCCAGTCTCATTGAGCGCAGAAGCGGTGCGCGATGAAAAGGTGAAGGTGTTGCAGGCGATCCGCCCCATTGACATGAGCCGCTTTCAAGAGCAGGTGGTGCGGGGTCAATATGGTCCGGGTTTCATCAATGGGGAACCCGCTGTTGGCTATCGAGAAGAGGCAGACGTTGATCCCCACTCCGACGTCGAAAGCTATGTCGCCCTCCAGCTCTCTATTGATAACTGGCGGTGGGCGGGTATTCCCTTTTTCCTCCGCGCCGGAAAGCGATTACCGAAACGGGCGACCGAGATTGCGATCACCTTCCGCGAGACGCCGGGCATCCTTTTTGAGAAACGGCAACCCAATGTTCTTGTCATTCGGATTCAACCAGACGATGGGATCGGCCTCACGATCAACTGCAAAGTTCCAGGACTCGCCAGCCCCACCATTCAGCCGGTAAAAATGGACTTCCGCTATGGCTCATACTTTGGTCTCACCCCTCCAGAGGCTTACGAACGTCTGATCTGCGACTGCATCGGCAACGACAGCACGCTATTTGCCCGCTCTGATGAGGTGATGGCCTCCTGGAGGCTCTACACACCGATCGTCGACCGGTGGGCTGAGTCGAAGCCCGACAATTTCCCCAACTACCAATCGGGCACCTGGGGCCCTCGAGCCGCTGATCAACTTTTGGCGCGCCACGGTCGCTCCTGGCGTTTCATCTAGTCGTTTGTTATATTCCCTTTGATGGCAACCACTGTAGACGTTCCAGATATTGAGCATGAGTTAGAGCAAATTTGGGAGTCGCTCGAGAGTCCCGACAAGACCAAAGCGGCCCTCTTCAATCTGCTCGTCTATGCGCAAGACTCCCAGCATGTTGACTACGTGCGAGAGGGGACAGAGCGGATCCTCGCTAAGTATCCCTGCCGAGTGATCTATATTTTGGAAAACGGTGATGTCAAGGAAGATTTTCTCCGCGCCGAAGTGTCGGTCGATACGATTGGAACCGAAGAGCACCCCATCTCATGCGACAAGATTCAGATTAACTTTGCCGGCAAGGAGCGGGAACGGGTGCCATTCGTCCTCCTTCCCCACATCTTGCCCGACCTCCCGGTCTATCTCTGGTGGACTGGCAATCCCTCCCCCTACAACCGTCTCTTTGACCTACTTGAACCCCGCATCAACCGGATCATCTTTGATCCCGACACGCTCGATGCCCTTCCCGGTTACGCCTCCACCACCCTCGCCCTCCTCCACCACTTTGAGGGGTTTGCCGCCGACCTCAACTGGTCGCTGATCGAGGGGTGGCGACAGGCGCTCGCCCGCACATTTGCAAGCGAAGAGCACCTCCATCAGCTCCACGCCAGCACGCAGATCACGCTCACTTACTGCATACATGATGAGAAGGGACCACGCGATCCCCGTTTACCTGCTGTCTATCTCCAAGCGTGGCTCGCGGCCCAGCTGGGCTGGCGCTTCGAGCAGGCATCTCGCGAAGGAGACGCCACCCGCTTTGCCTATCGCAACGGCGACCACACCATTAACATCGACCTCAAACCGCAACACGAAAAGTCGCTCCCCTACGGGGCCATCACCCGCGTCGATGCAGAAACCAATGCCCACTATCAGTACTCTGTCATCCTCGACGCCGATCCCAACTTTCTCCGAGTCGAGCGGAGCAACACCACCCGGTGTGATCTCCCCTACACTCTCTACGTCGGCAGCTCTAAGCGGGACCACGCCCTCGTCCGGGAAATCTTTAACCAGGGGACCAGCATCCACTACCAACACATGCTCCAGATGCTCACCGAAATCGATTGGAAGCAATGCCCATGAGTGAACTCGACGTCTCCACACCAACCGACCGCTGGGAAGTGGTCACCCTCCCCGACCGCGAAGCGGCGGTCACCTTCGCCGTCGCCCACTTCATCGAAACTGGGAAACAGGCGATAGAAGAGCGGGGGCTCTTCTCGGTCGCTCTTTCCGGCGGCAGCACTCCCAAAGCGATCTATTCTATGCTCACCCAGCCCGACATCGCCCCCCTCCTCGACTGGTCGCGCGTCCTCCTCTTCTTCAGCGACGAGAGAGCTGTTCCCCCCGATCACGAGGAGAGCAATTTCCGCATGGCGATGAGCTACCTCTCCAAACTCCCCCTCAACGAAGACCACATCTTCCGCATGCAGGCCGAGCACGACATCGAAGTGCAGGCGGCCGCCTACGAACACCTTCTCAAAACCAAGTGCGAAGGGGTTCTCGACCTCACCATGCTCGGCATGGGACCCGACGGCCACACCGCCTCTCTCTTCCCCGAAACCGAAGCGCTAGCTGTCGAAGACCGCCTCGTCGTCCCCAACTTCATTCCCAAACTCGACGCCTGGCGTCTCACTCTCACCTTTCCCTGCATCAACGCCTCTCGCAACATCGCCCTCTACGTTCTTGGCGAAGAGAAGCGACCCATGCTCGAAGAAGTGTTCAAAGACGACGACCGCTTCCCCGTCCAACGGGTGGGCGATGCTCTGTGGATTACTGATGTGCATGTTAGCTCCCCAGTTTAGCCCCGAAGCTTCGGCTAGATTTTGCAATCTGCGGGGAATTTGCGACGAATGGGCGTGGTTTCACACCACGCGCGAGGAGCAAAGGCCATGCAGATTGCAAAAGATGCCGAAGATCAGGGGATCAAGTGGAGAGCTGACATGCTAGTATTGGGGATTGAAAGCACATGTGATGAAACCGCAGCGGCGGTGGTGCGCGATGGAGAGGAGATCCTCTCCAACGTCGTCACCTCCCAGATCGACCTCCACCAACCCTTTGGAGGGGTTGTCCCCGAGGTAGCCTCCCGCCGCCACCTCGAGCTAATCGCCCCCGTCATCCGCGAAGCGCTCTCTGAAGCACTCGTCACCATCGACAAAATCGACCTCATCGCCGTCGCGATGGGCCCAGGACTCATGGGCGCCCTCCTCGTCGGCCTCAACGCCGCCAAGGGCCTCAGCATTGGCACCGGCAAACCCTACATCGGCATCAACCACGTTGAGGCCCACCTCTATGCCGCCACCATGGGCCAACCGGTCCAGTTCCCCGCCCTCGGCATCGTCCTCTCCGGCGGCCACACCGCCCTACTTAAAATAGATGCCATTGGCCAATACGAGCTCATCTCCACCACCGTCGACGACGCCATCGGCGAAGCGTTCGACAAAGTGGCCTCCATCCTCGACCTCCCCTACCCCGGCGGCCCCCACATCGAAGAGCTCGCCAAGAGCGGCGACCCCCACGCCTACCCTTTTCGCGCCGGCCGCATCAAGGAGAAACCGCTCCACTTCTCCTTCTCCGGCCTCAAAACGAATGTTCTCTATGCTGTGAAGGGGCAAGGGAACACCCGCAAGGACCCCACCCTCCTCACCGACCAACAGAAAGCCGATGTCGCCGCCTCTTTCCAAGAAGCTGCCTTCCGCGACATCGTCAAAAAAGCGAAATTGGCCACCGCCGGCTGCCGCTCCGTCATCCTTGGAGGTGGCGTCGTCAACAACAAGCGTCTGCGCGCAATGCTCCAGCTCGACCTCCCCATCTTTTGGCCCCCTCCCGCCCTCACCCTCGACAACGCCGCCATGATCGCCGGCCTCGCCTACCACCGCCTCCCCCTCGACGGCCCCAGCCCCCTCGACCTCAAGCCCCAACCCCGCACAGCGCTCTTGAAATCTAAGGAGACATAGGGCATCCTGTAAGGCGATATGAAAAATCGCTTTACAGAAGGGGGCCATCATGGCTAAGTCTAAGAGAGAGAACATCAAAATGAAGAGCACCGAGAGCGACTCGGTCTACATGACGAAGAAAAACAAGATCAACACGCCGGGCCGGATCGAGCTGAAAAAGTACGATCCTAAGCTAAGACGGCGAGTGGTCTTCAAAGAATCGAAGTAGTCACCTAAAGAATGTTTGAGCTGTCCGTCGCCCTAAAATATTTGATCCCCCGGCGACGACAGCTCTCCGTCTCAATTATCGCACTCCTATCCGTGATGGTGATCGCCCTCGTAGTGTGGCTCGTCTGCGTCTTCATGTCGGTCACCCACGGGATCGAACGGCGATGGATCGAAACCCTCACCGCCCTCAACGCCCCCATCACCCTCACCCCCACCGACGCCTACTACGACTCCTACTACTACCAGATCGACGGCTACAGCTCCCTCTCCGATTTCACCCACCAAACGATCGGCGAAAAGATCGGCTGGACCAACCCCTACGACGTCGAGTTCGACCCCGCCCTCCCCTTAAGCTTCCCCGATCCCGATCTCAACGATCGTGGTGAGCTTCGCGATCCCGTGGCCGGCGCCTACGGAGTGGTCGAGCAGATCTCAAACGTCCGCCCCCGCGACTTTGAAACAGCCCTCGCCAACTTGAGATTGCGGATGGTCCGCCCCAAAGAGACCACCCCCTTTGGGTCGCCAAGCTACACCCACAGTTTCATCAACCAGGTCTCCTACCTCGGATCGTTTGACGGCGAGAACGAACGGCTTAAAAGCACACTCGTCCCCCCCGATGGGAGCGACGTCACCCAGCAGCTCCAAATGCTCTCCCTCTCCGGCGGCAACGTCCGCGAAGAGGCTCCCGGCAGCGACCACTACCTTCCACAAGAGCGCTTCCGCTACCGGCTCGAATCGTTCTTCGCCGGCGTCGACGTCCAAAGCGTCGTCACCCGTCCCGAAGGCTGGGCCGTCCCGCAACACATTTGGCCAAAGGGCGGAGAAGTACGTGGCGCCGCCGCCTTCCACAATGGAGAGCTAACCCACATCAACCTCTTTGAAGAGGGGGGCACTGTCCGCTTCACAGAAAACGGATACGTCTTCGTAGACTCAGACGGCCGAGAACTCCCCCAAGCCCCCCTCCTCATCAAAGGGGACAGAGAACTCGCCGCTAAGCTCGACCCCGCCTCCCTCACCCTAGCCGGCGATGCCAGTGACCTCCGCTTCAACATCAAAATGGCCGTCGACGGCGTCGAGTTCGCCGGAACCGTCCCCTACCGCCACCTCGCCATCAAGGAGGCTTCCGTCGCCCCCACCTGGCGCGAACGCACCTCCCTCCCCTTCGATGAAGAGGCGGGCCACGGCATCCTCCTCTCCCAAAGCTACCGCGACCACGACGTCCGCCTTGGCGACCGAGGCTACCTCTCCTACTACTCTCCCTCTCCAAGCGCCGTGCAAGAACAGAGAATCCCCGTCTACGTCTCCGGCTTCTACGATCCCGGCCTCACACCTGGCGGCGGCCGCGTCGTTCTCGTTAGCCCCGACGTCACCGCCGACGTCCGCGCCGCCATCAACTCAGCAGAGATGAAAACCGCCAACGGCATCCACGTCTGGTTCGACGACGTCTACCAAGCAGAGAGCATTCGCGACACCATTCTAGCCGGCCTCGAAGAGCAAGGGCTCGCCCAATATTGGAACGTCGAGACCTACCACGACTACGAATTCGCCAAGCCCCTTCTCAACCAGTTCCAAAGTGATCGGGTTATCTTCTCCGCCATCGCCCTCATCATCATCGTCGTCGCCTGCTCCAACATCATCTCCATGCTCATTCTCCTCGTGAACGACAAACGGCGAGAGATCGGTGTTATGCGCGCCATGGGCGCCACCAAACTCAGTGTGACTGCCATCTTCGCCACCTGCGGCATCGTCATGGGCCTCTTCGGCAGCCTCCTTGGCATCGTCGGCGCCCTTGTCACCCTCCGCCACCTCGGCAGCATCATCGGCATGCTCAGCGCCCTCCAAGGACATGAAGCGTTCCACGACGCCTTCTACGGCGGCGCCCTTCCCAATGAGCTGAGCTGGCCCGTCCTCCTCTTCGTCGTCGGCGCCACCACCGTCGTCTCCGTCGCCGCGGGCGTCATCCCCGCCATCAAAGCAGCCCGCATCCGCCCATCCGCAATCTTGAGGGAGGGATGATGCCAATTCTCGAAGCAAAAAGTCTCACCAAGACCTTCCTTCACCCCACCGAAGTGGAAATCATCCGCAACGTCGACCTCACCATTGAAGCTGGCGAGACCGTCGCCATCATGGGTGCCTCCGGCGAAGGGAAGTCCACCCTTCTCCACATCCTTGGCACCCTTGAAGACCCCACCTCCGGCTCCCTCCTTATCTGCGGCAAAAAAGGATCGCCCCGCCTCCGCAACACCAACATTGGCTTCGTCTTCCAATCCTTCTTTCTTCTCGAAGACTACACAGCCGTCGACAATGTCCTCATGCCCGCCCGCATTGGCCGCCGCAAAAAGCAAGAAGCCCGCGCCCGCCACCTCCTTGACCGCGTAGGCCTCTCCCACCGCGCCGACTTCCCCGTCAAGCTCCTCTCAGGCGGCGAAAAGCAGCGGGTCGCCATCGCCCGCGCCCTCTGCAACGATCCTGACCTCATCATGGCCGACGAGCCCTCCGGCAACCTCGACCACAAAACCTCCGACCTCATCCACACCCTCCTCCTCGACGTCGTCCGCACTGAGGGGAAGACCCTCCTCACCGTCACCCACGACGAACGCCTCGCCGAGCGGTGCGACCGCCGCCTCACCCTCTGCAACGGCCAACTCACCGCATAAACCCCCTAATTCGCAGGGTTGCATAAATCCGATCTACGCATTGTGCCGGGCTTTGGTCCTGGGGTGGAGGTAGACGTGCGTCGCCCAAGAGTGATACAGGGCGGGCGAGTAGGGGCGCACGTCTGCCGACGCATCCAGGGCCGAATGCCGGTGCAAGGCGTACAATCGGTATTTATGTAACACGCCCCCACCTTGTCCTCCTCGTGCGAAGCGATAAAATAGACCGCAAACGGATCGTCGCTAGTATTGAGCATGTTTTCCGCCAGCGGGGAACTCATCTTCTTCCAAACGAGCTACCGCTCCCCCCCACCAGATTGGGAAGCGCCCTTCAATTCACTGGCTAAGCAATGCGATCTGGAAATGTCGACTCTGGAAGCAATTCAGTGTGTTTGGCAATATCTGTCCGTCCACCTCACCCTTTGCAACGGTCAGCTGTCTAGGTGATTGAGCTGGATCTCCTGGCGCAGCTTTTCTCCGCCAAGCTCGCCCTTTTCCAGCTGCAGTAAGAGCTGTTCATAGTTACTTGCGGGAATGAATTCGCCCTCTTCAGCGTTGTAGCGCCCGACATGAAAGCCTATAACGTTCTTCTTGAGGCCAGGACGAACGACGTAGTTTTGGAAAAATTCCCTCCCTTTATTCTCTTTCACTACACTCAAGGCAAACCCATTTCCATAGACCGACTTCCACCGCCAGAGGACAAAATCGCCCACCTTAGCATTATCGGGCCGAAGGGGCACCTGGTTGGTGGCCACCGCTCCCTCCCGAAGCCGCTTAGGAAAACTGCTCACCAACTTGGCCACCTTCTCCTCGTTCTTCCCGATTAGCAGTGCGAGCTCCTTGAGCTCCGCCTGGCTTACTCTCCCCTCACTCTCTAACTCTTGCTCGAACCGGTGCTCGCCAGTATTGACGACTAGGCGAGTACCGTTGACGAGCTCGTACCGCAGCTCCTTGGGCAATCCGCTTCCCCTCCTTACGAACAAAGTCTTCTCGGAGCGGGCGCCAAACAGCTCGGGATCGTCTTGCAACAGACTAATTACTTCTGTTCGGTCCAGCTTGGGATACCCATACAGTGGACCGACAGCGAGCTCCAGCTTAGTCCAAAGGAGGGGCAGGCGTTGAATGTTTTTGACGCCAAAGTCTCTCGATGCGGTCCGATAAAAGTCGCTGCGCCTACTCTGCAAAACCTTGCGCGCCCTCCCACGAAACATCGATGGATCAGCGACTCTTGTCTGAGAAGAAAACAGATCGATAATTGCTCCCATCGAACGCTTGATCATAGCCAGTTCCTTAGCTGACAGTCGAAAGCTCAGATCCAATCCCTCCAGGTTATGCTCCATACTCAGTATCTTCTTATACAGGCTAAATACCCCTTGAGCGATGCTGTGCTTGTACTGCTCAAACTTGATGCCCTTTCCTGCTAGTGAAGCAAGCAGCTCAATCTGGGCAACGATATGGACGGTGTGGTCGTGGATAAATTCTTTATCCTCGGACAGAAGGACGTTGTGCGTTACATGGCCCAACACAAATGCTTCATCGGTGGCGATGCCCGCTGCAGCTAGGACCCTAAGGTCGGCGAGCTTCGGGTTCTTCTCCTGCAGTTTCGCCCATCGCCCCTCCAATTCCTTAGTGTTAGGCAGCCACATGAGCGTCCCCGAATCATCAGCTGCCGCTCCGTAGCCCAGCTCCTCATAAACCAGGCTCATCACAGCCGTTTTGTGACGAAAACCAACTTCTGAGAGCAAGGCAAGGCCGGACTTCTGATAGGCCTCTCGCAACGGCTCATCTACCTCTGAAGTGTCGAACATCTCCCTTGCGTACTTACCATTAGTCTCAACCGCCGGCGCGATCTCTTGGGCCTTTCGAATATAAGCCTCATCAGATTCATATTCTGGCTTCATGTGAAACTGATAGATGCCGTTGCGACGGCCAACACACTCCCACATGTGCCCGCTTTTTCTTTCGATCTCGCCCTTCTCGAGCGCAATCAACCGATCAGAAATATCCTGCAACCCCTCCGGAAGCTCTCCGATCGACCCCAGAAACTCGACGTACCGGCCCCTCTCCTTTGGAGACATCGCTTTCAGCTGCTCAAACTGATGATCGAGAACAGACCCCTCTTTCTTCTCCCCCCATTGGATCGCTTTATGTCCGACCACCGCTACGCTCTCACCTCTCTCTAAGTCGAGGCGTGTTTCAACTGCCCAGCTCCGCTCCCAACGCTCGCCTGATGTAACACGCGACAACTCTTCCATATCTTTATTTTAACAAATTAGACAGACTTAATAAACAAATATACCAAATTATTGATTTTCAGCTGTTTGCGGAATTGGCACATCATAAGGGGCGCCGCTGGTTACAAATAAAACCGATTTGAGTGTCTAATGTTGACCCTCACAGGAGGGTTACTCCATGGACAAACGTTTCCTTCAGCACCTACAGAAAGAGATCGCCGGCGTTCGCGATGCTGGGCTCTACAAAGAAGAGGTCGGCTATCGCCGCCGCTCTCTTGTTGAGACGGCAATGCACCGTGTAAAAGCGCTAACCGGATCCACTATCAGAGCGCGAACATCTAAGAATCAGGCGGTTAAAATCGTGGTAAAAATGTTCGTTCTGAACGAAATGATGACTCTAAGAAGCTAGACGAAAGGGCTTGGATTCGGACCGGATCCTATTTCTGCAACACAGCCACAGCCAGCTCTCTGACTAGGCCTGGATCTCTTTACCTAGCTTCTGCCCATCAAGCTCCCCCCCAGTCATCTTGGCTAAGAACTCCTCATAGGACTCCGCAGGCACAAACCCCTCTTCTTCGTTCTGCCTACGACCGTGGACGTATAGAAAAAATCCAGGCTGATTCTTCCTAAGGTCTGGTGTGACAGTATAGGTCTGGAACTCGAACGTCTCATCTTCCCTCACACTCACGCGACTAAGTGAGAAGCTGTCCCCGTAGACTGCCTTGCTCTTCCAAATCACAAAGTCTCCCTCCCTACCACCTGTCGGCTCAATAGGAGGATGAGAAGTGGCCTCAGCCCGCCTCCGAAGGCTCCTCGGAATCCCTTTTTCAAGTTGGCGCAGATTCTTGCGGTTCGTCTTGCTCAGTTCCAAGAGCGCGCGCAGATCCTCAGTCGTCACTCGTCTCTTGGTCCCTATATCCCTGCTGAAATAGAGGCCACTATCAACATCGTCGACCACCAGCTGGCACCCCTTCCCCTCTTCTTCCACGAATGTGGAGGGATATTTCATCACACTATTCCCAAGCCGTAGAAACAAGGTGTATTTAGTGCAGACTCCAAGAAGTTCGGGGTTCTCTCCCAGCAGTTTGGTGACGACTGCTTCTTCCAATTCGGGATACCCATAGAGTGGGGCTGTCGCAAGGTCGAGTTTATCCCACACGAGGGAGAGGCGCCGTACGAACTCTTCACTAAAATCTGCCACTGCCCCCTGATAAAAGTCCCCTTTCTCCTCTAGAATCCAACGCACATGTGAACGGATAACAGATGAATTATATTGCCGTGCCTGGGCGGTCGTCACATCGACAACCGCCCCTATCGACCGCTTGAGCAGCGCCAGTTCCTTGCTGGTTAACAGAAAATTGGGATCCATCCCCTTTAGCCTATGATCTACACTCAGTATCTTCTTGTAGACGCCAAACAACCCCTGAACCACAGTGTGCTTGTAGGTCTCATAATCGATACCGTTTGCGGCTAGAGAGGCAAGTAGCTCAATCCCGGCTACGAGGTGGATGATGTGGTCGTGAATGAATTCCTTTCCGTCAGACAACAAGATGTTGTGTGTCACGTGGCCTTCCAGAAACGCCTCGTCGGTCGCAATGCCCGCTGCCCCAAGCACGTGAAGGTCGGCAAGCTCTGAATTCTTCTCCTGCAGCTTTGCCCAGCGCTCCTCCAATACCTCTCTGTTGGGCAACAGCAGAACAGTCCCCTCCTTATCTACTCTAACCCCATAACCCAGATCCTCATAGACCAGACCCAGCAATGCACTACGTTGAGAAAGTCCGCTGAAAGGAAGTAGCTTGAGGCCAAACGTATTGTAAGCTTCACGCAAGGGCATGGATTTTGAGCCGCCTACTTTAAGGAGCTCTTCGGCCTTCAGAATCATGCTGTCCGCTCTCGAGGTGTCGAACAACCAAACGACGCCAGCTGCTGATACTTCAATAGCCGGTGTAATCTCTTTAGTTTTTAAATGAAATGCCTCATCAGATTCATATTCTGGCTTCATGCGAAACTGATAGATGCCGTCGCTACGGCCAATACAATCCCACATGTGTCCGCTCTTCTGTTTGAGGTCGGCCTTCTCCACCTCCGCCAACCGATCAGAAATATCCTGCAACCCCTCCGGAAGCTCTCCGATCGACCCCAGAAACTCGACGTACCGGCCCCTCTCCTTTGGAGACATCGCTTTCAGCTGCTCAAACTGATGATCGAGAACAGACCCCTCTTTCTTCTCCCCCCATTGGATCGCCTTCTGACCCACCGCCTTGATACTCTGACCGGTCTCTAAGTCGAGGCGTGTTTCAACTGCCCAGTTCCGCTCCCAAAGCTTGTCTGATGTAACACGCGGCAACTCTTCCATATCTTTATTTTAACAAATCAGGCCGCATTAATAAACAAGTATACCAAATAATTGATTCACAGTTGTTTGCGGAATTGGCACATCATAAGGGGCGCCGCTGGTTGCAAACAAAACCGATTTGAGTGTCTAATGTTGACCCTCACAGGAGGGTTACTCCATGGACAAACGTTTCCTTCAGCACCTACAGAAAGAGATCACCGGCGTTCGCGATGCTGGGCTCTACAAAGAAGAGCGAGTGATCACGTCGCCGCAAAGCAACGACATCACCCTCGTGGGCGGCAAGCATGTGCTCAACTTCTGCGCCAACAACTACCTCGGCTTGGCCGATCATCCGGAGATCATTGAGGCGGCGAAGGCGAGCTTCGATCAGTATGGGTTTGGATGCGCGTCGGTCCGCTTCATCTGCGGAACGCAGGATGTGCACAAACAACTTGAGAAAAAGCTCTCTGAGTTTCTCAAGACTGAAGATACGATTTTGTATGCGGCCTGCTTCGACGCCAATGGTGGGCTGTTTGAGCCGCTGATTGGTGCAGAAGATGCCATCTTGAGCGATGAGCTCAATCACGCCAGCATCATCGACGGGGTCCGACTCTGCAAGGCGAAACGGTTCCGCTACAAGAACAACGACATGGCCGATCTCGAGGCAAAGCTGAAAGAGGCGCAAGAGTGCCGCTTCCGGATGATCGCCACCGACGGTGTGTTTAGCATGGACGGCAGTTTGGCCAAACTCAAAGAGATCTGCGATCTGGCCGACAAGTACGATGCGCTGGTGATGGTCGATGATTGCCACGCAGTTGGCTTCATGGGTGCAAATGGCCGCGGCATGCACGAGTATTGCGATGTGTTGGACCGAGTCGATATCATCACAGGAACGCTTGGAAAGGCGCTTGGCGGCGCCTCTGGTGGCTACACTTCCGGCAGGAAAGAGATCGTCGAGTGGCTCCGGCAGCGCTCCCGCCCCTACCTCTTCTCCAACACGCTCGCTCCGTCAATTGCCGCCGCGAGTTTGAGTGTACTCGACTTGCTCACCCGGTCGGGTGAGCTGCGCAAGCAGCTGCACGAGAACGCCCGCTACTTTAGAGAAAAGATGGAAGCGCTCGGCTTTGACCTCGTTCCCGGCAATCACCCAATTGTCCCCGTCATATTGGGCGACGCACAGCTCGCACAAGACTTCGCCGCCCGCATGCTCGATCACGGCATCTACGTGATCGGCTTCTCTTATCCCGTCGTTCCCCATGGAAAGGCACGTATCCGGACACAGATGTCCGCAGCACACACCAAGGAAGATCTCGATCGAGCGATCAGTGCCTTTGAGGCGGTCGGTCGAGAATTAGGAGTATTTGCATGAAAGCTCTCATAAAGAAAGAAGCAGCGCCAGGATTATGGCTTGAAGAGGTGCCCGAGCCCGTGGCCGGCGATCACGATGTGATCGTCAAGGTAAGGAAGGCGGCCATCTGCGGCACCGACTCCCACATCTACAAATGGGATGCGTGGGCGCAGAAAGTCTTTCCGATTGGAGTGACCGCCGGGCACGAGTGCATGGGCGAGATCGTCGAAGTAGGCGCACACGTCACTCGGTTTAAAGTGGGACAGCGGGTATCGATTGAGGGACACCTATATTGCCGTCAGTGCCGCCCCTGTCGTGATGGCAATCCCCACCTCTGCGTCGAGCTTAAAGCGCTCGGCCGGAACATCAACGGCTGTTTTGCCGAATACGTCTCCGTACCTGCACAGAACATCTTCCCCCTTCCCGAATCGATTTCGGATGAGATTGGCGCGCTGTGCGACCCGCTCGGAAATGCCACCTACACCGCCCTCTCGACCGACTTTATCGGCGACGACGTGCTCATCACCGGCGCTGGCCCCATCGGTTGTATGGCTGCTGCGATTTGCAAGATGGGGGGTGCACGACGCATTGTCGTGACCGACCTCAATGACAAACGGCTCGCTCTTGCAAAGAAGATGGGCGCCACCCACACCGTCAACGTTGGGCGGGAGTCGATCGATGTTGGTGACGGCTTCCATGCATCTCTTGAGATGTCGGGCTCGCCCGCCGCTCTCAACACCATTATCGACTCAGCCACGCCAGGTGGAAAAGTGGTGCTCTTAGGGATTCTTCCCGATGGCGCCGGCATCAACTGGCACGGGATGATGTTCAAAGGGCTCAACCTCCAAGGAATCTACGGCCGAAAGATCTTTGGAACGTGGTACAAGATGACTCATCTCTTGGAGGCGGGTCTTGACATCAGCCCTGTAATCACCCATAGATTCCCTCTTGAGGACTATGAAAAGGGGTTCGAGGCGATGATCTCTGGAGAGTCTGGAAAAGTGATTCTCGAGGTGGCAGATTAGATGCGCATTGCGGTCATTGGAACAGGCTATGTAGGACTGGTCACCGGTACTTGCTTTGCAGAAGTGGGACACCACGTCACCTGCCTCGACATCGACGAGAAAAAGATCGCGGGGCTCAATGAGGGAAAAATTCCCATCTTTGAAGCGGGGCTAGAAGAGAAGGTACGTCGTAACCTCAGCGCCGGCCGCCTCACCTTCACCACCGACCACAGCGAGGCCATTCCCGGCGCCGAGGTGATCTTCCTCGCCGTCCCCACACCCTCCCATGAAGATGGCTCTGCTAACCTTGACTACCTCCGCCGCGCCACCGTTTCTATCTCCAGCCACCTCACCGGCTACGCCATCATCGTCAACAAGTCGACCGCCCCCGTCGGCACCACCCGCCAGATCGCCAGCTGGCTAGAAACCGTCGACGTTGACGTCGCCGTCAACCCCGAGTTCCTCAAACAGGGAAACGCCGTCCAAGACTTCCTCAAGCCCGACCGGGTGATCATCGGCGCCGACAAGCCGGAGGTGGCCAAGATCCTCCACGACCTCTACGCCCCCTTCTCCTTTAATCACGACCGCATTCTCGAGATGGACACCTTGTCTGCCGAGATGACCAAATACGCCTCCAACGCCATGCTCGCCACCCGCATCTCCTTCATGAATGAGATCGCCCACCTCTGTGAGAAGACGGGCGCCGACGTCAACACCGTCCGCCTCGGCATGGGCGCTGATAGCCGGATTGGCTACCACTTCCTCTACGCTGGCGCCGGCTTTGGCGGCTCCTGCTTCCCCAAAGATCTCGACGCCCTCCGTGCCATGGGACGAGAGCACGGATGTGAGATGAACCTCCTCGACGCCGCTCACGCCATCAACGAGAGGCAAAAAGGACTCCTCTTCCGTAAGATCAAAGAGCACTTCGGCAATCTCTTGGGCAAAACTATCGGCATCCTCGGCCTCTCCTTCAAGCCCGAGACCGACGACATGCGCTCCGCCCCCTCCCTCACCCTCATCGAAGATCTCCTCGCCGCCGGCTGCACGCTTAGATTGTACGATCCCGCCGCCATCAATAACGCACGCGCCATCCTTGGCGAAAACCCCTCTATCACCTGGTGTGCCAACGAGTTAGAGTGTGCACTTGGCGCCCACGCCCTCGTTCTTATGACCGAATGGAAGCAATTCCGCCGCCTCGATCTAACAGCCGCACTAGCTAATATGTGCGACAACGCGCTATTTGATGGGAGAAACCAGTATAAGCGGCAGGTAGCTGCTGCGGCTGGCTTTGACTACATTGGCATTGGCCAACAGCCGGCTGACGCCGTTACGGTGACTGTTGCCGAGGAGGAGACCCGTGAAGCCGCTGCAGGCCTATCTCACTGAAGTTGGAGCGCGCGTTGAGGAGTGCCTCAATGACCTCGTCCCCCTCCGCAACCTCCCCTACGCCCAGCTCTTCGAGTCAGCCCGCTACTCCCTCCTCGCCGACGGCAAGCGGCTCCGCCCCATCCTAGCCGTCGCCACCGCCGAGATGCTCGGCTGCGACTCCGACATCGCCCTCATCCCCGCCTGCGCTCTTGAGATGGTGCACACCTACTCCCACATTCACAGCGACCTCCCCTCCATGGATAACCTCGACACCCGCCGTGGAAAAGCCTCCCTCCACACCGTCGTCCCTGAGGGGCAGGCCATCCTCACCGGTACGCACCTCCTCACCTACGCCTTTGAAACCGTCGTCGCCGCCCCCCACCTCTCGGCCCAGCAACGACTCACCCTCGTCGAAATCCTCGCCTCCCGCGCCGGCGGCCACGGCATGATCGGCGGCCAAGTGCTCGACCTCTACACCACCGGCGAGCAGATTGAGCTCGACACCCTCCAAACCGTCCACGCCTTAAAAACTGGCGCTCTCATCACCGCCAGCCTCGAATTCGGCGGCGTCCTGGGCGTTGCTGACGACGAGAACATGATGATTCTCCAAACCATCGGCGAAGCGCTCGGCCTCTCCTACCAGATCACCACAGACCTCCACACCGAAGACGACGGCCGCACCACTTACGTCTCCCTCCTCGGCCCTCAGCAAGCCCAACAGACCGCCGACTATCTCGCTGAGACCGCCTTCGACGCCATCGAAGCTCTCCCTGGCGACCCCACCCTCCTCCTCCAGCTCGCCGAACTGATTACAACTTCATGAAAAGACCCGAACTCCTCCTCACCGCCGCCCTCACCCTCCCCCTCCTCCTCTTTCCTTGGCCCCTTGCTCCCTTAACTCCCCTCCTTGCCCTCGCCATCTCCACCCTCAACCTCCCCCGCACCCTCTACCTCGCCCTCGCCGCCGGCCTCCTCCTCGACCTCTCCGCCGACACCCACTTTGGCCTCCACCCCCTTGCCTACGCCCTCACCGCCACCGCCCTCTACCCCTACCGCCACCACATCGTCGCCAATCGCTGGTACACCCTCCCCATCCTCACCGCCATCACCTCCTCCCTCTCCACCTTCCTCCTCTTCCTCCTCCTCAACCTCTTCAACCAGGGCTTCCCCCTCACCCTCCCCTTCATCGCCACCGACCTCCTCCTCCTCCCCCTTGCCGACGCCCTCACCTGCCTCGCCCTCGTCACCCTCCCCCTCGCCCTCCTCTTCAAAAAGCCCTGGCGCCAGCGCGCCTACCGACAGCCGCGCCCCAAATAATCCATTCCCAACAATCTCAACGGCATCAGCGAGTTTGTCACTTTTTTAGAGACTGGCCCTAAAAAAGTGACAAACTCGCTGATGCCATTGGTAATGAAGACGAGTCTGGCTTAAAGTCTAACCTCATTGAAGCAATGTCTTTCACCGTCAACTTTCTCTACTTCCCGCCGCAGCAAGGCGTTACTCACGTCGCGAAAAGGGTCCTCGCCGACCCCGAAGACAATCTGATTAACCTGTGGATCTACGACGGGGGGCTCCGCCTTTATCTAGAGGGGAAAATCCACAAGATCGGAGCGCTTCCCGCCGCGCTCGACCTCACCGCCAACCTCTCGCTCAAAATCGCCGGCCAAGCATTGCAGTTCTTGCAAAATGGTGCCCTGGTTGGCAAGCCTCTCAACTGCTTCACCCCCCTCAAGCTCTTCCTCCCTAAACCCGAGCCGGCTAATCCACTTCCCGACCTCAATTGCCGACTCATATTTGCGGTAGCGGCAGCTGCCCTACTCCTCACCCTTCTCTTAAAAAGCCCTGGCGCCAGTGCGCCTACCGCATCCCCCGTCCCAAATAACATTTTCTAGCGAATTAAGAGATCAGCGATTACAGGCTGTAGATCGTCCAGAACACGATCGACTGAAGGAGGCCCGTGCACAAGAGGGCCCAGCCATTGGCTCCATGTCTTTCGTACATTCGCGATCATGATAGGGTCGAAGAAGTCGCTCACAATAGAGAAGCCCACCCCCTTTCCCACGCACTTCTTCTTCAGTAAGGGAGCGACATTTGCCAGCTGAAACTCCTCTTCCGGCTGACATAGGATATGCCATAAGTCGTAGTAGTCACGTGCGCGCGAGCGACTCCAGTCCCGCTCATGCAATTTCCGCGTATGCTGGAGAATCGCACGCAGCTTCTCAAGCACCACCTCACTCAACGAGTAGACTTGGATCTGCCCATTGAGGTCAGAGTGGTAGTCTTGAATGATCGACCGCTCAGGGTGTGGAAAGAGCATCACCTCCGCACGCGACACCTCGATCATTACCTTGGTCAACGGCGCCCGCTGCCAAGGAAACTGAGCTCGAATCGTAAATGCTTCCTGGCCCTGTGGGTGCGGCTCCCGCTCTGTGTACCGCTCCCAATGTAGATCAATGGGCGCATACGTGCGGATTTGTGCTGCAGTATCATGACAAGCTTGATCAATTGCCTCAGCTAGGCCCTCCCCTTGTGGAGCCGCCTGTAGTGCCGTAAAGTCCAGGTCCTCTGAAAACCTGTAGCGGCCGAAATAGCATTTCTTCAGTGCAGTGCCACCCTTGAATACGAGCGTATCTCGCAAAACAACGTGGCTTCCAATTCCATTGAGGAGCCACGTTAGATGTAGTCCTGTTGAATCGTATCCAGTCGCAAACCGGTTTCCCGAGTGGGTGTGTTGCATAAATACCGATTGTACGCCTTGCACTGGCATTCGGCCCTGGATGCGGAAGCAGACGTGCGCCCCTACTCGCCCGCCCTGTATCACTCTTGGGTGACACACGTCTGCCACCGCACCAGAACCAAAGCCCAGCATAATGCGTATTTCGGATTTATGCAACACACCCGCGCATCTAAAACTTTTCGGAGCGGTTTAACCATCTATTCAGATCCCGATGTTTTCCCTGATCTGCCAATCCCGATCTATCGGCCCTTTATCCGGCCCAGATGCATCCAGTCGGCGGCGTCCCTGCGCTCGCCCCTTCTGCAAACGAACCATCCCATCACCTTCATAACCATTCTGCTTCAGCACCCAACCCAGACGAGATACCACGGCACCCTCCAGTTTGAGGGCATAGCCAACAATCTTCTCCACATCCAATCGTGACCAATAGACCTCAAACGCACCTAGCACCTCCTGAGTCCCCCCACATAGCTGTGGCTGCCGCAGTCCATCTAACAGTGTCCGCTCGGGATCTGTCACCCGCACCCTTCCCTCTCCAATCCACACCTCATCAAACCCCAACAGCAGCTCGGGTTTGATCTGAGTATACTGAAAACTCCGCTCTCTCGCGGCGCCCGGGATCCGCCGCCCAGTCGGAACGAGGCAATAAATAGTCTGCGGCATCTGCTGCGTGAGATGGTGGTGATAGAGCGCTGTCCAGTGGCTGATCACCGCTCCTGACACCAGAGCCATCGCAATCTCGTAATCATGGGGTGGGAAGGAGAAGCCCGATTCCTCCGTAATCGCATAGACCCCCCTCTTCACCGAACAGATCCATCCCCGGCGCTTCAGATGATGCAGAGCCTCAACAACATAGCCACTCTTAATTGCCGCCCTCTCCGCAACCCCCTTAGCCTCAGACACCGTAAAGATGCGAAGCCCCTCATTCACCAAACCCCGCAACAGCTCAATACCCTGCCTTGTCTCCTTTTTCGACATACACCCCACCAATCATTGGACACTCTCCAATGTACTGCATATATAATACCCCCTCAACCAGGCACCTAAAAACAACCACCCTCGCCCTCCTCTTCAAAAAGCCCTGGGGCCAGTGCGCCTACCGCATCCCTCGCCCCAATCAAAGGGACATGGCGTTCTCTATTAATCTCTTCGAATTGGACACCCTCCAGCAATCCAATGGCGTTAACTTAAGGGATTGGTAGTTGATGCCGCACGGGTCTGGCTTAAGTTGACGCCATTGTCCAGCAATCTGGGTCTCTTAACGCTTGGCTTTTTTGGTGCGGATCCCCTGCAGAGCCTTGAGCACTTGCAGGCGGAGGCCATAGGGCACCGCATTATTAGAGAAAGTGAGATCGGAGGGGGTGATGGTGAGCCGCTGCAGCTCCAGGTTGATGGAGTCGAGGTGGAGTGCTAGGCGGAGACGGAAGCTGGCCACCTGTCGTGTTGGCTGATTGGTTTTTGGCCACCACTCCACTCCATAGGTGACAGTGGTGACCGCCTCGATACTGCCATCCTTGCCAATGAAAATGTCGTAATAGGTTGCGGCGCCATCCTGCTTCTTGCGCAACTCCCCCTTGGTATTCCAAAGTGCGGGGCAGACGTTGTTCTCCAGCTCGCCACCAAACAGGACAAGAGCGGAAATGGAAGTGGCACCTACAACGGTCTCACAAGCGGACTCGTTCCCAACATGCATGGCTAGCTGCTTGTTAAACGCCTGGAGACTCGTCGTCGGGAGGGCCTTGCCATTCACCCGAAACTCCCCCGGGAAGTTGAGATCGCCGTTCTGAACCAGGTGTCGCCAACGGTTTTCCTCCTTCATCGACGCAAAGGTCTCCCGCTCCTTACTGGTGATTTCTCGTGTGAATGCGTGCCGTCCCAACCTCGCAGCTTCCACTCGTAATGCCACCTCCCGCGCCACCCATGCAATAATTTGCTTAGAGGGTTCAGGAAGGGCTAGCGTCGAGAGATCGGTACCCCGGTTCTTACTGCAATGTCCAGTAGTTAAGCGGTAAAGGGCGTAGTGGATCAGCTGCTCAAGCCGCTCAAGATTCTCGGCGGTCGCCCGTTTCTCCTCGCAGAACGCTTCGATTTTGAGCAGAGAGCGCTCCAGACGGTTGATCTCTTCTCGCCCTTCTTTTGCGTGGGCCATGACCAAGCGGGCTATCTGCTTCGACTTGCTAGCCACAAAATGGTTCGAGCATTTGGTTCCCAATGGAACGATCACCATTTGATTGACGATCCCATCAATTGCGAGCGCGGTCAGGTCAGCCTCCGAAAAGGCAGATTTTTGAGAATCAACACTGTTGCGCAACACCTTCACCTGCAGCTGACTGTACAGCTCCGCCGCCGCCTCATCTTCTACGAACTGCTTTTTCTCATCCGGCTCAAAGAGGCGCATGAGCGGTCCCGCAACATTCGATTTATGTAGGCTCTCCTTGCCTTCAGCGAAATACTGCACACCGATCTGCCGATACACCTCAAAAAACAAATCATCGAAAAGAGTAGATTCGATCTTGCCATTGAGCTGATTACGGAGCGACTCTGCCTCTTTTAAGTCCTTCAACTTGCCCGCCACCCTCTTGTCCATCTCCAGACGCACCGCAGCAACCGCATCGCACGCCTTCTTCAGCACCTCACTACCCGCGAGCGGATAGAGGCCTCTCTTGCAGATCGCTCCTGATTCAGCCTCCTGATCACAGGCTAGATAGGTTTTGACGATCGCATCCGCACCCTCCACCGTCGGCTTCTGCTGCCATGCCTTGTAGGCTCCGATGAATTCAACCATCGAGAGGAGGGAAAGACCGTCGGGGCCAAGGCTAAAGGCAAACCGCTGGATCATGCTGTGCACCCGCTTATCGGTGGCGTGCTTGACCAACAGTGCTAGAGTGAGCTTCCCCAGTTCTGTATCCACCCTTTTACGGGGAGTAATCGGGATATTATTGGACTCCTTGCGGCCCAACTTCGGCGAGAGGCAAACGACACTTTTTTCAAATGCTTGGCCAAAGGAGCTAGTGCGCGGAGGATCTTTTTTTAACTTCGAGAAATTGAGGGAGAATCGACCGCGAGGTGGTGAAGAACCAGAGCTTGTTTTTCTTGGACTCTTGGATAGTCCCTCTGATCGTTCCATCGCTCACCTCCTTGCGCATCGAGGTTAGGCGCACCAGCTGCCGCATGTCAAGCTTGCAAAAAAATAGATCGATAGCGATAAACGCAGCGCAAGATGACCTTTAAGATTGGCTTCCAGTCGCCCCCCTTTGCAGTTAAGCTGCCTGACTCACTCGAGCTTCATAAGAAAAATGTTCGCGCGCATTCGAGAGCAGGAGCTCATTCCTGCCAAGGGCCTCGCCGGTCGGCTATGGGTGGTCCATTCGCCAAAAAACTTCGGTAATTCGCAAGCTGAGACCCAGATTGCCACCCTCTCCTCCCCCTATGACGTCTGCTTTTGCCAATCTACTTCGCCTCGCTCCTCGCCCCTGAATCATCAGGGGACTCATCGCGATGCTCGTATCTTGCTCAAAATCAGACGCCCTAGTGGAACGATAGGGTAGCAATCTGGGTCTGAGGACTCTCTATGGTTCATTCCAGAAAATCGGCAAAATCTCTTCCAGCTTGGCAAACTTCCCGCGGCTCTCGACACCAGACAGAAGTTCACCGCCACGGTGATCGTGTCAGGGAACCAAACCACGTTCAAGTTCAAGCAAGGATGGTGGGACGTGGGTGAACTCACCTATGACGACTCTTTCACGCGTGCGGAGGGAGAAAGGGAAGAACCGGTCGACAGCTACTCCCCAATTCTCGCAGTGGTCGCACTCGTTGCCCTTTTAGGGCTCGCCTACACACTCAACAGCAAAAGTCTTAACCTCTTTCCTTCTCTAGCGTAGAGTAGAGGGAAGATGAAATTGATCGATGGAACAGCGATTGCTAAGGGGATCCGGGAACAGCTAGCGAAGGCGGTGACCGGTGTTGTAGGGCGGAAGCCGGGCCTCTCGGTCATTTTAGTGGGTGAGAATCCGGCGTCGGAGACCTATGTGGCGACGAAGAGACGAGCGGCACAGAACGTTGGGATCCGGTCGGAGGTAATCCGGATGCCGGTGACGGTGACCGAGTCGGAGCTTTTAGCTCGGATCGACGCGCTTAATATAGATGGGCAGGTGGATGGAATCTTGGTGCAGATGCCGCTACCGGCGCATATTTCGTCTGAGAAGGTGATTGTACAGATCGATCCTGCGAAAGATGTCGACGGCTTTCATCCGATCAACATGGGAAAGCTGCTGATTGGGGATGAGAGCGGCTTTATCCCCTGCACCCCCTATGGGATTCACGAGATGTTGGTGCGCAGCCACATCAAGATTGAGGGAAAGCGGGTGGTCATTTTGGGACGGAGCAACATTGTGGGGAAGCCACTTGCTGCGCTCCTGATGCAGAAACGTCCTACTTGCAACGCAACGGTGACCCTCGTCCACTCCCGCTCTCAAAGCTTAAAAGAGATCTGTCGCGAAGCGGATGTGTTGGTGGCAGCGATTGGACGGCCTAAGTTTGTGACTGCGGAGATGGTGAAGGAGGGGGCGGTGGTGATCGATGTGGGGATCAACCGGGTCGATGCTCCACAGACGGCTAAAGGGTACACGTTGGTGGGTGATGTCGACGCTGCTGGTGTGAGTGAGAAAGCATCTCTTGTTTCGCCAGTACCGGGCGGCGTGGGACCGATGACGGTGGCGATGCTGCTGCAGAACACGTGGACCAGCTACTGCCGGAGAGAACAGGCGTGAAACGGATCATTGCTCTCCTCTTACTCGTCGGCTGCACCAGTTCTACCCCCGTGACGGAAGTTGCGGGGACAGAGATGACCATGCCCTACCGGATTCTGTTTTCTGGCGGCAGCAGGGAAGAAGTGCAGGCGATCGCGCGGACGACGTTCGATGAGATCGACACCATCTTCAACGACTGGAACCCGGGTTCAGAGATCTCGAAGCTCAATCGGCTTGAAGCCCATCAAGTGGTCCACCTCTCGCCCCAGATGAGCACCTTTTTGGCCCGTGTTGGCGGACTGGTCGCCCTCACCGACGGCCTCTTTGATCCGACGGTCCGGCCAGTGCACCAGCTTTGGAAGGCAAAGCTGGCCAAGGGCGAGGTGCCAAGTGACGAGGAGCTTGAGGAGCTGCGCGAGGCGGTGGGATGGGAGAAGATCCGGATCGCCGGCGGCTTCTTCTGCAAAGAACACGCCAAAACGCAGCTCGATTTGGGCGGCGTGGCTAAGGGCTACTTGGTCGATCTGCTGGTCGAGAGGCTACAAGCAGCTGGCTATGAGAATGTCTACGTCTCGTGGAGCGGTGAGGTGCGGGCGAGCGGGCGGCATCCCCGGGGACGGGCGTGGACCGTGGCCGTTCGACTCCCTGGCGAGCGGCGGCCGGCCACCACGCTTCTCCTAGAGAATAGTGCTGTTGCTACCTCCGGCGACTACCTACAGAATTGGGAGGCTGAGGGGGTCACCTACACTCACGTGATCGACCCCCGCACCCTCTATCCCCTATTGATCGCCCCAGGCTCAATCGCCAGCGCCACCGTCACCGCTGAAACTTGCATGAAGGCCGACGCCCTGGCCACTGCAGCCATGCTGGGAGGCGGGCTTGATGAACAGGTTTTTCTCCTAAAACGGTCTTGACCCTAAGTTCCACTGCAGCTATAGTATTTGTACTATGCTACGTGGTACACCTCCTCGAAAGAATAAGATCAATTTAGAAGACTACGGATTCAAGCGAGATATTGAGAACCGCTTGCTCATGTCCAACTTCACCATCTTTGACGTCCAGGTGTTGGAGGAAATTCTTCACTCCTCCCTCACCCTCCAGGTGAGCAACCTCGCCTCCACCCTCGACGTCGAGATCGAGCAGGTGACCGAGGTGGTCGACAAGCTCTCCCAAACTGGCCTCCTCAAGCGGACCGGCGAGATGATCAAGGTCGACAAGGAGATGCGGAAGTACTACGAATTTCAAATTTTGAAGTTCGATGATGACTTTGAGCCCAATATGCAGTTTGTGCAGGCGTTGCTCAAAAAACTTCCGATTCACGTTCTTCCCAATTGGTACGCCATCCCCCGCACCTCTACCAACATCTTTGAGTCGATTGTTGAGCGCTACCTCGCCACCCCTAAGATCTTCCGTCGTTACCTACTCGAGCTCGACTTTGATGATCCAGTTCTGCAGAAAATCGTCGACGACGTCTTTGCCGCCCCGGGCTCCAAGATCCGAGCAAGAGAGCTACGCGAGCGGCACGGCATCACCCGCGAGAAGTTTGAAGAGTATCTCCTCCTGCTTGAGTTCAACTTCGTCTGTTGCCTCTCCTACCGCAAAATTGATGGCGATTGGAAGGAGGTGGTCACCCCATTCTATGAGTGGCGTCAATATCTTCGCTTCCTCCGCGATACCGTCCCCACCCCCCTCGCCACACCGGTGACCGATACCTATCCTGGCGACCTCGCCTTTGCCACCCTGATGCGGAGCCGTCTCGAGGGACTTCAGAAGGGTCCCCTCACCACCGACACGCCTGACCACATCACCAACAAGCTGTGCCAACTGGGCCTCACCCGCCTCGACGGCAACCGGCTCCACTTCAACGAAGAGGCCGCTGAGTGGATTGACCTCACGATCGAAGACCAGGCGCTTGCCGTCTACCGCCATCCCGAAAACCGCATCGTCACCGAACCGGTTGACTCCACCCTTGACACCGAGCGCAATCTCCGCGAGGTGGAAAAGGCTCTTTCCCGCGTCGCCAATACGGGTTGGATTGACTTTGCCCAGTTCCTTGCCGGCATGAACGTCCCCATCGGTGAGACTTCGGGCCCTGCTCTCACCAAAGAGGGGCGCCGCTGGTCCTACGCCATCCCCCAATACACCCCGGACGAAAAACGCTACATCCACGCCGCCCTCTTCGAGCGCCTCTTCGAAGCCGGCTTCGTCTCCATTGGCACCTACGAAGGTGGCGATGCATTCCGCATCACCCCCTTCGGCCGCGCCATGCTCTCTCTCGCCTAAATCAAATCATTAATGCGTTTTCCCCAGGTGTTGATATCACACACAGTTCCCGGGGTAAGCCGATCAACGTCTCCGACGTCGACCGGCAAAACCCCGGGCTATCCCTGTTGAGCCCCTCCGGGGCTCTCACAAGGCGGCGGCCTCAACAGAGGCCGCAATATTCATCGCTGTTCCACCAGGCCATTAAATAATGTGCGACCGCAGGAAGCGGTCGCAGCCTTATCTGCCCCGGAGGGGCTGCACAGATGCAGCCCGGGGCAAATTCGATGACAGGGATGTCATCGAAGCTTGCCCCAGGGATTGTGTGTGATATCTACGACTGGGGGAACCGGTGTGACACATCAACGACTAGGGGAATCAATCATCACAAACCGTGATGACGCATCAACGCATCGTATTCATCCACGAACGTCTGACCACGATGATGTTCCTCCTGCCGCTGAACATACCGTTGCACCCGCGGCAACGCCGATCGACTCACGCTAAACGCCGAATATCCGGTCTGCCACGCAAATGGATCGGGAGCGATCCGATCGCTCATCCAACGTGACGACGCCTGTTTGATCCGGCCAATGAGATCGGCAATCGTGATCTGGTGCGGCAACGAACACAATAAGTGCACATGGTCCTCGACCCCATTAACCTCAATGAACGTACTGTGTAAATTCCGCCCCACACCAGCAATCTAGGCATGCAGCCTAGCCCGAAACGCCTCCCCAATCATTGGTCTACGGCGCTTGGTCCCCCACACCGCATGAACATAAATTTGCGTATACGTATCGGACATCTACTGATGTTCTTTTTTCGCCCTATCCATCTGCCGTTTGATTTCCCGCTCGCGGATAGCCGCCCGCTTATCGGCCTTTTGGCGGCCAGTAGCCCGGCCAAGGCGGAGCTTGATCCGCCCCTTGCTAAGGTAGAGAGCGAGGGGGACAAGCGTTTGCCCTTTTTGGGTCACCCACGCTTTTAGGCGGGCAATTTCGTAACGATGCATAAGGAGCTTCCGGTCGCGCCGCTCCTCGTGGTTAAAAATTCCGGTCCCATGCGAATAGGGCTGGATGGAAGCGCCGACGAGATAGAGCTCGCCGTGGATGACACGGACGTAGGCCTCCTGGAGGGAGGCGTGATTGGCACGGAGCGACTTCACCTCCGAACCCTTGAGGGAGATGCCCGCCTCATAGGTCTCAAGGATGTCGTAGTCGTGATAGGCGCGCCGGTTGCGCACCAATTCGGATCCGGTATCTTTCTTCTTCTTGGCCATGACTAACGAAGATGGTACAATGCCGGAGCGTTGGGAAGCAAGACCTGGATTGCTACCCTAGCCTTCCACTAGGGCGTCTGGTTTTGAGCGAGATACGAGCATCGCGATGAACGGCGTGGCCACCAGCCGTGTCTGAGGAGCGAGGCGAAGTAGATTGCCAACAACAGGCGTCATAGGGGGAGGAAAGGATAGCAATCTGGGTCAAGTAAAGGAGTGTACTCGGATGAAGTTTGTCATCTCAAAAGAGCGGTTGCAGGAGCTCATTGCTAAACTGCAGAACATTGTCGCACAACGGGCTACCATTCCAATTCTCTCTAATGTGATGGTGGAAGCGGTTAATGACGAGCTGGTATTGACGGCTACAGACCTCACGGTCGGGATGCGTTGCTTCACTGAGGCGAAGATTTTGGAGGAGGGACGGACCACGTTGCCGGCCAAACGGCTCTTTCAACTTGTTCGTGAGCTCCCCGATGTGAACGTCGAGGCGCAGACGAGCGGAGACGACATCTCACAGATCGTCGCTGGAGCATCGCGCTTCAAACTGCACGGAATGGGCTGTACCGAATTCCCGTCGTTGCCTGACCTGGTCGGGGCGACGCAGTTTCGGCTGCCGCAAAAGCTGTTGAAGGAGCTGCTCTACCGGGTGGCATTTGCTGTCTCCCGGGAAGAGAACCGCTACGTTTTGACCGGCGTCCTCTGCCGGGTAGCCGACAGCGAGGTGACGTTTGTTGGAACAGATGGAAAGCGTCTATCGAAGACGGCGGCTAAGGTTGAGCTCGATCCAGCGTTTGGCGGGGCGTTTGTTCTCCCCATCAAGGCGGTGGAAGAGGTGATCAAGGTGTGCGCCGACAAAGAAGATGAGGCGACGGTCTATCTCATGCGCGACAAGGTGGCGATCGAGGTGAACCAGGTGATCATCATTACCAAACTCTTATCGGGCGAATACCCCGATGTTGAGCAGGTGATCCCACAGACACAGGGAGTCAAGGTAAGTCTCCACAGAGATGAGCTGGTCTCCCTGCTAAGGCAAGTATCACTGTTCACCAGTGATTCGAGCCACTCGGTTCGCTTCACCTTCTCCGATGGAGAGCTGACCCTCACCGCCAATACGATTGATATTGGCGAGGGGAAAGTGAGCATGCCTGTCAACTATGAGGGAGAGAAGTTGGAGATTGCCTTCAATCCAAGCTACTTTCTTGACATCCTGAGACATAGCAAGGATGAGACGATTGAGCTGGCCCTCACCGACGCCTACAACCCAGGCGTGATCACCGACTCATCGGCCGGACTTTTTGTCCTCATGCCGATGCGCCTCAACGATGCGTCTTGACCGACTTGTCCTGCGGAATTTTCGCAATTACAATGAGGCCACCCTCGATTTCGACGGTGGCCTCAATGTAATCTGCGGCGACAACGGCCAAGGAAAGACCAACCTCCTTGAGGCGATTTACTTCCTAATCACCGGCCGCTCGTTTCGAACCGGCAATCTCTCTGATCTAATTCGCCATGACGCTAAGAGCTTCTTTCTCGAGGCCCACTTCTCCAAACATGGCGTCTCGCAGAAGCTCACCATCGGCTATGACGGAAAGGAGCGGCGAATCATTCACAACAGCACTCGCTTGAGTGCGCTTAGTGACTTGCTTGGCCTGATGCGTGGCGTCCTCCTCTGCCCAGAAGATCGCGACCTCGTTGCCGGCGCCCCCTCTTCTCGTCGCCGCTTTCTCGATCTCCACCTCGCCCAGATCGATCCCCTCTATGTGCAACACCTCGCCCGCTACTACCGAGCCATGCGACAGCGCAACCAGCTCCTCCGGACCGGCGATGAAGCAACGATTGCTGCGTGGGAAGAACAGATGGCCGGATCGGCCACCTATCTGACCGAGGCCCGACTGAAGACGGTCGGAGAACTACAGGAGCCGGCCGCGGCCACCCTGCAACAGCTCGCCCCCGGCGAAGAGCTCACTCTCCACTACAAGCACACCGCCTGTGATGCTGAGACCTTTGCCAAACACCGACAGCGAGAACAGCTGCTCGGCTACACGCTCACCGGCCCCCACCGCGACGACCTTGAAATCTCATTGGGGGGGCGTCCCGCTCGCCTCTTTGGCTCCGAGGGGCAAAAAGCGTCCTGTGTGATGGCGATCAAGTTCACCGAGTGGGAGCAGCTCCGCGACCGCTCAGACGAGCTCCCCCTCTTCCTCATCGACGACTTCACCGCCAACCTCGACGATCATCGAAAAGAGGCGCTCAATCAAAAGCTCCAAACCGTCGGGCAGGCATTTCTTGCCCTCCCCCAGCTCGCAAACGGACAACGTATCTACAAAATCGAATTAGGCGAGGCGAAACTTCTGGGAGAGAATGTCACCGACGCTATTAATGATGTCGCGCAACACCTCTAGCGGCCGCTGATCAGCATTGATCCGATAGACCAGCTCCTGTGGGTAATGTGCGATCACCCCTGCAGTCTCCTCATCGTAGACTCTCTGCCGCCGCTTAAGAACTGCCGGGTCGGCATCGTCATCGCGCCCCTGCTTGTGAGCCCGCTTTGAGAGCCTATCGATCAGCACCTCCCGATCGGGGACATCGAACAGCAGGATCGCCTTCACGTTGATCTTCCCATCCATCAGCTCCGTCTGCCGCACCGTCCTGGGGAGTCCATCGAGCAGCGCTAGCTGCTCTTCTGGAAAATATCGTCCCTCCAATACAAGCTGTTGCATGTGGGCTTCCCACAGCTCGATGGTCAGCTCATCGGGTCCTAGTTCTCCTCGATCGCTGTAGGACTTGAACATCTTCCCTAGCTGAGATCTTGGATCCAGACTTCTGAACATATCGCCTGACGAGAAATGCAAGTGACCGCCGGCACGAGCCAAGCTCTTACCGACGGTCCCTTTTCCACATCCTGGAGGGCCAAAGAGTAGTACAGAATCGTACACCATTCGGAGTAGAGGGATTCGAACCCCCGACCTACTGCTCCCAAAGCAGCCGCGCTAGCCAAGCTGCGCTATACTCCGCTCAGCTAGACACCATACCCTCTTCCCCCATTATTCACCAACCCCAATCCTAACATCCACTTTGGTGCCTGGCACCAAAGTGGATGTTAGCGATCCGTTTGTACGACTTCCAAGATGACAATCTGAGTCTTAATGCTAGTCGTTTTGGCGGTAAAGACGCTCTACGTCCAAAGCTTCGTTAAGCGCTCCAGCCAATGTCTTGACCCCCCTAACGTCCACTTTGGTGCCTGGCACCAAAGTGGACGTTAGCGATCCGTTTGTACGACTTCCAAGATGGCAATCTGAGTCTTAATGCTAGTCGTTTTGGCGGTAAAGACGCTCTACGTCCAAAGCTTCGTTAAGCGCTCCAGCCAATGTCTTGATCCCCTCATCAAAACCAAACTCGCGCAACATCCGATCCAAATGCTCAAACTCAGTCTCAAGAAAATCAACCCGCGACTCCAACGCCGCAATCGTCGCCCTAAATTCTGCTTCGTTGCCCATGATGGCCTCCTATCCTTTATTTTATCTAAGCCCGCCTATTAATATACTTACAATACACATGTGCGCTTTGTTGATCCTATTATCTCAGATGCGTATTCATTGGCTATTAATGACATAATAATATTTCTTAATAAATGATGAGGATTTTTGGCATGGGGGTGGACAGAATTGTCCCTGAGAGCTATACTCTTCTCAATCCACTAACGTTAAGGACGTTTAGTCATGGCTAAGCTGATATTCGATGATACGGGTGACGAGATTGAACTAGAAGATGGCGCCCCCATCCAAGAGAGCTGTGAAGAGGCGGGGGTCCCCTTCGCCTGTACGGAAGGGATCTGCGGCACCTGCGTGATCGAGGTGGAAGAGGGAATGGAAAATCTCTCCCCCTACACCCAAGAGGAAGAAGACTTCCTCGGCGAGAAGGATTTTGAGCGACTCGCCTGCCAATGCCGCCTAGAAAAAGAGAACGTAAGGATAAAATTCTGATGATCACCCGTGAAATTACCATCGACGCCATCTTTTCCACCTACCCACAAAAAGCACAGCGACTCGCTCAGGCGATGACGCAAGCGGGCCTCCACTGTGCCGGCTGCCAAGCCTCCACCTGGGAAACACTAGAAGCTGGCATGTACGGCCACGGAATGGCCGACGAACAGATCGACGGACTCATCACCAGCCTCAACGGCATCCTCGCAGAGGAAGATGCACCAGCCGACACGATCACCATCACCCGCCGCGCTGCCGAAAAGTACCTCTCCATCCTCGCTGAAGAGGAGAAGACCGGTTGGGGCGTCCGCTTTGAAGAGAAGCTGGGCGGCTGCAACGGCTATGAGTATTCCCTTGACTACTCAGAGAAGGCTCGTCCCGATGATGTCACGATTGAGTCTGAAGGGATCGCACTACACATCCCCAAAGCAATGCATGAGCGCCTTCTCGGCTGTGAAATCGACTATGTTGATGGCCTGCATGGCTCGGGCTTCAAGATCTCGAACCCCAATGTGAAGTCGTCCTGTGGATGCGGTTCTTCGCACGGCTACTAGGACCCAGATCGCTACCCTCCATTGTCTACCACGATGACACGTGGAAGATCCTCGGAGAACTCCTTTCCGAGAAGACACGCGCTGTTGCATAAGCAACACAAATAGGGGATGTAGTGGCTCGGGGATTTTTTCAGACAGCGCATTACGTCAAATCGGCAGTAAAGTATGTGTCGGATGCCATGTCGCCCCGCCCATTTCCCAAGAGGAAAAAGTCACCCTACCGCCCAATTATTCTCATTCCCGGATCGAGCGGCGCTCCCCACTACCTGGCCAAGCTCGCCCACCATCTCAACTCTCTCAACCACACTGGACCCATCTACACCTATTCCTATAAGGCGCACAGTATGGAAGATGGGATGGAACAGCTCAAGCGGGTGCTGGACGAATGTGGTGCAGAGGCTGTTGATCTAATCGGCCACTCCCAAGGGGCGATGATCGCCTGTCAATATGCGTATGTTAACACTCCAGAGGTGGAGGTAAACCAGGTGGTCTCGATTGCCGGACGGCTCCGACCCATTGGCCGCATCAAGTGGCTCTACAACAAACTAATCCCTACCATTGAGGCGATTGAGGAGGCGGAAAAGCCCACCCTCGCCACCATTGCGGCCTCTCACGATTGGATCGTCCCGATTGAGGCGGTTCATGTGGGACCCCTTGCACGTCAAACCACCATCATGGGGGCTGGCCACCTCTCCGTGGTCCACCACCAAGAGACGTACGACACCGTCTCTAACCTCCTTACGCCGAACGTCTAATAACTATTTGAATCCCATCCTCTATTGTGATAGACTAGTACTCCATCCAGAAAGTTCTGGGAAGTTGAGAAGGCGCGACCCCCAGAGGCGAGGCGCGCGATGGAGGCGATGTGTTCATCGCCGAAGCAGCGCAACGAAGCATCTGGGAGGTCAGCCGCGCTCAACTTGTCAGAACTTTCTGGATGGGGTACTAGTTGGATACCAAGGAGGGTAGGATGGGTAGATTAAAGGCTTCTGCACGAGAGGTGTCGGCAGCAGTTCGCAGTGGGGTGCAGATGGTCCTGCGGGGGCGGCGTGGAGAGGAGAGGCGTGGCCTTAATCCGAGTCATCTCTCTGAGCATCAATCCACTAAGACCCCCACTATCCTTCTGCATGGCGACTTTCACAACGCCACCGCGTTCTACTCCCTCTCCGAACGCTTGCGCGAACACAACGTCGGTCCCCTCTACGTGATCGAGTATTCCAACCTCGAAGATGGTCTGATAAAGATACAGGCGATAATCGACACTATTCGGGCCCAATATGGCCGGTGGGACGTGCCGGACGTGCGGGTCAACCTGGTGGGACACTCAAAGGGTGGAATTGTTGCGGCCGAATTCATGCGCCGCTCGCCCGAACAGGTAGACAAGGTGATCACGGTAGGAAGCCGTATCAAGCCGGTTGGTTTGCTCACCTTTGCCTACAAAAAGTCACGCCATGCGCTCGCGGGCCTACACGGATGGCTGAACGCCAATCACCACCTCCCGCTCTATAACATCGCCGCAGGCCGCGACTGGCTCGTCCCTCAGGAGGCGGTGCTCGCCGGCTGTCCATCCCGTCACACTATTGTCCATGGCACGAGCCATCTCAGCGTCCTCTATGCCAAAGAGACGATACAACGAATTGCCGATATTCTAGCCGCCCGCTAGACAAATTGCGTGTTACAACACCTGCTTTCGCGTTGCCTTCTCGCTTCAGCACCCGCTTAGCTGATCGACCGGATGGCTGAGCTCGACCCCGACTTCGAAAATGGCATCGCCCAGATCAACACCCTCATTGAGCGGATCCGAACTCACTACACCCGTTGGGACGTGCAAGACGTGGCGGTCAATCTGGTCGGCCACTCAACGGGTGGAATCGTTGCTGCTGAGTTCATGCGCCGCTCCCCGACAAAGTGATCACGGTGAAAAGTCGTCTCGACGCAATTGGTTCCCTCATATTTGCCTACAGATGCTCCTGTCATGCCATCGTGCAAGGCACCAGCCAAGGAGAGGACGGTGCGGCTCGCCGCTCTCCTCTAGTACACGGCTCCTAGTTTGAGGAATGGACCGTGGAAGCCCACGCTATAGGTGGGAAGGGTGTAGGCGTCGGGAGAGATCGGCTCGACGTGCCGGAGAGCATCGACGTAGTAGAGAATCTCATATCCCAGCTCAATTACCATATCAAACCAGGCAAAGCAGACGGTTTCGGCGATGCTCACATGGGCATCGACACCTGTGATGCAGCTGAAAGCGGAAGGGACGCGGCCACCATATGCGGAGATGCCAGCCCCCGCTCCGGAGAGGACGGCCCAGTCGTTTGTCTGATTGCCGACACCAACCATCCCTAGCACCTCGCCCTTCAAGACCTTATTCCAACAGAGGGTCTGGCGACCAGAAAATCCCACTTCAAAGACAAAACCGATGAATTTGTCTTGCTGCGCAATGGTGATCGACGTGGCGGGAGGTGTTTGGAGGCCGGTGGACTGCTCATTCTCACTGAGCTCAAGGAACCGAATTCCACCCACTGCGCTAATCCCAGAGGAGCTGTCGCGAGTAAGAAGCCGTCTCAAGCGGAGATCGACCTCCTGATATCGAAGCCAGCGGCGGCCATCGACGTGGGTGAGATTGAGGGAGAAATTAGGTACCTCGAGCCGGAGGTTGGTGTCGGTAGCCGACCGGGCAGTGTGCCCTTCCCAGTAGGTGTACCTGACGTCACCGGAAAAGGCGCCTTGGCAACCTACGTAGCCGACTCCCATGCGGAAGCCGGCGTCGAATTCCGGTTTGACGGTGAAGAGATGATTCTGATTGGGTTGCCCAGCGGCCACGTGAGTGAAGACAAAGTCACGGCCACACGGCTCCCACACAATGACCTCCCCATTCAACTCCCAGGCACCCCGCCCACCTCCGGCGTGGAGTAGAGCGGTTGCGAGAAGACAGATGGTGACTAGACGTTTCATTTTCACTCCAAAAAATTAAGGCAAATTGCACGTACATCCCGGACACGGTGTGTTCCGGTCAATAATCGGAGCCGAGGAGGCAGAGGTGTTAACCCCGATGTCATTGTTAACGGCCGAGAGGTTGGCCACGTCGGTTACCTCAAAGGTGCCCCCTCCGGCATCATTTTCAATCCGGATAGTCGGCCGGGTCCGATTAGAGTTGTTCCCTACTAGTGTGAGGCAATAGCTTCCGGTGAAGGTCGCTTCAGCGTCGAAATCGTAAGCAGATGTGCCACTCGGGCTGCCGTTGTCGGTATTGCCACATCCAGTAACGTTGACAGCACCGAACGAGGTCGAATCAGCATTGACCCGAATTGCTTGCGCAGTCGTGCCGACGAAGGCATTGTTCAGCAGGCAGAGAGTAAAGGAGTGAGCCGGATTGCCTTCCATGTCGGTTTCGGCAAAGAGTCCGCCGGTCCTGAGGAGGGTGTTGTTGTTCACCTTACCTGTCATGATGACGGGGGCAACCGCTCCAGCGGCAGTTGCATCGTTTCGGAGTAGCATGCCAAACCCTCTCACCCCCTCGATCACATTGCCTGCAATGGTGTAGTTGACCACAGCATTGTCACTTGAAGCGATCGCCTGCACGCTAATTGCTGGTGACGCGTCGAGGTCGGTGATCCGGTTGTTGACCATGCTCACATCAAGCAGTCCAGACGTCGCACTGGCGGTCCCTTTCTGCGCAAAGATGCCCGTCCCATCTAGACCGCGCAGCTCATTACCGGCGACTGAAGCAAAGACACGAGCGGCTCCCGTCGAGAGGATGGAGATTCCCGTATCAGTAGTCGTAAACCCGCCTGCTGTTCCATTCCCTGAGATGGTGTTGTTGGCTATCTGATAGAACGTATCATTGACGGTGGTAGCGTTAATACACTCGATACCAAAGTTGGCGGCGCCCGTGATGCTGGCAATGGTATTTCCCTGGACCCGCACATTCCCCGTCACATTGGTAAGGTCAATTCCCCGGCTAACGGCGTTGGTGATCGTCGTGTCGAGGATGGCCACGTTGTTGCCACCCACGATATTGATCCCATCATCCGTCACCGTATTGATCAGGTTGCCACGAAGCAATACCTCGCGTGCATTGGTGAGGCTAATGCCAAAGTCTCCTCCGCTGTTGCCGATATTTGTGAGCGTGGAGTTCTCCACTTTCAAATCGAAGCAGTTTTCGCACAAAATCCCGTCGCTGGCGGTGGTGTCAATGCGCACATTCTGGATGACCGAGCGGCTTGAGCTGTTGTCAAGGAAGATCCCGGCCACACTCACAGCCGAAATGGAGACGTTGGAGATTCTTGTGTCGCTTGAATTATTCACCACGATCCCGTCACCAGTCACTGTTGAGATCGTCGAATTTACAACCGTCAGGTCGCGTGACGAGCCGCTAATAAAAATCCCTGGGCCGCCGGTGATGTTGGAGACGGTCGTCCCCTCAATAAGGGTGTTCCTTCCGTCAGCGATCACGATGCCATCATTAGCGGCCATATCGATGGTGGTGTTGCGGATGGTCGTGTCGACGGCAGAGCCAGTGATTTGGATGCCAAAGTCGCCAATGCCAGAGAGCCGACTATCCTCAATCAGGGTATTGTTCGCATTGGCCAACAGGATGCCATCATTGGCTGTGCCAGTGATCGTTGTCCGTCGGATAGTCGTATCGCGCGCAGCGCCGGTCATTTGGATGCCAAAGTCACCGATGGTTGTGAGCACGGCGTCCTCGATGAGTGTGCTGCGCGCATCGTTTAACAGAATGCCATCATTGGTGGTGCCAGTAACGGTTGTTCGTCGGATAGTAGTATTGACCGCAGAGCCAGCAATTTGGATGCCAAAGTCGCCAGAAGCCGACACTGTGATATCTTCCATCAGGGTGTTCGCCCCGTTCGTGATGATGATGCCGTCATCTGGCGTTCCACCCACCGACACCCGCCTTAGCGTGGTGTCTAGCGCTGCGGTTCCAAATACAATGCCAAAGTCACCGGGCGTTGTGATCGTCACATCTTCGAGTAGCGTGCCTGTCGCATTGGTGAGGTCAATGCCGTCATCAGTTGCCCCTGTGATCGTTACATTCCGAACCGTGGTGCCGACCGGATTGATGCCGAAGATCCCGTCGGTGCCGCCAGAAGTCGCTAACCCTTGCACCGTATTTCCCTGGTTGACGGTGATTGTTGGGAACCCGCCCCCCGTCAACGTTGGCCGACCGGCACCGTTGAATAGGGTAAGAGAGGCCCGATCAGCCGTAATCACAAGAGTACTCGCATCGCCAAATCCAAGCAGCTGTTGACCATCCTTCAGTGCAAACGTGCTCGTCAGCGGAAGGGGACCGCCGTCGGCCAGTGGCACGATGAAGTCAAACGGACGGGAGATCGCCAGTGCCCCAGCGACATTCGTAGGATCGCTTTGCGTTCCACTTCCCGCCCCGACCCCTGTGGCAAAGACAACCTGCTGGGGTAGCCCGTTGGGGGTGAGCACCTGGTTCACGCTCACAAGCTCCGGTTGTGCTTGACGGCGGACCAGAGTGCTATTCACCCGACGGACAGGAAAGCCCATCCGCCGTCTCACCGATGTGAGGGAACACCTAGCCGACCCACCGGACCGCCCCAACGGAACCTGTACGGAGAGCTCCGCCGCGATGTTCCCTTTGTGGACCGCGTCATACTCCCAGACCGTTCCCACAGAAGCAAACGCTCCGATTTTCCCAAAAAGACGATCCAGCTGATAGGTGAGCCGAATCCTAGGTCCCCGAATGTCTGGATTGCGGCGGGCGGTGAAATCGTAGTAGCCCGCATGCGCCCACATGACCCCACACAAGCAGGCGTAGCCATAACCTATCTCAGCATCCACCCCGCGATAGCTCCGCTCGACCAGGTTGAAGTCGCGGCGCCACAGATCGAGCCCACGCAAAAACAGATCCGCCTCTTCACCTACAGCCCGTCCGCTATTGAACGGCAAGTAGCCATTGATGCGCGCTTCGAAGCTGGGAGCGAGGAGCTCCCCACCGATACCCCCTTGCCAAAAGGAGCGGTGGCTGTTGGTGTAGTCGTAGTCGATGAATCCATTCACCCCAACGGCAAACGGACCACGCTGCACCCGATAGCCAGCTCCAAGCGCTCCGGTCCAATGGTCTAGCCACCTTCCCCCCGTCCCCTGCGCAAAACCGAGCGCGCAGCTGTTCTGATAGACAGGGAACAACACGTCGGCTCCAGCTCCACGCCTAAATCCATTGGTGCGCCCCTCGATCTCCAGTTGCGGAGACCATTGCAAGGCACCAATAACCGACGGTATTAGGAAGATGAGTGCACAGATTAGTCGAGAAAACAGAAAAAAATACCCGATTGCGAATGACTATGAAAGTATAGTCTCTCAATCAACGATCCAAGTCAAATCAAATATGAATCTGCTCGTTGTGGACGGCGAGAGCCGCTTCTTTGATCGCCTCGCTGTAGGTGGGGTGAGCATGAGACATAGCACCAAGCTCACGAGCGGTGATGCCCTTCTCAACGGCGACCACTCCTTCATGAATCATCTCGCCCGCGCGGGAGCACATGACATGGACACCGATGATCCGATCGGTGGCCGCATCGGTGATCACTTTGGCCAGGCCGTCGGTCTCACCAGTACAGCGAGCGCGCGAGTTGGCCTTGAAAGGGAACGTTCCCGACTTGGAGGTGATGCCAAGCTCTTTGGCTTGTTCCTCTGTAAGGCCTACTCCTGCCACTTCTGGCGAGGTGTAGACGACGGTGGGAATGGCGATGTAGTTGATGTGAGGGGTGTGGCCGGCAATGATCTCAGCGACGGCAACACCCTCTTCGGATGCTTTGTGCGCTAGCATGGGACCGTCGATAAGGTCCCCTATGGCGAAGATGTTGGGATGCTTAGTTCGGAACTGCCCGTCGACGACGACGCGCCCCTGCTTGTCAGGTTCAATGCTGAGCGTGTCGAGGCCAACACCTTCTGAATAGGGACGGCGACCAATGGAGACGAGGGCGACATCCCCTGTGAATGTTTTCATGCCGTCGGGAGTCTCCACTTCGAGGGAGACGCCATCGGTGACACTCCCCTTCACCACTTTGGACGAGAGGTGGAAGGTGATCCCCTGATCTTTCAGCACTTTCATCAACGCCTTGGACATGGCGCCATCGAGCGAGGGGCAGATGTGGTCGAGAAACTCAACGACTGTCACCTCGGTACCCAGACGGCGGTAGACGGAACTCAGTTCTAGACCGACCACGCCCGCACCCACCAGGATGAGAGATTTGGGGGGCGTCTCAAGCGCTAAAGCGCCGGTAGAGGAGAGAATCTTCTTCTCATCGAATGGAAGGAATGGGAGCGGAATGGGCTCGGAGCCGGTGGCAAGGATGATGTTTTTAGTCTGATAAATCTTACCGTCAACTTCCACCTCGGTGGCGCTCTGCAGCTTAGCGAACCCCTTAATCCGGGTCACTTTGTTCTTCTTGAGGAGCATCTCAATCCCGCCAGAGAGAGTGGCGACCACCTCGAGCTTGTTCTTCATCATGGCAGCAAAGTCGAAGTCGAGCTTGGCATTGGGGTAGAGGTGCTGCGCCTGCGCATGCACCTCGGTGGTGTGCAGCAACGTCTTCGACGGAATACACCCGACGTTGAGGCAGGTCCCCCCCAGCTTCTCACGTGCATCCACGCAAGCGGTCTTGAGGCCGAGCTGTCCCGCCCGAATGGCGGCCACATAGCCCCCCGGTCCCCCACCAATCACAATCACGTCATAAATATCGGTCATAGGTCAATCACCAGTCGTGCAGGATCTTCGAGCACTTCCTTGAGGCGGACGAGGAAGGTGACGGCCTCCTGGCCGTCGACAATGCGGTGGTCGTAGCTGAGTGCGGTGTACATCATGGGACGGCCCACCACCTCACCATTAACCACCACCGGTCGCTCCTGAATCTTGTGCATGCCGAGGATGCCGCTCTGCGGCGGGTTGAGAATGGGTGTCGAAAGGAGCGAGCCGTAGATGCCACCGTTGGTGATGGTGAAGCCCCCTCCCTGGAGGTCGTCGACGCTGATCTTTCCCGACCGGGCCTTCACGGCAAAATCTTTGATCGCCTGCTCAACACCTGCAAAGGAGAGCTGATCGCAATCGCGCACAACGGGAACCATCAGTCCCCTATCGGTCCCCACCGCAATGCCAATATCATAATATTCGCGGTGAACGATCTCATCCCCATCAATGTAGCTGTTGACCCCGGGGACGTCTTTAAGCGCCTGCACACACCCCTTCACAAACCAAGACATGAAGCCCAGTTTGATCCCGTGCTTCTTTACAAACTGCTCCTGATACTCCTTCCGAAGCTTCATCACCGCAGACATGTCAATCTCGTTGAAGGTGGTGAGCATAGCAGTCGTCTGCTTCGCCTCCAACAGCCTCCGCGCAATCACCTGCCGGATCTTGCTCATCCGCTTCCGCGTCTCCCGCTCCCCTGTCGGTTTGGGAGCTGCTGGTGTGGGCTCCGCCGACGGCGGGGTCTTGAGATTGGCGACAAACTCCTGCTCCATCATACGAGCCGACGGACCAGCTGTCGGCTTCTCTGCAGCGGATGGAGGCGGAGGAGCTGCCTCGTCCTTCTTAGGAGCCTCAACGGCCGGCGCAGCCACCGACGTATCGATGGTACCGATCACTGTTCCCACGGTGATCACATCGTCAACCTTGACGCTCCACTCAAGCTTCCCCCCTTGTGCGGCGTTGAGCACCTGGTTCACCTTGTCGGTCTCCAGCTCAATGAGCTCGTCGTCCATCTTGACGACGGCCCCGTTCTCTTTGAGGAGGGTCGCCACGGTCACCTCGTTGACCGACTCGCCCATCTCGGGAATTTTGATCTCTACCTTAGTCATTCAAAGGCCTGCTTTAGAATTTCTGCCTGCTGCGCTTTGTGCTTGCTCGGCGACCCAGTCGCCGGCGACGCACTCCGCTTCCGCCCGATATACTGCGCCTCGGCGCCGTTGGGAAGCACTTCCCGCAAAACGGGGCGTAGAAAGTCCCACGCCCCCATGTTCTCCGGCTCTTCCTGAACCCACACCCACTCTTCACACCTAGGGTAGCGTCCGATGATCTCGCGGGCTAACTCGTCGTGGAAAGGATAGAGCTGCTCGATGCGCACAATTGCCACATTGTCCGTCTGAGCAGACACCAAATCGTAATAGAGACGACCCGAACAGAAGAGGACGCGGGTGGCGTCTACATGATCGTCGGGGATGATCTCCTGAAAGCGGCCACCACTCAGCTCACTCAACGCACTGGCGCAGTCCGGATGCCCAAACAGTTGCTTCGGCGTGAAAACAATGAGCGGACGGCGCACCTTCTGCAACACCTGACGACGGAGAAGATGAAAGATCTGTGCCGGCGTCGTCGGATTGCACACATACATGTTGTTGTCGCCCGCCAGCTGGAGCGATCGCTCGATTCTCGCTGAGCTGTGTTCAGGCCCTTGTCCCTCGTAGCCGTGGGGGAGGAGCAAGACAAGCCCCGAGAGGCGATGCCACTTCTGCTCCGACGTGGAGAGATATTGGTCGAAGACCACCTGCGCCCCGTTCGCAAAGTCGCCAAACTGCGCCTCCCAAAGGACCAGCGCTTCTGGATAGGAGAGGGTGTAGCCATATTCAAATGCGAGCACTGCAAATTCCGAGAGGTGGGAGTTGAACACATCAAACCGCCCCTCGCCCACATGATTGAGAGGAAAATATTTTCGCGCTTCCTTCTGATCCATCCACATCGCATGCCGATGGTTGAAGGTCCCTCGCCGACTATCCTGTCCGGCAAGTCGGACGTGCGTCCCATCAGCGAGCAACGTCGCATATGCCAAATGCTCGGCCATTCCCCAGTTGAGCAGCTCCCCATGCACCATCTTCAGACGATCAGCTGCGAGCTTTGCAATCTTGCGATGAGCGTTAAACCCCTCTGGAATTTGACAAAACTTCTCAGCGAGCGCCACCATCACTTCCTCTGAAACCGCGGTCTCCACCGGTTCAAACGGATCGTGATGCTGATTGGCCTCGCGCAGCGTCTGCCACCTCGGCGTCGCCTCTTCTGCGCTCCGCTTGGTCTCTAACGTCTGCACCTGATCGAGCTCTCTCTGCAGCCCCGCCCTGAACTCGGCCTCCAGCTCCTCTGCGATCTGCTTCTCTATGACCCCCTGTGAAACCAGATCATCGCGGTAGGTCTCCCGCACCGATTTCTTTTGACGAATCATCTGGTACTCGAGCGGCTGCGTGAACGCCGGCTCATCAGCCTCATTATGCCCATATTTGCGGTAGCAGTTGATGTCGATAAACACATCGCACCCAAACTTCTGACGCAACTCAATCGCCAAAATCGCCGCATAGACACACCCTTCAGGATCTTCGCAGTTGACGTGGAAAACAGGGGCAGAAAACGCCCGCGCGATGTCAGTACAGTATCTCGTCGAGCGGGAGTCTTTGGGGAGCGTTGTGAAGCCGATCTGGTTATTGACCACGATGTGAATCGTGCCGCCCACGCCATAGCCGGCCAGATTTCCCATCTGCATGGTCTCGTAGACCACTCCCTGCCCAGCAACAGCTGCATCGCCGTGAATCAAGATGGGGACGATTCGCCTCTTCTCAACATCGTCCCCTTTGAACACCTGCTTCGCCCGCACCTGCCCCTCGACCACCGGATCAACCGATTCGAGATGGCTCGGATTGGCCGTCAGGCTCAAATGAACTGGCAAGTTGCCCGGCATGATCACATCGGCCGAAAATCCCTTGTGGTACTTCACATCACCCGCCAGATCGAACGAATCCTCATCAACCGTGTCTTCAAACTCGTGGAAGATATTGGCGTAGCTCTTGTTCAGGACATTGGCCAGCACACTTAACCGTCCCCGGTGGGACATGCCGATCACAAACTCCTCGTGACCAAGCTCTGCTCCCCGTGCGATCATCGCCTCCATCACCGGAATGAGCGTCTCTCCCCCCTCTAGCGAGAAGCGCTTCTGCCCCACATACTTGGTGTGTAGAAATGTCTCGAACAGCTCGGCCTTATTCAAGTCTTTGAGGATCTTCTTCTTCCGCTCCAAGCTGAGGCCCGGTTGCATACGGGTCGGCTCGATCCGCTCCTGCAGCCAAGCGGTCATCTCTGCCCGCTGCAGTCCCAAATACTCAACTCCAACCGTTCCGCAGTAGATCTCCTGGAGGCAGGCGATGATCTCCCTTAGCGGCGCCTCCTCCCGCTCCATGATCCCCGTCGTGGGAAACACCGTATCGAGCTCGTCATCAGAGAAGCCCAACACATCCAGCCGCAGCTGAGGCACCTCGGTCGCCGGATGGGGATCGATCGGATTCACCTTAGCCAGCAAATGACCGTAGTTGCGATAGTTGTGAATCAGAAAATGAATCCGAAGATCACCCGGCGCCTCTAGCGCCCGCTTCTCTGGCCGCTCGAGCGCAAACTCCATCCCCTGGAAGAAATGGCGCCACGAAGGATCCACGCTGTCGGGATCACCACGCCACTGAGTATAGAGCTCTTCCATACTCCGCATGATGGATACATACTATTTATTTCACAAGACCGCCCACACCCTCTTGTTTGTGAAGGAACCGTTAACCGATCCCGTCAATGTGGGGCAAGTATCGCGAGTAGACCCCGGCCTCATCGTGATCTTCGAACTTCAGATTGTCCTTGAAGTAGTCCGCTGGCTGGCACTCGTCTGGCTTGCAGTGGACGGTGATGCCCTTGGGAAAGAGACGTTTAATCCCCTGCTCGAAGATCTTCTTACCCCAGTCCTGTCGCTTGCGGAGGTTCCACGGCGCCGTTATTAGAGTGAGAAGAAGAACATTGTCTCTACCAGCTGGGGTCTTTAACGACGACTCATCTCCGTCGGCGTACTCGAGAAGCATCACCGACTGGAGCCAGCCCCCCTTCCAAAGCCCCACTATATAGTGGTGAGTGCGATCAAGCGCTCTTTGACGGAGCCTGTCCCCTAGTATATCTAGCTGCTCCCACCACGCCTGTTCGTAGGCAACCTGCAGAGGATCCCTCTCTGAGACAATAAACTGTCGGATTGATTCTTTGAGTGAAACTGTCTCCATTCCATCCTCCTCCTCAGACTCCTCATTGTCTGCCTCGCAAACGACCGGCTCTGGAATCCGCTCCCTCCAGGTGATGAGGTGTTTGAGCAGGTAGGCATCGCGCCGGGCATCGTCAAGGCGAAACCACTCAATCTGCTCCTTGTCTAGATGAAGCTGCTCGTAGAATGCGTAGACAATCACCCCAGCCAACGCAGCACGGGTTAACCAGGCCACTTTTCGGTTAGTGGCCCCAAGACCTACAACGAGCGATGTAGCGCAGAAAAGAAGGACGGAGCCCGAATTAATCGTAAGCGTTGCTGCATGGAGTACCGGGTCGCTTTTCCCCAGGTAGGGGACCCTCCCCATCATACTCGTCTCCACCTCTGACATCATCTCTTGCGCCTCCTGGTTCGGAGGGAGAGAAGAACGATGAGGAAGCTGGCGCCGATGGGAAGGCCGTCGCCGACCGTCGCATAAAGAGTGCGGTAGCGGTACTGAGGAACCTCAACGAGGAGGACGCCGCTTCCGTTCGGCTCAAGTTGATCAACAGTCCTCCCCAGAGAGTCGACGGCAGCGGTGATACCGGTGTGGCAACTCCGGACGAGGGGAAGACCGAGCTCAACGGCGCGGAGGCGGCCGTGGTGAAAGTGCTGCTCAGGGAGTCTGGAGCCAGGATACCAGCCGTCGTTGCTGATGTTGATCAGCATCTCGGCCCCCGCCTGCCGCGTCTCCCGGATCAGCTGCGAAAACATCTCCTCATAGCAGACGGTGACGCCGATGGGGACAACCGCATCAAAGACCTTAGCGCCGGCGCCCCGATCGTACGAACCGCTGATGCCCCAGCGGGCGGCAAAAGCGCCCGTCCAGTGACCTGGAAGATATTCGGCGAACGGAAGTAGGATCCGCTTCCCATAGTAGTCGGCCACCTCCGTCTCACCCGGCTTAAAGAAAACGGCAGCGTTGTGGTTGCAGTGGTCGAGACCAAAGACCACGTCGCATGCAAGAGTGTTGGCGATCGCCTGACAAAAAAAAGCGTTGCCCACCGCATCGGCGAGCGTATGAGGGGCGTGGTGGTGAGCTGCATGAATGAACTGAAGCGCATTTTCTGTATTAAAGAGGAGAGCCTTGGAGTCGTAGGCAACGGTCCCTTCGGGAAAGATGGCCAGGTCAACCTCCTCCCCCGCATACTCGGTCACCATGTTCATCAGCCGCCACCACTGCTCAAGCGGGTGAAGTGCCTTCCGCCTTCCGAGCGGCTGCCGCTCATCGGGCCGGATAGCTGGCTGGACGAGAAGCACACGGACGAGGGGGGCATCGGCGACTCCCCCCTGATGGACAGCAATGTGGGCGATACCAAACAGATAGGGTGCGGTGACAACGATTGCTGCAACCGTCCACCGACGGACACGGAGCCGTCCATCCACCGCCCACAATACCAACACGTTGGCCAGCATCACCCAGAATGATAAGCCGTAGATACCAGCTACCGCGACAAACTGGCGAGGAGCATCGGCGCCCGTCAGTGCGAGACCAACTGGATTGAACGTGTAACCAGAGAAGATGTAGAGGCGCCCCCATTCGAGAAGGGTCCAGGCTGCGGGGACGAGGAGAACGCGCAACAGGCCGTATTCTCCACGTTTGGGCACAAGCAGAGTGAGAAAACCGAACTCCAGCCCCATCAAAATGGAGAGCCCCGCCCACGTCACCCAAATATAGAAGCCGTGCAATTCATCCACAGTCATCCATGAGAGCTGAATCATGTGAGCGCCGGTGAACCAGAGAGCGGCCACAAGAAAGCGGGTCGCCACCCCTTTAAAGGTTCGAACACCCAACCAAAACAGAGCAAAGCCGCAAATGGCCGCCACCAGCCCCAACCAAGGGACAAATGCAGGCTGACCAAAGGCGACGATCAAAAACGAAACGGCTATTAGCAGCCAGCGCACACGCTTATCCTAGAGTTACTCCGTAGAATCCATCCATCTCCCCATCGCGGGGGAGGGAGTGGAACGGCTCTCCGACAATTTGCAGTCCATGCTGCTTGACGAAGTAAGCTGCCTGCCGCTCATTCTCTTCTGGAAAAAGGCTGCAGGTGGCGTAGACGATCCGTCCGCCCGGCGCTAAATAGGTCAACGCCTTCGCGAACACTTCCCTCTGCAGACGAATATACTCCTTCAGGTCGGCTAAATCAAACCGCCATTTCATCTCGGGGTTGCGACGCCAAGCGCCAGAGCCGCTGCACGGCGCATCGACCAGCACCCAATCCATGCTCTTCTTCTTCCCCGTCCCCACCTGAGCGTTCTGAATGCCAGCCGCTCGAAGCCGCTTGCGCGCCTGGAGCAAAATCTTCTCCCGCACATCAAAGAGATAGAGCTGTCCCCGATTTTTCATCTGCGCACCAATGGCGAGCGCCTTCCCCCCACTTCCCGCGCAATAGTCGAGCACCTGATCACCCGGCTTCGCCTGCACCATCGCCGCCACCAGCTGGGAACCCTCATCTTGCAGCTCAAACAAACCCTCCCGCTTCTCAGGAGTCCCCATCAGCTGCACTCTCCCCTCAAACTGCACACCAACGTCCGATACATCAGTTGGCTTACACGGCAGACTCTTCCACCGTTTGAGGAGCGCCCCACGTGAAGTCTTCAACGTATTCACCCGCACCGTTGTCGGCGCCCGCCCATTGAGAGCCATGCAAATGTCAAAAGCCTCTTTCCCGTAGTGCGATTCAATTCTTTCGTAGACATCTTTTGGGAAACTGCACTGAACATAGGCGGGAAATTTGCTCTTTGCGCGCGGATCAATCTTTTCAAACAGGTCCCACCGGCTTCCCCAAGTGGGCTCTTTGAGCTGATGATCGAGCAAACCCTTCCAGCGAATTATCCCGTAAACACCCTCCCCAATCTCCCGTCTGTCCCTAGCCCCCAACCACTTACGTGTTCGAAAGTAGCGGCTAATCGCCAGGTCGAGCGGCATCTCTTCGGCCTGCTCCAATATCTCTACTGCAAATTTTCGTCTGTCCATGCGGGGAAGTATACCACAACGCCATTTGGAAAAAAATGTTACCGTTGGTAAGTTGGTCGAGGAGGTGCAAAATGGCACAGTTACAGGCAGTTCTGATTCTTTTGGCGAGGATCTGTATAGGGATCCCATTCATTATCTTTGGGGCGGCGCTCATTCCGTTCTGGGGAACCTATGCGGAGGTGCTGGAACAGCAGGGCATTCCGGTCCCCGCTGTCTTTATGGTCATTGCGATTATTTTCTTGCTGCTGGGCGGCGCCTCACTCGTACTAGGGTATAAGACACGAATTGGGTCGGTGCTCCTGCTGGTGACCCTAACGGCAGCGACGTTCACTACTGGTGGATTCACCCACATGGGGGTGGTCGACACTCCCCCACTGGCCTGGGTACTGTGGAACAACATCGCCCTCTTTGGCGGCCTCCTCTACGTCTTGACCTTTGGGCCGGGCGGGATCAGCATGGACAAACGGCAGCAAGTGCGGGACGAATAATGTAGGCGTCTGCTAAGATGGCGCATCTATGAAAAAGTCCATCATCTTTCTAGCTTTAGCAGCATTTGCAACCGTCGGCGCCATCGACACTCAAGAACAGAAAGCCGAGCAGTTTCTCAAGAAACGGGGCGGCATTAAGCTCAATCACTGGGTGCTTGCTAAACCTAACGGCCATCCCATTACCACACTTGATCTAGCAAAAAGACTCGAAGTGGTTTTCTATCAGAACTACCCCGACTACGCGTCGAGTCAGCAAGCGCGTCTTCAGTTCTACAGCCAAGCGTGGCGTGAGCTATTGAACGACCAGATCGACAACCAGTTGATGCTGCTCGATGCAGAAGAGAAGCATGTGAAAGTAGCCGATGGCGACGTCCGTCAAGAGCTCGAGCAAATGTTTGGCCCCAATGTGGTGGCGACGATCGACGAACTTGGCCTCACCTACACTGAAGCCGTTGAGATGATCCGTGAGGACCTCACTGTTCAGCAGATGCGAGGGGCCATGATCCACGCAAGGGCCAGCATGGCGATCACTCCAGAAAGGCTGCAAGAGACCTATGAGAAATTTGCCACCAACTTCACACCGGTCGACCGGTGCAAGTACCAGATGCTCACCATTCGGCACGGCAATGAGGCAACCGCCCGCGAGGCAGCTGCCGTAGCTAATCGCCTTGCAGGCGAGGGGCTCACCCTCGAAGAGATCTACGACAAAATGGACAATGAGAGACGAGAGGGTAAGCTCGCTGGCACGCTCAGCATCCGCGTGAGCGAGTTAGAAGAGCGCCCCGTCCCATCGCTCGCCACAGCCTATCGCGACCAGCTCACAGAGATGACCGTGGGAACAACCAGTGGAGCCATCGAGCAGAAAAGCCGATCGGGCGATGCGGTCTTCCGCCTCTTCCACCTCGCCTCTTGGACAGAAGATGAGCTTCCCCTATTCGACGACGTGGTCGATCAGATCTACAGCGCTCTGTTGCAAAACGAAGTGGGCGATAAGCAAGAGATCTATCTCGGCAAGCTCCGTCACCAGTATGGAATCACGGAGGAGTACCTCGCGACCATGATTCCCGACGCCTTTACGCCCTTTACTCTCTAATGCCGCTTCATCGCGTGAGCGAGCTCCGTGAGTTTCTGGAGCAGCATGGCATCTCGCCGCGCAAGAGCCTCTCGCAAAACTTTCTCGTCGACCGCAACATCATTGAAAAGCTGATCCAACATGTGAAACCGGGTGATCAGGTACTCGAGATCGGTTCTGGACCTGGCGCCATCACCGAGTTATTGCGCGAACGGGGAGCAGAGGTTTTCCCGATTGAAAAAGATGAGCGGTTTGTCGCCGCCACCAATGCGATTCTCGGCGACATTCTCGATTACGACCTCGACACACTCCCCTCCGGTCTCAAGGTGATCTCTAACCTCCCCTACCAAATCTCCTCCCCTATCCTCACCCGCCTTGTTCCCCGCCGCGACAAGTTTGAGCAGATCACCGTCCTCGTCCAGGAGGAGGTGGCCCGCCGCTACACCGCAAAACCGGGAAGCAAGCTCTACGGCTCCATCACAGTCTTTCTCCAGTTCTACGCAGATGTGAAGTGGGTCTCAAAAGTGAAGCGAAACGCCTTCTGGCCAGTACCCAATGTTGACTCTGCAATCATTGACATCACCCCCAAAGAGCCCCCCCCCGTCGATGCGGAGCAGTTTTTCTCAATGGTCCGGACCGCCTTCAATCAGCGGCGCAAGATGATCCGCTCGACCATAGGCATCGACTCTAACGCCCGTCCCGAAACGCTCTCACTTGGAGATTGGCTAGAATTATTTGCGACGCTTGAGGAGCACTCCGACAAGAAAAAGTAGCGACCCGGCCATCAGAAAAGGAATCTCAGTGGCCATCGATTTCCCCACCGAGCGGCAAGCCAAAAGAGGCGCCCGACCAAGCTCACATCCCCGCCCATCAGATACAATCACCTCTCCTACCACACCCCCCTTCTTAACGGGGAGCGAGAGATCGCCCCACTCGACACTCACCTCCGGAACAATCTTCTCCGACGGAAGTGTCTCCACAAAAAGATCCTCCAGCAACTCAGTTCTCACCCGCTCCCGTTTGAATGGCTGATGGCCCGCTTGGAGCACCACATGCGCCTCCGGCTTTTCATTAAACGCCGCCTCGAATAGCGCCGTCACATCTTCGTAGGCGCTGGAGTAAGGATCGCACCGGAGCACCACCGCCACCAACGTTCGTCCCCCTTCTTCGGCCGCCGAAATCAACGTCCCACGTGAATCCTGGGTAAACCCGGTCTTCACTCCAATCGCTTTCGGATAGTGGTGTTTCCCCTTACGCACCAGCTGATTCTTCTGCATCCAGGTTGTCGCCGGCTGTAGCTTGGTGGCCGGCTTCTTGTAGGAAATTGACCCCACAATTTTTCGAAACCGCTCATCTTTGAGTGCAGTGGACGTGATCAACGCCATGTCGTAGGCGCACGTCACGTGCTCAGGATGGTGAAGACCGTGCGGGTTGGTCAAATGCGTGTGACGGCAGCCAAGCTCCAGCAGCCGCCCGTTCATCTGTTCAACAAACGTCGGAATGTCCCCCGCCACATGGTGGGCGAGCACGTTGGCCGCATCATTTCCCGACTGCAACATGAGCCCATAGAGAAGCGTCTCCACCGTTAGACACTCTCCCTTTTTGATCCCCACATGCGACGAGTTGAATTCAAGCCAGTGCGACGGAGCCCGATAGCCCCGCTTCTTCTTCTCCTCTGTCGAGATGGCCACCACCGCCTCTCGCGGCGCCACCGCCACCTGATTGAGGTCATCACACGCCTCCAACACGCAGAGCGCCGTTGCCACCTTGCAAATGCTCGCCGGGAAAAAAATCTCCTCCGCCTGCTTAGCAAACAGAATTTGACCCGTCCGCGCATCCATCAACACAGCAGCCTCCGCACTCACTTCAACCTCTAGTCCACTTAAAGTGAATAGGTTAAAGAGAATCGCACAGATGATGGGGAGAAAAAGCCTTGCGTTCATGCGGCCAAATCATTAAACACCTACCGGATAAAAGACAACTCGGATACAAGACCGCGATATGGCAGTACGAAGCGACAAACTCAAGAAACTTGAAACAGAACTCACCGACCTCGAGCAGTGGCTCAAGCTTGGCCTCGTCCCCAAAAAGGACTTAGAGAAGCATGAGGGAGAAATCGGCGCCCTCAAAAAGAAAATTTGTGACGAACGGGAAAAGCTCAGCTTTCTCAAAGAGACCGGCGATGTGGAGGAGTACGTCACTCCCCGCAAGCAGGCAGCCCGCACTCAATACACAGAAGCGCCCACCCTCCCCGACATGGACGGAGGAGCCGAGGCACAGACGCTCACCGAGGCCGCCACTGAGACCCGTAACGACACCATCGCCGACAGCGTCTTTGAAGATGTCACCGAGGAAGAGACCGTCACCGAGGCGACTGACGAGGAAGACCCCTTCAGCGACAAAAACCGCTGGAAGCGGGGCATGCTCCATAACGATGAGGAATGGTAGTCTTTATTTTCACCTCCCATTCTGCCGAAAGAAGTGTCCCTACTGTCACTTCTATGTCATTGGCGACCGCGAACCCCTAAAAGACCAGCTCCTCGACGCCCTCCGCCTCGAATGGCAACTCCGCGCTCCCCTCCTTGACCACATTGAGACCATCTACTTTGGCGGCGGCACCCCCTCCCTCTTCGGCCCCGCACGCATCAAAGAAGTACTCTCTTGGCTCCCTCACGCCCACTCCGAGATCACCTTGGAAGCCAACCCCGAAGACATCACCCTCCCCCTCCTCACCGCCTATAGAGAGGCCGGCATCAACCGCCTCTCCATCGGCATTCAAACCCTCGACGACACCCTTCTCAAAGCCATTGGCCGCACCCACTCCGCCCAACAAGCCATCGACGCCGTCCACACCGCTCAACAAGCTGGCTTCGACAACATCACCATCGACCTCATGCTCGAGCTTCCAAACCAAACCCTCGCTCAACTCGACCACACCCTCACACAAGCCGCCGCCCTCCCCATCCAACACCTCTCCCTCTACAACCTTGTCCTCGAGCCCCCCTCCATCTTCCACACCCGGCCCCCCGCCGGCCTCCCCGATGAAGAGACGGGCGCGGCGATGCTTGACCTCGCCGTCACCCGCCTCGAATCTGCCGGCCTTACCCGCTACGAGATCTCCGCCTTCTCCCTTCCCGGCTTCGAATCCAATCACAACACAGGCTACTGGACCGGCCGTCCATTCTTAGGCCTTGGCCCCTCCGCCTTCAGCTATTGGGACCACCAGCGTTTCCGCAACATCGCCAACCTAAAAACTTATTCAGAAAAGCTCACCCAAGGGCTCGACCCCGTCGACTATCGCGAGACTCTAGAGCCTGATGCACGTGCCCGCGAGCTCTTTGCTGTTGGCCTCCGTCTTCTCCGTGGCGTCACCCACTCCTCCGTCGACATCCAGCCCCTCATCGACCAAGGCCTTCTCGAACAGACCCCTGATCGCATCCGCCTCACCCCACGCGGCCGCCTCTTCTACGACCACGTCGCCTCCGAAATCATCTAATTGTCACATTCTGGGACAGTCCCCAATTGTGACAATTTCGAAATTGTCACAATTGGGGACTGTCCCAGAATGTGACAATTTCGTTGATGGGCATGCGAAAATAGAAGAAGTTGAGAACGCGCTCTTGAGGGCGGTTGCGGGGATGGAGGAGGTTGTTGAGGATGTGTTGCTGCTTGGGCGTTAAGTTGCCGCGGGCAAGCCAATCGTGCATCTCGTCAGGAATGAGCGTAAGAGAAGCGCGTTGGACCACCTCCGGATAAGGAACACCATGAGCTGCGAAGTAAGCAGGAAGCTGCTTCCAGTAGGCCAGCTCATTAGGACCGGCAACATAGATAGCAGTAGGAATGACGCTACATTGGAGAACAGGACGGGCGGCCACGCCGGTGGAGAGCACATCAAAACCACTCTCCCCTTCCATCACACGAATCCGGTCACCCTTACCGTTCTTGTAGAAGAGATTGGTCTCCCCCTCCCGAAATACAAGCGGCCCTTCACTCCCCTGCAAAATGGCGCGGAAGCGGACAGCGTCTGATAATTCACGAGCAAAGAACTCAGTCGCCAGCGGCCGAAGAAGGCGCGGTTCAACAAACAAAAGCCCTGTTCCTCGAAACAGATCAACCAACACACGGATCATCGCCTCCGCGTAGCGAGTCGAACCCTCAACCACTGGACGAAAATCGATTCCCACCGCCTCCCCAAACCGCTCAATCTCGGCCAAATGCTCAGGCGTAAATGGGATGTCCTCGACAAACTTGCCCTGTGGGAGGGCGACACCATAGCGGCGGAGATCGCCCCCCTCACTCAACAGATAGGTCCACGCCACCTCTTCCACATCGTGATCTTCTGTCGCCGCCCAGAAAATAGGGACCAGCCCCTTCTCACGGGCCAGATGCACACACGATAACGCCTTGGCAATCGTGTAGAGCGGGCCTCCCATGAACCCCACCTGCTGCCCCGTCACCACGCACGCCTTCCCGCTCCGCAACGCCTCCAACTGCTCCAACGTCTGTGAGTCCGTGTTGCCGATCTCCTCCTGATAGCGTGAAAGAATATCGACCAGCATCAAACTTCTTTTTGGTAGCGAGTATAGCGAATCGTCTTCCCCTTCTCACGCCAGAGCCGTTCAAACCAAGAGCCCCCATAGCCTGGAAGATCATCCACCGCGAAATCGAGTACAAACCCCTCCTCCCCTTCCATATGATCGAAGAACCGCCCCGCATACTCCGGATCATCCGTCACAAAAGTGAGCGCCCCCTCATTAACCAACATCCGTCTCACCTCACCAACGAAGGCTGAGTGAATGAGGCGATGCTTTACATGTTTTTGCTTGGGCCACGGATCGGGAAAGTTAATGTAGGCCGCCGCAACCGACCCACCGGGAAAATAGAGCCCCGTCACCTGATGCGCCTCACCACACACCATAAAGAGGTTCTCCACCCCCGCATTCTTCCCCTTAGACCAGATCTTTCTCACCCGATCGAACCGCTTCTCCACCGCCACCCAATTGACACTGCCGTTTTCCAATGCCTTGTTGACAATCCAATCCCCATTGCCCGCACAATACTCCACATGGACCGGGTTTCCATTCCCAAAAATCTCCTCCCACCCGGGAAACTGCCAGCTCAAATAATCATTATAATAATCAGGAACATATAAGACCCCCTCTTGCAACACCACTCTTCGTTCAGCCCACCGAAAGGGCGCTTTCAAGTCTTTTGGACGCATAATGCTAAAGATCATACCTCCCCGCATTCCCTGAGGCAAGCAGGCGAAAAATGTCTTGACATTAGCTTTGCATTACTCTTTCATTCAGGCATACTTGTGCCGCTCGTGTAACTACATCAACTCTTCTAAGAGAGCTATAAATGGGTATTCCATCGCTAAATGCTACGGCAGAGGTAATATCCCGCAAGCACGGCAAGAATTCTAAGACCACCAACTATCTGATATGGGCGGTCTACACACTTACTGGCGCGGCCGCTGGCCACTACGCCGGTCGGATCCATAAGTTTGCGCCGCTAGCCATCGCCACCACGCTCTCACTGGCTGAAGTAATCGACTCCAAGGAGTTTGATATGGATATACCAGATGAGCACATTCTGGAGTTCAAAATGTCAAGGCTCGGATTCGCCATCCCCTTCGCTCGTGCGTTTGCGCTAAGTGCTGGGATCACGGCAGCTGGCCCCCACGTGATGAACGCAATTGCCAACCGTGCCATCAACGGAGCTTCTGCTCTGCAGATCGCAGAGAAGGCTCGCCCTGCACTGTTCGGCCTAGCAACTTTCGGACGCACGTTCTACAGTTTCACCCTGCATGATCGGAAGAACCAGTCGTTCGGACTGCGGCTCAGCTACGCGCTCGATCTCTACCGGGAAGTGCCCAACAAAAAGGTAGAGAAGGAAAAGATGGAAGAGGAATAGGCCTTAGGCCAACTCTGTCTCGAAAGAGGCCGCGAGCTGTCGCCTGAGCATCACCCACAAGTCGGTTTTGGGCCGTTGTGAGCCCCTCGAGAACCGGGAAATCGAGCGGTGCAGCGGCTCCAAAATTGAGATGTGGGTGATGCTCAGGCGACAGCTCGCGGCCTCTTTTTGTTTGAGCGTAATCACTAAGACTTCTATACATAGAGAAACGATGAGCCAGGGTATCCCCATATGAAAGTTGACAATGCGATCCTCTCACCTAGCCACCAGGTGGGCAATCTGACAGAAGATGGCGGACAGTGGTTTGTTCTGTGCGATGCACTTGAAAGGCCACAGGGCAGTGGCGAGCCAATGGCTTCAAGGCAGGAGATTGAGACGCTGGCAGTGGAGGCCATCTCAGAATATCTCCGGACAGCTCCCCGTCCGTTGAGCGGAACGGTGTTGAAAGAGGCGGTCGAGGCCGCCCACCAACGGATTCGTCTGGCGTGTGGCGAGGAGCCGGTGAAGCCGGTGGCGTCGATCGTGGTGGTCGCCGAAGAGAAGAATGAAGAGGGACAGAGCCACTATCTAGTGGCCGGTGCTGGCGATGTGCGGGTGTATGGAGTGGGTGGCGATGCGGTCGAGCTCGCCTTCCGCGATCCGGTTGCGGCGGCTTCGAAAGAGAAGCGGCAGAGCGCGGTGACCAATCGGTTGGGCACCTCTGATGAGCTTAAAGTGAATCATCTCCAGTTTGATGCGGCCACCTATGAGGCGCTGCTGGTGCTTACCTATGATGCGTATATTGGGGTCTCCGAGGATGAGTTGCAGCAGCTGGCTGGCAGTGGGCGGTTGTTGGGGCAGCGGGTGGCCAAATTGTGTCCTGACGGAGCGCTCACCTCGTCGAAACAGGCGTGGGTGATCAGCTCTAAGCGGCCGAGTAGACTGCTAGGCCGAGCGCCCGCCATGGCGGCACTTGCAGGGGTTGCGGTGATCGCCATCGTGGGCGTGACAGCGCTTGTGAGACACGACTCTCCCCCACCGGTTGAAGGGATCGCTGCGCCGACTGAGCTGGCACCAACGGTGCCAAGCAGGACTCTGGGACGACCGGTTGAGGCGGAGAACCAAGATGAAGTGCTCGCACAGATTTTAGAAGCCCGAGTAGCGCCGGTTGATCGCGAGCTGGTAGTTGAAGCTCTCCCCCCGTCAAAGTTGGCCCAAGCTGATACCCCTTTCCAGGGACAGATGGTGGAGATTGAGCTGATGCTCGAGGCCGAACTGGCCGCCCAGGAAAATCTGCTCGAGGCACAAAAGCTAGAGATGCAAACGTTGCGAGCTGAGCTCGAAGAGCACAATCGACTCCGGGCCGACTTCCTCTCCCTCTCCGATCTGTTGGCCGAAGAGACGGTGCGCATTGCGGAAATGGAGTGCGCCCTGGAGCGACGGCAGGACGATCTCATTGGTGCGATGGAAGCGATCGCCTCGCAAGGGGCTGTGATTGCCGACCTTGAGGATCAGATGGCAGTGGCACGGGTGGAGGGAGAAGATCTCCGCACCCAGCAACACGACCTGTTTGAGCAGAGCCAAGAGCTGAGAATTGCACTCTCCGAGAAGGAGGCAGCGTTTGATGGGCTGTTAGCGGAAGCAACGGCGCTAGAAGCGATGACGAGTGAGCAGGAGGCCGAGCTAGCAGTGCTGCGGGAGCGCGAACAGTTGATCACAGCGCAGGAAAACCAGATCGCACTCCTCGAAGTGGTAGCACAAGAGCATCTGGCTGCCATTGGCTTACTTGAAGATGGCAACGGTGCCCTCATCGATCAGGTGCAGTATCTCGCCAACCTCAATCAAGAGCACGAAGCGATACAGCTGGTTTCTGAAGAGCAGGCGCGTGTGGCGGCCGTAGTGGAGGCCGATCTGCAGAAAGCGAGGCAGGAAAACCAGTTCCTCAACGGGGTGATCGCCGATCTGCGTGAGATCGAGCGGGAACAGCAGGCAAAGGTTGAAGAGGTGATGACCGCCCGCGTTGAACTGAGCGATCAGCTAATGGCCACCACCCGTCGGTACGAGGCTACACTGCTTGAAAAAGAACAGCTACTGACCAAGGTGAGCGAACTAGAAGACGTGCAGCAGCTCTATCATAAAGAGCGGGGCTTGCGTGAGGATAAAGAGGAGATGCTCGCTCGCGTCGCCACCAACCTCGATGGCTGGCGCTCCGCAGTGAGCTCCCTCGAGCACTCCCGTACCAACCTCTCTAAAGAGCTGGCCGAGATCCGCGCCTACCAAGAGGCAGTATCGGAGGCGTGGAAAGAGGCCGACCACCACACCGCCCACGTTCAGGAACAGGCACCACAGAAGAAAGGTGTCACCCGCATCCACCTCGTCTCCCCTGGCGAGACCATTGAGACCATCGCCCTCCGCTACTACGGTACGGCGGCTGGAGCCGACGCGATTCTTGAAGCAAACCGCGACTCATTAACCGCGACTGGCACCACCCGTGTCGGCACAGCCCTTGTCATTCCATGAAAAAACTGATCTATTTCTCTATTGCTGCCCTCCTCGTCACCAGTTGCGGTACCCGCGCCGACGGCACCCGCCGCCCCGCCCGCGTCGTGATGAAAGACCCCAATTACGACTGCTACTGCACCTGTCGACCCGAAGGGTCCAAACCGTGCAATTGCAAGGGTTGCCCTAGAAGACCCTAGCGTATAATATCAATGGGTCATTATGGTCCGTTGCATCCTTATTCTACTCTTTGTCGCCTCCTCACTCGCCGCTCACGAAGGGGTCCCCTTCGCTATTCCAGAAGAGGTGACGGTCGATCTTGAGAATCCCACCTACAAAGATGGGGTGTTATCGACTACCGAGGGCGGGGTGATTCAGGCTGATGGCATTCGTGTGCAGGCACGTATGATCACCTATACTCGCCAGACGGTCGATGGGGAGATTGTCTCACAGGTGGTGGCAGAGGGTGACCTGATGCTCGAGCGAGGGTGTGATGTCTTCACCGGCGACAAGCTGGTCTACAACTTCATCACCCACGAGGGAGTACTCTACTGCGGTCGCAGTGCTATCGGACCTTGGTTTGTAGGAGGTAAAGTCGTTCGGCTCTGCGCTGATGAAACCTACGTGTTGAAAGACGCATTCATTACCACCTGCGAAGATCGGGAGAGCGAGTGGCAGCTGCGGGCAAAACGGGTCCACCTCTCTCAGGATGGATGGATTTCGGCTGAGGTGGTCAACGTCCGCTTCTTCGACTTCCCCGTCTTCTACCTCCCCAAATTTCAAACCCATCTGCGAACCCTTCTTGACGCTCCCATTCAATACCGGGTCGACTACGGCGGGCCACAAGGGGGGCGGGCGGGCCTCCGCTATCGCTTCTTCGACTGGAAAGGTCACAAAGCGTTCCTCCGGGCCGAGTATCTTCTCAAGCATGGACCAGCAGTGGGTTTTGAGACCGAGTACAACCCCAAGAACAGCACCACCTGTGCTCTCACCCAATCGTACATTGCCCGCGACAGGACCATTGTCGATCCGAAAAACAAGACTCGCTACCGGTTTGCTGGCACCTACCAAGGGAATCCCACCGGCAGTCCCAACACCCGCGCCTTCTTCACCTACGATGTGCTGAGTGACAACCTGATGCCCACCGACTACCGAACCGATGACTTCGAACTGCACACGGCTCACCAAACCCGGTTCGACCTCACCCACCTCGACCCCGCCTACCGGCTCAATTTCCACACCCGTGTCCGCGTCAACAACTTCCAAACCGTCAACCAACAAATTCCCGCTCTTATCACCTCCTGGAAGCCGCGCGAGTTTGGCGCCGGCATCATTGCCGTCGACCGCGCCCGCGTCGGCTACCTCGACTACGTCTTTGCTAGGCCCACCGCCGCCGCCGGCTTCCACGCCTCCCGCCTCGAAGGGCAACACGCCATGTACCGCCCCATCAACGCAGGCCCCTTCACCCTCCTCCCCGAAGTGGCCCTCACCAGCATCTTCTACAGCAACAGCTACACCTCCGACGCTCAGATGCTCTGGACCACCACCGGCGGCCTCGAGGCTAAAGTTCAAGCTTCTCGTCTCTTCTTCGGCTACTACAAGCACACCATTGAGCCCTACGCCCGCTACACCTACGCAGTCTCACCCACCAGCAAAATTGGAGAACATTTCATCTTTGGCATCCAAGATGGCTACACCCATCTTAGCTACGCTCGTTTTGGCTTCCGCAACGCCATCTATCGGAAAGGGAACAACTGTAATCCCCCCAGCCGCCCCCTCGCCCTCGATCTCTACGCCTACAGCTTCTTCTCCACCCCCACCATCCGCGGCCCCATCCCCCGCCTCTACGCCGACATCGAGTGGTCCCCCCTCTCTATCCTCACCGTCCGTGCTAGAAGCGCTTGGAACCTCACCCACAACCAGCCAGACCACTTCTTTGGCCGCCTCGAGTGGACCCTCTCTGAGAATGCCGCCGTCAACGTCGAGTTCCGCTTTCGCAGCTTCTACGACTACCTCAAAGCCGACCCCACCAACTGGGTCCTCGACTCCTTCAGACCCGAATCGGGCCTGCGCAACTCCAACCTCTCCAACCGCCGCTTCACCCTCCTTACCCACGCCTTCATCCGCCCCACCCCCACCCTCACCCTCGAGCTCGAGACCCGGAACGGCTGGCACAATATCCTTGGCCTCCACAACACACGGACCCCCAGCTACACCGAGTGGAAGGTGAGCGCCGAGCTCCTCCTCCCCTGCCGCTGGCGCCTCTCCGCTTTCTATGAATACCTCGAAAGCAAGCCCCGGTACGGCTTCAACCTCAAACTTGGCCCCGGCCGCTGCCCCCGCCCCCTCGGCCACACCCCCACCGTCTGGTAACCAGTCACTTACACCCCAAACAGACATGAATGGCGTACAATTGACGTAATTCCGCGAATAGACTATTCTGTCTGTTTACCAAGTGAGGACAGATGCAATCTATCGATAAACTCAACCCGACCGTCGTTTCTATTAGGGAGCGCATAAACAATACATTCGAAAAGGATCAGCACGGTGACCGGGCCCTCTACCTAGCCAGTTGGCTCAGCACGCAAATCCCACCTACCAATCGGCAGGCAGCATCGATTCGAACAGTAGCCTACGAAATCCTCTCCGATATTTGGGCTGAAGTCTCAATGATGCTTAAGGGAAGTGAAAAGGCGCCTCCTGAGGTGGAGACGCTGCGGCAGATTCACGAGATCGGTCGCTACCGGATCATGGGAGGAGACAAGCGGGTGGGAACTGTGATCGCCAACGCAGTTACCAACAAGCTCAACGGGCGGCCGTTCGCCTACACCTATCTATGCACCCTTCTCCCTCCTGAAAAGTCGTTTAGAGAAAAAGTCAAAGAGCTCAGCGATTGGTTCTACTCTGAAGACCAGGACGCTCACAACTACCTCTACTATGCGCACAAGGATCTTCCAAAGGAAAACGAGAATATGCCCCGTCTCCTGACAAAGAGCGCCCCAAAGGGCAATCTACGCATTCGAGTTTTGATTGATACTACAAATACTCGTCTCAAGCGAAAGTAGAAAGGCGGACATTTGACGCACATTAACCATATATGCTATACTCTTCTTTATGGAAAAGATAGCAGGTGAACAGACGTGGAAAGAGGCCCTATCTAAAGCTAAGCTTTTGAATGCCAATGATTTGTATTCTGCTGCAGCCAAGAGCCTCCTTCCCTATATTAAAGAGCTACAAGACGTTCCACCTAGTGAACAAATGATCAGAGACTTACACAGGCTGAGCACCCGCAAGCTCGGCTGTGCCCTCTGGGAGCAGGCTAAGGGGCTCGAGAATGCCTTCTTTGCCCTCGAGTATGCAAAGACTCTTTTAACCCCTGGCAAAACCCTCGTCGAGAAACTGGTCTCCCTCAAGAAGTATTTCAGCAGCCGCTGCGACATCAACTACAACTACCTGTTCCACATGCCCCTACCAACAGAGAGGGTCAAGTCCCAAAGCGCTTGGCTTCATCTCACCGCAATCCCTTCATTTTTAAAGAGATAGCCATTTATTTTTCAATTCTCACTCAAGGTATAATGTACTCATGGAAGAAGTTCAGCCAAGTATCAGCCCCTCGCCCTCGGCTCGATGGGCGGATCTCCAGCACATACGATCAGAGCTATGTCCCATCTTCCTGCAGTGGCAAGACGCGCCTCCCACAATAATCGAGATGAAACATGTCTTCACCGTCACTCACTTGCTCAATCAGCAAGAGGCGAATACCATCTATGCCCTGCTCGACCTACAACTCACCGACGCTCCCCACGCTCTCATCTACGCCCACAACCTAGTCCAGCGAGCATCCGAATTCTCCTTTCAGGAGTTGGTGTTGTGGATCGCAGTCGACATCCGCGCTAACAACGCTGTTCTGGCAAACCAGCTGGTGGAGGAGGCGGTCAACCTGGAGAAGGAAACTGAAAGCCCCTTCATCCCTGACGAGTAATCTCACATCAAGGACCCAGATTGCCACTCATTGGCATCAAGGTGAGGCCCAACTCTTCTCGCTCCGATTGCATCATCAATTGCACCAGTTCTTCGAATGAGGTAGTTGGCTCCCAGCCAAGCTGCACGCGCGCTTTGGTGGCGTCACCAAGGAGAAGATCCACTTCGGTGGGGCGGAAGTAGCGAGGCGACACAACAACGAGGGTACGGCCAGTCTTAGCGCAAAGGCCCCGCTCATGAACGCCCTCCCCATCCCATGTGATCTGGATCTCCACTTCCGCAAAGGCAAGCTCAACGAAGGTGCGGACGGCGGTGGTACGGCCGGTGGCGAGGACGTAGTCGTCTGGTTTGTCTTGCTGTAGCATTCGCCACATTCCCTCAACATAATCTTTGGCATAGCCCCAGTCGCGCTGCGCGTCAAGGTTACCGAGGATAAGGCGATCTTGTAAGCCCGCCTCAATCATTGCGACGGCGCGGGTGATCTTGCGGGTGACAAAGGTGGGGCCGCGACGGGGACTTTCGTGATTGAAAAGGATGCCGTTGCAGGCGTACAGGTTGTACGCCTCGCGATAGTTGATGACGGTCCAGTAGGCATAGAGCTTAGCGACGGCGTAGGGAGAGCGAGGGTAGAACGGTGTGGTCTCTTTTTGCGGCGTCTCCAGTACTTTTCCGTAGAGCTCCGAAGAGGAGGCCTGATAGAAGCGGGTGTCGATGCCGGTGTCGCGGATCGCATCGAGGAGGCGAAGAGTTCCCACGCCGACGACGTTGGCGGTGTACTCTGGCATCTCAAACGACACCTTCACGTGGCTCATCGCTCCGAGATTGTAGATCTCGTCAGGGCACGCTTTTTCCAAAATTCGGTTGAGGTTGGACGAGTCGGTCAGATCGCCGTAGTGGAGCTTGAGCCTCTCATCCTCAACAAGGTGGTCGATCCGATCGGTGTTAAAATCGGAGCTCCGCCGCATGATGCCGTGAACGGAATACCCTTTTTCCAGAAGTAGCTCGGCTAGATAGGAACCGTCTTGACCAGTGATCCCGGTGATGAGTGCTGTTTTCATGCCAAAAGCGTAACAGCATTGCAATTATTCGGACAGGTCTGATGTGATGGGTCAAGAAGCCCAACCCAGGAGGCGCTCGATGAAGTTTGGACCTTTGGCAATCACTCTTTTTGCCGTTGTTTGTATTGCTGGCGGATTAACAGGCTATTTGAAGGCAGATAGTGTGCCGTCGCTGGTAACCGGCGTAGGTGGGGGCTTGGTCCTCTTGTTCTGTGCACGAGCCGTGAAGAAAACTGAGAGTCAGAAGGCTGCGTTTGTTGCTTTGATGCTATCACTAGCAATCGGCGTCAAATTCACGATTTCTTTTTTCGCAACAATGGCGGTGATGCCCCACCTGATCATGATGATGCTAGCTCTTTTGTCTAGCGTCACAGCATTTAAATTCGCCCGTAAGGGACGACGGGCAAGCATTTAATTCTTGATGGGAGGAAGGGCCTTTCTGGCTTTTCCTCTCACTCGATCAATGAACATTACCCCGTTGAGCTGATCGTTCTCATGCATGAGGACGCGCGCCTCTAAACCCTCAAGACGGTGAGTGGTGGTGTTCCCTTGGAGATCTTGCGCCTCCACCGTAATCGCCAGGGGGCGCTCCACTGGCGCGCGGACGCCGGGCCAGGAGATGCTCCCCTCTTCTCCCATCTCCCGCTCAGGCGATGGGTCTGATAAAGTTGGGTTGATGTAGACGGCGGGCGTGTCGCCCGGCTGCAGACGAATCACCACAATCCGCATTAGATGGCCGACGTGAACAGCGGACAGTCCGATGGCGCCATGCTCATCCATAGCGGCGATGATCTGTTCGACCACCCCACGCACTCCCCTTTCGATCTCACCCACCGGCTCAGCCCGCTGCCGAAAGATGGGATCACCGAACAGACGGAGGGCCATCAGTTGTATTTCTTCTTCATCTTGCGAAGAGCCGGCTCAGCCTTCTTCCGGCTTTTTGGGTCGGTCCGGTCGATGTGGAGGACGCCGTTGAGGTGGTCGTTCTCGTGCATGAAGAGGCGGGCGTGCCAATCTTGGGGGCGAAAGGTGAACGGCTCACCGTTGATGTCGAGGGCGTCAATGGTGATCGCTTGGGGACGTTCGACGGGAACGCGGAGGCCGGGAAGAGAGACGCACCCCTCATCACCCATCAAGATTTCACTCGACGGATCGGATAAGACCGGGTTGATGCAGACATAAGGGGTGCCGATCTGCTTAGAGCCATCGGGCCGAAAGGGATCCATCCGGATGACGAAGAGGCGGATGGAGTAGCCCACTTGAGGAGCCGACATTCCCCACGCGTTCCACTCATCGAGGCGGGCGAGCATCTCCTTCGCCAGCTCCCGGTGCTCATCGGTCACCTCCTCAATCGGCTCACACTTCTTCCGGAGCACCGGATTCCCATAGTATGCGACCTCAAGCGGCATCGGCCCCACTCTCAATCGACGGTGGCTGCCGCACCTGCTTCGCGTGGTCAATGGCTGCGGTCCAGAAGCTGAGCATCAAACAGGCTCCCATGAAGACAACAGCCAACCATCCAGTGAACCGCTTCAACACTTCGGCAGTAGCCGTTCCAAAGACCGAATCTCCGGCGTCGCCGCCAAAAGAGGCGCCAAGCCCCATGCTCTTGCTCTCCTGCATCATGATCACGACGCAAAGGAGGAAGCAGCAAAAGAGAAAGAGGGCTAAGCCCACATAGTAGAGTGCAATCATTTCTTATCCTTTCACAATTTGTGCAAAACTCTCTGGCGCGAGGGATGCCCCTCCCACCAATAATCCATCAATGTCTTCTTGCGCCAGCAACGCGGATGCATTTTCCGGCTTGACCGATCCCCCGTAGAGAATCTGGTGCTCACCCACAATCCCGCGCAAGAAGGCGTGCTCTTTTTGCGCCTGCTCAGGGGTGGCCGACTTGCCCGTCCCAATGGCCCAAACCGGCTCGTAGGCCAAGACGAAGTCTGCCCCGCCGATCCCGCTCAAACTTCCCTCAACCTGCCCCTCGAGCACCTCGTCGGTTTGACCCGCCTCCCGCTGCTCAAGAGTCTCGCCAACGCAGACAATCGGACGCAAGCCGTCAGCTAGCGCCCGCTTCACTTTCCGATTGATAAACTCATCAGACTCGCCAAAAACATGCCGCCGCTCCGAGTGGCCAAGAATGACAAATCTGGCCCCTGCATCCACCAGCATCCGCGCCGCAATCTCGCCGGTAAACGCCCCCTCAGAGGCGTCGTTCATGTTCTGCGCCCCAATGAGAATATTGGTTCCAGCCGCAGCCTCGGCCGCCGCCGCAATCGCAGTGTAGGGAACAGCTAGCAACACCTCAGCTTGACTGTCTGCAACAAGCGGTGCTAGGGTTTTGACGAAATCGACTGCCTCAGGGACTGTCTTATACATCTTCCAGTTGCCGGCGATCAAACGGGTACGTGCCATTATTTTTCTCCTAAAGTAAGGGAGTTTAGAACATAGGAGCTTCTTTGTCCAGCGACGTCCGCACTGTCAGCCAAATCACCCTCGCGATCAAGGAAACCCTCGAAAGAGCGTTCCCTCGCGTCTGGATTCAAGGGGAAATTAGCAATTTCAAGCGGCAATCTTCTGGACACCTCTATTTTTCCCTTAAGGACGAGAAGGCTCAAATTTCTGCTGTGATGTGGCGAGGGGTCGCCTCCAACCTCTCCACCCTCCCCAAAGATGGCGATCAGATCATGGTGTGCGGCGACATCGACGTCTACCCACCCCGCGGCTCCTATCAGCTGGTGGTCCGCGAGCTCCACTTCGTCGGCCTCGGCGCCCTCCTCCTCAAGCTCGAAGAACTTAAAAAGGAGATTGCCCGCCGGGGATGGTTCCGGGCCGAGCACAAAAAGCCCCTCCCCTCCTTTCCGCAGCGGGTAGCCGTCGTTACCAGTCCCACGGGCGCTGCCGTGCGGGACATCATCAACGTCCTTGCCCGCCGCCACGGCGGCCTTCACATCCTCATCTACCCCGTCCTCGTTCAGGGTCCTGGAGCTGCCGAGGAGATAGCTACCGCCATCCGCGATCTGAACAGAGAAAAGCTGTGCGACGTCATGATTGTTGGCCGCGGAGGTGGGAGCCTCGAAGATCTGTGGGCCTTCAACGAAGAGATTGTCGCTAAGGCCATCTTTGAGAGCGAAATTCCCATCGTCTGCGCCGTCGGCCATGAGAGCGACCACTCCATTGCCGAGTATGTGGCCGACCTCCGCGCCCCAACCCCGTCTGCTGCCGCCGAACTGGTCACCGCCGAAAAAGCGCAACACCTCCGCTTCCTCGAACAGACCGGCGCCAGGCTCACCCAGACACTCACCCACCTCGTCTCGCACGCCCGCGCGCAGCTCCACCGCTTCTCCACCCACCCCCTCCTCACAGACCCCTACGCCATCTTAGGCACCTACATGCAGCGGATCGACGACATCCGCGTCCACCTTGACCACCTCGTGCAGCAACGCCTCCAGCGGGATACACTCACCCTCCTCGCCCTCCAAAAACAACACCAAGCGCTCAACCCTCACAACGTCCTCAATCGGGGCTACTCCATCCTTTTTGATGAAAAGGGAGAGCACGTGCTAAATTCGGTCAAACAACTCGCCGTCGGTGGAGGCGTCACCGCTCACCTTTCCGATGGGCAAGCAGCCCTAACCGTCAACAAAGTAACTCATGACTGAACCCACCTTCGAAAAAGCATTTTCCCGCCTCGAAGAGATCCTCAACAAGATGAGCTCAGGGCAAGTCCCCCTCGACGACGCCATCAAGCTCTACGAGGAGGCCGACAAGCTGATTAAGCAGTGTAGCAAGCGGCTCACCTCCGCCGAGCAGAAGATCGAGAAGCTCGTCAAGAGCCGCTCAGGCGAGCTGCACACCGAGGAATTCGAGTAATGCGCATCGCTCTTTTTCCCAACCTAACAAAAAAAACCTCTAAGAGTCTCGCCATCGGCATCCGCGAATTTCTTCAATCGCGCAAAGTGGACGTTGTCGTCCAAGACGAGAGCGCCAAAGAGGTGGGTGCCCCCGCTTACTCCTCCGTCAAACCCGACTCCATCGACTTCGTCATCTGTATGGGAGGTGATGGCACCATCCTCCGCCTCATTCATGGCCACCCCGAGCTCACAGCCCCCATCCTCGGCATTAACCTGGGCCACCTCGGCTTCCTCACCGACGTCCCCATCCCCGAGATCTACCCCTCCCTCCAAGACCTCATTGACGGCAACTTCCGCATCCAAGAGCGGCTCATGATGTTGGGCGAGACTGTCGAACAGAAGTCCTGTCGTGCCGTCAACGAGATTGTCATCCACCGGGCCAAAAACCCAAGCCTTGTCGGCCTCGCCCTCCACGTCGACGGCAACTACCTCAACACCTTTGAAGCTGACGGCCTCATCATCGCCACCCCCACCGGCTCCACCGCCTACTCCCTCGCCGCCGGCGGCCCTATCCTTACCCCTGAGCTCGACGCCATCGTCATCACCCCCATCTGCCCCCACACCGTCTCCAACCGCCCCATCGTCCTCCTCCCCCAGCACGAGATTCAGATCCAATACCTCTCCGACTACGATCCCGTCGAAGTGGCCTTCGACGGCCTCTCCCGCTTCAGCCTCAACACAGGTGAGATGCTCCACATCGCCCCAGCCCAAGAGCGCTTCCGCCTCGTCTCCCTCGCCCGCCACGACTACTACGCTACTCTGCGCAGCAAACTCGGCTGGAAAGGACGCCTCAGGTCGTAGACAACCCAATGATGACAATCTAAGCCCAACGCGTAGGGTCAGGCACCAAAAAATGACCACCGTCCTGCGGCCGGCACTCACTTTTTCGAGCCAGACCCGTTGGCGTTCAGCTAATAAAAAAAGGGCGTCCGGAAAACCGGACGCCCTCTAGGCTAAAGCCTTAGAAGTGGCTGTTAATAAACGTTAACAGCTTCTTCCGTAGTGACAGGGTCCTTGAGAAGTTCGGACTTAACCGAAGCCTTCACACGGGCATCACCTGGCTTCTTAGACATAGCTCGGATGCGGAACGATTCGGTGCGGCCGGCGTGTAACGTCGGGATCACATCGAAAGTAACCGTACGTCCGTCAATCTTGTAATTGACGGGACCAGTCGCGCTTAGCGGCTCGAGTTCACTTGGGAACTCAACCACGATCTTCACGTTATGGTCGTCGGCAAAGCCCTGGTTCTGCACACATACGCAGAACTCAGTCTCAAGACCAACACACACCGGGTTACGGGTGCTCTTCATACCTAGCCAAATGCCTGCGACACCAATCCAACGGGTGGTAGCACACGCCTTGTCTGCACACTCTTCCGAGCAGCAAACACTTGCACAGTTGGTTAAACAACCGTGTGAGCATGACGTCATAGTCAACTCAAATTCTTTGGTACCCTCGGCCGGGAACGTATCAACGATCCAGGTTGCGCGGTTACCTTGAACTTCAGCGCCAGGAGCCGACTTGATGCGAGCACCAGACGGCACGACGTCAATGATCTTCACGTTAGTGAGATCAGTGTTACCGTTGTTCTTGGCCGTGATCTTGTACGTAGCATCTTTACCGACGACAATCGGGCCACAAGGACCGGTCTTATCGAGGCTGATGCAGCAGTAGTCGATGCACGTGCACGCGGTGTCAGTGATCGGAGGACAGTTGCACGATACAGCCGTAGCACGGTTGATCGTACGTCCACACTTGACCGTATCAAAGCAGACATCAACTGTCTTGCTATCACACGGCGCTAGATCACCAAGACACCAAACGAGCTCTTTGCACCCCGAAGAGTGGCGAAGCTCGTCCGGTACGTAGTCGGTGAGGACTACGTCACGGGCCATCATAGAACCTTGGTTGGAGACTTGAATACGGTACTGAACAGGGCAGCCCAAGCGCACGCACTGGGTTCCTGTTTTGCAGATCGTAAGCTCCGGGCAGCCGACACGAACAGACTGGCAGCAGCAGGGATTAGCTTCTACAGTGTAGCAGCTAGTATAGCACCCTTCAGCTGAGGCTGTGTACGTGACGGTTAACTGCCGGCACTCGCCATTGGCAAGATCGCCTAAGTCCCATGTCAATTCGTTTCCATTCACCTCAGCGGCTGGATCCGAAGAAACATAAATGAGACCGTTGGCCATCTTTTCCTTAATGACGACGTCGGTGCAGGTCGCAGTTGCAGTGGCTTGCAGGATTACATTGAAATCCTGCCCCAAGGTGACTTCGTTGGGCATGCAGCGGATCACGCGTACGATCCCGTCGGTGCACTCAATGCACTCCTTCGGGCTCTGACACGGATCAGCTGGCATGGTTCCAACAACGCCGCACTTAGACTGGCGGGCGCCACCACCACAACTTACGAGACTGACCGCAAGTACTGCCAAGCAGAGTAGTTTTAGGTTTTTGATCATTTGTTCTCTCTATGATTTCCTAATTCTACTATCGGCAGCAAGGGCCGCAAGACGGCTGTGCGCAGCAAGGCTCAGGCTGTGGGCAGCAAGGCTGTGCGCAGCAAGGAGCTGGCTCACAGCACTTAGGTTCGCAACAAGGCTCGCAAGGATCGCAGCAGCATCCGGCGCAGCTATATACAACAGCAGCTAGGGCAACAAGGGCCAAAGCTTTAAGAGAAACGAGTTTAGTCATGACATACCTCTCGGTTTTTGTTCTGGGTGAACGTACAAAACACTTGTTTTGCAAGTTATAAAATCTATGGCAGGCCCTCCGGCCTACCGATCGATCTCTAATTCCTACATTAGCGCCGCGCCGCGAAAAGTAAAGTCTTTTTTCCGTTAATCTTTCATCAGCCCCCTTGACCGCCGTCACCAGCGTGGCTATACTCGCTCCCTATGTTGCAGTTTTTGAAGAGCTTGTGGCCCGTCCAGCGTTCCGAGTGGGGAAAATTCATCCCCACCTTCCTCCTCGGATTTTTTATTTGTTTTAACTACTACCTTCTTCGTCCGATCAAGGATACCGTCGTCGTCACCATGTCCGAAAGCGGCGCCGCCGTCATCCCCTTCCTCAAACTTTGGGGGGTTCTCCCTGCCGTTATCGGCGCCGCCCTCCTCATGAGCCTCCTCTATAGAAAACTCTCCCGCCCCACCGTCTTCTACCTCGGCACCAGCGCATTTCTTATTTATTTCGTCGTATTTGTGCTCTTTCTTTACCCCGCGCGTGAAATGCTCGCCCTCGACTCCCTTGCCACCACCCTCTATACCCACCTACCCGCCGGCTTCGCTGCCCCCATTGAGCTCATCCGCCAGTGGCCCATCTCCCTCTTCTACGTCGTCTGCGAGCTATGGAAAGTGGTGGTCCTCCTCGTCCTCTTCTGGGGCTACGTCAATTCGCGCACCGATCTCTCTGAGGCTCAGCGCCTCTACGCCCCCCTCATGGTGGGGGGCAGCCTCTCCGGCTGGCTCGCAGGCGAGATCACCATCGCCACCAGCGGCTTTGAGTGGAGCAGCATGCTCACCCTTCTCATCTCCCTGGTTGCTCTCGTCGGCATCCTCTGCCTCTTCCTCTTCGCCTGGGTCCACCGGGCCCACGGCAAAGAAGAGGGACGAGTCCCCCCCACCACCGACCCCATTCCGGAGGCGTACAAACCGCGTTCAGCCATTGAGGCGCTCCGCCTCGTCTTCCGTTCCCGCGTCCTCATGTGCATCGCCATCATGATCATCGCCGAGTACGTCGCCTTCAACCTCGTTGAAGTGCTCTGGAAAGAGCAGATGCACCGCCTCTACCCCAACCCGGCCGACTTCTGCGGCTGTACCGGCAAAGTGCTCCGCTGGACGGGCATCCTGGGTATCATCGCCAGCCTCTTCATCTCCGGCAACATGACCCGCCGCTTCGGCTGGCTCTCCATCACCCTCCTCACCCCTGCCGTCCTTGCCATCACAAGCTTCGCCTTCTTCTTCTTCCTCTTCAAAGGACCCATCGCAGCCCCCCTTGGCCTCGCCGTCTTCTTTGGAGCCCTCCACAACTGCACCTCCCGCGCCTCCCGCCAGGCCTTTGCTGATCCTGCCAAGGAGATGGCCTACCTCCCCCTCTCCTCCACCCTGCAAACTCAAGGGAAAACCTTTGTCGACGGCGTCAGCCCCACCATTGGTAAAACTGGTGGCGCCGTTATCCAGCAGGGCCTCCTCTTAGCCGTCCCCGACATCATGGGAACCGCACCCTTTGCCGCCGGCATCGTCTTCCTCTCCCTCGCCGCTGCCACCGGCGCCGTCCTCGCCGTTGGCCGCCCCTTCCGCCAACTTCTACAACCCAACAGGAACACGAACAGTGGAAACGACCTCAATCAAGCAATGCCCGGCTAAGGCGCAAGACATCCCCGCCATCGCCCACTACCTAGGCACTACCTGCGCTACCGTCATCCGGCGCTACACCCTCTCCGACCTTACAGTCCTCAAAAGCAATGGCAAGGTGAGCGCTCTCTGGAGAAGGGTCGGAGAAAAGTTCTTCGAGAAAGTCGAAGCAGGCAAGCGGCTCAAAGCGTGCTGCGAACTCTTCAACTTGAGTTCAAGCAAATCACTCCACGATTGGCAAGTCGCTCTGCACAAGAGATTCTCGCTCTCCTTATCAGTTTACGATTGCGACTCGCTCTACTTTAGTGCTGACGAAGACGAAAAATGTGTTCTGCTCGGCGAACTTTTTGCCCGGTGGCAAGGGTGTACGAAGGCTCTGCTAAAAACGGAGCAGCCGTACGAGGTGTTCGAGAAGTTCCGTATCCCCTCCATGATGCGCTTCCTCCCTCGCAACCAGGAGGATTACACCTGGTGGATTGGCGGAACGCGTACGGGGTGTCCCATTGAAGAGGGCGGCGACTACACACTATTTGGCGAGAGGGACACCACGGAAAATGACCGGCGTTTTGCAGCCCTAAACGAGATCGACAACCTCGCCCTTTACACACTGCTCGCAACACGGGTCTGGGGAGATGACCCACCCTACTGGCATGAAGTGCTCAAAAACGAATTTAAGATCAAACCTGAGGTCTACAGGGGCGATCCAAAGTATGAGGACGCGGACGCGAAAGGGAAATGCAAGCTACTCGGCACCCTGTACGAGCGACTCATCTGCTGCCGCTATGAGCTTCGAACCGGCAAACCGGATGAGGTATTTGAGAAGTACAAGCTCCCAAGCAAGATGCGCAACATCACTCACGGTGATCGTGATGACTGGTGGGCCAAATCCAGCGAATGCAAACGCTACCCCATTACCGATGGTCACGACTACACCCTCTTTGGCGAGCGCGTCAAAACGTGGAAGAATAAAGTGGCCGATGGAATCGAAGACGAGTCATTTCGCACACTGATCCTCAAGTCTCCCCACCTTACGCCGAAGGAGTGGAAAGATCATCTCTGGCACTACCTCGGTGTCAAAGTAGAAAAAGAGGCCACCTGCGAACAACTCCGCGACCTCTTTGAGCGGATCCTCCACTTCGAACACGACCTCCGAGAGACCAGCGACCCGACGGGCAAAATTTTTCACCGCTATCTGCTCCCGAAATCCATGTACCGTCTGGTTGAGTATCAGGAAAAACGCTATCTTCTTACGACGCTCACTAGCCGTTGGTTTAAGGGAATCAGCCTTGAGGCCAAAGAATGGGCCGATAAGATGCTTCAAGGCAAAATGGTCGAACGTCCCAAGTGTATCACCTGGTACATTGACCTCCGCTGCATAGCGACCAACGAGTTCTCCCTACTTGTGAGCCGAAGAGGAAGGGGTCAGGCCTGACATTTGGACATTAGACGGAGGAAGAGAGCTCGTTCATGATACTGTCGACCTCTTCTCGTAGGTGCTCATGGGTGCTGAGTTTGACCTCCAGCCTAGCAGCTGCTTTGTAAATTGCGTTCGGATCTTGGTGAAAATAGTCTGCAAGCTCCTTCAGACTTACCCCTTTCACCTCTTTGGCAACAACAGCCGCAATCGCTCTTACGTGAGAACTCTTTCTGTCAGGCTTCGATGTTTGTAGCTCGTCCTGGTGCACGCCATACCTATCCGCTATGACCGACACGAGCGCGTCGATGTCGGTCTGTACCAGTCTGCTTTCGGCCGGTGTATAGAGCTGCTGCATGATCTTGTCGATGAACACTTCCCTTCCAAGGATTCCTTCCGCATTGCCGCGGCTAAAATCTACAGATGGTTCTCGCCCAATCCCGGCGAGCACGAATTGGTGAAATGCCTCCGCCGCCGGGATCTCAGGACGATGAAAATACTCAAGACCAACGTTGGATGCAAGCCAGCAAAAATGATCTTGGTTGATGTAAGCCCGATGGCTGGACCAGCGATAGTCCTGCGGTGTTTCGACAAGACCGGCGCGCACCGGGTTCAAATGAATGTAGCGGATAAGCTCTTTCAGATAGCGATCATTGTCAACGAGGACAGACTTAAACCTGCCCTGGAAAAGATGGCCGACGCGCTGATGTCTGCGATTGATGAACTGTGTGTAGCGAAACGCCAGATTGTGAACGATCCGCGACGGCGAAACGTCATTAACCTGAACCGCTATGTGAATGTGGTTGGTCATGAAGCAGAAGGCGATGATCTGATGACCGAATCGTTCAGCTCCCTCGTGCATCAGAAGGCAAAGCCGGCACCTCTCGGCGTCGGAGTAGAAAACGGGATTCCCATTATTGCCCCGGAGCATAACGTGATAGGTAGCGCCCGGAAAGAAGATTCGTGGTCGTCGCGGCATGTTCGCTATCTCCTGCGTTGGTAACTGTCGGAGTAAAAGATTAGCTAGTCAGCGATGTTAGCGCAAGGCTAATGTCCAAATGTCAGGCCTGACCCTCTAGGGTCAGGCCTGACATTTGGACATTACGAGAGGCAGAGGAAAAGGTCTTCGAGGCAGGTGGTGAGCTTGGTGAAGCGGTCGATGGAGAGGCGGGCGTGGCGAAGGGCTGAATCGACGGTTTCCTGGGGGGGAAGGGGGGCGGTGTGAGCTTCGAGCTGGGGGATGTGGTGGCGATGAGAGATATGACGGATGTCACCGGCTTCCTTTAGGAGGTGAAGGTCGCGGTACCAGTGAGCAATATCTGAGAAAAGAGCGTCGAGTTCGTGAGAGAACTCGACGGCTGAGAGGAGGTCGCGTTCGGCTTCCAGGGCGGCTGCAATTTGAGCACATTCGGTGGTGAGCTCATGGTGGTCGCGGAAGCCATTTTGGGTGAGCGTGGCTAGCACTGCTTCGCGGGCGGTTTCCCCTTTTCGGCTGGAGAGGCGGATGGCGCGAGCAATGGAGCCACGCGAAGCGTAGGCTATGTGTTCGGGGATATTGAGGTGTTTAACGATCTCTTTGGTAGGAACGGGTGAGAAGTAGAGGGTGCGGCAGCGAGAGAGGATAGTGGGGAGAAGAGTGTCGCGGCTAGACGTGGTGAGAAGGAGGAGGGTGCGAGGTGGGGGCTCTTCTAAGGTCTTGAGGAGGGCGTTGGCCGAAGCTGGGGGCATCCGGTCGGCTTCTTCAATGAGAAAGATTTTGTAGGGCGCTTCATTGGGCTCGAGGCCTACCTCTTTGCCAAGAGCGCGGAGGCTCTCGATGGAGTGGAGGCCCGATTTTCCCTCAGGCGTATAGAGGTGAAAGTCGGGATGGTTGCCGGTGTCGAGTTTGTGGTGGTGGTCGGGGCCGCAGACCAGTTTGGCGAAGGCGCTGGCAAAAAGGCTCTTTCCTACACCAGAGGGACCGGCGAGGAGGAGCGATTGGCCAATGTGGCCGGTGGTTGCGAGACGTGAGAGCGCCTTCTTTGCAGAGGCGTTGCCGATTAGCTGATCCATTGGAGGGCCTGCTCTGCGATTTGGTCGGGAGGGAGGGTGGCATCGAGGACGCGGATACGGGTCGAGTGGCGGCGGGCGATCTTTCGGAAGCCTTCGTTGACGCGGGTGTGGAAGTCGAGGGTTTCTGACTCCATCCGGTCGGGATCGCCTACGCGGCCAGCACGTTCGAGGCCAAGGGCGGGCTCGATGTCGAGAAGGAGAGTTTTGTCTGGTTGGAGGTCGTGGCAGGCGAGGTTGCAGAGCCGCTCGACGTGGTCGAGGTCGAGGCCACGGGCGTATCCCTGATAAGCAATGGTGGAGTCATTAAAGCGGTCGCAGATGACGGTCTTACCAGCTTCTAGGGCAGGAAGGATGGTCTCGTGGAGGTGCTGCGCGCGGGCAGCGAGGAAGAGAAGGGTCTCAGCCTCGGTGTCGATTGGCGTGTCGGAAGGGGCAAGTAGGAGCTCACGGATTTGCTCGGAGAGCGCGCAGCCGCCAGGCTCGCGGGTGACGATGGCATCGGGAAAGGCCTTGTGCAGCGCCTCGATTAGAGTCGATTTACCTGACCCCTCTCCCCCCTCAATCGTTATCAGGCGCGCAGGCATCTTCCCCTTCGATCTCATCATTCCCCTCTTCATCTGGGATCTTTTGGATGCCAACGAGGGTATCGTCTTTGCGGAGGTTGGCGAGGCGCACCCCTTGAGTGGCGCGGCCCATCACTCGGGTGTCACGCATGTGAATGCGAACAGCCTGCCCACCAGAGGACATCATGATGACGCCGTCGTTGTCACCTGCAGAGACAGCACCGACAACGTCGCCGTTTCGTTCGGAGATGACGATGGAGCGGACGCCCGAGCCTCCCCGGTTAGTTTGGCGGAACTCTTCGACAGCGGACCGCTTGCCGTAGCCATTCTCACAGACCACGAGGATGGTCTCGTCGCCGGAGACCACTTCGCAGCCGACGACGATGTCGTCGTCCGACTTAAGACGAACACCCCGCACACCACGTGCGGTGCGGCCCATGGGGCGGGTTTTCTCGTGGTCAAAGCGGACGGCCATCCCCTTCTTGGTGAAGAGCATGATCTGCTGGTCACCGCAGATGCGGTGGGCGCCGATCAGCTCATCATCGTCGTCGATAGAGATAGCGTAGACACCTTTGCGACGAGGATTGGAGAAGGCGTCGATCGCGGTCTTCTTGATGGTCCCCTTTCGGGTAGCAAAGAGGATGTAGCCATCTTCTGTGAGTGAGCGGACCCGCATGGTGGTGGCAATCCCTTCACCTGGCTGGATGTCTTCGAGGAGATTAACTAGCGGCTTGCCCTTCGAGCGACGGCCAGTTTCTGGAATCTGCCAAACTTTTAGCCAGTAGCAACGGCCAAGAGTTGTGAAGATGAGGAGGTGGTCGTGCGTGGAGGCGACGTAAAGGTCCTTGAGCGCGTCGGTCTCTTTGCGCATGTCCATGCCGATGATGCCGGTGCCGCCACGACGTTGCTCGCGGAAAGTATCGAGAGGAAGACGGCGGACGTAGTCGTCGTTGGAGATGGTGATGAAGACGGTCTCATCGGCGATGAGGTCTTCCATGTTAAACTCACCCTCTGCTGCGATGATGCGAGTCTTACGCTCTGACTTTTGCTGAGCCTTCACTTCGTCGAGCTCTTCTTTGATCAGATCGCGTACAAGTCCATCGGAACCGAGGATGGCGCGGAGCCGTTCGATCACTTTCAGGAGGCCCTGATACTCTTCGGAGATCTTGTCGTGCTCAAGGCCGGTCAGTTGGTAGAGGCGAAGTTCGAGGACCGCTTTGGCTTGCAGGTCGCTGAAGCCAAATCGCTCAATAAGCTGCGCTTTTGCTTCGTCTTTGTTAGAACTCTTACGAATCATGCGGACCACCTCGTCGAGGTTGTCGATCGCCTTCAGATACCCTTCTAAGATATGAGCGCGCGCTTCGGCTTTGTTGAGCTCAAACCGTGTGCGGCGGCGGATGACGTCAACACGGTGTTCGATCCACGCGGCGATCATCTGCTTGACGTTCATGGTGCGTGGCAAGCCCTTGTCAAGGGCGAGCATGTTGCACCCAAAAGTGACCTGCATGTCACTGTATTTGTAGAGCTGGTTGATGATCACATCGGGAATCTCGCCCCGCTTCAGCTCCATCACAATGCGCAAGCCACTTTTATCCGACTCATCACGCAGATCGCTGATGCCGGTGATGGTTTTTGCGGTGATGAGGCCGGCGATGTGTTCGATCAGACGGGACTTGTTGACGTTGTAGGCCACTTCATCGACGACGATCCGCTGCTTCTCCCCTGCTGTGTCCATATCCTCAACGCGCATGCTCGCGCGCACTGTCAGCTTGCCACGGCCTGTGTGATACGCTTCGTGGATACCGCGGAAGCCGCAGATGGTGCCGCCTGTGGGGAAGTCGGGTCCCGGCATGATCTGAATGATGTCTTCAACCGTTGCCTTCGGGTTGTCGATCAGCATCTTAGTCGCTTCAATCACTTCGGAGATGTTGTGAGTGGGGATATTGGTCGCCATCCCGACGGCAATACCGGAAGAGCCGTTACAGAGAAGGTTGGGATATTTGGCGGGAAAAACGGTTGGCTCGAGTTGCGTCTCATCGTAGTTGGGGACCATATCGACCGTATCTTTGTCGAGATCGGCCATCAGGTTCATCGCGGAGTGGGTGAGGCGTGCTTCTGCATAACGCATGGCAGCGGGTGCATCACCATCAATGGAGCCAAAGTTTCCCTGACCTTGGATGAGGGGGTAGCGGATCGCCCAGTCTTGTGCCATTCGGACCAGAGTCGGATAAATGACACTCTCACCGTGTGGGTGAAAGTCTCCAGAGGTGTCACCACAAATCTTGGCGCACTTTCTGTGTTTGGCACCAGGACTCAGGTTGAGCTGTCGCATGGCATACAGGATGCGTCGTTGCGACGGCTTCAGGCCGTCACGCACATCTGGCAGAGCTCGCGAAATAATCACCGAGAGGGAGTAGCGAAGATAGCTCTCCTTCATCTCCTCTTCGATATTGCGTGGAATGACTGTTTCGTTTTCGGTATAGCTCATCTTATGCGTCTTGGTTAAACGTCTAAATTCTTGACTGAGAGTGCGTGTTGTTCAATGAAGCGGCGGCGCGGCGGCACCTCTTCGCCCATCAGCATGGAGAACATGTGATCGGCGGCGATGGCATCGGGAAGGGTCACCTTCACTAGGGTGCGTACTTCGGGGTCCATGGTGGTCTCCCAAAGCTGGTCGGCGTTCATTTCTCCAAGACCCTTGTACCGCTGGATGTCAATCCCCTTCCGCCCATTCTTCCGGAGGAAGTCGATGATCTCCTTGAGGTTGTAGATGGGGCTCTTCGTTCCGTCATCCATGATCAGGTCAAATAGCTGACCATTGACGATGGCGTAGTTGCGCAGAGAAACTCCAAACTTCTCGAGATGGGACTCCAAATCAAACAGCTTTTTCGGTTTAAAGAGCTCAAAGCAGGGGAGGCGGTTCGGTGTGAAGATGCGCATGTCGTCAGTCACTTCCTCGTCAGGAATTGAGGAGAGCGATTCTAGATGACTGGCTCGCTGATCAATCTCAAACTGCTTGGATAGCTCGGCAAACTCTTCGTCCGAGTAGATCAACTTGTCAGAGGCTTCAAGGGTGACAAGGTAGCGAGGATAACGCCCTTTCTCGTCCTTAGCGTCCAAGAACTCGCGGAAGGGAACTCCCTTCTTCTCAACCGAAATGATGAATGCCTCAACCTCTAAAATGCCCCCAGCGAACTGACGAAGCTCGTCCCCTTCTAGAACCCGCTGGCTCTCGAGATGTTGAAACTTCGCGTCGCTGGTGCCAAGCTCCAGGAGATAGTCATCCATCTCCCGCTCGGACTGGATGTACCGCCCCTGCTTCTTCCGCTGCACGCGGTAGAGAGGAGGCTGGGCGATGTAAATGTGCCCATCGCCGATGAGCGATTGCATGTGCCGATAGAAGAAGGTCAAAAGCAGTGTGCGGATGTGGGAACCATCGACGTCGGCATCTGTCATGATGATGATCTTGTGATAGCGGAGCTTGGCGATATCAAAGTTATCAGCCCCAACGCCGCAACCAAGAGCTGCGACAACCATTCCAATCATCTGATTCTGCAATACCTTTTCAAGGCGAGCCTTCTCAACGTTGAGGATCTTACCGCGGATGGGCAAAATGGCCTGGAAGCGACGGTCGCGCCCTCCCTTAGCAGAGCCGCCGGCCGAATCTCCCTCAACAATATAAATCTCACATAGACTCGGATCGCGTTCCTGACAGTCAACTAGCTTTCCGGGAAGACGCGCACTATCAAGTGCCGTCTTACGGAGAGTCAATTCACGAGCTTTGCGCGCAGCCTCTCTTGCTTGCGCAGCGAGGATCGCTTTATCAGCGATGGTGCGAGCGATTGCGGGATTCTCATCCAAATAGACGGTGAGCTCTTCGCCAACCGCCTGCTGCACGGCTGATCCTACATCACTATTACCCAGCTTCTGCTTGGTCTGCCCTTCAAACTGCGGATTGGCGACGCGAGTCGATAGAACCGCAGTCAGCCCCTCCCGCATGTCTTCTCCGGAGACCGACACCTTGTCGTTCTTCAGGATGTTGTGGGTTCGAATGTAGGTGTTAAGCACACGAGTCAACGCTGAGCTGAAGCCGGTGAGGTGGGTCCCCCCCTGCGGCGTCGGAATGTTGTTGACGTAGGTATAGATAGTCTCTTGGTAGCCGCCGTTCCACTGCAGCGCCACTTCGAATTCAATGGGACCGTCGTCCCCTTGCCGCTCTCCCTTAACATAGATCGGCTTCGGGAAGAGGGGCTCTTTGCCCTCATTTAGATAACTGACAAACGAACCGATTCCACCCTCGTAGTGATAAGTGATCGGCGTTCGCTCTTCATCCCGGGCGTCACTGAAGGAAATATTGAGTCCACGATTGAGGTAGGCCAGCTCTTTGAAACGCTTAGCAAGAATATCGTAGTCGAACACGACAACGGAGAAGATGGTGTCGTCGGGCCAGAAGGTGATCCGTGTCCCTTGCTTCTCACTTGGGCCCGTCTCTTTAAGCAGCAAGCTCGGCTTGCCCCGTTCGAAGGTCATGGTGTAGCCCTGGCCATTCTTCCACACTTCAGCCTGGAGTGTGGTGGAGAGAGCGTTGACACAACTGACCCCGACGCCGTGGAGACCGCCTGACACCTTGTAGGTGTCTTTGTCGAACTTTCCACCTGCGTGAAGAATAGTCATGACCACTTCAAGGGCCGAAACATCGCGCCCCTGCTTGAGTGACTCCTTCTCGTGCTTAGCGACCGGAATGCCCCGCCCATCGTCCTCGATGCTGATGCTGCCGTCTTTGTGAATCTCGACCAAAACTTGGGAGCAATAGCCGGCCATCGTCTCGTCGATGCAGTTGTCGATCACCTCGTAAACTAGGTGGTGAAGACCACCCGAATGAGTGTCACCAATGTACATCGCTGGCCGCTCTCTGACCGCCTGAAGTCCCTCCAAGACGGTAATCGAACTGGCATCGTAGCCTTTTTCTTTGGTCATGTTTTGCATTCCTACCCGGCGCGAAAGATAATGTTTTTGATCAGTGTCTGTGGGAAACGTTCCCTTAATTTCCTTACCAGCTTTGGCCTCTCATACTGTCTCATCAAAGCGTAAAGGCTGCTGTTTTTCACCCGCACGACCAAAACCCCATCCACAAAAGAGACCGGTTCGGTCATGCCCGCTAGCTGCGGTCCAATCACCTGACTCCACGCTGCCATGACCAGATCAGGTCTCTCCTTGTACGCCTCTCCTACCTTCCCCAGCACCGCCGGCAGAATATCCTGCAAATGGTGGCTGGTAGGGGCGGTCCCCTGGTAGTTCTTTGGCGTACGCCGATAAAGCCTTTTTCTCATCCAGAGCGATTCCTCGAGCCGATTTTCAGCTACCACAATTGTACTGGAGAAGTGGCGCATTAAGTGAAGATGAAAAAACCGCCGATGGCTTTGGCGATCAAGAAATACATAATCATTGAGAAGACGTCGTTGAAAGCGGTAACGATAGGCCCTGAGGAGACGGCTGGATCGACCCCAATCCGGGCGAAGAAAAGGGGTGAGAAGACCCCCAGGACGGTCGCGGTGAGGCATGCGCCGAAGAGACCCGCACTGACCACCACAGCCACGGCCATGGGGTGTGCTCCCATGTTGTGAATGCCAAGGACATTGAGGGCGTAGACAGCAACCCCACACACCACCCCAAAGACGAGGCCTGTGGTGAAGCCGATTGTCAGCTCCTTCGAGATCGCCTCACGTCGTCTTCCCCCTGTAAGCATCCCGATCGCCATTGAGCGAACGAATACGGTGCTGCACTGGACGCCGACGTTACCGGACATTCCAGTCACAAGCGGGACGAAGAAGATGGAAAAGGCCATCCAGGGATTCAAAATCCCTTCAAAGAAGGCTAAGTTGGCGGCGTTAATAAGGCCACCACACAGAGTAACAAGTAACCACGGTGCGCGGGCGAAGAAACGTCTTAAATTCGATTCGTTGGCTCCCACATCTTCTAACGTTCCGGCCATCTGCCCCATCGTCTCATCAGCCCTATCCTCCATCGCCTCGACCACCTCGGCATGGGTGACGACGCCCACGAGCGCTCCGCCCCCATCAACGACGGGGAGAGCTGACACCTTGTAGCGCTCAGCCAGGTCGACCACTTCATCCCGCGGGGTATCGGGATTAACTTGATGGGCAATGGGTAGCATCACCTCTCTGAGAGTGGCGTCTCGACTATTGACGATCAGGTTACGAGCAGGTACCTGCCCCTCTAACGCTCCGTTCCGATTGACGACGAAAAGATGGCTGGTAAGATCGACGCCCGGATGCTCACGAATATAGCGAACCGCCTCGCCGATCGTGACATCCTCGGTAAAAGCAAAAAATTCAGATGTCATGATCCGGCCAGCTGAATGGCGGTCGTGCTGGCTCAGCTCACTAATCGCGGCGGCGTGCGTTGGTTCAAGCTCCTCCATCAATCGGCGAAGGCGGCGATCGGGAAGGTTGTCGAGCACCCAAACGGCCTCGTCTGCCGGCATCCGGTCGATCAACTCAACTAGCTCCTCGCCCCCCATCTGCCGAAAAAGGACGGTTCTGGTCGAGCCGTCAGTATGGATGGCGAAGCCAACCTTCGCCTCCCAGTCAGGAAGATTTCGGTAGACGACGTAGCGGGCGTGTGGAGGGAGGCGGGAAGCGGCATAGGCGAGGTCTATGGGGGAGTGCTCGGAGGCGATGGCAGCCACCTCGTTGAGATGGACATCCCGAGTGTTCAAGGAAAAGGCATCATTGAGCCGCTCGTCAAGCAAATCATCGAGATGACTAGTACGCGACTCCATCAGATTACCGACGCCCACAGGCTTGTGGTCATCCCCTTCACGTTCAGTCAGATGTAGTGTCTGATCTCCCGTCGTCATGGAAGAGATTATAGCGCCTCTAACCCAATTCGTTCAAGAAGAGTTGGAACTCTCGAGTATCACGCAATTCTTTTAGCCAGTCGTCTTGAAGGACATCCTCGATTGGCGGTAAACTTCCCCGCTCAGCCGACCGACGCAAACTGAGGGTGGCGGCTGTGTATTGGCCGAGATGGGTGTAGAGCCACGCTAGATGGTAGTAGGCCTCATTACTTCCAAGGCCGGCGGCCCGGATCAAATGCTGCTCAGCCTGCTCCCGAAAGCCGGCCGACTCCATCCGATGGCCCGGATCGTCAACCATCTGTGCAAGAGCGATCAGAGCACACCCCAGCTCATCCCACACCACCTCATCATCCGGATCCGCATCTGCAAGCAGTTTAAGATGCTCAATCGCCTGGTCGTAGCACTCAGGGTCGGAGACAACCTCCCCGAAGTGGATCCACGCAAGCGCCAACTGGAAACGAATTCCCCGGTCGTCGGGCGACCGCTTCAATAGACGGCTAAGCACCTGAACAGCCCTGTGGTGGCACTCTTCATCGTCGATCAAGGTTCCCAAAAAGTCAGCACACGCAGCGTAGTTGAACACCCACTCTTCGTTAGGACTCCCCTCCCAGCCTCCACGCAACTGAATCGCCCGATCGAACCGCTCGAGTGCCAGCTCAGCGTAGTCGGCACGTCCGGTCAGCTCGGCCATCTTAAAGAGAGCCATCCCCCACTCATTCCACGCATCAACAACAGACTCGTCCGTCTCGATGATCTGCTGACAGTGACGAGCGCACTGCTCAAATTGATTGAAGTCCCGCTCAAATAGTCCGACAGAATAGGATGCAGAGGCGAGTCCCAGACGGGCCTCCAAATGACCAGAATCAATCTCAATCGCCGCCGTGTAGTGGTCAATCGCCTGCCGCAGTTCAGGCATCTCCGAGAAGTAGATTGCCAGCGCCATCTCCGCATCACCCAACCGACAAAGCATCGTTGCATCACCGAATGCAACACTGACCGCTGCACTTGCTCGCGCCTGAGCCTCTTTGAGCAGGTCTAGCCGCCCATCCCCTTCCAATCCCAACTCCGTCAGCGCCCGAATGAGCAGGCTGGTCACCTCAAAGGACCCCTCACCCACCTCTTCAGCCCGCCGCAGTTTCAGCAACGCCTCCTCCAGATCCCGCTCACTACCACTCACATGGGCCGTGACTAAAAGCAACTCTCCCCACTCAAGCCAGAGCTCAGCGATCTGATCATCAATCTTACTCGCCCGCTCGAAGCACTCTTCAGCCCTTCGCAGATAGGATGCATCCCCCGTCAGGTGAAAGACTCGCCGCAACGTCCGGCCATACAAAATCCACCCGGCCGGATCGTGCTCTGCCACCTTGACGGCAGTCCCATAGGCGGCAAGCGCCTCATCAAGCAACCGTACATCACCAACAAGCTGCGCCAATGTCCCCATTGCCTGTCCATAGTCGAGCCAAAACGTCGGTTCATTAAAGCCTAGATCCTTCGCCTTCTCATACTTGTCAGCAGCCCTCCGGTAATCGATCGCCTCTTCAGACAATCCACCCGACTGCTGCCAGCACCTCCCCCAATCGCGATAGAGGCGTGCGACGTCACCCTCACACCCCGATGCCATCTCAAACTTCCCATCCGCCTCCTCGAACCGGTGAGCGTTACCCTCAGCGACGCCAAGACGGCACAAAGCAACCGCCCATCCGTGCCACGCATCGCCCTGCTGCGGATCGATCTCCAACGCCTCCGAAAACTTCTTGCACGCCCTCCCGATCAGCTCATTCGAACCCGCCCGAACTCCACCTTTCAGCCAGGCGATCCCCTGCCAATAAAGAGGAACCGCATTCTCCGGGGCCACCTGCTCCGACAATAAAAAACTTTCCTCAACACCCTCTTTTCCCCCGACGAGAGCCCGCTCGCCCCTCCAGACGAAGAGCATGGCGAGCGCTTGCCGCTCCGCATCGGACAACCCCTTCCAACGAGCGGGTGCCTCCATCTCCTCCAACGGCCCGAAGGCCTGCTGATTCAACACGTTGCGATAGACTGCCAGTGGATCTTGATTTGCGCACATAAGGGCTATTTTACCCTATTCTCACTCATCGAGCAACTTCTTCTGCCAGTCCAAGAAGAGTTGCTTTAAGTTGCCCAGGTCCACAACATATTCAGCGCCCATATCCTCCAGGACACATCGGGCGAAAAAGCCTGGATTCAGCTTCCGTTGCTCACCTTTGTGTGGGGCTACGTGGTCAAAGACCCACTGATGAATCTTGACGTACTCCAGCTTCTTTGCATCCTGCGAGTACCGGATAGCAGCAGCTGTGTTTGCCTTAAACAGAACGGTCACAAACCGCCACCATCCCTGCAACGGGTCGTTAGTGCCGGCTGCCGTCGCATTGAAGATCGGATCCATCACCCCGCGCACTCCCCCTTTACTGCCCCACTTGTCTTCGATCCAACCATCTACATTGTTGTACTCAACGTCTAATGGGATGGTGTGATTGATCTCTTCGAGGAACTTGTGTGAGTAGAAGACGCCACCCTTCTTACACAGATCCCACGCGTCGTTGCCCGAACGTCTGCGATCGACGTTGGCAGTAATGGCCGAGTGCAGCAGCTCGGTCCCCTTGGCACCCGCAATCCCACATCCAAAGAATGCCGGCCTCCCTCTATACAGATATCCGTCGCCGTGAATGGCAACCAATAACTTAAGCATGAATTTGAACCGCCGTTCCGCATGCAGGACTATCTTCTCCAGCTTCTCCAAACTGCAGTTAACCACACCCACGTCTTTCACATTGAAGAACTGGCTATCTTGAAGGAACGGGTCGCGACTATGACGCGCCGAGTCCTGATCGGCAGTCATGCAAAATAACGCCTCAAGCAGACTCGATCGCACGCGCTCAGGCTCCACCTGACTACACCGAGTCACGAGTAACTGTAGCCCTTGATATCGACGGGCAGGCCTCTTTAATTTGTCACTTGGTCCACGCAGATCGTCCCTATTGAGAAACTCCATGGCGGCCCGCAGATCGGGCGGCGCCAGCACCTCGCGTCGCTTCACAACAGACTTAAAAGTACGCCATGACCCACACTTTCTAGTGCAGCTCAGCACATGGCGAAAATAGACCCTGGGAAACTCAGGGACCTCGACAAGCTTGTCGAGAACACCCTCAAACTGTTTCCAAGGCTTGCGACTCATACCGTTGTTCCACGAGTGATAGACTCGCGCCTCTAAAAAACCGATTGTTTTTGAGCAAAACTCAGGCGTTATCTGGTTCGGCAGAAACCCGTCGACAAGCTGATTGAACGTCTGAACGGTTCCGCACTCTTCACACGATTTCATGTGCTCAAGGTAGGGTAACGGAAAATTCACGCTCATGTAGCCACGTCGAGCCCAGTGCAGGCCGGTGACGTATTGCTGATACTTCTCCTCCCAGCCCAGACTACGCCCTCTCCGACCACCTCGATCAATGCCAACCGGAACCAGGTCATGCATGACCGCCAGAAACTGCCGCGCATGATCAATGGCGTCCAACGGAATCGCCCTCATCACTTTGTCAACCCAAGCGGCTCGTTTCTTTTCCACGTCCACCCTGTTCTGAACGACTACAACCCGCCGAATCTTCGATAGGGTGGTAATCGCCGTGTCGAGGTGCTGTGGGTCTGGATCAGCTTCCCACAACTTCAGGGCCCTAGCGACAATCTGAGTGGGCTGCAACACCAGTTTGACGACCCGCTGTTCAGACATAGGCCTCTCCTCGTTAAAACCTCAGGGCAAGATTAATGAATGGACCGCCAAAGCCAATGTTTTGGCGGTGGATCCCGACCAACAGACTGTTATCACCTGGAACAGGGATGGCACCAAAGTAATGGTTAGCCTCCCATCCAATCTGTGCAGCAATGGTGATGAAGTCGCAATAGTAGCGGCTGTACTCCAGCGCCACACTCACATCAAACATCGGAATGCAGCCAGAGTGGACGTCGCGCAGACCGGTGGAACCAGCAGGCGCTCCACTCAGCTCTACCACGGTTGAGGTGGCATAGAGCTGATGACCGTAGAGGCCACCCACCATCATGTTCGTCCGTAAAGAGAAACTACACGCAATGTCGTAGTGACTCGAAAACCCCATCCCAAAACCGGGCCCCTTAAACCTGCCGTGGAGACGGAGACTCTGCACAGGTTGAGGGTCTGCTGTCCCTACAGCAGCCCCCTTCTCCTGCCGACGTAAAAAGCCGTAGCGAAAGAGGGCGTAGAGGTCGGCCGACAAACGGGGGCTGCACCGCCAGGTGTGGCCGCTGCTCACATCAATAGTGTAATAATCAATGTCAACTAGGTCCTTCATGATAAGACCGGGGATCGCCTGGTTGGGAAGAAGCGTCGCTTGAAACTCACCCCCCTTTAACTCAGTCCGATCAATCGCCCACAAACGTAAGCCACTAAACTTGACCCAAATGTTGGAGCAGGTATTGGTGTATTTCGCACCCACACGAATACCCCAGTGGTAGTCAGGATCAATGGTGGCCAACTTGATATTGGTCTGGTTTTGGTCGACTGTGCCAAATGTCGCATAGGTGCGCGACGGTGTGCACGGCTGCCAGTAGAGCGCCGCCAGATCCACTTCAATCAAGGCGCCTGCCAGTGCGTGAAGCACTGGAGTTGCTGCGAGCAGTAATAGAATCGCTAGCTTCTTCATGCTTAATACCCCGCCGAGAAGCCAAGGACCATGCCGCTCATGCCAATAGTTTCAGCGGCCGCATCGGGCGTCGCTGTGAATAGCGAACCAAACTTCATCGCGCCGATGTAGTACTGCTGATCCCAACCGATGTGACCGGCTAGATCAAAGCAGCCACACTGCCGGCTGTACTTCAGCACAATCCGATTCTCAAGGCCTGGGAAGCAGACTGTCTCTTCGCCATAGTTGGTCAAGGCCGATGAGTTAGCTACAGGGTCACGAGCAAAAGTGACGAGCGAGCGCTGACCAGCGAGGCCAGACAATCCTAGCTCTCCCACGAGGTGGATACAGCTGAATACTCGATAGCCAAGACCCGCTTGTACCACGGCGCCTACGCCCCACAGCTTAGCATTTGTCCGACCGACACCCACTCCTTGCCCAGTCAGTCCGTTAACCCGGCCACTGTTCTTTACATCAAGCCATCGGACGCCCACGGCGCCATACAACGTTGCGCAACGACCGGACCAAACAGCACGCCGTCCTTTCAGGTTGGCCTCCTGGAATGTGTACCGGTCGTGGGCATTCAACTGATCGTAGCCAGTCCCGTTCAGAGGACCGCGCAACGCGGCTCCACTGGCCGAAACGCTCTTGCTATCTTCAGGCTGGAAGTAGAGGTAGTCGATCTGAAGCTGCGTGTCACAATCGTTCTGGTAAGCAGCACGGAGACGATAGCCCCAGTTGTACTCAGCATCGACGGTACGGATATTGCTCCGCGTGTTGAGTCCACTCACCTGCTCCCGAACCGCGTAGCGGAAGGCGGGGGCGCAAGGGCGCCAAAGAAGCGCATCGGCGCCCACGGTTACGCTACACTGCGCTTGGAGTGCGCCTGTTGCGGCCACTCCCAAAAGAATCATCAGCAATTTTTTCATAGTTCTCTCACTATCTTGAGGATTTGTTTCGGATCATTCACAGGCGCTTCACATCGCCCTTCGCGACATAAATAGAGTGTCGTCTTCCCATCGACACACTCTTGCGATTCGGTTCCGGGGATGTGGTGGAAGAGATCTTCGTCGCCCGCCCGCCGCCACACCACCTCCGCGCCCGGAACAAAGCGGCTCCCAAGCGCAGCGGCAATCTCATCGCGCAGCTCCTCCCCCTCACCCAGAGCGACAACCAGGGTCGGCGCCTTCCGGTCGAGGTAGCGGGATAGGGCGAGGCAGCTGTAGGTGGAGCCAATCGGATGCTGCTCGATGAAGGGGCGGGAGCGCTGTAAAATGGCCTCCGCCTCGGATAAAAAGCGCTCGGCGCCGGTCAGCTGCCACAAACGCAACAGGTTCTCGCAGTGAACGGCATTAGCAGACGGCTCGGCCCCGTCATAGAATTCGATCTGACGGACCAGCAGATTTTTATCAGTCCCATCGGTGCGGAAAAGGGGCCCGTCGTCACTCCGATAGACTTCTGTCAGCACATTGCACAACGCAATGGTCCACTGCAACCAATGTGTGTTACCGTCGACACGAAACAGGCTTAGGAGCCCGCCAATCAAAAAGGCGTAGTCCTCACTGCACGCCGCAAGCCCCGCCTCGCCGTCGCGCCAGCGACGGAAGAGGCGCTCACCCTTCCACAACTCTTTCTCCAAGAAACTGGCCGCTCGCTGCGCCGCTCCAACATAGTCCTTTCGACCAAGGGCCAAACCCGCCTCGGCCAACGCTCGAATCACCAGTCCATTCCAGCAGACGATCACCTTTTCATCGCGCAACGGCCGAACTCGCTTCTCGCGCGCCTCAAAAAGGCGGCGGCGCATCGATCCCAGCTCCTCAGCCAGCTCAAGCGGATCCATTCTCTGTTCGTCGGCAAACTCCTTCACCCCTTGCGGCTGGTGAATCACATTGCGCCCGTCGAAATTTCCTCCCGGAAGCAGGTTATAGAAATCACAAAAGAGCGTTCCATCTCCGTCACCCAGGACATCGATTACCTCTTCAACAGTCCACGTGTAGAACCGCCCCTCTTCTCCCTCGGAATCGGCATCTTGCGCAGAGAAAAACCCACCTTCCACGTGTTGCATCTCACGCAACAGATAGTCGAGTGTCTCCTCCGTCATCGCCTTGAACAGACCGTTCTCCGTCGCCTGCCACGCCTCTAAATAGGCCCTTGCAAGCAATGCATTGTCGTAGAGCATTTTCTCAAAATGGGGAACGATCCACTCGGCATCGATCGCATAGCGGGAAAATCCACCCCCCACATGATCGTGGATGCCACCCCGCTGCATCATGTCCAAGCTCTTGGACACATAGAAGAGCGCTCGGCTGTCCTCATTCTCCTTCCAATAGCGGAGCATAAACGAGAAGTGGAACGGCATCGGAAACTTCGGAGCCCCTTGAATTCCCCCAAAACTTGGATCGGCCACCTGATAATAGAGCTCACACACCCCTTCTAACAGCGCCCGGTCTCGTTCGTCGAGTGGCTCAGGAACAATCTCTTGTACCTGTGCCCCCTCAATCGTCTCCAGAATCCTCTCGGCCTGCTCAAACAGCTGCTCCCGCTGCGGACCGCCCCACAGATCGCGCACCCGCTCCACCACCTGCCGCACCCCCAACATCCCGCCACGAGCCTCGGGCGGCATATACGTAGCGGCGAAAACAGGTTTGAGCTCGGGAGTCAACACCAAATTCAGCGGCCATCCCCCTCCGCCTCCGAGCATCGCCTGCGCAAATTCCATGTAGAGACTGTCAACGTGAGGCAACTCCTCTCGGTCCACCTTCACATTCACAAACGTCTCGTTCATCAACTTGGCCAGCGCCGGATTCTCAAACGTCTCGTGCGCCATCACATGGCACCAGTGGCAGGTGGCATAGCCAATCGACAAAAAGATCGGTTTATCTTCCACCTTCGCTCTTGCGAACGCCTCCTCGCTCCACGGATACCAATCGACAGGATTGTCCGCGTGTTGCTGCAGGTAGGGCGACTTTTCGCCGACCAAGTGGTTTGCGTGCGCATCTTCAGACATGGCGACCACCCTACACGGAACAATCCCTTTCCCGCCACCCCCATTTCATGTTATAGCTGTGCAAAACAAGGAGATCCAATTATGCCACTCATTCCTATGCGTCCTCTACTCGACTTTGCCGCCAAAAACGACTTCGGCTGCGTCGCCCTCAATGTGAACAACATGGAGCAGATTCAATCGATCATGCGGGCTGCCCGCAAAACCAACAGCCCCGTCATCATCCAAGCCTCTCGCGGCGCCCGCAAATATGCCGAAGACGCCTACCTCCGCCACCTCATTCTCGCTGCCGCCGAGCTCTACCCCGAAATCCCCATCGTCATGCACCAAGACCACGGCAACAGCCCAGAGACCTGCCTCAGCGCCATCAAGCAGGGCTTCACAAGCGTCATGATGGATGGCTCGCTCGAGGCCGACGGCAAGACCCCCTCTACCTACGAATACAACGTCGCCGTCACTCGCGCCGTCGTCGACTACGCCCACGCCCTCGGCGTCTCCGTTGAAGGCGAGCTTGGCGTCCTAGGCTCCCTCGAGACCCTTGGCGGCGAAAAAGAAGATGGCCACGGCGCCGAAGGCAAACTGACCATCGAGCAGCTCCTCACCGACCCCGACCAAGCGGCCGACTTCGTCGCCCGCACCGGCGTTGACGCCCTCGCCGTCGCCGTCGGCACCTCTCACGGCGCCTACAAGTTCACCCGCCCTCCGGGCGAAGATGTTCTCTCTATCAAACGCATTGAAGAGATCCACCAACGGCTCCCCAAATGCCACCTCGTCATGCACGGAAGTAGCTCCGTCCCCCAAGATCTCCTCGAGATCATCAACTCCCACGGCGGCAAGATGAAGGAGACCTACGGCGTCCCCGTCCACGCCATCCAGCGTGGCATCAAAGCAGGTGTGCGCAAAGTAAACGTCGACACCGACAATCGACTTGCCATCACCGGTGCTATCCGCACTGCCTTCCAAAACGACCCCGCCAACTTCGACCCCCGCGGCTACCTCAATCCCGCCCGCGACGCCATGCAAAAAGTGTGCGAAGCGCGGATGACCGAATTTGGTCAAGCTGGCTGGGGCGACAAAGTCCCCCACACCACCCTCCTCGAGATGGCCGCCCGCTACCACGACGGCACCTACGGCCCAGCCGCCGTCCCCCGCGCCATCACCCGTGAATCGGCTGCTGCCCACCCCTACCTGCGACCCGAACCACTAACTTCTCCTCCCCAATGACGCTTACATTGTCGCTTCGCTCCTCACCCAACACCAGCCGCTCTAGGCAGGGCTGTCGCATGAAGTTTTAACTTGACAACCAAGAGTGCGGGATCGGCACATCAAACACCGTCCACCCACGAAACACCGCTTGGATACCCATCCGGCAATGCGTATCAGGCATGGTTGCGCCTTTAACCCAGATTGCTACCCAATGGCGTCAACTTAAGCAAAACACGTAGGGTCTGGCCTGACAAAGTGATAACATCCCCTGCGGTGAGTTGACACTTTGATCAGGCCAGACCCGTGCGGCATCAGCTACGAATCCCTTAAGTTGACGCCATTGGGTAGCAATCTGGGTCAGAGGACTTCAGTGTTGCACTCATCTGCCACGTATCAGCTCTTGGCAAGGGAGTACCCTTGCCGGCGAGCTGCTACGCGACATCTAAGCACAACACTGAAGTCCTGTGGCAAATCAGGGTAGCAATCTGGGTCTAACGGTCCCCCCAAATATCGGTAACTACAACTTTGTGCCGAATGCATTCGAGGATAACGAGGTGTTCGATCGATACAATTGTAATATTAATGATGTGCCCTGCCGATTCCCCGTTAATCTACGCGCAGGCAAAGTGGACTACTATGTTGACCTTTCCATGGTGCTGCTCCTACATCGCAATAACATGAATCATCCGACGACAGACCAGCCCATCGACTGGGCAAATCTGGTGATCGACACGAACGCACAGCGGAAAATTGAAGATGAAATGACCCAGCTTGGCATTCCGCTAAACTAGGTCGCCCCGGTTTTGATTCGGTTGACTTGTAAAGTGATCGACTGTAAGGTTTATGTGAAGTAGGAGAGGTTGTATGGAATCTGTTACAAAGCCTAATGAGCTACCGTTACTCTCAAGGACTCATCGATCCATTCTGGCCTTCACCGGAGTTGCATGGCTATTGCCGATAGCTCTAAACAGGCTCTTTCCCCGAGATCTAGATGGTTTTCCACTGGAAGCACAACGGGTCGCGGTCAGGCACAAGTATGAACGTCGTGTCGAGACCTTGCCACCAATGTGGAAGCGGCTGGCACAGGTGGTGGTGCCTGATAATTTCCGGACCTCCTGTGCTCTCGTGGCCCTGTACCTCTCAGTCGTGCAAGTCAAAATTGACCGCGAGTCTATACCACTAGCTACCTACTCAGTCCTATTTGGTTCGTTAGCCATCCACGTGATCCGAGAGATGTTATACAAATTTGCCTGTCCGGTACTACGCCAGTCTCCCAATACGGTTGTATACGGAAAATACCTGAGCCAGTTCGCTCCTAGCGATGTAAGACCTTTGTGGGATAACCCAGGCGACTAGTCGCCTCAAAACGCCTCTTCTTCGAAGCGGTGGGCGTAGGTCGCGCAAGGCCCCTCGCATAGCAGCCCCCGGGTGGAAAGAGCGGGGCCGCCTCTGGCATCCACGGCACCATCATTTGCTGCGACGGCGGCCAGGCGACCCGACGGACGGTTTAAGTCCCACGACCCAGCTTGAGGCCGTTGATTATAGCCCGGAATTCGCATTGTACCGGATACGACCTCATCTTAGGTCCATTTTTTCCCCACAAATCGCCATTTTTCGACCATTTTTGACCTTTTGCATTCCTAAAATGCCTCCTTTTAGAAGAGGAGGCGTTTTCGCTCGGCGGGTGTTTGAATGAGAAAATGGTGAGCAGCGAGGAGGGTGATCGAAGGGTCAACGATCACATTAGAAAGAGGGCGTTCGGCAACGATCAGGATGGCGTTGCTGCAATTGAGTTCCGTCATGGCTTCATGCAGGGCTGTGAGCTCCCGCTCGCGTGCTTCCGGATCGTTGATATCCCAAGTCACTTGGACGAGGGAGAGATCAGTCCCCCGTTTAACCACAAAATCAACTTCGCGGCCTGAGCGAGTGTGGTAGTAGTAGACATCGAACCCTAGTCGCTTGAGGTCAACAAAGATGAGATTTTCGAGGAGCCTTCCCCGATTGGCGGAGAACTTAAAGCCCATGGCGTTCGCCTGGCCAGTATCGATCGCATAGATCTTCTTGGGACTACGCACTTGTTTCTTGAGAGAGTAGGCAAAAAGATCAAGCTCGTAGAGGAGGTAGGCGTCGCCAAAAGCGCCCAGGTACTCTTTGATGCTCTTATCGGACAGATCAAAGAGCTTGCTGAGTCCTGCGTAGGAAAAAAGTTTGCCAATGTTAGAAACAAGATAGACATAGAGCTGTTCTAGGTCGGCCGGTTTGCGGACTCCGAGGCGTGGGGCCACATCCTGAAGAAGCACTGTGCGCGCATGAGCCCCTAGGATTTCGTATGCTAAGGGGCTCGGCCCATCTGCAGCGACCGTTGGGAATCCACCATATTCAAGAAGCTGCTCGAACAGGTGCCGTAGGGCAGGCACTACGCGTGCAACAACGGCGGTGTTCTCAATGTCGATCCCACGGTTCCTCGCCAATTCGCGTAGGGAAAAAGGAAAGACTTCCAGAGGCAGACTGCGGCCTGAAAGAAGGGTCACCATGTCGGACGACAGCATGGCCGCATTGGATCCCGTGACCACAAAGCGAACCTTTCCAGTTTCGTGGTGCGCTTTGACGAAAATGGGCCAATCGCGAAAAAACTGCACCTCGTCCAAAAAGAGATAGATCAACCCTTCGGGTTGCCTCATTGTGAGGTACTCTTCGTACAGCCGTTGCAATCCGGCCACCTCTTCACGGTAGGGACTGAGATAGGGATGCTCCAAATTAGCGAAGAGGATGTTATCGGCCGGGACCCCCTGCTCACGAACGAGGAAATCGATCAGCTGTCGCACCAGAGTGCTTTTTCCCGATCGACGGACGCCGGTGATCGCAACCACCTGCCCACTCTCTAGGTAGGAAACAAGAGTCTCAAAGCAACTCCTCTCCACCCACGAGTCATAATGCTCTCCGGTCCAGTGTAGGTTCTGCTGGGCTAGAAGCTCCTCGTACATCATCATACTCCGAATAATCGTCCAATCACTCGAACTGTACTACGAGACCTCTCTCCTGTCAAGACCTGAGATTAAGAGGGCTAAAAGGCGCTCTCTTCAAAGCGCTGAGCGTGGGTGGGTTGGGTGGCGGGATAGGTGGCGCATGGGACCCAGCCGGGGGTCACTGCGCCGCGGCGGATGTTGGTGCGGCGCAATGGCATCACAGTGAGCCGAATCGAGCGGGCCCAGCAGTAGTCGAAGAGGGGGGCAATGAGGTGGCGGTCGAGCCACTCAATGGTTTTTACTTTTTCAAGCAGGTCTCCGCGGACGGTGGCATCCCAGAGGTAAGGAATGTCAATGAAGAGCCGTGTACATTGGCTCATGGCGTGGTCGAGGCCGCCAAGGATGGTTTGGATGAGGCCAAATTTGGCGTCAGGACGGGGGAGGCGCCAGAGAGGGATGCCGCACGATTTGGCGACGCCGATGAGGGCGTGGTTGAAGGTGTGGAGCATGGTGTCGGTGTAGAGAAGGGGGTGCCATTGGGGGCGGCCACCACCCTCGGACAGGACAAGGGCGTTGATGGGCTCCTCTTCGAGCTCTGAGCGCATCTGGTTCACTTCGTGGTGGGCAAGTATTTCGTGTGCCCGTTGGAGAAGGCGGCGGGCGGGCTTTTTGTCGACGCCCTTGGGAAGCACTTTGTGCCAGGGGCGGCCGACGACGTCTGCGGGGCCGAGATGGCGGGCGGTGGGCTTGTGGAATGCGGGGTGATCGGTGATCATGACGGCGTGGGGGCCGTCAACGTGGATGAAGTTGCATCCCTCATTAGAGAGTGTGGCCGTGAGGGCATGACAGAGCGCCCGCCCTTCGCTGTTACTGACAAGTCTGTCGGAGAGGCTGACGATGGTCCCGTCGCCGGCGGAGGCGAGCTGGACGGAATAGGCGCGCTGGTTGGGTCCGAGGGCTATGCCTTGTGCGGCGGCAATGAGAGGGCCGCAGGCGGCGCTCTCGATCCCGTCGTGGATGCCAAGGAGGGTGAGGAGGGAGGTTTCATGGCCGCCAAAAGGGGGCGGGGCAATGCGCAGAGCACTCCCCTCTCCGGCAAGTCGGTCGAGTGTGGGATGAGATGATTTTTGGAGGGGAGTGGCGCCCCCTAAGTCGTCGAGGGGGACGTCAGTAGCACCATTTAAAAGACAAACAATCTCAGGCGCGGGCATAGGCGATCCGCTCCAAGAGTACAACCACAAGACAAGCGACGACCATGCAGATGAGGGCGGGGGCGGAGGTGGTGGGCCAGGAGGCGCGGAGGCCGCCGAGCATGAGGCCGAGGAGGAGGGCGAGGGCGGTATCGCGAAAGCGGTTGAGAAGGAGACCGATGAGGTGGGAGAAGGCGAGGAGGCCAAGGAGGAGGCCGCTACCACAGGTGGCGAGCCAGACGAGCCCCTCTGGACTCCAATTGGTGAGGTGGGCGATGCCGTCGGTGTAGTGGCCGGTGGCAGTGAGGAGGTAGGCGCCCGAGATGCCCGGGAGGAGAAGAGCGCCGGCGGCGATCATGCCGGCGAAAAAGAGGGGGAGCTGGAGGAGAATACCGCCGGAGAGGGCAAAGCCGAGGGCGGCGCCGAAGACGACGAGGACGGAACGGGATGGGGTCCAATCCCCCACCTGTCGACCGAGGAGGTAGGCGGAGCCGAGGATGAAGCCGCAGAAGATGGCGAGGAGGGTGGAGGCGTGAGGCTCGTGGCCGAGAAGGAAGTGGATGGCAGGAGAGAGGAGGGCGAGAGCGAGAAGGGCGCCGGCGGCAACGGTAAAGAGGAAGACGAGTTGGAGTTGGCGAAGGCCGTTGATCAGCCGCTCATAGAAGCCGATGATGAGGGCAACGGTGCCGCCCGAGAGTCCGGGAACAAGAGCAGCTCCTCCGAGAAGAAAGCCGCGAGCTACCACTGAGAGCCAATCAAAAAAGCTAGAAAACACCTAACGTCTTGCCAAAGTACCAACCGGCGAGAAGGACCAACACCGATGCGCCCACCCAGATTAGGTTGGGGACCCACTTGACACCGCCTCCGGGAGAGCCTCTCCGCTCAAGGGTGCCAATGCCATAGGAAAATTCTTGCTTCTCGGGGGGACGAAAGGCGGCTGGATTTTCGCGGACCAACTGATCGCCATCTAACCCAAGAAAGAGAGCGTATTGTTTTGTAAAACCTTTGGCGTAGACAGGACTGATCATCTCGGCAATCCTTCCCTCTTCAATCGCCTGGAGAAAAGACATCCGTATCGAGGTGGCGTTTTCCGCCTCTTTCAGTGAGTGGCCCATTTCTGAGCGCCGCTGCCGAAACAGGTCGCCAACTGTGGGCCCTACTGTGGGATGGGTCGGTTGAGTCATCTATTCTACCTCCGTTGGGCCATTGTTGTCCTTGCCGGCATTTTTGGGAACCCTTAGCATTGCCCCATGTCAAAAGGACCATTCGTCACCACCCTCGATCTCTCACGTGCTCCGAAGCTGCGCACAAGTTTGGAGGAACAGGGTTTTGAAATGAGCCAGCCTCCTCACACTCTCTTCGTCGGAAAAAAGCCTGGTCTCTCATGCACTTTCTATGCTTCAGGGAAGTTAGTGGTGCAGGGAAAAAAGAAAGAGGAGTTTATTGAGTTCTTTTTAGAACCTGAAATCTTGGAAACATTTGGAGCAGAAGCGCAAGATCCAACAGCGCGAATCGGATCGGATGAAGCTGGAAAAGGGGACTACTTTGGGCCGCTGGTGGTGGCGGGAGTCTATGCGGATGAGAAGATGATCACTCGACTGGTTGAGCTTGGGGTGAAGGATTCGAAGACGATGAACGACAAGACCATTTTGCGTTTAGCGCGTGAAGTGATCAAGATCTGCCCCTACGACCTCCTCCGCCTCCATCCAGAGAAGTACAACGACCTGTATGAGAAGTTCAAAAACCTCAACACAATGTTGGCGTGGGCACATGCGGCGGTCATTGAGACGCTACACAAGAAGACGGGGTGTCAGGCGGTGCTGGTCGACCAATTTGCCAAAGAACACGTATTGCAAAGAGCGGTGCAGAACCGAGGGCTAGTGATCGCCCTGACGCAGCGGACGAAGGGAGAGTCGGACGTGGTGGTGGCCGCCGCCTCCCTCATCGCCCGCGCCTCGTTTGTGCGGGAGATGGAGAAGCTGAGCGATCAGATTGGGATCGAACTGCCAAAGGGGGCCTCATCGAGCCGCATCCCGATGATTGGACGGACGATTTTGGACAAATATGGCGAAGCGGGATTGCGCAAATGTGCTAAGCTCCACTTCAAGACGACCAAGCAACTGTAGTCATGCTAAAGACGCTCCGTATACACAACATTATTCTCATTGAGATGGCCGAGCTCGATTTTGAGCTAGGCTTCACAGTCCTCACTGGTGAGACGGGAGCGGGCAAGTCGGCCATCTTGAAAGCGCTAGGTCTGGTTCTCGGTGACCGGGCAGATAGTCGGCTGGTGCGGAAGGGAGAAGCTAAGGCGCGCGTCGAAGCGCTCTTTGAAATTGGAGATCTGCCAGGAGTGACCGATCTCCTCGACGAAGCAGGCATCGAGTGCGAAGATGACGAGCTCCTCATTCGGAGAGAGCTGACGAGCTCGGGGAAGAGCCGCGCCTACATCAACAATGCGATGGCGCAGACAGGTTTATTGAAGCGATTGGGGAATCTCCTGATCGACCTGGTGGGGCAGCATGCGAATTTGCGCCTCTCATCACCGGAATATCAATGTGATGTGCTCGATCTCTATGGCGGATTGTTAGAGAAGCGAGCCAACTTTGCAGAGCAGTGGCAGCAACTCCGGACGAAAGAGAAGGAGCTGGCGGCACTGGTTGCAGGAGAGGCTGAGCGGCTGCGCGAGCTCAACAGACTGCAGGTAGAGGTGGAGGAGCTCACCACCGCCGCTGTGAAGGAGGGGGAGGAAGAGACTCTCTTCGCCGAATACTCCCGCCTTGCAAACTCTGAAGAGTTGAATGGAGGGCTGGGGCGGGTGGTCGATGGACTGCAAGAGCTCACCCTCTCCCACCTGCGCGAAACACTCGCCCAGTGCGCCTCGCTTGATGCGGCCCTCAAACCGCAGGTGGAGGCCCTGACCAGCGCCCACCTTGAGCTGCAAGAGGTGGGGCACGAGCTGCGCGCCTATCAGAGTCGGCTGGAGAGCAGCCCGGGGCGACTCGAGCAGGTCAACGACCGCCTCTGCCTCCTCACCACCCTGCAGAAAAAGTATGGAACGGTGAGCACCTACTTGAGCGAAGCGACCATCCGTTTAGGATCGCTCGAGAGCGCCGACATGCGGATCGAGGAATTGAACCAAGAGGTGGCCGCCCTCTCCGCAACGGTTGATCACGCCGCAACAGCACTCACCAAAGCGCGCAAGAAAAGTGGAAAAACTCTAGAGACAGAGCTCACCGAGCAGCTGCAGCCGCTTAACATGGAGGGAGCTCGGTTCGAGGTGAAAATTGCAGCGGAAAGCCGCACAGCGCGAGGTGACGATGCGATCGAGTTCCTCTTTTCTCCCAACATGGGAGAGGGATCGGTCCCCATCCGGAGCTGCGCCTCCGGAGGAGAGCTCTCCCGCGTCCTGTTGGCGCTCAAAACCACCCTCGCTGGCCTCGAGCTTACCCCCACCCTCGTCTTCGACGAGATCGATGCTAACATTGGGGGCCAGACCGGCGCACTGGTGGGGAAGAAAATCAAGGCGATTGCCGACAAGAGGCAGGTGCTCTGTATCACTCATCTCCCGCAGGTGGCACGCGAGGCTGACCACCACTTCCACATTTGCAAGCAGGAGAGCGACGGCCGCACTCACAGCACCGTCACACAGCTTGGAAAGGGACGGCGCGAAGTGGAATTGACTCGCATGATCGGAATGGCCAGTTGATCTTTTCATTCTCAATCCAGTAGACTCGACTCTCTATGAAAATACGAATCCTCCTACTCTTGATGGTATGTACGGCGGCTCTGAGTGCCCCTCTGGGCGCTGAGGTGTGTCAGCCATGTCAGACGGCGTGCTGTCATCAGCCCGACGTCGTCGTGGCGGCTCCCTGCCGAAAAGCGTGTGGACGGCGGCCTGTCTCTCTCAACCCCAACCCCTTTGCGCATCCCTGGTGGCTCGACGCCAACATCTATGCGACAGGTGATGCCAGTTTTGATGCCCCTACCATCGCAGGCGAGCGGTTTCGCTACACCCAGTGGGACGTTGAGGCTAGCTATTGCAAGCAGGTCAACGCCCTAAGCGGTGTTGTAGCCGGGCTCGGCTACCGATGGACCCGGATGGGATGGAGCAACTCAGAGTTTCTCCGCCACCCCCGGTTTGAAGAGGTGGGCGCCTTTTTACGCGGCTTCACCCACTGCCTCGACTGCTGGATGTGGAAGTTTGGCATTGGGTGGTGGCAGCAGACTTATAAGCTGAATATGGGGCGGTACGGCATGGCCGAGCTCTTTGCTTGGGGCCGCTACGACTATATCCCGGGCCGTCTTGGCCTCCATATCGGCTTCATCTCTCTTCCTGGTAAGCGGAAAGGGTTCACCCGTCCGATCATTGGCCTCGACTACAAGTTCCGCAACGGCTTCGAGCTCGATGCCGTCTACCCCATTGACATCACCCTTCTCTACCCCGTCACCTACTGGTTCAAGACCGGCATTGCCGCCCGTTTCAACCGTTCTCGCGAGCGGATGCGTCCTGACGACATCATCCCTGAGGGGATCATTGAATACCGCAACTGGGGTGCTGAGTGGCGCGCCGTCATTGAGCCCATTTGCGGCATCAAAGCCGAAGCCTACATCGGCTCCACCATTTGGACCTTCGTCCGCGTCACCACCCAGCACAACAAGACAGTGGTCTACCGCAACCTCGACCCCGTCATCTACACCGGCGCCCACATCTTTCTCGCCTACTGAACTTCTGTATCGAATATTTGGCTTGCATGGGTGTAGTTGAGGAGTTGGAATGTCTGAATCCGCGGTTCCTGACTTCCTGTGTAGATCAGATAACCGACCGGACATCTCTCACCAGCTAGAGCCTGGAAGAAACGGAGGTTCTTCAGAAAATCACTGTTGTAGGTCCGCCCTGCTTTGATCTCAATCGGGATCAGCTGATGGCCGGTCTTGTAAATGAGATCGACCTCATGACCACGACCATCGCGATAGAAATAGAGCTGCGGGTCACGCCCCTGATTGAGGCGAGCCTTCATCAGTTCAAGGACAACCAGATTCTCAACGAGACTTCCGTAGAGCGGATCGCGCGACACCTGAGTTTCGTTCTCAATCCCTAAGAGGTAACAAGCTAGACCCACATCGGTGAAATAGAGCTTGGGGGCTTTGGTCATCCGCTTGCCGAAGTTCTCAAAGTAGGGCTGCAGTCGAACGATAAGATAAGAGGCTTCGAGCAAAGAGAGCCACTCGTTGATCGTCCGAGAGGAAACACCCACGTCGTTGGCCAGTCGGTCGATCTTGAGCAGCTGCCCAACACGACCGGCGCAAAGACGGACGAAACGCTGAAATTGCGATAGCTTCTGCAGATGAATCATCTGTCTTAGGTCTCGCTCGATGTACGTACGAAAGTAGTCGCGATAAGCCTGAGTTGGGTTAAGCTCTTCTGCAAAGATACGGGGATATCCCCCACAAAGAAGCGCCTTTTCCAAAGAAAGATCGATCCCGGCACCAGAGAGCTCCTGTAAACTCATCGGCAACAAATCAAGGAGAGCCGTCCGACCGGCGAGCGATTGTGCGACCGCATGATGAAGCGTGTACTGATGACTTCCCGTCAGGATGAAAAAACCGGGGATATTCTTTTTGTCGACCAACACCTGAATGTAGGAAAGGAGTTCTGGAACCTGCTGAATCTCATCGATCACCGCTCCATCCGGAAACTGCGCGAGAAAGCTGCGTGGATCGGTCGCCGCCATCTCACGCGCATCCAGCTCCTCAAGATTGGCATACGGTTTATCGGGAAACACATGCTGGACCAGCGTCGTCTTCCCTGACTGCCGCGGCCCGATCACTGTGACGACTGGATAATCCTTGGCCAAACTCTTCAGATGCTTTTCCGCGTCCCGACGATACATCATAACCTCCATTTTCCTGAGCTTAACCCCAGTTTAGCCCGATCCTTCGAATCCGTCAACAGGCAAATCCGGAGTCACACTCCGGATTTAACCACCAACTGTCCAGTTTGGTGCCAGGCACCAAACTGGACAGTTGCTTCAGGACTTGAGAATTTGTGGCTAAGTGGGTTAGACTGTTTGCTATGGAACTCGACCGTGAAGCGATTCAAAAGCTAGTGGAATTGTCGCGCATTCAATGTAGCGATGAGGAACAAGAGGCGCTGCTAGAAAGCCTTAAAAAAATTTTGGTCTACGTGGAGCAGCTGCAAGAGGTGGACACCAAAGATGTGCCACCCTGCAATCATGTGATCCCCGGAATGACGTCGCCAATGCGCGACGACCTTGTCGGTGCAACGATGAGTCGTGAAGAATTTTTAGAAAACTCTCCCTCCCACGTGGGCGGCATGATCCGGGTCCCACCGGTGTTCAAGAAGGGCTAGATAATGCACGAGTGGAGCGCAGTCAAACTGCGAGAAAAATTTGGGAAGGGAGAGGTGTCAGCGACGGAGATCGCAACCGCTTTCTTAGATCGGATTGAGGCGCTCAATCCGAAGACCAACGCCTTTTTGAAGGTGCTCGACGAGCGGTCACTCGCACAAGCCAAACGGCTCGATGAGCAGCGGGCAAAAGGAGAGCCGATCGGCAAGCTGGCCGGTGTTCCGGTCGCTGTCAAAGACAACATTCACATTCGGGGCGAAATCACCACCTGCGGCTCCAAATTTTTGAGTAACTACCGCGCTCCGTTTAGCGCCACAGCGATTGAATTTTTGGAAAGAGAAGGGGCAATCCTCATCGGCAAGACCAACTGCGATGAATTTGCAATGGGATCGTCGAACGAGCACTCAGCTTTTGGTCCGGTCCACAATCCGTGGAACCTCGACTACGTCCCAGGCGGCTCGTCGGGAGGATCTGCCGCAGCTGTTGCGGCCCGGATGGCTCCCCTCTCTCTTGGAAGTGACACCGGCGGATCGATCCGCCAGCCGGCAGCTCTTTGCGGCGTTTCCGGCTTCAAGCCCACCTATGGGCGGGTGTCGCGCTACGGCCTCGTTGCCTTCGGCTCATCACTCGACCAGATAGGCCCGTTCGCTCACAGCTCGCGCGACATTGGCCTCCTGATGGAGGTGATGGGACAGCACGACGAGCGGGATGCGACCAGCCTCACCGCTCCTCCCGACACCTACACGTTCAACGGTGACATGAAAGGCCTTCGCGTTGGCGTCCCCTATTCGTTCCTCGAGGGGCTAGATCCAAAGATCCGCGCCAACCTTGACGCCTCTCTGGAGGTGATGAAGGGGCTCGGTGCCACGCTTGTGGACGTCAACCTTGACGTTCTCAAGCACTCTGTCGCCGTCTACTACATCCTCGCTACAGCAGAAGCATCGACCAACCTCGCCCGCTTTGACGGGGTCCGCTACGGCGTCCGCTCACCCGATGCGATGACCCTCGCAGAGGTCTACGATCTCTCCAAGGCGGCCGGATTTGGGCCAGAAGTGAAACGACGTATTCTCCTCGGCACCTACGTCCTCTCTGCCGGCTACCAGGATGCCTACTACAAGCAAGCGCAGCGGGTACGGACGCTTGTGATCCGAGCGTTCAAACAGGTATTCGAGCAGTGCGATGTGGTAGCCACCCCCACCTCCCCCACCGCCGCATTCAAAATTGGCGCCAAGCGGGAACCTCTCGAAGAGTACCTCTCCGACGTCTACACCATCGGCGCCAACCTCGCTGGCCTTCCCGGCATGAGCGTCCCGGCCGGCTTCACCGACGACGGCCTCCCTCTCGGACTCCAGCTTCTCGGCCCCCAGCAGGCCGACGCCCATGTCGTCCGCATGGGTCATGCGTTTGAACAGGCGACCCGCTACAACGAGAAGGTGCCGCAGCTATGAGCAAGTGGGAAGCAGTCATTGGTCTCGAAGTTCACGTCCAGCTCAACACCAAGAGTAAGATTTTTAGCCCCGCCCCCAACCGTTTTGGGGACGAACCGAACACCAATATCTCCGCTGTCTGCACCGGCCAGCCGGGCGCCCTCCCCGTCCTCAACAAAGAGGCTGTGCGCAAAGCGGTCCAGTTTGGCTGTGCAATCGGTGCAGATGTGGCTCTCTATTCAAAGTTCGACCGGAAATCCTACTTCTACCCCGACTCCCCCCGCAACTTTCAGATCACCCAGTTTGACGAGCCGATTGTGATTGGAGGCGAGGTGGTGGCCGATGTCGATGGCGAACCAATGACCTTTTCTGTTGAACACGCCCACCTCGAGGACGATGCGGGCATGCTCAAGCACTTCTCCGACTTTGCCGGCGTCGACTATAACCGGGCCGGCGCCCCCCTTCTCGAGATCGTCTCCAATCCATGCATGCACTCCGCCCAACAAGCTGCCGCCTATGGAAGAGCGATCAAAGCGATCATGCAGTACATCGATGCGTCCGACTGCAACATGGAAGAGGGGTCACTCCGCTGCGACGCCAACATCTCCGTCCGCCACCATGGCGAGACCACCCTCCGGACCAAGACCGAGATCAAGAACATGAACTCGTTCAGCTTCATGGAGATGGCGATCGAAGCCGAAATTCGCCGACAAATTCGCGCCTATGAGAATGGTGAGACCATTGTGCAGTCCACCTACCGTTGGGACCTCGAGAAAAAGCAAACCGTCCTCATGCGTTCCAAAGAGAACGCTCAGGACTACCGCTACTGCCCCGAGCCCGATCTCCCTCCCATCATCCTCTCGCAGGACTACGTCGAAATGATCCGCTCCAAACTCCCCGAACTCCCCTACCAGAGACGGAAGCGGTACATCGAAGAGCTCAAACTCTCCCACTACAACGCCGGCATCCTCACCACCGATAAAGCGCTTGCCGACTACTTTGAAGCCGCACTCAAAACGTGCAACCACCCCCGCAAGGTGTGCAACTGGATCACCGGCGAATTCTTCGGCCGCCTCAAAGAGTCAGGCCAATTCCTCCCAGACACTGGCATCCTCCCGGAGCACCTCGGCCAATTGGTCGACTTCATTGAAAAGGGAACCCTCACTGGCCCTCTCGCAAAAGAGATTGCCGACGAGATGGTGGCAGGCCCTGGCCGCTCCCCCGCTCAAATTATCGAAGCTCATCCAGACAAATATAAGCCGGTTGCCGACTCCGCCGAGCTCGAAGCGCTCGTCGATCAAGTGCTCGCCGAACAGAAGCAGTCAGTCGACGACTTCCTCGCCGGCAAGCAAAAGGCGTTTGGCTTTCTAATGGGTCAGGTGATGAAGGCGACGCAGGGCAAAGCCCCGCCCCAAATCGTCAATCAGCTACTGAAAGATCGCCTCGCCGCAAAAAGCTAAAGACTACTTTTCTTTGTAGGCGGCCCAGCCGACAGTGCAGCCGACCGCGGCCACTGGTACTGCCTTACAGCCGAACCAAAAGGTGCGCCAGCCCGGGGCTGGATCGACGGGATAGGGGTTGCGGCCGGCGCCGGGGAAGCCGCCGCCGTGGATCCACTTCTTGGTCTGATCCATGGTGTAGCCGGCATTGTCGATGGCTAGCTGTAGTTCGCGCGAATCGGTTGGGTGGAGGTCGCCAACAAAGGTTTCGATCCCTACCCGCGACCCTGGGACGACGGTGGTGTGGGAAATCGTTTGATGGCTGGGGCGGTACGATCCCTTGACCCAAGAGCCTCCAAACGAACTCTCGTAGTGGGTGATGGTGTTGGCTTTTAGGTAGTTTCGGCGAAGACGGTGGACGAGCACCTCAAAGGTGTGCTTCTTTGTCCACTTTGCAGCGTAGACAGGATCGAAGTTGTCCTTGGCCCATGCGAACGCCTCTTTGGCCCGTCCATAATGGTAGAGATCGTTTTTGCCGATCCAGTAAACGAGTGCTGCCGTTGCAACGCCAATACCTGCGGCTACTTTTGAGCCCATACTTCAAATTCCTCTCTTAAATGTTGAATACCTTCATTAAGCGCGTCGTCAACCATCTCAATGTCGTGGGCGAAGGAGAAGGCGCCATGCATCATCCCCTCGTAGACGCGGCCAGCGGCAGCGACCCCCGCCTTCTCGAGCCGCTCGAGAAACTCTAGTCCCCCTTTAGTCAGCGGGTCGTGTTCGGCAAACAAGAAAAACGCGGGTGGCAGATCGTGCACATTCGGATAGTTAGCGGGGATGGCGTAGGGGTCGTTCGCTGCCTCTGGCGTGGCGAAATAGTGATGGTAGTACCACCCGAGCGATTCAGGGGTGAGCATCCACTTGTCGTCAGATTCGCCTAGATCGTAAGAGGCATTGGGGTAGAACAATAGCTGGAAAATAATGGGAGGACCGCCCCGGTCACGCGCCATGAGGGCGACACCAGCGGCTAAGCAACCCCCTGCACTATCGCCTGCAACGGCGATTCTTTGTGGGTCACCGCCAAACTCAGCAATGTGATCAAAGGTCCACTGTACAGCCCGGTAGCACTGCTCACTCGCCACCGGATAGCGCGCCTCGGGGGAGAGGGCGTACTCGACGTTGACGACGATGCAAGGGGTACGGTTTGCGATCTTGCGGGCGAAGGGGGCGGAGCCGCCGACCGAACCAAACACAAACCCGCCCCCATGATAATACATGCAGACAGGGAAGGGGCCCTCTCCCTCAGGAATGTAGATCTGTACGGAGAAGTCATCGACCGTCTGGTCAACGACATGTGCAACCGGTTCTTGGCTTTCCTCCGGAAGCCACGCCGCCTCAGCCTGAGCGCGCCGCTCATCGATAGGTAGGTCCATCGGGTTGACGGAAGCGTCCTGAATGGGCTTGATGATTCGCCGGACGAGCTCTGGATGAATTGGTGCCATACGACTATCCTACTCTATTGGGTCGATCGGGGCTATGTTTTTGAAATGACTGTTGGAGGCGAGTATGGCTGACGTGGGTGTACCGATCGGTGGTGCCGATGCTGGCATGACCGAGCATCTCCTGAATGACACGCAGATCAGCTCCGTTGTCGAGAAGATGGGTAGCAAAACTGTGTCGCAGGGTGTGGGGTGAGATGTTCTTCTCAATTCCCGCCTGCACGGCGTAGCTCTTGATCCGCTTCCAAATCGCTGTCCGCTCGAGCTGCTTGCCTCGACGACTGAGAAAAAGAGCCCCCTCCGAGTCGTTGCGGTGGTTGAGAAGGTAGTGGTCGAGGGCGGCGATCGCCTCTCGACCGACGGGGACGATCCGCTCCTTGCGTCCCTTGCCCATCACACGGACGAACGTGTCGTCCACATCGTGGACTCCCAGCGTACACACCTCTGAGACGCGCAGACCGCTCCCGTAGAGCATCTCAAAAATGGCCCGGTCACGGGCGCCAACAAAAGTGTCGGTATCCGGGACGGCGAGGAGCCTCTCCACCTCTTCACTTGTAAGGACTGCAGGGATCAGCTGCCACAATCTGGGGCTATCCATGTACAACGCAACGTTGGTCTCCACTGCCCCCTCCCGCTTGAAGAAGCGGAAGAGCACCTTGATCGCCATCAATGCACGGGCGATGGTGGCGCTCGCCTGCTCCCGCCCGTGGAGCTGGCCGAGGTAGCCGACGATGTGACTCTCTTCGATCATTTTGGGTTCGGTGATCCCCTTCCCACGGACAAAATCAATCAGGCCACCAATGTCGCGGCCGTATGCTTCGACCGTATGAGGTGACAGCCCCTTTTCAGAGGCGATGTAGGAGAGAAAGTCATCTAAGTGCGATTCAAGCATCGCCGCGCAGATCTCGGAGCAGCTCCTCTTGCATCCGCTCCTGCTCGGGGACAAATTCCTGGCGGGGTACGTAGATCGCCTCGCCGGTGGTCCCCACCTCGTAGAGGCGAACGTGGCCGCTTTTTCGCTTGAGCTCCCTACAGCGGATGAGGACGCCTCGCCTTTCAAGGTAGAGGGCGAGAATGAAGGCGCGCCCTAGCGCGCCGTCATCCAAGTGTTGGCGAAGAAGATGAAGCGCCCTCTCTCGCCCAGAAAGATTCATCTCTTTGGGCTTCACTCTCTTCTCAACTGGCACTCTCCCCTGCCAAACGCTCCAGATCTCGTCGCTCTCCACAGCCACTTCCCAGCAGGTGGCGCATCGATCTTCACGCACCACCTCTTCTCCCTCACGCAGGAGGCTGAACACTGGATCGCCCGCCACAAACTCTTTTTCGCAGACGGAGCAGCCGCTGGCCCGTTTCGGGATTGTCAAATCCAGTAGTCGTCGTGTTAGCATAGACTTAAGTGTAGCAAATGACTGAATTAGACCTAGCAAAGCGTGTCGCCAGCCTCCTCGCCCCCTTGCGCAATGACAAGGAGGAGCTCCGTGCCGCGATCACTATCCACCTGCATGAGAACGCTTTGCGCGTCCTCAATGGGGACGAAGATCCGCTCGATGTGATCGAGGCGGAGCTCCGCCATCAAGCAGAAGCACTCATCGATCCGGAGGGATATCTTCTCAAAAAAGTATCCACCATCACTAATTTTGTTGAGCAGGACATTAAACACCGCCTCCAGCAGGCGGCCCAAGAGGGGCTCGACGCCCGTCTGAGGGTAGATCCGATCGCCGAAGAGGCAAGCCTCGACATCCACCAGCTCCTAGCAAGCGCCAAAAAAGACCTGCCCCAAGAGGTCCGCCCCTTCCTCAAACCAAAGATCGAGACGCTAGAGGCCACCTATTCAACCGTGATGGTGCGGGACAAGCTCCGCACCTACCTTGGCCTCGACTATGTCGACGAGGTGCGCCGCCAGCTCCAACAAGCGGTCGTCGAGGCTCAGCAGCCGTTCGACCGCTCTGAGCTCGACTCTCGCGTAAAGGATCTAGCTCGCCACAACAGCGAGATTGTGAAGCGGGCCCGAAAGAGGTTGGAGGAGCAATTCAAAAAAGAACAGGTGCGCGCGCTAGTTAGCGCCGACCTCGACGGTTTGGCCGCTCTTTTTGCTGACGAGAAGGCCGTTTCGGAGAAACTGGCCGCCTTTGTCCAGGAGCAATAGCAAAAACAGTGGGTCGCTTGTGGATATCCGGAAGCTCTTTTTCTCTCCACATCGAGACCGGCTTAGTGATGACTAGCTGACCCGGGAGGGTCAGATCACAGGAGATTGAGAGGAGCGTGTCGGGCGCAAGGGTCTGCACTAAGGCTTCTAGTGTGTACTGATTTCGGTAGGGCGCTTCAATAAATAGCTGAGTCCCCTCAGCCTGCTCTAGCTCCCGGATGTGGTCGTCCCGCTCCCGCTTAAGATAGCCAACGAAGGTGAAATGCTGAGTGCTCAAACCAGACAACATCAAAGCGAGTAGAATCGACGAGGGGCCGGGAATCGCCTCAATGGTGATTCCCCGTTCACGCGCCCGCCGAACCAGGCGCGATCCCGGATCGGCCAGACAGGGAAGCCCAGCGTCCGAGATCACCCCCCACACCTCGCCAGCCAGCACCGGCTCAAGAAGAAACTCAGGGGGATCGTCAAAGAGGGCGATGGGGGTTTGGGCGGCGGGCTTCTTGGTCGGGTAGCGGCTCAGAAATCGTCGGCCCGCCCGGTCACTCTCGGCGATCAGCCCGTCTAGCCGGGCAGTGGCTGCAGCAACAGCTGGAGGGAGGAGATCCTCTGGCATCTCGTCGCCCAGGGTGTTGGGTAAAAGAATCAATGTCATGCAGCCAATCTCACAATAAGGAGGTCGACGACGGTCGCCTCGGGGAGTTTCTGATTCTTGAGCTGCAGCTCGAGAGCGGAGAGGTGGAGGAGCGCCTCGCGGAGGCGGGCCACTCCATACCCCTGTGCCTCCTGGAGGCTCCGATAGAGCGCCTTATCACGCAGTTGTGGGAGCGCCTTCCCCATCTCCTGACGGGTCGCCCCGCGAGCTGCCATCGAGGCAAGGGTCAATCCTTTATTGATCTGACTCCGCAGCGTTGCCACCACCGCCAGCGGCGCCACCCGCTGGGCGGCCAGATCGCGCCAAACGCGGACCGCACGACAGGCATCACCGGCCAAAATCGCCTGGCCGAGCGACCAGACCGCCGCGGTCGGCATGCCCACCGCGAGGGCGGTAACAGCCGCCCCATCAATGGCCGGCGCGTCGCCCACAAAGGTGATCAGCTTCTCCAGCTCCTGGATGAGGAGGAGCTTGTCGCTCCCCACCGTGGCGACCAGCTGGGGAGCAGCGGTGAGCTGCTTCCCCCGCTGCCGCGCCTCGCCCGCAAGCCACTCCGCTATGGCCCGCTCCTCCTCCCACGGCTTGGGCGCTGCGATGTCGACCGTCACCTCAACCGCTTTATAAAGAGTCGCATGAGGGCGGGTCGCAGCCGTCATCACCAGCGTCACATTGAGGTTGGGTCTCTCGCAATAGCGAGCCAGTTCTTGAGCTATCGCAGTGGGAAGCCGTTCCGCTCCCCGCAGTAGAACAGCCCTTTGGGTCGAAAAGAGAGATCCACTCTCCAGCTCATCCATGAGACCCCGTGCATTCTCCCCGAGCACCACCGAAACGTTCGATTCGCCAACTAAAATCTTTTCTCCCTGCTCCCGATCAAAAGCTTCGCGAGCGACCACCAGAAAGGTGGAGCCGGCGGCTTTTTCAAGTCCATGTAGAGAAGAAAGCTTCATCGTGACAAATATAGCAGAAAACAGGGATAATTTTTGCTTATGAAACTTCGGAATTTGCTAGAACTTGTCCTTTTAGGCACCCTGGTCGGCCCCTCCTTCCTCTTCATCAAGTTGGGGGTGGCCGAGATGTCCCCCTTTGTCCTCGTTGCGAGCCGCGTTGTCCTAGCAACGGCAACGCTCTACGCCATTTTACGACTACGCGGGAACCGCCTCCCTTCATTTGGTCCGATTTGGGGAAAGCTGGCCATCGGCAGCTTCTTCTCCGCCGGCCTCCCCTTCCTCCTCTTCGCTTTCGGAGAGCTCCGAGTGAGCAGCGCCCTTGCAGGCGTGATCAATGGATTCACCCCTATTGCCACCGTCATCCTCGCCCACTTCGCCACCTCCGATGAGCGACTCTCCCGCTCCGGCTTCATCGGCGTCGCCCTAGGGATTAGCGGCTTTGCCCTCCTCCTCTTCCCTGAACTTGTCAAAAGCAGCATCAACGGCGACCCGATAGGCGTCCTGATGATCGGCACCGCCGCCTGCTCCTACGCCATTGCAATGGTCTTTAACCGGAAGTACTTGCGTGGCCTCCCCCCACTCGTTGCCCCGACCGGCGGCCTTCTCATCTGCTGCTGCTACCTCGTCCCCCTTGCCCTTATTTTTGGCCCAAACTTCCACGGCGCCCCCCTCACCTATAGAGGGATCATTGCCGTCGTCGAGCTCGCCCTAGTGGGCACCTGTGCCTTCTTCGCCCTCTACTACCGCATCCTCCGCAACAGCGGCGCTGCGGTCCTCGCCATGTCCAACTACCTTCTCCCCTTCTTTAGCACCCTCTTTGGCGTCCTCCTCCTTCATGAGCGAGTGAGCTGGACCTCCTACGTCGCCGGCGGATTCATCGTGTGTGGCATGATGCTCGTCAACGGCACCCTCAAATTCCCCGACGCACGAAGGAAGCGACTCCCTGAGGCAGAAGCTATTTCTAGCCCTATCGCTATTGACAGCGATGCTGACCAACCAACCGACTAATCAATCTCCTAAATTGTCACAATCTGGGACAGTCCCCAATTGTGACAATTTCAGAAACGTGATAGTGTCTCCGCGTCACATTTAGCGCACAAATTGCAGACGCAGAGAACCGGCATGACCAAGAAACTCTTACTCATCCTATCGATCTTGACAGCGACGCTGACAGCCCAAGCGACCAACCAAGGCTGCAACCAAGGCTGCAACAAGTGTTGTGATGAGTGCTCCTACCTCGACAGCCGTCTGTTCTACGTGAAAATGGGACCCGCCGCTATGGCGATAGGAAGTCACACAGGTATTGGCGCCGCCCTCTATGGGGGTCTCCGAATCATGTCTGAGCATGGCGCTGCCGACATCTCCTTCGCCTACTTTGGCGGGCTCAACACCGACGACCACTCCACCTACGCCTACATGGCCCCCTCCATCCGCTACCTCCAATACATCAATCCGCGCGCCCGTCGCGGTCTCTATTTCGGTGGTGGCCTTGGATGGGGAGAGATCAAAAGCGAATCGGAAAAATTTTCCGGCATGATGGTCCACGCCTCTGCCGGCTACGATCTCCTCCGCACCCGCCGTCTCCGTCAGTTCATCGAACTCGACCTGCTACAGCCTATCGTTCGCACCGGCAAAAACCGCCACGGGTACACCCACAGCTATGCCCCCGCCCTCTCCGTCACCTTCGGCATCGGCTTCTAAAAAATTGTCACAATTGGGGACTGTCCCCAATTGTGACAATTTTTGTCGGAACTCAGATCTGTTCTGACCATCCTGGGCCATGGGCAATGCCGCCCCAGGTGCGGCTGAAGGTGGCGGGGCGGCTGGGTTGCGAGGGTTGCAAGGGTGGCTGACCAATTGCTTCGAGGACGGTCATCCAGATGAGGTTGACGCCGGAGAAGAGGGAGGCGATGGTGGTCCCCTGAATGCGGGGGTTGCACTCGAGGGGCATGGGGGTGCCGGCGGCGTTGCAGCGGAACTGCATGCCGAAAAAGCCGGTGAAGTTGAGGGCGCGGCCGGCGCTTAGCGTCCACTCGGTGAGATCGACGCGGGGGTCGAGCTCGGTCTCAAAGGCAACGCCGGCGAGGATCTGCTGGCGGATGCGGGGGATGGCGACGGCAGCCTTTTTGCCAATGAAGGCGTCGACGGTATACTCGGTTCCAGGAAGATATTCCATGACGAGGAGTTTGGGAAGGGTGGTAGCGCGAGAGGCAGTGTCGAGAAGTTGGGCGCGGGTGAGGGTAGGGAGGGGAAGACGGGTGGTGAAGAGGGTGTCGGGATCGAGGGTCTCGCTAAGGAGATAGGTGCCCCGACTCCCCCACAGATGAGAGGGCTTGACGATGAGAGGGCGCTCAGGGTAGCCGAGGGCGTCAAGAGCGGCAGCAAGGGACCCCGCATCAGTCGCGACGTGGTAGTCGGGACAGGGAAGATCGAGGTCGCGGAAGAGGGTGAGGAAGTCCCCCTTGTCGATGCCAGGGCAGACGCTCTCCGATTGGGGCAAGATGACATCAACCGACTCTCTTAGGCAGATCTCGTTGAGTGTCTCCTGATAGATGGAACTGTCGACGGGAGGGACGGTGTGAAAGACATCGACCAGGTGCCGGGTATAGGTTGTGGGGTTGCTATCGACGCCAACAATGCGAACGGGAGTATCGTCTGGATTGTTGCGGAGCATGTAGACGGTGCCACGTGTGGTGGTGGAGACAAGGGGATTGAGGAGGACCGTGATCACTTTCCGGTGGCGAGGTGAAACACTTCGTCCCAGTTCGAGACAGTGGCCAGCACACCGTTTGGCATGTCGGGGGGCGTCCCCCCACGACAAATAGCGACGGTAGGAATCCCCGCAGCCAGCGCTGCACGGATCCCATTGAGCGCATCCTCAATCACCAGCGTCTCCACCGGAGTGACGCCCATGATGGAAAGCGCCTGGAGGAAGATGGCCGGATCGGGCTTGGCGTGCTTTAACCCTTCGGGGGAGACTACCGCTTCGATTAACCCCTCCGCCCCATGCCGCTTGAGCGTGCTCTTGATCAGCTCCCCACTGGCCGCACTGACGATCGCTAAGCGGAGGCCATTGGCCCGTGCCGCCCGCAAGAACTCGACAGTTCCGGGAAAGAACTCCACATCCGATGCGTAGAACTCCCGCAGCTTCATCATGTAGTCGAGAGCGAGCTCCTCCATCGACTGAGGAAGCTCATAGGTCTCTTTGAGATAGACGATCGCCTCGTGACCAGCCCGGCCGTTGAGGTAATTGAATTCCTTCTCAGACCCTTCCGCTCCATGTTCTGCAAGAAAGTTCATATACATGCGAAAGAGGGTGGGAACCGTGTCAACCATCGTCCCATCAAAGTCGATCAGAAGCGTCGTCGTCTGCCGCCCAGTTTCCATAATCGTCACCTGTTTAGCTGCGATCATTGCTTTCTTCACACCAGTCTCCCTGCTGAATCCCTTCCCCTACCCCAATGTCTCGAGTGGCTCGATTCCCTTCGACCTGCGCCAAATGACGGGCGTGGATCCCCGGTGTCTGCTTCCCTGAACGGAGGACGGCAACGTTCTCCCCCTCTTTGAGGAGGTCACCTGGCCGCACCTGTTTAGTAGCATGAATGGCCCTTTTCGCAAAGTGAAGAAGAGGCCCCTTCTCCCTTGCCCCCCCCATCTTCTCGGCCAGCCGAATCGCCTCCACCATCCGCTTCAGCTCACCCGGTTCAATCGCATAGAAGTGATCGGGCCCATTTAGTCCCCGATCGAGCGTGTAATGCTTTTCAATCACCGTCGCTCCTATGGCCACCGCACCCACGGGAGCCACCACCGGATCAAGTGAGTGATCAGAGAGACCAACCGGCCGTCCAAACTGCTCAGCTAACATCGACAGGGTCCGCAGATGAACGCCCTCTGGTGGCGTTGGATAGGCAACCGTGCACTGCAGCAGGGTGAGATCGCGCCCCCCAGCCCCTTCAAACACCTCAATCGCCCACTCGATCTCCTCCACCGACGCCAACCCAGTGGACAAATAGGTGGGCTTTCCCGAGCGAGCGGCCAGCTCAAGCAACCGAGGATGGTGGAGCTCAGGGGAGGCGATCTTGTGCCTCTTCACATACGGATCAACCGCCGCAAAATCCGCTTCCGAAAAATAGGAGGCCATGAACTCCACTCCCCGCTCCTCGCAGTGAGCCGCCCAAACCGGAATCAGGCTGTAATCGACCTCCGCCTCCACAACCCCTTCTGGAATCTTCGCCCACGTCGTCGAGCCGCGAAAAATTTGAAACTTGACCGCATCGGCTCCCCCCTCCGCCGCCGCATCAATCAGCGCCAACGGATCAGAGCCCATCCAGTTTGATCCCGCCTCGGCGATCACAAACACATCGGTCGCCATCTCAGCGAGCAGCAGCCTCTCCACCTGCACAAAATCTTCCATCGTGTCGACCGTCAAGCGACGCTCAAAACTTCCTAGACGAAACTGTTCGGGGTGGCGGTAGAGGTAGAGGGTGACGTGCTCCCGCTCATCTCCCCCCTTTGCCTCCACGTGAGCCCGCTCGAGCGCCTCGCGCGACATCACCTCCACATCCAAACCCCGAGGAAACCCCCGCTCTAGCGAGTTCGATGCGTAGTCAAAGTTGCCTGCAAGAAAGAACCTAACCACCCGGTCAACCAACACAGGGTCGATCAGCGGGCAGTCGGATGTGATCCGCACCACCACATCGGCGCCGCTCTCTTTGGCCGCACCCACATATCTCTCAAGGACGTCCTCCTCGGACCCCTCGTAGATGGCCGCACCCCGCTCCTTCAGATAGCCAAGCAGCGGCTCATCACCCGTCGGAATCGCCACCACCACCGCATCAAGCGAAGTGCAGCGCTCGAGCCGATCGAGCAGGTGGCCGATGAGCGGCTCACCACCCACCTCCCGCATCACCTTGCCAGGCAGACGGGTCGAACCCATCCGCGCCTGGACAATGGCGACTACCCGCCCCACTGAAACTTCACATCCTGTTTGATCTCACTGCGAATCGCCGTGTGCACCGGACAGTGGCGCGCTGCATCTTCTAACTGCGCCTGCACACCCGCATCAAACGTGTGCGGTACCGTAATCGTGATGTGAAAGCCGGTGAACTTGAGCTCGGGCTGCAAGACCATCGTCTTGCTCACTGCGGCCTTGGCTCCCCGAATGTCGAGCTTCAGCTTTCCAGCCGTCAGCCCCATCATCGTTAACATGCAACCGCCAAGCGAAACAGCGAGCAGATCGGTCGGACTCATGTCATCCCCCGAACCGCCCATCCCTTTCGACACATCGGTGCGAACAGAATTTGTAGCCAGCGGCGCTCTCGCCTCTAGCTGAACTCCCTCTCCTAGCGTAATCTCAATTGCGGACATAAAAAAACCTCCGCGCGAGATTCTAGCTTAAGATTCGACCTGAGTCCAGCCTCCAGGCAGCATTTTGATCTTCTTGCCAGTCTCCCGCTCGATCCGCCGCCGCCATGCATAGGCGGTTACCACCTTAGGCTCAACAGATGCGTGCGTTGCGGACCGCTTAATAGGCTTCCTTGCCATGGCGATATCCCCCTACTCCTGCTATAACAGTCGGCACGCAATAAAGTCTAAATACCTAAGAATCAACCGGCTCTGGCGTCACCCACACCAGTTTGTTCCCGCCAACCAGCAAACGGTCGCCGCAAAAAGCCATGCCCCCGACCCCCTGGATGACCGTGTTGGGAAGGTCAACTGACTGCCTGTTTTCTGTCTCAACATCATGAACCACAACAGTGTGTGTCTTGGGGTTGTCTTGACACCACTTGATCTCGATTTCAGAGATATAGGTCCAGGCAACCCGCGAGCCAATTGCCGCCCACGCCACCGGCGGCTTCTCAAACTCAAACACCCGCTTCCAATCCTTGTTATAGAGACCATCTTGTAGCACCGTGTAGTCACCCGCCACTCCCAGGAAGACCCCACTTTTCTCATCGTCATCGACGATGTTCTTTTCGTCTTTCTTCCAATCCCACAACGTCTTGATCAAACCGGCTGACGTGATCTGCAGCTCGTGGCCCCATGTATCCGAAACAGTGAGTTCATCTCCGTCCAAGACGAGACCCCACGGCCGCTTCTCTTGTTTTTGCCTCTTCTCAATCTCACCCTCTAACGTCTGAACGGTGATTTCTTTTGTCTCTGGATCCCAAATCGCCACTCTTCCCTTGTCGACATTAGAGAACACACTTCCTTGCGACGCCTCAATAGGAATCAGCCCTTTGTTGTGCAGCAAGCAGACTGGCTGAGAGGGTGTTTGGACAATCACCTGCCCCTCTATCGAACGAAACCGAGTGATGGGAGCCTTGAAGAAGCTGACCAAAGTTTTAAGCTCGTCGTTGACCAGCTTGTAAATCGAGCCGTGATTGTTACCGATGTAGGCCGCCTGCTGCTGTTTGGACCACTGGATGGTGGTCGCCCACGTCACTTCACTGTCGGAAATCTCTGTGTATTGCATCTTTGCTCCTTTATATATTGGCCGGTTCTTCCTTCCAGAAGTGGGGGCCGTAGTCCATGGTCAGTTGCTCGCCAGTAAGTACATTGCGATGCGTGCGGACGAGCACCTGGACGGTGCCGTCGACAGGAACCCCAAACGCTTCGCAGTTCGAACGCTTGGAGTGATTGATGAAGCGGATCACATTGCCATGATCTTGCGCATCGATGACGAGGGGGCGTGAGCTCCACGTGCCGGTTGGGTAGCTAAAGCAATAGTCGTTGCTCTTAGAGAAAAGGGGGCGGCGGCGGAGGATACCGGTGTAGGTGCCGACGAAAGTGTGAGCGGGAAGGTCAGCTGCGGCAAAGAGGCCGTGACCAATCTCCTCGTCCACAAAAGCGACGCGGACGGAAGCAGTGTGACCGGAGCGGATCTTGTCGGCGTGGAGCTTGCCCAGCCACCGCCGCTCCTTGTTGAAGAAGCCGCGGGCAAAACCTTTACGGTAGCAGCGGTGTGCGTAGTTCCAGGTTGACGGATCGTCAGCCTGTAGAGTGGGGAGGTGGAGGTAGGTGTTCACTTCTTCCGCAGGTAATCAATCAGGAGGCGTACACCATAACCGGTGGCCCGGTTCGGGGCAAGCTCGGTCGCCTTTTCAGGGTAGGCGGTGCCGGCGATGTCAAAGTGAACCCACGGCACGTCGCCGACAAATTTCTGGAGGAAGAGAGCAGCAGTGATGGATCCGCCCCAGCGAATGCCTGAATTTTTACAGTCGGCCACGGTCGAGCTGAGGTGTTTGCTATACTCCTTCACAAGAGGCATCCGCCAGCACCGCTCGCCCGTCTCTTCTCCCGCTTTGACAAGAGGTCCTACGAGCGACTCATCGTCTGTGTAGACGGCGGCGATCTCCTCGCCCAGCCCCACAACAACGGCGCCGGTGAGAGTGGCCAGGTCAATCATGCGGGTCGGTTTGAGTTTGCGTACGGTGTATCCGAGAGCATCAGCCAGGACGAGACGCCCTTCAGCATCGGTGTTGTCAATCTCAACGGTGGTGCCGTTGTACGATTGATAGACGTCGCCCACCTTGTACGCCTTCCCACCGATACAGTTCTCGGTGGCAGCGATCACCGCCGTCACGTTCACCTTGAGATTTAGGGCAGCCGCTGCCTGCACTGTTCCAAGAACCGTCGCTGCCGCCGACATGTCGGTCCGCATCTCTTTCATGCTATTGCTCGGCTTGAGGCTCAAGCCCCCTGAGTCGTAGGTGACTCCCTTGCCGACCAGCACAGTCTTATCCTTGCTCCGCGCATCCCCCTTGTACTCTACGATGATGAAGGTAGGCGGGAGGGGCGAGCCCCGGTTGACGGCGAGCAAAAGCCCCATCTTCTCTTTCTCAATCCGCTTCTTGTCGAAGACGGTAGTGGAGATCTTGGGAAATTGCGTCCCCAACTTGCGCGCCACTGCCGCCAGCTTCTGCGGCGTCACATCGTCTGCACTCCGATTGCTCAGATTGCGGGCAAGATAGACCCCCTCCATCACCGTGGCCGACTGCTGAACACGAGTCATCTGCTTCGGCGTAGCTCCCAGCAAGCAGGCGCACTGGACCAAGACGGTGGGCTCTTCCTTGATAGAGTCGTGCTTCTGATCGTCAAACGCCTCGTTAGCCATCATCAGCCCCTCGGCGACCGAGTGGGCCACTTCTTCTGGACCCACCCCCTTCACCTTCGGAAGACAAACATTAAGACTCTGGAGTCGCAAGCTCCGAGCGCGCTTGATCGCGTGGGCGTAGGCCCGGCGGATCGACTGCTTGTCATGCTCTTTGCCAAGGCCAATCAGCAACGCCCGCTTTTCAGGCTGACCATTGAGATAGAGGAGGGAGGTCTCTCCCAACTTAGCCCGGAAATCGCCGAGCTCGAGGGGTTCAGAGACCAGATCGGCCAGCTGCCGATTGGCAAGGGCAATCCCCTCCCCTTCCCAACAGGGAACGACTAGGAGATCAGCTTTCTTTCTCTTTCCAAACTCAGCGCGGCAAAATTCCATTATCTCTCTCTAAAAGGGTAGGTCATCGTCCAATCCGGCACTCTGCATGGCAGGCTGTTGAACAGGTTGTTGAGGGGCTACGTTCACTTGAGGAGCCTGATGGTTCTGTTGCTCTTGTCCATCACCCTTCCCACCGCCAAACGGACTAAACTTAAGCATTTCCGCCGTTACCTCAAGGCCAACTTGCGGCTGACCATTACGGTCGTTGTAGAGTTCAGGCTTCTGCAGTTCGCCAACCACGATGACTGCGCTCCCCTTCTTCAGGTGGGGCATCATCCGATCAAAGCGGTCGCCCCAGACAGTGATCCGATACCAAATCGTATCTTCATTTCCCTTTTTCCAAGTGCGGACTGCAATACGGAATGTGGTCACCTTCTGGCCACCGGGTGTCATCCGCTCTTCTGGATCGGACCCAAGCCGACCCGCAAGTGTAATTGTATTCATCGCTCACCTCCCAAGGTGTTTTGAGCCAATATACTGGACTGCTCAGGAGGATGCAAGATGAGCTTTCAACCACGCCTCAGGGTCGCTCACCTCGGCGATCCACGCCTCGGCCTGGCTCCGGTTGGGGAGGTGCTCCGCCTGGGCGGCAATGCTCGAAAACTCCGAGGCGCACCGTCCGGCGAGGACGGCAATCTGGTTCATTGCCCGTCGAACCTGCGTGTGCATCCGCTCGGCCAATTCACCCGAGTGGAGGCCACCAAACTCGGGATCAAATAGATTGCGTAAACGCCTCGCCTTCAGCTCGTGGGCGGTCTGCGGAAAGAGATTGGTCGTCGGAATTCCATGAGTCCGTCGATAGGAGCGCTCCTCACCCGTGAGAGATTTAAAGAGTCGCTCGCCCCCCTCATGGAAGAGGTGGTTGTCGGCTCCCCAAATGTGCTCAGCAAACGGCACCGAAAGGCGCCCTCCCTGAAAGCGGGTGTAGAGGTTGACCCCGTCTGCGTCGTGGGGGGAGAAACCTAGGAATAGGGGGAGCTCGCCAAGCCGCGCCTCTGGAGGCTGCCGTCCGGAGAAGCCGTCGACAATCGCCGAGATTGCCCTTTTCCCCTCTTGAAACTCGCGGTCGAGGTCGGGCAGAAAGCTTTTGGCGATCGCCCGCTCGGCCACCGCCGCCATCTCAACGAGCTTCTCCTGAACCCTTGCTAGGTGAGCTGCAGACGCTTGCATCCAGTTGATTTGGTCCTTGAGAACCCACCATTCAACACCCGCTTCTACCTCAACAACACCAAGCATACTTTACCCCTGTTTGGCGCAAAGCTAACTAGCGAAGTTTTTAATAGCAACTACGCTCTGATGAACCCTTCGCCACCCTGTTGTGGGGGGCGTCCTGCAGGAGGCCCGCCAGGACCTGAACCCATTCCCGAACCAGGTGTGAAGTCCACATCAGGCTCGCGACCATCTTTGAGGTCAGCACACGCCTTGCGCCACTTCTCCACTGTCTCGACGTAAAGAGGAGCAAATGCGCGAAGCGCTTGCGCTTCGGCGTGCTGCATCTCGAGGGTGCAGTGGATGAGGATTAGCTCCTCTTTAACCGCAATGCCCACCCCGCCGCCGGCCATCTGACCGCCCAGCATCGATCCCTCAAGGAGACGCTCGTAGAGACGGAGGCGAGTCTTGTCGTCGACTGGGAAGCCGTCGAGAAGAGGAGAGTAGATGTAGAGCCGGTCTGAATTGGGCTCGTAAGTGAGGTGCATTGAGAACTGATCGTCAATGCCCAAAATACAAGTGTTGTTCTCATCGAACTCAAGACCTTGCAAACCTAGTTCCTTACCGAACTCTTGAAGGTTTGCCTCTGCGTTTTGTTTAGACATGTGGCCCCTTATGGGTTATTTAGCCCTTGGGAGGATCGCGGCGTACACGCACCGGGACCGGTACTGCTCTCCTCTTCGGACCGTTATTTGCCAACACTTGTCTCACATGTCCCAATATTCTCGCAATCAAATCACTCATGCTCATTACCCCCCGCCTAAGCTCATTGTAACTCCTCAACCTATTTTTACCTAACCCACTTATAATAAGCGTGCTGGCTGTTAATACTTTTTTTGACTATTTAGTATTCTAATGGGGCCAGCCGAACGACTACCACTTTGGGATCATCTAGAAGTTGGCGAGGGAACGCCCACGCCCCTCGGCGTCACCCCCTCTGGCGACGGCATCAACATTGCCTTCTACGCCAACGGCTCACGGCAAGTAAGCCTCCAGCTTGGCAAAGAGCTCCACACCCTCCCCATGACCCACCGGACCGGCGACGTCTTCCACCTCTGGATCGGAGGTCTCCCCCATGAGCTCGACTACCGCTTCATCGTCGACGGCAAGAGCTGGCCAGACCCCTACCAAAAGGGACCCGGTCTCCTCCCTTCCACTGCCCCCTTTGATTGGGAGGGGGTCAAAGCGCCCCGCCATCCCAAAGAAGATCTCATCATCTATGAGATGCACGTCCGCGGCTTCGCGCAAACCTTCGCCGGCGTCGAGGAGAAGATCGGTCACCTCAAATCCCTCGGCATCAACGCCGTCGAGCTCCTCCCCATCTTCGCCTTCAACCCAGAGGCCAACTACTGGGGCTACGGCACCACCAACTTTTTCACCCCCGCACCCCACCTAGCCTCCGGCGAGCCGATCAACGAACTCAAACACCTCGTCCGCGCTCTCCACAAAGCTGGCATCGCTCTCATCCTTGACGTCGTCTACAACCACACCAGCGATCCTCATCCCCTCCTCCCCGCCTACTACATGGAGGGCGACTACTCAGGCTGCGGAAACACCCTCAACGCCGACCACCCCGCCACCCGCCAGCTCATCCTCGACTCCCTCCGCTACTGGGTCTCCGAGTTTCACATTGACGGCTTTCGCTTCGACCTCGCCTCCATCCTCACCAGAGCCTCCAACGGCACCCCCCTCGACCCTCCCCCCCTCGTCCAAGCCATCTCCGCCGACCCCCTCCTCTCCGACACCCTTCTCATCGCAGAAGCGTGGGATGCTGCCGGCCTCTACCAAATCGGCCAGTTTCCCCGCTGGGGCCGCTTCTCCGAGTGGAACGGCCCCTACCGCGACGCCACCCGCGACTTCCTCCGCGGTGCCGACCACTCCGCCGGCCCCTTCGCCACTGCCATCGCCGGCTCCCGCGACCTCTACGGCGACTTCTCCCCCACAAGCTCCATCAACTTCATCACCTGCCACGACGGCTTCACCCTCGCCGATCTCGTCTCCTACGAGCACAAACACAACGAAGTCAACAACGAGCACAACCGTGATGGCACCGACGACAATCGCTCCTGGAACTGCGGCGCTGAGGGGCCCACCACCGACCCCCACATCCTAGAGCTCCGCAACCGGCAAATCCGCAACCACCTCCTCGCCCTCCTCATCTCCCAAGGGATCCCCATGCTTCGCATGGGGGACGAATACGGCCACACTGCTCACGGCAACAACAACACCTGGTGTCAGGACAACCCCCTCTCCTGGTTCGACTGGAACAGCCCCAACCCCCAACTCTTCTCCTATCTTCAAAACCTAATCGCCTTTCGCCACTCTCACCCCTCTCTCCGTCTCGCCACGTTTCCTGGCCCCGACCGTCTCATCTGGCACGACCCCGACTGGTCAGACCAGAGCCAGCACATCGCCTTCACCCTCGACGACCTCTTCTGCGCCTTCAACGCCTCAGACTCTGAGATGACCCTCACCCTCCCTCCTGGCACCTGGAACGTCATCGTCGACACCACCACCTGGGCCGCCACCCATCAGGCCGCAGAAACCTATACCCTCCCCCCTCACACCGCCATCCTCCTCCAATCCTGAGCCCTAACGTCCACATCGGTGCCTGGCACCGATGTGGACGTTAGGATCCTTTTGTTCACTATACACAGTAGCTTTCGAACGCCTTTTTGCAAGATGTTGTCCGGATTGGTGCCAGGCACCAATCCGGACAACTAGACAAAAAAAAAGCCGAGGGAAGCTATTCCCTCGGCCCACATACAGCCGTTCTACTTCAACTCTGAGGAAGGACCGACATGAGGAAGCTTAGCTCCCGTCACCTCACGCAGGTAGGCAATCAGTCCGCGGCCCAGCGGATCTAAACGCACCTCCTGCTCCTTCATGTGCTTGGTGAAGAGTGCTCGCATTTCCGCAATCGTTCCTTCGTAACCACCGTCAATGACATCCTGATAAAAATCGCAGTACCACCTGGTAATCGCCCTCTCTTTTACACGCTTGACAATGAGCTGCAACAGAGCCCGCCAGGCAGCCTCGCTCGCTTCGGAGCTGCACAAGAGCTCAATAGCCTGTTCACCCAAAATCCTATCTTTTTCATGCATCTTTTCAACTGGCTGTGGCCGGTTCTTCAGCTGACGGTTGCCAAGCTCCACGACAAGCGCATTCAAACGTCCTCGCTTAACCAGTGACTGCTCAAAGGCGGATATCCGTGCGTAAAACGCTTCCACCAAAACGTGGCAAGCTCGTTCCATCTTTGCACGTTTAATGCGCTCCTGAGGCGTTGATCCCAACTTCTGCCCCCCGAGTGAGACCACCTCCGAGCTGCCGCGATCACCTTGTCGACCCGCCCTACCCCTCGCTTGCCACTCCACCCGCTGTGAATGAGGCTGAAACGTGAGCAGCACGTGGAGCCCGCCATTCTCTTTGCTCTCGTTGTTGAGCTTGATGTCCGTGCCCCGCCCCGCCACATTGGTAGCGATCGTCACCGCCCCCGGTAGTCCAGCTCCCTCTAAAACCTCCTTTTCACTCTCCTTCTGGTTTTCATTGAGAAGCTTGCAGGGGATCTCCTTTCTATCCAGGATCTCTTTGAGTTCCTCTGTCTTTTTGATACTTCTGCACAGCACCAAAATGGGACGCCCAGCTTCTCGACACTCCTCTATTTGCTTCAGAGCCTGAGCATGGAGCTCCTCCTTCGAGGCCACTGTCCGAGCCGGCGCATCCCTCCGTAAGCAAGGGAGGTTTGTTGGCATATCAAACGCGCACAACTCATAGACCAGTTTCAGCTCGTCCCGGTCATCCTCCGATCCAACCGTTCCGCTCAAGCCGAAAATCTTCTTGTACATCGGATAGAAAACAGCATGAGACATCGAAATGGGAACAATACCCTCCTTCTGCACTGGAATGCCATGTTTGATGGCCTCAACAACTATTTCGGATTTTGAACTCCAATCCACCGCCCCACCGGCAACTCTCCATAAGCTCACCCGTATTATTCACATCAACGATGACGATGCGAAGACGCCCATCTTCCCCCGGCTTGATGATGTAGTCGGTTTTGCGACGGCGTTTACCTGCTTTAACGGCATTGAGCATCCAGTTCATCAGTTGCTTGTCCGTGAGAGAGGGCACCTTTCCCCTGAAGCAACCCTTGCGATATCCTTCGAGAAAAATCCGCAACGCCTTGACCGATTTGTCCACTGCCTCGCCCTGCATAAAGCGCCAAATAGGCTCGTAAACCCACTCGTACGACTCCTCCGCCATTTGACTCAGCCGCGCCTTGTTTAGCATCGTGTCGATTGTCAGGTTGTCCACCTCATCGACGATGACGCAGTCAAAGCGCTTCTCTCTTCCAAGAGACTCGCTAAAGAGGGAACATCCATCGAGGAGCTCACGCATAATGGCGAACTCAAAGTCCGTTGCCGTCCCATAGAGAATGTCTGGCAGGAACCGGGATGCCTCAGGGAAATTCACACAAATATGACCGGTTGAAATCCCAAAACGGCCAAAGAAGGAGAAACCATCCTGTTGATCTCTTTTTGCAAGCCCCTGGTTGGATGAGACGATGTGCACTCCAAGATTTTGCATGCTCAACACAAACGCCAAGAGAGTGACGATATACGACTTACCCTCCCCCGTCTTCACCTGTGCCAAACAGCCTGTCCGATTACCCGACAGCAATTTGCCCAGCACGGTGCATATCTGCGTAGGGTGAAGCGTAATCTTGAACTGAATCCGCATCACGTGCTTGGCTATCGCGACTAGCTGTAGCGTTTTGTCCGTATCAATCCCATCGCTCTCCGTGCGGATTTGCGACGCCATGCGAACCCACTCTGCCATCGAGCAGTCCGCCCACTTCCGATAATACTCATCTACTCGCTCGTAAAACTCTCCAAGCTGCTCGATCTGTTTGTCGGTTAGCGGAAAATCCTCTTTATGAAGCCCCTCGAGCAGCTTCTTCACAGCCGACGCATCACGCAAGTGCAGCTTCTCATCTACCACTTGCATTTTCACTAACGCCTCGACCAAGTCCTCCAACGAGTGCTTTCCGTTGTAAAACTGGTCAAAGAGATGATCTACCTCACTCCACTGCTCACCGTTCTCAAAGAATGTCGTCAAAAGATCGAGGGCCCGCGCGCAGTCGCGCAAAGAGACCGGTTCTTTCCAGCTTGGCGCCCCACAAAAGTCGACCAGCCTCCCTTCACCCTCCTCCGCTCGCAAAGCACAGGCCGACTTCACCACCTTTTCCAGATCCTTGAGTCCGTAGTGTGGCAATTCGACGCCAACTGCAATCACCCACGCTAGCCCGCAACGCTCGGCTTCCGAAAGTGGCTGGCAGCGAGAACTATTCCGAATTCCAGCAAAACACTGACGGTAGATTGCGAGATCCAACCGCTCTCCCTCCGGCTTTGCTTTCAGATATTGCAGAAGCTCGTCTTCCTGCTTATAAAAAGAGAGATAGCGGGCCGGTCGCATCTTGGCTTTAAGGTCTTTCTTCCGACCTGCTAACTCGACCAACTTCTCCTTTCCTCCCCGATCATATTGAGGAAAGCAATCTCGGCGCTCTTTCCACACCCGGTTCGGGACAGCCGAAAATGCCGAGGCGATTTTAGAGAGCTCCGCAAAGGGATACCACGTCTTCTTGAGCGTCGAAGCGCACTCAAAAAGGCGTTGACCCCATTAATCTTGCCTATCTCAACAACTCGAGCCAGAAGCTCGTTGGCTTCGTCCCCCCTTTCTCCAAAACGACAAGAAAAAACCGATCTGCAGCCACCTGTAAATCGGCACGACATTTTGCGCATAGATCAGCAACCCGCCTTACCGTGCGAATCGCCGCATCACCGCGGCTCACAGAGAGCCTGCTTCTCAGCCTCGACTGCAGTCTCCGATCAAGCCGGTAAAACGCCCGCTGCTGCGATGTGGTAAGAAACGTTTTAAGCTGGTAGTCAGCAGTGCCGAGCGACTCCACTCACACTTCCTCCATTAACTTGTCTCTCTCCCGCATCTTAAGCTCAAACCGCTCTCGCAATTCCCGATCGCCCAGTACGAGGTCCATGCGATACCATAGTGCCCATTCCAAATCGGCAGAGCGATATCCGAGCAATCGCGTTACCTCGATCACATCTTTGATGCCCTCGGGAGGGGTGAGGTGATCGACGGGAGCGTCTAAAGCGAATAGTCGAGCCTCATCCTCCTCATCCAGTAGGCCTTTTTTCCTATCTGCCTCCCACAGAACTTTAACGCGTCTTCCAAGTTCCACATCTTGGCTCACGAACTGATCGAAATAGACGATTCTTCCTTTGAGGTCAGCTACCTCTGCTACGCGCTCATCAAAGTCCTCCCGAATCCCCCTATCGAAATCGGTAACCTTGCTACCGTAGTAGTTTTTGATGAGACTACAAACCCAGTAGACCCAGCCGCCGCCCACCGCGCCCAAAAGGGGCGCTTTGATCAGCCAGCTCACGGCCTTGCGATGCTGGAAAAATGCACAGACCAACGTCGCCGCCACTCCCCACCCAAATGCCGTCACGGCGTATCCGATCGCTCGCGCCTAAGACCTCAGGAACACTCATTTCCGCACAAGGAAGCATCTGATCGAACACCCCATTTGCTGCCCATTTCACCACCGAAGACGCCTGATCGCAGGCCTCTATAACCGGAAGTTTCGTAAGCCATGCGCCATCAAACGGACCGATCATTTATCCGCCCCCACAGCTTCTAGGAGTGCCGTTAGCTGGTCAAGCTCCCCCAATCGCTCCTTATCCCTTCCATTATTCGGCAACTTGATGTCTTTGCAATCCTCAGTCAACGTCTCGATCTTTAGCTGGCATGCCTTCACCATCGCGCCTATCCGCATCCTCTCATAGGCCTCGACAGTATTTAACCATTTTCTCCTCGCTGCACTCGCATCACGATCGAGCTCCTTCTTCTCACCATCTCTAGTAGCGTTCCAAACGAAAAACCCAAGAGCACAGGCACCGCCGGCCACCCAAAGAAGCGGGAACGCAGTGCCAGCAATCACCACCACTTCGGTCAACACAGCCGTCCCTCCCACGGCTCCGGTAACCGCCCCAGTACCTACACCAACCAACGCCGCCTTGTTCCCCAACTTGCTTAGCAACTCGGATCCGGCATTCTTATCATGAGCAATAGCGGCAGCTAGTAACTTCCTGTAGCGTTGAACCGCTTTAGCAAATCCCAGGTCAAGTTCTCGGAGCATCTCGCATCGCTTTTCACGACCAATTCCCACCAGCTGGCTCGGTAACTTGGCCCCCTCACCGATAGCATTGATGATCCGCGACGCATCAAGCGTCTTCGCCTCTAGCTCCGATAGCACCAGTGGAGTGAGGGCGGATGTGTTCACCCCCTTCAGCTGCCCTATCTGGTGCTTGAGTGCTCCGTTGAGAAGCTTTACGTTATCTCGTCCGACTTCTTCCATCATCGCCCTCACACATTAGGACGTTCTCACGCCGATTTTTCTTCTTTAGGCTCGCTTGCCTTGAGCACCCGAACCGTCTCTATCTTTCCCGCAAGCTCAATAGGCTTTCGCCCCTTGCCATCGACCACCTCCGGATCCGCACCTAACCGAAGAAGGTGAATGACTACCTCGGTCAAGCCATAGGTTGCCGCCAGGTGCAGGGGAGTCTCCTTCCAATCGTTTGCCTCGTTGACATCGTGCATCTCGGACATCACCATCATTGCCAATTTGTCGCGGCACCGAATCGCCCGATGAATGGGAGTATCGCCCGGAATATTGACTACATCATGCAGGCCATCAAAGACCGCAAGGGTCTTTTGGTCCTCCGGATCGACAAGCTCTCTTGGACTTTTACCCTTCTCATTTTCCGCCGTGGGATCTGCACCACAAGCCAAGAGGAAGCGGACCATCTTCGATCGCTTCAGCCGCGCCGCGCGATGAAGAGCCGTCCGCCCCTGCCAATCCCGCCCATCGATCGACATTCCCGACAGGAGCAACACTGCCACGTGCCGAATGTTACCGGCTTCCGCTGCAGCGTGGAGTAGAGAACGCCCACGGCTGTTTGTCCAATCATTGGGCACCTCTGTGTACTCGAGGAGCAACCTAAACTGCTCATCCGACCGATTCGCCGCAGCCAACTCTAAGGCGTTATCCCCCTCACGGCAGTCCGCCCAGGGATTGGCGCCCGCATCCAAGAGCCATTGAGTGCACTGCAATGCCCCTTGCATTGAGGCGACTTGAATCGGGGTCGCCCCACCGAGGTCAATGCCGACCGGCAACCCCCGCTCGAATAGGATAGCCATTGCATCCACATTATCTGTTGCGATGGCTGTCACCATCGCTTCTGATAGTTTTAAAGGATCCTGGGAAATACGGTAGGGATCGAGTAAGGGTAGGATACTAGTGGCTGCCCGGCTCATCCCGGCAAACCGATACACACTGCCGTTGTCTTCTGTAGTCGCTTCAACATTGGCGCCATGACGCAAGAGGGTATCTACCACTCGGGTACCCTGAGTTGAGCGGGCGCCCAAAAGCAATGGAGTCGCCTGACCAAATGGGTTCTCTTTCCGATCGCGCTTGTCGTTTACGGAGTTGAGGGGATCGTCAACCATCTCTTTTTCATATTTGAGAATCTCCTCCAACACCTCCACCTTTCCCGCACTCGCTGCCATGTGGATCGGCGCAACACCATCCTTGTTGCGCAGGGAGAGCGAAACACCCTTGGCGTGCAGCAGCCGGAGAAGCTGCAAGTCTCCTTCCTGGGCCGCGCAATGGACCAAATGTGTCCCGTCATCCGCTACCGCCCTACAACTGGCACCGTGCGCAAACAATGTTCGCGCAATCTCAGGCGGAAGCCCCACCGACAGCTGCAATGGTGTGACCCTTAGTGAGGTACATCTCCGGTTGAGGTCCGCACCCGCCTCTACTAGCGCCTTGATCAGCGAAAGCCGTTCCTTCTTCACTGCATAGGATAGCGGTGAGCACAGTTGATAGTCGCACGCGTTAGGATCGGCACCCGCTTCTAGAAGGATTTTTACGTTCTCATCTTTCCCAGCGATGATTGCAGAGCCAAGAGGAGTCATCCCATTGTGATCCCTCCATTCAAGCCCCTCTTTCCCCACCGCCTTCACCAGTTTTCGCAAAACCCACGAACCGGCCTCACTCGCCGCGATGTGAAGCAATGACTCTCCCCGGCCGTTTCTCGCCTCCAGATCAACTCCTGGAATCGCAGTCACGTCAATATCCAGTTCGCATAACAGATGTGCATGTGTCTCGCCACGCCCATTCACCAGGTTGGGATCGAATGCCTTTATCGCAACCAACGCCTTGATCGCGCTAAGCTTCTCGGTAGTAAGGCCTAAATCAACCATCAGCTGCAGTGGTGTTCCATAGAGCTTCTGCCCCACCAGCTCGATCGCTGTGCGCTTGTTGGGTGGCAACTTCTCGATCCGATCCAAGGAGGCCTTCTCTTGCAACAGCACATCAAGCGACGTTTCGCTTTCCTCCCCTTTCCCTTTGGACACCTTCTCAAGCAACGCCACACAGCCGGGGAACCCGCCTTCTGTGGCCCGGCCCAACGCGTTGATCATCTCCTTCTCATACTCTTTGAGGTCCAAACCATCGAGCAGCACCCTCAGCAAGGCAGACTGCCCCGTTTCCGCCGCAGCTCCGAGAGCCGCACCCCAGCTAGCGCCCCAGGCGATCAGCTGCTCAGCCGCAGTCTGATCATATCGCTCGATCGCCCGAATCAGCGCCTCGTCTAACAGCTTAACGGGTAGGTCCTCAGGCAACAGTTTGCGCTTCCCCGTCCTCGCTGCCAAGCAGAGACACTCTACCGTTAACGGCACCTTCGCCGTTTTGAGAAGATAGGTGACAGTCTCCTCGCTACCAAGCCTCATGGCATAGTCCAAAGGAGTCATCCCCACCCGATCAACCGCGCACAGATCACCGTTGGCTTTGTAAAGCATCTCAAGTAGCCCCACGGAACCCCTTGAAGCGGCGACGTGTGCTGGCAAGGTTTTCCCCTCATCCAGCGCAATAGAAGCAAGCCCTTCGTACTGCTCCAGCATCCACTCACACAAGCCCCGATCGCACGTCTCAAGCACCGCATAAAAGAGGTGACGATCGCCACAATGCGTCTTAAGCGAATATCCTCGCTTCTTGATTTCCTTGAGCAGGAACCTCAGCACCCGAAGGCTGCCATGCTCTGCCGCCAAAAAGGGAAGCGTCTTCTTCTCCCCTCGATCTCTAAACGGACTGAGTGGGCTGTCGCCATGAGTCAATACCCTCCGCTTGAGGAGACCAATCCCATCCGCCTTGGCGAGATAATGAAGAAGCGTCCACTCATTCTTTCCCTTAAACTCACTGAGCTTAGCCCCCCGGGGGACGAGCACTCGAGAGATCGCCAGGCAGTTACCACACTCGACTGCCACCGACAAATACCCGGCTAGCTGCTCTGCAGACAACATTTCCCCTTCAATGATCTCCTGAAGCAACGGGTGATAGTCCATCTTCAACAGGGGCTCAGTCTGTCCCCCTGCCCCCTTCTTGTGTAGAGCCTCAATTAACTCCCAAGAACCAAGCCCGGCCGCCAAACTCCAAGCTGTCTCTTTCTGCCTGTTTTCAGTCTTGAAGTAAGCGACGCTCTTACAGTGGTCGATGATCACCCGTACCGCCTCAAAATTGCCCGCTCTAAGGGCTACAATCAACGCGGTGTCCTCAGCTGCGTTACGGTACCGATAGAACTTCGGCAGCGCAATCAGGCGCTGCACCACCTTTGCCGAGCCCTGTTTTGCCCCCGTCAAGATCGCGTGGTCATCAACGCCACCTTTACCTATCAGAACCTCCATCACGGGCAGGCAATCTCTTAAAATGGCAGTTTCTAGCGCCGTTACCCCATCGTGCCTCTTCACCGTTGGGTCAGCCCCCTTCCGCAGGAGCATTTTCACAAGCTCTGGATCATCAAGTTCACAGGCGAGCATGAATGGTGTCCCCCCCTCCTCACTCCTCTCATTGAGCTGCTCTAGACTCCATCCCTGGCTGAGCACCTGCTCGATGATCTTGCGGTTGCCCTGATGCAGAGCACAGTGCAACGCGTTGTAGCCGGTGACCAGAGTGCGCCCGTCACTGTCAAGCTCAATCAGAACCTTCACAGCATCGACCTGACCATGCACAATGGCAGCCATCAACGGCGTGACACCCATATGACTCTGCGCCTTACCAAACCCCTGCCGGTTGATCTTAAGTAGCCTCTTTAGAGGATCCACCGCACCGCTCATGGCGGCGTAGTGGATCGGCAAATAGCCATAGATATCCACCTCATCAGCCGCCAATCCCATGGCCAGCAATTGCTCGAGGAAGTGGTTGTCGGCAGCTCCAGCCGCTAGATGCACAAGAGAGCGGCGATAGCGGTCGCGAGTGGCAATCACCGCCTCCTTATTCGACTGGATGAGCTCGTCAAACCTCTCCTTATCTCCGGCTTGAATCGCCGCCTCGAGTTCATTCCGCAGCGCGATAGTCTCGCCGTTTTCACCCTTGGAGACAAGAAGCATGGATTCCATCCACCCATAGTCATCATTGAGCCATGCCGGCACATCCTCTAGCAGTAGCCTGAAGCCCGCGCCGATCGGACTTCCCTCCCCATCTGTACACGTCTGCCACGACTCGGGCAATGCCCCTGCCAGCCGCGACCAGTTGTCGGCCCACATCTTCGAGACCCTTTGCGTCTTCTCAACCGCCTTTGTTTCTAGGCGCAACCCACAGCCCCCGACGACCCGCTTGCCATGACTAACCTCCGCACTACTCATCTCTGTATAAATCTTAGAGACCGAAGAGACAAAGGGCTGCTCCCCAACAAACAACTCGGCATTTTTGTACTCGAACACTTCCTTGCCCATCAGGTCTAGCATCCCGATGACCAGCTCTTCTCGCCCCTTCGCTGTGTGCAAGCGCTCTTTTAGCATTCGGATAGAAACCCAAACCTGTTCTGCGATCGCAATCACTCTCATTTTTGCAGTCTTCTTTAGACTGTCAAGAAGCTTATAACGAGCAATTCCCCTCCTCACTGAAGAGCTGGTCAGACTGATCACGCTATCCGTCATTGCCTCAGCATATCGGTTGATGAAAGCGTCTTTGTCGTCGCTTCGCCAGCCGCCCGGATCAAATTTCTTGGCACTGTCGCCCATCGCCCACCGAGCGACCGTGACCAGATAGACGCTTAGCCGGTCACCGGCTTTATTACTCGCGGTGTCCCATGCTGCACTAGGATTAATCTTAAGGTCGGGGACATCGTGCTCTCGCCTATCATCAGCGGAATAAAGCGACTGGGTCTTGTTGGGCCACTGCGCCCCAATTAGCTCGATCCTCTCATCCACAAACCCTCTAATCCCCTGACGACTGCCCAGAATTCCCTTTAAAAGACGTATTGAGTGCCAAATCTTAGATGCAGCATGTTCTAAGGCTTGAGTTGAACCGCTAGGAAATGCATCCTCAATCGGAGAGTTTGCCAGCATCCGACGAAAGGGCGGAGTAGCAAGCTGCATGGTGCTAGCACGAAACTCACGCGCACATTCCGCCACCAGTTTCTTACGCTCCGGTGGCTTCCAATCCTTTGGATTAAATGCATCATCGTCCGCCTCCGCAGCCTCTACCGCAAGAGCCATCAGCCCCGCGATGAGGTCTCCACGAGAAGTCCCCTTCACAAAGCTTTGCCACGCCTTTGCCCTGTTGATGCGCGGCATTTCAGCTGTCTTGGTACCAATCGGAAGGTGGGGGAACAACGTCGGGCTCCCCTTCACCTCGCCTAGCTCCACAGCCGGCAAAACTGGAATCTTTCGATGCTTCTTCAGCGTGGAGAAATAGCTAGCAAAGAAGTTGATCACCCCGAGCATAGAGAAATATTCCCGACACATCGGCATCTTGACCATGTGGTTGCGAATCCGCTCCTTCATCAAGTCACAACTGGCAATCAAGCGGCTATATCCCGGCGGAGGGCTTCCCGTCTTCCGCAAGTACTCCTCGTATGCTTCTTCATATTCCGGAGATGGCTCGATCGTATACTCCACATCAAAGTCGGTCCCAATCAGCAGAGCACTCCCCGCCTTCTCCACCCTCTCTTGCTTGGCGATAATGCGGAATGAGTTGCGGAAACCCGAGAAGTCGCTAAGCGTACTAGATTCGATGGGAAGATCGGCCCCCAATGCATTTAGCGCTTTTACGGCACGCTTCAGCACAGGATCGAGTGATTCCAACCATTCCGGCCGCCTTAGAACCTCCTGCAAACTACGCAACGAACGATATGAACGATCATTCCCTTTGAGATGCTTTGCGGAATAGACCTGAAAATCAATCAGTCTCTCTAATGCTGACCCTTCCTTAGCCTTCCAATCCGCCTGCTCCCGCCACCCATCGATGAACTCCTCCTCAAACACGCCCCCATTGAGATATCCTTTCATCATGTAGTCGAGCATCCCAATCACCCGCCCGACCAGCGTATTTTCATACACCGGGTGAATCACCGGAAACAAATCCGAATCCTGATTGAAGTGCAAACTGAAGAAGGGCACCGTGCTGTGGGTGTAGACCCCAATCGCCAGCTCACGCAAAATCTGCTTTAACTGCTGATTAGAGAACGGTACCTCCCCCCCCTCTACTTGAGGCAGCACAAAGAAGTGCTCCATGTCCAACAACCCTTCCGGCCCATCGAACAACCCTTCCAAATACGCTTCACTACACGCCACCCCGCCAGGCTTTCCTTGCGGTCCCCCCTTCTCCCCCATCGGGTTGTGCTGATGATTCGAGTTGTACGACTTCACCAACCGCGTCTGCTGCAACACCTGATGAAACAGCTTGGTGGTCTTGATATGGTCTTTTGTCAATAGCACCTTGTAGGTTCTTTCTTCATAGAGCCACCGGTGCTTCTGATTGTGCTCCGACTTTGGGCGCGGCGCCATGCCACTGTTTTTGAAAGCTAGCTCCCGATCGTACTTCGCTATTTTGTGCTCGCGCCTTGATAACTCTCCCCGGTCCCGTCGAGCATCCAGACTGGCTATATCTTGTTTGTACTGCGTCTCTGCCTGCTGCCGATCATTCTTTGCCCGCTCTCTGTATTTCAGGCCGTCGTTGACAAGTCTGTTATCTGTATGAGTAGGCTCGTGTGGATTGTTACCTTCGCCCTTGCGGTCCAGATGCCAGGAAAAAAATCTGGAATCCCAACGGTTTGGATCACCCGAATCTTGGCGATACCTCCTGCCTCCAGTACCGTCCTTGTTTACCGTTTTGTTCTCTAGGAGATACTTGAGTCGTGCGTGAGTCATAAACCGCATGAAACCCCGTCTAGGAGGAGGGGGAGACTCACCACCCTTGCTACCACCAGCAGCAACGAGGTACGGCCAAATGAAGAGCATCCGGCGGTGCGTATCCCACACGAGATCCCACTGACCACACGTCAATTGTTTAAGCTTGTTGAAAAGTGAAATCGGATCCCCTACTGGGGCTAGCGGATTCCTAATTCGCGCACCTGGAATCAGCCGTAAGGTTCCCTCCTCATTCACAACCGATCCGATCAGCCCATACTCGGGTGCATTCCAAAGCTGAATGCGCCTACCAGACTTGTCAAGATAAGGGTGGGTAAGAGGTTCTAGCCCGCGAATGATGTGGAACAATTTCTTTGCATCAAGAGGACTTTTGGATGAAGCTCTTGCTCTACCTTTTAATGCCCACTGCCTGACTGACTGAGACGTCGAATTTGACGATGATGCGTAAGACTCCATCGACCCAGATTGCTACCCTGATTTGCCACAGGACTTCAGTGTTGTGCTTAGATGTCGCGTAGCAGCTCGCCGGCAAGGGTACTCCCTTGCCAAGAGCTGATACGCGGCAGATGAGTGCAACACTGAAGTCCTGTGGTAAACCGTGTATATTTTTTCTTTTTGAATGCCCCAAAAAGGAGAAGGCACATGGACATGCAAATCATTATCACCTACGTCGTTTGCGATGAAGTCATTAAAGCTATGGGATTTGAAGATGACCGGCAAGCTCGAATGAGCACAGCTGAAATCATCACGTTCTCGATCATGTCCGGGCAACTATTTGGTGGGAACCATCGCAAAACCTGCTGGTTTTGCCGCCAATCTCGCTACTTCCCCAATCTTTTGAGTGAGAGCCGGCTCAATCGTCGTCTGCACAAAATTCCATGGCCAATATGGACGGCAGTATTTCGCTTTCTAGCTCTGATATTCAGGAAGACTAACTCCTCGTCTGAGTACGCTGTGGACAGTTTTCCAGTGGAGTGCTGCAAGAAGCAGCGGATTGATCGACGAAAGTTCTTCCTCGGCAAGGAATACATCGGCTACGCTCCGTCGAAACAGAAATATTTCTGCGGCATTAAGGTTCATATGGTTGTGACATGTGCGGGAGAACCAGTTGAGGTGGCGATGGAGCCAGCATGCAGAAATGACGTTGCTGTCTTATGGAAGATGGAGCTTGATCTCCCACCACAATCGAAGCTCTATGCTGACGGAGCCTACAATTGCTATGACCTCGAAGACGTTCTTGCAGAGGATTCTTCCATCGAGCTTCTCGCCAGAAGAAAGCATCCGAATTCGACAAGAAAGCGAACGGAAGAGGCAGAGAAGGCGATTAGTAGTCGAAGACAAATCGTGGAGACAGCGTTTAGCTGCATCACGGGACTGCTACCTCGTAGCATTCGAGCCTCCACTGCACTTGGATTTTCCATCCGGATCATGAGTGCTATCCTGGCCTACAGTCTCTCTCGAGTCACTTAAGAAAATTGGCTCGGCTTAAGGGCTGCTGCAGCGGCCCATCTACTTCCCGGAACTTCTCGGCAAGGGAGTACCCTTGCCGTCGGCGTTCCGGTCGTATCTGAACCACTTCGCTAGCCCTTAAGCCGAGTCAGGGTAGCAATCTGGGTCATCGGACCTCCCTCACTGCCCGTCAAACATAAAGGCAGCGTAAATTCAGAGCAAGTAACGGACTACGCCCGTGCTCCGATGACCTATCCCCGGACGTAAATCCCAGGATTGTTCTCCTCGAGCTTTGATTTGCAGGCGGAAGAGATCTTCGTGCAATGAAGGATATCAAGGTATCTTAGCTGCCTGCATCCGTACAGGCAACTCATTCCAGCATCGGTAACTATCTGACACTTGTAAATAAAAAACTCCACCAAATCTCGAGCATTAGACAAATAGGAGAGGGCGATGTCAGAAATCTGGCTACACAATGTCAGGTTCAAATACTTTAATCGGGGTAGCTCGGCGAGATGAGAGATGCCACGATCAGTGATTTGTATACAGTTCTTTAGATTCAAATACTCAAGCTTCCCAAGCCCTGCCAAATGCTGAAGGCCCTCATCAGTGAGTTGGTCACAGCCTTCCAAACGTAAATGGGTTAGTTCCTTCATGCCGGCCAGGCATGCCAGCACCTCATCATCGACGCCCTCACAGCGACTCAAATCCAGGCTACGAAGATGAGTTAGGTGCTTAAGCACCTGCAAACCCCCGGAAGTCACCTTAGCATGTGAAAGGTCGAGCTCCTCAAGGAGACGTAATGAAAACAATCCAGATAACCCATCGTCTGTTACCCCGTTGATACACATGCGAAGGGACCGCACACCCGGGAACTGTGAAATGTCGGAGGCGACCATTTCCCGAGCGGGAGGAGAAAAAGGCATGCCCAAATCGCTAAAGTCTAGATATAGCTCGTCAAGATGCTGCAATTGCGCCAATGCCCCCATGCCCTCCCACGAGAAATGCGCGCGATGAAAACTGAGCCTCTTTAGGTTAGGGAGCTGACCTAAATATTCCAAACAGTGGTTGTTAAGCCTGTAATCGAATGTCGCAAGCTTGATCTCCTCTAGCTGCTGAAAACGCATAAGATATGTCTTGATGCCCGCCTCAGTGAACCGAAGATCACGCCCCTCAAATCTAAAACAAGTCAGCGTCGGAATCTGCGCTAAAACCCGTAACCACTCATCAGTTAGCTTTCCCTCCAAGATATCTAGACAGTGCAAGCGCTTCAAGGAGCCCCAGTGTTTGACCGCCTCCTCAGTGACATCGGCCCCGTGGATGGTGAGGTGTTCGAGCTGCGTCAGGGCCCCGAGATGCGCCAAACCCTCTGACGAGCAGTAGGGATTTATCAGCGTGAGCTGCCGAAGCGTCTTCGATCGCGAAAGGATCTCCAGACGCTCGTCTGTGACATAGTCACAACCCTCCAACCACAGTGACTCTAGCTGTGACGCTACTACAAGTTCATAAAAACCGGTAAAAATACTTTCGCATTGATGAAGATGCAGATGACGCAGGCTTTTGATTCTGGCAATGTCAGACACCGACTCTTTATTAATGAAGATTACTATCAAAAATAATTTTTCTAAATTGGGCAGCCTTAGTAGATACGGAACTTCATGGCTGTGCGATCGCTGAATACGTATTTCCCTCACATGAGCGAAATCGCGAACAAACTCGTCAATATTAAGGTCATGAAACTGAGAAGAGTCCAGATGGAGGTAAGGCGCTTTCGTACGCCTAGCCTCGTCAAGATTTGTAAACGGCTCTAAAATTTCAAAAGAATCCAAACCCCAGCACCTATCTTGAATTGCCCAAGCATAATGGGGCAATGTACGCCCCTAAGTCAATGCAAAGACCTCGTAAGAAAAAAAATCCTACCAACTCCCGCGTATTGGAAAGGCCGAGGCCAGCGCCATGCCCTTCACCATAGCCACGGAGGATCATCTGTCCCTAATTCATCTCAGCGGTGAAGTCAGAGCTCTTTAACCTATCGGGGCCGAGGGCCTTCTGGAGGCGGACGAAGGAGAATTTCTGGACGCCATCCCATCAGTAAGACAGACGGCGTAGATGTTCGTGGTTTCGGCATCGGCAAGAAGCTGGATGTTGGTGATAATCTCCAAACGGGCAGCTCGTCCACTTGATCAACATGGACATCGCACAGATCGCGGCGACGCTCGTCTGTCCGACTCCCTCGTTCCCTCTATGACTTACTTTGCAAAAACCATGTCACGCACCTTTTTCCCGTCCGACAACGTAAGCGCCGATGTGACCAATCCCTGGCCAGTCATTCCAGTGGCAACCTTCGGTCTTTTCCAAGCCCGGCAGCCATACCACAGCGCCGCTACTGCAAGACAGGCCAGCGCAGCGCCCACCAGCCACCACCATGATTTCTTCCTTGGCTCTGACACCTTGTGCCGAAGCTCGGCGAAGTCAATCTTCAGGAGCGATGACTCCAAATTGAGGAGACGTAGGCCTCCCCCTCCGCCACCGAGAGAAAAAGGAAATCTGTCCCGCTCACATGTGAACCACCCTGCCGACAAGAGCTTCAGATTCATCTCCACCAACTGGGGTTGTCTCTCCCTAAATAGCGCCCCCAAATCGAAGGGAGGGGGAGAACCTCCGCCACCGGCACTCATCGAGTACGCCGAACGCAAAAGGAGCCATTGACGGCGTTTTTCTGCTTGTGACGTCATATAGTCTTTAGTTGCTCTCAAATAGTGATCCTTGAGTGCCGATCCTAACCAGGTGTGGTGCTCCGTTCGCCACACACACTCGACTCTGGCGACACTTGGCGGGTGCAAGCAAAAGGTTATGGGTCCGTTCAATTGGGCATCAGGGTCAAATCGGGTGTCTCCCAGCCGTCGGAATGCGAGGTGGTGTACCAGTCGGGCATCAATCCGTTGACCCTCCTCCTGCGTACCGTTGTGCGCAATAACAATCGGAAAACTAAGGTCGATCAACTTTTTCCATGTCTTACAGACAACTCGACAGCTGTCACGATCCGCTTCGCCCAAATGACCAAAGATCTGTGGGGCAAGATCTCTATTAAATACTCTCGACAACAAATCTGCCATTGCAAAACCTCCCTAATTCGGTCAGCTATTTTAGCCGAAGCAGGGATTCAGATCAAGGAAACTGAAGCCTCTCTGTTTCAGATCACTAGGGGTCACTAGCATGCATGTGGAAGCGGCTTGTCTGACGCTTGGCGCTGGGATCACGGGTGATCTGAAGCTTAGCACCAGGGTAGAACGCGGCGAAGGCACGAACTCTTAGCTCCGTGCAACCCTCTGCCGGCATTCACAACCTTTAGAGAACAGGTATTGGTAAAGGAGGTGATCGGTCGTTGGCACGAAGGGGCTTTTGCCCCCTTCCCTTATGGCTAGTTTTCGTAAAAGGCATGTAATTCCTTGGCAGTGAGCGGATGATCTCAGGCGAGTTTATCAGCTTCACTAACCAGTCCAATAACGCAAATCGAATCCCTTAGGCAGATGACGACACGGGAGACGGCAAGAAGGATCAAAATACGCAGCTATAACAACTTGTGGAATAGCAGCAGGCTGAAGCGAGTCCATATTGACCGCCTTACCATACACGAGGCGTTACCCCGTTCTTCAAAAAGAGTCACTAATTTTCAATATTTCGTTTCTTTCGAGAGGTGCTTGTTTCATTACAGACCTCCTATTTTTTTCTGTGCAAGCCATTGTAACCGAAACGGAAAATCAAATCAGCACAACCTAAGCATCTCTATTTCGGCCTCCTACAGGCGACTTGTGTTCATGTGGAAGCCATAGATGGCTGGCTTGCGGCCGAAGAAGCCGGCCGATCTGGTGATGCTCTCACGAGTGATCTGCAGCTTGGCATTGGGGTAGAAGGCGGCGAGGATTTCGGCGGCGTTAGAGCCGTCACGAGCCATCTTCTGCGCACTGAAAAGGCAAAGACCGACGCCATGCCCTTCGCCATAGCCGCGGAAGACAATCTGTCCCTGATTCATCTCAGCAGTGAAGTCGGAACTCTTCAACTTATCGGAGCCGAGGGCAGCCTGAAGGCGGAAGAAGGAGATCTCCTGAACGCCTTTCCCATCGGTGAGACGGATAGCATAGACCTTCTTGGTCTCGCCATCAGCAAGAAGCTGCATGTTGGTAATGGTCTCAAGACGGGCGGCGCGAGCAAGCGACTCCTTGGAAACGGCTAGGCGCCAAGCGGCGGCGTCGCGGTGCTGAAGGGCGAGGGGAGCTGCGACCGTTTCAAGATCTTTTCCATTGTTGCCGAACATGAGGCCGTAGGGAGCCGTGCGGCCAGCACAGTCTTCGGTCCAAACAGCTGGGAAGGTGTGGCCGGGACGGTCGCCGACAGTGAGGATCATGTACTGCGTGTCGGTGACTGCCTGATCGACGGCGCCGCTAGCCGAGCTGGCGAGGCCGCCGCGGTAATGAACCGACTCTGCGCGGACGTCCCACAGATCGCCCCAGTGCTCATCCACCTGATGCATTGCGGAGGTGCGAGCTGCGATCGCAACCGCTGCCATCACTTCTGCGCTCCGCGGCTCAGCGAACTTCTCAGTGAGAGTAAAACGGAGGTAGTCTTCCACCGGAATCTCGTTGACAATGCTCACTCGCCCGTCAACCTGATAGAGGTGGATGTTCCCCTGATACTGAATGCCGTTGACGATGGTCGTGTTACCTTCGCGACGGGGCAAGATGCTAATCTGATAGACGGCGGGATATTCCTCACCCCATCTCAGACCGGTCTGCAGAGCCTCTACGCGGGAGCGGCGCCCTTTGAGAGATGAGCCGATGAACTTTTGCGTCGCGGGGTTAAAGAGGCGGTAGCCGCCGGTCACCTCCACTTGCGGGTTGGGAACGGCGTCCGCGACTAATACTCGGATCGTCTCGACCTCTTTGTCAGCCGCAGAAACTGCGGTGGTTGCCATCACTAGTGCCACAAGTATGCCTTTAAGCATCTCTCTCTCCCTTTAAATGTTCATATGCCATTGCGGTCGCCTCACGCCCGCGCGGTGTTCGCCTAAGAAGTCCTCGCATGATGAGATAAGGCTCGTACACCTCTTCGATCGTCCCTTTGTCTTCTCCAATCGCCACCGCGATCGTGTTTAAACCGACTGGGCCCCCATCATGCTGCTGCATGATCACACCCAGAATTTTCTTATCCATCTCATCGAGACCGATCTGGTCGATCTCTAACATGTCGAGCGCTGCTCGAACAATTTCCCGGTCAAGCCGTCCCCCTGCCCGCATCGCTGAGAAGTCGCGCACCCAACGGAGGAGGTTGTTGGCGATGCGTGGCGTCCCTCGAGACCGATGTGCCAGCTCAAGCGCCGCCTCATCGCCCAGCTCCATCCCCAGCAGCACCGCTGACCGGCGTATGATCTTACACAACGTGTCGGCAGAATAGTAGTCCAATCGGCAACTTATGCCAAATCTGGACCGCATCGGCCCCGAGAGTTGCCCTGAACGGGTGGTCGCACCCACCAACGAAAATCTCTCAAGCGTTACCTGTACCGACCGAGCAGCCGGCCCGCTGTCGATCACCAGATCGAGAACAAAATCCTCCATCGCAGGATACAAATACTCCTCGACGGCACTTGGTAGACGATGAATCTCGTCGATGAAAAGTAAATCTCCACGGCCCAGATTGGTCAACACGCCGGCTAGGTCGCCCGGCTTCTCTATCACCGCTCCCGAGGTCACCACCACATTGACGCCCATTTCACGCGCCAAAATATTGGCAAGCGTCGTCTTCCCCAAACCGGGCGGCCCAGAAAACAGGCAGTGGCCGAGCGGATCGCCCCGCATTTTTGCGGCACCCAGCAACACCTCGAGCCGATCACAGACGCTTCGCTGTCCCACGAATTCGCCAAGCGACTGCGGACGGAGAGGCATTTCAAAAGCCTCGTCACTACTCTGTAATTGGGAGTCGATCAACCTCTCGGACATGCCCCATGTGATACCACTAATCAGCTCATCTTTTCAAGAGTGACATGACCAAGATGACTGCAATCAACACGGGGGCCACGAAACGGACACAAACGGCGAGATAGTCGTGCAGCACCCGATGGGGCTTCAGAGTGTCGCCATAGAGGTGAGGAAACGCCTTGTTGAACCCCCACACCCATCCCACATAGAGGACTGCAATCAAACCGCCGAGCGGGATCAATACGTCCATCGTAATAAACGCGACAAAGTCGAAGATGTGCGTTCCCGACCAAACATTGAAAGACAGCGCACTGGGGACGCCAACCAAAAATGCCCCTCCAGCAACCGCCGCCACCGCCCAGTGCCGCTTCCATCCCCGCTCATCGATCAGAGCCGTGATCGCCGGCTCCATCGCAGACGTCTGCGACGTGAGCGCCGCCATCAGCACCAGCAAGAAGAAAAAGATCCCCAGCAGCGCTCCTCCTGGAATCGTCGCAAACACAGTGGGCAACGTCGCAAACAGCAGCCCAAACCCTTCGGTCGAACTGGCCCCGGCCGCAAAGACAATCGACAACACCGCAATTCCCGCCAGCAACGAAACTACCGTGTCAAAAATCACAATCGGCGCGCAGGAAGTCGGCAGGTTGGCTCCTTTGCCGAGGTAGCTGCCGTAGGTGATCATCGTCCCCTGTCCCAAACTCAAAGTGAAAAACGCATGACCGAGCGCCGTCAAAACCGCCATCGGCGTGATCAAGCCCCAATCGGGGGCCAGCAGCGAGCCCATCGCCCTAGCGCCTCCTACGAGCATCAATCCCCGGATCATGATCACGACCAACAGCGCCACCAAGATGGGCATCAGCCACTTGTTGAGCAGCTCAATCCCCTTCCGCACTCCCCGATCCAACACCGCGGCCGCGAGAACCATAAAGAGCAGATGATAACCAATGCACCACCACCACGAACCAATATTGGTCTGAAACAGAGCATCTGCCTCGGCGACCGTTCTCACCCCCCCAAAGCCGCTCGTCACCGCCTTCACAAGATAACCGATGATCCAACCGGCCACCACGCTGTAGAACGAACTGACAAGAAAACCTGTTAGAACGATTCCCTTGCCAGAAGCGTTCCAAAATTTTCCTTTGAACGCTCCCGCCGGCCCGTGACCCGTCGTCCTTCCGATCAACACCTCAGAGACTAGCACCGGGTAGCCGATCAACAGCAAAAACCCAATGTAGATCAGAATGAAGGCGCCGCCCCCATTTTCCTGCACCACGTAGGGGAAGCGCCAAATGTTGACAAGGCCAACCGCCGAGCCAACACCCGCAAAAACAAATCCTAGTCGTGATTTCCAAGTTTCTCGAGCCATAAAAAATTGCCAAAGTGTAGGCGCCGACAGTCATTGTTGGCAAGAATGGCCCAACCTATTATACGCTTTGAGAAAACTGGAGTGGAGCAATGGCCGTCAAATCAGATCGTTGGATTCGTGAGCAAGCAATAAACGGAATGATCGAGCCGTTTGAAGAGGGGCAGGTGTGGAAGCTTGGCGATGGCAAAACCAAGCGAGCCATTAGCTATGGGGTGTCGAGCTACGGCTACGACCTCCGCGTCGCTCGAGAGTTTAAAATTTTCACTCCGGTCTACAACGCCATCGTCGACCCGAAAAATTTTAGCGAAGACGCCTTCGTCGACATCGAGACCGACGAGTGTATCATCCCCCCCAACTCATTCGCCCTCGCTCGCAGCGTGGAATATCTCCGCATCCCCGGCGACGTCATGACCATCTGCCTCGGCAAATCGACCTACGCTAGATGTGGCATCATCTGCAACGTCACCCCCCTCGAGCCGGGCTGGGAAGGACACGTCACCCTCGAGATCTCCAATACCACTCCGCTTCCCGCAAAAATTTACGCAAACGAAGGGATCTGCCAGGTGATCTTCTTCGAAGGTGCCGAGCGCCCACAAGTCTCTTATGCTGACCGATCGGGTAAGTACATGGGACAGCAGGGCATCACCATTCCCAGGATTTGATGCGCAAGAGATTTTTCGAGCAATTGTTTGTCCGTTCGTGGTGGGTGTGGCTCTTCGCCCTGCTCTGCTATGGCGTCTACGACTACTCCACCAGAAGACAGGACCGCCGTCAGCAACGACTCGAAGAGCAGATCGCCACACGAGAAGAGACAGTCACCCAGCTCGAGATCGAACATGACGATCTCGAGCGGCGGCTGCAAAGCCAGAGCGACCCCGCCTGGATTGAGATGGTGCTGATGGAGCAGCTGGGCGTCGTCCCTGAAGGACAAACAAAAATCTATTTTGAGGAAAGGTCATGACCATCGCGCTCGTCATGTCACTGATCCTCTTCACCCTCTGCTCCGGGTTTCTCTCCGGCTCTGAGACCGCCCTCTTCTCCCTCTCTAGCATGAAGGTGCGCGCCTACCGGAGACACAGTAATCCCCGCCACAAGCTGATTGCCCGCCTCCTCTCTAGCCCTCGCGAGCTCCTTGTCACCATCCTCATGCTCAACGTGCTCGCCAACATTCTCATTCAAAACATCGCCTCCTCCCTCTTTCAGGGGGTCTCCCTTGGCTGGTGGCTCCAGGTTGGCCTCCCCCTCGTCATCACTCTGCTGTTTGGTGAAATCATCCCCAAGACTATCGCCTATTCCAACAACGAGCGCATTGCCAACCGCGTCGTCCCCACCATCAGCTTCTTCCACCGCACCCTTGGCCCGATCCGGCGAGTCATCACTCGCATCACAAGTCTCATCTCCCGCGCTACATTCTTCTTTCTCCACCGCAACCGGGACATCTCCCGCGACGAACTGGGTCACGCCCTCTCTACCTCCACCGAGCGAGGTCTCCTCTCCGAAGAGGAAGCTCGCCTCATCAACGGCTACATCGCGTTCCAAGAAGCATCAGTGAAGGAACTCATGCGCCCCCGCGAAGAGATCATCACCTACGACCTGAACGACCCGCTAGAAACCCTCTCTCGTCTCTTCACCGAAAAAGCAGTCTCCCGCATCCCGGTCTGCGACGGAGACATGGAGAACATCGTCGGCATCGCAGAAGCCGGACGCTCTTTCGTCGACCCCGCCTCTGAATGGCGCCAGCCCTTTTTTGTCCCCGAAACCATGCCCGCTCGCTCCCTCATCCACAAGATGGCCGAACGAGATGAAGACATGGCCATCGCCGTCGACGAGTATGGGTCGCTGGCCGGCCTCATCACCCGCGAAGACGTTTATGAAGTGGTCGTCGGGGAGATTGCAGACCGGCGGGACGAACGCCCCCTCTTCACCCGCGCCTCAGAGGGAGTGATCATCGCCTCCGGGAAACTCGAAATTAGCCAGCTCAACGAGCTGTTCGGCACCAATCTATACTCTCCCATGGTCACCATCGGCGGCTACCTCACCGAAGTGATGGGCGAGCTTCCCAAGCCTGGCGCCCGCCACACCACAGACGAGCTCCTCTTCCATGTCCTCGCCGTCGACCCCAACCGCGTCCGTCGCGTCTACATTCGCCGCCTCGCGGACCAGGAGGAAGTGTGAACCTCTTCTGGTGGATCTTCGCAACTCTGGCCTGCATCTTTATCCAGTCGTTCTACTCTATGTCTGAGATGGCCATGCTCTCCTTTAACAAGGTGCGCCTTCAATATTATGTGAGCGAGGGGAAGCAGCGGGCCAAGTGGATTGACTACCTCCTCCAAAACCCCGCCCGCCTCTTTGGCACCACCCTCCTTGGCGTCAACATCGCCCTCCAGTTTGGTTCCGAGTGCTCCCGCGAGGTGTACACCGCCCTCAACCTCAACCCCGACATCGCCCCCCTCACCCAAGTCTTCCTCGTCATGATTTTTGCCGAGCTCGCCCCCATGTTTGCCGCCCGCCGCTATAATGAGCACGTCGCCCTCCTCGGCATCCCCATCATTTACGCCTCTTCCAAGCTGATGAAACCATTGATCATTATCATTGGCTGGATCTCCACTGGAGTCAATCGACTGGTCGGCGGCCCCCGCGGCATGGCCCTCTCCCACCTCTCCCGCGAGGAGCTCCAGCACGTCGTCGAGTCCTCTCAAGAGGAATCGTTTAACGTCCTCGTCAACAACATCTTCACTCTCCGCTCCAAGACCGCTCGCGATGCCATGATCCCCCTCGCCTCCATCCACATGCTCCCCGCCGACGCCACCTGCGGCGAAATGCGCACCGTTCTTCGTCAACATGACGTACCAGGTATCCCCATCTTCGCCCGCCGCCGCCGCCAAGTCGTTGGCATCGCCATTCCTCGCCAATTGCTCCACCACCCAGACTCAGAACCCCTCCGCCCCCACACCCTCCCCCCCTGGTTCATTACCCGCACCTCGCCCCTTCTCCAAATCCTCAAACAGTTCCGCCACAACAACCAGAAGCTCGCCGTCGTTCTCGACCACAATGGCCTTGCCATCGGCCTCCTCACCCTCGAAGACATCCTCGAAGAGATCTTCGGCCCTGAGCCCGAGCTCGGCCCCCACCGGCGCGCCCGCCAGCTTATCACCCGCACCTTCCCCGGCGACACCCGCCTCGACACCTTCAACGCCGAATTCGAGACCCACCTCAAAGCGACCGGCGACACCCTCTCCGCTCTTGTCACCGAACAGCTTGGCCACCCCCCCACCACTGGCGACACCCTCCGCATTAACAACCTCGAATTCACCATCCTCGAAGCCACCCTCACCTCCGCCCGCACCATCGCCATCAAAACCCTCTAAAACCCCAGTCCCCCTCCGAGTTGTCATGTTTTCATGTCTGACACGATCGTGTCAGACATGAAAACATGACAACTCACCCAAAACCCTTTGACATCTCCACACGACGAACCTATCCTTGTAGCGCCTTAACACAAGGAATTTCCATGCGCCATTGTTTGCTCGTTGCCCTCGTCGCTCTTACCGCTTCGGTTTCTGCTGCCACCCACGCCCCCGAGCCGTACGAGTTCGTCATCTCTCAGAACGACTACCGATTGAGCACACTCTTCTCAATCGACAGCGGCGATACTTACTCAGGCCAAGTCAAAAAAAGCCGTATTCGTCCATGGGCCAGCTACGACCTCTCCAACGCCGACGGCTGGCAGGCAAGCGCCCAATACAAATGGACCAACACCTCCTGGATCTTTGGACAATCGATGATGGAGATGTGGGTCTACGACACCGACGGGTACGCTTTTGCTCTCATTGACGGCCAGATGGTCACCACCACCCCCGCCCGGTACACCGTGACAACCTATGAAGGGGGTGAAGAGCAAACAGTAGCCGTCATCAACCTCAACGACGCACGGGACGCCTTCACCTTCTACTTCCCTGAAGATGAGACCCGCCGCATTGCCGAGATGCGCCGTGTGATCATCGCCGACGCCCGCGACCATTGGACTGTCCGTGTCCTCCACCCCGAACGGATCGACGATAGGATCATCCGCCTCTTCGCCGCCTGGGCCATCGACAACCAGAGCACTTTCCTCATGGACGACGTTGACACTCTCCCCGAACCGGCCCGCAGAGTGGAGTCCAAGCCTGTTACCAGACCCACTCAGCGAACCAACTCTCAACCCGCTGCCACCGGCGATGGCAGCACAGAGCGACGGTAATCAACGCTCTGACCAACGTGCACTTTAAGAAGCCGATCGGCATACTCTCCAAACACACTGGAGCATAAACAATGACAAAACTGCATTTGGGCTGTGGCAACGCTAGAATTGACGGCTACGTCAACATTGATATGCGCTATTCTCCGTCAGTGGACAGCGTTGACAACGTCAAGTTTTTGCGACGATACGCCAAAGATTCCATTGATCAGATTTACGTCTGCCATGTTCTCGAGCACTTTTCACGCTGGGACTACAAGCATGCGCTCACCCGCTGGTTTGAACTGCTCAAGCCAAGCGGCACCATACGCATCGCTGTCCCCGACTTTGAAGCCGCCTGCGACCACTACAAAAAAACCAAAGACCTCCGCGCCATCTCCGGCCTCCTCTACGGTGGGCAGGACTATGAAAGCAACTCTCACCTTTGGTGTTGGGACTTCGCTACGCTGCGCCAGGACCTCAACACGGTTGGCTTCACACAAGTCGAGCGTTACGACTGGCGGCTAACCGACCATGCGCACGTCGATGACTTTAGTCAGGCCTACATCCCCCATTTAGACAAAGAGAGCGGCACCCTAATGAGCCTCAACGTCGAGGCGACCAAGCCCTCTAGCTAGGTGTTCCATCATCTCACTAGCCGCACCATCGCCACCAAAACCCCCCAGTCCCCCTCCGAGTTGTCATGTTGTCATGTCTGACACGATCGTGTCAGACATGACAACATGACAACTCGGCTATGTTAAACGAGTGCGAGCGGGCGATTTAGAAGACGGTCAAGCGTAGTGAGGGTGTAGTCGATCTCCTTTTCGGTGGTGAAGCGGCTGAGAGAGAAGCGGAGAGAGCTTGAGGCGCGCTTGCGGGAATAGCCCATGGCGAGGAGGACGCGGGAGGGCTCGAGGGAGCCAGAAGAGCAGGCAGAGCCGTGGCTGACGGCAATGCCGGCAAGATCGAGATTCATCAGGAGGCCCTCCCCCTCCTGTTCGGGGAAATAGAGATTAGCTGTGTTGGAGAGGCGGGGGCCGGCGCCGTTCACTTCGAAGCCAGCTTCGAGGCGGGTGCGGAGCGCCCGCATCTGCTCGTACGCGGGCTCTTCAATGGCGATGCGGACGGCTTCAACAAGTCCGAGGATGGCGGGGAGGTTCTCAGTGCCACCACGACGGCTCGCCTCTTGCGGACCGCCGGTGATGAGGGGGACGAAGGGGCGACGGGCAATCATGAAACCGATGCCTAAGGGACCGTGGAGCTTGTGGCCTGAGAAGACGTACGAAGCATTGGGATGAAGAGTGAGCGGCTCTTTGCCGAGGTGGGCGACGGCGTCGACGACGAGGGGGATGCCGAGCGAGCCGAGGGCGGCAATATCGGTGAGGAGGCCGGTCTCATTGTTGGCGCTCATCGCGCAGATGAGCTCGGTGTCCTCTGGGATCCGATCGGGGCTGAGGGGGCCACCCTGGAGAACAGTCGCGTGAGGGAGAGCGCTGAGCGCGGCGACGTGCTCAGTGGCTGATATGACTGTATTGCGCGGAGCGGATCGAAGAAGGGTGTTGAGTGCTTCTGTGGCGCTGGAAGTAAAGATGATCTCGGAGGGACGGCAGCCCATGAGATCTGCGAGGGTACGCCTAGCGCGGGTGAGCTGGTTGCGGGCGTCCCGTCCAAAGCCGTGGACGCTGGAGGGATTGCAGGGGGGGCCGTCGAGCGCCGCTTTCATGATTTCTGCGACGCGTGGGTGCAACTTGGTGGTGGCGTTGTTATCCAGATACACTCTACGCATTTTTCACCTTCAGCAGGGTGACGGTGACGTTGTCCTTCCCGCCCGCATAGAGGGCTGCATCGACTAGCTTCTGAGCCATCACTTTGGGATCGGAGGTGGTATTGAGAACAGTGCGAATCTGGTCGTCGGAGACACCATCGGTGAGGCCGTCGGTGCAGAGGAGGAAGATGTCGCCGGGGATCATGGCGATCCCGTCGACATCAGCGAGAATTTGCCGACGGGTGCCAATGGCTCGGGTGATGATGTGCTTGTAGATGAACCGCTCCGCCTCAGCTTCGCTGATCTGGCCGGTGGCAAGAAGCTGGGTGACAAGAGAGTGATCTTCTGTCAGCTGGCGAAGCTCGCCACCGCGGAGGAGATAGATGCGGCTGTCGCCTACATGGCCGTAGACCATCTCGCTCTCCCGCTCCCAGCAGATGAGAACGGTCGATCCCATTCCACGCAAACTTCGATCAGTCGACGCTTTATCGAGTACCGCCTCATTGGCCAGTCGCACAGCCTCTGGCACCTCAGCTATGGCCTCTTCAGGCGAAACCGTTTGGAGGTAGGCTAAGACGGTGTCGACGGTGATGCGCGCAGCAACGTCGCCCCCGAGATGGCCGCCCATCCCGTCGGCAACCACAAAGAGACCGTGCTCGAGCGTCTCACCCGCAACGTCCTCATTGCGCGCGCGAACAAGCCCCACATTGGAAAGAGTAGCTGACTCTAAAACAAACGCCATACGGCGAAAGAGTATACCTTAAAAGGGCATTCTTGAACAGGGGTCGCTCTTGCACGAAACGACTTGATATGGTGAGATGGCCTATTTCATTCATTCAAACAAGGAATAAGCAATGACAAAAATTGAAATGGAAGCGGTTGAGCTAGGTGTTGCTCAACAGGCTCCGCTCTCACTACTCAAACAGCTGCACCAACGGGTTGATGCACTCTCAAGTGTAAGTAATTTTTCTAAAGGATGGGATGTCATTAACAAAGGGAATAGCAAAGAAAAGAGGTGCTTCAACGGGACAGTGACAGTGATCGCCACCCTCCTAACGGAGGCGTATGGGGGCTTCGAAATCTATTTCGGAGCTCTAGCACTCAAGCAGGGAATCAAAGACCTCAAGGAGAACGGAAAGGCATCCATTATTGGGCACCCCTCTGAGTGGATGAACACTGGCCTACTTCTGATGAGCCTACCGATCGTTGGCCCTTACAATGAAGTATCAGCTGTCGGCAACCGCAAACAGGTGGAGCAAATCTATAAAATCTTTCTTGACAAAGCCAAGACGGAACAGCAGCAAAGAGTTGTTTACGACGACTACCTCGAAGTGATGCCTTCCCGCAGTCAACCCTACTACCTATTCACCGTCCATCTTCCTCGCGGACTTCCAAAACAATATTCATCCAGAAATCGAGCGCTCTCACCCGCTCTATCAGGACTACTATCTTCAGAATATCTACAGACAGGTTGAGGCAGAATGGAAAGAGGCTGGAGGTTGGAAAAATTTTCGCAAGGGATGTGGTGTCGTTTCTGAGTACTATGGCGGGGTGCGGACGTGGGGAATACGGGTTGTTGCCGGTCTTGCTGCCCTCTACATGCTCCCGATGACGCTCGCCTATGGAGCTGGCATTTTCTGGTCAGGAGAGGAGGGGTTAGCAGAGAAAGAGGCGGGCAATATTCCCTACATTGGAGGTCACTGTATTGAGTGGAGTGTGGAGCTCTGGAGCATCTTTAAGGGGACCTACGGCTACTTTAAGGAAATTCGTCGAGTGGGCGAAGCCCAGACCTTGATGGATATCTTTAATGAAAAGATTGACCTAGCGGAGGACGACAACTATCTGAGCAGGGAAGAGAAAGTAGAACGCTTGGAATGGACCAAGCGGTGGACGGTGAGGCAGTTTCCTGACGGGCATTTCTACAGCCTTCCCTCAGCCCACATGTACAAATGAGTGGACCTATTCGCCAACGGGGTTGGCCACACGACCGATGAAGAGAATCTGCTTCGTCTCCATGTCGAGGATGAGGTAGAGGAAGGGGCGATCGGCCATAAGAGCCACTTCAGGGCCTAGAGGGGCTGACTTTGTGGTCATGGCGACGGCGGTGGCGGCGGCAGCTTCGGTCCCCACTTCATCGACGTCGATGTAGGCCTGATGGATGACGGCGCTGATGGAGAGATCTTGCCGGCCAGTGATGCCGGCGAAGTTGGCGGCGGTGGTGAACGGATCAGTCATCCCCATCTTCTCGAGGAAGTGGCGGGCATAGACCCGGTTAGAGAGGCGAAATTTAGGAAGAGTCACATCAACGCGGCGGGCACTGGCGCCAATGATAGCGGTTTCGATTTGGTCGGCGTTGAGCCGCCGCTCAAGAGAGGCGAGGCCATCCTTGCTGTCAGGAAGGAGGATGACCATGCTTAAGTTAGGGCCGATCGCTCTCCGCCGGTAGGGAAGGGCGAGAAGAGCATAGTCGCTCTCCTTCGCGTAGAGAAACTGCGCTTGCGTGTTCATCATCGATGCAGAAACCCGCTTCTGAGTGGTGACGTGAAACGGCTGCGTCCGCGTCCGGGCTGGATCGAACGGATTGACCCACTCTCCTTTCATGTGGAGGGCGCTCACCAAGATCAAGCGGGCAGCCGAGGTGAGGGTTCCTGGCTGAAGCAGCTCAGCTATCTTGCCATCGGTTGCTCCACCGACCCAGTGGTTGATCTCTTCGGTGGCGGCAGAGGGATCAGCGAAGGAAATCTCGTGAATCCCCCCGCGAAAGCTTCTATTCACAAGAGATTTATACAGAAACAGAACCGGCAGCCGCTTATCGATCCAGAGGCTGTTGGCCAGCTTCAGGCTATCCGAGTCGAGGCGGCCGAGCAGGTTGCTAAAGGCGGCCCCTAGCTCTTGGGGAGTGTCGGTAGAGTAGTGGAGCACCGACTCCATCTGCTCTGCAGTTGTTCCGCGGGCACCCAGGTAGGCCATCGCAAGGGTGGTGCTCACGTTAAACGGAGAGACGACGATGTTGCCAGGAGAGGCCGATAATTCGCGATAGAGGGCGACCGAAAACTGATTGTTCTCGCGGACAAGTCGCTGCACTTCACTCTCGACTTGTGCTTGAACCGTACAGGTGAGGAGGAGCAGTAGCGCTAATAACCGTTTCATGTCCCGCAATCTACACCGATTCGCCATACAGGTCAATCACCCACAACGCACCAAGGGTGATCGCATTGAAGAGGGAGTGGAGCGAAATCGATGCAAAGAGCGATCGCTGCCGACGATAGAGGTGACCCAGGATCAGTCCAAGAACAAAGAGCTGAGCCATGATGACAGCGTTGTAGGCCCCTTGCGATGGGGCGTAGTGAGCGACGGCAAAGAGAAGCGCTGTAAGAAAAATGGCCCACACCGGATGGATAACTCGGACAAGCCACCCCTGCAGCAACCCCCGAAAAAGAATCTCCTCTGCCACCGGCACCACAAAGACAGCACCGGCGGCGGTGAGCCAGAAGAGGAGAGGGTGGTCAAGAAGAGAGCGCATCTCCCGTATCGCCACCTGTTCCAAATGAGGCGCTTGAGAGATGAGCTCGGCCGCAATCCCCACAGCATTAGCCAAAGGATAGGCGAGAAACCAGGCCAGCGCCCCCACCAAAATAGCCCTCCCGGCCGGACCCTTTCCCCAAACAACTCCCTTAGTAGCAAACTGCACATAGATCACCAACAGAGCAGCCCCCACCGCGTAGCCAATGAGAGGGCGACCAATGAAGCCTATCGTCGCCAGAAAGAGAATCACTCCAAAGACGAAGGTCCAGAACGAAACACTCGGCTGCTCCCCCTTCTCCACACGGAAAAAGCCCCAACGTCTGGCAATGAAGAGGCCAACCAACGAAATGAAAGCAAAGGCTATCAGGCCAAGAACTTTTTCACTCAACTTAAGCGCTCAGCGACTGTCGAATGTGGGTGTCGAGATCGCGGGCAAGCCGCGCATGGGCCACCCCAAGAGGTGTGTGTTTGTACTCTGCCGTTCCCCATCCCCACTCTGCGTAATCAATCAGATGGTGCGTAACCGGAAGCCGGTGGCTCATCTGCAAAATCTCATCACTCACCACATTGCCCTCCTTGTCTTGCACCCGAACCGCAACGGCCACGTGCACGGCGTCCTTTTGCACATCGTGCGACAGAACATCGATTGAGACAAGGTAGTCTTCGCCGTTGACGGCACCACGGCCAACCAGTCGCTCGGTCAACTCGTCCGACACCTCCCACGGCAGAGCAGCTGCCAGAGGTGCAGACGCAATCACAAAAGCAATGAACAGCTTCTTCAACATGCCAAAAATTATACACCAATCTGTACGCAAAATCAAGCTTGACGGCGCCCACTCAGACACAGTAACTTAAGGACTATGGGAGCAATCTGCGGCATCGTCTATCCAAAACTCTTCCCCGTGACCCACGCCGTGCAGCCAGCTCTCGACGTCCTCGCCTTTCGTAGCCCAGGAGAGGCGCAAACCTACCTATTCAAGAACGTCGAAATTGGGACCCGCGGTGAGCCCTTTGGCTACGACGATCATCGGGCCATCGTAATGGCGATTGATGGCGAGATTTCCAACCAGAGCGAATTGGCTGACGAGCTTCGCAAAGCGGGATTTCAGGTCGACGGCCTCATCCTCCCCGAACTCATTGTCCGTGCCTACGAAAAGTGGGGGCTCTACTGCACCCACCACATCGAAGGGGCATTTGCCATCGCCCTCTTCGATCAAAAAACGCACGAGCTCATCCTCCTCCGCGACCCCCTCGGCATCAAACCGCTCTACTGGGCCTATGTCAACCGGTGCTTCCTCTTTGCGAGCGAATTGAAGGCGCTCCTTGCCACCGGCATGGTCCCTCAATCACCCGCCCGCGACGCCATCAGCGCCTACCTCTTCTTCGGCTATATCCCCCAAGACCTCTCTCCCATCGAGAACGTCCAACGGCTCCTTCCCGGCCACCACCTCCGCTATTCTGAAGAGGGAAACATCCGCGTCGCTAACTATTGGTCCTACTCCCGCCTCCTCCTTGAACACCCCCCCAAAAGCGCCGAAGAGCGGACCGAAGTGCTAGGCGACCTCATCTCCCAAGCGACCGCCCGCCAACTCCCTGGCGGTCCCATCACCTATGGCGCAACCGGGAGCGCCGGCTCCACTTATTTAGCGCAAACCCTCTCTCTGCAAGCACCCGATCGCACCACCGCCATCACCACCGAATACGCTGCCCAAAACCAAGAAGAGATCATCCACGCCAACGGCATCGCCGATCGCCTCCACCTCCCTCACACCTCTCTCTCTCTCTCTCCGTCCGACCTCGTCCACGATCTTGCCCGCGTCGTCTGGCAGCTTGACGAACCAGGCGTTGACCCCAGTGCCATCGCTCTTTGGCGAACCTTCTCGCAAGGGCCGACCACCTACTTCTCCGATGTCGGCGCAGAAGAGATCCTCGCCGCCCACAGCCAATACCCCCTCAACGCCGTCGAAGCGCCCATCCACACCCCGTGGGGACACCTTCTTAGCAAGACCGCTCTCCCCGTCATCTCCTCCCTCCACACACGGAGCGGGCTCCGCTTTATGCACTGGCTCCGAGAGGCGCCCTGGTACATGCGCCACATCGAACAAAACGCCCTCTTCAACACCTCAGAGCTAAAGAGCCTCTCCCCCGAACTTGCCCGCCACTTCGCCCCTGAACTCTATCTCCACCACTTCTACAACCTCTCCGACCTCGGCATGACCCCTGCCGCCCACCTCTACTTCGACACCCGCATCCTCCTCGCCGACAAACTGCTCCCCCCCTTTGAGCGGCTCTCCGCCCCCCACGGCGTCACCTGGCACTCCCCCTACCTCGATCCCCAGGTGGTTGACTACATTGCCCGCCTTCCCCATTCAGAAAAGCTCAACCCCGACCAATCCCAGCGCCCCCTCCAGCGCCTCCTACCAGGCCAACACTTTATCGCCCCCCGCCGCGCCCCCCTCTCCCCTTGGCTCCACGACGCCACCATCCGCCAAGCCTTCGAGCAGCTCCAGTCGGGCACCCTCGTCGAGGCGGGCTGGCTCTCCAAGCGGTGGCTCCGCAACGCCCTTGCTGGCAACGCCACCTTCACCCAGCTCTGGTCGCTCCTCTCTCTTGAAGTGTGGCTACGGCTCTTCATCAACGCCCCAGTTTCCACTGAGCCGCCGCAAATCTCCACGCTAGAATTAATCCGATAAAAAAAGTGCCGGAGATTGTCCTGCGGCAGATAGTTAGTCCTTAAGGCTGCTACGTTCCCGTCCTGACCTGGTTCAGACTGCTACCCTCCACGGGGTCCCCGGCGAAATAGCATCTTAGTCGATAGAAGTTTTTCTGACCCGCTCTTCTTCCTTGATCCGATTCCACTGAACGAGAAGCTCCGCCTCATTCTCAATCACTGCATCGCCAAAGACGTGCGGATGTCGACGTATCAGCTTATCCCTCAACCCATTAAGCATATCCACCGTCGTGAATTTGCCATCTTTTTCTGCAATCTTGCAATAGAAGACGACGTTAAATAGCAGGTCCCCAAGCTCTTCGCACAAATGCTGGTCATCCCCCTCATCGACAGCCTCGACCACCTCATGCGCCTCCTCCACCACCGACTCCCTAAGCGTCTCAAACGTTTGTTTGCGATCCCACGGACACCCTTGCGGCCCCATCAACCGGTCCAGAATCTCCAAAACCTCATTAAAATCTTTCATAATAACCTCCCTTTCGAATTCCAGTTGATATTATTACATCTATAGCTTATCATTCAACCATTAATTACGACGGGAAACTCAATGGAAGTGCAAGGAATATCGAATATAATCAATGTTGTCAGGTACTGGACTAGCAGCTCAGCCGATGAGCTCACCGACAACGATGAGGAAATCATCGAAGCCATTCCAGAAATCGATTCGCAGACAGCGTTCGAGGATGCTCTCGACAAGCTTGCACCTAAGCTCATCGAATACACAGACCGCCTCGCCGCCACCTACTACCCGACCACCACCTACTGGAATTGGGTCAAACACTGGCTAGCCAGATTCCTCTATGCAATCAGCCGGCCCATCATCGCCTGGCGAGTGAATGTGGGAATAGAGCGCATTAAGCAGGCCATCGAACAGACGTCGGATGAGGAAATTGAAACCTTGGTGCGAGAGGTGACCTTGTCAATCCGCGAATATGTGAAGGACTACAACACCGCATCACAGGAGTGGGCACAGAAAACGATCGATGGAGACGACCCCGAGAAGCGGACAGAGTTCATCCCGAAATATCTCGAAGAAAGGCTGACCAAACTCCCAAACACAAACAATCTGCGTCAGCTATGTCGCGAAGCTACAGATCTAGCCCATCAGATCGTCGTTCCCTGGGGCTTTCGCACAGTGTCGGCGTGGTGGATTCCAACCGACTTTTTGTACGATAAAATCACCTCCTGCCGGAACTCTACTATCCGGAAACAGGAGAATGGAATCGTCCACGGAATCCACAACCAGCTGACCACAGTCCTCGACCAGGCGCTCGAGAACCTTAGTAAACCGGTGAAACAGGTCGATCTTAGCCAGCGAGAACTTACCCACGAAGTTGACGAGGACGTTGCGAAAAACGTCCAGAATCTCTTACCGGATTTCATCAAAATGCTGCGAAATGCGCAGAAGTGTCGCGACTACAATGATGAAGAACTTCCCCACGCGCTTATTAATCCATCCACTGAGGAGAAGGAGATCGACGGGATCATCAATCTCGAAGGACTCCTCGAAGACCCAGCCACTCGCACATGGATCACCGGGCTGATCATTGGACAGCCGACCGGTGCAGATCTCTACCGCTCGACCACCCTCCTCGTAAACAATATCGACTCTGTTATCAGTGGAGAGCAGTGGCCGAGCAAAAAGCTATCCAAGGACAGCTGCAAGGAGAAGCTCTCCTCGCTCGCCCAGGCCATTCACGAACGCTACGTGCTGAAACTCGGCGGCATCAAGACTGCTCCCAACGTGACCGCCGAGATCGATGCGGGCGCCGCAGACTGCAACGAGCTGGTAGCACAAGTGGAGAAGTACATCGCCAACGCCCCTCTGTTCCTTCGACTTCAAATCCGCAGCGTCCTTGCAAAGATCGACGAAGATCGGACTAAACCGGGAGCGCATCAGGAGTATGATGATGAGACGTGGGACGACAACGCCTACTTTTCCTATTTCGAAGCAGCTCGCGACATCCAAAAGCTACCGCCAAACACTCCGCTAGAAGAAACACTCCAGGAACTCTCTAAGCGGCTAATTGAAGCCCGCGATGTGAAGGACAAAGAGGTCACACAGGAGCGGCTACAGATCCAATCTAACGAGGTCCAAATCGGCAAGCTCGTGGAGGCGTGCAAGGTGCAACTCAATGCTATTGAACCCCTTTACGCCACTGCACAATTGCGAGCCAAGCTCGAGCGGGCAAAGCGGGCGATCACCTGGCTTAAGCAGTCGGACGTCGCCGCCCGTCAGAAGAGCTGGATGACCGAGAACGGGCAAAAGGTGTTCAACGAAAATCTCAAACGCATCGCAGAGACGCATCTTGCACTTGAGCAGCAGCTCAACGAATCCGATCAGATCCAAGACAGCTACCAGAAAGCAGGTGGGGGGCAACAGCTAGCCGACGAAGCGCACACGCTGCTGAAAAAAATGCGATCCACCGTTGAGCAAGCGCAGTGGAATGACGAGGGGCTAAAGCTCCGCTCCCGCTATAGCTGGACAACAAAGGCCAATCTTGTGTGGAGGCTTGACGAAGTAGAGAAATACTATGTGACTAACCCGCTAAACGGGGTGATGACGCTCGTTGAGCGACCCTCACTCCTGGAAGCGGTGGCGCGTATGGCGCTAAAGGTCGGCGTCCAAGTTCTCAAGAAGGGTAAGTATGCGTAGAGACTACACCGCCACAGTGTTTGTGATTGCCGACGAACGAGTGCTCCTGTTGTGGCACAAGAAAATGGAACGGTGGATGCCGCCGGGCGGTCATTTAGAGCCGGGCGAGGCGCCTTGGGAAGGGGCTGTGCGCGAGGTGAGAGAGGAGACAGGTCTCGAGATCGACCTGGGCTCCTGCGCCGGAATTGAGGCCCCCCTCGCAAAGAGCTTTCCCGCCCCCTTCACCTGCCTCCTTGAAGAGATCCCTCAAACCCCCTACAATCCTCCCCATCAACATGTCGACTTCATCTATGTGGGACGGCCAGTTGGAGGAGAGCTCAAAGAAAATCCTAACGAGTCAGATGGCTTGCGGTGGTTTTCGAGAGACGAGGTGGAAGCACTCTGCCTGGAGCGTGAGATTTTGCCAGATGCTAAGCAACTAATTGAGATGATCTTCAATGAAGAAAGCCTTGTTTATCGCAGCCACAGCCCAGCACGTCGGTAAGACCACCACCTGCCTTGGTATCGTATCGGGCCTCCTCAAGCGGTTCGAGAAAGTGGGCTTTTGCAAGCCGGTCGGTCAGCGCCATGTCGAAGTGGAAGGAGGTCACCACGTCGATAAAGATGTCGTCCTTTTCAAAGAAAGATTTAACCTCGAAGCTCCCTACCCCTCGATGAGCCCAGTCATCCTCCCCTCTGGCTTCACCAGAAGCTATTTGGATGGAGAGATAGAAAACAGCGACCTCCGTCAACGGATTGAGAGCGGCTTTGCAACGATTCAGAGCAGCAACGAATTCACCGTCGTTGAGGGAACAGGCCACTCAGGGGTGGGTTCCGTCATCGACCTCAATAACGCCGACGTCGCAGCAGCGCTCGGATTAGATGTTGTCCTCGTCTCCACCGGAGGCGTTGGTGCCGCCTTCGACCAGCTCGCCCTCAACTACAACCTCCTCCAGTCGCGCGGTGTCCGCGTACGCGCTATCATCCTCAACAAGGTGCTCAACGAGAAGCGGGACATGGTGCTCGAGTACATTCCCAAAGCGATCAAAAAGTGGGGTGTCCCCCTCGCCGGCTGCATCCCCTACTCCGAGTTCCTCCATGCCCCCACCATGCGTGACTACGAGCAGCTCTTTGGCGTCTCTCTCCTCTCCGGCGAGCAATACCGCTACCGCCATTTTCTTCACGAGCGGCTCGTCGTCACCACCGCGCAGTCCGCCCTTCACAGCGCCTGTCCGAGTGAGCTCATCATCACCCACGCCTCGCGTGAAGACATCATCCGTGCCACCATCGAAGATCAGCTCGAGCGGGGGATCATCCTCACCGGTCACACACCCCCCAGTGACGCCATCATCGAAGAGGCAAAGCAGGCCGAGATCCCCATGCTCTACGTCCCTCTCTCCTCCTACCGCGCAACGCAGATGATCAGCAGCTTCACCGCCAAGATCCGCCGCGAGGACGTCGACAAAGTGGACCGGGCGATCCAGCTCGTCGAAGAGAACATCAACTTTGAGGTACTGTTGAGATGAAACGCGTCGTCATCGCCATGTCAGGAGGAGTTGACTCCTCCGTCTGTGCAGCCCTCATGAATGAAGCAGGCTACGACTGCATCGGCATGACCATGCGCCTCTACAAAGGGGCCGAGGCCGAAGGGGCCTCCTGCTCCGACAAGTCGTGCTGCGGCGCCGACTCTGTCGAAGATGCCCGTCTTGTCTGTGAGACCCTCGACATCCCCTTCTACGCCATCAACTTCCGCGACGAATTCTGGAAAGAAGTGGTCGAAGTCTTCGCCAACGAATACCACAATGGGCGCACCCCCTCCCCCTGTATCCTCTGCAACGAGAAGCTCAAGTTCGACACCCTCTACAAAAAAGCGCTAGAAGTAGGCGCTGAGAAGATCTGCACTGGCCACTACGCGCAAATCGCCTTCAACGAAGAGACCAACCGTTGGAACCTCCTTCGCGGCGCCGATTCGAACAAAGACCAATCCTACTTCCTCTTCTCCATGACTCAGGAGCAGCTCTCCAAGACCCTCTTCCCCCTCGGCAAAAACACCAAACCTGAGATCCGCTCCCTCGCCGCCGACCACAAACTCATCACCGCTAACAAACCCGAATCTCAGGACATCTGCTTCATTCCAGACGGCAACTACGCAGCCTTCATCGAGCGTCACTTTCCGCACCTCACCAAACCCAGTGGCAAAATCCGCCACACCGACGGCCGCCTCCTCGGCGAACATCAAGGCATCCACCGCGTCACTATTGGCCAGCGCAAAGGTCTTGGCGTCGCCTTTGGCGAGCCCCTTTACGTCACTCACATTGACGCCACCACCAATGAAGTGATCGTCGGCCCCGCCTCTGATACCCGCCGCCTCACCTTCACTGCCGAAAGACTCAATTGGATCTCCCATTCCCCATCCCCTGGCGACAGCTTCCACCTTTCCATCCGCGTCCGATCTCGCGGGCCTGAGTCCCCTGGCACCGTCCACGTCCTCGACGGAGGCCGCGCCCAGATCACCTTTGACACCCCTCAGAAAGCCATCACTCCTGGCCAGGCCACCGTCTTCTATCAAGACGACACCGTCTTTGGCGGCGGCTGGATCACCTAACTGGCCACATCTTCAGTCCAACCGGACGCCAGAACGCCAGTAGCAATACCCGACTTGTCACAATTTAGGGCCAGGCCCCAAATTGTGACAAGTCGGGTGCAATTAAATCCTTTGTGCGGTAGTTTTGCTCCTTATGCCCAGAGCGCCTAGACATTTCGTTGCAGGAGCCACCTATCACGTGATTTGTCGCGGGAACCACCAGCAACCGATTTTTCAGTCCGATCCAGACTATCGCTACTTCTGCAACTTGCTCAGCAACAGCATCAATCGCTTTGATCACACAGTTATCGCCTATTGTCTCATGACCAACCACGTGCATCTTGCAGTGCAAATCGGCGAAGTGAGCCTCTCCACTATCCTCCACGCCATCCTCTTTCGCTATGCACAGGTGTTCAACGTCAAATACGAAACCAGTGGCCATCTATTTCAAGGAAGGTTTCAAGCTGAACTGGTCGACACCCCTCAATACTTCCAAACTCTGATACGATATATCCACCTAAACCCCGTGAAGGCTGGCATCGTCGATACTCCACATGAATACCCTTGGAGTAGCTATCGTGCCTATTTGGGCACCGAAACCACACCGTGGCTCTCTCCCAAGATCGAGCTAGGCCCCCGTGCGCCCGATTCTGAAATATTGCGTCTCGATCGCTTTGAACAATTAAGACCTCACCGAAAGAACGAGCGACTCGATGAGCTTCTCCTCGCCATTAGTGAGCGATTGGGGGTCGCACCGGAGACTCTCAAGTGCGCCGCACGCGACTACCCAACCGTTCAAGCTCGCGCAGTTGCCGCTGTAGTCGCCAAAAAGGTGCGTGGCATTACTCTTACTGAATTGGCTACACATTTCGGCCAAACGCCAGCGGCACTCAGCAAAGCAGCATCACGCATAGAAGCCAAACTTCGCACTTCGGCCGACCTACGCGCCGTCGTCGCTGAACTCTCCCAACAACTAACATCCACCTAGGTCACCACCCAGCAGCTGGCACAGGGGCTCGACTTGTCACAATTTGGGGCCAGGCCCCAAATTGTGACAAGTCGGGGTTCAAACGGGCGGGTTGCTAGCAGATGATGCACCTATTGCCGCGGAGTGAGTGTTTTGACTTAGCGACGCCAATGCCGTTGAGACGGCACGTCGCTACATGTTGGGCAACTCTCTGTTTGTGCTCCAGGCTCATCTCCCCATATGAGCAAGCGCACAAGCATTGGTAAAGTGTAGCGTCCTCAACTAGCTTATTCCCATCAATTCGCCTCTGGCATAGGTCGAGAACAGCATCGACGCTGTTGAGGTCAAGGGCAGCAGTCACCAATAGGGCAAGATCATCTCGGAGCAAACTCAGACGGTAACACGCATACCCATCCTCCTTACGGAACTTCTCCCACACCTCGACGGCAAGTTCGCGCCCCCCTTCCAATCCGCTATCCCACAACCAATCTGCCAGCCGGATTTGGAATGAAGCCTTCTGCTTATGGAGCACCAGGCGTGCAGCAGTAATCACCTGGTCACCAAAACGTTGGACAACTTCTTCACCGAAGCTGCCCTCGATGAAATACCAAAGAGAGCGCCAAGCCAAATAAGGATCGGGATCACTCATCCCCTTCACCAGGCACGCCGCTCCCGTTTCCGGAGCCCAGTCATTATCAACGCACCACTGCCCAAAGCGATAGCCGAGCTCGCAGTCGACCTCGCTATCCTCGACAACTTGTGGCACCACCTCGCCATCGTGAAATTTTGAAAGACAGAGGCGGCAAAGAGCAGCCAGCCTCGGCCGCGCCTCCTCAATCTGTGTGACCAGCTTCTCTCCTTCTACAAGATCCTCCGCAGTCACCTCTTTGCTGTAGCAGATCCGGAGGACTAGGTGTGCCTTGGCCAGCGGATGACCAAAGTCTGAAGCAAGCGTAAGCGACTTTCGACTTCTCCGATTGTTCCTAGGACTCTTCCATATTTGATAAAGTTCTTCAGCCCGCACTTCGTCGCTGATGGTATCGCACTTCTCTAACAATTGGATCGCTTCCCGGTGCTTCACCAGATCTTGCTTCCATTCCATTGCGAGCAGAAAACAGGCATCACCATGACCGCCCTTCGCACCCTTTCGAAGGTACTTTAAGCGCTCGTCGCCCTCACACTCCAAAGCGTACGTATAGCACGCCTCGATCACCCCCCCGTCCGCTGCGATCTTGTAGCGGCCGAGATAGAAATTGGGCATAAGGACAGCCACTCGTCGCCAACTTCTCAAGTGCCACCTCCCGCTCAAGCCCTCGCTGCACTGTATGCGTCTTAAGTGCCTTAGCCCCTGGGTAGCCCCGCTTCACAGCTTTTTCCAGGAAGGCAAGCGCCTGCTTACGATCCCCCTTCTCCTCAATCTTCTTGCGGGCCCACTCGTAGCAGGCCGCAGTGATCCCCAACTTGGCCGACTCAAGTAGGTTCCCCTCCCACCCCTCATTCACCTCGCCAATCCGCCTCACAATAGCTTTGTGATAGTCCGCCCTGTCGCTATCGAGAATGCTAGCAACGAGCGGTTGGTACGCTTTACCTTTGTTCTCCAAACGCCTCAGCCGCCGCTCGATGCCCGCTGCATCCACCTCACAAAGGAGCGCCTTGTGTAGCTGCCGGCTCCAGCAGAGCGCAATCATCACTTCCCCATCACCGACATAATCGGCCAGCCGTTTCAGCGCCTTGTAGTGCGCACGGGTCACTGAATTCTTAGGGGCAATTCCGCAACGGAGCAATGCCCAATCCTCCACCACCTCGACCTTAAAATCGAGAAGCTCGACATCAGCATCCCCCTTCTTCAGCCCTTTGCGTGTGTAGTTGTTGAACCACTTGATGCCTAATAGAACTGCCTTGGCGATGGTGAACTCACCATCGGCACAGGTCAATAGCGTCCGCTCCGATTTTAGCAGTGCATGCGGATCCACACCGGCCGCTAGCACAATTAAACGCATCTCTTCCATTACTATCACCTCCCTGGATTAGGAGAACTTCTGGAACGCTTCGAAAAGGGTTTCGCCGGTGAGGCCGCGGGTGCAGAGACCGGTTGAGCACTTGCGGAGAATCGGACAGCGTTTCTCAAACGTGCGGCCGTAGGGGCAAGCGCCCTGAACATATTGCGCATTGGCCGGCGCGTATTTTTTGGCAGAAGAGGGGCCAAAGACGCTGAAAGCGGGGGTGTCGGTGGTGCCGCACAGGTGGAGGGCGAGCGAGTCGACGGCGAAGACGAGGTCCGCGCGGGACATAAGGTTTTGGAGGGCAGGGAGGGTCAGTTTGGGCATCACCTGGGAGCAGTCAGGGAGGGCGCGGTGGAGCCGCTCAGCGAGGAGTTGCTCCTCCTCGCTCCCCCAAATGAAGGCGAAGGTGTTGTGGTGCTCGGCGTGGACGCGGCGACAGAAGTCGAGGAGGGCTTCTGGGGTGAGCTGCTTGTTGCGCCACGCTGAGCCTGGACAGACAAGCATGATGGGCGAGGGAGGAAGGGTGGGAAGCGGCGTATCGCTCCGCAAAGTGATTCCGGGGGCCGTATAGGGACGGTCGTCGCGGAAAAACTGCTTCACGATCGAGAGGTAGTCGTCGCGGATGTTTTGGCCGAGGGAGGGTGTGAAACGGCGATTGGTAGCAAACTTGTTGAGATACTCAGAAGGCTTCGCAAAACCCACCTTGTGACGCGCTTGCGCCTGTTTAGTGAACAGAGCCGATTTCATGTTTCCCTGTAGATCGAACACAACATCATAAGTGTGCGCCCGCAGCTGCCGGCGCATTGCCCGCCACTCGCCCCAAGTCTCGCGCGAAAAAGGGGCCTTGCGCCACTTCTTTGTGCTCACTGGGATGGCCCGGCGAACGTGAGGGTGGGCCGTCACAAGCTGCTGGAACGGCTCCTCTACCACCCAATCGATCTCGCAGTCGGGAAACCGATCGCGAAGGTAGGAGACGACGGGGTAGGTGTGGATGATGTCGCCAAGAGCCGAACTCTTGACGATCAAGACCCGCATTTAAGCTCCTTGAGCGCTTGGCGAAAGCCGAGAGGTGGCGGACAGTTGAGGACCAGCTTGGCCCCGGTGACCGGATGGGGAAGAATGAGCCGCTCAGCGTGAAGCATGTGATGGGGAACCCGCATCTTGCAGCGGAAGCGGCGCCCAGAGCTGTGACTGTATTGACCATCGCCTAAGACGGGGTGGCCAAGGCCGGCGAGGTGGACGCGAATCTGGTGAGTGCGACCGGTCTCTGGATGGCAGCTCACATAGGCGGCGTCGGCAAAAGAGTCGATCACCTGCCAGTAGGTTGACGCTCGCTGACCATCTTTTTTCGCGCCATAGATCGTCTGCCCATCGATATGTGCGACCGATCCAATCCGGTTTTCCACAGTCCCCTTCTTCTCGCGTGGAACGCCGTCGACGATGGCGACGTAGCGCTTCTTCACAAGACGCTCCTTAAACAGGAGCTCCGTCTTCTTCTGCACCTCTTCCGACTTAGCAATGATGAGCAATCCGGAGGTGTCCCGATCGAGCCGGTGACAAAGAAAGTCTTCATCAATCTTACTCGACCGGCATGCCGGCCGGCTTGTTGAGAACCAGGAGGTGCTCGTCTTCAAAAACCACCTTGGGTTTGGCCTCGAGCTCGCCCCCAATCACCAGCTCAATCGTGTCTCCATCGCGCACCACCGTGCATCCAAACCGCTCGAGACGCCCATTAACGCGGCACTGATTCCGATCAATAAGAGCTTTGACGCGCCGAACCGAAAGCTCAACTCTCTTATGCAGAAAGACTTGCAACTTTTGTCCGGCTTCTTGTCGTTTAACCTGATGACGTGCGATTGGCATGGAACTAGTCTAACACGCTATAGTTTTGCCTTCCACAACAGACCACGCGAGGAACTGAGAAATGCTAAGCATCGATTTGAAAGGAAAAAAGGCATTCATTGCAGGCATTGGCGACGATCAAGGATTTGGCTGGGCCATTGCCATTGCGCTTGCCTCCGCTGGCGCCAAGATCTACCTAGGCACCTGGCCCCCCGTGCTCGGCATTTTCAAAAAAGCATTTGAGATGGGCAAGTTTGACGAGTCGCGCAAGCTTCCCGACGGAAGCTTGATGCAGATTGAAGAGATCTACCCCCTTGATGCTGCATTCGACAAACCAGAAGATGTGCCAGAAGAGATCCGCGAAAACAAGCGGTACAAGGGAATTGACGGCTACACCATCTCAGAAGTAGCTGCCAGCGCTGACGGCCCATTTGACATCGTCATTCACTCCCTCGCCAATGGCCCTGAAGTGAAGAATCCACTGCTCGAGACCTCGCGCAAAGGGTATCTCTCTGCCCTCTCCTCGTCGGCCTACTCATTTGTCAGCTTGGTGCAGCATTTTGCACCCAAGATGAACCCCGGTGGCAGCTTCTGCACCCTCTCATACCTCGCAGCAGACCGCGCCGTCCCCGGCTACGGCGGTGGGATGAGCTCGGCCAAGGCTGCGCTCGAGAGCGACGTTCGGACACTAGCCTTTGAGGCGGGCCGCAAGTGGGGCATCCGCCTCAATGCGATCTCGGCAGGTCCTCTCCCCTCACGCGCAGCGAGAGCGATCGGAATGATCGAAGAGATGGTGAAGTTCTACAAGGCCAATGCGCCGCTTCAGCAGGAACTGTCGGCAGAGCAAGTGGGCAACGCCGCGGCGTTCCTCTCGTCACCCCTCGCTTCCGGCATCACAGGTGAGACCCTCTACGTCGATCTCGGCTGGAACATCATGGGATGCGCCACCGACATTCCGGAGTAGTTGGCTCTCCCCGCAGCTGGCGGACAAAAATCAGGTGGTCGTAGGTGCCCTCTGTGAGCACCTGCGACGACCGATTGCCCCGTGCGATATGACCCATGAAGTCGCCCTCGCCTTTCACATTCCATGTGAAGGCGAGGGTCACCTCACCACTCCGCACCGTCACCTCATCGCCCAACTGGAACGTCGTCGCCCGCTCCCCGTTCACCCGAATGTCGCACTCGTGCAGATCGACAAACAGCTCATTCTCCACCAGTTGCGCCGTGTGAATCCGCTCCGCATCCCCCCACACCCACCGTCCATCATGATAAGCGACCCTCTCTTGCAACAGTTCCACTTCAGGAGAATCGTAGAGGAGCGTGCGCAGCGTCGCTGCCGAATCTGGCCGCTTAGCATCCGGATTGATGAGCAATTCGCCCGCCGTCAGTTGCGGCTCAAACCCCTCCTGGACTGTCCCTCGGATATAGGCACCGGTCGCTGCCTGATAGTGCGATCCATCAAGATCAACTGGTGGCAGCGGCTCGCCATCTAGCCGCGCAAGCGCCTCGGTGAGACGGGGCCCAACAATTGACCCATACCTCTCGGCAATCGCCTCGAGCGGCGCCCGCATCTCATCGCGCACATGCCCATGAGGCCAGTCGTGCATGTAGGAAGGAAACGCACCGTTCTCCGCCTGATAGGCAAACAACCGTCCCAGCAACCATTTCGCCTTCTGCCCCTTCTCCAGCTGATGACAGCGAAGCAATGCCAGCGCATAGTAGGCGTTCTCCACAAACGGCACCGCCGCATTACCCTGCGGACTGTAATGAAGAAGCTGCGTGAACGGATTGACATGCTGCTCACACCACGCAAGGGCTCGCTTAACTAGAGTCTCCATTTCGCCTTCTCAATTCCCTCAATGATTCCATTTTCTGCCGATGAGGGCGCCACAATGTCTGCCATCTCGCGCACCGACTGCGGCGCCGACTGCATCGCAATGCTCACGTCCGCCTCCTCCAACATCGAAACATCGTTGAAGTCATCCCCCGCTGCAATCGCCACCCCGCCAACTAGCTTCCGCACATCGCGCAACGCCGCCCCCTTCGTCGCCCCCTTCGTCGTGATCAACATCACCGCCTGCAACGGCCGGAGCGGATCTTGAATCACGCTACACACCACCGCCGCCCCCTTCAACCGTCCCGCAATCCGCTCCAGCGCCTCTCTTGGCGCAAACACCTTCGCGTAGAGAAACGGCTCATGCGCAAACTCTTCCACCACCGCCCACGTCTCACCCGAGCGGGCCAATCGTTCCTCTAAGTAGAGACGATCCGCTTCGATCAGCTTGTGCGGCCGCCACGCCGCCCCTTCCACCCCATGCAGCTGCGGATCGGCCCCCTCCGCCCCGCACGCCTTCACGATGAGAGGGACCAGCGCCCCATCCGCCTCATGCCGCCGCACCACCTCCCGCTCCGGCATCCGCATCAGCTGCGCCCCATTGAACGACGCATAGTAGTAGGGAAAAGTGCACTCTCTAAGCACCTCATACCCGTAGTCAAAGGTACGTCCAGTGATGAAGACCACCTCCCACCCCTCTTTCACCTGATCGGCGAGGTAGCGCTCCACCTCCGCCGGCATCGCGTGCAACGCTCCCGTCACAGTTCCGTCAATATCAAGAGCGAGAATACCCAAAAAACCCTCCAACCGGTAGAATGAGCTCCATGATAAAGCTATTGCGATTATTCTGCATTCAACTACTCATCTGTGGAGCTGTACAAGCACAAGAAGAGCCACCACTCGACCTGATTGAAGAGACCACCTCTACCGACTACAACTTCAAACACGAATTTGTCCGGATGCTCCTCATCCTCGGCCTCATCATCGGCATGGTTGTCGCCACCACCTGGATGTTCAAGCGGATTGGCCGCGGCAAGATGCGCACCTTCAACAACAGCTCAGCCATCCAGATCCTTGAACGACGTGCCGTCAGCCAGAAAAGTTTCGTCTACCTACTTGAAGTGGAAGGGACCAAGATTCTTGTCGGTGACTCTCCAGCTGGCCTCCACGGCCTTGCCGTCCTCTCCCCCCTTCCCGAAGAAAAACCCGAATTCAGCACCATCCTCCGAGAAAAATTGGACAAAATCACATGCAAAGATTTGCCCTCCTCATTCCGCTAAGTACCATTTGGGGCCTGGCCCCAAATGGTACTTAGCGGTGGCGAACAAACGGCGATGCGCGAAAAAGATGTCGCATCGCTTGCAAAGTGAATGGCCGTTTGTGTAGAGTCTTCGTCAAACGCATGTTTCCACAACGATTACTCCAACTCTGTCTATTGCTCTTGGTCGCAACTCTCCTGGGTGGCTGCATCTACCGGATGCCCACTGACGACGACGTGCGCTGCGTTCCGCTAACCAATAATCCGAGCATTACCGGCGACACCGGGCAGAGTTTACTGCCAGGTAGTGGCATTTAATGGAGTACCCCCATGTTAGTTTTGACCCGCAAAGCAGGCGAAACCGTCGTTATTAGCGACGGTGAAGAAGAGATCGAAATCCGCATCCTAAAAGTGCAGGGCAAATCGATCTCAATCGGTGTCAACGCCCCCCGCAACATGCGCATCTACCGCGGCGAGCTAGTGGCCACGACCGAAGAAGAGCCCACACCTGCTGGTGTACATTAATTCCTCGCTCTCCTAAACTCCTCTCTTAAACCACAACCGGGAGCGTTCTCATGATCAAACTGACCCTCAATGATCTCCAAGATCATCTCAAAAAGAAGCACGACGCCAAGATCCAAGACGAGCACAAGCAGATTGCGATCATGCTCAAGATCAAGGATCGGGAAGTGCCTCTCTTTGTCGGCGTCCTCCACGAAGCGCTCGTTCAGATGATCGCCTACCTTCCCTACGAGATGAAAAAAGAAGCTGGCGGCGAAGTGGCCCGCTTCCTCCACCACCTCAACAAAGAGCTCGACATGCCAGGTTTCGGCATGGATGAAAACGCAGGTCTCCTCTTCTACCGCCTCGTTATTCCTTGCCTCAAGCCAGAAGTTGACGGCGACCTCATCGACGCCTACATCGACACCCTCAAAAGAGCCGTCGAATCGGTCCTCGAAGGCATTGACGCTGTGACAGATGACAAGTCTCCCCTCGGCAAAGCTGCCAAGGTTGCTTCTCTCGCCGACCGCATCCAGCAAAAGAAAGTTTAATATTCCTCTGAATCCGAAATTCTAGTATCATGTTCGCATGACTAGAGTTTCGGATCGTTACTACTATATAGCCCGTGACTGGACCGTCGCCACGGCGGCGACTGCCATCGTGGCAGAGATAGCCGCGGCACTGTTTGCCAAATACCACGCTATACCTTGGCCGGCGCGGCTGGCTTGTTCTTCAATAGTGGGCGTCATGGTTGCCGGCCGTCTTCACGATCAGAGGCGCGCCGGTCAGACCTGCCACGACCGCTACGCCTTGCGCATCCATCAAATTGACAAGGATAATATCTTGTCCCTTACGGTCCCGGTTGTTTGTGACATCGCGTTTGCCAATACAGTCGCAGAACGAGGCGACATCACACCCGACGAGCTGCATACTCTCTGGTCCGAACTTAAACTTCTCCATCACTATGGAGCGTGGACACCACACTATTATGACCAACTCACTCATCAGAAGGAAAGCCCCTCTCTAACCGCAGTGCTCAAACTACTCAAGTCAACAAAGATCTCCCCAAAGGATCTTTGTGTGTTACTGGACACGTGCTGGGAACACCCTTCAGGGCAGTTAATGATCCTAAAGATGCGACCCCTATCCGCTGAATATGTAATCTATGCACATGCGGCGCCTCAAGAAGGATTCATTTATCCTCGCCTAGCTCACTCAACTATGATCCAACTCCTCGAGAACAACCCATCTGTTTGGGATCTCGCCTTCTGTAGTCGACAAAAGATTGGGACCGCCCGGCTAGAGCTCTCTATACAATACGTGCGGACTTTACTGGCGCTCGATAGCTGGGAGATCGACCCGCATTTGTGCGCTTTCGCGCCCTACTTTGAGAGCTCACCCCTCAAAGTGGTCCTTGAGTCACTCCAGCACCCGAAATTGACCGACTTCTTAAATGCGCTGGGTGCCTCTGGTTCCACCTGGCTCAATGAAGCGGTGAGATACAGTCTCAATCAGCGGAATTTGGACCCTAAAACGGCGCTCGACCTCACCCAAGGAAATTGCAAGATTGGCCCGGATATTTTCAGACACGAGCCTAAACTCTACGACCAGCTGGACGACGAGGCAAAGCAGAGCGTTGCATGGTCCATCACTCCTGAACAACTGGTGAGAATGCTCAACGCCGGCGAGGAGCTTCACGGATCGACTCGACATACGACCCTAATCGACGCTCTTCTTCTCAGCGGCTACGATAGCAAGGCTCTCCTCGACCTTCGAGAAGGGATAAGCACGGCGCTGGCAAACACTCGACTAAAACACTTAGTGAACGACAATCATGATAACGGAGAGCGCCTAGGCCAACTATTGGTGACTGGCGGGGAGCCTGTCCTCAGAGCTTGCTGCCGGTCAGACCTCTGCTACGCACTCAGCAGAAAAATCGGTGATCAAGCGGCCGCTCTCGTTAAAGCGGAGGTGCTCTTTCAGAAGCCTCCAATGGAGGCGCTCGTTTATCTGCCGGAATTCTCTGCAGCCCTAACAAATCGTCGCCCTCCAACTCAAGGGGCCTTTGCTTTTCCAGCCTTCGTTAGATGGAGCGGTGACGAATCAAAGTGGGGCCGGAAATCCCTAAAGGCGAAGCCCGCCGCGCTTTTTGGTTGGATGCTCGTCGAGGGGATCATGCCAGACGCCATCAGCAACGAAAGGCTAACTCGTAAATGGTGGTGCGTTAGGGAGAGTAGCTCGGTCTTTTGGTGGTTGGCACAGGCGCTCGCTCAGAAGGACTTCCCGCAAGAAGCTCCAGAGTGGGTTCAAGAAGCGGTGGGCAAGGCCCCCGCCCACTACGCCGAGGCGATAGCGAAATGGGATATGGGCAAGTGTCACGTATCCAAACAGCTTCCATCGATCTTGGACAGCCTGGCTGTCAAAGACAAAGAGAGACAAACATTCGGCCAGATTGTCGCTCAGCATGCACGCCAACACGGTCTTGAATTGCCCCTGTCCTCCCTCTCGGAGTGGGGAACTGTTCGTCAATTTCTCGAATCGGAGAAATCGGGAAACGCAGTCATCGAAGCCCTCCGCCAAAGGCTCCTCTCACCCAAGCATGCCCACTATCGGACGCAGGTCAAGAAACCAGAAAAACCAGACGCCAACGAGCTCTTTCTACGCTTGCCAAAAGATGTGATCTACCACCTTTGCGATTTTCTCTCTCCCTACGACGTTGGGCGCCTTGCGGAGGTGTGTAAACGCCTATTCATTTATTTAACAACAGCTAACGGAGTACGTGTTTGGAGAAGGAAGGGGTTGGGCTCCATCGGAGCCGTGCGAGACATCTGCTCAATGGACGTCGTGTTCTCTTCTGACAACGCCCTCAAGGGAGAAGCGATTAGACTACTCTTCGCCTGGCCAGAGCTGCTCCTACCCACTCTGCAGAGGACGGGCTTTTCTCGTTACGAGGTTAAGCTAACCGCTAAATCTCCGATTAAAGTCTGGCGCGCATGCTCTAAAGGGGATCACTTTATACCGACGCTCGAGTGGCGGGCCGTTGCTCGCTACTTCCGTGAGCGGCCTGAGGAGGCCTTTAAGGAACTCTCTTGGGACCAGACCGACATGCATATGCTAGTCTTTGTCCAGGCCTCTCTACGCACATGGGGCCTTCCCAAAAAATCTCTCGACCCGTTCTGCAGTGCCGTTAAACTTGCTTGGCCGGAACATCAGAGGAGTATTAGTGTCCAGTTCGTACCCGCCTTCGTTAGAATCCGAAAAGATTACCCCGAATTCAAGCTCCAACAGAAAGTCCCTGCCAAACTGTGGGATGCAGTGAATCGTCAGAATGACTAAACTTGGTACCATGCGGAAGTGGCTCGTTGCTATTCTCTTTTGTGTTCCACTCACGGCCTACACGCCGACGCAGATGCTCGACTTCCAGGTGCAGCGGTTGGCGGCTGCCCGTATCAGCACCTTTCCTGCCTATGTGAGCTGGCCACCTGTGGTGTTTGCCGGCCACCCCACTAAACTCTACATCGGCTTCATTGGAGAAGATCCATTAGGTAGTGCCGGCCGGCAATATCTCGTTGGACGAGGATGGGGCGGAAAGCAGTATGTGCTCGAGAGGCTCCAACCGGGCGCCTATAGTCGCGATGATCTCAAGCGGTACCAGATACTCATCTTTGGCGACCTCACCGAGAAGGAGCTAAAAGATCTGCTCAAGCTGGTGGCCAAAGAACCGGTGCTGACGATTGGTGAGACGCCCGGGTTCATAGAGAACGGCGGCATCATCGAGTTGCACATTGATGGAATGGCGGTGACGTGGACCGTCTCCATGGCGCACGCACACAGAGCCGATTTGGTGATCGACCAGAGACTCGTGACATATGGCAAGTCCATGTGATAGGCTCATGTCATGCGAGCAATATTCTACGATACAGAGACAACAGGTGTGCGGTCGGCAAACGATCGGATCATTGAGCTGGCCGCCTACGATCCCGAACGGGACCGCACCTTCGTCGAGCTGATCAATCCGGGTTGCCCAATTCCCGCAGAAGCGAGTGCCGTCCACCACATCTCCGATGAGATGGTAGCCGACAAACCCTCCTTTGGCGAAGTTGGCGAACGCTTCGTTCAGTTTTGCGAAGGGGAAGTGGTCCTCGTGGCTCACAACAACGACGGCTTCGACAAGCACTTCATCCGTTGCGAGTTTGAGCGCTCGGGCGTCACGCTACCAGGCTGGCACTACTTCGACACCCTCAAGTGGGCCCGCCGCTACCGCCCCGATCTGCCACGACACAATCTGCAGTTTCTCAGAGAGACCTACGGCTTTGAAGCCAATCAAGCCCACCGCGCCCTCGACGACGTGATCATCCTCCACAAAGTGTATCAGATGATGGTCGACGACCTCACTATCGACCAGGCCTACGCTCTCCTCAACGTGAAGCGGAAAATCACCACCATGCCCTTTGGCAAGTACCGCGGCACGCCCCTTCAGGAAGTGCCTGGTGACTACCTCAAGTGGCTAAAGGAGAGCGGCGCACTCGACAAACCTGACAACGAAGCGCTCAAAGAGGCGCTCGCAGGAGTTTAAAATGTCTATCCCTGTTGCGTTCTCTCCGTGTCCCAACGACACCTTCCTCTTCCACGCCTGGGTCCACAACCTCATTGATGCCCGCTGTGAGCCCTCCCTCTACGATATTGAAGCGCTTAATCAGCTCGCCCTCAAGCGGCGCTACCCCCTCATCAAAGTCTCCTTCGGCTGCCTCCCTCTCCTTCTCGACAACTACGCCATGTTGCCCGTTGGAGCCACCCTCGGCCACGGCTGCGGCCCCCTCATCGTTGCTCGCGAACCGTTTGCTCTCTCTGACCTCTCCACAAAGCACATTGCAATTCCTGGCGAGCACACCACCGCTCACCTTCTCCTACAAACATTTGCACCACAACCCCTCAAGAAGCACTTCTGCCTCTACAACGGAATTGACGACCTAATCCATGCAGGCACTGTCGATTGCGGCCTCATCATCCACGAACGACGCTTCACCCATCCCTTCCACCAAATTGCCGACCTCGGAGCGCTCTGGGAAGCGCGCTTCGCTCTTCCCATCCCCCTTGGTTGCCTTGTGGCCGACAAGAGCCTGGGCCACGAAAAAGTCGAACAGCTCACCGCGACCCTCCGCACCTCCCTCCAATATGCTTGGGACCACCCCGACGCGTCCGTCGACTACGTCCGCACCCACGCCCAGGACAAAGACCCACAAGTGATCCGTCAACACATCGACACCTACATCACCGAAGAGACCCTCAACCTCTCACCTACCGGCCGCAAAGCCATTGACCACCTGCTCAACCATGCCAAATGTCCTGATCACCTTTGCCCATCCTCTTGAGGCGGCCCCCACGCTCGCCGCTCTCAATGCCACGCCCATCAAAGAGAACCTCTACACTTTTGCCCACGGCCACATCCTGATCACCGGCATGGGCCCCACCAACGCCGCCGCCCAAACCGCTGCCCACGCTCCTGGTCATAACGAAGTGTGGAACCTCGGCCTCGCCGGCGCTCTCTCTCCCACCTTAGAAGTGGGCTCCATCTACTCCATCGGCACCCTCTCCCGCCAAGACCATCCCACCCTCACCCTCGGCCCCGGCGCCCACCTCTTCACCTCCCCCACCCCCGTCTGGGGCTCCCGCCCCGACACCCCGGCCGACCTCGTCGACATGGAAGGCTACGCTATCGCCACCGCCCACCCCCTCCCCTCCCACCTCTGGAAGATCGTCTCTGACCACACCGAACCCGGCGGCTCTCCCACCCTCAGGAAAAGACTCCCTCACCTTGCACAACAGCTTGCCGAGGTGATCGTTGCCGAGCTAAACTAGACCCAGGTCTTCGATTCTTGTCATCGGCGGTGCCGGCTACATCGGCAGCCACATCTGCAAAGCGCTTAAACATGCGGGCTACGGCCCGGTCGCCTTCGATAATCTCTGTCGCGGCCATGAGCAACTCGTCAAGTGAGGGCCGCTCGTGCGTGGGGACATCACCGACCCCGCCGCTCTTAATGAGGTTTTCTCTACGCACGGCATCTCTGCAGTCATCCACTGCACTGCGCTTACCTACGTGGGAGGGTCGGTCAAATAGCCCGACCTCTACCACCAAAACAACGTTGGTGGCACGCGCATTCTTCTAGAGACGATGCGTGCGCACGACGTGAAGCGGATCGTCGATCCCGAAACTCACCTCATTCCCCCCGCTCTTTAAGCTGAGCAGCTCTCCATCTTTGGGACCGACTACGACATCCCGGATGGCACCGCCGTCCGCGACTACCTCCACGTCACCGACCTGGCCCAGGCGCATGTCCTTGCCCTCACCTACGACGGCCCCCACTTCGTCCTCAACCTGGGCTCTGGCCACGGCTTGAACCTCATTCCTGCAGAGCGTCACGCTAGCGCCGGTCAGGATTCGCTAGACGGTGCTAAACGGCTGCTCCATGCATGAGGTCCCACATGGCTTTGAATGGGGGGCAGGTCTCGAGGAGCTCGTCCTTGGTGCCCTGACGGACCACTTCGCCATACTCGAGGAAGATGATCTTGTCGGCATCTTCGATGGTGGAGAGGCGGTGGGCAATAAGGATTTGGGTGATTTCACCGCGAAGTTCGCTGATCGCCTGCTTGATGTTGTTCTCGCTGACGGCGTCGAGGGAGGAGGTGGCCTCGTCCATGACGAGGATGGGGGCCTGTTTGACGAGGGCGCGGGCGATGGCAAGTCGTTGTTGTTGGCCGCCGGAGAGGTTTTTGCCACCCTCGTTGAGAGGGGTGTCGTAGCCATGCTGAAGATTGTCGATGAACTCGTGAGCGTGAGCCCGCTTGGCAGCAGTGATCACCTCTTTCCGAGTGAAGCTTTGACCGAAAGAAATGTTCTCGGCGACGGTATCGAGGAAAAGGAATGGCTTTTGGGAGACAAAACCCATCAACTCCCGGATCGAGGTCTGCGTGTAGGCCTTTAGGGGCTTGCCGTCGATGAGGATCTCCCCCTTCTCCACGTCATAGAGGCGGGGAAGGAGGTGGGCGATGGTCGATTTTCCGGCACCAGTCGACCCGACAAAGGCGACCACTTCCCCTTTGTTGATGGTGAAGGAGAGGTTCTTGATTACCCACTCTTCTCCATAACGGAACCAAACATTGCGAAACTCAATCGTCTTGTGGAAGTCTTTGATCTCGATCGCATCAGGAGCATCCTGGACGGTAGGCTTGAGGTCGAGAACTTCGTAGAGTCGCTCAGCTGCAGCGATGCCCGTTTGCACCTTGAGGTTTTCGTCGCTGAGCCGCTTGAGCGGATCATACATGAGGTAGACGAGACCGCAGAAGACGAGAATCTCGGAGATGGTGAGGCGGGCGATGTAGAGACCGTAGACGATGATGCCAGAGAGGAGGAGGGTGGACATCATGTGGAGGATGGGACGGGAGAGGAAGCCGATGCGTGCTCCCCGTTCTGCGAGCAGGGCCATCTCGTTGTTCTGCTTGCGAAAGCGAGCGATCGAGAACTTCTCCATCGCAAAGAGCTTGATGGTCTGAATACCAGAGAGGGAGTCGAGGAGGCCGGACGAATAGGTTTCGGTGTTGATCAGTGTGCGGCGGGCAATCGTCTTGATCTTCTTGGCAAGGTAGAAGGCGGGAAAGAGAACGACGGGCAGGAAGCAAAACATGACCAGCGACATGTGCACGGAGAGCATGAAGCAGAAGATGACCGAAACGATAACGGTAATAGGAGTTTGAACGTAGGCGATGAGCCCCGAGTAGACAGCGTCAGCGACGGTGCGGGCATCGCCTGAAATGCGGGCTGAAAGGGCGCCCACGTTGTGCTTGTGGTAAAAGTCGAGCGAGAGGGTTTGGAGGTGCTCAAAGTAGCGCTGCCGGAGGTCGCGCCCCACCTTGATCATAACAAGTTCTCGGGTGTAGTTGGCTCCAAAGAGGGAGACCCCCTTGAGAACTGCAATGACGATGAGGACGCCGGCGAGTAGCAGGAGATTGCGGGAAAGATCGACGTGGGCCGCTCCCCAGTTCATCATCCGGTTGACAATGTTGCCATCTTCGCGGCGAGCCATGTAGTCGATCGCATCAACTTTCGTGATCGCATCGCCACCCTTCGCAATCTTGGGAAACGCCTCTTGGATGTCGTCATAGGTGATCGCATCGACTGTCTCCACTCGACCATTCTTCATCGGGGAGAAGAGAGCAAAAAAGTCTGGACCCGCTTTAAAGACGGCACCGAACGCAAACATCTCCATCTTGGCGGTCATCGAAGAAAAGATCATAAAAAAGATGGCAACGAACAGAAGGGTAAACCGCTTCCGGTGCTGAAAGGCCGCTTTAAACAGAAGTTTCATTTCACTTGTTCCTCAATCGCGTCACGGGTGATGTCTGGGTAACTAGCATGCCACACCATCTCACCATGACGGAAGAGGAAAAGTTGAGGACTTTCATGTTTGACTCGCGTGCTCTCGGCGATCACGTTGGAAAGGTCGCGATGATCGAGCACATTGATCCACACCACCGCCACCTCCGGGTGAGCAGCCGCCACATCATCAAGAAGTTGATGGGCAATATTGCAATAGTGACATCGGGGGCTGTGCTTGAGAATAAAAAGGGGCTTTTCCTCTTCCAACGCCTCGCGGAGCTCCGCGAGGCTCGTCAACTCCCTCATTTACCTTTCTCCGAATGAGATCCGATTCGACGAAACTTTTCATAGCGGCGGGCAAGAAGAGTCTCAGTCGGCAGCCCTTTCAACTGTGTCCAGCTACTGGTGATGAACTCTTTGACGCTCTCAGCAGTCGCTAGGCGGTTGTGGTGAGCGCCGCCGAGTGGCTCAGGAATCACCGCATCGATCACCCTAAACTCGAGCATGTTCTCCGAATTGAGCTTAAGTGCCTCGACGGCGGTCTCTTTTTTGCTCTGGTCCTTCCACAAAATAGAGGCACAGCCCTCTGGAGAGATGACCGAGTAGTAGCCATGTTCAAGCATGCCGATCTGGTCACCGATGGCGATCGCAAGTGCACCGCCCGAACCCGCCTCGCCGATGCAGACCACTATAATGGGTGTGCGGAGACGGGCCATCTCACGCAAATTCTCAGCAATCGCCCACGCCTGCCCACGCTCCTCTGCGGTCAGGCCAGGAAAAGCACCGGGAGTGTCGACAAAAGTGACTACCGGCAGATGGAACCGCGCGGCCGTCTCCATCAGGCGGCGAGCTTTGCGGAAGCCTTCTGGGTGGGGCATACCAAAATTGCGGTGGAGACGGCTTTCGGTGTCGTGCCCCTTCTCCTGCGCAATCACCATGAACTTCTCTCCACCAATCCGGGCAAGCCCCCCGACAATCGCCGAGTCTTCCCCATATTGGCGGTCACCATAGAGCTCAAAGAAGTCCTCACATAGCGTCTCAATGTAGTAAAGAGCACGCGGCCTCTGAGGGTGGCGGCAGATTGCCAACCGCTCAATCGGAGTGAGCTTAGAGTAAACCTGCTTCTTCAGAGCCTCGAGCTTCTGCTCGAGCTTCGCCACCTCCTTTTCCGAGAGCAGGTTGGGTCCTTCCCCTTGCTCGCGAAAGCGGCGAATCGTCTCTGCGTACTCTAAAATCTGGCGTTCATGAGGAAGTGTATCCATTTTTTCCTGGTAGCTCCGCATTAAAGTAATCATCAACTAAGTAAATCGTGGTCGGCTTGGTGATGATCACAGAAAATAGCTCTTCGACATCCTCTGTCTTAAGCCTTATGCACCCATCACTGTCATAGCCTCCGAGACCTGAGAGGTTCTCCTTCCACTCTCCATTCTCACCCTTCACCCAGGGACAGCCGTGCAATCCAAGCCCCTTCGAGGGGGCTGAACACTCGCCAATCTCCTGATCAAATGGGATCCAACGACTTCCAAAGACCGAGAGCATCTCAATCTTCTCGTTGTTGTAAATTCCCAACTTTCCCGGTCTGTAAACCGCAATCTTTTCACCCAAAGTGTACTTTCCAAGCGGGGTCAATAGTCCAGAGAATCGCTTCTCATCTGGCCGACCAAGGCCCACCGGATAGCTCTTCACCAACACCCGCTCATCGGTCTCCCCATCGAGATAGTAGACCCACATGCGGCAACGGGAGGTGTCGACCACCAGGTGAAACGAGATTGGCTTCTCCTCCACAAATACGTTGAATCGATCGCCGTTAGCTACCGTCTGCTTGTCGTAGTCCCGCTCCCCGTTGAGGCTCCGCGCAATGAAATGGCGCGATGTTGAGTAGTGGGAGGCGTAGTCACTTACCCACGCCGCCTGCCCCTTCTTCCAAGGGACTTTGGCCGAGTAGGTGACCGTCTCCACAATCGGCAACTTAGGGAGCCCGACGTTGAAAAACTCATCCATCCGGTCGGCATCGGGCAGCTCCACAGCGGCCACTACCGGTGCTACCACTGGGACCACCGAAACCGCCTCAACCTCTTTAGGCGGAGCGACAGCCACCACTCTCTCCTCTGGGGCGTCCCCCCGCTTGAAGAGTGAGATGACACCTATGAGGGCAAACATGCCCACCGCTAGCCAACCAATTAATTTTCCCATTCAAATACTCCTGACGATGATGATACTCTATCGGAGGGTTTATATCTATCCCATCCTAACCAACTCCAATCTAGGTCGTTATAGCCGATAGGTCATTTTTTTAACCAACCAAAACTTCCCCCTCTGATATCCTGGTCACAATGATTTCACACACTCCCCAGTGGCGCGGGCTAGTCACCGCCGCCCTCTCCCCCAACGTCACCGCCGACCTGGCTGACCAATACGCCCAGCTAGTCGCCTATAACCCTCTTTCTGAGGCACTTGCGTCCATCGTCGCCATCACCCTTCGGCTCAAGTTTCCAGAAATCAAACCAAAATTCACCACCGATGCCGAGACCGGCGCCCTCTACGCCCTCCTTGGCCTCGCCCTCGATCGGGACGATCTAAAACAAACCGCTCTCGAGATCGCCCACTACCGCTACCTCCTCCACCACACCCCGCAGTCGGCCGACCCCCTTCTCTTCCACGCCACCGGCCTCTCCAAGCCACCGCTCCCTCCCGACACCTACCTCCGCCTCCTCCACGAGTGGCTCACCCGCCTCCCTGCGCCAGAGCCGCAAACTCCACCCACTACACTCTGTGCACATGGCGCAATTGCCAACTCCCTCGCAGCTATTACCCTCAATGGTCCCGTCCTCGGCGCCATCGGCACCACCACATTCGCCTCCCACCTCGCCCCCCTCGGTGATCCCCGCTATTTTGGCGTTGAAGGGGGACAAATTCACCCCATCAACGCCACTCTCACCGACAGCGGATTCCACATCTCGGGCACCGTCCGCGCCGCCGCCCCCCACTTCTCGGGTGAATGGCTGGAGATCGAGGCGGAACTGCACGGCGACACGCTCAACCTCTTCGCCCTCCCGTCCGCGACCGGCGACGACATTCGATTCATGGCGTTCGTTGCATATGCAAACAGGTGCTTCGTGGGTGAACAGGAGATACGACCCGCCTCTTTAGACAAATATGCCGGATCAACCGATCTAGTCACCCTAGAAGGGACAACGATCGTTGGACCAGAGACAGGTGTAGAGGTGGTACCACTAGGAGGCGCCCACTATGGAGAGGGTCGCTTCCTCATCGCCTACCCACTACTCGAGCGGAAGAGCTACGAGTGGAAGATCACAGCAGTGGAGAGCGTTCAGAGGGAAGACCAGCATCTTCAATCAGCTGCCGCATCTTCTTTCCAGGAGTAAATTTAACAGCAGGACGTGCCGGAATAATGATGGGAACACCCGCATTCTTCGGATTCCTCCCCACCTTCTGCTTCCGCTCGACCACTTCAAAGACGCCGAAATCGCGAAACTCAAGGCGATCGCCCCGCTGTAGGCTTTCGGTGATCTCATCGAGAAATGCTTGCACCACAGTCCGAACATCGTTGGGGTGCAGTCCCTTCTTATAAGAGATGTCCTGGATAAGTTTCTTTTTAGTCACAGTGGACATGAGTCGGTCTCCTCAAAATTTGGGATCAGGACAACTACCCCAACCCACTCTCTAACTCGTTCCCCCCCATTCTTTTGCGTTCCAACATTTGACGCAACAGATTTTTTAGGAAGCGCGAATCACCAGCTTCTTTTTCTTACCCGCGGCCAGAAGAAGGAGCTCACCCTCAATCAAGTCACTCGAAACAACCATACGGCTTTCATCTGCCACTTTTGCGTTGTTGAGCCGAGCGCCGCCGTTGCGAATCAGCCGACGGGCCTCCCCTTTTGAGGCGCACAGCCCAGCAGTCACAAAAAGATCAAGAAGTGAGCAATCGATCACCTCTCCCTTGGGAAGTGTCAATCCGACCACTGTCCGTAGCGCCTCTACACTCAACTCGGTCTCCGCACCCGGCGCCATCGACGCGGTCGTCTGCTGCGCCTCCGCCAGCCCGTGCGCCCCATGAACGATTTCGGTCACCGCCGCTGCCAATCGCTTCTGCGCCGCGTGCGGCTCGCACCCACCAGAAGCCAGCTGCGCCTCCCAGTCCCGAATCTCATCCATCGGCAAAAACGTCAGCATCCGCATCATCCTGCACACGTCTGCATCGGCCACCCGGTACAAATACTGATAGAACTCATAAGGGGAGAGCTTCGCCTTCGAGAGCCACACCGCCCCCCCTTCGCTCTTCCCAAACTTCTTCCCATCCGACCGAGTCAATAGCGGAAACGTGAACCCATGCACACTCTTACCCGTCTTCTTCCGCACCAATTCCGTTCCCGCCGTGATGTTGCCCCACTGATCACTCCCGCCCAGCTGCAGCACCACCCCTTCGGTCTCAAACAAGTGGAGGAAATCGTAGCCCTGCAACATCTGATAGGTGAACTCGGTAAAGCTCAACCCCTCCTCAGACTGAAGCCTCGTCCGAACCATCTCTTTTCCCAGCATCGGCCCCAGGCGGAACATCTTCCCCACGTCCCGCAAAAACTCAATCAGCCCAATCCCCTTGTACCAATCATAGTTATTGACGAAGATCGCCCCCGGCTCCAGCACCTTCTCAATATCTGCCCGAATTCCGGCCAGATTGATCTCCACCTGCTCAGGCGTCAGGAGTGGCCGCTCATGGCTCTTCCCCGACGGATCGCCTATCAGCCCCGTCGCCCCCCCAACCAACGCCACTGGCTCATGACCACATCTCTGGAACCAGGCCATCACCATGATCCCCACCAGATTGCCCACATGAAGACTCTCGGCTGTCGGGTCAAAACCTAAGTAGAAGCGGATCGGTTTTTCCACCGCCTCCTTCAATTCAGGCCCTGTCATTGCCTCAACAAGGCCCCTCTCTTCGAGGATTTTGATCACATTTTCCATAACTCTCAAAAAGATAAGGGGTTATGACATTGTCGTCAAACCTTCCTAACACACTCCCCATCAATATCTTACGCCGAATTGCAAAGGCAACTTTACGCATTCTCCATGTCAGCTTAATCTTTAGCCCAATCTAATGCGGTAAATTGGCCTCAACAGCTACAATAGAGGTAGCTGAAGAACAGAGCATTAGGAGGAAACCGATGACAACAGAGAAGATTCACACAACCCCCACAGACCCCGCAACCATCCGCGCCATGGAGAAGCTCGAGAAGCAGTTCGCCGAGCAAAACGCAAAGATTGCCCAAAAGGGTGGGCCGCATGAGGCTCTCAAGCAGGCCACTGCAGCAGTCGCGCTCACTGTCCAACGCCGCGCTGAGTCGTCAATCGATGTCGTTAAAAGAGGTCGCGTCGTTGCCCAAGAGTCACCAGCTATTCAGGCAGAAGCTGCCAAAGTGGCTAACCTCTTTAAAATGGGTTAGGGACCTCCAAGAACGCCGTCGCTACGCGATGGCGTTCTTTTATATAGGAGGCAAGCGCCTTAGGTCCCACCTGCTCCGTGTTAGTGTGGCCGAGCGCCATGAAGTGAATTCCCCTCTCGTGGGCGATGTGCCACGCCGGCTCATCAAAGTTGCCCGTGATCATGCAATCCATCCCAAGATCAGCCGCCGCGCCCAGCATCTTGTAGGCACCCCCTGAGATGATCGCCACCCGTTTCACTATCGAAGGCCCGCCGAGCGCCGAGTGGGCCGGATGGCTGTAGTAGCCCTCAACCCGCGCCACCCACTCACTGATCGGAGTGGGGACGATCTCTCCCTGGACGCCAAATTCGACAAACGGCGTTACGCCTGTTAACCCCAGATCTTCCGCTGCCTTAAAATTGTTTCCAACATCAGGACTCGCGTCCATGGGCAAGTGATAGCCAAATAGGGAAATGCCATGTTCCACGAGGAGCGCCACCTTGGCCCGCATCGGCCCCACAAGCGTCTGCCGGTCACCTTCCCAGAAGAGGCCGTGGTGGACGACCAGAGCATCGGCCCCCCATTCCACCGCCTTCTCGATCGTGGCAAGAGAGGCGGTCACTCCCGTCGCCACCTTCTTCACCTCTCCCTTCCCCTCCACCTGAAGACCGTTGGGGCAAAAGTCATCGAACGCCTCTGGCTCGTAGAGCCGATCGAGGTCTTCCGTGAGCGCTTGTAAAGAAACCATGGCAACTCCAAGATGCGGATTGAGGGAAATATTAGCAGGTTTGACAATTGGTGTTGAGTGTTTCTAACGGCAAGGGAAAGCGGGTAGTTGGCGTCGCCGCCGCCAACATGGTTGAAGATGGGATGATCATTGGGATAGGGACCGGCTCCACCGCCTCCTGTTTCATCGACGCCCTCATTGCACGGGTTCGCAAAGGGCTTTCCATCAAAGCAGTCGCCACCTCGGAGGAGTCTGCGGGCCACGCCGCCTCTGGCGGCATCCCCCTTCTCGACATCGACGCCGTCAGCTCCCTCCACCTCGCCATTGATGGCGCCGACGAAGTTGACCCTGAGCGGCGACTGATCAAGGGAGGCGGCGGCGCCCTCCTTAGAGAGAAAATCATCGCAACGCTCGCCGACGAGATGCTTGTCATGGTCGACGAAGGGCAAACTTGTCGATAAGCTGGGCACCTTTGGCTTGCCCGTTGAGATCATCCCCTTTGGCTACACTCATACCCTCCGACATATCCAGGAGCTCGGCTATAAGACAACCCTTCGCCTCAGGTCCGGCAAGGAACCCTACGTCACCGATAACGGCAACTACCTCGCTGACGTCTCCTTCCCCGGCCTCCTCGACAACCCCGAAGTTGACGACATCGCCCTCCTCAAGATCCCCGGCGTCATTGAGACCGGCTTCTTCCTTGGCGTCGCTGGCCGCATTCTCATCGGCCATTCCGACGGCACAGTGGACATCCAAGACTGATGACATCAGAGCTCATCCAGGTCAAATTCAGTAAGATCATGCAGACCCGCGCCTACACCATGGTCATTGTTGGCACCGACGAGAAGCGCTTCCCCATCTACACAGAAGCTGCTGTTGGCAAGCTCCTTCAGGGCACCCTCACAGGCATTGAGCACCCCCGTCCCCTCACCCACGACCTCATCTCTCAGATCTTCCTTGGCATGAAAGTGCGCATCAAGCAGATCGTCATTACTGACCTCCAGGGCTCCATCTATTTTGCCCGCCTCTTCATCGAGCAGACCCTTGATGACAAGCGTCACATCCTTGAGCTTGACGCCCGCCCCTCCGACTGCATCACCCTCGCCCTTCTCCACGACATCCCCGTCTACTGCACCCGCGCCGTCTTCGACGCCGCCACCCCCCTCCCCGACTAAATTGTCACATTCTGGGACAGTCCCCAATTGTGACAATTTCGAAATTGTCACAATTGGGGACTGTCCCAGAATGTGACAATTTTTAAACGGCGAGCTTTTTGCAGAGGCGATCGATCCGATCCTGAAGGGCTGGGGAGGTGGCAAGCTTGGCGGTCAAACGGGATGCGGACTTGCTAAGGGCGGCGGGGGTCTGACCAAAATAATCAGCCAGATCTGTGAGAGTGATCCCCTCCACTCGCTTCGACACTAAAGCTATCGCAGCACGTACTTCCGCACTCTGATGCGAATGGTCCGATCCGCTAAATACCGTTGAGCTGACGCCCAGCTCCTCGGCAATGGTAAGCAAAATGCGTCCAATCTCCTCTTGCGTGCGCGAACGGTCAAAATCAAACCACTCGTCATCCTCCGGCTGGATCCTTAGAAACTCCCGATAGGAAGGGAGACCCTCCCCAAAACACTCCAGACCAAGCTCCGAAGAGAGCCACCCCATTTGCTCCTCACCTACGTACTGCTGATGACTGCTCCAACGGTACTGTTGCGGCGAGCCCACCATTTTCGCTCTTACCGGATTGAGGTGGATGTAGCGAATGAGGCTACGCATGTAACCATAATGGCCTACTAGCTTCGACTTAAACCGCCCCTCAAAGAGATGTCCAGTCTTTTTATGTTTGGTGTTGAACCGTTGGGCATAGCGAAAAAGGAGATTGTGAAACACCTCTCCAATCCCCGTTTCACCCGCACGCACGGCAAGATGCACGTGATTGGACATCAGACAATAGGCGATGATCTGATGATCATAGCGTTCGACCCCCTCCCCCATCAGCCGAAGAAAACTCTCATAGTCCCCCGCAGAGGCAAAAATTCGCTGCTTTTGATTTCCACGACAGATCACATGGTAATCCGCATGTGGCAAAAATCGTCTTGGTTGTCTAGGCATCGAACAGCATCGTATGTGCCCCCTAAACTTTTTAGCAACGAAATTGTCACAATTGGGGACTGTCCCAGAATGTGACAATTTGGCCTATTGCTGTTGGAGGGCGGCCTGGAGGTCGTCGACCAAAGAGGAGAAGGTGGCGATGGCGGAGGTGACGGGCTCAGGAGTGGTGACGTCAACGCCAGCTGAACGAAGAAGATCAATTGGATATCTACTGCTGCCACCAGATAGGAAGGTGAGGTAGGCATCACGCTCCGCGGTGCCGCCGTTACGGACACGTTCTGCGAGGGCCAGAGCGGCGGAGAGGCCGGTAGCATACTGATAGACGTAGAAGTTGTAATAGAAGTGGGGAATGCGGCTCCACTCAATGTCAATCTGCTCGTCAATGACTACGTCAGGACCAAAGTAGTCAGCGTTGAGCTGGCGATACTTCTCCTTAAGAAGGGCAGGAGTGAGGGGGACCCCCTGTTCAGCCAACTGATGGATAAGCAGTTCGAATTCGGCAAACATGGTCTGACGGAACAGAGTGGCACGAATGTCGTCGATCTTCTGGTTGACGAGGTAGGCGCGCATGACCGGATCAGCATCTTTAAGAAGGAGGCGGAAGAGGAGCTCTTCATTGAAGGTGGAGGCCACTTCTGCCACAAAGATGGGATAGTCGGCGTAGTGGTAGGGCTGGTTCTTCCGACTGAGGTAGCTGTGCATGCTGTGGCCCGCCTCATGCGCGAGAGTGAGGACGTCGCCCAGCAGCTCTTTGTAGTTCATGAGGATATAGGGGCGGGAGTCGAAGCAACCACTCGAGTAGGCGCCCGAACGCTTGCCAATGTTCTCATAGCGATCACACCAGCGGTCTTCATTGAGCCCCTTCGCAAGAGCTGATTGGTAAGCGTCGCCAAGAGGCGCAACCGATTCAATCACCTGCTCAACCGCCCGATCCCAAGGAATCTTGTGCTCTTCTGTCTCGATTAGAGGACGGTAGACGTCGTAGAGGTGAAGCTCGTCAACACCAAGGGTCTCTTTGCGCAACAACATGTAGCGGTGGAGCTCGGGAAGCTGAGAACGAACAGCCGAAATAAGCGACTGATAAACGCTCACATCGATGTTCTTAGGGAAAAGCGCTGCGTCAACACAGCTATCAAAATTGTGGGAGCGGGCGGCAAAGAGATGCCCCTGCACCTGACCATTGAGCAACTCACACAGCGTGTTCTCATAAGTCTCAAACTTCCCGTGCAGCTTCTCAAAACTGTTCTTTCGCAGTGTGCGATCGCCACTTCGCTGCATGGTCCGATAAGATCCATGCGTCAGGGCGTGCTTGAGTCCCTGACTATCTTCCACCTCACCAAACGAAAAGTCGGCGTTGGTCATCACAGAAAACGCTTGCGACGGCGTATCGAGCGCACGGCCGGCCATCGCCACCAGCTGTTCCTCTTTCGGACCCAAAGTATACGGCTTCAGCCGGACGATTTTCTCTAAGTAGAAGCGGTAGTCGGCCAAAACAGGATCAGTCAAATAGCCATCCAGCTGATCTTGCGGCAAAGCCAGCAACTCGGGCTCCATCCACGCCAGCTCTTCTGCCAACGAGTGAAAGAGCATCATCGCCTTCTGATAGATCCCTTTGTGCTGATTGTCGTTCAGGTCCTCGTCGTGGCGGAGATGGGCGTAGGTGTAGAGAAGCTCCACTCTTCGTTTGAGCCCAAGGGCTGCCTCGACCGCCTCGAGCAAAACAGCGGCGCTCTCGCCCAGCCGCCCTTTAAAGGCGGCCAGAGCGGGCCACGGCCCTTTTACCTGCTCAAATTCCTTCTCCCACTCCTTAATAGAGGTGTAGAGCGACTCAACATCCCAGCGATCCGCCGGCTTCACATCTGATCTTTTCATAAGGCGCAGGCTACACATCTGTTGACACTATTTCAAGCACAATGCTAACTAGGGTAGATATGGAACTCACGGGAAACGAAGAACTACCCAAGCCGCAGGAAGCGGCCGTACCTAAGGCTACCACTGCCACGGCCATTTTTACGGTTCAGAATGACAAGGGACTGCACACGCGCCCCTCGACCGAGCTTGTCAAAATCACTTCCAGCTACAAATCGAGCGTCCGCCTCATCCATCAAGATAATGCGGTCAACGCCAAGTCACTTCTTGGCATCCTCATGCTCGCCGCCGGCCGCGGCTCCAAGATCACCGTCGAGGCGACCGGCCCCGACGCCCAGGCGGCCATCGACGCCGTCCTCGCCCTCGCTCAGGCCAAGTTCAACATCCGCTACTAGTCAATATCTGAGATATGCCCCTGCGCGCTCTTGGGCACCCACGTGCACATCTCCCCGACTTTGGAGCCGTCCTTAGCGTCGCAGGACACAGAGGTCTAAAGAAGACCAAACTTATCAGTACTCTTTCTCGTACCGGCTTCCACCAGTCCACTTGTCTGTAGCAGGCGTAGGAAACTGATCTCGAAGGGCCTCTTAGTGACCAGCGTCTCAATCAACGAAACGTGAGCTTCAATCGCATCATGACCTTGCTTGAGCATGGCGATTCGACTCTCTTCAACCTGGTGCTTTCTGAATAGCGTCATGAGGGCATCGAGGAAGAGCGCCCCAACGCCAATCTTCAATAGTGTGAACCGTCTCCCCATTAGCGAGGTAATGCCCAAGCTGGCAAGCAGAGCAGCTCCCACCAGCAACACGATCCCCAGGGCCATCCAAAGACCCTGCCGTAACCTATCCGCAGGTGTGGGAAGGGCTGCCAAATCTGTTGCGTAGCTCTTTGTCACCCAACGGTCGGACACCGTCCATTCGTCGCTCTCCTTGGGGTAATCCATGAGTTGTCCAAAGGCGTTTAGCACCTCGTACTTGGTGCGGACATCTACCCCTTGAAACTGTCCATAAACTTCTTCCACTACTTTACTCCTAGTTCTATTAAGTAATTCCTATTTCAACATCCGCTACTAGTGCAGCTTGGCGGCGACGATCTCCGCCACCAGTGCCGAAAAGCCCACCGGCTCTAACCATACGGACCAGGCGGTCGATGGCTGAAAGCTGCGTTTGGTTTCCATCTTCCCTCCTCCATAGGCAAGCAGGTCATTACCGACCAAATCCGCCTCTTGCAAGAATCGAATGAGCTGGTCTTGAAGGTCCCCCTTGGCCAAATTGACGAGAAACTCTCGGTGTTCCCCAATCCTCTCTTCTGCCTCGCCCTTGCGCTGCCGATAGGTCAGTGACAGCCACAGATTGGCCACCCCAAAGCCCACAGAGCCCGCCATCAGCACCGTATTTAGCGAGACAGGCAGCTTTGGTAACTCAGGACCGAAGTGATAAGCAAGCACTGCCAAGCCCCACACACCCAAACCGCACCACGCATAAGTGTTCAGACGCGCTTGACCCGCTTCCACACCGCACAGAGCGAACTCCAAGTCGTCACCCACCCAAACCGCGCGGCTCTGCGTTTCGCCCAGCAGCGCTTTCCACGCCTCTTGCGCCTTTCCGTTATCCTGCACGGGTTGCCCCATGTAAGTCCCAAGTGTCATTTTACTCTCCTAGTCGACATCGTCATGGGGGCGCACCCCTTTCTGCTCTACGAGCTCCATCACTTCCAGTATCTTTCCGCTTAGCCCGCGGTCATAGGGCATAGAGTGTGTCAACGTAACGCCTACTTTTGGCCATAACTTTGTAAGTTGGGTGAAATCGATCGTCAGCTCATAATCCTCTTTCTTCTCGATGAGCTCCTTGAGGATATCGAGGTTCTTAGAGACCCGGTGGATAATCTCGCTTTTGACCTCATCGCGGCGATGATTGGCCCAGGTCGTGGCTAACATCCCGGCGCCGCCACCAAACCCGAGAAGACCGTACAGGTTGCGCTCGGTCAGTTGACCGCTGGTATACATAAGGCCAATTAGGGCAACGCCCTGGAACGTCCAGTTTTGGACAGTGTCTGCCCACTCTATGCTCTCCTTCAAGCTTCTGCTGGTCAGTTGGAGCTCCCTCCCGTAATTGTCTTCAAGCACCCATAAGCGGAATAGCGCTTCGGCAGATTTCGTTGAGAAGAGGGTCAGACAGGTGAATACATGATTAGCCGTATCCTGATTAACTTTGATATTTCCGTATTCCATAAATGTCCTCCATCTATTTAAGGAATAATCATGCCTCATTCATCGATTTTGAGCAATCCAAACAACTTACTTGTCGTTAGCAGTCAATTTGGGAGGGTGCTAAGTTTTTGGTTGCGGATAATGTGAGGGGGTGGTTAAGCTTATGCATGTGAACACCTTATTTTTTCGGAGGTTAGGGATATGACAGCAACAAAGACAAAGCTTAAGCCATTGGGAACGCGTGTGTTAGCGCGGAGAAAAGAGGCTGAAGAGATGCGCGGCGGGATTATTCTTCCCGACTCTGCACAGCAGAAGCAAGAAACTGCGGTGGTACTGGCGATAGGACCAGGCAAGACCGACAAGGATGGAAAGAAAGAGCCAATGCCGGTGAAGGTTGGCGATAACATCCTGATGGACAAGTACTCAGGTCAGGAAGTGAGCATCAATGATGAAGAGTTCATCATTGTGAAAGCTGAAGACATCATCGCAATCATCGAGGAGTAGAACATGGCTGCAAAAGACATTAAATTCAGAGAAGATGCACGCCAGAAGATCAACAAGGGCGTGCAGACCTTGGCCAGAGCGGTCAAGGTGACATTGGGTCCGAAGGGACGCAACGTGGTACTCGAGAAGGCGTATGGCGCCCCTCAAGTGACGAAGGACGGGGTGACAGTTGCTAAAGCGATCGAGCTCGAAGATAAGCACGAGAACATGGGCGCCCAGATGGTCAAAGAGGTTGCCTCTAAGACCAATGACAAAGCGGGTGACGGAACGACGACGGCGACGGTGCTCGCCGAGGCGATCTACAGTGAGGGCTTGAAGCTGGTCGCTGCGGGCGCCAACCCAATGGACCTGAAGCGGGGCATCGATGCTGCGGTAAAGGTTGTGATCGAAGATCTGCGTAAGCAGTCAACTCCGGTAAAAGACCAGAAAGAGATCGCCCAGGTGGCGACCATTTCTGCCAACAACGACCCTGAGATCGGCGAGCTGATCGCAACGGCGATGCAGAAGGTTGGAAACGATGGAACGATCACTGTCGAGGAGGCGAAAGGCTTCGAGACGACGGTCGATGTGGTTGAAGGGATGAACTTCGACCGCGGCTTCCTCTCCGCCTACTTCCAAACCAATCCAGAGAGCCAAGAGTGCGTTCTGGAGAACTGCGCCATTCTTCTTTGCGAGAAGAAGGTAAGCAGCATTAAGGAGATGCTTCCGGTGCTGCAAGCAGCTGCCGAGCAGAGCATTCCCCTGCTGATCATTGCAGAAGATGTCGACTCTGAAGCGCTTGCCACTTTGGTGGTCAACCGTCTCCGTGCCGGCCTCAAGGTTTGTGCGGTGAAGGCGCCTGGGTTCGGTGATCGTCGCAAGGCGATGTTGCAAGACATTGCAGCGCTCACCGGCGGACAGGTGATCAGCGAAGAGCTCGGTCTCAAGCTGGAAAACACCACCATTGAGATGCTTGGGCGTGCCAAGAAAGTGATCGTCAAGAAGGACGAGACTACGATTGTTGAAGGGGCTGGCGACAAAGCAGCTCTCGACGAGCGTCGCGGGCAGATCAAGCGTCAGATCGCAGACTCCACTTCCGACTACGACAAAGAGAAGCTACAAGAGCGTCTAGCCAAATTGACTGGCGGCGTGGCAGTGCTTCGTGTTGGAGCGGCGACCGAGATCGAGATGAAAGAGAAGAAGGATCGAGTCGAAGATGCGCAGCACGCCACCCGTGCAGCGGTCGAAGAGGGTGTCCTTCCCGGTGGCGGCGTCGCCTTTATACGCGCTGTCCCAGCCGTTAACAAGCTCTGCGAGTCTCTTAAAGGTGATCAGCGCCACGGTGCGCAGATCATCGGCCGGGCGATCACCTCTCCCCTTCGCTGCATTGCAGAGAATGCGGGCAAAGAGGGCTCGATCGTCATCCAGACTGTTGCGACTGGCAAGCTGGGCTACGACGCACTCAACGATGAGTACGTTGACATGAGGAAGGCGGGGATCCTCGATCCGACCAAGGTGACTCGGTCGGCCCTTGAGAACGCCGCTTCTGTCTCCGGCATGCTCCTCACCACGGAGGCGATCGTCGCCGACATGCCTGAGGACAAAGAGGCTGCCATGCCCGCCGGCGGCGGCATGGGCGGCATGGGCGGAATGGGCTACTAAAAGCCCCCTCTGCCATAAGGGGCTCGGTTCTTCGGAACCGGGCCTTTTTTTTTGACAGGAGGAAAGAATAACGACGAAATGGGAATTAGAACCAGGACACTCGGCAGCGGAATTTCGGGCGCGCCACATGATGGTCACCTGGGTGCGGGGAGCATTCAAGGACATCCACTTGACGGTTGAATTCGACCCGGCCACAAGCGACGACCTGCAAGTGGAGCTCACCATCAGCACTCAGTGCACCCGCATTAGCAGGACGATTTTGGTGTGAGTTGGAACGACACACTCGACCACGGCGGCATCGTCATCGGCGACCACGTCTACATCGACCTCGACCTAGAAGCGTTCGCCTAAGTGTGGAACCAGATTCGCTTCGGTAGCCGGGTAGATCACAAACAGCAGGCCGGCGAGCGCATCCTGAAACTCTTCTACTGAACCAAATGTGTAGCGGCCAAAATTGGGATCCCAAAAGCTATAGATGTCACGCTCAGAGTCGAGATCAATCTCTATGGCGTGCCCCACTCCAAGAGCGACCTTGAAACTGAGGGTGTAGACGGCACGCCCCTTAACGCCCCGTTCCTCGTGAGTCTTCCAAACTCCACCGGCGATTGTCTTCCCGTTTTCCTCGGCCGGCCGAGCCCGTACCCCAACCTCGCGCGCCAACGGCGAGCGATCCCCGAGTTCGACACGCATCTCTGGCTTGAGACCGAACTGTTCGAACACGGCATTTCGTGTGCTCTTGAAATCGACAGAGTACCGCACATGAACCAGGCGCTCTTGGAGTGCGAAAAAGGCCCGCTTCCCCATCGGCCGCAAAACCTCCGCAACATCGAGTGCTTTGAGCTGCTCAACCACCTCCCTCTTGAGATAGGTGGCCAATTCTTTGTCGCCACAATCAGGATGTTGCAGCAAGTAGGCTGCCACCTTACTGCTCGATGAGAGACAAAGCCCTCCCCAGATTGGCTGTCCCGCTTGCGTAGCCTTAATGGTTCGATACCCGTTCCATCGCTCTCTCCACTCACCCCTGCGCTTATCGATTCGGACTTGAGCCCCATCTGTCTGGTCGAACGCTTTCGTCCACTCGACGATAGAGTCTGCTAGCTCTTCTTTACGCAAGAGATCGGGCAACTGCTTGGGCAGCGACTCAACCAACGTGTCGAAATCGTCTTGCATAATTCTGGCTTCATCGTCTAGCCCCCACAGCTTACGAAAAGCAACCCGCTTGTCCACCTGCCGCTCTAATTTGTCGACAAACTCGTCCAGTGCAGCCAACTGTTGGCTCACTTCATCGCCATCGAGATCAAGACGGGCGGCGATGATGACGGTCACCATCCGCTCCTCGAAGGTGAACGGACCGAGGCTCAGCGCCTCATTGTCTTTTTCAAGTGCGCCAAGCGCCGTCAACTCCTTGTCGCCAAGCTTTGGCTCTCCAGTCTCGCGAAGCAATTCCTCGCGCACCTCACTCACCTCGCTGCTAAAATATTGCCTCATCCACTTCTTGGAAGCGAGCACCTTGAGCAGAATCTGACGGTTGAAAAGTGTGCACGCCTCTTTCTTGAGATCCTTTGGAGCTCCGCGTAGCACCTTTGAGGCCTTGAGCCAGATACCCTCCATCGGGGACTCCAACTTGCGCAGTGCTCTCACCTGCTCCTCGTAGTCATGCGCCTTAAGTACCGGCACGCCTTCTAGCGCCCGCCCCAGCATTTCAACCCCCGCTGTCCTCTTTAGCTCTTTGACGCGCGCCCGCAACTCCGCCAGATTTCCCGCCTTGTCAAAGTCCTTGGCATTACGCTGAATATAGATGGCGAGCTGCTCAATAGCGCCCGCATAGTCGGGCCCCCTCACCTCCGGCGGCAGCACCATTGGCAGATTGCCCACCACCCACACTAACAGCGCCTCCTTCTCATTATCGGGCTCGGGCTGCAGCGACACATGTTTTAGACTAGAAATTACTTGATCTGGATTGAGCTCTTCCATGAGCGGGCCTCCGAAGCATCTATACTTTTCCCCGCTCTACCACACTTTGAACAATGAGGCTTAAACCTAAAGAATCTCCGGATGTAGGACTCGAACCTACGACAAATGGATTAACAGTCCACTGCTCTACCAACTGAGCTAATCCGGATTGGACGGACCATTTTAGGAAATTGGACCATTATTTAGCAAGGACTGGAGTCGAACTAGCGACAAATGGATTGCGAGCGTCTGGCCGCTACCGTGCAGGCTAGTCGGCCGTTTCTGGGAGGAGATGCGAGTATCTCGACGAGTCGCGTGGCCGCCGCCACGTGCGAGGAGAGAGACGACGCAGATCGCCGAGAAACGGTCGAGGAGCCGCTCGGAAGTGGACATGGCGTTCGCCAAGTCCACTGCTCTACCAACTGAGCTAATCCGGATTGGACGGACCATTTTAGGAAATTGGACCATTATTTAGCAAGGACTGGAGTCGAACTAGCGACAAATGGATTGCGAGCGTCTGGCCGCTACCGTGCAGGCTAGTCGGCCGTTTCTGGGAGGAGATGCGAGTATCTCGACGAGTCGCGTGGCCGCCGCCACGTGCGAGGAGAGAGACGACGCAGATCACCGAGAAACGGTCGAGGAGCCGCTCGGAAGTGGACATGGCGTTCGCCAAGTCCACTGCTCTACCAACTGAGCTAATCCGGATTGGACGGACCATTTTAGGAAATTGGACCATTATTTAGCAAGGACCGGAGTCGAACTAGCGACAAATGGATTGCGAGCGTCTGGCCGCTACCGTGCAGGCTAGTCGGCCGTTTCTGGGAGGAGATGCGAGTATCTCGACGAGTCGCGTGGCCGCCGCCACGTGCGAGGAGAGAGACGACGCAGATCGCCGAGAAACGGTCGAGGAGCCGCTCGGAAGTGGACATGGCGTTCGCCAAGTCCACTGCTCTACCAACTGAGCTAATCCGGATTGGAGGCTCCAGTTTAAGCCTGAGAGACAATATCCGCAAAGTGAAAATGCTGTTTGGGCTACTCTCTCCCGCATGGAAGAGATTGTTGGGGTTGTAGAGCGGATTACGTTTCAGAATGCGGAGTCGGGATTCACGGTGGCTCGCTTAAGCGAGGACGGGAAGCCGAAGCTGACGTGCGCGGTAGGGGTGATGCCGGGGGTGGCGGCGGGTGAAACAGTCCGATTGAAGGGGGTGTGGAAGAACGATCCGAATCATGGATGGCAATTTGGAGTGGCGGAGGCGCGGATCGAGGCGCCGGCGACGGTGGTCGGGATTAGAAAATATTTGGGATCCGGCCTCATTCATGGAATCGGACCGAAGATGGCGGAGCGGATCGTCGATGCGTTTGGACCAAAGACGCTAGATGTGATCGACACGTGGCCGGAGCGTTTGTTGGAGGTGGAAGGGATTGGCCGAGGCCGATTGGAGACGATTGAAGGGTGTTGGGCGCAGCAGAGGGTGATCCGGGATGTGATGGTCTTTTTGCAAGGCTACGGGGTGTCGCCCGCCTACGCGCAGAAAATCTACAAGGTGTATGGGGAACTCGCTTTGCAAAAGGTAAAAGCTAACCCCTATGCGCTGGCGCACGATGTGTTTGGGATGGGCTTTGTGATGGCCGATCGGATCGCGAAGGAGATGGGGATCGAGCACGACTCGCTGCAGCGGATTGAAGCGGGATGCGAGTTCGTTCTCGACAGACTCTCAAGCAATGGGCACACCTGCTATCCGATCGAAGAGTTTTCCGAGGAAGCAGAAGAGGTGTTGGGGGTGCCGGTGGCGGCCGGCGTAGAGAGTCTGCGGGAGCAAGCCCGAGTGGTGATTGAGGGAGAGCGCATTTGGCTGAAGGTTCTCTATCAACACGAGGCAGGAATTGGACGGGAAGTGAAGCGGCTAATGGAGGCCCCCTGTCCCCTCCGGCAGGTGGACACGGAAAAGGCGACGGCGTGGGTGCAGGAGAAGCTCTCGATCGCGCTGGCCGACAATCAAGAGATAGCGGTGGCGCAGGCGCTCTCGGAAAAGATTCAGATCATCACCGGCGGTCCGGGGACGGGAAAGAGCACGATCACCAAGGCCATTTTGGCGATCACCGGTCACTTAACGGGTGATATTTTGTTAGCGGCGCCGACGGGACGGGCGGCAAAGCGGATGGCGGAGATCACTCGGAGACATGCAAAAACGATTCACAGCTTGTTGGAGTGGGACTTCAAAAAACGGGCGTTTAAGCGGGATCGCAGTTCTCCACTGAAATGCGATCTGCTCATTGTCGATGAAGCGAGCATGATCGACACCGCATTGATGCACTCGTTGCTCAAAGCAGTGCCAAGTCACGCGCGGGTGATTTTGGTGGGCGACATCGATCAGCTGCCGAGCGTTGGACCGGGCAATGTGTTGCGCGACATGATTGCATCGGAAGTGATTCCAGTCACCCGCCTCAACCGAATTTTCCGTCAGGCACAAGGATCGAAGATTATCACCAACGCCCACGCAATCAAAAATGGGCGGACGCCCGATCTGAAGCGGGATCCGGCAAGCGATTTCTTCTTCATAGAGATCCCCGATGCTGAAGACATCCAAAAGATGATCGTTGGCTTAGTGCAACACCGCCTCCCTAAAACCTACGGTTTCGATCCGCTACGCGATATTCAGGTGCTCGCTCCCATGCGCAAAGGGGCGGTGGGAATTGAGGCGCTCAACACCGTCCTGCAAGCAGCGCTCAATCCATCGAATCAACCGCTAATGCGGGCGGGTCGGGAGTTTCACGTCCGCGACAAGGTGATGCAGACTCGCAATAACTACGACAAAGAAGTGTACAACGGCGACGTCGGCTTCATCCTGAGCATGGATCTCAACAATCACCTCGTCCGGGTACAGTTTGATGGGCGGCAAGTGGAGTACAAGTTTACCGAGCTCGAAGAGCTGGTCCCCGCCTATGCGGTTTCTGTCCACAAATACCAGGGGAGCGAGTGTCCCTGCATTGTGATGCCTATCCACACCTCCCATTATGTTCTTCTCCAGAGAAACCTGCTGTACACGGGAGTGACGCGGGGAAAGAAGTTGGTGGTGCTTGTTGGAACAACACAAGCACTCCACATGGCACTCCACAACGACGGAGCACGGACGCGTCACACAGGCCTTAAACAGGTCTTGGCAAATCTGTAGGACTTCGAACAATGTCGTCTACATTCACTTGTGAAAAAAAAAAGACCTGTGACACTTGCATCACAATCAATGTGAACCACAGGAGGTCTCCAAAATGAAACGATTCTTCGCGCTGCTAATGCTCATTGTGGGAACGACCGCGTCCGCAGCAAATACCACCCCCTGCCGCTTAACGGCCAACCCCGCGTCCTCGAACCCGCGCAACAATTCGTGCGCTGGCCCAGTCGATTACAAGAACCAATTGGGGATATGCGGAAACATCCGTGTCGATGCGGAGCTGCTGCTCTGGCAAGCCATCGCCTGCATAGACGACTACGCATTTGTTATTGATCCTATACTTACTGCTGGCATCTCCGGAATTAAAACCCCAGTTGCTAGCGTAGCTCCATCAATCAACCTAGGTCTGCGCGTTGCCGCTCGATATGACCAAGACTGTTGGTTTGCCGATGCTCGCTATACGTGGTTTCAATCTGCTGATCTTGACCAAATCGAAAGGGATGAGCCGATCATTTATGCCCAGGGCATAGCCGTATCGCAAGCGCTCATCCGAGCCTCAACCCGAATTCGCTACGGCTACCAAGATGTAAACACTCGCGCAGGAATACAGTGCTTAGGCAACCAATGCTGTCAGCTCTATTCATGGCTTGAAGGGCGTTATGCCCAGATTAAGGTTAAACGCACCGTAATCGGGAATGGCGCATTTGCAGGCGATCCTGCGGGAATTATTGCCGAAAAAGCGACCGGAACCTTTGATGGTGGAGGCCTTGGAATAGGCTTTGGAATCCGGGCCCAAATTCTATCATGCCTGCAAGCATCAACCGAGCTCTCTGCTGTTGGACTTTTTGGTTCATACAGTGGCACTTATCGCCGTCATGGAGAAAACCAAAGTGCAGATTTGACCTTTCCAACAATTTACCCGACCAAGGCTGCCGTGGTCCCGGGCGTGGGCCTGCGAGCGAAAATTGAATACATTAAAACGCTTTGCAACCTGGATTTCACCCTCTTCTTTGCTTGGGAAATTATTGAATACTGGGGTGGGAGGCTGATGACTGATCCTGTCATTGCACCCAATGACATTGCTGTTCCACTTCCAAGCCTACTAGGTCAAGTTTCGGGTAACCGCCAATGCAACAATATAGGCTTCGGTGGACCATCAGTTGGCTTCAACGTCTCCTACTAACCTCTAAATGAGAGAGTCAGCTAAGTTGGCGAGGCCGCTGGTCATCTAACGACCAGCAGCCTTGCCATTTCTGTTATCGTACCCGCCTTACCGACCATCATGATTGCGAATAGGTAGCCAGGCGGACTATATAGAGGCATGCGTTTTAGAAACCGACAGGAGGCGGGGCAGGGGCTGGCCGAAGCGTTAATCGCCTACAAAGGGCAACAGGATGCGGTGGTGGTTGGTCTGCCGCGCGGCGGGATCGTTCTCGCCTTTGAGGTGGCGCAAATGTTGGACCTCCCCCTCGACATCACCTGCCCTCACAAGATTGGCGCTCCCCATCAACCAGAACTTGCCATCGGAGCGATCACAGAAAGTGGTGAGGGGCACTTCAATGAGAAGCTCTGCCGGATGCTCGATGTCTCAAAACGCTACATTGAAGAGGAGACCACCCGCCGAGCCCAAGAGGCATCAGCCCGCCTCCAACTCTACCGTCCGGGAATGGCTCCGCGCAAGCTGAAGGGTAAGACCGTCTTGATCATCGACGATGGGCTGGCAACGGGATCGACCATGAAGGGGGCGATCCTCTCCGTCCGAGCAGAGCACCCGCGCAAGATTGTCGTCGCTGTCCCCGTCTCCCCTCCCGACACCCTCGCGGAGATCAAAGAGCTAGCCGACGAGGTGGTCTGCCCCTACTCCCCCGTCTCGTTTCAGTCGGTGGACCAATTCTATGACCACTTTGAGCAGGTGACCGATGATGAAGTGATCGAGCTCGTGCAGGCCGCTCAAAGATGACGCGAAAACCAGCGGCGGGCCGAATGTGAGGCTGATTCCAATGTCCCCACCTCGGGGAAAAGGTGGGTGGCACCGGGAACGACGATCATCTGCCGCTCACACACCATCCGCTCATACGCCTGCCGATTGAGTTCCAACACCTGAGTGTCTTCGCTCCCGACGATCAACATCGTCGGCGCATGAACCTTCGACAGCGCAGTGCCGGCCAAATCTGGCCGACCACCCCGTGAAACCACCGCCTCCACTGACACCTCAGCCGCAGCCACAAGAGCAGCAGCAGCTCCCGTGCTCGATCCAATCAATCCCAGCTGCAAATCGGGAAAGTTCTCACGCGCCCAAGCAATCGCCCCCACCACCCGCTCCGCGAGCATCGGAATATCGAAGCGGAGCTCGGTCGTCATCTCGTCCACCTGCCTCTCCTCTTCAGTCAACAGATCAAAGAGGAGCGTTCCCAGCTCCTCCCCTTCGCGCAACATCGCCGCTACCGCCTGATTGCGGGGGCTCTCACGAGAACTCCCGCTTCCATGAATAAAAAGGACCAACCCGCGCGCCGTTTCCGGTACATCGAGAAACCCCTCAAGCTTGACTGGACCTGCTTCTACCTGCATGATCCTAACCCTAATGATTGAAAACATTTCTGTCCCGTTGACTGACTTACGCGACACCAAAGGGGACATCCTTACCCAGCTGCGGCAAGGCGAGCGGGTGCGCATTCTTGAGCGGACCGACGAACGGCTTCATGTCGAAGCGCTCGACCAACAGCAGTTCACCGACAGCTGGCACGGCTACCGCGGCTGGATCGCAAGCGGCACCACGCAGCCGTGGCGCGAAGCGGTGGTCGCCGCCGCTCGGCGCTGTCTCGGCTGGCCCTACCTGTGGGGCGGCCTCGGCGACGGCGCCATCGACTGCTCAGGGCTCGTCCACCTCGCCTACCGCGCCGCCGGCATCGCCATCCCCCGCGACGCCCGCGACCAGGCCCGCCACTTCACACCCGTTGAGACCCTCCAACCTGCCGACATCCTCCTGATGGCCAAGCAAGAGACCCCCGACAACATCGTCCACGTCATGCTCTACGAAGGAGCGGACCAGTTCATCGAAGCTACCTCCTTCACCGGCACCGTCCGCCAGGTCGATCTCGCCACCCGCCTCAGCCAGCCTGAACCCAATCACTGGGTCTATCAACAATTGAGTCTAATCATTGACAGATAGGGCCTTGCTCCCCTAAACTTCGCGGATGTTACGCAGCATGACCGGCTTCGGAAGAGCCACTGGATCGGGCTGGAATGTCGAGATCAAGTCTCTTAACAGAAGACACTTAGAGGTTATCACCCACGGACAGGCGCCGGAAGTAGAGGTGCGAGCGTGGGTGCAAGAGCGGGTACAACGTGGACGCGTGAGCGTCCACGTTGCTGCTGAGGGTGGTGCCGCACGGCCCAATCTCCCCCTTTTGAAGGGACTCAAAAAGTCGGCTGACGCGATGGCCCAAGAGCTGGGACTGGAAGTAAGTTTTTGCTTTCAGCTGTTGGTGCAGGGTGTGTCGTTGACCGAGGTGCCTGACGCTGGTGCATTGCGACCGGTGGTCGAGGCGGCTCTTGAGGAGCTGGTGGGCGGACGGGATGCTGAAGGACGGGCGATGGCAGCCGACCTCGTTCCCCGGCTGAAGCAGATGGCGAGGCTGCTGGGCGAGATTAAAGAGCGAGCCGGCGCAGCTGGCGAGAAGATTCGGGCGCGGGTGGGCGAGAGCCTGCCGGAGATGGAAGTGGCCCTCCTGATTGAGCGGAGCGATTTCACCGAAGAGGTGACCCGGTTTAGCCACCACCTGACGACGCTGCTTGCAGCGGTTGACGGGAAAGAGCTGGCCTCTGGGAGGAAGCTCGACTTCCTCGTGCAAGAGCTGCTCAGAGAGGTGAACACCATCGGTGCCAAGGGGCAGGATGTCGAGGTGAGTGAGCGGGTGATTGAGATCAAGGGTGAACTCGAAAGGGTTCGCGAACAGATACAAAATGTAGAGTGATGTCAGAGCTTTTAGGAAAAACAAAGCAGGGTTTAGTGTTTGTGATGTCGGCCCCCGCGGGGACCGGCAAGACGACGCTTATGCACATGCTCCTCGACGAGTTTCCGGGTGTTGTCGAGAGTATCTCCTGCACCACCCGCCCCGCACGCCCAGGTGAGAGCGACGGCGAGCACTACCACTTTTTGTCAGATGCCCAGTTCGATCAGCAAGTAGCTGCAGGAGAGTTTCTCGAGCATGCCGAAGTATTTGGGATCCGCTATGGAACATCCCAGCGAATTGTCGATGACCTGCTGGCGAAAAAGAACCATGTATTCATGGTGGTTGACACCCAAGGGGCAATCGCCGTCCGCGAGAAGATGGAGGTGGTATCGATTTTCCTGAGTGCCCCCTCACGCGAGGAGCAGCAGCGCCGTCTGGTCGACCGAAAGACCGAATCTGCGGAGATGATTGAAAAACGGCTCGCCTGGGCCGCCCACGAACTAGAACAGATCGACCACTACAACTACCACATTGTGAATGACAATTTAAATACAGCCTACCAGTCGCTGAGGGCGGTTTTCATCGCCGAGACGCACAAGGTAGCCAACTTGGAGAAAAATCATGCTACTTAGAGATAGATTGACCAACGAGGCGCTGCTCAAGCATGCGGGCAAAGGGTCGTTTGATCTAATCAACTACGCGATTGGCCTCGGCAAAGAGCACATCCTTGCCGGCCGCGGCTTCCACACCGACTCTCCAATCGACAATCAGGCGTTTCAGATTTTGATGGAAATCGATTCCGGAAAGGACAAACTCCCTCCTCCGAGCAGAAAAGTGCAGCCTATTGAAACCATCGTTGTAGCATCGCCTGCCGAATGAATCAGAGGGTTCTGGTCACCTCCGGCCTTCTATACGCTAACGGAACGATCCACTTTGGACACATCGCAGGCGCCTACCTCTCAGCCGACATCTATGCGCGGTTTGAGAGGATGCAGGGAAGCGATGTCCTGTTCATCAGCGGCTCAGACGAATACGGGGTGGCGATCACTCTAAGTGCTGAGAAGGCAGGACGGACACCCCGCGAGCACGTCGACCACTTCCATGAGATAAACAAGCGGATCTTCGACGAGATCGGCATCTCCTTCGACAACTACTCCCGGACCACCTGGAAGGGGCATGAAAAGCACGTCCTTCAGTACTTCAATGACCTGAAAAAAAATGGCTACGTCGAAGAGCGGGAAACCAAGCAGCTCTATAGTGAACAAGAAGCCCGTTTCCTCGCCGACCGCTACGTGGCCGGCACCTGCCCCCACTGCGGTTTTGAGGCGGCGCGCGGCGATGAGTGTACCAACTGCGGCGCCTCCTACGAGGCGACCGATCTCAAAAATCCCCGCTCCAAGACGACCGGCTCTCCCCTCATTCTCAAAAGCACCCGCCACTGGTTTCTCCTCCTCGACAAACTCCAACCCAAACTCGACGAGTGGATCGCGAGCAAACAGTGGAAACCTGGCGTCCTCAACTTCGCCAAGAAGTACCTAGAGAATCTACGTCCTCGCGCCATCACCCGCGATTCCGACTGGGGAGTTCCTGTCTCCCCCGGAAAGGTGTTCTACGTCTGGTTTGAGGCGTGCATCGGCTATCTCTCCGCAACCGAGGAGGGCTTCCCCGACAGATGGCGCGACTACTGGTGCAACCCCGACACCCGCCTCGTCCAATTCGTTGGCAAAGACAACATCTTCTTCCACTCCATCTTCTTCCCCGCCATGACCATCGGTCAGGACCAGCCTTATAAGACCGTCGATCATCTTCCAGCCAACGAGTTCCTTACTCTTGAAGGGAAGCAGTTCAGCAAGTCGGATGGGTGGTACATCGACATCGAAGAGTTCCTCACCAAATACACCCCCGACCAGCTTCGCTACACCCTCGCCGCTAATGCACCAGAAACTCATGACTCCGAGTTCACCTGGCAAGACTTCCAGCTCCGCTGCAACTCGGAGCTGCTCGCCAAGTTTGGCAACCTGGTCAACCGCACCCTCGTCTTTCTTAACCGAAAGATGGAAGGCAAGACCCCTCCCCTTGGCGACGGCGATTCCGAATTTCTCTCCGAAGTAAAACGACTCACCGAAGAGACCCGCGCCGCCTACGCCGCCTTCAGTCCTCGCAAAGCGACCCAGCACATCATGGAGCTCGCTAGCCTCGGCAACACCTTCTTCGACCACCGCAAACCGTGGAAAGCGCTCGATGAGACCCACCGCGCCACCACCCTCGCCTGTTGCCTCGAGTGTCTAAAAGCGCTCGCCGTCATCGCCTCCCCCATCATTCCCCACACCGCGTCGAAGCTATGGGAGATGCTGGGCCTCAACAACCTCACCAACTGGGATGCAGCTCTCGCCGCTCCCCTACCCGCCACCCTCCCCGAACCGCACATCCTCTTCCAAAAGATCGAGGATGAACAGATCGAAATAGAACTGGCCAAACTCAAGCCATGAGACTACTCCTTCTCTTCTTCTCTCTGCCGCTCTTTGCTGGAGCAATCACCTACACCTATCACGAGGATCAGCGGGCCCACGTGCTCGACGTCGACCCAATCCTCTGCACTATCACACCAGCTAAGGCAATCGATAATGGGATCGGCCGCGAATCGGTCCTCTCACTCGCCCAGCGGCATGCAGCCACGGCCGGAGTGAATGGGGGCTTTTTTTCGATGCGAGGTACACTCGACGGGCGGGCCGCTGGCGCCCTCAAAATTGGAGAGTGGATCGCCTTGCCGATCAAACCGCGCGGTTGCATCGGCTGGAGTGCCGGCTCGCCGCCGATCTTCGATCGACTCCTCGTACAGATCGATTCCTCGCTCGGCCCAATCGACGGCTTCAACCGGGAGCGAGGGGCCGACGAGATGGTCCTCTTCTCTCCCCTTTTCAACCGGACCACCCTCACCCTTCCCGACGGGGAGGAGCTGGTGATCCGCAACGGCGTGGTGGTAGCCATGAACCGTGGAGGCAGTTCGCCTATCCCGGGCGACGGCCACATCCTCTCCATCGGACCCGACCATCCTCTTTTTGAGACGCTCGACGTCGGCGCGCCAGTTGCGTTTGCATTCACTCTACTCCCGCAGACTAGCAACACAACTGCCCGTGATTGGGAGGTGTGTGATTTTGTGGTCGGCGGCACTCCGCTCCTCCTCCACAACGGCACGAAGATCACCGATTTCGCACCCGAACAGACACGTCAGACCTTCCTCACCGACCGCCACGCCCGTACTGCCATCGGTTGGAAGCCCGATGGTCACTGGCTATTCGTCGTTGTCGATGGCGATGGCCTCACCATGGATCAGCTCGTCGCCCTCATGGCCCACTTTGGCTGCACCGAGGCGCTCAACCTTGATGGGGGAGGCAGTTCTACGATGATCTACAACAGCGAGGTGGTGAACGATCCCCGCGGGGATGAAGATGAAGGGCAAGACGAGCTCGTCGTCCGCCGCGTCTCAGATGCCATATTGGTGGTCGATACTCAACCAAGAGCACGGAAAAAGACAGCCTAGATCTTCTGCGCTTGGAAGGGCCAGCAGCGGGTCATATAGAGACCGCCTAGCACAACCAGTGCCGCCAATGCAATCACACCAGCCGGCACAGCACCCCGTTTGTAGGAGGATTCGCCCGGCACAGGCTCGTCTCCCTCAATCTCGATCTTCTCAACGGACACAATGCGTGAACATTCAAATAGGTCACTAGGTTGGATGGTGTACAGGGTAGGCACCCCTTCACTATTGTCGTATGTCTGCTGGAAGGTAAGCGTAGCGGTTTTGTCATCCGCTACGTTAAGAGTCGCTTGAATATCTTTATTGCGATCAATTCCCACCGTTCCGAGCGCGTCGCTTCGCTCTTCTTCTGTCTTGGCCTGGTAGAACTCGTACAAGATAAACCTCCTTCCACTCGGCCAATGTCGTCTGCGAGCTTTGTTCTCTAATTCTGACGGGTAGCATGCTCTTCCAACGGCCCACGCGTTCACTTCCATTCACATCTCCACTCTCGCAAAAGTAAAGGCAGTGAACCCGCCCCATATCCCCGACGGCAAGCCAGAGATGACCCACCTTCTCCATCCCCTTGTCAGCCACAATAGTAACCTTTTCGATCGACTGGGCGAAAAGTGTCTCTTTCTTGCCCAAGCCAGCTGGCCGGTGGCCCGTGAAATTTTCCCGTATAAAATGAATTATGTATGTCTGACCCATCTCTAACTCCATTGTTTAAACTAATCTTAACATATATGAAGATATCGGAGGGAACTAAATACAAGTCATGACGCAACCCTTTATTTTCTAGATATTTAGCGGCCCAGCTGGTCGTCCTTAAGGCGAACACGGGCGAGGAGGCGGAAGAGGAGGGCAGTGGCGATCGCTTGCCCCGCCAATGCAATCGCAATGGCGCTCGCGTGAGGCGGGCTTTTAGGCCTGGGAAGTCAACCATGCGGAGGCCGACAATTGTGAGGTGGACGCCGATGCCCTCACCTACACCTAGCACGAGGATCAGCGGGTACACGTGCTTGATGTCGACCCGACCCTCTGCACTATCGGACCGGCTAAGGCAATTGACAACGGCGCAGTGGTCAGTGCACGGCGAGGAGGGAGCTCACCCATCCCCGACGACGGCACTATGATCACCGATTTTGCGCCTGAACAGACCAGCGAGGAGGAAGGACTCACCTCGTGGTCGACCTAGTCGCTCTCATGGCCCAGCTGGGATGCACCGAGGCGCTCAACCTTGATGGGGGAGGCAGCTCTACGATGATCTACAACAGCAGGGTGGTGAACGATCCCCGCAGGGATGAAGATGAAGGGCAAGACGAGCTCGTCGTCCGCCGCCTCTCAGATGCCATATTGGTGGTCGATACTCAACCAAGAGCACGCAAAAAGACAGCCTAGATCTTCTGGGCTCGGAAGGGGTAGCTACCGGTAAAATAGAGACTGCCTATTACACCCAGTGCGACCAGCGCGACCAGACTGGCAGCCAAAATGCCATTTTTGTGAGAGTCCCCCTCGGGATCTGCTACAGTACCTGCGTTCGCGGCAAGACCATCGACCGATGAATCGATGTGACCACCCTCTTCCGCCTTGTTAACCAGTCGAAAGAGGTCGGCGGGGTCTTTCTTATCCTCCGATGACTTGCGGTCAGAGAGGAGGTCCTCTTCCTTTTCAACCGATCGATCAACGTCAGTAGTGTCTCCTTTCTCTTCCGTCGATTCAGCAATGATCTCAAACTCAGTCAAACCCCTGCCGACATTCGCCTCATACCCGACAGGATAGCTGGCAGACTTCCCACTCTCATCACAGTGTTCCTGATAGAACTCAATCTTATATTCCCCTTTCCCCTCTGATTTTTTCTCTAGAGTCATCCAAAACTCCCTCTTTACCTCTACTCCCAGGAACCTGGAATAGGTTTTAAGGCTAGATGACTTTTCGTTGACCGTGTTAGGGAACTTTTCCTTGAAGTCCTCTATCCCAATACCCTGCTCAAAGTTGGCAATGCTGCGTGAAGCGTCCTCTTCCTTGGATGGATCGTAGTGGATCAATTGTACGTTGGCACCTCTTTTTACTTTTCGACTGTTGCTGATGGCCCAGAGATAGCCTCTTCGCTCAATCCCATCGCACACTGACTTGACCTTCTCGACGGACCGGGCCCATATCGCGCGTCCGTTACTCTTCATGTGCGAAGGAAGCCCCTCCACGCCCATGTTTTCGCGAATAAAATGAATAGCGATTCCTTCTTCCATCTACAACCTCGATTTTAAAACGATCTTAACATGAATAGGAGTTTTGTGTCACAAACAATTTATTCCAACCTTAAACCACTATACGCCAGCACCTTGAATTGACTCTAAACTGGCGACTCAACGGCTCACTCCGCTAAAAGATGGAAGATGAACAAATCGAAGCAGAACTTCTGAAGTTAAAACAGATTGACTAGATCTTTTGGGCTTGGAAGTGCCAGCGGCGGGTCATATAGAGGCCGCCCAGCACAACCATCGCCGCACCAGTTGCCGCGGGCAGGACGAGCCCTAAGACTCAGTTTGCCACCCAATAGCATCAACTTAAGGGAGGTTTTTAGACCCCGCTAAACCAAAACTGAGGCATGAAGCACGCCGGATCAATTTTAAGGACTTTTGAGAGCTGCTTTGCATATTCCTGCGTCACTATCCGCACACCGGTCTCGCTCCGCGAGATGGTCGACTGACTTGCGGGGGTGTTGGGAAACTGAGCCTTTAGCTTGGAGCCAAACCTCGCCTGTGAAAGCCCCGCCTCATTCCTAACAGCTTTGAGAACGCCGCCCCGCCGCTGCTCCTCCTCCACGCGCAGACGGCGCATGGCGAGGCTCAGCTCCTTGCCCACAAACTGGATCCGAGCGAGGTGCCCCTGCACTTTCTGCTTTGTCGAGTCGTACGTCGATTTCCGCGCCACCGTCTGCCGAAACGAACGGGGGTTGGGAAGGTTGTAGAGCTTCATTATCCGTTTCCGGTCAGCTGGGGTGGGCATCACCTCAATCAACAGGTGGCGGAAGGCAGCATCAAAGTAGGTCGGCTTGCGACCAGTGCCGAGCACCTCAGCCCGCAACGCTTCAACCTTCTGCAGTAGCTTTGACTGCTCCAGGTGAGCCCACCGGATCGCCTGGAAACGGAGGCGGTAGACCATGCTACGCAAGTTGGCTGCCTCCTCGGAGCCGTCCACCTGCACATCAAGGAGCTGATCAAACTGGGTCGGGTCGAACACCAGCCCATCCTTAATGTCAGCCAGGTCCTCCACGTAGTAGCTGAGCGCCTCCTTGATCCCGGGCTTCGTAACCACACGGTGGCGACGAGCCGTGACGGCGGCCGCCGTATCCAAGAAGAGCATCAGCCCCTGCTCGGGAGTGATCTCCCCTTTCGCTGCCCGATTGAGAATGGCAAGAGCATCCTTTCGCAAGGTGGAATCGTTGGTCTTCTCATCAATCTCCCGGTCGGCCTCGTTCACATCGCGAGGCATGTTAATGGTGCTGTTCCACCACCGGAAAGTATCCGCATTGCGCATGTAGACAAACCCCTGCGGGCGGGTTCCCCGTCCTTGAGCATAACTGTCCCAGGCGGCACCCTCATAGGCGTTCAAGCAGGGTATCGTGCTGCTATGAGCTGCATTGCGGGTACAGATCTTGTGCTCTCCGCTCCTCGTCTTCACCTTCAACGCCGGCGCAGACTTCGCCTGGTGAGAGGTCCAGCCCAGTTCAAAGTGGAGGCCCGTGTTATAGCAGACGACTAGCTGCTGGAACATGATCGCCACCCGCCGATGAATCGCCTCAGTGATGGGCTCGCGGTAGTCGGCGATCAGCTCGCGTGGCTGCTTCAAGCGAGCCAGCTCACGAACGACCACATTGTAGACCTGCTCCCAGTGCACCGGATCGCGCAGACTGCACGTCTCGTTGAGAGGATGCTGAAACTGATCGCGCGGTCCGCTGGTCCGGCCGATTCGGGGACCCACATAGTCCCCCACTTTTAAGGGTGATGGAAGGACGGGTGTGTAAAAATCAGGCATTCTTGACCTCCTTTTGGTGCAGGGGGAGAAAATCCCCGTTCCCAAATTAACCATTCCTTAATGCGTTGTCAACTGTTTTTCGGCTGGGGTCCGAAACGAGGAGCGATGGGCGGGCGACCGCCCGTACTGGACAAGCGCAGCGAGGTGCTGCTCGGTTCCATAGCCTTTGTGGCGGTCGAAGCCGTAGTTGGGGTAGCGGGTGTGGAGGTCGAGCATGATCCGGTCACGGGTCACTTTCGCAAGAATGGAGGCGGCCATAATGGACTGACAGAGCTGATCCCCTTTGATGATCTTTTGACACGGAATGGAGTGGGGAAGGGCGAGGCCGTCGACGAGAAGAAAGTCGGGTGTGATGGTGAGGGCATTGACCGCCTCGATCATCGCCTGGAGGGTAGCCTGGAGGATGTTGATCCGATCGATGGTTTCCACATCGACAATTCCGACGGCACAGTGAATATCGGGGTGGGCCTGCAGCTCTTCGAAGAGACGCTCCCGCTTAGTAGCGCTCAACTTTTTTGAATCGTTGAGCTCGTCGAAGATCACGCCCTTTGGAAGAACACAGGCGCCGGCGACGACGGGGCCGGCCAATGGGCCGCGCCCCGCCTCGTCGACGCCTGCGGGACAGACGTAAGGCTGTTCAAACCTAAGCCTCTGGCTGTTCCTCAACGGCAGGAACCTTTGCAATAGCAGGCTTCTTGCCTTGAGTTTTGGCGCGGCCTCCGATCCGCTCCTTCACTTTCGCCTTCTTGCCAGACGTTCCGCGCAAGAAGTAGAGCTTGGCGCGACGCACCTTACCCTTACGAGTCACCTCAATCTGCTGGATACGAGGGCTATTGAGGACAAAGACCCGCTCCATCCCTTCGCCGTACGCGACGCGGTGAACGCTAAAGGTCTCCGAAACCCCTTTCCCTTTACGGGCGATGACGGTGCCGGTAAATACCTGCACACGCTCCTTCTCACCCTCGATGATCCGCTGATGGACCGCGACGGTATCGCCCACTTCGAACTCTGCTTTTTCTGTCTTGATCAGCTCATCTTCTAGCTGACTAATCACTGCGTCTCTCACTTTATCTCTCCTAAAGTTCAGGGCGGACCCGCTCTCTTTTTTCTCTAGCGCGCATCTTTCGCCACTTGGCGATCTTTGCGTGATCGCCGCTTGTTAAAACCTCTGGCACCTCCTCTCCCTCGAATTTCTCGGGGCGAGTGTAGTGGGGACAGTCAAACTCTCCCCCTTCAAACGAGTCGTTTGCCGCCGACTCCGCGTGGCCGAGCACTCCCGGGATGAACCGGAGAGTGGCATCGATCAGCACAATGGCCGCTAAGCAGCCGTTGGTGAGGACGTAGTCCCCAATGCTGATCTCCTCATCGACCCGCGAGCCGAGTGCCCGCTCATCGATCCCCTCGTAGTGCCCACACAAGAGGACCAAATGCTCCTTGCCCGCCAGGCGCCGTGCCACCTCTGGGGTGAGCGGCTTCCCTTGCGGACTGAGGTGGACCACGTGCGATCTCTCGCCTTTCACGGAGTCAATCGCCCGGGTCACCGGCCCTGGCATGAGGACCATTCCTGGTCCCCCACCATAAGGCCTATCGTCGACCCGGCGGTGTTTGTCCTCCGCAAAATCGCGGATGTCGGTCTGCCGGATGTCGACGATCTCCTTCTCCCTCGCCCTTTTGACGATGCTCTCATCAAACGGCCCCCGAAAGTAGTCGGGGAAGAGGGAGAGGATGTCGATCTTCACGTCGCCTGGACCGCCTTTCCTTTGGCCTTACGTCGTGCTCGCTTCTTCGCAGTCGCTTTGGCATCGCGCGCCATCAGTCGATCGCGATAGGTCTTGATCACACCAGGCGCTGCCCGCTTGACCAAAGTCTCCGCCTTGTCGCTGATCTGCGCACCGCTCTCAAGCCAGTGCTGAATACGATCGGCTTTCACAGTTAAGCCCCGCTCGTGATCAGGATCGGCCGGATTGTACGAGCCGAGCATTTCCATGTATTTGCCGTCCCGCTTATTTTGCGAATCGGTCACCACGAGACGGTAGACCGCGTGGTTGGTCCGTCCCTGCTTACGCAAGCGAATAATTACCGCCATGTGTTGCCTCCCATTAGCTGTTTCATCTGTTTCATCTTCGGTTTGTTCTTCATGAACTGCTTCGCCCGGCTGAACCCCTTGATCAGTTTGTTGACCTGGTCCATCCCATTGCCACTGCCGCGGGCCAGCCGGCGACGGCGGCTCACACTTAAATCATCTTGTCCCCGCCGCTCACGGAAAGTCATTGAAAGAATAATCGACTCGACCTTTTGAAACTCCCCTTCGGAGTTCTCCAGCATGCTCATGTCCACACCCTTTCAACGGGAGCATCTTGAGGATCTTCTTCATCGAGCCCATTTTCTTGAGCGACTGCATCTGCTTGAGGTAGTCCTCGTAGGTGAAGGTTGCCTTGAGCATCTTCTGCTGCAGCTTCTCGGCCTCTTCCTCAGAGACGTGCTCCTGGGCGCTCTTCACCAGGTTGATCACATCGCCCATCCCTAAAATGCGATCAGCCATCGAGTGAGCGTTGAACAGCTGCAGATCTTCTAGTCTCTCGCCAATCCCTTCAAACTTGAGCGGCTTGCCAGTCACCTCTCGAATGGAAATGGCCGCACCACCCCGCGTGTCACCGTCGAGCATGGTCAAGATCGAGCCGGTGATCGACACTTTCTGATCAATTGCGGCCGCACTGTTGACCGCATCTTGACCCGTCGTCGAGTTGGCGACAAAGAGAAGTTCGCGGGGTTGCAACAGCACTTTCAGTTCGTTGAGTTCATCCATGAGCACATCGTCGATGTGGAGACGACCCGCGGTGTCAACGATCAAGAAGTGGCACTTGTCAGCCTGCGCCTTTTTCAACGCCTCTTTCGCCACCACCACTGGCCGCTTCTCTCCGTCGATGGAGAAAACAGGAACGTCAATCTGTCCACCGAGCGTCTTGAGCTGCTCCACCGCTGCTGGCCGAGCCAAGTCGCACGCCACCATCATGATCCGCTTGTCGGGGAACTCTTTCTTTAGATAGCGGGCCAGTTTGGCCGCATGAGTCGTCTTTCCTGAGCCCTGCAAACCGCATAACATGATCGTGTTGAGGCCGGCGCCCAAGTTAAGCGAGGCCTCCCCGTCTCCCATCAGCGCCGCTAGCTCATCGTGCACCACCTTAACGAACTGCTCGCTCGGCTTCACAGCCTTAAGCACCTCTTGTCCAACAGCCTTCTCCTTGATCCGCTTGATCAAGGCCTTCGCTACCCCGTAATTGACGTCGGCATCGAGGAGCGCCAAGCGCACCTCGCGCACAGCTTCCGAGATATTCTCCTCGGTCAGCTTTCGCGCGCCAGCGAGCTTTGAAAATACGCCCTGCAACTTATCGGATAAGGTCCCAAACATAAGAGGATAAAATAGCTGTATCAGACTAACTTTTCAAGCGAAAAGAATCTTTCGTGGCCCGCCCAATCACACTCAACCAGTGACTTAAAAGCAGAAAATAACTCTTTGACCCCCGTCCCCTGCCCAGTCCCCATCTCGAACCAGGCGCGCCCTCCCCCCCTAAGCAGTGGGGGAAGCCCGTCCGCTAGACGCTTATAAACCTCTAATCCCGAGCTACCTGAAATCAACGCGCCTACTGGCTCGTGATCGCGCACCTCGGGCTCTAGAGCGCTGTATTCGGCCTCTGTGACATAGGGAGGATTGCACACCACATAGTCCGCCTCTCTCCCCTCAAATGGCGCCAAAAGGTCCCCTTCAAGGAACTCAATTTCCACCCCATTGCGCGCCGCGTTCTCCCGAGCTACAGCCAACGCCTCGGCAGAGATATCGCTAGCCACCACGCGCAGCATAGGAAACTTTTTCTTTAACGCTATGGCGATGCAGCCCGACCCACAGCAGACATCCCAAAGCTCTTTCCCATCCGGCTCGATGGCAGCAGCCACCATTTCAACCAGCTGCTCAGTCTCTGGTCGGGGAATAAGCACCGCCGGCGTCACCCGCAACGTACAGTCGTAGAACTCCACTTCACCTGTCAAATATTGGATCGGTTCCCGCTTTCCTCTCCGCTCGAGCAGTTCTCGGCAGCGCACTGTCTCTTCTGGAGTGACCGGTTTATCAAAGTGGAGGTAGAGGTCAAGGCGGGGCATGTTAAGTGCCGCCCCAATCACCTCTTCGGCAGCCCGCGCAGCCGCCGGCACCTCCCTCTCCGAAAGGTAGCTCGTGCTCAAACGGAGCAGCTCGAGCACCGTCTTCACTCAGATAGCTCCCGCTGATAAAACTCGAGAACTAGCGGCTGGATCACCTCGTCAAGGTCACCATTCATCACCCGGTCGAGGTTGTACTTTGTCAGGTTGATCCGGTGATCAGTGATCCGGTTTTGCGGAAAGTTGTAGGTCCTGATCCGCTCCGACCGATCGCCCGAACCCACCTGCGCCGCGCGAGTAGCAGCCACCTCAGCCTCTCGCTTCTTCCGCTCGTGCTCAGCTAATTTCGCCACAAGCATCCGCATCGCCTGGTCTCGGTTCTTGTGCTGACTCTTTTCATCCTGACACGTAGTTACAATTCCGGTCGGAAGGTGAGTGATCCGGATGGCCGAGTCGGTCACGTTGACGTGCTGTCCCCCAGCACCAGAAGCGCGCATCCTGTCGATCCGCAGATCCTTCTCGTCGATCTCAATCGCCTCTTCCTTGTCTGGCTCTCTAAGCACCGCCACGGTCATTGCCGATGTGTGGACCCGCCCTTGCGTCTCGGTCGCCGGCACCCGCTGCACCCGGTGAGTTCCCCCCTCGTTCTTGAGGAGACGGTAAGCATTATTACCTGAGACCACCATGATGTATTCCTTAAAGCCACCCGCCTCCGACGACGTGGCACCAAGCCGCTCCACCTTCCACCCTTTTCCATCAGCATAGAGCTGATACATGCGGACGCAGTCGCCTACAAATAGAGCCGCCTCATCGCCCCCTGTTCCTGCACGCAGCTCCAAAATCGTGTTACGGTGGTCGTCTGGACTTGGCGGGACTAGCAAGTCTTTCAGTTTGAGTTCGAGCTTCTCTTGCTCGACGGCAAGCTCACTTGAGTCCCCTTTGAGCATCTCGACCAGCTCCTCATCCAACTCATCCCGAAGAAGTAAGTCGTTCTCTGCCAGCTGCTTCTCAAGCGACTCCAGCCCCTCTGAGGTCTCTTTCACCTGTCCAAGATAGCTGTGCTCCTGCGTCAGCTCCTTATACCGCTTCTGATCGTCGAAAACTGACGGGTCGCCAAGCTCCGCCTCCACTTCCTTGAAGCGAGCCACAAGCTTTGCAATTTTTTCTTTCATAGATGTGGGCGAGACTGTTACTTCTCGTCGGCCTTTTTCTTGGCCCCGCCACGCTGATAGCGCTTACGGAACTTGTCGATGCGCCCTTCGGTGTCAACAAACTGAGCAGCACCAGTGTAGGCGGGGTGAGATTTGGAAGAGACCGCTACACGGAGAACTGGATACTCTTTCCCTTCAAATTCTTCCCTCTCTTCAGGCTGTACAGTCGATCCGCAGACAAACTTATAGCCAGTCGATGAATCAACGAAGAGTACTTCTTGATACTTAGGGTGGATGTCGTCTCTCATACTGCGCCTCTCCAGGTAATCTTTAGGGGCGCATTATGCACCGACACCGATTTTTGAGCAAGGTGATTGTTCAGGTTTAATTGGCGTGGATTGTGGCCCCCGCGAGCAAGCTACCATAATTAAACTTGAACAGTTACCGGAGCAGCTGCATTCCGTACAGCTTCCGCCACCACACCTGCAATGTCGAATTCTTTGTCGAGAATCGAAGGAATAATCTTTTCAGCCGTCGGCTCCTCGATCAGTCCAGCCAATGCGTGAGCTGCCGCCAAGAACATCTCATCGGTCAACCGCTCCACACCCGCATCGAGCGCGCCGCGGAACAGACCAGGGAAAACAACCACATTATTCACTTGATTGGGGAAATCGCTCCGCCCAGTGGCAACGACCGCGGCACCTCCAGCCTTCGCCTCATCGGGCATGATCTCAGGCTCCGGGTTAGCCATCGCCAACACAATCGGATCCCGTCCCATCGCAGAGACATCTTCAGCACTAAGCAGTCCTTTTTGACTCACTCCGATGAATACATCAGCGCCCCGCATCGCCTCCTGCAACGTCCCCGCAAAATCGTCACGATTGCTCCAGGTCAGCGTCGCTTGCTTGGCCGCCGTCAGATTGGTCCGTCCGCTGTGAATCGTCCCCTTTCGATCACACAGAATCACATCGCCCACCGGCAAGATCCGCCCCACTGCAACCCCAGCCGCTCCCGCACCCGAGATGACCACTCTCAGCTCTCCCAGTTCCTTCCCAACAACCTTAGCCGCATTGATCAGCGCCGCCAACGTCGCAATCGCCGTCCCGTCCTGGTCGTCGTGGAAAACCGGAATGCCCAAATCTTGCAAACGGGCCAAAATCTCAAAACAGCGCGGCGCTGCAATGTCTTCCAAATTGATCCCCCCAAAACCAGGGGCGATGTTGCGCACCGTCTCAACAATCGCATCCACATCCTTCGTTCCCAAACAGATTGGCCACGCATCCACGTTGCCGTACCGCTTAAAGAGGAGGCACTTCCCTTCCATTACAGGAAGCGAGGCTTCTGGCCCAATATCACCAAGCCCTAACACCGCCGTCCCATCCGTCACCACCGCCACCGTGTTCCGTTTGAACGTCAATTCGTCCGCCAGCTTCACATCATCCGCAATCGCCAGACAAGGGGCTGCTACACCCGGCGTGTAGGCCGCCGAGAGATCATCTGCCGTCTCGCACGGCACCTTCAAAGCAATTTCAATCTTTCCTCGATTGTCTCGGTGGAGCTGCATGGCACGTTCGCTGTGAGAACTCATCAATCAAATATCTCCTACGGGGAATTGAGCTACCCATCAATTCTAAGATACTGCATGCTACGACGCAACGAATTTCTCACCTATGCAAAGACGTTTTACACCAGCCCCTGCTCATCCCACCGTCAGACTCCTCGTCTGGACCCTCCTTGGGGCCGGCCTGGCCATTGCCCTCACCAGTCAAATCTTTTCTCCCATCTTAGGCCTCTACACTCCCCAAAACCTCCTCAGCCTCAGCCTGTGGGGGCTCACCAAAGGGTACCTCTGGCAACTCTTTACTTTTCTTTTTGTCGTTCCTGCGCAAATAAGTTTTTACTTCGCATTCTACCTCCTCATCCAGCTCTATCTCATCTGGGTAATCGGTGGCCTCCTCGTCGACCGAGTGGGTAAAGGTCCTTTTTTACGCCTTTTCTTCACCTCTGGCATTGTCGCCGGTGGCGGAGCGATGACCCTTGCCGCCTTTATTGGAGGAGGAGGGGGCGTTTTAGCCGGCGCAGCATGCGCCGTCTACGGCCTTCTCGTCGCCTGGACCATGTTTGATCCTAACATGCAACTGCTTCTCTTCATGATGGTCCCCATTCGGGCCAAATTCCTCGTCCTTGGTCTCCTCGGCCTTAATCTCCTTTTAGACCTGAGTGGTGATGCCTACATCTACGCCACAGCCAACATCCTTGGCGCCCTCGTTGGCTACATCTACTCAGTCTTTGGTTGGGATCTACGCGGCCCCTTCCAGTTCACCCACCGGTTTGATCACTGGCTTGGCGGCGTCGGCCACAAGATTCGCCGTCCCTTTAAAAAAAAATAACCCTGTGCTCCCGAAGGGGCACAGGGTTGTCCTCACTTAAGTCTAGTATGAAACTTTAGCGACGGCGGAGGCGGGCAAAGTCGATGCCGAACTTCCAATCGTCTTTCCCGCTCACCCAGACGCCAACAACGGCTAACAAGACAAACAGGTAGTTTGCACCACCAAGCAGGTGCTGACCGGCGACGGTGGCGCCAAAGCCAAGAGTCACAAAGTAGAACCCAACCAGAAACCAGACAAATCTCAGTCCGATGCCAAAAACCAATAATCCCGCAAGGACCACCTCGATGTAAGGAATCGCCCATGAGTAGAGCCAAACAATCCAATGGGGGAAACCGCTCCCCTGAAACATCTGCTGGATAGAGGCGGCAGAGTCACCTGCCCCGTTGATCCACTTACTCACTCCGGCTGTGACTAACAGGACGATAAAGGCGATCCTCAGGAGGATCGACGCCCACTCACAGCAATACTTCTTCTCTTCTTTAGCCATCTTCAAACCTCATTCAGTAATTTCATCATCGCCTCTTTCTCTCCTGCCCTAGGCGTGCACATTGTCAGCGTGACTCGCATATAGGCCAATAATCGGGAAGAGCAGGCCTAAGTAGCTGAACAGTGCCATCACCGGGTTTGGCGTGATCAACTGACCAAAACCAAACGCAATGAGGAGAAGCCCCGACGCAAACCATGCCGCCTTGAGCTTGTAGCCAACGATCAACCAGATCGCTAAAAATGCTTGGATGAAAGGAAGGCCCCATCCAAACGCTGTTGTGATCCAGTGGGGAAAGCCCGAAGGATCCAGCTGCCCGTGCAACGTTTCAACAAACGCTCCTGGCCCATCGATCCATGTTTGAATCGCTAAACCGCCAAACAGGACGATAACGGTGAGTCTTACCAGTAGGGAGACCCACTTGTTTCTTGCTAATGCATCTGCTTTAGTCATTTCAATACCTCATACACCGCTTTTCAGTGCTCTAGCTCCACGTCATACCGGCCAAGGCATTATTTCCCAAACAAAAATTTCACTACGTGCGGCGAAATAGCCTATTTTATGAGGTGGAGACAGTCTGCCCCCTCGATATCTGAAAGATCTTTCTTCTCATGGTGAGTCTTCACTCAGTGGGGGTTCCTCACGGCCGCCTTGACCGTGCGGATCCCTTCCAACACACCCTCTTCGTGGCGAAACTCAGGATTGCCCTCGAGTTCGGGATAATCATTGGGCTGGAGAAGATCCTCTTCCGTTAGATTCGGGCGGATTTTCCGTCCAAAGGCGAGAAGCTTCTCATATTGGCCCTGCTCAATTTCTTCGATGAGGTCTAGCAGGTCGTGCATCTGCGCTCCTGAAAAAACTGGCGAAGAAGGTCGGCTGATTCTGCCTCTCGAACACCTGTTATGACTTCAATGGTATGCGTGGGATGCTTCTTGGTGAAGAGATCACACCACGAACCATGGGCGCCGTGGCGCAGGTCGGGCGCTCCCCAGACCAACCGCTTAAGGCGGGAGAGGAGCATCGCCCCCGCGCACATACTGCACGGCTCCATCGTACAATATAGGGTAGCGTCAAGCAGGCGCCAGTTATCAAGTCGGGAGCTGCCGCCCGTAAGACAGAGCATTTCGGCGTGGGCGGTGGCGTCTTTTAGCAGCTCCACCTGATTATGACCGCGAGCAATCACATGCCCGTCGTGAACCAGGACCGCGCCAATAGGCACCTCCCGCAGCTCATATGCCTGCCGCGCTTCCTTCAGCGCTTCCCCCATAAATCGATGATCGGTATCGTTCATGGGCGTATTATAGGGGAAGAGCGAGCTTCTGACCATACCTCTTGACTCTTGGGACGTAGGTGTGCTACAATGAGTATCTTCGAACAGAGCACCCAAGGGGAAACCAATGTCTCTAGACAAAGGCACTAAGGAAGAGATTACTAAGAAGTTCCAGCTTCATGAGAAGGATACTGGTTCGGCTGACGTACAGATCGCCATTCTAACTGAGCGGATTACGGAGCTGACAGACCATCTTAAGAAAAGTCCCAAGGACCACGGGGCGAGATTGGCACTATTGAAGCTAGTAGGACAGCGGCGCAAGCTACTTGACTACCTAAACAGCACAGACACAGAGAGATACCAGACGCTCATCAAGCGCCTGAATCTAAGAAAGTAATGCATTTAATGAGGCAGTTGTAGAACTCAGAGAACAGGTCTCGATATCTCGAGATCTGTTCTCTGCTTTCTACTCCCTGCTGCCTCCACACCAAAAGAGGTAAACCTATGACTATCAGTAAGAAGACAATAACCATTGGCGGTCAAGAGCTTACGTTTGAGACAGGCAAAATTGCCCGTCAGGCAGGCGGCGCGGTTTGGTTGCAAGTGGACGACACCGTCGTCTTCGGAACCGCCTGCATGAGCCCAGAGCCTAAAGAGGACATCGACTTCCTCCCCTTACGGGTCGATTATCAAGAAAAGTTCTCCTCAGCCGGTAAGACTCTTGGTGGCTTCATCAAGCGAGAAGGTCGTCCCACTGAGCGTGAGACGCTCGTCTGCCGCCTTATCGACCGCCCCATCCGCCCCATGTTCGAGAAGGGCTTCTACCACGACACTCAGCTCCTCGCCTACGTCTGGTCATACGATGGAGTACATAAGACTGACGTGCTAGCCATCTGCGCCGCCTCAGCAGCGCTGGTCATCTCAGAAATTCCCCTCATCAAGCCGATCGGTGCAGTCCGCGTTGGGCGGATCGACGGCCAGTTTGTCATCAACCCCACGATCGAGCAACTGCCAAAGTCTGATCTCGACCTCATTTTGGCCGGAACCGAAGATGCCATCCTCATGATTGAAGGGTACTGCGACTTCCTCACAGAAGAAGAGGTGCTCTCCGCCATTGAGACCGGTCATGAGTCGATCAAAGTGATCTGCCACGCTCTAGCCGAATGGCAGAAAGAGATTGGCAAGCCTAAGAACCGCGCTGGCCTCCGCCCGATTCCTGAAGCCACTCATAAGGCGATCGCAGCAGCCGCTGAGGCACAGCTCACTGAAGCGATGGCGCTCACCGGCAAGAAGAAGCGGTCTGAAGCCATCGACGCCATCCGCACTGAGGTCATTGATGCGCTTTGTCCCGATGGATCGAAGCACACCGCCCTCAACGTCAAGATGGCCTTCAAGAAGCTACAGTCGCGCGTCATGCGCCGCAGGACGGTCGACAGCCAAGTGCGTCCTGACGGACGGAGTCCAACTGACATCCGCCAAATTTCCGTCGAACAGGGGATACTTCCCTCGCACCCACGGAAGCTCCCTCTTCACACGGGGCGAGACGCAAGCCGTAGCCGTCTGCACCCTTGGTGGTGACACCATGGCGCAGCGTTTCGAAGACCTCAACGAGCAGGGACAGCGCCACTTCTACCTCCAGTACTCCTTCCCCCCCTTCTCCGTTGGAGAAGTTGGACGGATGGGACCAGCAGGACGGCGCGAAGTGGGCCACGGAAAGCTAGCCGAGCGGGCGCTGCAAGCAGCACTCCCCTCTCGCGAAGAGTTTCCCTACGTCATCCGGATCGAATCCAACATCACCGAATCCAACGGCTCCTCGTCGATGGCCTCCGTCTGTGGCGGCTGCCTCGCTATGATGGAAGCTGGTGTGCCGATTAAGCGACCGATCGCCGGCATCGCCATGGGACTCATTCTAGAAGAAGACAAGCACACCATCCTCTCTGACATCCTTGGCGTCGAAGACTTCCTTGGCGACATGGACTTCAAGATCACGGGTGACAAAGAGGGGATCACCGCCTTCCAAATGGACATCAAGGTAGAGGGGATCACCCATGAAATCATGGCGTCCGCACTCATGCAGGCCAAAGATGGACGGATCCACATTCTCGACAAGATGCTAGCGATTGCGCCCGAGCACAAGAAAGAGCTCGCCGCTCACGCGCCCCGCATCGAAACCGTCCAGATTCATCCGTCTAAGATCGGCACCATCATTGGCCCTGGGGGCAAGCAGATCCGCGCCATCGTCGACGAGACCGGCGTCGAGATCAATATCAACGATGACGGTCTCATCAGCCTAGCCTCTGCCAACGCAGCAGGGCTGGACCGAGCCAAGCAGATCATTGACGGCCTCACCGCCGACATCGAAGTGGGACGCGTTTACCACGGCAAAGTGGCCGGCGTCGTGCCATTTGGCCTCTTTGTCGAGATTCTCCCCGGTAAAGAAGGCCTTTGCCACGTCTCCGAGCTTGACGAAGGGCGTGTCGAAGACACCTCCCAATTTGCCAAGGTGGGTGACGCTATCGACGTCAAAGTCCTAGATATTAACGAGCGTGGCCAGATCAAGCTTAGCCGCAAAGCCACCCTCGTCAACTCCTAAGAGCCTTAAAATCTTCCCAGCTTGAAGGCCTGCTGCGCACTCTGCAGCAGGCCTTTTTTCTAAATTGTCACAATTGGGGACAGTCCCCAATTGTGACAATTTGGATTAAGTCGTTGATGCAGAGCATATTCCAACTCTTTATCTGGTCTTAATAAATATTAGTTAAAATATTAATTAAGAACAAGCGAAAGAGGTAAACGATGAGGCTAGGACGGACTGTAAGTGAGCGATTTGAGAGTAATGAGCCGGACTGGGCACAGGAGGCTACCTGGACCGATGAGCAGGTCTGGCGACGATTGAGCCGACTGGCGCAAATTCCAGCACAAGCCGCAGCTCAGGTAGGCGATCTATGCATCGGAATGGTTCGAGTAATCGCAACAGGTGGAAGCACCGATGCGCGCAAGCAGTTAGAAGATGGGGGCAATATCGTCTCGGATCTCTTCTTCAACGCTCTGAGAGTGATTAATCCTGACGCGGAAGTACGGGGAGAGAGTAACCACAAGCCCCCTCTTCGCCTCCTATCGGCCCGAGTGAAAGAGCTAGACATTGCCTCCCTAACAGACGAAGGGAATTCTGTGGTGAGGCGACACATCCTAAGCCGGCTTTCCTATCTCGGGCGCGGCATACTACTCGTTGTGACGCGGATCATCGATCTCGTTGCGGGACTGTTCGCCGCTGTTTGCGCAATCCTCACCGGCGGTGCGGACGAAAAGATCAACAGTAGGGCCTACGAGGGACTTAAAGGCCCTCGCCTGGCCGGCGACCTACTCGAGACCCTCCTGTTCGTCATTAATCCAAACTGGGCTAACTCAGCTCAGCCTTAGGATCAGTAGAGATCGGTGCTGCTGGAGTGTCGGGCGTCTCCTCATCAGTCTCCACCTTGCGGTGAAGCTTGTCGGCATTGGCTAGCCGCTCCTGCTTCTTCTCCGCATCCCACGTCCCATCCATGATATCCTGGAGGTCGGCACGGTCGAGCGTCTCGAACTCCATCAACATCGAAGTCATCAGTTCGACCTGTTCCTTGTGACTCTCCACAATCTCATACGCTCGCTTGTGAGCGTCAGCGCAGATGTTGCGCACCGCTTCATCAATCGCTTGGGCGGTCTCGTCTGAGTAGTTCTTCTCATTGCCGCCGGGCATGCCAAGGAATTGGCCGCCGCCACTCCTTTCCCCATAGGAGACGAGTCCAAGTTCATCACTCATACCCCACTCACACACCATCGAACGGGCAAGGCTTGAGGCCATGGTGATGTCCTGCTGCGCCCCCGAAGAGACGTCGCCGACGAAGATCTCCTCGGCAACCCGCCCACCCATGGCGACGGCAAGGTGGTCGTAGATCTCCTTTTTCCAGTAATTGAGGCGGTTTTTCTCGGGGAGGAAGTGGGTCGCGCCAAGAGAAAATCCGCGTGGAATAATGGTCACTTTATCCACTGGATCAGAGTATTCACAGATCCAACCGACGATGGCGTGGCCAGATTCGTGGTAGGCGGTGGTCCTCTTCTCCTCATCGCTAATCTCCAGGCTGCGCCGCTCCTTGCCAAAGCGCACCTTGTCAGCAGCTTCTAACGTCTCGGCCGCGGTGACGGCAGTCCGCCCTTTCCGCGCAGCGAGAAGAGCGGCCTCGTTAAGCAGGTTTTCAAGGTCTGCACCAGAGGCTCCAGGAGTCATCTTGGCGATGGCCATCAGGTCAACTTGGGGATCGATCTTGATCCGCCGAGCGTGCACGTTAAGAATCGCGAGTCGCCCCTTGACGTCAGGCAAGTCAATGGTCACACGCCGGTCAAACCGGCCAGGGCGGAGGAGCGCCTTGTCGAGAACGTCGGGGCGGTTGGTGGCGGCCATGAGAATGACCCCCTCGTTGGTATCAAAACCGTCCATCTCAACGAGCAGCTGGTTAAGCGTCTGCTCCCGCTCGTCGTGACCACCGCCGTAACCGCCGCCACGGTGCCGCCCAACGGCGTCGATCTCATCGATGAAAATAATACACGGTGCGTGCTTCTTCGCCTGAGCAAAGAGGTCGCGAATTCGGGACGCCCCCACACCGACAAACATCTCAACAAAATCCGAACCAGAAATCGAGAAGAAGGGACGGCTCGCCTCACCCGCAACCGCCTTGGCGATCAGGGTCTTTCCCGTTCCTGGAGGGCCTACACAGAGAACACCCTTAGGAATCCGCCCACCAAGCGTAGTGAATTTCTGAGGGTTTCTCAAGAATTCGACCACCTCTTCAAGCTCTTCTTTCGCCTCTTCACAACCGGCAACATCTTTGAAGGTGACGTTGGTCATCCCCTTACCGAGCATCTTGGCAGGCGACTTACCAAAGGCCATCGCCCCCGATGCTCCCCCCTTCATCTGACGGGAGAAAACGAAGTAGAGGAGCATCACCAACAGACCCATTAAGAGGATCATCGGCAGATATTTCACATAGTTGGGGGCAGGCGCCTCACTCTTAAACGTCCGCTCGAGCACCAAATTCCGTGGCTGGTCGACTGCGCGGAAAGGGAGTGCCTTGTTGACGCTGAACTGATCCCACTCCTGCTTGGCCTGCTGGAACCACTGATTAAACCCTTCGGAGTCCTGCCGCTCCAACGCACGGGTCGAAAGCTCTTTCCCCGCATAGAACCAAAGAACACCCGAAACCGGCTCGCGCGCCTGATCGAGCTGCAGCTCGGCCTGCGTCAGCTCAACAAGCGTCGTCTGATAGTCGCCGAGCGTCTGATTGTAGTTGCGGACACTCCGCAGTTGCGAAAGACGGGTTCCTTCTACCGGCTCATCGAGCTGGGCCACAATCCCCTTCAAACTGTCAATGGCCGACGCAAACGTCGTCAGAGCCGCCGTCCCCGTCGCCCCCTTCACTTCAGTTTCAAGGGTGCGGAGCTCCTGCTTAATGCTCTCCGAGCCAATGCCCAACGCTGGAGAGCGGAAATGCTGAATAAGTAAAGCGAGCTCGCCACCAAAGGCTTTCACCGTCTTCTCAGAGCCGTCCTGGCCAACAGTAGCAAGGCGCTCTTCGAGCGCTCTCAAACTGACCAAATCGCCCCGCTCAACCGAGGTGACAACCAGCGACTGGCCCGCCTCGGGAGCGCCGGGAGTCATCCCCTGCACCTTAAAACCCTCTTGAGGAACCTCTGTTCCAGATAAACGCAAAAACCAGGCAGCGCTAGACAGCACCATCTGCCGATCCTGCTTCAGATCGGCGAGCAAATTCCCCCGCTGCTCCTCCAGCACATCTTGCCTGTCGAGCAGCTCGAGATACTTGAAGCGAGACTTCCCCTCAGGCGTCACTTTCTCCCGAAAGCGCCCACTGAAGGTGACCAAATTATCGTTGAGCGCCGTCATCCGGCTGTCGGCCGGGTTAACTAGCTGAAGATTGACAAGGTGGGGCACCTGATAACTGAATGAAACATTAGCGTGCTTTGTGCTGAGAAAGTTCTGCACGGTGAGTGCAATTAACACCGCTACCAGGAGGAAAACCAGGAAACTACCTGGAAAGCCCCGTTTCTTCTTCTCGTCACCTTGTTGGTCGTCTTGGCTCATAATAGGTTCCTTCCAATGGGTAAGACGGAGAGTATATGCCCTCCATTGCTTTTTTTATACCCAGAGGATGAGCAGGTCAAGGAAATCCTTGTTTTCCCCGGGAAGATGCTTCGTCCCGTGAGAAATTCGCCTACGACTCGCCCTCCAGAATAGACCACCGGCACCCCCTTTCGAAGAAACGCAGGGACGGAATTGACGTTGTACCAGTGACTTAGAGTCTTGTGACCCGAAACCGGCGCGCCCGGATTGGGAGGCCCCACCTCCCAATCGCCCGCAGCCACTCCTACAGACGCCTCCCCACCCCACAACGCCTCCCAACCCCTAGAGCCACAACGCCCACCGACTTCGAACCGGACGTCGTCTGCGGGAAGAAAAAGTCGCCCCCGATCCACCTCCAGATCTCCCACCCTCTTATTTGCCCCTTTTTCTCTCAGCAGCCGGCAAACTAGGTCCACCTCTTCCCACCTCAACCCGGGACGGAACCTCCGCACCAAGTGGCGGAGCTCGACCAGATGGAGAGGAGGAACGTCCATCCACCGGCCAAGCGGCCCCTCGCTCACCTCCACCCCTTTAACCTGCTCGTCCAGGTAATTGGCCAGCTCGCGCGACTCACTCCCCAATCGTCCCAGCGTCCCACACACTCCCCGCCCGAGCCGGGGCAACACCTCATGCCGGAGCATCGACCGCTGGAAACGGGGGTCTCGGTTGGAAGGGTCGTCGACCAGCGGCTCACACTTGAGCGCCTTCCGGGGCAACCCGAGAAACGGCCGCCACAACGTCACCCCCTCCACCACGCTCACCGGCCCCATCCCCCCCAGCTTGTGAAGGGGTGCCCCCTCCAACACTCGCTTGAAAACCGTCTCCGCCTGATCGTCGGCGTGATGCCCCAGCATCACTGCCTCCGCCCCCACCTCCGCACACACATCTCGAAAGAAGGCGAGTCTTTCACCCCGCCCCTCCGCCTCCAAATTCCTATCAGCCGGCTCCACCCGCCGACTGTGAAACGGATAGCCAGTTTTTTCTTTCACCAACTGCTCAAGCGCCCCTGCCTCCTCAGCGCTCTCCTCACGCCATCCATGATCGAGGTGGGCGACATGCACCTCGACCCCCAACTCACAACAACTAAAAAGTAAAGTGAGTGAATCGCTTCCGCCCGACACACCCACCACCAACGGCCGGCCCGACGAATGGTGAACAGAAAGAAAGTCTCGCAATTGATTTTTTGGCATCGACGGAGTATTTTAGCAGGATGCCTACTGTTTGGCGCTACCTTCTTCGACAATATGTAAAAGTGCTGGCCCTCGCTGTCACCACGTTCATCCTTGTCCTCTTCGTCAGCCGCGCTAAACAAATTGCTGAGTTCGCCGCCATGGGGGCTGGATCCAACGCCATCGGCCTCTTCGCCGTCTACCTCATCCCCTACGTCCTCCCCTACGCCATCCCCTTCTCCTGCCTCCTCGCCGCCATCATCCTCTTCCAGCGCCTCTCCACCTCCCATGAGCTCACCGCTATGCGCGCCTGCGGCATGGGGCTCCGCCAAATCACCGGTCCCATCCTCCTCGCCGGCGCCTTCATTGCTCTGCTTAACTTCTTCGTTGCCTCTGAACTGGCCACCCACTCCCACATGCTCGGCCGCCGGATGGAGGCCCACCTCTCCTCCGTCAACCCCCTCCACCTCCTCCACAACACCCGCCTCCTCAAGATGGGCGACCTCTTCGTCGACATGCGCACCACCAAGACGGGCGAAGAAGCCGAAGATCTCACCCTCGTCCTCTACAATAGAGGAAGCAAGCGACTCAACCTCTTCTCTGTCGACCACCTCTCCCTCAACGACGATATCCTCTCCGCAGATAACGTCAACCTCCTCACCACCGTCCCCACCAAGGGTGATGGGTTCGATCACCTCCTTGTCGAAAATCAGGAGCTGACCACCATGCCGTCGTCGAGCCTCACCGGGCTCATCCGCCGCGTCGGCCTCCACCTCAAGCACAGCCACCTTCGGCTCCGCCTCCTCCTCACCCGGATCCACCAAGAAGAGCAACAGCTCGCCAGCCGGCCCGAACTCGCAGTCTCAATCGCCCGCGGCCGCTCCGAAATCGTCCGCCGCGCCTCACTCGGCCTCTCCGCCTTCACCTTCACCCTCATGGGATGCGCCTTTGGCATCCACGTCAGCCGACGCGAAACCCGCAAAGGGGTGATCGCCGTCGTCGCTCTCGGAGCACTTTTCATCGCCGCTTACTCGATTGCAGGTGGCCTCGGCCGCCACCTCCCCCTCGCCACCACCCTCTACCTCCTCCCCCACGCCCTCATCATCCCCCTCTGCATCCTCACCCTCAAACGGGTCACCAAGGGGGCAACCGCATGAAACTCTGGCAACGCTACTTCCTCCGTGAACAGCTCAAACTCCTCCTCTTCATCCTCGCCATTATCTTCGTCCTCTTCACCGTCATCGACTACTCCCTCAACACCAAAAACCTGACCGGCCAAAGTGTCCCTATGGGTGAGCTCCTCACCTATTACGGCGCCCAGTTTTTCACCTACCTCCAGCTCCTCCTCCCCCTCGCCCTCCTCCTTGCCACTATCAAAGTGCTCACCACCGCCAACGCCCACAACGAACTTGTCGCACTCCGCGCAGGCGGCGTCGCCGCCCGCAAGCTCCTCACCCCCCTCCTCCTCCTCGCCGCCTGCTGCGCCCTCTTCCTCTGGGCCAATTATCAATGGACCTACCCCCTTGCTACCGCCAAAGTGGAACGATTCGAAGACCAATACATGCGGGGCGGCCGTTCCGACCAAAAGGCCAAACTGAACGTCGTCCGCCTCTCTGACGGCTCCAAACTGCTCTATCAATCGTACGACAGCTCCCGCAAGGCCTTCTTCGACGTCTACTGGTTACGCTCCTCCGGCGACCTCTACCACATGCAACACCTCATGCCTCACGGCGAGACCCCCGAAGGGACCTTCGTTGACCACGTTATCAAATCAGAAGCTGGCCACTTTATTCGCAACGAGTCCTACCCCCTCCTCTCTCTCACCGAGATGCACTTCGAGAAGCGGGACCTCATCGACGCCCTCATCCCCCCAAACGACATGTCCTTCTCCGATCTGTGGCGACGACTCCCCATCAACCACCGCACCCTCACCGATTACCAAGCAGAAGTACTCTCCGCCTTCAACCTCAAAGCTGCCTACCCCCTCCTCTGCTTCCTCGTCGTCCTCGCCCCCGCCCCCTGGTGCATCCGCTTCCGCCGCCACCTTCCTGTCTTCTTCATTTTCTGCCTCAGCATCGCCGGCTTCCTCACCTTCCTCACCACCATGGATGCCATGACCATCCTCGGCGAGAGCCACACCCTCCCCCCCGACCTCGCCCTCTGGCTCCCCCTCCTCAGTTGTTTTGGGATCTTTGGCTATCGGTATGCTAAGCTCTAAAGAGTGAAGTCTCGTCTAACCATTGACCTCGCCGCCGTCGCCCACAACGTCGAAGCGTTGCGTGCGCATACCGGCGCGCGCATCTGCGCCATGCTCAAAGCCAACGGCTACGGCACCTGCGCCACCACCATGGCCCGCTTCCTCACCACCTGCGGCATCGACATGTTTGGCGTCGCCGATGTCGACGAAGCAGTCGCTCTCAGACGAGCTGGCATTGATGCCGAGATCCTAGTCCTCTACGTCCAACCGGGACAAGCCGAGCTGTGCGCTCGGTTCAACCTGCAGCCCGCCGTCGACAACATTCCCCTCATCGACGCACTCGAAGCTCAACATACTCCCCTTCGCGTCCACCTCCACATCGACACCGGCTTTGCCCGCCTCGGCTGCGCCCCGCACGAAGCGGCGGCGCTCACTAATCGCCTCCACCACCTCGAACTCTACGGCACCATGACCCACCTCGGCGGCGCCGACGACGACGCCCAACTTGCCACCTTCTTCGACCACGCCCCACCCGCCCCCTGGACCCACGTCGCCGCCACCCGCACCGCCGTCACCCGCCACATCCCCTCCTGCAACATGGTCCGCATCGGCCTCGGCCTCTACGGCCTCCACCCCGCCCATAGCGGCCGCCCCGCCCTCACCCTCACCTCCCACATCGCCGCCATCCACGATCTACCCGCCGGCGCTACCGTCTCCTATGGCGGCCACCAGCTCATCAAACCCACCCGCGTCGGCGTCATCCCCATGGGCTACTACGACGGCATCCGCCGCTTCACCCACGTTGAAATCAACAACCAGCCCCATCCCATCCTCGGCGCCGTCTGCATGGACTTCTTCATGATCGACGCCGGCGACGCCCCCGTCGGCCACCCCATCACCCTCCCCCTCGCCGACCAGCCCTACCACCGGATCACAAGCCTCGGCCCCCGCGTCCAAAGAATGTTCGAAAATAAACCAGCCCCTGTGCCAATCTCCGCCACATGACCACGGAAAAACAGTTTCAAGCTATCTGCGACATTTCACGCGATGCAGCTCACCTGGGCGGCATCAATCAACTCCTCATGTGGGACCAAGAGACCTACATGCCCCCCGGCGCCGCCGAAGCGCGCTCAGCCCAAACCGAGCTCATCGCCCGCCTCATCCACGAACGGCGCACCGGAAGTAAGTTTGAAAAAGCACTCGAGAAACTGATCGACCTCGACAGCGGCAAAGTCAAAGAGAAAGGCCTCACCCTCTCCCAACGCGCCTCACTCCGCGAGTGGCGCACCGACTTCCTCCGCGCCACCAAGCTTCCCACTCGCTTCGTTGAAGAGAGCGCCCGCCTCCACTCCCAAGCGGTCGAAGCGTGGCGCTCCGCCCGTGAAGCGAGCTCCTTCGCCCGCTACGCCCCCTTTCTCGAGCGCCTCTTTGACAACGCTCAGCAGAGGGCCGAATACCTCGGCTACGACGCCCATCCCTACGACGCCCTCGTCGACGAATATGAACCAGGCATGACCCACCGCAAAGTCTCCACCCTTTTCAACAGCCTCAAGCCCGAGCTCATCGCTCTGCGCGCCAAGCTTCGCCAAAAACCCGACCCCAAACGGCGATTTCCTCCACAAGAAATATCCAGCAAACAAACAACTCATCTTTGGCCGCGACCTCCTCGACGCCACCGGCTTCACCGACGAAGGGGGCAACTTCGCCCTCGTCTCCCACCCCTTCTGCGTCTCCCCCCACCCCACCGACGGCCGAGTGACTAGCCGCGTCGTCGAGCGAGACCCCATGAACAACTTCCTCGCCGCCATCCACGAAGGGGGGCACTACCTCTACGAGACCTCCCTCCCCGCCGAACATTTTGGCACCCCCATCTGCGAAGCGCTATCTCTTGGCTTCCACGAATCGCAATCCCGTTGGTGGGAGTGCTACGTCGGCCAGGGGCTCCCCTTCTGGAAACACTACTTTCCCCGCCTCAAAAAACTCTTCCCCACCCAGCTCAAAGGGATCACCCTCCCCACCTTCTACCGCGGCCTCAACGCCATTCTCGACACCCCCATCCGCATCCTCTCCGACGAAATCTCCTACCCCCTCCACGTCATCATCCGCTTCGAGATCGAATCCGCCCTCGTCGACGGCACCCTTAAAATCCGCGACCTTCCCGAAGCGTGGAACTCCCGCTACCAAGAGTACCTTGGTATCACCCCCAAGAACGACGCCGAAGGTTGCCTCCAGGACGTCCATTGGGGGTGCGGCCTCATCGGCTACTTCCCCACCTATGCCCTTGGCACCATGTATGCCGCCCAGATGTTCGACACCTACACCAAGACCCACCGCACCTGGTCCACCCAAGTCGCCAAAGGCCAACTTCGTCCCCATGCGCACCTGGCTGCACGACAACATCCACCAATAGGGCCGCACCTACACCTCCGCCCAGCTCATCAAGCGCATTACCGGCGACGCCATCTCTCCCAAGCCCTACCTCTCCTACCTCACCAAGAAGTACAGCGACATCTATCGCTAAATAGTGTCAGACACCCTCGAAACCCCTTCTGAGTTGTCATGTTTTCATGTCTGACACGTTTGTGTCAGACATGAAAACATGACAACTCGGAAGGAGATCAGGGCTGATTAGCGCTTTACGTTCATGAGGTGGCGCGGGCCGGCGGCCAGCTCATCAAGCGGATCACCGGCAATGCCATCTCACCTAAGCCCTACCTCTCCTATCTCAGTAAAAAATATACTGACATCTATAAGTAGACATTAATTTCCAGCCGTAGTACTATCTCTTCTTCAACAGAATGGAAGAACAATGAATACTTACGGACTTTTTAGCATCAATGAATCGAGCTTTAACCCATTATAGCGCGACCCAAACCAATGGTGGTGTGAGAAACAGTCGCGACTATCTTGGTTCCATCTTGGCATCACCAATGTGGCCCTGCGCATGCTTAGCTATTACCCACTGTCAAGAAAATAGGAGCCTACCCCCGGATAGCAAAGGTGTTTGTATTATTGGAACCACCCTGGCAGTCGGAAAATACCAGCTAACCTCGCAAGACCAGGACATTCCTCGTATTTATGGCGAAGGATACCAAGATGCGCTGTTGATGGGCCTCTTCCAAGGAGTGCGGGGAATAGGCGATCTATTTCCTCTAGGTAGAACACTCAATCTTCTTGCCGATGTGGGGGCAACTGTCGAAAACTACCGTCTTTCCCAATTATATCGAAGAGCAGAAACGGCTAGTTTTTTTCAAATGCCAAAACCGCCACACCTTACCCCCCTATTCGTCACAGGACTGATGACCGCCGAACTCCTAGCTGCCCTGGGTCACCGCATTTATCTGCACAAAGAGATACTAATCCGTCTTTTTTCACCCCTTACCTCCTAATCGAAAGAAGAGAGTAAGAGGGTCATGGAGAGGGTCAGGCCCCAATCGGTACATTAGCGTTTGACGTTCATGAGGTGGCCCAGCTCCTCGTGGAGGAGGTGGCGCTGGCCGGCGGCCAGCCGTTGCTCAACGCGGGTTTCAAGAAACTCTAGGGTGTCGATGAGACGACGCATGTGCGCTGTCTTCATCGGCCGCTCTCGGTTGAGCAAGGCGGGGATGAAGAGAATCTGCCACAGATGACGCTCGTCAATCTTCGAGTACTTCTGCTCGTGGAGAATCTTAAGCCCTGCATCTAGGAGGGCTGTGAGCGACATGCTCGCATCGATGCCGTCCTTATCCACCATCGCAATGTAAGCAGGATGGGTCTCCCCCATCACTCTGAGGATGAGAAAGAGGTGGGTGAGTTCGATGAAGTGGAGTCTCTCTTTGCGCGAGAGCTGTCCCTTCCGGTCAAAGAAGAGGCAGTGAACCGTTTCCAGGATGTTGTGCGCACCGTTTTGGAACAGCTTTCCCTTGACCGCGGGGGGAAAGAAGTAGCCGAGGTAGGGACTCTCCAGATGCTCGAGGAAGTGGGCGAGAAACTGCTCACCATTCCCCATGGTCCTGTAGGCACCCTTTTGCAGATAGAAATCGCCATGCACACCAAGGATGACGACGGTGAGCTGGTTGGCAAAATCGCGCTCCTTCTGCAAGTGCTCGAGCGCCCTCTTTCCAACTATTGCGGTCCTGAAGATTGATCAGCAGGTGCTTATTGTCGGTGGAGCGGAGGAAAGTTCTGTACTCCTCCGAAACCTTAGCCTCATGGATAAACTCCTGCGGAGTGGGCGAGGGGAGTCTGAGCACCTCGGCCGACCACTCCTCTTCGCGCAAGCCAAACAGCTTGGCGGGGAGATTCTCGAGACGGAGAGGATCCCACGGAGAAAACTGGTCTTCAATGAGCAGGTCAAGATCCTTAAACAGCGGTCCATTGAGATGGCGACCAAGCGCGCGAACAAACGCATTACAGGCGGCCCCATCTCCCCTAAGCCCTACCTCTCCTATCTCACCAAAAAGTACAGCGACATTTATCGTTAGTGTGCAACCTAGAGGAGAGGGTCAGGGCTGACATTTTGATCCTGAGCTACCGTGCCTCGGTGTTGTAGACGGCTGCCTACAAGACCACATCCTGCACCTACCAAACAAAGAAGAGAGCCTAGGATATAGGGGATCTTCAGACCAAGAGCGCTGCAAATGAGCCCACCAGCTACAGGCCCAATACAACCCCGAACCCCTACCAGCAGAACGTTCACGCTTGTGTAGCTCGAGCTATCTTCATCGCCGGAGAAAATCGGCCCCCCCATCTGCCAGCTCAGCTGACTGCCAGCCTGCATGACACCATAGACGAGGAAGGCACCATAAATGAGAAGGCTGTGATAGGGCGAGAGGAGGATCAGAGATAGCGAGATTGCCGCAGCGATCGTGACGGCACTAGAGAAATAGTAGAGATTTACCCGATGAATCCACCTAGACCAAAACGGATTGGCAAAAACGAAACCCACCCCCTTACACAGCGCAAACGCTAACGCAAGCTCAGTATAGGAGAGGTGTAGGAATGTATCAACAAACCTCGGAAGTGCGGGCTGAGTCACCATGATCCCCAGCCCTCCGAAAAAAAACACGAGCTGATACCAGGCAAAATCTGGCCGACGGCGAAGCAATCCAACACAGTTCTTCCACGGGCGAAGAAGGAGACTGGTCTCTCGCCTCAATTCTCTTCGACCAGGAACAGAGAACCAATAGAGAAGAAGGAGAATCCGAGTAGAAGCCAGGAAGGCAGCCCCAACGAACAGCCATCTCCAAACAGCGATGTTCGCATCTAACCAAGGGCCAACCAAAACCGGGAAAATCGCTGCCGCAACGAACGCTACAAGGGAGCCCTGACTCACCGTCCTACTCATAGCCGACCGTTCAACCGTGATCTTTAATGCCTCCATCCAAGCCGGGATGATGGCTCGTTCCGCAAAGAAATAAGCGGCAAAACCCAGAATATATACCCAATTACCAAGACCGGCGACCATTGGAAAAAACAAACTAGGCAAAAGACCAAAGAATATACCCCATCCAATATTCCGTTTCAGTCGATCGCTCCGACCCGCAACCGCAGCACTCCAATAGGTCGATAAGATCGCGACTACAGGCTTAATAGTGATTAATGCAGTAATCTGTAAGCCGCTAGCCTTTAGATCTTTGCATAGAATGAATGGGAGAAGTCCATACAACGAAAATAGCGGCGCATTGAGGACAAAGCCCCACAGATATGCTCTCACAACTGTGTTTCTCACCATAGCCTCTTCTTCTGAGAAAGCTAACCCCGTCATCACTGGCGTTCGCAAACTTACCGGCGATCACCCATGGTCGGCTAGTCGGGAAAGTAGTTCGTAACAGAGTAGCCTATCGGGCTGTTTTTGGCCTAACGACCCTCCATGCCACCATCCCGAAAATAGATTTCCATGCCCTCGTTGTAGCTGTCGACTAAACTTCGATCTCCGCTATCTTCTACCTCTGCCTGTGTCTCTACCTCTGCATCACCGTTTTCCGTGTCCTCCTGGGCAGAGAGTGAGACAGATGCCACGCACAGACACGCAACAATTCCAAACATTCGCCAAGTCATCATGATGATACCTCCCGGTTACCGGTCACAATGTGCTCGACCCTGTGTTTTTTAGTCTATCCAGAAGAAGGTCGGTCGTGCGGTGGCACATCCTCAGAGAGATCTTCCGCTCCGAGTTGTCATGTTTTCATGTCTGACACAAACGTGTCAGACATGAAAACATGACAACTCGGAAGGAGATCAGGGCTGATTAGCGCTTCACGTTCATGAGGTGGCCCAGCTCCTCGTGGAGGAGGTGGCGCTGGCCGGCGGCCAGCCGCTGCTCGACGCGGGTCTCGAGGAATTCTAGCGTGTCGATGAGACGACGCATGTACGCTGTCTTCATCGGCCGCTCTCGGTTGAGCAAGGCGGGGATGAAGAGAATCTGCCACAGATGACGCTCGTCAATCTTCGAGTACTTCTGCTCGTGGAGAATCTTAAGCCCTGCATCTAGGAGGGCTGTGAGCGACATGCTCGCATCGATGCCATCCTTGTCCACGATCGCAATGTAAGCAGGATGGGTCTCCCCCATCACTCTGAGGATGAGAAAGAGGTGGGTGAGTTCGATGAAGTGGAGTCTCTCTTTGCGCGAGAGCTGTCCCTTCCGGTCAAAGAAGAGGCGGTGGACGGTTTCGAGGATGTTGTGCGCACCGTTTTGGAACAGCTTTCCCTTGACCGCGGGGGGAAAGAAGTAGCCGAGGTGAGGACTCTCAAGATGCTCGAGGAAGTGGGTGAGAAACTGCTCGGCGTTCCCCATGGTCCTGTAGGCGCCCTTTTGCAGATAGAAATCGCCATGCACACCAAGGGTGATGACGGTGAGCTGGTTGGCAAAATCGCGCTCCTTCTGCAGGTGCTCAAGAGTCTCGGCGCGCGCGCCCTCTTTCCAACTGTTGCGGTCCTGAAGATTGATCAGCAGATGCTTATTGTCGGTGGAGCGGAGGAAGGTTCTGTACTCCTCCGAAACCTTAGCCTCGTGGATGAACTCCTGCGGGGTGGGCGAGGGGAGTCTGAGTACGTCAGCTGACCACTCCTCTTCGCGCAAGCCAAATAGCTTGGCGGGGAGGTTCTCAAGCCGGAGGGGATCCCATGGTGTGAACGCATCTTCGATCAACAGGTCGAGATCTTTAAAGAGCGGCCCGTTGGGGTGACGCCCAAGAGCGCGCACGAACGCCTCGTAGTCAGCGCGAATGTGTTGCGCAAATGTCTTCGCGCCCCCCTTTCTCCCCTCACGTCGCAACAGTTTTTCGATGATCTCAATCATTTCCTGATCAGCTGCCGTGTGCGCATAGAGACCAAAGCAGAGGCGCGAAATCAGCTCACCCGCCACACCTTCTCCCGAAAGCTGATCTACCGCCTGACCAATGTACTCAATGCAGTCATCGAAGTACTCGTAGCACGCCTTGAACGGACCGTGCACCAACAGATTGTGTGGGTCAGCTGCCAACACCAGCGCCATTATCGCCTTGTGCACCACCGGAGCCTCCTCCGGCATGTTCTTGTAGAACTCCGAGCGCAAGCCACGCGTCATCCTAAGCATCTGCTTAGCCGTCTCCTGCTGCCGCCGGTCGTGCCACTCACGCACACCAATCAGCGGGTCGTCAGCCACCCACTCCTGCCGCAGCACCCCAAAGTCGGAAGCGAGCTTCACATTTTGATCGAGCTCACCAGAGACAAACGTCTGACCATTCTCATGCTTGATGTGGAAAAGCTCATAATCTTCATCTCTTTGCAACTGCTCAAGAGAGGCGAGCTCTGTCGGCAGCTCCTCACTCTCCTCCTCTGCCCCCATCACCTTCGAGCGGTAGAACCGCTCCAGCTCGTGAAACTCACGCAGATCGGTCACCACCTTGTCGGGCAAGCCATAGAGAAGGGCGGCGAGACGGTCGAGCCGATGCGCCGCCTCTCCCACGGTCAACATCATCCCCTTCATCCCCTTGAAGAGGCGGACCCGTTCCTCCTCATCAACCGCCTTCCGATCGAGATAGTGGAGATGGTCGAGAACAATGCGGAAGATCTTCCGCACCGTCGCAATCGCATGTGCTGGCTCCTGCTCCTGGAGCCAAGGCAAGACCAACCCCTTGTGCGCATAGAGCGCCTCGAAGTCTTCCCACGATTCCAGATCGGTGACGCCCTCGAGCGCCTCCATTGCTTCAGCTAGAGTATTCGGCTCCCGAGTAATCATCGGCCACCTCCCACCCTTATTATTGAACTATAGTAATTAATTGAGCAATTACAGTTTTAAGTCTCTGATTGCTAGGCACTAAAAACCATCCCTTCCCCCTCAACCCCGATTCTGCTAAGAACGTAGCAAGATGAAAATTGAAAGGCTCCAAGCTCAAGTGCGTGCCGCAAAGGGGCGCCTCGCCCTCAAGCGAGACGTGAAACGGTCCAACGTCACCCGCGATCCTACCTATAAGGCAGGGTGCACGCTGATCGATGTCTCCGACTTCAATCAGGTGCTCGAGGCGACCGACACTCACATCATCTGCGAGCCGCTCGTCACCATGGAGAACATGGTGGAAGCTGCGATTGAAAAGGGAGTGGTCCCTCAAGTGGTTCCGGAGTTTCGGGGGATCACGGTGGGCGGTGCGGCGATGGGGGTGGGCATTGAGAGCTCGTCACACCAGTTTGGCCAGTTCAACGACACGATCGAGTGGTGCGAAGTGGTGCTGGGAAATGGAGAGTTAGTTCGCTGCTCTAGGGAAGAAAACTCTGATCTGTTCGATGCTCTTCCCGGCTCCTACGGGACGCTTGGGATCGCCACCCGTTTTTGCATCCGTGTGATGCCGGCGAAACCCTACGTCCACCTCCACACAGTCGTCAGCAACAAGCTTGCCTGGGAGCCGGCCACCTATCAAGATGGGATGGCTCGTGGAGTCGGCGACTACCTCCTGGTCCACGGCGACCTCGCAGATGAGCCTCGCGGCCCCCTTCTCCGCCAACGCTTCTGGTCCCCTTGGTTCTACCAGCAGATCAAGGTGGGCGAGGCGAGCATGACGCTTGCCGACTATCTCTTCCGCTTCGACCGGGGCGCCTTCTGGATGGGCCGCTACCTCCTCACCCCCTCCATCCTCTGGAGCTTCCTTTGCAAGCGGGAGATTTCCTCTGAGAAACTAGCCGCCCTCCTTCCAGAACTCAAGCACCGCCATCCGGACCCCATCTTCCGCGCCCTCCTCGGCCCCCTCCTCGGCTCCCAAAAGCTCTACCGCGGCCTCCACTCCATGCCCGGCGACCTAGTCAAACGCTCCTTCCTCATCCAAGACTCGGTCCTCCCCCCCGAAAACGCTGAGGCGTTTATCGACTATATCGATGAACACCACGCCCCCTGGCCCCTCTGGCTCTGTCCTCTCCGTCACGCAGAGCGCGACCAGTTCCTCGCCTACGGCCCCTACACCTCCACCTCCCACATTGGCATCAACATAGGCACCTACGGCACCTCCCTCATGGGCGATGCCGGTGAAGCTACCCGTCACCTCGAACAAAAACTGCATGAACTTGGCGGCACCAAAGGGCTCTACAGCCACTCCTACTACACACCAGAGGAGTTCTGGACCCTCTACGACCGCCCCCGCTACGATGCTCTGCGCGCAAAGTACCACGCCCAAGACCGTTTTCCCTCCCTAGAAGAGAAAGTCCTATGCGGATAGTTTCGTATAACGTCCTCGCCGACGCCTACCGCAACCCCGACTGGTACCGCGACTCCCCCATCGACTGGCACCACCGCGACGATCTCCTCCTCGCCCACATCAACTCCTTACAAGCCGATATTATCTGCCTCCAGGAGATGGAGCCCCGTCGCTACCAGGTGTTTTCTGAAGCGCTAAATATGAGCGGAATATTTTCGAAGAAGGGAGACCCCAAGCCCGACGGCTGCGCCACCTTTTTCACCCTCCCTCTCCAGCACGAACTCACCCTCTTTTACGACGACCACGACAAAGGGCACGTCGCTCAAATCTTCCACTTCGACACCTTCTCCCTTGCCAACACCCACCTGAAATGGGATGCGCCCAGTACACAGCCCGAAACCCAAATCGGCCTCCGCCAAATCACTCAGCTTCTCAACTACATCGCCCAGCACGACCGCCCCTGGCTCATTGTCGGCGACCTCAATGCTGAGCCTAACACCCCCGTCCTCAACGCCATCGAATCTGCTAACTTCTCTCTCTCCCCCACAGCTCCTACCTGCAACATCAATCGAGTCCCCCGCCAGCTCGACTACATCTGCCATAGCTCCCACTTCACCACCACCTTCGATCCCCTCTTCCCCATAACGGAAAAGACTGTCCTGCCAATGGCAGAACAGCCTTCTGATCACTTAAGCGTAGCCTGTGCTGCTCAGCTCATCTAAAAGAGGAGCTTAGCGCCGAAGAAGAGGCCCGAAAAACCCACATTTTGGCATGCCGTGACGTAAGTCATGGCGGTGGTCCCGGGAAGCAAAACCCCAAAGCCGTTCTGCAGAAGCTGAGGGAATAACGCGCCATCCCACAAATAGTCGAGCTCGTAGCCGACCTCTCCGACCAGGGTAAAGCAATCACACGTCCACTCGTAATTTAGGCCACTACGGAACGTCGCTTCGGGACTGATGCACGTTTCCGAACCATAACGAACCACGACGACCGCGTTGTTGGCCGCGGTCGCACGGGCCGATAGGTTACGGTCCGCAATCACCCCAAGCATGTTAGATTCTCCAAACAGACCAAAGCCACAACCAAGCTGGAACTCGGCACCAGCACCAATCCCGATTGCTCCGCCGTGTAACTCGCTCTTTGCGGTCAACTGCTGGTACTGCCCATTATTGAGGTTAACCAACTGGGCGCTACGTCGGTAGCTCAGGTCGACCCAGCGGGCATTTCCAAACACATAAAGGTTAAGAGCAGATGTCCTGTGGAGATTTCCACCCCATCGGACATCGACGTTCTGATACTCAATACGGGTATCGCCCCGCGCTCGCACAGGGGCGTTAGCAGCAAAGGGGGTTCCTAAGACGGCGATGTTTGTTCCATCGATCTGGTTAGCATTCTTCCACTGTCCCCACTGGTAGCTGACTCCCAAAAACGAGCAAGGCCGGATGTACTTGCCGAAGACGCGAAAGCCCCAATCTGCTCCGCACTTGACCCCGTATGCATTGGAGAGGGTTGTCGTGTTGGCCGTTCCGAATTGGTTAGGATTGGACATCGCAAAGGTGTAGCGACAGGTGATCGGTGTCAGGTAAAGGGCCTGAGCGCCCACCTCCCAATCCCCACGGAGATCAAGACAGACGATGCCTAGTCCGGCCGCCGCAGGTTGAGCTGCGGCCAACACCACGACCGCCGCTCCAAGACTCATGATTTTCCTTAAACGCTGACTCATCGCATCCTCCCTATTCGGCTAACGATCGATTACCCCGGCAATTTAATTAACGGCGCATATTTTATGCAAATTATTTTTTCGTTCAGGTTTCAGACAGATACAAGTCCTCGGGTAGGGGGTGTGTTGCATAAATCCGAAATACGCATTGTGCTGGGCTTTGGTTCTGGTGCGGTGGCAGACGTGCGTCACATACTCGGGCGAGTAGGGGCGCACGTCTGCTTCCGCATCCAGGGCCGAATGCCAGTGCAAGGCATACAATCGGTATTTTAGCAACGGCAGAACAGTCTTCTGATCACTTGAGGCTAGCCTATGATATCGGATTCCTCTAGAAGAGGAGCTTTCCTCCGAAGAAGAGGCCCGAAAACCCTACACTGATGCAATGGGTACCAAATGTGGGATCAAATCCTACCATCCCGGTATTCAGAAGCTCCGGCGAAGCAAGGGCATTCCAGAGGTAGTCGATCTCATAGCCAGTCTCAAAGACAACACGGAGGCAGTCACACGCCCATTCATAATTAAGGCCAATCCGAAGAACTGCCTCTGGACTGATGTATAAATTAGATGGATAAGAGAGAAAACTTGTGAGGTCGGAGTTGTTGTCCTTGGCCACTACGTTCAGCGACTGATCAGCAATGACGCCCAACACATTGCCTTCACCAAAAATGCCGATATTGCACCAGAGATCTCTCTCCGCGCCGACGCCGGCGCCAATAGCTGCCCCTTGTAGCTTGCCGTTTTCACGAGAAAGACCGGTCTGTCCTGTAACAAAATTAACCAGATTGAGCTCACGTGAGAGACTATAGTCAATCCACCGAACGTTGCCAAAGTAGTAAAAGCTGCCAGCACACGAGCGGTGCAAATAGTGTCCCCATCGAACATCGACATTTTGATACTTAAACTTGGAGTGACTGCTTGCTTTTGAAAGCATATCTTGATTCCTTCCTAACCCCCACACATAGACATTGGTCCCTACGACTGAGTCTGTAGAGCTCGAGTCAATCCACTGGTAACTCAAACCTAGGAAGGAGCAATCTTTAAGATACCTACCAAAAATTCGGTAGCCCCAGTCAGCACTGTAGGTCAAGTCGTGAGCAACTCCATTACGAGAGTTGATCCCTTCACCAGTAATCGCGTTGGAAACTGCGTAAGTAAAACGGCAGTTGGTCGGCGTCTGATAGAGGGCGTGCGCCCCAATCTCCCAACCTCCACATATACTAGAACATGAGTCGAAGCACGGCCCCGTGGGCGCCATACAGCAAGTCGATTGAGCAGCCAGCAATTGACCTGATAGGAGGAGGGCTACTGCGGCCGCTACCCCTGCCAGACGTTGAATTCGAATAGACATAATATCCTCCATCTGAGTCTACGCCCCTTATAGCGAGGCACTTTTCCCCTCTATACGCAGGTAATTACTTTGAGTCAAACTTATTTTTATAAGCAGCCGGTGTGTTGTCGGGCTTTTCCCATCCCACCAACTACACAGCCCACCTCCTCCCCTACTTCTATCTCATTTTCCTAACCGTCCTTCCCAACCTCCGCGACGTCACCCGTCTCTACTTCCGCTTCATCAACCCCCTCTTCCTTCTCGGCTGCTACTTCACTCCCTGGATCACCTACTACAAAATCTCCCCTGCCATCGGCTACCTCCTTCTCCTCGACCCCCTCTCCTACGTCATGGAGATCATGCGCGCCTCCATCATTGGCCAGACCGGCTACCTCCCCTTCTGGTTGAGCCTCGCAGCCCTCTGGGTCTTCATCATCGCCTGCACCACCCACGCCACCCGTCGCCAGCTCGACTGCATCTAAAGTGGGGTGCCGGCGGCGAGAGTGATGACGCGGGCAAGGCCGCCTGGCATGTAGTGGTAGGGGATGATCTCCCGAGAGACGATGCGGACGGTGGTGGGGTCGGCGCCCGCTTGGATCGCTTTCTGGCACGTCTGCTGGTCGAGAGCAGAGAGGGTTTGGGCGCGGTCGGTCTCGAGGGAGACGACGGTGTCGACGGTGCCAGAGATCTCAGCCATGGTGGCGCCAATGGCGTTGGCAGCACTGGCGTACGCCGGGATGAGGTGGGGACCTGGGGGGAGGAGGAGGGAGCCGCCGCCCACGACGACGACGGGAAGATCGGGCCGGCCAGCACGCGCTTTCTGGATGAGGGCTTCGATGCGGGCAAGCATTCCATCGATGATCGCCTCGCCATCGAGATCGAGGTCGATGGCCGCTGCGCCTGGTAGGGTGCACAAGTCGAGAGCTAGCGCGACATCGGTGAGGGTGAGTCGGCTGCCGCCGAAGCTGAGTGCCTCCTCTTTGAGACGCCGAGCACAACTCAACGGGCCAATTTGGCCGGTGGGTGCGATGTAGCTCCCCCCTCCGATCGCAACGCTCTGCACATCGGGCATGGGGAAGTTGAGCGGCACGCCGCCAATCTGCGATTGGTTGATCGAGCGGCGGGCAAACCCATTCAGAACGACGCCAACATCAGTGGAGGTGCCGCCGATGTCGACGATGATTGCATCATCGAGTCCAGCGAGGCGGGCGCCGCCAACAAAGGAGTTGGTGGGGCCGGCGGAGAGGGTGAGGATGGGAAATTCGCACGCCCGCTCGAGTGAGATGATGGTGCCGTTGTTTTGCGTCATCATCACCGACGATGGGAGCTTGGCGAAGCCGTCGGCAATCACCCGCTTGAGGGCGCTGTTGAGGATGGCGGCGTTTTCCCGCTCGAGAAAGCCGACACCGCCCAGCTGGTGGCTGAGGGTGTAGGGCAAATCGAGAAGGGCTGCCACCTCCTCTTCCTGCTCAGGTGAGACCGGCGAGAAAACACCGGTGATCGCAAACGCTTCGGCGCCGGCCGCGCACAGGCGGTCGATCGCTGCACGCGCTTCGTCGAGAGAAAAGGGTGTGATCGGACCTCCATCACAATTCAGGCCGCCACCAATCGTCTCGCAACCGGCAATGGTGGCGTCGCGCAAGGGCGCAAGCCAGCCGTAGCCGGCGGGCAGCTGCGGCCTCTGTCCAGCGATCCGAATGACGCCGACGCGCAGCAGCCCTTTCGCCTGCAGAAGTGCATTGGTAGCGTGGGTCGTGCCGACAAAGATCTGCTCGATCTTCCCTTCCGGGTCTAGCTCTCGGAGCACCTGCTGCACTCCCAGCTCTAACGGATCGGTGGTGGGCAACTTGCAGGTGCGCACGACGGCAGTCCCGTCAACGAGCGCCCCGTCCGTATGCGTTCCTCCGATGTCGATTCCAATTCTCATTTGAATACCTCCGGTCCTACAAGTTTGAGCCCCTCTGGCGTCGTCCAGATGGGTGGTGCGGGGAGCACCACCAGCTGGACACGCAGCCCGTAGCGAAGACGCTCGCTCGGAATCGGCTCTGCGCTCTCCTCCTCGAGGAGAGTGATGATGTCAGGCGTCGCCGCCAGCAGCTCCCCTTCGCGTCGGGCAAAGAGAAATTCGTTCTGATAGTCGACGACGGTGCCGTCATCAAGTGTGAACGTCCCGCGCAGAAACCCTCCGCTTAGCTCCTGCGTCACATCGACGATGGTGCCGGTGGCGAGCAGCTCTCCCGGACGCCGCTCCTTTCCCAGAGCAAGCGCCCGCGAGATCGATCCACGGATGAGCGCCTGCTTGGCCGTCCGCCCATCCATCAGATAGAGCGCCACCGCTGCACTCATCCCCATCTCACAGGTCGCTTGACGGATCAGCTCCTCGGCTGTCGCTGCATCTCCGGGTTCCAGCACCACGCAATTGCCCAAGCAATCGACGAGAAACGCGGGCGCTGGCAAAACACCGTGCAGGTTACATACACTCATCTGCATCTCTGGAAAGGCGCGACCCATCGTGTCGCCGTCGACCACAGGCCGACCCGTGCCAAGGGGAGCCAACGCATTGCAGCCGCCAATCTCTCCCGGCACAACTGCGGCGACCCGTCGCCCAGTCGTCTTCTCCACCAGCTCGATCAGTCGCTCAAACTCATCGCCACGCGGCAACCGCTCGACGTTGACGAGGGGCGCACCGACCCAGCCGACGGGAACGATCAGATCGTCGTCGCCGATCTCGTCGAGAGTGACGATTGGCACAGCCCCCAGCTGTTCCATCAGATAGCGGGTCTGCAGCAGCGGACCTGCGGAACAGCCACCCCCTCCCGACCCCAAAATCGCTGCTCCACGCGCAAGCGCTGGCAAATCTTCAAGCACGAGCTGTTTCATCACCTCTCCTCCCTAAAATTGCCGTAGCCAATCCGCTCACCACTGCAGCATCGATCAGCGCCACTCCGCTCAACGCACAAAATCCCGCTGCAACACCCAACAGACAAGCCAGCACGTTCCGCCGCGGCTCGGTCCTCCGCAGCAGGTAGGCAGTCAACACCGTCGCTCCCACTGCGATCACCAACGTCCCCATCCCAGCTAGCACCACCTCAAAGTTGGCTAGCAGCGGCAGAAGCGCAAGTCCCGTGCCGACCGCACCGAGCGCCAAGGTCTTAACCTTGGCGCTGCTCGGCCGAAGCAGGTCGAGACAGGCGCCAGCCGAATAGAGATTGGCGTTGTTGGTCGTCCAGCCGGCCAACACCAAGAAGAGCAACACCCAGATCGTCCATGCCGCGCCACCCTGCATCGTCAACGCTGAGAGCAAATTCATCCCCGGCGTCTTGAGGCCTATGTAGACGCCAAGAGACTCGACGAGTGGCAACACCACGCCAAAGGCAAACAGTGCGCTCAAGAGAGCGCTCTTCTTCCCCCGGGCGTGACGAAAGTAGGTGGGCAGGTCAAAGGCGGCCGTGATCGCTGCCGCAATCACCACCGAAATGGCCGCACCACTGTAGCCCGTCGACAGTGCCGTCGGCTCCCCCCGCAAAAAGTAGGCGCACGCCCCCATCGTCCCGATGAGCAGCGGCATGCTTAAAAGGGCCAGACGGGTGATCCCCCGCAACCCATAGAGGGCGAAAAGGGTGATCAGACCGCCCAAACCGATCACAACCACGGGTAGCGGAACGACGCCTCCGATCAGCTCACTCACGCTCATTCCCATCAGCCGAAGCTGAATTGAAAACCAGCCAGTGAGAGCAACCATGAAGGTGAGAGCAAAGAACCGAGCGCCGAGCGGCCCGAGGTAGCGCCTCGCCACCTCGGGCGTGCTCTCACGATGGTCGACGCTCATCCGGCTCACGAGACAGGCAACCACCACAAGCACCCCGTTGCCGAGCACCAGAGCCAACAACGCCGCCGCCAGCCCATACGTCTCGCCAAGCATCTGCCCCACCATGACCATCGGCAGACAGATCGCACCCCCTGCCTGCACCGCCGTCAGCTGAAAAAATCCCTGTCTGGTCATCACTCTTCCTCCCTAATTATCGTTGCAAAGATGTGATCGATCACAAATAGGGTCTCAAGCCCTGCCATTTTTTTCACCTCCTCATCGTCCACCGGATCGTCCCGCTGTACGCCGGCAAACTGAGGGTGCTTGGCCCCATTGGCCAGGAGCACCTTACGCAAATCAACCTTCTCCAACTGATCGAGAAACTCGGTCTGCTCCTTACACACCGAGATCACCTTGATCGCCAACACAGGTCCCTTTTCCGCCTTTTGCCGCTCGCCATCCCGGTAGAACAGTCTAAGCTGTCCCACGATCAACAAGAGCCGGTTCGACCGGTTGAGCACCGCCTTAAACTCGAAATAACAGGGCATCACCGCCCGCGGCCGCCCCTTGGGGCACTCGCACACCTTGATCACCAGCTTCTCCCTCAAGCTCGCATCGACCACAGCCGCCCGCAAAAACTCAACCGACAGATCGGCCAGCTTCTGCTGTGACCCCTCGACAAACCGCTCACACTGCTTTTTTGAGAGCCCCTTCTCGATCATCTTTAGCTCCAGCGGCTGCGTGCTCTCGTTCCCCTTTCCATCGACCCTCTTCACCAGCGTCAGCATGTAGGCGAGAACCAAAAAGTGAACCCGCTTCGACACCTCGGTCTTCAACCCCTCCTCCTGCACACTCTTGAGCACAGGTGTGATCTCCCCATCCATCTCGGGATCGCGAGCCATCTCCACCACCTCGACTGCCCGCTTGTGACAGCCGGTGTCACGCACCAGCGCGTCAAACCGCTCCAGCTCACCCTCGATGAACTTTTTCAGCGACTCCTCGGTCAGCTTCACCAGGAAACGGCGATAAACCCCCTCCTGCTTAGGCTGCATATTCTCTCTCAAACGCGACGGCACAAGTCCGCCTAGTTGTATAGACATCTCTCTCCTCACATGTTTAATCACTTGCGGACACAAAACCGCCGCAAAATTCACATCAAAAAACTAAAAAAACTAACGGAAACTTACTGAGAAATTGGCCAGGAATGGCTATGGCGCCAATGAGCAGAATGCCCATGCGCAGAGGGGAACGAACGAATCACGGAACTGTATCTTGCCGACGACAACGGGTCGTCTGGCCCTATCTCATTAAGAGATAACATTGTCTTTCTCCTTGTTTCACCAGCACACGCTGGTAGCTTCGATTATAACAATTCCTCCCTATTTTGTCAAAACAAAAGTCGGTTAGGCAGTGAGTAGGTCGGCAAAATCGACAATATGATCGAGCTCTTCACTCTGCATCACTTCCGACGTCACTCCATTGACATGGATCAGAACGGTGTGAACCGACAGCCCCCGAGGAATGGACAGCCGTCTCCGCTTCTCTGCAAGTTCCCGTACGACCGGCAACCCAATATCTTTCATTCGAAACTTGATCTCACACAGATAGAGCGCGCGATTTCTGGTCTGTATCATCAAGTCAATCTGACACCCTTTTTGGCGCTGCGTTGGTCGCTGAAAGAAGGGGCCATACATTGATAAATCTTCACGCCGAACGTGGAGGGCGCGAAGCACAGCATCGATGTTGTTTAGCACAAGGTTTTCGAACTGCAATCCGACCACGCTGTTCCAGCTAGGCAAGAGAGTTAACAGCGGAGCATCATAGGAGCTCTTCAAGATTTTAGCCCGATTTGGCTCGACATAGCGAAGGTAGAAGCGAAGATAGTTATCGGCCAAACGGTATTTTTTTAGTTGAGAGATTTTCTCTGTCTTAAGGCTCCAGGTGCAATCCTCTGCAACAAAGCCCGCATGTAGGAGATCCTTCAAATAGCTCGACACCGCCCCCGTCTTCTCTAATTTTAGCTGTTCACTGACTGCATCGAGCGTGCACGAACCAGATGACAGGATCTTCGCAATCTCAGCGTAAAATGGAGCGCGCTTGCTAAAAAGATCAGACAAAATTTGATCGAATTCTCGCACAAGAAGCCCTCCCTCGGAAAAGCAAAGGCGACGAATATTGTCCTCTGCAGACAAGTCAGGAAGCATCTCTTCTAGGTAGCGCGGAACACTACCCGTGACTGAAAGCACCTTGAACATCTCGAGGGGTGCGACCCCTGATCGTCCCGACTTCCAGAACGCTGTCGCCTCAGAAAGAGGGAGCTCGCGAAGCTGCAGATCGTAAGATACCCGGCCGAGAAAACCGGTTGAACTGAGAATATTTTTGGCGATCCAACTCGATACCGAGCCGCACACGATGAAGATCAGTTTCGGATTTTTACTAAAATGGCGATCCCATGCGTCCTTTAGCTGCCCTAAAAACATCGGATCCTTCGATCCCATCCACGAGATCTCGTCGAATGCTACGACAACGCGGCCATGCTCCGTCAACTGGCCGAGCTGCCAAAACGCATCACCCCAGTCTGAAAATTGAAATCTCGGAACTCCAAAAAGCTTAGACATCTGTCCTGCAAAGGCGTCTAGCTGCGACTGCCGTGTCACCGCAGAGTCAGGCGGCAGGCCAGAGAAGATCGCGTACTTCATTGAGCTACTGAACTCCTCAATTAGACGTGTCTTGCCGATTCGCCGGCGCCCTCGGATCACGAGAAAACTCGCTGATCTCTTGCGTAAAAACGTCTTTAGAAGCTCCAGCTCCTTTTTTCGACCAAAGAACTTCATGGATTCCCTCCGCCAAAACCATAACATAGGAATGACATTTGTCAATCCTATGTTACGAAATCACCCCCTTATTTCCTGACATGAAATCGACAATTGTCGATTTCATGTCAGGAAATATTCAGGCATTTTTACTGATTTTCAGTAGGTTAGAACCAAAATCGACCGGCGACATCGAGGCCAGTCTCGTGGGGATTAATCGCCTGCACCGACTTGAGGCGGACGTTGAGGACGCCGTCCTGTGACTCTCTTTTGCCCCAGATGCCGAGGATGGAAGCGGTAGTGAGCAATTCTCTGTGCTCCTCAAAGAGGTCGGGAGGGATGACCAGGTTGATGAGGCCATATTCGTCCTCGAGGGTGAAGAAGGCGAACCCCTTTGCCGTGCGAGGTTTTTGGCGGCACACTTGGAGGCCAGCGATTTTTACGGTGGTGTTGGAGGTCTGGCGGAGAGCACGAGAATCGATGTAACCGAGATCGGTGAGCGGCTTGCGGAGGAAGGCAAGCGGGTGCCACTTAGGGGAAAAGGAGAGAACCGAGTAGTCAGCGAGAAGCTTCTCCCATTCGGATTGGGTGGGAAGGGTGGGATGAGAGTAGGGGGTGAGGGGCGCCCACCCCTTCCACAAGTCGTTGCGGCGAGAGTTTCCAAGCGACTCGAACGCGCCGGCAGTGATGAGCATTTCGGGCGAGAGCCGAGTGCGGGTGCGGAAATCTTCGATGGAAGCGAAGGGTTGAGAAGCTTCGATGAGGATAGCGCTCTCGTGCGAAATCCCCTTCACCATCAGGAGACCCAATCGAACAGCATTTTCATGTGAAACCGAGCGAGCCCGACTGACGTTAATGTCGACGGGGAGAATTTCCACACCGTGCCGCTTAGCATCTTGGATGAGCACTTCGAAAGAGTAGAATCCCATCGGCTGGTTGTTGAGGATGGCGGCGAGAAAGGGGGCGGGGTGGTAGCGCTTGAGATAGGCCGACTGGTAGGCGATGGAGGCGAAGGAGAGAGCGTGCGATTTGCAGAAGCCGTAGGAGGCAAAACCGCACAAGATCTCAAAGGTGTCGGCGGCGATATTGGTGGGAACACCCTTTGCTGCGGCACCATCGATAAAAGCAGTGCGCAAAGCGTGCATCGCCTCGAGCGAGCGCTTGCGCGACATCGCCTTGCGCAACGCAGCGGCGTCAGTCTGAGAAAAGCCGGCCATGGCAACAGCCACCTGCAACACCTGCTCCTGGAAGAGAATGACGCCCAGAGTCTCTTCAAGCACAGGTGCAAGACAAGGGTGGGGGTAGGTGACCTTTTCGCGCCCCCGCCGGCGACGGATGTAGGGCTGCACCATGTTTCCCTGGAGAGGGCCGGGACGGATGATTGCTACCTGAATCGCCAGCTCGGGCAAGTTAGTTGGCCGTGTGCGGGGGAGGCTTTGCATCTGCGCACGGGACTCCACCTGAAAGAGACCGATCGTGTCAGCACGGGCGATCATCTCATAAACTTTCGGATCATCGTAGGTGAGCTCGCTCAAATCGACGCCAGTGTCGCGCAACACCGCCAACATGCCGAGGCTGAGAATATCCACCTTGATCAGCCCCGCATCTTCCACCATGTCCTTGTCCCACTGACAGACCACCCGTCTATCCATGCTGGCCGGCTCGAGCGGAACTAGCTCAGATAACGGTCTTGAGGCGATTAACATCCCCCCCACATGAATCGAGAGGTGGCGGGGAATCCCAATCAATCCCTGCACAAGCTCCGGAACCACCCGCCCCATCACCTTCTCCACCTCGCGCGTCGCCAGCTTCTTCTTGAAGGTGACAAACGTGCACACCATCGCCACATGGTCGGCCCCATACTTGTCGTAGACGTACTGGATCACATCTTCGCGGTCGGGAAAACCCGATGCGCGCGTGGCGGCAAAGTCGAGATCGATGTCGGGTACCGTCTTCATTCCCTCGTGAATGAAACGGCCCAAGAAGAGCTTGTGTTTCACAGGATCGACCGGCGTGATCCTGAGCAAATAGGCGACAAGCGAATTGGCAGCAGAGCCCCGCCCCTGCGCCGGAATCCCCCGCCTCCTCGCAAACTCCACAATGTCCCAGACGATCAGAAAGTAGTCGACCAAACCGAGCTTCTCAATCAACGCCAACTCATGATCGAGCTTCTCCTGATAGTCGGGAGGGCAGCGCCGCTCACACAGCTCCCGGAGCGAATACTCCGACTCAAACTTCGGAAACCGGTACGAACTGAAATCCAAATCGACCTCGCACCGCTTGGCCAAATCAAACGTCCGATCCACCACCCCCGGAAACTCCCGATAGAGCTCCTGCAGCTCCTCCTCACTTCGCAAAAACCGCTCCGAATTTCCTGCGCGCAGCTGATGCGACTCCTCAATCGTCACTCCATGTCGAATGCAGGTGACCACATCAAACAGCGGCGCCTCTTCGCGCCGCGCATAACGCACATTACCTCCCACCACACAGGGCACCCCGCTCTCAAACAGCCGCCGACACCGCTCGAGATCCCCCTCCTCCCACGTCCGCGTCAACATCCCATACAAACGGTCACCGTAGATCTCCCGATAGCGCTCTACGTCCCCATCAACCAGACAAAACAACCCCCCCCGATGCGCTGCGAGCAGCTCATCGGTCACCCCCCCCTTTTTCACCTCCGTGATCAATTGCGACAGAGTCGAGTAGCCCTTCATGTTCTCACACACAAGCACCACTCCCTCCCGCACCTCAGCGCCCAGAACCGGATGCACTCCCCTCTCTCGACACGCCTTGTAGAAAAACGACGCCCCATAGAGCCCATCACAGTCGGTCAGCGCAAGCCACGGCAGCTCCAACTCCACCGCCCGCTCTACCAAATCCTCTGGACTGCTCACTCCCTGCAGCAGGGAATAGTAGCTATGACATTGCACTGAACCACTTCCCCGTCTTCCGATCGCAAAAGACCCTTCCTGGCGCTCCATTGGCAAACCAGACCAAACAATACGAGCGAGCGATTGGCCGCTTCGTCCACCAGTCCTCCTCCACCTCCCACCGGTTGACCACCTCGACCACCTCCCTCTCCAGCGGTCGAGGAACACAAAGGGGCCGCTCCACCTTCTCACATAGCAAACTCCTCAAATGTGCCCTCCTCTCATACAAACGAGACTTCGGATCGTCCCACACCACCTCCATCAGTGCCGTCGGCCCCTTCGTCTCCATCGCCGCCACCACCTGCCGCTTCTCACTCGAAAAGAACGACAGCTGCTCTGCCCGCCCCTTCACCGTTCGAGAGATCACCACCCGCAGCCGCTCCACCTCTTCAAAAGTGTGACCTGCCATCCGCTCAAAGAACAGCTTCGACGCCTTTTTTGCATCTCCCGTTGGCCGCGAAAAATTGACCTCCAGATTCTCCACCACCATCTGCACACAAAGCTCCCCCCGATCCCTCAACCGCCCAAACAGTACATCGAGCCACGGCCCGCCCACCTCCTCCTCCGCGAACGTAGCCTCCAAAACATCAACCCGCACCTCCGGCTCCGCTGGTGTCTCCTCAATCCCCCGACACCGCTCCCAGATCACCCGCCCCTCTCGCCCAAACTGGAGCGTCAGATCCTCCATCGACAGGACACGCAACTGCTCAAGCTGCTCAAACCCAAGCAGCTCCAACCGTCTCAACGTCTCATCCTCTACAGGCAAGTCCAACATGCCAACCGCCATACCATAGGCGCACTAAACGGATCAATAGGGGGGAATTCTTGACTTTTAACTCTGTTTTAAGGTAAACTTCCTGTAATGGAAATCAACCTTGCAGATCAGATAGGCGAACGGACAGTACTGATCCATGGGCGCGCAGTCAACGGCCTGGGCGATCTTTCCATCGCACACAAAGTGGCCAATGTCTTTTGCAAACATGGTCAAATCCCGGCCGAGCAAATTGTGATCGCCACCAACAGCCCTAAACAGTTCCGCAACATTTTCGACCCCAAGGGAATCTATCGAGTGATCAGCTTCGAGGAGATTCAGGAGGTCAACAAGATTGCGCTCGCCGTTGTCGCCCCCTACGTCATCAAGTATGATAGCCAAAAGCTCTACCTCTACCGCGGCGGCTTTCCCACCCTGTTCCTTTCCGAGTATGGCTTCAAAACAAACGAACCCCCGGAGGTTGTCAAGCACATCACTGCACACCACCTGCTGGGGTTCGACGGCTCCCGAGAGGGGCTCGGTTTCCTGCTCAATCCTGTTAAACAGAACGAGCAAAAGAAACCGCTCGACCCCGCTGTGGCCAAACTCATCGACAAACACAAGCTCTATCTCGGCTATGCATCCGAGGTCAAGTCTAAGACCGCATTTGTCAAAGCGATTTGCGCCGCCGATATAGAGGAGAAGCGAGACCTCGCCTTTGTCATCCCAGGTAACATGCATCTTCCCGAAGATTTCTCACCACTTGGCGTCGGAAAGATCCGCATGTTCGAACGCTTCGCCACCAACCCAAACAAAAAGCCATCCTGTGCAGACCAATTTTGGCGCATGCTTGGCTACCCCCAGCCTCCCTATGACATCGTCGAGTATAAGAGCGAAGAGATCACCCTATCTAAGAGCGGTAAGGAGGTGTTTATCCTCTTTGGAAGCTTTACTAACGAAGAGCTGCAACCCCTGTGGAAGACTTCTGAGAAATCTGTTTTAGCCACGGGCGACGGTTCGCTCTCAGAGGCCATCTCCGCAAGCAAACACCTCCTCTACGAGGCACGCAAACACAAGAAGGAGAACGCTGCGTTCCTCAAGAAATCGCAACATCACACCTTATGCTTCTACGAAAATAGCGAAAACGTGGTCGAAAAAATGCGCCACGCTGTGATCACAGCTCGCAAGGACGACTACACGACTGTCGACAAAGACAACGAAAAACTCTGGGACACAAGCTCGTGCAACCAAAAGATCATTAACAAGGCTGAGGAGCTCCTCGCCCGGACCAAAAACGCAACCTATCCCCTAGACTATACCAAGCGCAACGCAGCATATCTTAAAGATAAACTCAAGCCCGGTCAGCTGGCGATCATCCATCGGGACCAGCTCAAAGATCTCACATTTATCCCGAAAACTGAAGAATGGATTGACTACGGCGACCACCGCTTGATCACTCGAAAGTAACAGACCAACTAGCTCCAGCGGGTGACGAGGGAGTGGTCAAGCTCGAAAAGGTCGAGGGCGCGGCCGACCGTATGGTCGACGATCTCTTCGATCGTCGTAGGACGGGTATAGAAGGCAGGGACCGGAGGGGCGATAATGCCCCCCATCTGAGTCACCTTGAGCATGTTCTCCAGGTGGCCGGCGTGGAGGGGGGTCTCGCGCGGCAAAAGGACGAGCCGGCGCCTCTCCTTGAGCACCACATCGGCGGCGCGGGAGACAAGCGTGCCGCAGGTGCCGGCAGCAATCTCACCAAGAGTGCGCATGGAACAGGGAGCGATGATCATTCCAAGGGTATGGACGGAGCCGCTGGCGATGGCAGCTCCTATGTCCCCATCTGCATAGGTCACGTCGGCAAGAGCGTTGAGCTCCTTGCGCGAAAGATCGGTCTCATAGGCACGGGTCTGGTGGCCGGCACGCGAGACAATCAGATGGGTCTCAATCGGCATCTCCCGCAATACCTCGAGAAGGCGGATCCCATAGACGATCCCCGATGCCCCCGTGATTCCAATAATTAGACGTTTTTGAATGGACATGCCTACTAGGCTACACCCCCTCAGATTAGTTGCAAAGAACCCGCTCTGTGCGATAGATTTTCCAACCATCTTAATCAGCTAATAGGGGTGTACACGGATGTCACACGTCACCACAAATGATCCATGTCGCAAAAAATACTTAGCCGACGCGATCGAATTTGCACAGAATGAGATCGAGTACAAATTCGCCACTTGGAACCAAGGAAACATTGATGGCGGTATCCCAGAGGGGATGGGTTGGGCAGATTATACCTTTAAGACTGAATACTACGCGCTCCTCCAAGCGTTCGTCGCCAAAGACTCCGACCCTCTGGAATCACTAAGAGAAAACCTTCATTCTGAAAAGGAGCCCGCCACGCGGCTCCAGCTCATCATCCATCACACTTGGCAGCTAGATGAGCTCCTCGACGGCTTCAAAGGCTCGGGAATCCTCCGCCTGTCCCTCTACCCAGAGATCGCTCTCCTCCTCCTCAACGACCCCGACATCTCAAAAGAGTTCAAAGATCTAGCCACGCTTGCCACTCCCCACCTGTGCGGCGAAAATGAGGAACACTCGGTCTACGACTTCCTCAAGACCTATGAGTTGGTGGCATATGCAGAGCCGATTGCCCGTGCGGGAAAAAAACGTTGGGTGGCCAAACTGACTAAAATCTACAACGACTTGTCCGCGAGAGAAAAGAAGCCATTTCTCGATGCCGTCTGCAAAGCGGCAGGCAAAAGGAGCGAGATCCTTCTACGCGAGCTAGGGCTAACTCCGAACGAACAGTCCGAGACCCAGCTCGACGAGGTGGCTGTCAAGACGCTCGACACCGCTTGTGAGCGAATGCGGCAGATCGTGACCACAACTCCCAAGGGGTGGACCGGCCATGCGCACAAACTGTGGCAAGCGTGCCTGAAGCGGTATTCCGTTGTAGAGCTACAAACGCTGGCGAAAGTCTTCGACGAAATCGGCAACAAAGACAAACGGACGAATTTGGTAAAAGCACTGTTGGAAATCAACGGACAAAAAATGTCCAAGCTCGCTGTCCATCTCCGCAATACTTATCTCTCCACCGAAAAGGCTGCTAAACACGCAAGTCAGGTTGGGAAAAAGAAGCGCAAGAAGAAGAACAAGCGGGTTGAGATAGATGTCTTCGCTCAGTTCAAAACGACTGATGTGAAAGAGGTGAGCCTCCAGCAGGAGCTCTCTCTCAAATTGATCCCAACAGAGGGTCACTTACGCCTCATCGATGTGCCTAAACAGCCTGCCAATCGGCTGTGCGAGCTTCTTCAACTGTGCGAACTGGATGCAAAGCGGCGGGTGGTGGTGCTAGACGCCATCCAGCCTCACGTTGACACCAAGACCCTCACCCCCGTACTCGCCACAACGATCGGCCGAGCGCTCATCCATCTCGACGACAAGACCTTCAAATCCTATGCCGAGCTAACCCGGACGATCGTACGCTCTCTCAAGGAGGATGCTGGCCTGCAGGCCGCCCTCCGCTGGAGAAACAGGCCGACTCTCGAGGGGCTGAGCAGGACTGCTACTTCCCTAGAGAAGAGCCCGCACGCCTCGCTATGCGCACCCCTTCTATACAGCTACGTAGAAGCCCAGCTGGGGCAAGCCAAGAACGGCCAGGTGGAGAAGCTGGCCGAGGCGACCGAAGCACTCCTCTCGTGTGGGATGAGCCCGCCCAAGGAGGCTGTCGACCGGCAGGCCCTCTCCATTCACGTGTGGAGTTTGACCGGAAAGAAAGAGTGGGTGAACAAGTCGGTCATCCTATGGGACAGCGGGACACCAGAGGTGAAAGAGCGCACCATCGAGTCAGTCTTACGGGGCATCGTCGCCTCCGACGATCCGGCCCACCGGCGCGAGTATCTTCTTACCATTGTCCAATCGCCCCAGTTCCGCGCCCTCAAAAACCGGGAGACCTTTGCCCGTGAACTGATCTTCTCGCTGCTCAAGACCCCCGATTCAGAAGATGTCCAAGTGGCCTCTACGTTACTCGAGGGGGTGACTATGCGGGAAACAGAGCTAGACGAAATGTACGCCGAGACGGCGACCCAAGTGTTCAACGCCATCAGCAACATCAGAAACCTCGAAGAAAGGCTCACCTACGCACGAGGCTTCATGATCGCTGTGCAAACGCACTTGCCCTGGGAGGAGCGTAAAGCTTGGCATGAGCAACATCTCAGCTGGCTCACTCCCACCACTGAGTTCAGCACATTTTCTGAAACGCTCCGCTACATGCCCCGAGAGAAGTGTCTGCTCGAACCGATGCAAGCGCTCTACGAACAATGCGTGCAAGGCAACTCCTCTATCGAGCACCGCCTCTTGCTTGCAGCCCGCCTGATGACCATGGGGGAAGAGCGGCCTAATGGAATCGAAGAGCAGTACAACGCGCTCCTCCACGACTGCTGGCTCCTTGAAACTCTTACCTCAGTCAGCCTGTCCAAGCCGCTGGATGCAAAGTGGAATGGAAAAGATGAAGACTACGCCGGTCCCTTACCAGACCTCAAACGGCAATTAGAGGCCTCGATCGCTGCCACCGTCATGATGCGGAAGTTGAGAAGCGAGAATCCCGAACGGGAAAAAGTGACCGACGACATGCTTAAACTGCTGAAGCATATTGACCACAGTGACGGCCAGATCCTCATCGCCTTCAACCAGCTATGCTCTGATCTGATCAAAAACGACCCCTCCAAGAAGACGATTAGCCGGATTGGAGAGCTCCTCCAAGCAGCAGCCAAGGCCGAAGTCTATTTTGGCCAGCCGGACGGAACCGTGCTCACCTGCTCCAATCTACTCATTGTTCTCCATCGCAAGCACCCAAAACTTGTCCCTAACCTGTGGAAGGAGATTCTCCTCCACTCCGGTCTCGATCGGGCCTACTTGGGCGTGATAGCCAACAACTGGACCAACCACCTTGAATCCAAGGATAAGCAGATATTCGCCAAAGTCTTCCTCGTCACAGCACAGGTCGCGGCGTCGATCGAACACAACCAGCAATCGGGAGCATTAGTGGCCATCGCAGCTGAAATGTGGGCCAAGGCGGCACGGCGCGGACAGCTTCTGGCGCCCAAGGAGGCTTGCGCCTGGTTTCTGTCCGCTGCAAAAATCATCGTCGAGAAAAAGGGAGCGGTCACCAACAGCTTCTACGTCACCGCTACGGTGTTGGCAGCCACCTACGATTCACTCCCAAACTCCCCGATCCCCACATTTTTAGAAAAGCTGTGCGAAGCGGTCCGCTATGAGCCCCTCCCCGGCTTCAAGGCGGCGATTCGCAAAAGTGGCTTCACCTCAATCGAAGATATCGATCACCCCCTCTACCCGATCCGAACAGCCCTCAGTGCAAGCAAAACGGTCAAATGGAGCCAGCTTGACGGGTTCTCGGACCAGGAGATCGCCTTACACCTCATTATTCCATTATCCATCAAGCTCAGCGAAGCAAATACAAGAGCACTGTCACAGCTGATTGCCAAAAGAGCTAAGTGCCTTCAGCACCTACCTAAAAAATACGGGAACCAGCCGTGGCGAGCGCAAATGTATGCCTGCTTGTGTAGCCTAGCCGCCCTTGACGATCCCTACTGCACTGCTGCAGCCATCCTCGCCTTCGATTTTCCTCTTCATCCGGGCCATCGGGATATCGACATGATGCAGTCCTTCTGGCGAATTGCCTACGCGTCCATCACACGAGCAGCGTCTAAAAAACAATCGATGTCCCGGAAAGCCCTTCAGCACCTAGCGGAGCTCGGTCTCCAACATCTGGGCAAAGCCGAGCAGGAAAAGAGTAGAGAGCTCCTAGCAGCCCTTCCGCTCGAGACGTTTAGGTACGTCGAGCACAAATCTGCGAAATCAGAAGCTGAAATCGAACTGCTCCAGCTTGCCGCCGCCCTCGAGACAATATCGCCCGAAAAGGCGTGTCAGGCGCTTAACGCATTCAGCATAGGCCTTATGGGGGCAAACACGGCACCTCGGTTTTCAGCAGAGAGCTTCCGCATCTGCTTTTTGGCAATGCTCAGCACCATCGAGCGGATCCTCAACCTTAAAGATCCACCAAAAGAGGTCCGCAACCTTACCGACTGCGCCACCTATCTAACCCAGTTGGCCGGGGAATCGAAGAAGTTGGTGGACCCCTTGTCCAGTGATGAGCGGAAACGACTCTGGTCCATCTCCATCCGCACCTACGCCCTCTCAAGTACTCCCGCCCACATAGGCATCGCTTGCGGTTTGTTTAAAAGCCAGCTACACACTACGGACCGCATGACCGTCACCGATCTGCTTGCCGCGTTGAGCACCGCTGACCAGCCCCACCTCCACCAGCGCCAGTTTCAACTCGTGCTGCGCGGAGCTCTCCAACAGCAGGTGATCACCACAAAGGAGGCGAGGCAGCTGCTCAAGTACAACAACACGCAGACGCGCGCGGAGACAACATTGTGGACACTCGAACATCTTGGGATGACCGATCAAAAGCTATTCACACAATCGCTACTCATCCTCATCAAAAATGCAAACACTTGCACAGCTGAGAGTTTCCACCGCCTCCTCGCTTGGCTGCAACAAGACCAAAAGCCTGAGGCGATGGCTCAGCGTCTTTTGAAAACCGTCACAGACCCTGCGCGTAGGGAGCTCCTCTCTTATTTTAAGAAGGGTGAGTTAGAAGAGCTCAAAAGCCAAGAGAATAGCCCGCTGGTTGAGCAGCTAATCACCCGCATCCGCTGCGGACTCTCTCCCCTTGATCCCGACATCATCCTCCAACTCCCCCCCCTCGAGCTGATGGATCACCTGGCGGCTCAAGGAAATTCCAAGCTCTTTGATGAGGTACTAGATAGGTGCAAGGACAAACAGCTCCAAGAAGACATCACCTACCTCCGCAAGCTGGTAATCAAAGCGCAAAAAGACTAAATTAGTTCGCGATGAATGAGCTGCTCTTTTTTGCACATGTGATTGTGGTGATGTTGGTCGTCCTCGGCGCCGTCCGACTAGGGCGGGAGGCGCTGATTACCAGCATCGCCCTGCAGGCGGTGATCGCCAACCTCTTTGTCATCAAACAAATTACACTGTTTGGCATGCACGTCACCTCCGGCGATGTCTACATCGTGGGGAGCATGCTGGCCTTAAACCTCTTGCAAGAGTTTCACGGGCGAGAGGCTGTGCAAAAATCGATTTGGATCAGCTTCGGCGCGTTGATTTTCCTCGGTGTGATGGGCCAATTCCAGCTCCTCTACCAACCCAATGCGCACGACTTCACGCATGAGGGTTTCCAGATGCTGCTTGCACCACAGCCCCGCATCCTGTTTGCCTCACTCGCCGCCTTTTTCGCCGTCCAGCAGCTCGACATGCGCCTCTTCGCCTATCTGAAGAATAAATTTAGCAGAACTCCCCTCGCCCTGCGCAGTGGCGCCTCGCTTGTTGTCTGTCAAACGGTTGATACCATCCTCTTCGCCTTCCTCGGCCTCTTCGGAATGGTCAATAACGTCGGCCACATCATCCTCATCTGTCTCATCGTCAAGTTCACCATCATCGCCTGCATGACCCCCCTCACAGGCCTCGCTCGGAGGGTGCATGGCGCTCAAGTTTGAAGTTCTTCATCGCTCGAAGCGGTCACGCGCCCGCGTAGGGAGAATCCACACGCCCCACGGCGTGATCGATACCCCCAACTTTGTCGCCGTCGGAACTAACGGAACGCTTAAAGGGATCGACAACGCCCTCGTCGACGAAGTGGGTCTGCAGCTCATGTTCTGCAACACCTACCATCTCCTCCTGCAGCCCGGCTCCAAGACTGTAAAAAAGGCGGGCGGCCTCCACAAGTTCATCAATCGGAAAGGGCCCATTATCACCGACTCAGGGGGCTTCCAAGTCTTCTCCCTCGCTTACGGATCAGTTGCTCAGGAACTCAAGAGCAAAGGGACCAAAAAGAACGACGGCTCGGTCCTCAAGATCACCGAAGAAGGCGTTCTCTTCCGCTCCTACCGAGACGGCTCGAAAGTTCTCCTCACCCCCGAGAGCTCCATCGAAGCGCAAAAAGACCTCGGTGCCGACATCATCATCCCCTTCGACGAGCTCCCCCCCTACCACATGCAGTCGCACGATCTCAAAGCCTCTCTCGAAAGAACCCACCGGTGGGAGAAGCGCTCGCTCGACACCCACCTCGCCAATCCTCAAGGGCAATCCATGTACGCCGTCATCCACGGCGGCATCGACAAAGAGCTCCGCTCAAAATCGTGCGCGACGCTCACCAAGCTCCCTTTCGACGGCTTTGCCATCGGCGGGAGCATCGGCAAGAACCGGTCCGAGATGTTTGAGCTCCTCGACCACACCATGCCCCTCCTCCCAGAAGACAAACCTAATCACCTCCTCGGTATTGGCGATTTGCCCTCTCTTGAGGGGTGTATCCCTAAGGGAATCGACACCTTCGACAGCTCCTACCCCACCCGGATGGCCCGTCATGGCGTCGTCCTCACGGGCAACGGCAACCTCCGCGTCGAGCATCGGCGCAACGCCGACAACTTTGGCCCCATCGAAGAGGGGTGCACCTGCCCCACCTGCAGCCGCTTTTCCGTCGGCTACCTCCACCACCTCTTCAAAGCCAAAGAGATGACCGCCATGAGCCTCGCCTCCATCCACAACCTTCATTTCATGGTGCAGCTCATGCAACGGACCCGCGAAGCCATCCTCAACGACGAAATATGAAGCAACCTCTCGCAGAAAAACTCCGCCCCAAGACCTTCGATGAAGTGGTCGGACAAGATCACCTCCTCGGTCCCGACGGCTTCCTCACCCGTGTCATCGCCGAAGGCGAGCCCCGATCCATCATCCTCTGGGGGCCGCCCGGCTGCGGCAAGACCACCCTCGCCAGACTTTATGCCAAAGCATTTAAAGCGCGCATGGTCTCCTTCTCCGCCGTCTTTTCCGGCGTCGCTGACCTGCGCAAAGTGATCAAAGAGACCAAAGAGTCCCCCCTTTTCCGCACCGTCCTTTTTGTCGATGAGATCCACCGCTTCAACAAAGCCCAACAAGACGGCTTCCTTCCCTACGTCGAAGATGGGACCATCACCCTCATCGGCGCCACCACCGAGAACCCATCCTTCGCCCTCAACGACGCCCTCCTCTCCCGCGCTCAGGTCCTCCAACTCCATCCCCTCGATGACCTCGCCCTCGACAAACTCATCACCCGCGCAAATCTCCAACTCACCCCAGACCAACGGACCGCCCTCATCCACGCAGCTCAAGGGGATGGCCGCTACCTTCTCAATCTGATTGAAACTGACCCTACCAGGCCTACGCTCCGCCCCGCCCTCTACGACCGCGCTGCCGACTCCCACTACAACCTCATCTCCGCCCTTCACAAATGCATCCGCGGCTCCGACCCCGATGCTGCCCTCTACTGGCTCTGCCGCATGCTAGAAGGGGGCGAAGATCCCCTCTTTCTCTGCCGCCGCCTCATCCGCATCGCCTCCGAAGACGTTGGCCTCGCCGACCCCCAGGCACTCCCCCTTGCCATCGCCGCCCGCGACGCCTACCAACAGCTCGGCTCCCCCGAAGGGGAGCTCGCCCTAGCCCAACTCACCATCTACCTCTCCCTAGCTCCAAAGAGCCGCGCCACCAACGACGCCTACGACAACGCCCGCGCTCTGGCAAAAAAAACCACCCAACACCCACCTCCCAAGCACATCCTCAACGCCCCCACCCCCCTCATGAAGTCCCTTGGCTACGGCACCCCCTCCACTGACCACAACTTCCCCAAAGAAGTGACACCACCCACCTTCTACAAACCGGTACCGCAGGGCTTCGAACGTGAGATGCAAAAGCGGCTCACCTACTTCCAAAATCTCCGCCAAAACCGCCTCAACCTCGAAAGCAACTAGCTTTCACCATTCACCACTCTACTCATTATAAGTTAGTTACATAAGTTTGTCACTTTCAGGGCCTCTTATAACCTGCCAGGGCGAGTCATAAATCGGCGAACGTGGTATAAAATTTCTGAGTCTTCAAAGGAGTAGTCATGGAACGTGTTGTATCAACCGATCGTATCGTTACCTCAGACGTGGTCAAGGGTGTGGATTCCGATGAGCGGCTCTGGCCGATCATCAGGCAGTTGCTAAAGACGGGCCCTGTTAGCAAGAACAACTCTGTATATGCACTGCGGGCGACTATGCCGCCGGTTAAGAACCTAACATCCGGACCGGAGACCGATGCGCTCTGCCTCACCCCTAAGCAAGAATTCCTCAAGGCACACAACTTTGACGTCAAAGAGATCCTCAGTCAAACCGGCTTACACGACACAACGCAACAGTTGATCAACGTTTGGCGCAACGGTGTAAAGGAGTTCATGAGCAATGCCGTCAGGGAATCAACCAGAATCGAATTCACTCTAATTAGATACTTCAAGCACGCCAGGATTGAAGTTGCTGAAACCAAGGCCGGGAATGGCCTGGGAACGCTAAGGCGGGTAAAGGCCAAAGAAAAGCGTCACTTTCAGTTACCGCTCAAATCCCCGGAAAAGCTAAACGACCACGATACGCTACTGATGTGGCATTTTTCCCGACTGGTGAAAGCACTCGAACTCGACCTACACCTTTCGACTTCCACGGAAGAGAAGCTCTCGCTTTTTTCTCGGGAAAAACCTACCGGATGCCCGGCTGCCGTTAAGGAGCAGGCAATCGTCATGGCCGTGGTCTTCGTCATCGCCGCCATCTACCTCCAGCTGTAGCCACTCTAGCTCATCTTATGAATAGCTCGGTTAATGAGGCCTCCGAGGAGTAGCATCTCTTTTTCGTCGGGGGAGAGGTCGGGGATGTGAAGGGTGTCCCCCTGATCGATGGCGTCGTAGTCGCCGTCTGACTTGAAGTAGAGGGGGGCCATGCCGAAGTTGATGAGGTTTTTGCGGTGGATCCGTGCATAGCTTTTGGCGATGACGGCGCGCAGACCCATATAGCGGGGGGCGATCGCGGCGTGCTCGCGCGACGACCCTTGACCGTAGTTGCTCCCGCCCACGATGAGGAAGCCCGATTTTTGGTGCTCCATGGCACGGTCGTAGCAGGTCTCATCGACGAGGCTATAGGTGAATTTGGCAATCTCGGGGATGTTGGAGCGGCCGGGGAAGTTGCGGGGGTTGGTGCGCAGGGAAATGCGGCCGGTGGCGGGCGCTTGTCCCATCCCGATGCAACCGTTGCAGCCGGGCTGGTGGATGCGACCTCCAAAAGCGCCTCACCTACTTCCAAAACCTCCGCCGCCTCGAAAACAGCTAACCCCATTTTACTTGGATTACGCTCTCATCGTCGACGTCTAATCCAAGTCGATTTGGATTAGACGTCGTGGTGTCAGCGAATTAGATCGAAGGCTTCGCTCCAGTGGAGAGCGGCCACTTCGCGTGAGACAGCGACCGGTTTGGGCGCGAGGGAGAGCAAGTAGCCTTGAGTGTTGCTGTGCTCTCGAAGATAGCGCTCGATCGGTTGAGCCATGCGAGGAGTAAGCCGGTGGGAGAACTTGATTTCCAGAGCGAGCTGCTGATCCCGCTGATCGACCAATAGGTCGATCTCGGTGCCTCCCGGTGTGCGATAGAAGTAGAGCGGGTGCGGTCGGGCAGAAAGGCTCGCCCGCTTCATCCACTCGGCGATGACCATGTTCTCAAACAGGTGTCCCCGCTCCGATGCGCGCAGAAACCGATCTGCGGTATCGATACCCAGTAGGTGACAGGCCAATCCCGTGTCGACAAAGTAGAGCTTCGGCGACTTGACCAGCCGTTTGCCATGATTCGCAAAATAGGGACGAAGGCGGAAAATCACATAGGTCGACTCGAGAATGCTCACCCAACTGCGCGCCGTTGGCTGCGAAATCCCACACTCCTTAGCAACTTCAGAAAGATTGAGAAGGGAGCCCACTCGCATTGCAAGGAGCGAGATAAAGCGCTGGAAAAGGTCTAGATCGGAAACAGCTCGGATGTTGCGTACATCCCTCTCGAGATAGGTCGAAATGTAGGAGCCAATCCAATTGCCTGCATCGAGCTGCGGCTTCTTCACCACCTCCGGATAGAAACCGCGCACGATCTGCTCGGCAACTGCCCGCTCATCCATCAGATCAACTCGCGTCTCTTCCGGACCGTTGTTGATCTCACACCAACTGAACGGGTAGAGATGGAAGAGAGACACGCGACCTGCCAGCGACTCCGACACCCCCTCCATCAACTGAAAAACCTGTGAACCCGTCAACACAAACTGCCCACACCGATCTCTATCCTCATCGATCAAAATCTTGATGTAGGAGAGCAGCTCCGGAGCGTATTGGATCTCATCGATGATCAATGGAGCGGGATTGGTCCGCAAAAAGAGCTTCGGATCTGCCACCGCCTGCGCCCGCACATCGGCATCATCCAACGTCACATACGCATAGCCTTCCAACCACTCGCGTAAAAGCGTCGACTTTCCCGCCTGCCGCGGGCCTGTGATTAATACCGCTGGAAACTGACTAAGCGACTCTTTTAGAGCGAGTTCAATATCGCGATGGTAGTACATCTCCACCTCCTACGACCCATCATACCCTATTTTGGCGACAATTTCAAACTCCGACTTTGAAATTGTCGCCGAAACACGCAAACCTCTGTTAATCAGAGAGATGACTAGCTTATCTTATGGATGGCTCGGTTGATGAGCCCGCCCAGTACAAGCATCTCCTCTTCATCTTTGGAGAGGTCGTGGGTGACGATGAAAGTGGTCCCCTTCGTCATGTTCTCAACGGTGAGTTCGTTGGAGTTGGACTGGATCGCCTTTTTGAGGTCAGGGATGTGAAGGGTGTCCCCCTGATCGATGGCGTCGTAGTCGCCGTCTGACTTGAAATAGAGGGGGGCCATGCCAAAGTTAATGAGGTTCTTGCGGTGGATCCGTGCATAGCTTTTGGCGATGACGGCGCGCAGACCCATGTAACGGGGGGCGATGGCGGCGTGCTCGCGCGAAGAGCCCTGGCCGTAGTTGCTGCCGCCCACGATGAGGAAGCCCGATTTTTGATGCTCCATCGCCCGGTCATAGAAGGTCTCGTCAACCAGGCTATAGGTGAATTTGGCGATCTCGGGGATGTTCGAGCGGAAGGGGAGGACGTTGGTACCAGCAGGAAGGATGGCGTCGGTGGAGACGTTGTCGCCTACTTTGAGGAGAACGGGGCCAGAGACGGACTCTTCAAGGGGGCCGAAGGTGGGAAGGGGTTTGATGTTGGGGCCACGAATAAGCTCACGCGGCTTGTTGTCTTTGGGGGGTGCGATGACGGCGTCGGTGTTGATGATCATCCGCTTGGGTCGCTTATACGTCGGATATTTGTGTCCAAGAGTGCGGGGATCGGTGATGACGCCGGTCAGAGCTGAAGCGGCGGCAGTTTCGGGGCTGCAGAGGTAGACGGAATCTTCTTTTGTCCCTGAGCGGCCGGGGAAGTTGCGCGGGTTGGTGCGCAGGGAGATGCGGCCGGTGGCGGGCGCCTGCCCCATGCCGATGCAGCCGTTGCAGCCCGGTTGATGAATGCGGCCGCCGCAGGCGATGAGGGAGGCGAGCCAGCCCGATTCGGTCATGTTTTGGAGAATCTGGCGGGAGGTGGGATTGATGTCGAACGAGACGCGAGGGTGAATCTGCCGCCCTTCGACCATCATTGCTGGAATGGCAAAGTCCCGAAGACCTGGATTGGCAGATGATCCGATCATGCACTGAAACACTTCGCGGCCGGCCACTTCTGCGACCGGAACCACCAAACCAGGGCTAGAGGGTAGGGCAATGAGCGGCTCGAGGGTGGAGAGATCGATCTCCATATGCTCGTCGTAGGCGGCATCTTTGTCGGCGACAAGCTCGACAAAATCCTCGCCCCGCCGCTGTGCGACAAGAAACTCTTTCACCTGCTTGTCGGATGGGAAGACGCTAGCTGTGGCGCCAAGCTCTGCTCCCATATTAGCGATCACATGCCTGTCCATCGCGGAGAGATGATCAAGACCCGGTCCATAGTACTCGACGATCTTACCGACGCCACCACTCACATCGATGCGGCGGAGCACTTCGAGAATGACATCTTTTGCACTCACCCACTCCGGGAGCTTGCCGGTCAGTTTGATGCCGAGAATCTTGGGGTATTTGATGACGAACGGTTCGCCGACGATGGCGAGCGCCACCTCGAGTCCCCCCGTTCCCATGGCGAGCATGCCGAGCGAACCCGCAGCACAGGTGTGGCTATCGGAGCCGAGGAGCGTCTTTCCGGGAATCCCAAACCGCTCCATGTGGACCGGATGGCTCACCCCGTTTCCGGCGCGGCTGTAGTAGAGGCCGAACTTTTCACATGCACTCTGGAGAAAGAGGTGATCATCAGGATTCTTGAAGTCGGTCTGAATGAGGTTGTGGTCAACGTATTGAGCCGAGAGCTCAGCACGCCCCTTGTCGAGGCCGATCGCCTCAAGCTCGAGCATCACCATTGTCCCAGTCGCATCCTGACAGAGGGTCTGGTCGATCTTCAGCGAGACCTCTTCACCCACTTCCATCTTTCCAGCCACCATGTGGCTCTCAATCAACTTCTCTGCGACGTTCTTTCCCATGACAAACCTCCAATTGAATCCACACTACTCCATTGCAGCCTGAGCCGGCAAGCGGTATCCTCTCCCCACATGAAACTCAATCCGCAACAGCAAGAGGCAGTGGAGACAACAGAGGGGCGGGTGCTGGTCCTGGCCGGCGCCGGCTCAGGCAAGACCCGCGTCCTCGTTACCCGCATCGCACACCTTCTCTCAAAGGGCGTTGCGCCTGAGGCGATCCTCGGTCTCACCTTCACCAACAAAGCAGCCGCCGAGATGCGGGAGCGGATCAAAGACCCACGCGCAAAAGATCTCACTCTCTGCACTTTCCACAGCTTCTGCATGCACCTCCTCCGTGCTCACGCCGACAAACTGGGCTACACTCGCCGCTTTACTCTCTATGATGAGAAGGACGTGATGCGCCTCGTCCAAATCATCGCTCGCGAAGATGACATCCCGGAAGCCACGATTCACGAGTCATGGCTCGCCATCAGCAAGGCAAAAGGACGGGGCGTGCAGGCCGAGGGTCTTGGCCACATCCATGACAAGCTGACACAGGCGATGCGGGCGCACAACGCCATCGACTTCGACGGCCTCCTTACACTCAGCGTTCAGCTCCTCCGCGACAACCCCGACGTCCTCTCCTCCCTCCCCTTCACCCACGTCATGATCGACGAATATCAAGACACCAACGCCATCCAGTTTGAGCTGACCAACCTTCTCTGCAAAAAACATGGCAACCTGTGCGTCGTGGGCGACGACGACCAGTCGATCTACGGCTGGCGGGGGGCCGATGTGAAGAATATCCTCGACTTCGCCAACGCCAAAACCATCAAGCTAGAGCAAAACTACCGCTCCTCCGACACCATTCTCCGCGCCGCCAACGCCATCATCGGCAACAACAGCGGCCGTCACGATAAGAAGATGTGGAGCGCCAACGGCCCCGGCCAAAAGATCAATATCTTCCACACCCCCGACGAAATCCAAGAGGCCGAGCAGGTGATCTACCGGATCGATCAACTCCGCAAGACCGACAACCTTGCTTGGCGGGACATCGCCGTCCTCTACCGCTCCAACGCCCTCTCCCGCCAGTTCGAGCTCACCCTCATGAACTACGTCTGGGATCATCACGGCGAGTGGGTGCGGGGCATCCCCTACCAGGTCTATGGGGGGCAAAGCTTCTACGACCGCCGCGAGATCAAGGACATCGCTGCCTACCTGCGCGCCATCGTCAACCCCCGCGATGAGGCGGCCATCCTCCGCACCATCAACCTCCCCCGCCGGGGCGTCGGCGAAGTGACCCTCGACAAGCTCACCGCCCTCTCCCGCCGAACCGGCACCCCCCTCTACACCGTCATCGACGACGCGCTCGCTAATCCGGGCGACCTCCCCGACCGCCCCTTGCGCGGCATCCGCAACTACACCCTCATCCTCGAACAGGCCCGCAAGCGATTCGAAACCGACTCCCTCCGCGACGCCGTCCACTGGCTCATCGAAACCATCGACTACAGGCGGGCGATCGAAGAAGAGGTCAAATCGGACAAGATGCGCACCATCAAGTGGGAGAACGTCCAAGAGTTCCTCAACGCCATCGCACAATATGAAGAGGGCTCTTCCTCTCCAACACTCACCGAGTTTCTCTCCTCCTCCTCCCTCGATACAACCCCTGGAAGATTTAAAAAGAAAGGAGGGAACACCGTCTCCCTCATGACCTTCCACAGTTCCAAAGGGCTCGAGTTCCCCGCCGTCTTCCTCGTCGGCATCGAAGACGACCTCATCCCCCACGCCAAAAGCCTCCTCGAGACCGGCCTCGAAGAAGAGAGGCGCCTCATGTACGTCGCCTGCACCCGTGCCAAAACCCTCCTCACCATCTCCATGGCCCGCACCCGCCGCCGGATGGGAAAGAAGCCCACCCCCTCCACCCCCTCCCGCTTCCTCTATGAAATCCCCAAAGAGCTTATCTCTCCTTCTAATTAAGCCGCTTATGTCACGTATTTAAACAAAATCACCGATTTGTTATAATCGTCCATTAAACTACAGAGGTAATTCCATGACACAATCCACCTTTAGCGGCTACCAGATTAATGAAAGCAAGTTAGTCATTCACGGCACCGTGACTCAAGACGTGATCTCAGACATTCTCATCAAAGAGGATGTAACTCAGGTTGCCACCCTCCAACTCAATGGCTGTATCGGAAACGATGTGAGATTCTGGAACCTCAATGAATCCTTTAAGAAGCTGAGAAAAATTAAATTCACAGATATGCAACTTAACCAGTTTCTTTTCATACAGCTGCGCCATCGACAGGTGACTGAGCTTTCTTTTGAGCGATGTACAGTGCCCGATCCAGAGACTGCACTCCGGACCATCCACTTATTCCCAAAACTCCAAACTCTGAACTTAAAAGACACGGAAATGAGTGAAAAAGAGATGGAAATCCTGAAAGAAGGCCTATCAAATATTAATAAGCCCGTAACCATTATGGGTGCAGAAGAGGGACGACCCAAACGAGAGCGTGACGCCCCTTCCTCTCCGCCCCGGGATACGAAAGGCAAGCGCTCCCGACGCTAATCCTCTGACCCATATCGCTACCCAATGGCGTCAACTCAAGGGATGAGTAGCTGATGCGGCTCCGTTTTCTAATCGTGCGGCGGGCCTAAAAACATATAAGTGAATATTAGATTAAGTCGGTTTAATTAAACACAGAGATCTGATACTATTGTTGCAAGAATCCAAACTCAAAGGACGATCGCAATGGATAGCTCAGGTCTTGTAACTCCCAATTTTAAGCCACAGAGTCCTGTATTCAATGGGTACCTCATCATTGGCGACGCTCTCTCCTTTCACGGGAAGATCACGGAAGAAAACTTAAGTGATCTTGGCGACTGGGAGCTTGAGCAGATCAAGACAGTTGAGGCAGTGAAGGAACACTGGAATGAGAAATCGCTCAAGGCATTGCAGCCCTATCTAGACAAACTTCCTAAAATTGAGAATTGGACCTTTCACGCCAAAGACCCCTTGGAAACGACGTCCAAGCCTAAACGTCTCCGAACAGAGAAGAAATGTCCACCCGCACCTCGCAAGAAAAAAAACCAATGGATCTCCCGTGGAGAGCTGCCCAAAAGCCTCAAGATAGCACTGTAATGCTTATCTCTACGCTATTGAATTGACATAAATATTTCGTTTTATAGTATAGAAATGCATTTCTGGTATTCTCGTTAATTTTGCGTACACGCATGATATTGGGGGTGTTGCATAAATCCGATCTACGCATTGTGCCGGGCTTTGGTCCTGGGGTGACGGTAGACGTGCGTCGCATACTCGGGCGAGTAGGGGCGCATGTCTGCCGACGCATCCAGGACCGAACGCCGGTGCAAGGCGTACAATCGGTATTTATGCAACGCCCCCGCTAACCGCCTAAACATCTCAAAAATCAAAGCACGCCTAACTAACCTGCAGCACGTCAGCATTAAGGAAATGCAGCTCAACACACGTCTATTTGAGCATTTGGCACACTCTTCTGTAACGAAGCTCAGCTTTAAAAAGTGCACTGTCCCCTTTGCTCACCGTGCCTTTGCGGCCCTGTCTTACTTTGAAAACCTCTCCCACGTTGATGTGAGCCGGACAAACCTTAGTCAGTCTAACAGAAATATGCTGAGAAATGCTGCGCCAAACCTTACCATTCTCGACTCAACCCGCCCCAAACCCATCCTGAATAACGACACCGGTTACGTCCGTCAGGACTACCCTGACGCGCCCGAAGCCCCTAGGGCAAATCGCGTCAAACGGCCGCGCGCTAGGCGTTAAGGTAGTCTAGAAAGCGCTCGATATCGGGCTGGTGGGTGGCTGGAGCGTCGGCAAGACCTGCATTAGCATAGACGAGCGCTTCATCATCACACCCTTGACTGTGTAGGTACTGCGCTAAGGTCATCTCTACCTTCCAACGCTCAGCATCTGACTCCCCATACTCTTGCAAGTAGTGGACAAGCGGTTCGATGGCAACGTCAACATCAACTGTGTCGTCGCTAGTCATCTCCTGAAACTGAAGGACAGCCCTGCTTAAGCCCCCATTGAGCTGCTGAACAAAGTTCTTTGGACCGCCCGGCTTATAGCCACTACGGGTTCGCTCCTTACCTTGCGGGTCAACCACGACGACAGTCGGAAGCCCTGGGACGTTATACCGCTTATAGAGGCGGTCGTTCTGCTCCCGAATCGCCGCCGGCTGCGGCTTACTTTGAGGGAAGTCAAGCTCGACAAAGATGTACTTGCTCCCCACCAGATCGGCAAACTGAGGCTTGTTGAGCACTTCCTTTTCAAGTTTTACGCAGCCAGGACACCACCCCTTGCCAGTGAAGAGAAGAAACATCGGCTTATTCTCCTTTTGGGCAATCTTTTGCGCCTCATCAAAATTGGTGTGCCACTTGATGCCAGCCGCGTGTACCGAAACACAGCCGATTAAAAACAGTCCGATCAAGAAATATCTTAACTTTTGCATGCTCTTTCCCCCTTGGGTTATGATGTTTTCCGTTGTAAGGAGAAGATCTCAAGAATGCAAACAATCATTTGGCGCCACCGGCGGGAAAATCTGAAGAAGTGCTCACTTCGCGGCCTTGAGGGGAGGGAAGGCTTCACCTTCTACACCTATCCCACCTCCGCCCTTCCAGATCTCTCCGACTGTGTCGCCCTCTCCATCGAAGGTCCGCCGCTAACGGCGGCTGATGCTGGCCGGAAGCTCCTCCTCGTTGACGCCACCTGGCGCTATGCTGCCAGGATGACCGCCCAGCTTCCCCCTGTCGAAAAACGGTCTCTCCCCGCCCACTTTCAGACCGCCTATCCCCGCCGCCAAGATGAGCCTCGCGGTCTCGCCTCCATCGAGGCGCTCTACATCGCACACACCATCCTTGGCTGGCCCACCGACGGCCTCCTCGATAACTACCGCTGGCGGGACACCTTTTTTGACATCAACGACTTGGCGACGTAAACTTGGCGCCCCATGATAGAGAACTTATTCCAAATTGTTAATATGATTGGCGAGTGGATTTGGAGCTTTCCGGGCCTCCTGATGATCCTTGTGCTGGGTCTCTATTTCACCATCAAGACAGGCTTCTTCCAGGTACGGAAGTTCCCCGCCATCTTGATCAACTTCTCCCGCTATGTAGGACGCAAAGAGACCCACGACCGTGGCGTCCAACCCCTTAAAGCATTTTTCGCCTCAATCGGCGGAGCAATCGGCATCGGCAATATCGTGGTCATCTTGGTGGCGATCAAGTTTGGCGGCCCAGGGGCGATCTTCTGGGCGTGGGTGGTTGGCGGTTTGGGGATGATGCTCAAGTATTCAGAGGTCTACCTCGGGATCATTCATCGACGAAAAAACCGGCATAAGAGCTACGACGGTGGGCCGATGTACTACCTCCAAAAAGCGTTTAAAGTGCGCTGGATCGCCTACCTTTTTGCCTTTCTCCTCTGCATCTACGGCGTCGAGGTGTACATGTTCTCCCAGCTCACCTATACGATCGCCACCAACTGGCATGTTGATCGGTATGTGGTCGCGTTAATCCTCCTTGTCCTTGTGATCTGGGCAGCCCTCGGCGGCGTCCGCCGTGTCGGTGACATCTGTGCAGCCATCGTCCCCTTCTTCGTCGTTGTCTACGTGGCCATGTGCGTTTGGGTACTCGCCCATAATATTGGGGCCATCCCTGGGATCTTTGCTCTTATCTTCCGCTCCGCCTTCACCGGCGAGGCGGCAATCGGCGGCTTTGCAGGAGCGACCGTGCTGATGGCGATGGGGCAAGGGGCGGCGCGGGGAAGCTATTCAGGTGACATCGGCATTGGCTACGCCTCGGTGATCCAGGCGGAGACCTCAACCACGCATGCCGAGCGGCAAGCGTCGCTCGCCATCTTTGGCATCTTCTTAGACACCTTCATCGTCTGCACCTCTAGTGTTCTCCTGGTGCTCGTCACGGACGTCTGGACAGATCCCATTCCAGCGAGCGAAATGGTGCAAGCAGCCCTCACCAAGTACTTCCCCTACATGACCCTCTTCATGCCCTTCTTCCTCTTCCTCCTCGTCTACTCCACCCTCACCGCCTACTTTGTCGTAGGTCTCAAGTGCGCCGCTTTCTTAGCGCCCAAACACGGCAAAAAGATCTACATGGCCTATGGCATTTTAGCTCTTGTTCTCTTCTCCTTTGTCGATCCCACCAATGCGCTAGCGGTGATGACCCTCGCTGGCGGCCTTCTTCTCTTGATCAACCTGTCGGGCATCTTTCTTTTGCGCAAGGAAATCCAGTTTAAGATAGGATAGCCCCATGCCAGCTCATGCCGCACCCACCGAAAACCTGAGCGTCTACCACCAAAGCAACGGTCTACTATTTCAGTTTGTTCTGGAGGAGTTTCTCTCCGTTATCCCCGCAGTGGACGCCATTCAAACGGCCCATCAGCGACTAGAAGCTGCGCTTGTTCGCCGCCGCCCCAACGAAGAGGTGGAGCGACTCTCCCAGCAGATTTTGAGCAACATCGCCGCCCTCACCGGCAGCGCGCTGGTCAGTAACCACTCCTACCCGTGGACGCCATCAAAAGGGTCGCTTGGCAAACTGAAGCACTACATCCACCTATTCCGAGCGCCCGTTTCAGAAGTAGAAGAGCTAACCGATCAGCTAAAAGGGGTGGTAAGCCAAGCCTATCACGGGGCAATGCAGGCGCGTGATGTGCTCTGGCAGCTGGGGCAAAAGCCCATGGTGTTGCGCGAAACGTCCGAGCTCTTCCGCCTCCTCAACACGCTCACCGAAGCCTCCCGCCGCATTGAAGAACTCCTCCCCTCCCTCCTCGTCAACTTCCGCAACGACGAAAACGTCGTCTACTTTCTCGTCCGCCGCGCCGACGCCTTCGCCAACCTCCACCAAGAATTCTACGTCTGCAACCTCCTCACCAAGATGTACGACAATGGACTTGATGAGGCGAGCCAGTTTCTCCGCGACCGCTACCTCAAACGGGGCTTCAACCGGCTCGCCGAGCGAATCAATCAAAAGATCGCCGCCATCAAGGAGCGGGCCAGTGAGTGAGCTCCGGGATGACTTTGCTGCCCTCGTCCGCGACGTCCGCGCCCATCTTGAAGGGGACGGACCACCTATTCTCATCGTCCACGGCGACCACTCTCCGGTCGAACTGAGTCTCCTTCAAAACCTCACCACAGCCCTTTCCAACAAGGTAGCCCCCGCCCGCCTCATTCCCGCCTCCAGCTACACCGGCGGCAACCCCAAACTTCTCGTCGCCACGGGCGCTGCCCTTGCCGAGCGCCCCGACCTAAATGAGCGCGCCCCTTTTTGCATCGACCAAGTGGCCCGCTACGTCGAACAACCCGCGCTCAGAAAAAAGCTTTGGGAGCAACTGAAGGCGGCCGTTTGAGCTTCGCCTCCTTCGCTGCAGTAGTTCTCGACGGCGGCCCACCCAAACCTCTCGACTACGGCATCCCAGCCGACCTCGTTCCCATCATTGTCGAAGGAACCCGAGTGGGCGTCCCTGTGCGCGGCAAGCGGCGAACCGGCACCGTCGCCAAGATCAAAGCGACCCCCGCCTTCGCACGAGTCCTTCCCATCTCAGAAGTTCTAGGGGACACCCTCCCCTCCGACCTGCTCGAACTGGCCAAGTGGATGAGCCGCTACTACTTTGCCCCTCTAAACGCCGTCATGCGCACTCTCCTTCCAGGAACTGTTCGGCGCGAAACCCGCGCCAAGGAACAATTCATCGTCACCCCCAAAGCGACCCGCGAGACCCTCCGCGCCACCTGCGCCTCCCTCCAAGAAAAAGCACCCGCCCAGGCGCGAGTCTTAGAATCCCTCCTGAAGGTAAAAAAGGAGATCCTCCTCACCGAGCTGCTCGAGAACGCCGACACCACCCGCTCCACCATCCTCGCCCTCGAAAAAAAAGGACTCGTCACCCTCTCCAAAGTGGTCATCGACCGCTCCCCCCTCTCAGAGGCCGACTACTTCCCCTCCTACGCCAAAACGCTCAACCCCGATCAACAAAAAGCGCTCGACGCCATCAACAACGCCTCCGGTTTCGAAACCTTTCTCCTCTATGGCGTCACCGGGAGCGGAAAGACCGAAGTCTACCTCCAAGCCATCCAGCACATCCTCGACCAGAACAAATCAGTCATCATGCTCGTCCCCGAGATCGCCCTCACCGGCCAAACCGTCGAAAGATTCCGCAGTCGATTTGAGGGACAAGTAGCCCTCCTCCACCATCGTCTTAGCGAAGGGGAGCGAGCTGACGAGTGGCAGCGGATCCGCACCGGCCGCGCAAGCATCGCCATCGGCCCCCGCTCCGCCATCTTCAGTCCCCTCCCCAACCTCGGCCTCGTCATCGTCGACGAAGAGCACGAAACATCCTACAAACAGAGTGACGGCGCCCCCTACTACCACGCCCGCGACGTCGCCGTCATGCGGGGCCACATCGCAAAAGCCCCTGTCATCCTCGGCAGCGCCACTCCGAGCTTAGAATCCTTTCATAACGCCAAAACAGGCAAGTACACCCTTCTCACCCTCCCCTCACGCGCCGACAGCGCCAACCTTCCAACCGTCCGCCTCCTTCCCATGCAAAAAGGGCGAGGCTCCCTCCTCTCCGACGACCTCCTCACCGCCATCGAAAAGCGGTTCAAAATCGGCGAGCAGACCCTCCTCTTCCTCAACCGGCGCGGCTACCACTCCATGCAATGGTGCTCTGGCTGCAAAGAGCCCCTCCGCTGCCCCCACTGCGACCTCTCCCTCACCTTCCACCGCGGCCACAATTCCCTCTCCTGCCACCTCTGCGCCTACACCCTCTCCCCTCCCCCCACCCACTGCCCCACCTGCCGCTCCGAGACCCTCGCCTTCCGCGGCGCCGGCACCGAACAGGTCGAACGAGCACTTCACGCCGTCTTCCCCGACCTCCGCACCCTCCGCGTCGACGCCGATACGACCAGACATAAAGGATCGCACGAAAAGCTCCTCCGCCAGTTCCGCACAGGAAAAGCCGACGTCCTCATCGGTACTCAGATGATTGCTAAAGGGCTCCACTTCCCTCAGGTGACCCTTGTTGGCGTCCTCAACGCCGACATCTCCCTCCACATTCCCGACTTCCGCTCCTCTGAGCGCCTCTTCCAGCTCGTCACCCAAGTCTCTGGCCGCTCAGGCCGCGGCCAGCTTGCCGGCGAAGTGCTCATCCAAACCTGGATGCCCGACAACCCCACCCTCCTCCAAGCCGCCGCTCAAGATTACGACGCCTTCTACACCTCGGAGATCGAAACCCGCGAGCTCTTCTCCTACCCCCCCTTCTCCCACCTCGTTAAAATTACTGTTTCTGGCGAAGACCCCGCCCTTGCCGAGCAAACAGCCCAATCTCTTCACACCTCCCTCAACCTCCCCGACAACACCCTTCCCGTCGCCCCTTCTGGCTATGCAAAGATCAAAGACCGCTACCGCTTCCAGTTTCTCATTCGCGGCCCCAGCATCTACGCCATCAACGCCCACCTCGCCAAACTATCAATCCCCCGCAACCCCCGCGTCACCATTGACATCGACCCCCTCTCCACCTTCTTCTAAATTGTCACATTCTGGGACAGTCCCCAATTGTGACAATTTGACGTATTGGGTATTTATGGCGTACAAATCGCGCGATACGGGCCCAGATTAGAAAATTGTCACAATTGGGGACTGTCCCAGAATGTGACAATTTTATGTGTCTGTACAGATAAAGCTTTTCTAGTGATTCTGGGCCAAATAGGAGGTTCGATTGAAGTACAGGTTGGGGATCATTGGCATCGCCTGTGCCCTTTCTGTCATCGCAATTGATATTTCCATTGTGAATACGGCTAATCCCGTGATTCAGAAGGATCTGGGAGCCTCGATCTCCCAACTGCAGTGGATTCTAAACGCGTATGCAATCGGATTTGCGGCTCTGCTGGTGACGGCGGGCCGTTTTGGAGACATCTTTGGACGACGCAAAGTGATCGGCGTCGGTCTGACTCTGTTTGGATTGGCCTCCTTGGCCTGTGGCTTGGCACCCTCTACCGGTTTTCTCATTGGAGCACGTGCGATTCAAGGGCTCGGCGCATCGATCATTCTTCCCATCTCTATGGCCCTCTTCATCCACGAGTACCCAGCCGAAAAGAAGGGAAGGGCCATCGGTCTTGCCAGCCTCGTGCTTGGCGTTGGGATGGGCCTTGGCCCGGTGCTGGGCGGGATCATCACCGAATTCATCAGCTGGCGGTGGATCTTCTTCATCAACCTCCCTATCGTTGCCTCAAGCCTTGTCCTCCTGTTCACCTGCCTAGACGATTCGTGTGATGAGACGCACAAGCATCCAATTGACTGGCTAGGTCTGTTTTTTTTGATCGCCATGCTGTTGTGTTTGGTGATGGGCATCATCGAAGGGCCCAACTTTGGGTGGGGCTCACCGACGACGATCGGCCTTTTGATTGGCGCCGGCATCGCTCTTGGTCTGCTTGTTTGGGCTGAATCGCGGGTTATCGATCCCATCCTCCCCTTTCGCCTCTTCGCCAATCGCCTCTTTCTCGCCTGCTCACTAGCTAATCTAGGGGTAGTCTTCCTCTGGTGGACGACTCTATTCCTGGTGCCCCTGTTTCTGTTCAATATCCGAGATCTCGCCCCCCTGTACATCGGCCTCACCATGCTCTTTTTCGCCATTCCGGTGGCGGTGGCCTCGCTTACCGTCGCACGGATCACCGAAAAAATCGGCCCCAAGCTACCGTTAATTTTCGCATTCCTCCTCCTCGTTATCGGGTCGATCATCCAGGCTTATATGGGCCAGACGATCTCATTGGTTTGGCTCGCTATTGCCCTCATCCTAATCGGCTTTGGCTGCGGCACCTCCTGGTCACCTTTGGCCGCATATGCGATTGCCTCACTTCCCAAACGGATGGCGGGCACAGCCGCTGGCGGTCTCTCCACCATTCAGGAGATGGGCGGCACCATTGGCCTGGCCATCTGCGTCACCCTTTTTCGGGCTGTAGCCAACCTCCCTTTCCAACCTTGGCATTACCGTAAGTCCCGAGCAAAAGCAGCGAATCGCCTCTGTTCTCTCCGAGCCTAAGACGGCCGAAGCGACCTCCATCGGCACCCTCACACGCGGCGAGCTGTTCACCCTCTTTGAAAACGGCTTTGTTGACGGCTACCAGGCCGCTATGTGGCTTCTTGCTGCCATCGCTCTCGCCGCCGGCATCGTCGTCGCTCTTCTCATTCCTCGCGGTCGTATCAGCACCGTCCACGCCGAAGATTGAGACTCGCGTCACCCCTCCTTCCGAAATTGTCACATTCTGGGACAGTCCCCAATTGTGACAATTTAGAATGTAGCGGTGTTATTGTGAGGTGAGACGAGGTTGATGGAGTGGAGCTTGCCGCTTGTTAGGAGGACAACTAGGTAATCTGAAGTAAAGGCAAGCGCCTCGCACGAATTGATTGTAGGCAGTTGATAGGTGTAGGTCTTGAGCAGCTGGTCATCCTTAAGGCGGAAGACGCCGATGGTCATTCCGAAGTCACACGCTACCCGAACCCCATCCCATGCGTGCTTCCTGATACGACGGTTCAAACTATCCGCAATTTTTTCCTTACTATCCCACTGGTTGCTTGAGGTTTCTCTTATGGAAAGCGTTCCCAGTCCAGAACTGAGCTTAATCACGGCATCATCCCCCTTCAACTTCTTTCTCGTTTTCACGTTGAAAATTTTCGTTTTGTCACCCCTCGGTCCAAGACTCCTGAAGACCAGCTTACCTCGCCCAAGGTCCACCGTAAGCGCACGGCGGCTTGCCTTGTCCAGCTGATAGGTCTCGAGACACTTAGACGATTCGATGTGGAGCAGCTTGAGAATCACGTCCCTCATCATCCGATAAGGTTTGTGGTTTGGACGGTACGCAACCCATACCCGATTCAGTCCATATGGAAATAAATGAGCGTCGCTGATCCCGTAGCACTCATTCAATTCGATTTGCATAAGGGTCGGGTCTTTGCCCGAAGGAATCAGCTGTTCCCACTTGCTCCGGATGGTTGAGAAGGTGATCTCCCTAGGGTCGACTAGGGGTTTGGAATCAAAAAAGAGACGAAGAATCCGCTGTGCCACCTTATCGATCTTCTTCCTCCACCACTTGTTCACTTTGCGAGAGCGGACCACTGTCGCACAATCGGTGAATTCCAGAATCTGTTGAAGCACTATGGGAGGAAGGTTAGCCCACGACTGTGTCATTGCAACCTCTAAACCAACTTAGAATCAAGGGAGATGGCGGTAAGCCACTCATTAGACATGGGGTGCTTCGACGAGAGGAGCTCTGCAAACCGCTCGCGGAGGAGGGTGCAGATGGGGCCGGGAGTGCCGTCGCCAATGGGACGGCGGTCGACAGAGGCGGCAAAGACGTATTGGGCAGCGGTGCCGGTGAGAATGAGCTCGTCAGCAGTGCTGACAAGGGAGCGGTCGATCCGCTCAAAGCGGATCGGGATATTGGCTTCGCGCAGGAGGTGGACTGCGGTGCGGAGGGTGATGCCGTCGAGGACGGCTGAGCCGACGGGGGGGATGATCACCTCGCCGTGGTGGACGAGGATGATGTTGGCGACGCTTGCTTCAACGACGTAGCCTTCCTGGTCGAGAAGGAGCGCCTCATCAAAGCCATTGGCTTTAACTTCGGTGGTGGCAAGAGAGGAGTTGAGGTAGGCGCCGCCAGCTTTGGCCTTGGTAGGAATGGAACTGTCGGGAAACTTGCGCCAGGAGGAGATGCCGAGATTAAGGCCGCGACTCGGATCGAAGTAGTTTTGCATCGGAACCATGTAGATGGCCAGCTCGTAGCTGAGGCCATCGAAGCGGGGGCCGAGCGCCTGATCGGGGCTGAAGACAAAAGGACGGAGATAGAAGTCGCCCGTCGGCCGGTTGGCCTGAATCAGGTCGGTGAGAATCGACTCAAAACCTTTATAAGTAAGAAAAAAATCGAATCCGAGGATCTTGCACGCGTTCATTAGACGCTTATGGTGGTCGGCGAGGCGAAAAATTTGGGGAACGCCATCGCGCATGTAGCCGCGGATGCCAGCAAAACAGGTGGTGCCGTATTGGAGACTATGGCTCGCAATGCTCACCTGCGCTTCCGAATGGGGGACCACTTTTTCGCCAAAATAGGCGAAGGGCATGACGTTTCCGTGCTTCTTGCTCATGCGATCAGGATACACTTTTTGCCTCTTGCCTGCAAGAGCATGAATAAACTATTTACTGCCACTTGCTGGACAGAGAGGCTTTAAGCTACAATCCCTTGGCATGCCTGACTATCACGACCACGAAGAGTTCCAGACCCGCCTCGAGAAGCTGCAGAAGATGCAGGCGCTCGGCGTTGACCCTTATCCAGCACAGTGGATGCCCACTCATCAGTCTGGGCCTTTAGTTGCTGAACACGAGGGAGATGAAGTGGGCGATAGCGCCGCCGGCCTGGCCGGCTCTACCCCTCAGGTAAAGGTAGCGGGGCGGCTTGTTCTCTTCCGTGGGATGGGAAAGAACGCCTTCGCACACATCCAGGATGAGAAGGGCCGCATCCAGCTCATGTTTAACCGGGATGCGAGTGTGGTGGAGGGCTATACCCCGGGTGAACTCTCCCACATCAAATTCGTCGAAAAATTGCTCGATTTAGGCGACATCATCGGCGTCGAGGGGCACCTGTTTCGGACGCAGAAAGGGGAACTGACCGTCTTTGTCAAGCGGATGACCCCTCTTTGCAAGACACTTCTTCCTCTCCCCGACAAGCACGCCGGCCTCCAGGATAAGGAAGTGCGCTACCGGAAGCGGTGGCTCGATCTGATCAGCAACCCCGAAGTAGTCGCCACCCTCAAGCGGCGGTCGCAAATCTTGAAAATTGTCCGCGAGCACTGTGAAGGCAATGGCTTCATGGAGGTGGAGACACCATCTCTTCAAAGTATCTATGGGGGAGCTGCGGCCAAGCCGTTCACCACCACTCTCAACTCGCTCCACCAAGATATGTACCTCCGCATCTCACTTGAGATCGCTCTGAAAAAGCTGGTTGTAGGCGGTCTGGAGCGGGTGTTTGAGATTGGGAAGGTGTTCCGCAACGAAGGGATCGATCGCAATCACAACCCCGAATTCACCCTCCTTGAGGCCTATGCTGCCTACTGGGATTACAACGACATGATGCGCTTCATGGAGACGCTCTATGAGCGGATTGCGATGGAGATTTTCGGGACGACGAAAGTGATGCACGAGGATGTGGAGCTTGATTTTAAGGCACCATGGGCTCGCATGACGATGAAGGGGGCGATCCGCCACTTCGCCGACATCGATGTCGACGCTTCAAGTGATGACCGTCTGCGTCAGCTGCTCAAAGAAAAGACCAACCTCGACCCCCTCCAGATCGGCAAGGCGCCCCGCGGCATGCTCATCACCTTTCTTTTTGAAGAACTATGTGAATCTCACCTCATTCAGCCGACTCACATCACCGACCACCCGATTGAGTCCACCCCTCTCTGCAAGCCCCACCGCGATCCGCATGAGCGGAAGGCGGGGATGGTGGAGCGATTTGAGAGCTACTGCCTCACCCACGAGATTGCCAACGCCTACTCAGAGCTAAACGATCCCGTCATCCAGCGGCGCCTTCTCGAGGAGCAGGCGGACAGGCGGGAGGCTGGCGACGAGGAGGCCTCGCCCCTGGACGAGGAATTTATTGAGGCGATCTGTCAAGGAATGCCTCCAGCCGGCGGCATCGGAATGGGGATCGACCGGATGGTGATGCTCTTCACAGGCGCCCATTCTATTCGCGATGTGATCTATTTCCCATTGATGAAAAACATCGATGCGGAGTAGCATAGTCTCGATTGTTAGGAGAGAACCATGAAGCGCACATTTCAGCCCAGCAAACGTAAAAGAAAAAATGTACACGGTTTTCGTGCACGGATGGCCACTCCCGGTGGACGTAATGTGCTCAAGCGACGCCGTCGTCACGGCCGCAAACGCCTCTCTGCGTAAGACCCACATTGGGTCCCAAATTGGCACTACGACTTCCAAAATTTCTTCGTCTCCGAAAACGACCGGAGTTCCTTCGTGTCTCTGCCCGTCACAAACGGGTGGCTGGCGAATTTCTCGTCCTCCAAATTCACCGCCGCCGCGAAGGCTCTGCCCGTTTAGGGATCACCGTCACCCGCCGTTTTGGCAATTCTCCGCAAAGAAATCGTTTTAAAAGACTCGTTCGCGAAGCATTCCGCAAAATGCAGAATGACTTGCCTCCCATGGACCTAGTTGTCCGTCCCCGCTCAGTAGCGCGTGACGTCACCCTCGAGCAGGTTGAAAGAGAGTTAGCGGAGGCGGCGAGCCATTCCCTTCAGGAACGTCCAAACCGTGAGGGCCGCTAGGCGGGCCGTCCGTTGGTCGATGTCGTGGGCGGGTGAGAGGCCGACGAGGTCGACCGATGAAACTTGCGACATCTCTCCTGCCCGGCGGGCGGCGTAGAGCCACAGGTCAAGCGGAATGCCGTTGACCGAGGGACGGGTAACTCCTGGTGCCTGCACCTGGTCAACCCCATTGAGGTCGAATGAGGTGAGCATGGGGTTGTCGGCCCAGCCGTAGATCTCATCAATCCGGCTTTCGGTCAGCTCAGAGCGCCAGATCACCGTTCCGGCGTGCTCTTTAAAGAAGTCGAGGTGGGGCTTCGAGTTGGCGTGGGCCAGCAGTCCTGCCACCTCGCATCTCTGACAGATACCCGACGGGTGGACAAGCGCCTCACGGAGCATCGAGCCCGAATGACCCCGTCCATCCATTTTTCCCTGCACATCTAGCCGAGAATCCCATCCTAAAATATTACAACGCTTTGCAGCCTTCACATAGCCAAGAAAGTGACCGTAGGTAACCGACTGACCGCCGCCCAAGATGATAGGGACAACCCTCTGTCCGAGAAAGCCCGCTACCACCTCACTCAGGATCTCCTGATCTTCCTCCAGATCGCCGGTCAGCACCAAGTTCCCCAGATCCTCCGATCCCTCAAGTAACTTGCGGAACGCCTCATGCCCTCGCGTTGAAAGAGTCATCTGATAGAGCGCCTGCCGAATCGCATCGGGCCCCTCAGCTGCACCGACCCTGTCGCCCCGCAGCTTGATCCCCTCCTCGCTGGGACAGCCAATGATCACCGCCCGCAGCTCTCGCGCCGGAACATCGCTGCTGGTCAAAAACTGCCCAACCCGCGGGTCATCTGGTCCAGTGTCAGGTACTTCAGCATCGGGAACGTGAAACTTGCTCATGCACACTAGGTTGAGCCATTGCTAAAACCGTGTCAACACAAAAGCTTAGGGAATGAGAGACAAAAAAAGATGTGACAGGCAGGATGCCGACAAACGAGGTATGCCGTGCGTTTACGTTATTTGCTCTTTGCTCTCTTCCTAACGACTCAAGCAATCGCCTACAGCCCCTGCTATGGGCGGTGTGGCGCTCCTCCGGGAGTACGCGAACGCTTCCCCAGACACACCGGCTGCTGCTGCGACCGCTGCAACCAAGGATGTGACCGGGGATGTAATAATAGCAACTGCTGCCCACAACCACAGCCTGTCTCTCCCGCAACCGGCTACTCCCCCTGCAACGCCTACCGCTACCGGATGTGTGGGAGCCTAGAGATCATGGCCGATGCCCTCTACTGGAACTCCACCCGCACCCCCATAACCGCGTGGACTCTCCAGTCGGGAGATCCGGTCAATGTGGTCCGGTCCGAAGAGATCAGCCCCGGCTATGACTGGGGCGCACGCCTCTTTGCTCAGTGGAATTTCCCCTGTAGCCGAGGCTTCATCCGGGGTGGCTACCAGTATGTCCGGACCCTTGATAAATCCAACCAACGGGGCGGCAACATCGCCGTCCCTTGGGCCAACTTCGGCGCCGGAGCGGCTATCAACGCCGCTGACGCCTCCCTTAAGCTCCTCTACCAGCGAGCCGAACTTGTGGGCGGGTTCACAATGTGGCAGGGATGGTGCAGCCGTTTCTACGCCTACGGCGGCGGTCTCTGGTTCCAGCTCAGTCAGAAAGTAAAAAGCGACGTCCACGGACGAATCAACAATTTGGATGCAACGAGCGATTTTAATGAGAAGACCCAAGCCCAAGGGGTTGGCGGGATTGCTGGCTTCGGCGGTGAATATAACGTCACGCAAGGACTCTTTGTCGTCGCCAAAGTCGGGGCGATCGCCGCTGCCGCTGAGCGGACGCTTAAGCAAACGATCCGCGCTCCAACCACCCTCATCCAAAACGGCCGCCTCAACGCCACCTACCCCTCCCGCTGGGGACTCCTCCCCGGACTCGAAGCGCAGCTAGCCATCCGCTACACCTTGGGAGCCTGCGGCCTCTACCTCTCCGGTGAACTCGGCTGGGAGATCCAACACTATTTCAACGCCTTCCGCACCTCCCAAGGATCCGCCACTGCCGGACAGACCACCTTCGTCGACTGCGGCTTTAGCGGACCCTATGCCGGCCTGAAACTCAGATTCTGATGGCCGCATTTGACATTGTCACCCTCCTCCTTCTCGCCCTCGCCCTCTTCAGCTTCATCAACGCCCGTTTCGTCAAACTCCCCCCTATCATCGCCTTCACCCTCGGATCGCTCGGCCTCGCCGGCCTCCTCCTCCTCCTTCAGTGGGCAGGGCTCCGCTACTTCGATTGGGTCATCCGCCTAATTGCCGAGGTGGACTTCTCCTCCACCGTCCTCAAGGGCATCCTCAGCTTCCTCCTCTTCGCCGGCTCCCTCCAGCTCGACATCCGCAAACTTGCCGAGCTGAAGTGGGTCATCTTCACCCTCGCCACCGTTGGCGTCGTCCTCTCCACCTTTATCGTCGGCACCCTCATGTTCTACATCTTCGCCGCCCTCTCCATCCCCGTCCCCTACATCTACTCCCTGCTCTTTGGCGCCCTCATCTCCCCCACCGATCCCGTCATCGTCATTGGCCTCCTCAAGAAAGCCAAAATCCCCTCCAGCCTCAAAGCAAAAGTGATGGGCGAGGCTCTCTTCAACGACGGTATCGCCATTGTCCTCTTCGTCGTCCTCCTCACCGTCGCCACCTTTGGCGGCGAGATCACCCCATCGGGCGTCCTCGTCCTCCTTGTCCGGCAGCTCCTCGGAAGCGCGTTCCTTGGCCTCGCCATTGGATGGATCACCTACCACCTCCTCGCTCAAGTGAAAAAGCCAAGCGTCCAGATCATGATTTCAGTGGGACTCGTTGCCGGCGGCTACGACCTCGCCGCCATCCTCGGCACCTCCGGCCCCATCACCGTCGTCATCATGGGGCTCATCGTCCGCAACTACCGGGACAAACCCTTTGGCGAACTCTACTCTTTTTGGAATCTCATCGACGAGTTTCTCAACGGCGCCCTTTTCATCCTCATGGGGCTCCAGCTCCTCGCCCTCCCCTTCACCGGCCCCTACCTTGTCGCCGCCGTCTGCGCCATCCTCATCGTCCTTCTTGGCCGCTACCTCAGCGTCCTCCTCCCCATCTCCCTCTTCAAGTTCTTCCGCCCCTTCACCCGCAACGTCGTCCTCTTCCTCACCTGGGTAGGCCTGAGGGGGGGCGTCTCTCTCGCCCTCGCCCTCTCCCTCCCCGGCAACCCCATCACCCACGCCATCTGGAGCGCCACCTTCTTCGTGGTCATCTTCTCAACCGTCGTCCAGGGCCTAACCTTTAGATCTTTTGTTACTTCCCGTGACTTCTGAGAAGCCAGGCAAACTTGCCATGGACTCGAGCCCGCTCAATTAGCACATCGGCCGTCGCCTCATCACCCAGCTTCTGAATTTCAACAATCATAGCGACCAGATACTTACCAATCGTCTCGTGATCCGCTTGCAAATTCTTGATCATCTCCGACCCAGTCTCCTTGCCCGTTCCCTCTGTCAGCCGGGTGAGCTTAAGAAACTCCTTCATCGTCCCTGGTGAAAAGTGTCCCACAATCCGAATCTGCTCTGCGATCAAATCGACCGCCTCTGCCAGGTCCTCATATTGCACCTGAAACATCTTGTGGATCATGTCAAACCGCGGATCGGCCACATTCCAATGATAGTTCTGCGTCTTCAAATACAACACATAGCTATCGGCCAAAAACTCTCCCAACAACTCTGCAATTTTCTTCGTAGCTGCTTTGCTCATGACATCCTCCTGTGGTAGTGTCGTCACTCAAAAAAGGAGATACCACAAATGTTTGCTGTGATCTACCGCAACTTCACCATTCCCGGAAGAGACCAAGAATTCCAGACCGCCTGGCGCACCATCGCCAGCTACTTTGTCGACCACCGCGGCGCGCTCGGCTCCGCCCTCCACCGCACCGACGACGGCATGTGGGTCGCCTATTCCCGTTGGCCCGACCGTACTACCCGTGACCGCTCGTGGCCCGGGGACGACGCCCCCTCCACCGAACTCCCCAACGAAGTCCGCTCCGCCATCACCACCATCCAATCCTGCATTGACCAAGAGCGCAAACTCCCCGACATCTGCATGGACCTCGTCGACGACCTCCTCCTTGACTGAATTCTGGATAAAAGATACGGTAAAACGACAGAAACACCGTAGATTCTATCCAAGATGGCCGGAAAAAAGTCAGAAATTCTTAGAAAAGAAGCGCTTGAGATTTTCGCCTCGCGGGGTGGAATTCTCCGAACAGGCGAAGCAGTGGCTGCTGGCATTCACCCTCGTCTCCTCTATGAGCTACGAGATAATGGAAAAATCGAACGGCTTGAGAGAGGCCTTTACGGGCTAGCAGGTCTCCCCGGGGTCGGCCACCCAGATTTGATCACTGTCGCCAAAATGGTACCCATCGGAGTGATCTGTCTAACCTCAGCCCTCTATTTTCACAGCCTCACGGTTCAAATTCCACGTCACGTGGACGTCGCCGTGTCAAAAAGCTACAAACCCATTGCTCTGCACCACCCGCCGACCCGATTCTACTGGTATTCAGATAAATCGTATGATCTGGGAATTGAAAAGCACGAGCTCTCAGGGACCGAAGTCAAAGTCTATTCTCGGGAGAAAACGATCGTCGACTGTTTCAAGCGCAGGAACAATGTCGGCGTGAACGTCGCCATCGAAGCGCTCAAGACCTGTTGGGAAAGCGGCCTTCTCAATCTCAACCTGCTAGCCGAATACGCAAAGGAACTCCGAATGGCAAAGGTTCTCCAGCCTTACATCGAAGCGGTGACTCATGACCAATCGTGAACTCAAGAACGTAGCGGCATCCGTGAAGAGTCGCCTGCTAAGCCTCGCAAGGTCTACCCAAAAACCCTACCAGGAGCTCCTGCAGTACTACGGGATGGAGAGGTTTCTCTATCGACTCTCTCAGTCCTCCTACTCCAGCACATTCGTGCTAAAGGGGGCACTTCTGTTCTACGCATGGAAACTCGACGACTCGCGGGCGACCCTTGATATTGATCTTCTTGCCAAAACCAAAAATTCAAAAGACAATCTCCTCCAGATCTGCCGAGACGTTTGCGAGCTAGATCCCACAATAGCCGATGGCGTGGAGTTTGATTCCGACTCAATCACATGCCGCACCATGCAGCACGACGCCAAATACCCTGGCGTTCGCCTCCGCTTCACAGGGCGACTGGAAGCTACTCGAATCCCGATGCAAATCGACGTCGGATTTGGAGACATCGTCACACCCGCTCCCCGACCGCTTCCCTATCCATCCCTCCTCGACTTCCCTGACATTCATCTCCACAGTTACTCGCCCGAAACCGTGATCGCGGAAAAACTCGAGACAATGATCCAGAAGGGGATGGCTAACACGCGGATCAAGGACTTCTACGACGTGTGGCTACTCAGTGACCAGGCAACCCTAAACCACACACAGCTACCGCGCGCCATCGGAAATACATTTGCCATTCGAAGAACGACCCTACACCTACAAACCGCCCTCGACCTACTGTCTGTCTTCGGCAATGATTCAGTAAAGGATCAAGCCTGGCAAATCTTCCGAGAAAAGCACCGACTAGTCGATCGGTCTCCCGCGCAATTGTCTGACCTCACCGCCGAGCTTGCGACCTGGCTACAGTCGCTGGATACGACGAATGGCATCGACGGCAACATCTAGGGATTCGGTCGCGACACTCGATGCTCGCGCGCCGTCGCCGGCCAAATGCCCCACCCCCATCTGACAATAAACCTCAGTTGGCACACCCGCTGCGGCGAGTTTATCGGCGTAAAGCTGGCCGTCCTTGCGCAAACTATCGAACTCGGCAAGTAGGACGAGTGCCGGCGGCAAACCACTAAAGTCCTCCGCAGCCATGGGTGATACGTAAGGGTTATAGGTGTCTTTGGGGCTGTTCACATACATGGTGGCTGGCCAACGCAATTCATCCAGTACATCGCCCTGCGGTTCGAGCGTCCCCCCACAGCGGAGGTCGGGCGCCGGATTGATCAGCACCTGCAGATCAATCGGTGGCCCGCTGCGATCACGGGCCAGCAAACAGAGTGCCGCTGCCATCGTGCCACCCGCGCTGTCACCCGCAACCGCCACCCGGCCATCCGCGCCAATCGTCTTGGCCCACACCAGCACGTCATAACACTGCTCCAACGGGAGAGGAAACTTGCCCTCCGGTGCATTCGTGTAGCCGACGGAAGCGACGATCACCTTGGCATTGGCACACAGATACCTGGCTAAATTGTCATGCGTGTCCAGGCTACCAGCAACAAACCCGGCACCGTGAATCAATACAAGCGCCGGAAACTCTCCTTTGCCCGGCCTATAGAGCCGCACTGGCGTGCTCCGCCCCCCAGCTTCCACCAGCTGTTCCTCAATCGAACCAACCGCAGCCGACTCAGCCTCGATGGCCATGATCTCAGCATCGAGGTACGCGCGCGCCTCTAACGGACCCATCTCAAACATCTAGCGCACCTCCGCACTTCATCATAATGCCCCATTTAGTGCCAGGCACCAAATTGGACATTGGAAGAGGAGGGATTCGAACCCCCGGTCCGTTGCCGGACTTCGGTTTTCGAAACCGACGCATTCGGCCACTCTGCCACTCTTCCGTAAGTAAAATTGTCACAATTGGGGACTGTCCCCAATTGTGACAATAAAGATGGTCTTCGGGCCCCATAGTCGGCGGAGGCGACGTATGGGCCCGATGGCCATCTATGGAAGAGGAGGGATTCGAACCCCCGGACCCTTGCAGGTCTTCGGTTTTCAAGACCGACGCATTCGGCCGCTCTGCCACTCTTCCTGGGCAAGAAGTCTATCTAAATTGAGCCAAGAAATCTAGTCGATTTTCTGCGAAGAGGCGGATGTCGTTCACTCCCTGCTTGAGGAGGATGAGCCGCTCAACGCCAATCCCCCACGCATAACCGGTGTATTTTTCGGGATCGATGCCGCCGCTTTTTAGCACTTCGGGGTGGACCATGCCGGCACCAAGGATCTCAAGCCAACCGGTTTTTTTGCACAGGTTACAGCCAATGCCGTTGCAGGCGAGGCAGGAGACGTCCACTTCGAGGCCAGGCTCGACAAAGGGAAAGTAGGAGGGGCGAAAGCGAGTTTTAACGTCGGGTCCAAAGAGGGCGTGGAGAAGGTCTTCGAGGGTTTGGAGGAGGTCGGCGAAGGTGACCCCTTTGTCGATATAGACCCCTTCTACCTGGTGGAAAAAGATGTGAGAGCGGGGAGTAATGTCTTCGTTGCGGTAGCAGCGGCCAGGAGCTGCGATGCGAATGGGAGGGGCCTGTTTCTCCATGACCCGCACTTGGGTGTTGGAGGTGTGGGTGCGAAGAAGAACCCCAGGCTTTAAATAGAATGTGTCGTGCATGTCGCGCGCGGGATGGTCGGGGCCAAAGTTGAGCGCTTCAAAGTTGTAGAAATCGCTCTCAATATCGGGGCCGTATTGGACGGAGAAGCCAAGTTCGCGGTGGATGGTGAGGAGCTCCTCCATCATCGCAGAGACAGGATGAGTGCCGCCGGTCCGTGGACGGTGGCCAGGAGCGGTGACGTCGAGAGTCTCGGAGGCGAGGCGGCTCGATTCTTCCTTGGAGAGAAGCTCCTGTTCGAGGGTAGCTGCGAGCTGCTCGAGATGAACTTTTAGGTCATTGATCGCTTTGCCCATGAGAGGGCGCTCCTCGGGAGAGCACTCGCGCAAGCCCTTCATCAGGTCTTGCACGGGTCCTTTCTTCCCGAGGTAGCGGACCTTGACGGCCTCTAGACTCTTGAGCGTCCCTGCCCCTCTCAGCTCTCCCTCAACTTCCTGTTTGAGGGCGTCGAGCTGATTTTTCACGCGAGAGCAGCTTTGGCCGTTTCTGCGACGGTAGCAAAACCGGCTGGATCTTCAACTGCCATCAGAGCAAGCATCTTCCGGTCGAGTGTACAGCCAGCCTTGTGGAGGCCGTCGATCATCCGACTGTAAGAGATGCCGTTCATCTTAGCAGCGACGCCGATCCGGGTAATCCAGAGACGGCGGAAGTTCCGCTTGTTGTGCTTTCTGTCCCGATAGTTGAAGGCCATCGCCTTCATCACGGCACTGCTGGTCTGACGGAGGTGATTCTTACGATCGCCGTAGAACCCCTTCGCCCGCTTCATCAATCGTTTTTTTCTGCGGCGTGACGCCGCGGCATTTGTTGCCCTTACCATGTGTCTATCTCCCTGCGCCCATGAGTCGCTTGTACATCTTCATCACGCTCTGGTGGATTAGACCAGGGCGACGAAGCTGACGCTTCCGCTTGGGTGATTTCTTAGTCAATATGTGACGACGGCCAGCTCGGTTATGCTTGATCTTGCCCGTTGCCGTTAGTTTGAAGCGTCTTTTCAGACCCTTGTGCGTTTTCATCTTTGGCATGATTCACTCCTTGCTTTTTCCGCCCCTTAGCTGCCACCGGTGCAAGCACCGTCGTGAGGCTTCTTCCCATCATCTTCGGCGGACTCTCCGGCTGGACAACGTCCTCAAGTTCCTTACACATCCGCTTCACGACAGCCAATCCCACATCGGGGTGGGCCATCTGTCGTCCACGGAACATGCATGTCACCTTCACCTTGTAGCCCTTTGCAGCAAACTCACGCGCTCTGCGCAGTTTGGTCTGAAAGTCGTGCTCGTCAATGTTAGGTTTTACTTTTACTTCTTTGACTTTGATCTGGTGCTGAGTCCGCTTGTTCTCCTTCTCCCGCTTGCTCTGATCGTATCGAAACTTACCGTAGTCGATGATCTTACAAACTGGTGGCTGAGAGTTGGGAACCACCTCAATAAGGTCGAGTCCTTGCTCTTCTGCCATCTTCAGCGCATCCAAAAGGGAAACAACGCCTAGTTGATCGCCCTCTGGGCCAATCACGCGGACGGTACGCGCCCGAATCTGTCTGTTGACTCTCATCGGGCCGACTCAGTCCAATATCCAAGTATCAAAATCTTCACTCCTTAAATACATACATCTACAAGAAAGCCCCGGGAAAGGAGTGAGAGTCACGACGAGAGAATTTAAATCTTCACTACGCGGCTGGAGGCTTCTCTCGCTGCCTCTTTACCTTTCCCACGTGCTAATGCACGTCTTTCTTGGCGGCCCAGCTTACCCTTTTTCTTCGGAATTGGCAAGGGGGAAATTTTCCCCATCACACGATTCCCTTCCAAAGCGAGCTCCACTTCGACCGACTCTCCAAATTCATAGGTATCACCCACCCGGGTCATCACCACCAGCTGCACGTCCATTGGCACCTTTGCAGCCATCTCTTCTAGCCCCTTGTGGAGGAACATTCCCACCGCCACCTTAGGGACCAGCTCCACCCTCTCGACCGCCATCTTCGCCTCAAGCGTGGCCAAATCAACAGGCGCTTCGCACTCTGCCCAAAAGGCATCGTTCTCGCTCCCCGACTCCTTCACAGAGTCCAGGGCATTCACAAGAGATTCTAGAACTGGTTGTTTGATCCACATTAGGCTAACATCGTAGCTTGAACGCCATTAGATTGAAACCTCCGAGGGCCAAGCCCCCTAGGGGTTTCGGACCGGCGGATTCGACAAGATTTTTTTCCGGTGTGGGCAATTTGGGCCGAATGCCCGTGGCCAAAGTGCCACGGGCGAGGGCAAAAGGGCTCTCAACGGGAGAAAAGGTGTCGAAGGCGCGGGCCGAAGCCCCTAGGGGGTTTGGGATATAGCTGACTCGAACAGCTGACCTCCACGATGTCAACGTGGCGCTCTAACCAACTGAGCTAATACCCCAACGGACGAACATGCTAGTGAAACAGACACAATTTAGCAAGCATTTGACGATGGCTCACGACTACTGGACCAAGATCGTCAACCCTGGCGACCTGGTCATCGATGCGACCTGCGGCAACGGACACGATACTAACTTTTTACTTTCATTGACCGATCGGGTGATTGCCTGCGATGTGCAGCCTGCTGCAATCGAGGCAACTCGGGAACGGACGGGAATCGAGCCCCTCCTCTGTTGCCATGCGGAATTGGAGGTGGAGCAGCCTATCAAACTCGTGGTTTACAATCTGGGCTATCTGCCGGGGAGCGACAAGCAGGTGACAACACAGGTAGATTCAACTCTGTTGAGTGTGGAGAAATTTCTACCGTTAGTTACGGGTGCACTCAGCATCACCTGCTATCCGGGACACGAGGAAGGAGCCCGGGAGGAGGAGGCGCTGCTAGAGTGGGCCGCAACGCTTCCCTCAGATCGGTGGGGCGTCTGCCATCACCGGTGGCTTAACCGAGCGCGGTCACCAAGCCTCCTTTTCATCTCAGCCATCATGTAGCAGCTACCGCAGACGACGAGGAGTTCATCGGAGAGTTTAGGAATGCCGAAATGACAGCCGGTAGTCTCAAGCTCGGCAAGGTCGAGCATTCTCTCGTGGTCGATTTGGACGAGGTGGACCGGGTGACCGGTGGCGCGGATAAGGTCGAGACAGGTTTGAGCATCGTGACCAAGGGAGAAGCTGGCAAGAAAGCGGGTGGGGCGAGGCGGAAGCGCTTTCAAAAGCGCGCGGAAGGCGGCGGGGTTGTGAGCGACGTCGAAGAGGAGGTTGTTGCCAGCCCACTCCATCCGGCAGGGAGGCGATACGTCCGGAACAGCATCGATGCCGAGCTGATTGAGGGCGGCGACGGCAATCGCGCGGTTTTCCGCCCGATAATCGCCGGCGACCGGTGGCACGGCGATCCCCTCCACTCCTAAGTTCTGGGCTGTGGGACCGAGCACGCAAGGGACGCCGGGGCGGCAGATACCAGCCTTTTCTCGCGCTATTTTTTCGAGGGTGTCGCCCAAAATGTGGGTGTGATCAAGAGCAATGGAGGTGATGACGGAGAGGATCGGCTCGACTGCGTTGGTCGCATCGAGGCGGCCGCCAATCCCCACCTCCCACACCACATAATCGCACTTTTGCTCCCCGAAGTAGGAGCGAGCTGCAGCGGTAAGCGTTTCAAAGAAGGTGACCGGAGAGTCCCACTCACAAAGGCGGTCAAGATCGGCATCGGAGATCTGCACCCCGTTGATCTGGATCCGCTCATTCATCCGTTCGATGTGGGGGGAGGTAAAAAGTCCCACCCGGTGACCAGCCGCTTGCAGGCCGGCGGCAATCATCGTCGCCACCGACCCCTTCCCATTGGTGCCAGCGACCAGAATACTATCGTAAGTCTCAGCTGAGCGCATTGAAGGTCTCTTCGTTGACCCATGAGATGCCGAGGTGGATATGAGGCTTGGGGGCGCCGTGAAAGTCGGAGCCGCCGGTAACGATCCACCCCTTTGATTCGCCGATGGCAATGTACTCCTTCTCCACCCATCGAGGGAAGGCGGCGTAATACCCCTCGATCCCGTCAAACGGCATGTCGAGCAGCTGTCGGAGGAGCACTTTGTCCCGCATGACGTGGGGGTGGGCGATGACGGCGTAACCACCGGCGGCGTGAAGGGTGTCGATTGTCTCTTGGACGGTGATCGGCTCACCGGGATCGTAGCCGGGACGGCCATCTCCAATCCAGCGGCGAAACGCCTGGTCAAAGTCAGGAACATACCCCTTCTCAATCATCGCCTGGGCGATGTGGGGGCGTCCAAACACCTTTTTGTGAGGAAACCGCTTGGCGGCGCTCTTCATCTCCTCTTCTGAGATGGGCATGTTGTGCTGGGCGAGCAGCTTGAGCATCTTGGAATTGCGCGCCTCCCTTCGCTCCACCTGCCTCTCACACAGGGCAAGCAGACCCGGGTCGTCGAGTCGGAAGCCGTAGCCTAGGATGTGAACATTCCCCCGTTCGGCCGTTGCGGAGAACTCAATGCCTGGAAGAAGGCGGAGGCCGAGCTCGGCGGCAAGCGGGATCACCTCAGTGTATGCCTCAACAGTGTCATGATCGGTGATGGAGAGGCCGGAGAGGCCCCGTTCCAGCGCATGTCGAACCAGCTCTTCTGGGGTAAACGAGCCGTCGGAACAGGTGGTGTGGGTGTGTAGATCAGCTCTAAACAATGTATTTTACCTCGCGCTCTAGCTCGAATCCGGTCGCCGATTTGACCCGTTGCTGCACCTTCTCAATCAGCTCGAGAATCTGAGCGCTGGTGGCACTCCCCCGATTGATGATGAAGTTGGCGTGGAGGTCGGAGACGACAGCGTCGCCGACGGCGAGCCCCTTTAGGCCAGCCTCCTGAATCAGTTTGCCGGCGGAGGACCCTTCGGGGTTGCGGAACATGCAGCCGGCGGATTTTTCCCACAGCGGCTGAGTCTCTTTGCGGGCGGCGATGATGTTGATCTGCCGGCCACGAGCACTCTCGCTTTTCGTCAGGGAGAAGGTGGCTGCGACGACCGCCTCGCTATTGGATTGAAACGGCGAGGTGCGATAGCTGTAGGAGAGCTCTTTGCGAGAGCGGACCCGCAACTCGCCATCGAGGGTTAGCGACTCGACTGAGTGGAGCACCTCACATGTCTCCTGTCCATTAGCTCCTGCATTCATCACTACCGCTCCCCCAACCGATCCTGGAATGCCAGAGGAAAACTCGAGACCGGCCCAACCGTCGCGTGCGGTCCTTGAACCGAGGAGGGAGAAATTATTACCCGCACCCACACGGCAGAGCGATCCGTTCCACTCAATAAAATCGATCTTGTTGAGGATAACCAAACCATCGAAGCCGCGGTCGTCAAAAAGGAGATTGGATCCTCGACCGAGCACAAGAATCTTCAAACCCTGTTCACGACCGTGGCCGAGAGCGTCGCTCATCTCCTCTTGAGTGGTGACGGAGGCAAAGGCTTTGGCCGGCCCGCCCACTCCAAATGTGGTGAATTCGGAAAGGAGCGTGCCTAGCTCAACTCTCACGCTTTTTTCTCTCATCTTCGGCACTAAAGAAGGTCTCCTCCTTCGTCTCATCGGTCCGCTCTTTCTCGACGCCAAGCGACTTGTAGACAGAGTCGAGGATGGCGTTGAGAAACTTGACCGATTCGGGGGTGCTAAACTTTTTTCCAAGCCGGAGCGCCTCGGCGATGGCCACCTTAGGTGGCACATGGTCGTCGTAGAGCATCTCATAAAGGCCAAGGCGGAGGATGTTCATCTCCACCCGCTGAATCCGCTCCACCTCATACTCCAGCGACGTCTCCTTGATGAGATGGTCAAATTCTTCCTGATGCTTCACAACGTCGAGCATCCGCGCGTGCGCCTGATGGAGAACCGAGCGGGGGACGTTGAGCTGCTCCCGCATCATGGGCACCATATCGTCCCGCCCAGCCTCAGAGAGATTGTGACTGTAGAGGAGCTGGAAGACCATCTCTCTAAATTTTTTCTTAGCAACCGGCATGAGACATTCCCTAGATCAAAAAGGCAAAAGAATACGTCACTAGCCGATTAGTAGCTAGCTTTGACACTAAGGTAGGGACCGCCGAAGCCGACATCCTGACAGGGGACAATGCCGATGTCATCTGTTCCCTGCTGGGTGTAGTCGAGCACATTCCAATATTGGTGCATCTCGTAGCCCACTTCGGCCCACACTTTGACGCTGCCGCAGACGAGCTGGACGTAGCGCACTCCGAAGCGCAAATCGAGCGCTGGGATGACCGAGCTCTCGCCCGGCTGCTGCTCGATCCGGTCATTAGCAGGAACTGGGACCGATCGTCTGTTGAGGGTCACCTTCCGCTCGCCGATGGCGGCCATCCCATTCACCGTGCCGGCAAAGCTGAGGCATCGCCAGATCGAGACATCGGCCGAGGCGCCAACTCCAAACGCCGCACCGGTGAAGCGACTGTGCTGGTCCCAAAGACCCACTCCGCCCGCCGTGGCGACTCCCCGCGCCTGGCTCTTCCGCTGCAGGTCGACCCAGCGGACATTGCCAAACAGATTGAGGGTGCGGCCACACCGGTCGGTTACATGCTGCCCCCAACGGAAGTCAACATTCTGATAGCGGAACAACAAGCGGTAGCTCCCCTTCTGAAACGCATCATTATCTCCGAGACCAAAAATCGTGATCGGCAAAACAAACTCGGAGCGTGCGACCGTGGCGGTATCCAACGACTCATACCAGAGATAGCTCACCTCACCGTAACTGCAGTCACGATCGTAGCCAATGCCAACGCGGAAACCCCAATCGAGGTCGGGGCGCATGAGAAGATTTTGACGGATGGGACTATTTCGATCCTGCACTTGCGCCCAGCGGACGGAGTTGACCATCGGCTTCATGTAGAGAAGATCCCCAGACAATGACCACTCGCCGCATCGCGCATTGCACAATGAAATGGGGGGCAAAACAAACAGCTGAGCGCTAAGCGCTCCACTGGCCATCAGGGCGGAGAAAAACAGGTGTCGAAGTTTCACGATGGATCTCCCAGTTAAATCAGTAGCTGCTAGTGTCTAACTTGACCTTTCCTCTGAAAAGATAATAGATACTTATGATATACGCAAGGGCGAGAGGAATGCCAATCGCAACAATTATCAGTAGCACCTCTAAGGTCTTTTTCGAGGCAAGAGAGTTATGGACAGTTAGGCTCAACACTTCTGGCTGTACGCTCGAGCGGAGGAGGATTGGGAATGTCCCAATCGCGTAGAGCGCAACCATTAAACAGATAGCGGAAACGGATGAGATGAAGGCAAATCCGTCATTCCCCTTGGTCATCTCACGGGGCACATTGGCGATTGATAGAATTGCCGCCAACGGAACGACAAATAGCCATGGACGATCCCGGAACGGCTCCACCATATGAGGGAGGTAGATCAGCGTCACCACGGTCATCGACACAAACATGAGGACAAAGAAAATGATGCTCCGATTTGCCCACTCGCGAAGGTTGTCGTGCAGCTCTCCTTCTGTCTTCATCACCAGATAGATGCAACCGTGCATGGCACAGAGGACGACGACAAAGAGAGAGGAAAAAATACTGTAGGGATTAATCAGCGTGAGCCAGTCACCGGCAAACTCAAAGTTTTCATCGAGCGGAATCCCCTTAACCAAGTTGCCCAGCACAAATCCGAGGCCGGCAGCAATGATAAAACTTCCAAGGGCGAATACCCAATCCCAAAAGCTCCGCCACACTAGGCTCGTATTTTTGCTCCGAACTTCAATCGCTACCGCGCGGAAAATGAGCCCTGAAATGAACGCCATCACTGGGACATAAAAGGCCGAAAGAAGGGTCGCATAAACATGAGGGAAGCCAGCAAATAGGCCTCCAATTAAAATCACAAGCCACACCTCGTTGCCGTCCCATACGGGGCCGATGGCGTTAAGAAAGACCCGCCGCTCCATGTCCTTTCTAGCGAATGGGTGGACAATTCCTACCCCCAAATCAAAACCGTCAAGCGCCACATAGCCGGCCAAAACGACCAAAAAGACCAAGTACCAAAGGAATGTGAGAACTTCCATTGTCATGCTTCAGCCCTGTATGGTTGTGCGGAGCTGACTCAGGCGTCGCCTCCGGTCCATGTTTGATTTTCCGATCGAGAAGATAGAGGAAGAGGAAGAGCATGGTACTGTAGAGGACCAAGAACATGATGATCGATCCCAACACTTGTCCTGCAGAAACAACAGACGAGAGCCCCTCTGAGGTCCTGAGCAGGTTATAGACAATCCAAGGTTGCCGACCCATCTCAGCGGTGAACCAGCCCGCTTCGTTGGCAAGCATAGGAAAACCGATCGAGAAGACCATCACCCACAAGAGCCAGCGAGCCCGTCCCTCCCGCAAACGTTTCCAAAAGATCCAGCCAAGAACAACCGTCGCAAACATGAGGGCCCACATTCCCAGCATGATCCGATAGGTGGCAAACGTCGCTCGTACCGGCGGCCAATCCTCTTTAGGGAATTCCTCTAAACCCGTCACTACTGCGTCGAGTTTATGATAACTCAAAATACTCAACAGCCCAGGAATCTTAAGTCCCACCGTTTCCTCTTTTTCCATGTTGGGAAAGCCGAGAAGGCTAAACGGTGCGCGCGCCTGAGTCTTAAACAGTCCCTCCATCGCCGCCAGCTTTGCTGGCTGATATTCAACCACCGTCCGAGCCGCCTTATCGCCAGAAACAGTTTGTAGCAAAACGCAGACCGTCGCCATCGCCAGCGACACCTTGAGAGATGTCCGTGCAAACTGTACATGACGATTGCGCAATAAATAGTAGGCCGAAATGCTCACAACTAAAAACGCTCCGGCCAACCAGCAGCCGATTAATACATGGGCTAAACGCTCCATTGACGACGGGTTGAAGACCATCTCCCAAAACTGGGTGATCTCCGCCCGGGCATGCAGCCCCTCTCCCACAATATGAAAGCCGGCAGGCGTCTGCATCCACGAGTTGGCGATCACAATCCAGACCGCGCTAAAGTGGGCGCCCAAGCACACCATCACCGTCGAGAAAAAGTGGGTCTTGGGTCCAACTCGATCCCAACCGAACAGCAGCAGGGCCAAGAAGCCCGACTCCAACATGAAAGCAAACACCCCCTCGGCGCCAAGAGCACTGCCGAAAACGTCCCCCACATATCTCGAATAGGCGGCCCAGTTAGTCCCAAATTCGAACACCTGTACGAGGCCGGTCGCCACCCCCATCGCAAAGGTCAAAGCGAACACCCGCGTCCAGAAACGGGCCATTTCCCTGTATCGCTCATTCCTGGTCTTTAGGTAGGCCGATTCGATGAAGACCATAAAGAGCCCAAGGCCAATGCTTAAGGGGGGATAGATGTAGTGATATCCAATCGTCAACGCAAACTGCACCCGCGCCAAAATCTCTACGTCCATCACACCTCCAACAGTATAGAAACGCGTTTGTGACACTTTGCCAGATATGTTGTCAACAACGGCCATGATCTCTACTATCGTTTCAATGGACGCGGTTAGCCTGATTCTACCCATCTTTGAAGTGGCCGTCCTGGCGGTGCTGCTCAACTACCTCCTTTCCTTTTTCTGGAACACGCGGGCGATGGACCTCATTATCGGCTTTCTCGCCTTCCTCGCCCTCTTTGCCATCGCTAGCTGGCTCCACCTCCCCGTCCTCCAGAAGATCCTTCTCGGCGTGGTCGAAGTACTTGTTCTCGCCGTCCTCATCATCTTCCAGCCCGAGCTCCGCCTCGCCCTCTCCCGTCTCAGCTTCAAGGGGCGGCGATTTCGCGAGATAACTGAGTTCGACAAGCTCCTCGAACACCTCTCCTCCTCCGTCTACCGACTGGCAGAGAAGCACATTGGCGCCATCATCGTCCTCGAGAACCAAGACTCACTAGAAGAATTTGCCATGCGGGCGGTCATGCTCAGGGCGCAGTTCTCCTCCGAGCTTCTCGAGTCGATCTTCATGACCACCACACCGCTTCACGATGGAGCGGTGATCATCCGCGCTCGCCAGATCGTCGCCGCCGCCGTCATCCTCCCCCTCGCAGAAGACACTCGCCAGCTGGCCAAGTCGATGGGAACCCGCCACCGGGCCGCTCTGGGCATCAGCGAGATGACCGACTGCCTCTCCATCGTTATCTCCGAGGAGACCGGCCGCGTCTCAATCTCCCGCGAGGGGATGATCACCCGCGGTGTCAAGCCCGACCGGTTCATGGGAATCGCCCGGAGTATCTTTGGACAGCCGGCAGCCAAGAAGCGGCGCCCCTTTAGTGAGTGGGTGCGGTCATGATCACGCTGCTGAAAAATCTCTTTATCGTAAATTGGCCCCGAAAGCTGATCGCCTTAATCGCCGCCATCGTCATCTGGTTCCTCGTCAGCCACTCCATTACCATCACCCGCACTATCCCCAACATCCCTGTCCGGGTGCTTAACATCCCCGCTGACAAGACCATCGACGGCCTCCTTCCCAACGGCCTCCTTTCCGAGCGGATCACCCTCACCATGACCGGCAGTCGCACCCTCCTCGACACCCTCTCCGGCCAAGACATCGAGGTGGTGACCGACGCCGCCGGCCGGGCCGACCACTGGACAATCTCCATCTCCAAGCGGAACCTCGTCGCCAAAGGGCCCGACATCGACATCCCCTTCGGCATCACCTCCGTCTCCCCCGTCGAGCTCACCATTCAGCTCGACCCCCTTGTCACCGACCGGATCCCCATTACCGTCACCCCCCCCATCGGCGAGCCCCCCAAGGGCTATCTCTACCTCGACGTATGGCCGCAGCGGCTCTACCAAACCGTCAGCGGCCCCAAACCGCAGGTCGACCGCCTCAAAGAGAAAGGGCTCCGCCTCACCTTTCCCTTAAGCGACATCACCATCCAAGAGCTCAGTGAGCTGCGGGCCAAGTCCGAAGACCAAGACCAGATCCGCTTCTTCGTCCCCGAGTCGTGGAAGAGAGTGACGATCCCCTTCATGCGCGACCAGGAAGTGGAGATCAACGACCCTGAAGCGGCCTATCTCCACCTCGACTTCCTCTGGCAGAAACTCCTCCCCCTGGACACAGACGTTCCTGTCACCCTCTTCTTCCCCCTCAACTACAGCCTCACCCTCAATCCCGATACCCACGCCCTGGCCTCAGGTAAGCTCCTCGATACTAAGAACGGCATCTTCACCCTCTCCCAGCCCACCCACGTCCGCAACGTGAGCCGCCGCTTCCTCGAGACCGTCCGCGACAGCATCCAGATTGTTATTGAAGTGGTCCCTGCTGACGTCGCAGCTCTCCTGCCCTGGAGCGTCCAGTTCATCGACCCCAAGCGACTTGAGGAGGCCTACGTCAAGGCAAGCCTCCCCGCCGACGAAGCCGACGAACAAGCGCTCCCCTCAACCCTCCGCACCAAGCAACTCCGCGAACGGTTCCGCAAGTACCTCCGCGACTTCGAGCTCCTCGATGCCGACGGAAAGCCGCTCACTCTCCACCCCCAACTTGGCCCCGACACCATCACACTCACCGACACCCTACACACTGACCAGTAAAGAACGAAAAGATGAAAAAAATTGCCATCCTCAAGAGCGGAGTCAGCCATTGCGGCGGCCTCGAAAAATATGCCCGTCGCCTCGCCACCGCCTTCGCCGAACGCAACTGCGAAGTGACCATCCTCACCTCCCGCCGCCGCCATGAGAAAGGAACCACCCTCACCTCAGACGGCCCCTACCGCCTCCACACCCTCTGCACCCAAACCTGGTTTGGCGCCCTCAACCGGGCTCACTTCGACCAGCGCGTTCGCCGCTGGCTGAAAAAGAACCCCCAAGACATCGTCTTTGGCATGGACCGCAACTCCACCCAAACTCACTACCGTGTAGGAGAGGGAGTTCACCGCGACTACCTCCGCCGCCGCTGTGCCATCTCCCCCTGGCACCGCCGGTGCACCTTCAACCTCAACCCCCTCCACCGGATCAACCTCTCCCTCGAGAAAAAGACCTTCCTCGACCCCCACGTGCAGGCCTACTTCACCAACTCCCACATGATGCGCGACCAAGTGCTCGAGCACTTTCCCGTCGACCCCTCCCGCATCCACGCCATCCACAACGGCGTCGAATGGACTGAAATGCAACAAGACTTCGACGCCTGGCCCACCGCCGCCCCCCAAATCCAAGCCTCCCTCGGCCTCGATCCTAACCGCTACCAGTTTCTCCTCATCGCCCAAGGTTGGGGCCGCAAAGGGCTACGCTTCCTCCTCGACGGCCTCGCCGAGCTCCCCCCCAACTCTTTCCAGCTCTCCATTATCGGCCGCGAAAAACGTCCCACCCCCTACCTCCGCCAGATCAAAAACCTAGGCCTCTCCAAAAACGTCAAGATTTTCGGCACCCGCAGCGACGCCCGCCGCTTCCTCCAAGCAGCCGACTGCCTCGTTGTCCCCTCTCTCTACGACCCCTTCGCCAACGTCACCGTCGAAGCGCTCGCCATGGGCCTCCTCGTCGTCTCCTCCCAGCACAACGGCGGCAAAGAAGTGCTCACCCCCGAAACCGGCCTCATTATCCCCAAACTCACCGACCCCGCCTCCATGGCCCAAACCCTCACCCAAGCCCTCACCCGCCCCAAGACCTCCGAATCGGCCACCCACGCCCGCAACTCCGTCCGCCACCTCGACTTCTCCACCCAACTCAACAAGATTGTAGATTTAACTCTTGCCAGCTAGCCGCTACTTCACCGACTCCGACCTCACTCAGCCCGTCACCCTCACCGGCCCCGAATTCCAACACCTCACCCGCGTCATGCGGGCGCAGCCCGGCGACACCGTCGAGCTCGTTGACGGCCGCGGCCACCTTGCCACCGCAACCCTAGATACCCTCTCCAAACGGGAAGCTTACCTCACCCCCACCTCCTTCCACACAGAACCCCCCGACGTCCCCCTCATCCTCGCCCAAGCGCTCCCCCGCTCCCCCCGTCTCGCCACCATCCTCGAGAAGGGAACCGAACTTGGCGCCACCACCTTCCTCCTCTTCCCCGGCCAACGGTCCGAGCGCACCACAACCTCTCTCCCCCGCGCCCACTCAGTCATCATCTCCGCCCTCAAACAGTCGGGCCGCCTCCACCTTCCCACCCTCGAACTCCGCCCTCCCCTCCTCGACTGGACCACCCTCCCCGCCCCCTCCTTCATCGCCGATCTAGGCGCCACCAAACCCCTTCAACCCACCTCCCCCGCCTGCATCTTCATCGGCCCCGAGTCGGGCTTCACCCCCCAAGAAATCACCCACCTCACCACCCTCGGCGCAACCCCCATCCGCCTCCACCGCAATACCCTCCGCACCGACACCGCCGCCCTCGCAGCCCTCACCCTTCTCGGGGCAAGCTAAAATATTCAATGATAGACAAATAACCAGCCAACAGGTATCATTTCTTCTACAAACCGAATAAACAGAAGGAGAATGTACATGCTTAATCCAATGTGTTCGCTGCGCGGGCGTGGTTCATTCTGTCACGTCTCAAAAACGATTCGCGATCCTCAATTATACAAAGCTGGTACGGACCAAGCCGTCAACGCCTACAAGCGCAACTCGAGCAAAGCTCAGTAGTGGCTCGGCGGGTTTGTTGTGTGTGCTTTTGCCATGTACGCATCGTGGAAGTATGTGAAAACTGAAGGAACGCTGGCAAAATACCTGGGCGCAGGCATCAAAGGAGCCATTTTTGGCCAACACGGTGACCCCAGTGTAGACGACAGCAGCTGGGCTCGGCCCGGACTCATGACGTTTGCTGGCCTGGGCATGGCGCTGACCGGATTTGTTGGTGGCACTTCCGCACGCAACGCCCACCTTGCCTCAACAACCGGCATCGGCAGCGCTACTGCAGCCGCCACAAGGTCTACGACGAATAGAGCATACTGACTTGAGATCATCTGGGGTAGAGTAGGGGAGGGCCGATTGCCCTCCCCTACTCTACCCCATGTGTGACCCTATGCGTTGGCTTAAGTTGACGCCATTGACATGCTGGAATTTAGGGAGCATGCACTACTTCTTGGCGCTCTTTTCCGTTTCTAGTGCCAACGCTAGCCTGATGACATCTCTTGCCATCTGTTTTATGATATTGTCATCGACCACATACCCACTCTTACAAGTTATCCTAAGTAAGTCGGGCACCTGCTTGTTCTTCGCCTTTCGCATCAACACCCCACTCTGCTTCAGAGCGTTCCGCCTAATGGTGTGTGTGTAGTCTTCGTTCTTCAATACGACCCACACCGCGTTTCCACCACACAAACTATGCGCATGAGCCACCCATTTTTCCCACATCTCCTCTTCTGGAATCCCTAATGGAGCTTGGGTGTAGAGGGCAAGAATGACAAACTCTTCCTCTTCCGGCAGCTTCTTCTCATCCAACACCTTGAGCTCGATGTTACAATCGCTCAGCGACTCATGTAACTTCCCGTAAAACGGCAAGTCGTCGATTTGCCTCTCACCAACCATTCCCCGCATGTACACAACACTCTTAATGGAGCGAACCCTGTTGAATAAGTCAGTGAGGTTTCCTTCATTTTTGGAGCGGAAGATAGCGCTGAAGTCACACGCTCCATTCTGGTATCCCCAAACCCTCCACACAAACTGCTCTTCCATATCCTTGGTGATGTGTTCATATTTAACGGAACTATTGCTCCCGGTCGGCAGCACAAAAGCAATATACTTTCCACCTTGTGTGACCACACTATACTGTTTTTTTCCGTCTTTAGTGAAGAACCTAATAGAACAGTTCACTGCTTTGCTCAAGAAACTCTCCTCGTCCAGCGCTACAACCAGCTGGTCCTTGTCCTTCATCTTCTTCCACGAGGCCTCGCACCAATCGTCCTGGCCACAGAAAAACCCCCTCTCTTGGATAAGCTGGATTTTCAAGCTGGCTACATTATCAACAAGGTTCTTACGGTCGGCTGTAAGCTTCTTATTTGTTCTCTTAAGCTGCTCAATTTGTTCCGTATCCTGCGTGACTCTTTCCGGATCAATCGGGAGCGCTTTACCTTGGTCGGGCAGGCGGTTTTCTTCTTTTAAGGCCTTGACCGCTTCCGCGGTCGTGTTGCATTAATCAGCCGGCCGCCGCCGGCTGATTGCTCCTAACCAAGATCTTGATAGCTAGTCCTGAAATGAAATAGACTCCTTTGCTGACGAAAGCCCAGGAGTCTAAAGATGACACGTAAACGCGCCAGAAATTGGTCCAAGTCTAACCAAGCATTGGTCAATCAGGGAAGCATTATTTTCTGGATCAAGGATTGTCCCGCAGAAATCTTGGTACTCAGATCAGGAGGGCGCCAGAGGGCGCCCTGCTATCTATTCCCGCCAGGCCATCCAGGCTCTAATGATTGTGAGAGTCGTTTACGGGTGTGCATTTAGGCAGCTGCAGGGACTCATGAGAGATGTTCTCAAACTCATGGATTCGGAATGTGTTTGTCCTGATTACACGACGATTTGCAGACGAGCGCAGAGCGTGAGGCTGCCAGCAGGGATCCGCCGTAAAGGACCTCTGCACGTTGTCTTTGACTCTACAGGCCTCAAGACCTACGGAGAGGGAGAATGGCAAGCTCGTAAGCATGGCCCCAGCTATCACAGAGGCTGGAAGAAGATTCATATTGGCATGTGTGTTGAGACGCAGCAGATTGTTGTGGCATCAATCAGCGACAAGAATTTCGGTGACTCTCAGGCGTTGCCGGGTCTTCTCGATGCTATTGATGGAGAGATTGCTGAAGTGATTGGCGATGGAGCCTATGACGCTCAAGACTGTTACGAAGCAATCCACCGTCGAGGTGCAAAGCCGACCATACCCCCAAGAAAGGGAGCCCGGAAATCCGGGCTCCCTTTCCTTCGGGCAAGAGACGAAGCGATCGACCGAATCAGGGATCAGAAACGGGGCAAACGTCGTTGGAAAAAGGAGGTGGGGTACCACCGTCGTTCCCTTGTAGAGACCTGCATGCACCGTATAAAAGCGCTAACCGGATCCAGTATCAGGGCTCGGAAACCTAAGAATCAGGTGATTGAAATAGGAGTGAAAATGTTCGTTCTGAACGAAATGATGGCTCTAAGAAGTTAAGCGAAACGGCTCGGATCCGGACCCTATCCTATTTTTGCAACACGCCCGCTTCCGCAACCTTTTTGTTGACCACATTGTTGACTAGGGACAGGATTTCTCCTTTCTCTGCTTTGTTCAAGGTCCACCCGTCTATGACTCCGCCGCAATCCTTCTTGTTCACTTGTTCCGACATTTGCACACTCCCTGCTGTTATTAACTGCTATCATCATAACATGATATTGACAAGACTATGTAAATATTCTAAAAATATATTGTTAATCGGCAGCATTATATAACACCACCCTGCTAGGCATCTGATTTTAAGCTAGATAGGAGCGAGTCGAAGCAGGTCAACAAAGGGTGGACAACCTCACTGACTAAATCAAGCAGTGAGCTTGCCCCGGTAAACCACATGGTTTTGGGGGTCGAGGGTGACCGCTTCGTCCTCACGAAGGAGGGTGGTGGCGCTGGTGGCGCCAACAATGACGGGGAGGTCGTGCGCCTTGGCGACGAGGAGGAGATAGCGCTCTGACTCGAGGTCGTCGGGGTGGTTTTGGAGGATCACCCCTTTTGAGCGTTTGAGGAGAGGGAGTGCTTCGTCGGAGACCTGGGTGAGGACGATGATGCAGTCAGAGAGGTTGTCGCGGATAGCAGCTTTCGGATCGTAGACGATAGAAACCTGTCCGTAGGTCTTGCGGCCGTAGCCGCCGTAGCCGCGGACGGCGACGTCGCCAATGCTCTGAACAATCATCATATTGGTGGTGCCGGCGATGCCGTAGGGGACGCCGGCGGTGAGGACAACGAGGTCGCCGTAGCGGACATAATCGTGCTCGAGCGCCCACTTGCTGATCGCCTGAAAGGCGTCTTGCATAGTGGGATGAGGCTCTGAGTAGATGGGGACAATGCCCCATTCGAAGGCGAGCTGGTGGTAGACCTTCTCGGAATGAGTGAGAGCGAGGATCGGAACGTCGGGGCGGAGCTGGGAGATGAGGCGGGGGGTGGTGCCACCAGTGCTGATGCAGAAGATCGCTTTTGCGCCGGCGGCAAACGCGGTGCGAAGGGTGGCAATGGCGACGGAGGAGGGAATGTCTTGCGTTTCGCGGACGCGTGCGCGAAGAAAAAATTCTTCATAGTCAAACTCACTTTCAGCCTCGACGACGATGTCGTGCATCATCTGGGCCGCCTCGATGGGGTATTTGCCGGCGGCGGTCTCACCAGAAAGCATGACGGCGGAGGCGCTGTCGAAGATGCCGTTAGCCACATCTGACGCCTCTGCACGAGTTGGGCGGCTGCTCACCATCATCGACTCGAGCATTTGGGTGGCGACAATAGAGGGCTTGCCGGCCTCGTGACACTTGCGAATCATCATCTTCTGGAGACCTGGAACTTTGGCCAGCGGCATTTCAACGCCGAGGTCGCCGCGGGCAATCATGATCCCATCAACCACCTGGAGAATCTGGTCGAAATTCTCCACCCCGCGGGCGGTTTCGATCTTGGCGATCACCTGCGTCTCCGACTTTCCAGCCTCATGAAGCATCTTGCGGATCTGCAAAATCTGCTCGGGACCAACGATGAAACTGGCGGCCACCATGTCGACGTCGCACAGGCAACCAAATTGAATGTCGGAGATGTCGCGGTCGGTGATGAGGGGCATGTTGAGGTCGACGTTGGGGATGTTGATCCCCTTCCCTGAACGGATCTCCCCCTCGTTGATGATCTCCACTTGCAGCTTGTCAGCGCCGATGCCTACCACCTGCGAGGTGATGTAGCCGTCGTCAAAGAGAACCGTCGTCCCCTTCGTCAAGCTGCCAAGCACTGTCTCGGGGATGACAGGGATCTGATTCCCCTCCGCCACCATCCCGGGGACCAGCGTCACAATCTGCCCAGGCTTTACCTGCACCGGTGTGTCGAGATGGCCCACCCGAATTTCGGGCCCCTTTGTGTCGAGCATGATCGCAAGGGGTTTGCCGGTCCGCTTGCGCGCCTCTTTGAGCATCTCAATCCACTCTCGATGCTGCTCATGGTTGGCGTGGCTGAAGTTCATCCGCGCCACGCTCATCCCCGCATCGATGAGTGCGATCATCTTATCGAGGGTTGAGCAGGCGGGGCCGATGGTGCAGACTATCTTGGTGCGAATGCGCATAGCTCCTTCCATAGCAGAGTCAACCATTGAATTGAATGCATCTTTCACCTACATACAACCGATTATGATCGCTCGCCTCCTCCTCGTCACGCTACTCATCACAGCTCCCCTCGCGGCCACCAACGGCCTCAAGCAAGTCGGCCGTGGTGTCAAAGCGAACGGAATGGGGGGCGTCGGCATTGCCAATCCGCAGAGCGCCTTCTCACAAATCGCCAATCCGGCCAACCTGGTCTTTCTCCCCAACCGGATCGACGGCGACCTCTGGTGGCTAGAAGAGATCTGGTGGCCTGAAATCGCCGCCAAACTCGACTGGTGGCGCAACCAGGCGCTCGGCGGCGCCATCTATCTCTATGGAGCGAGCAAAAACACATACGCCTCCCACGGCGCCGTCACCTTCAGCCCCTCCTGGGGCTGGCGAATCAACCGGTGCCACGGCTTCGGCATCGCCGTCAACTTCGTCCTCAGCTGGTATGACAAGCCGGTCCGCATCCTCGACCAGTCATCCGTCCAACCAAGCCGCGTCGCAGGCCAAGGGAGAGGGGTCGAGTGGGGGGTCAACGCACGCTTTGGCTGGATCTCTCAGCTGGGCAATTGCCTCCGCCTCGGCCTCACCTACCAGACCACCACCATCGTCTCCCAGATGCGCCGCTACCGCGGCTTCATCCCCGGTGGCGGCGAACTCCACCTCCCCCAAGAACTGGGCGCCGGCCTCACCTACCAACTTAGCCCCTCCCTCCTCCTCGGCCTCGACATCCTCGAGCTCTTCTGGCGCGATTCTCTCTACTATCGCAATGGGCGCACCGGAGCACCCCTTGGATCCAACCGAGGTCCAGGCCTCGGTTGGTCCAATCAGTTCGTCGTCAAGGCGGGCGCCGCCTGGACGCCAATTTCATGTCTTACATTGCGCATGGGTTATAACCACGGGGACAGCCCCATCTCCCCCTCTAATCCCCTCACCCCTCTTGAGCCCCTCACCACCTCCGACCACCTCACCGCCGGCCTCACCTATTCTCTCGGCTGCAACGAGCTCTCCCTCGCCTACGTCCACGGCTTCTCCCACCAACAGGCCGCCGGCATCGCCTACGGGAGGCTCTTTTGAGAATTCTCCTCCTGCTCCTCCTTCCTATCTCCCTCTTCGCCACCAACGGCTACCAACAGATCGGCGTTGGCACCCGCTCTCAAGGGATGGGGGGCGTCGGCGTCGCCTACCCCCAAGACACCTTTGCTGTCGCCCACAACCCTGCCGGCACCGCCTACATCTGCAATCGGGCCGACCTTGAGCTCCAATACCGCCACTCACATGCCAACGTCCGGATCCGCCCCTTCCAGGGCAACGCCTTTGAAGAGTGCAACACAACTTCCACCAACGGCTACTACCCCTCCGCCGGCATCAACCAATGCATCACCCCCTCCCTCACCGCCGGCCTCGCCTTCTACCGCCTCGGCGGCTGGAAAGTCTCCTATCCCAACCCCTCCTCCCAATACGAAGTCTACCTCCTCTCCCCCTCCCTCGCCTACAAGCTCCATCGATGCCACGCCCTTGGCCTCTCCCTCAATGTTGGCTTCTCCTGGCTAAACTTCGATGGCATCCAAAACATCAACACCCATCGGACCAGCTTCACCTCCGGCGCCGGCTTCTCCATCGGCTGGATCGGCCATTTACTGAAGTCCTGGACCCTCGGCCTCTCCTACCGCTCCAAAACCTGGATGACTCGCCAATCCCCTTACGCCTCCTTCATCGCCGACCGGGGCCAGTTCGACCTCCCCGCTCAGTGGGGCCTCGGCACCACCTTCTACTGCACCCCCACCTTCCTCATCTCAGCCGACGCCGTCCGGATCATGTGGGCCGACAACAAGATGCTCAAACACGACCAAAACCGGATCGGCCCCTACGGCTCCTACAACGGACCAGGATTTGGTTGGAAAGACCAATTCGCCGCCAAACTCGGCTGCGAATGGCGCCCCCTTCCCTGCCTCTCCCTCCGCGCCGGCTGGAACTACGGCGACATCCAGACCGGCGCCTTTGAAACCCGCATCAACGCCATCAACCAGTGCGTCATCGAGCACCACTTCACAGTCGGTGCCACCTACCGCTACCGCTGCCACGAAATCTCCCTCGCCTACATCCACGAGCTCTACCACAACGTCGCCCACTTCGACTACGCTGCTGACCGCCACATCAAGCTCAAATCTGAGCAAAAGGTGGCCGCCCTCACCTACTCCTACCTGTGGTGATAAAATCGTTGACACTTGCAAATAAGTGTCGACGATTTTATCCTTAGGCTAGATGACCAAAGACCGGGCAATCACCCTCTTCCACGAGCATGGAGGCATGCTTAGAACCTCCGACGCACTCCGCTTGGGCATTCACCCCCGAACCCTATACGCCCTCAGGGACGACGGGACGATCCAACCGATCCAGCGAGGGCTGTATCAACTCGTGGGCTTCGAACCCCAGGATCATGGTGACTTAGTCACTGTCACCACAGCTGCACCGCGAGGCATCATCTGCATGGTGTCAGCCCTAGCATTCCACAACCTGACGACTCAGATCCCCCATCGGGTGGACGTGGCATGCATGAGAGGAACCCGCCCCCCGCGACTGATTCACCCTCCCGTGAGAGTCTTCTGGATGGCGACAGGGCAATTCGATCTCGGAATCGAAGAACACGTTTTCGAGAACGTCCGGGTTCGCATCTACAATGCTGAGCGTACCATTGTAGACTGCTTCAAGTTTCGCAACCGGATCGGTCTCGACATTGCGCTCGAGTCCCTTAAAACCTACTGGAGGGAAAAGCGAGGTAGCGTTGACAATATCCTGAACTACGCAACTCCGCTGAGGATGGACAAGGTGATCAAGCCCTACCTCCAAGGAATCATCGAGGAATAGCATGGCCGCACCTGAAAAGATCAGACTCGCTCTCCTCAAGCTCGCACGTCAAGTCAAGCGACCATCGGACGGAGTCGTCTTCTCCTCTGAGACCATCGCAACCAGCGTGATCCAAACAAACGCGGATTACAGCGGTGTTCAAGTGAAGCTTCGCGGCCAAATTGGTCGATCCCTTCTCCATCTGCTGCCCGACTCACCAGCTCCTAACGTACTGGCTTATACCATCGACAGCGTCGTAGCAGAAAAAGTGGATGCCATGCTTCGGCTCGGCCTACTGAACACGAGAATGAAAGACTTCCACGACGTTTGGCACCTTTCTAATCACATCGACTTCTCTCTCTCCCACCTAACAACGCACACGTAATGGCCAGAGTATCCATTCTATTACGACCCGTCTTTGCCGGTTTGTCTACACCCGCAGAGGGGGTCTGGGTGGACCTCTAACAATCGTCGCCCTCACCTCCCTCTGTCGGGCAATTCCGTCGCATAGGCCAGAGCAGTTTCAATGTCCGCAAAAATATGACTCGCACCGACGAGAGACACCAGCCCTGACTTATAGAAATTTCTGGAAAGTTCCTTTGAAACGCCTGAAATGAGCAGGACTATATCTTTTTTAGAGCATTTTAAATAAAACCCCTTTAAGGCTCGCATGCCAGTAGAGTCAACAATTGGAACCTTTTGCATTCGCAAGATATAAATACGAGGCTTTGTTCTAATCTGATTCAGGCTGTCGTCGAGCAGAGTAGAAATGCTGTAGAAGAACGGGCCACTAATCTCAAAGACGATTACGTCTTCGGGAACATCCTTGCGGAGCAGCATCTGAGAATCTCGAAACTCAGGGTGGTCGACCAGCCCCTCACTGACAACTAGCCTGCACGCGTCGACTGTACTACTGCTAGTCATATTCTTTAGGAAAACAAATGCCGATAGAACAACACCCACCTGCACCGCTATTGCTAAATCAATAAAAACAGTCAGGGCGAAGGTCACACACAGTACGATGGCATCGGTCCACCCGTATCTCAGGATCTCGATAAAATGCCCCAATTCGCTCATGTTCCATGCCACAAAGACCAGCACAGCGGCCAAAATACAGAGGGGAATTTCTCCGGCCACTGGAGCTAGGACAAGCATCAGTAGCAACAGTGTCATCGCGTGAATGATTCCAGCGATCGGCGTCTTAGCGCCCAGCTTAATATTAGCAGACGTGCGAGCGATCGCCCCCGTTGCTGGAATTCCACCAAAAATAATGGAACCTATGTTGGCCACCCCCTGAGCAATTAATTCGGCATTCGATCGGTGTCTGTGGCCTGTCATTCCGTCAGCCACTGCTGCGGAGAGCAAAGATTCAATCGATCCAAGTAAGGCGATCGTTATCGCAGCGGGGAAGACCTTTTGGATAAGATCAAAGGATACATTGGGTAGGGAAGGAACTGGCAGCATTCTTGGAATGTCTCCAAACCTGCTCTGAATAGTCTCAATGGGAAGATCCCAGATATACGAAATAGCAGTAGCAATCGCAAGTACAATAATAACCGCTGGCCAGCTCGGAAAAAGACGTCTAATTACGAAGATAGAGACCAGAGAAGCAAAGGCCATCGTGAAGGCCCAGACGCTGACCCCTCCCATCGCATTCCAGTAGACGCCCCACTGCTCAACAAAGTGGGGCGGTACATCAGCAATGTTTAAGCCAAAAAAGTCGTTCATCTGCGACGAAAAGATCACCACCGCTATTCCGGTAGTAAAACCGGTCGTCACAGGATAAGGCACAAATTTAAGGAGGACCCCCAGGCGGGCGATCCCCATGATCAACATCATGGCTCCGGCTAGCAATGTGGCGACGGCCAGCCCGTCATACCCGAATTCCTGAACAATCGTGTAGACAATCACGATAAATGCCCCTGTGGGGCCCCCAATCTGAACTCGACTCCCCCCGAGCAAGGAAATAAGAAAGCCGGCGACAATGGCGGTGAACAACCCACGCTCTGGAGAAACCCCTGAACCGATTGCGAACGCAAGTGCCAGGGGAAGAGCAATGACGCCTACACTGATGCCAGCAAATAGATCGTCACGCAGATTCCTTCCAGAATACCCCTCTTTTAAACAAAGAACGATTTTAGGAATGTACATTTTCACAAAAACTCCACACAAAAACTGTATTGACCACTCAAAGCAAAAAGGCAGAAATCATCACGTGTCGCTGACTTTGGGCCATCGTGGCAAGGAGAAATTAGCAACCTAGTCCTCTGAGCGAGACATCGCTTCTATCACACGGTCTGTCGATGTACAAGGCCTGTACTGCTTGAGTTTAGTCCAATCCGCAAAAAAACCAGGTTAGGCAAAACCTATTATCGCCTAAGAATGAACGACGACCAGATTGAAGAAAATCAGTGTCTCCAGCTGGGCATCTACTGGACCATCGGCCTCACCTACTCCTACCTCTGGTAATTATAGTTCTTATCTTTAGGCAGTTAGACAAAAACTCCATTTATAATATAAAATATAGTTACAGCGATTGAGAATGATACCAGGAGATAGAAGATGCCAGTTTCAGGAGTAGGCGGAGAAGACCCGTCCATTAACTACCCACCCCCATTACAGCTGAAGGACCAGCACCCCAACGAGTACAAGATCTTGTACTTCGAAATTGAGGGAGCGGCTTCAAACATTCTTCAGAACAACATGGGCAGTCCGTTGATGATTGCAGCCAATAAGGCTCTTCAAGCGGCAGCACTGAAGTATGCTGAGTATCCCACTAAGGCTAACCGTTTGGCGATGATCGCATCAGCAACGAAGTTCATTGCCGACTACAACACACTCGCGGGTGGTGGTTCATCGACCAACCCTGGCCAGGACGCCCAGTCCATCGCCCAGATGAAGACAGCCATCGCCGCCGCCAAAACCTGGACCCCCTAACTAAATTGTCACAATCTGGGACAGTCCCCAATTGTGACAATTTCGCGGGTCGTACCTAGAGCTGGGATCACTGTTGAGGAATTCTGGCAACCTGTATACTCTTAGTCCGCTATGGGAAAAATTTCATGCAAAAAGGTTGAGGTTCACAACCTTAAGGGTGTCGATCTGGAGCTGGAGACTGACCAGCTGATCGTCTTTACAGGGGTGAGTGGGTCGGGCAAGTCGTCGTTAGCCTTTGACACTCTGTATGTTGAGGGACAGCGCCGCTATGTCGAATCTCTTTCCAACTTCGCTAGGCGGTATGTGGGCGACATGTCGAAGCCAGAAGCCGAGTCAATCGAAGGGCTCTCGCCGACGATCTCGATCGAGCAGAAGACGGCGGGGAGGAACCCGCGGTCGACGGTGGGGACGATCACTGAAATCTATGACTATTTGAGGGTGCTTTATGCGCGGGTAGCAGTCCCCCATTGCCCGGTAAGTGGAGAGGCGGTGGAGCCGCAGAGTCGAGAGCGGATCATTCGGACAGTGCAGGCGCTTGAAGTGGGACGGCGGATTGTGGTGATGGCGCCGTTTGTGAAAGGGAAAAAGGGAACGCTCAAAGATGAGCTCGATGAGTTGGAGCAGAGGGGGTTTCTTCGTGCCCGCATCGATGGGACGATGGTCGATCTGAGTGAGGGAGTGGAGCTCGATGGGTCGGTGGCGCACACGGTGGATGTGGTGATCGATCGGATCAAGGTGGGCGACAACGGCTCGCGCATTGCAGAAGCGATCACGATGGCGCTGGAGGTGGGGACGGGGGTCTGTCTGGTTGATGATCAGCTCTTCTCACAGCATGCGTTTTCGCTGAAATCTGGGTTATCTTATGCACCGCTCGAGCCGCAGCATTTTTCATTCAACAGCCCGCATGGCATGTGTCCGAAGTGTCAGGGGATGGGCATCGTGGAGGAGTTTGATCTCGACGAGATCATCGATCCCGATTTGAGCATCGCCGATGACTGCTGCCTCATCGCCCCCTCCTACGACAATGTGCGCGACGGCAACATCTACCGCAACCTGGCCAAACTCTACAAATTCAGCGTCCGGACGAAGTGGAAGAAGTTGTCAAATGAAGCACAGAATGTCTTTCTGAATGGGATTGGCGATCGGCCGGTGAAGATGAGGTTTGTCCATCCGACGCGGAAGACCCGCTGGTCCGATTATGTGCGTTGGAAAGGGGTGCTGGGAGAGGCGCACAGGAGATATTCAGAGGCCACCTCCGAAACTTATCGAAACAACATGCGGGAGCTGATGGTGCGGGGACCCTGCACGGCATGTGCAGGATCCCGCCTCGCCCCCTACCCAGCTGCAGCGAAGCTGGGAGGGGTCAAGATCGCCGAGCTGTGCGCTAAGACGATTGGCGACGCGGCAGAGTTTCTTGCGGAACTAGAGGTCAATTCGATTGCGGACGAACTTCTCAAAGAGATCCGGCAGCGTTTGCAGTTTTTGCTCGATGTGGGATTGCACTATTTGACGATTGATCGGACGGCGCCGACGTTGTCGGGGGGTGAGGCGCAACGAGTGCGGCTCGCCTCGCAAATTGGGTGTGGACTGGTCGGAGTCACCTACATCCTCGACGAGCCGTCGATTGGCCTCCATCCGCGCGACAACCGGCAGCTGATTCGTACGCTCGAGCATCTGCGGGATCGGGGAAACACCGTCATTGTGGTGGAGCACGACGAGGAGACCATTTGGGCGGCCGATCACGTGGTCGACTTTGGGCCGCTCGCCGGTGTGCACGGGGGCGAAATTGTCTATCAAGGAACGGTGAGTGGTCTGCTGAAGAGCGATCGGTCTGTGACCGGCGCCTATTTGTCGGGACGCAAAAGCATTCCGGTTCCCAAAACACGTCGCCCGCCCACCGATGACGCCGTCGTGATTGAGGGAGCGACGCACAACAACCTGAAAAACATCACGGCGCGCTTTCCAAAGGGGCTCTTCCTCGCCGTTACTGGTGTTTCTGGATCGGGAAAAAGCTCGCTGGTTTTAGAGACACTTTATCCTGCTTTGAAAGAACGGGACGAACCGGTGATTGCAATTGATCAGCGACCGATCGGCCGCACTCCCCGCTCCAACCCGGCCACCTATACGAAGGTTTGGGATCTCATTCGCGACCTCTTTGCGCAGCTTCCCGAATCAAAAGCGCGCGGCTACAAGCCGGGGCGATTCAGCTTCAACGTGGCGACCGGATCGTGCACCGAGTGTCGCGGGATAGGGATGACCAAGGTGGACATGGACTTCATCGAAGATGCCTACGTCCCCTGTGAGCTGTGCGCCGGCCACCGCTTTGATGAAGAGACCCTCTCTGTCCGCTTCAAGGAGAAAAACATCTACGACGTGCTCGAGATGCCCATCGAGGAGGCGCTTGAGTTCTTTGAGAATGTCCCCCGCATCGCCAAAAAGCTCGAAGCGCTCGTCCAAGTTGGCATGGGCTATGTGAAATTGGGACAGTCATCGACCACTCTGTCTGGCGGCGAGGCGCAGCGAGTGAAGCTGGCGAAGGAACTCTCTCGTCCGTCGTCAGGCGACACGTTCTATCTGCTCGACGAGCCCACCACCGGCCTCCACTTTCACGACGTCGATCACCTCCTCCGCGTCCTGCAGAAACTGGTCGACAAGGGAAACACCGTGCTGGTGATCGAGCACAACATGGATGTGGTGAAGTGCGCCGACTGGATCATTGACGTCGGTCCCGACGGCGGCGCCGGCGGTGGCGAGATTGTCGCCGAAGGAACACCCGAGGAGATCGCCCAGCTCGACTCACCGACAGGCCGCGCGTTGCAACCCGTCACGAGAACTGCACGCAAAGCGGCACGCCAAAAGCGTCCCGTGCGCGCCATCACCGTCGACGGGTGTGAGCAGAACAATCTTAAAGGGGTAGACGCCTACATCCCCCGCGGCAAGATCACTGTCTGCACAGGCCCGTCCGGCTCTGGAAAAAGCTCGTTCGCCTTCGAAACCGTCTACGCCGAGGGGCAGCGCCGCTACACCGAATCGCTCTCCCCCTACGCCCGCCAGTTCGTCCAGCAGATGCCCAAACCGATTGTCACCTCCATCGAAGGGCTCTCCCCCGCCATCGCCATCGAGCAGCGAGCTCACGCCGGCAATCCCCGCTCCACCGTAGGAACGCTCACAGAAGTCTACGATTTCTTGCGCATCCTCTTTGCACGGGCCGGCACCGCCCACTGCCCCGATACAGGCGAGGAGATCCGCGCCATCTCCAAGGAGCACGTCGCAGACCGAGTGCTAACCTACGAAGAGGGGTCTCGGATCGAAGTGCTCGCTCCCCTTCCCAAAGATCCCCAGTTTGACCGCCTCCGCCGACAGGGATTCCTGCGCGTCCGCCTCAACGGCGAGACCTATGAACTCGACGGCGAAATCCCCTACAACCGCAGACGGAAAAACAGCCTCTACCTCGTTATCGACCGGCTAAAAGTGAATGGCGGCAACCGGCAGCGCCTCCTCGAAGCCATTGAAACCGCCGGCGACCAAGTGGTCATCCTTCACAACGAAGAAGAGCACCTCTTCAACCTCGCCTTCTCCGTCGAGAGCACCGGCGTCTCCTACCCCGCCATCACCCCCCGCACCCTCGCCTTCAACAAGCGAGAGGGAATGTGCGAAACATGCGAAGGATGGGGGGACGACTGCCCTGAGTGCGACGACGAGCGACTCAATCCGCTCGGCCGTAACGTCCGCCTAAATGGCCTCTCCCTCGGACAGCTCTGCCTCCAACCGGTCTCCGAGACAATCACCTTCCTCGACCAACTCACCCTCGAAAAGACCGACGCCAAACTCCTCGCAGAAGTTCTCGAGCAGCTGCAACACCGCCTCCTCTTCCTCGCAGAAGTTGGCCTCGACTACCTCGCCCTCCACCGAGGCGCCCCCACCCTCTCTGCTGGCGAGATGCAACGGATCCGCCTCGCCCGCCAGCTGGGTAGCGGCCTCACCGGCTGCCTCTATGTCCTCGACGAGCCCACCATCGGCCTCCACCCCCACGACAACCAGCGGCTCAACACCGCCCTCGAGCGGCTCCGCGATCTTGGCAACACCATCCTCATGGTGGAGCACGACCCCCTCACCGTCGAGCGGGCCGACTACCTCCTCGACTTTGGCCCAGGAGCCGGCGCTGCTGGCGGCCACATCACCGCCCGCGGCCCCATCAGCCAAATCAAGAAGGACAAAAACAGCCTCACCGGCGCCTACCTCTCCGGCCGCAAGACCATCCCCATCCCCACCACCCGCCGGACTGCTGAGAAATTCCTGCATATAAAAAATGCCTCCACCAACAACCTCAAAAACATCGACGTCCAGTTTCCCATCGGCTGCCTCTCCGTCATCACCGGCGTCTCCGGCTCTGGCAAATCTACCCTCCTCGCCGAAGTTGAAGAGCTAGACCCCCTCGAGACCCTCATCGTCCTCGACCAAAACCCCGTCGGCCAGACCATCCGCGCCGACGTCGGCTCCTACGCCGACATCATGCCTCCCATCCGGCAGCTCTTCGCCCGCCTCCCCACCGCTGCCTCCCGCGGCCTCAAACCTGGTCACTTCAGCTACAACCACCGCAACGGCATGTGCACCAACTGTTGGGGCCTTGGCCACCGGCGCATTGAGATGCACTTCCTCCCCGCCGTCCGCGTCCCCTGCGAAGAGTGCCGCGGCCAAAGGCTCAATCCCACCTCCCTCGAGATCACCTACGCCGGCCACACCATCGGCCAGCTCCTCGACCTCACCGTCGACCAGGCGCACACCCTCTTCCAAAACCACCGCGCTATCACTCGCCGCCTCCAAACCCTCCAATCGGTCGGCCTCGGCTACCTTAAAATTGGCCAGCGGGTCCAAACCCTCTCTGGCGGCGAAGCCCAAAGACTAAAACTTAGCCGCGAGCTCTCCAAGCGCTCCACCGGCAACACCCTCTACCTCCTTGACGAGCCCACCACCGGCCTCCACCAGAGCGACCTCGCCAAACTCCTCCCCGTCCTCCACACCCTCACCGACCGGGGCAACACCCTCATCATCATCGAGCACAACCTCGACCTCATCGCCACCGCGGACCACATCGTCGACCTCGGCCCAGGGCCTGGCGCCGCTGGCGGCCACCTCCTCGGCATGGGCACCCCCGAACAGGTCGCCCTCACTAACAGCCCCACTGCTCACTACCTATCACTCAGTACCGATCGGGGCCTGGCCCCGATCGGCACTGAGTGATAGGAATTGTCACCAAATCATCCGCGCACGCAAATGTCCAAATGTCAGGCCTGACCCTCCTGACCGCCCACTTTTTAAAGGGGATGAATCAGCTCACTGAAGTCTAGAATGTGAGCAAAGAATCCGCTCTCACGAACAGAATCTCTCACGCCGTTGACGTGAATGAGAACAGGCCTCACAGACGTGTTGCCAGCGACACCTAACCGGTTGATCTTCTCCTGTACCTGCGCAATCACATCAGTTCCGATTGGATCCTTTGAAAACTTGATCTCACAAACATGAAACGAGCGGTAGCGCGATTCGATCATGTAGTCAATCTGACAAGCCTCATGCTTTTGCGTTCGACTCTGGAAATAGGGGTTGTCGAAGACAAGATCTTCCAACTGAATGTGCAGCTTCTCTCGCACCCGCCTCCGGTTGTTGAGGACGAGGTTCTCAAATTGTAAACCCATGATCCCATCCCATCCGAAAGGCAACACGCCATCGTCATGCAGAATCTTTTCCCGCTGCGGTACAACATGTTTAAGGTAGAAACGGAGGTAGTTGTCCCGCAACCGAAACCGACTAAGCTTGCTCACCTTCGATTTTCCTAACTGCCACGTGTAGTCGCGCGCAACATACCCCGTCGTCACCAGATCATCCAGATAGCTGCTGACCGTTCCCCCCTTCTTCATTCCCAGTGCTGATGCCACCTGATTGACCGTTGCGCTCCCTTCGGCAAGCAGTTGCACGATTTCGCGATAGGCCGAGGCGCGGCGAGCGAATAGATCCGAAAAGATCCTCTCAAACTCTTTGAAGAGCAACCCCTCCTTCTCAAAACAGAGCGAACGGATATTTTCCTCAGCACTCAACTCCGGTTGAATTTCCTCTAAGTAGCGGGGCACACCGCCTGTGACAGACAACATCTTGAACTTCTCGTAGGCCGATACTCTCTTACGATGCCCCTGCCAAAACTGATCACACACATCGAGTGGAAGTTCATCAAGCGTCATGTCTACCGAAATCCGACCCAAAAATCCTGTGCTGCTGAGGATATTCTTCTCGATCCAACTCGACATCGACCCACTAAGTATCAAAATCAGTTCCGGGTTCTTCGAAAAGTGCTGATCCCAAGCAGTCTTCAACTTCCCCAAGAACGTCGGATCCTTACTCCCCATCCAGTTGATTTCATCGAGAATAATGATAACTGGACCCGATCCCGTCTGGTCAGCCAGATGCCAAAATAGATCACCCCAGTCATCTGGTTTGATCCCCGGCGTACCGAGTTGCCCTCCCATCTGGCGAACAAACTCTTTCCTCTGCGCCTGCGCCGAAACCCCCTTTTCCGGCGGCAGACCGATCATCGTGATGCACCGTCTGTTCTTGCCAAACTCAGCGGCCAACCGGCTCTTGCCAATCCGACGTCTCCCCTTGATCACCACCAAGCTAGCACTCTTCTTCCCCAAAAGACGCATCAGAATATCCAATTCACGCTGCCGACCGAAAAACGCTCTCTTACCCATTTGATCCTCCAAAAGGAATTACCACAGAGCCTACACAAAATCTGTCACCAAATCAACAAAATGTCGATTTGGTGACACTTCTTCATCACCAAAAATCTGTCACCAAATTATCTGAGCGCACAACCTACATACCTTCAACGAGTTGAGGTGTTCTGCAAAATTAACCCCCCATCCACTGGCCATCAACCACGACCCCTCCGGGTTTGATAAGGCAACACCCTCTACCTTCTCGACGAGCCCACCGCCGACCTCCACCAGAGCGACCTCGCCAAACTTCTCCCCGTCCTCCACACCCTCACTGACAAGGGCAACACCCTTATCATCATCAAGCACAACCTCGACCTCATCGCCCAGGGCACCCCCGAACAGCTCGCCCTCACTAACAGCCCCACTGCTCACTACCTATCACTCAGTACCGATCGGGGCCAGGCCCCGATCGGTACTGAGTGATAGGAATTGTCACCAAATTATCCGCGCACACAAATGTCCAAATATCAGGCCTGACCCTCCTGACAGGTCGCCTTAACCGACTCCCCCACAGCCCACTACCTCCGCCCCCTCGCAACAGATAGATTAATAATTTTAAATACGGCATTAAATCATGATCGGCCGTGTTGCAGAAATGACCAAGGCTCCCTCTAGCCCTTCCCATCTCTAGCTTTGTAGGGCCATCATCTCGTTCAGGACGAACAATTTAACCGATATCTCTATCACTTGATTCTCCGTGATTCGAGCCTGTATCCCGTGACCCAGTAGCGCCTTGTAGCGGTGCATTGCCGTCTCCACAAGGGAGCGGCGATGGTACCCTACCTCCTCCTTCCAACGCCGTTTCCCCCGTTTTTGATCTCGGATCCGGTGTATAGCGGCATCCCGTGCACGTAGGGCGGGATTAGATCCATCGGACTTTCTGGCCCCTTTTCTGGGAGGTATGATTGGTTTTGCTCTTCGTCGGTGGATTGCCTCATAGCCAAGCTTTGCTATCATAGGCGCCATCTCCAATGACCTCTGCGATATCGCCCTTAACTTAACCGCATCCAGCAGGCCTGGTAAAGCTTGAGAATCATGCAGATCTTTGTCACTAATCGATGCAGCGACAACTTGCTGCGTCTCGGCACACATAACGATGTGAAGCTTTTTCCAGCCCCTCCGTTTGCTATAGCCGTGCTTACGGGCCTGCCACTCTCCCTCCCCAAATACCTTCAGGCCAGTCGAGTCGAAGACGAGGTTTAGTGGCCCCCTACGATGCAAGTTAGACGGAACTCTTACACCGCGCGCTCGCCGACAAATCGTGGTGTAATCGGGACAAACGCATCCACTGTCCATCATTTTAAGAACGTCTCGCATAAGGCCCTGGAGCTGCCTGAAAGCACACCCGTAGACGGATTTCACGATCATCAGAGCCAAGATGGCTTGATTGGAATAGATGGCGGGGCGCCCTCTGGCGCCCCGGTGTTCGGAATACCAAGAGCAATCCGCTCTATCCCGTACCCAAAAAATAATGCTTCCCTGATTGACCAATGCTTGGTTAGACTTGGACCAGTTTCTGGCGCGGCAACGTGTCATCTTTAGGCTCCTGTGCTTTGTCGGCTCAAGGAGTCTATTTTATTTCAGGCCTATCTATCAAGATCTTGGTTAGGAGCAATCAGAACTCATGATCTGGCGTATAGTTTTAGAACTACCTCAACTCGAAAGGTGTAACATGTCAATTACAGGATATCAAACAGTGAATTATGCCGGTTTACGCGCAAAATCTATTAGCATTCCGACTGCAACCATCTTTATGACGAGTATGATTGTCGGTCAACTCATGAAATCCACAAGCTGGTTTTCCTATGGCTTGATCGGAGGCGCTGCAGCAGGAGGATTTGTGGCCTACAAGATCCGCGGGGAGGTGGATGACATCGTGTGGTCGCTAACAACGAAGCATGAAAGGCTCGAAACGGCTATTATTCATCGTGTGGACGGGATGAAAAGCTTTCGCATGAGGAGCGGGACCAGCCCGAACCCACTGCGAGCGCTCGTATTCGTTAACTGTTTTACGGGAGGTCTGACCGCACTCGCCGTGGGACGTTTTGTGTTACCACGCCTGGTCGCATTCGGGAGCGGTTTGACGGCGGGCTGTGCTCTTGGCATGGGCGCAATCCTCCTGCCGGTGGCTATTTTTGAAAAGAGGCCAAGCGAGACCGCTTAGGGGACAATCTCCCTCATGCCCACTGCTTAAAGGGAATGAATCCGTTACCAAAAATCGGCTAACATCAGATTGGGGCCTGACCCCAATCTGATGTTAGCTCATAATGTTCCCTGCAAAGGAGAGGTCGATGGGATGGTTTTTGCCGCTTCTAGCAGCAGTGAGTCTGCAAGTGGAGCATGCGCGCACCCCCGAAGAGATCCAACTTGGATTGATGGGGCGGGAGGTGGTGGAAGAGGGAATGCTCTTTCACTTTCCCAAGGTGGAGCGGCGCACTTTTTGGATGATGGGAGTGCAGGTGGATCTCGACCTGGCGTTTCTCGATGAGGAGGGAGTCGTGTTGGAAATACACAGACTGCGCGCCTATCCCGAGATGATGGATCCAGAAAGGCCGGTGCATACGATTGAGGATCTAAACCTCTACCCCTACAACGATCCGGTGAGGCGCTTTTTTGCACGCCGAGGCGTCCGCTCGAAAGGGCCGGTCGCCTACGCACTGGAAATGCCAGCAGGCTGGTTAGAGGAAAATGGCGTCGAGTCAGGGGCGCAGATCAACCTACCTTAAGGCGGCGGAAGAGGAAGCCGCCGCCATTGAGGCGGATGCCGGTCACGGCGCCATGCTCGTTGCGGATAAAAATAATGGTCTCTTTGCCCTCGATGCGGAACTGATCCCCCTCGACATGGACGAGTGGAGCGACGAGCCCCTTGAGAAAGATCTTTAGCTTTCCATCTTCGACAGTGACGACGATCGGCTTGAAGAAGGCCCCACCACGATCAGGAGCGTAGCTACCAGCATACTCAGAGAGGTCGTGCGCTGGGCCTTTTACCTGCAGCTTAGCCGTCTGCTCGGCCCGCATCTCGGCGATAACGGGGCTAAGAATTTCTAAGATTTGGTAGCCGGTGGTGGTGGAACCGCCCGACGTGGCCACAAGGCCAAGCCACCGCTGACCGACATCTAGGTTTCCGAGCAGAGCCAACCCCAGCTGCAACTCGGGGAGCATCCGCACCTCACTTTTGAAACCGGGAGCGCTTCCCCGATGGGCAACGGCCGTCATCTCATCCTGTGGAAAAAGATACCAACCAATCCCAGCGGCCTTTTTCCACCCAGGAAAGATGTGGCGGGGCCCATGCATCTCGCGGACCGAAGTGGGACGCAACACCTCAGGTTGCAGACCAAACTGGAGGGCAAAAAACCGACCAAGGTCGCGAGCGCTAGTCATCAGTCCAAAGGCAGCGTCGAGCCCCTCCCACGTCAGCATCGGGGTAACCCTATATCCGCTCTCATCACGGGTATAGCCCGTTGCGAGGAGGGGCTCGATCATCGGCAACACCTCAAATGCACTGTCGGTCATGCCGAGCGGCTCGAGAATCTGCTTCCACATGTAGCGTGAATAGGGCTGGTCGGCGGCCAAAGAGAGCGCATGGCCTAAAATCACATAGGAAAGATGAGAATAGTGACTCTCCCGCTGCCGGGCAACTACCGCCCGCGTATCGGGCAATGTCTTCAAAATATCGATCTCGGTGAGCGTCTGACCGTCTGTCCAAAAATTGGTCTGAGGAGCGTGTGGCAGGCCCGCCTGATGGGAGGCAAGCTCGGCAACCGTAGGTGGCCCCTCGCCAGGGCACGCCTTCACCGCATACGATCCCATCAGCTCGGTCACCGGCGTATCCAGATGGAGCTTCCCCCGATCACGCAACTGCATCAACATCATGGCGGTAAACACCTTGGTCACCCCTCCCACTCGATAAACCGTCCGATCTGTTGCAGGGCGCTTCGACTCCAGATCGGCGTAACCGTACCCCTTACTGAGCAGCGTCTGCCCCCCGCACACGACCACAATTGAGACCCCTGGAATTCCCTGCTCGATCCGTTTCTGCTCCACCCACTGCTCTACCTGCTCAATCGCCCCTTTTAGCCGCGGATCCTCCAGATCGAGTGCCGGCGGCGCCATATCGCACTGCGCCCACAGGCCCGCACTTGCCACCAGTAATCCACAAACCCCTTGTCGCCAGCTCATTAGGTAATACCCCTTCTTGAAGCAAGCAAGGTACCAAGTACGGCTAATTTTGTCCCCTTTTTTCAAAAATAAAGTAATTACTTTATGCAAAATGATTTAGATTGCGTGAATGTTAAACAACTGTTATACTTTCAAGCAAACTAATATAAGTAATCTGGAGTAAGTAAAATGCATTGTTCAAAGATCTCAGGAAGAACAGAAAAAGAAGCTTTTCAACCTCTGACGACTGCCTTGACCGACCGCGCACTCAACGCACTAGCGATCGGCATCATCGCCAGCGCCGCCTTCACCCTGTCTCGGGCATTGCTCAGCTCCCGTACCGTCCAATATTTGGTAGTTATAGGCGGCACCACCGGCCTCGCCTGGCACCTCGGCCTGTTAGGCCCCCAGCGCTCTTCCCAAGGGATTGAGGCCATGGATGAGATCGCCGATGAGGTGATTGATTCAGAAGACCGGGGAAGCACTTTGGTCGAAAACGCGATTTTACAAGAATATGGTCAATATCACGGGTTGTTGGATACCACCCCCATCAAAATCTTCCGACCTCCTCCGCCTAAAGAGCTGTCCGTGGTCAAGCGAACCGCCCATGACGCCTATCACCTTGCGGGCGCTCTTGCTGCCGGCACGCCGAGGCAGGTGACAGTGCTCGGCGATCTCTTCAGACTGCATAAAGGAGAGTCAAAGGCGGAAAGGATGGTTCGCCTTGCCTACCGAACCGGGGTCACTACGGCCGGCGAGTGGGTGGCGATGGCGGTGCAGGGATCGTTCGGCGGGACCGCAGTTTCGCTCGTGGCCACTTTCCTGGCTACCGATCCGCACGTTGAGAAGCGAGTGATGAATAGTCGAGTGGGGCGCATCGTTAACCACCACGTAGCCACCAGCTTCAACTGGATCTACAACACGGTGGATGAGAAAATCGTCTCCCCTTGGAGCTTCCACACCAACATGTGGCTTTGGAAGAACTTTTCCCATCTGATAGCCGCAGCGAGCGAAAAGCCCGAAAAGAAACCAGTGGACGAGAGTTTCTTCGGATGCTGGGTTCAGCCAGCGGCAGAAGATCTAGCGACACAGGCGCTCCGTCTACAGGTGAAACTCACACGCGAGGGGATTCACTGGTCGACGATGTTCTGCCTCAAAACCACCGCCAAAGTCGGCGTTATGTCGATCTTTACCCGCCTGCTTGCACCGGCTGCTGCAGCCCATCCCGGCTTTGCAATCGTTTCAATGGCCCTACCATTGGTCGATCCAGGACGCCGTTATAAGGCGGACACCAGCGAGCTGGTGGTGCGAGCTGCCGGCATCGGCTTGATCGGCCTCCTCTGGGCAGCCTCCGACAATGGCGAATCCGAGGATATCCCCAAGGTGATGCTAGCCGTTGGAGTGGCGCTTCTGGGCATCACCGCGGCGAGGAAGATCTGGAATATCTTTACCCGTCGCGACTTCAACAAGAAAGTACGGACGCGACAAAAAGAACGCCTGCAACTAGGCGGCAAACCAGAGCGTAGGGTAGGATCCAAGGATGCCCGAAGCACTACCAAAAACGATAGGTCCTTACAAAATTCTCCGACGAATCGCCAAGGGCGGAATGGGACAGGTCTACTTAGCCTACGACTCGACCTGCCGGAGAAGAGTAGCGCTGAAAAGAATCCGGAAAGACTTAGCTAATCAGGATGTGCTCTATCAGCGCTTCTTGAGGGAGGCGTGGGTAACGGCGCAGCTGGCCCACCCAAGCGTCGTGCCGATCTACAATATCCACGAAGACTTCTACACGATGCCCTATATCGAGGGGCAGACCCTCAAGGCAATCTTGAAAGGGAGCAAAGAGAACTCGATTCAGAGCTTGATTCCGGTGCTGCTCGACGTCTGTCAGGCGATCGCCTACGCCCACCACCGCGGAGTGATCCACCGCGACCTGAAACCAGAAAACATTATGGTGGGAGCCTACGGCGAGGTGTACATCCTCGACTGGGGGCTGGCCAAGTGGGTGGAGGAGCCGGAGATTGAGGGGGTGGAGGAAGAGGAGACCGACATTAGCCTCCCCGATGTGACGGTGGCCGGAAAGGTGTTTGGGACCGTCTCCACATGGCACCCGAGCGGGCGTTTGGCCATGAGGCCACCTTCTCCTCCGATATCTATGCCCTGGGTGTCATCCTCTATGAAATCCTCTCTCTCCATCAGCCATTTCGACGGGAGAGCATCAAGAAATTTCGAGAGTCCGCACAGGATGAGCGGCTGGTTCATCCAGCCGAAATCGCCCCCTACCGCAACGTCCCCAGGCAGCTGGCCCGGATGGCGCAGAAATGTCTCCGCCCCCACATGGCCGACCGCTATCAATCGGTCGACGAACTCATTCATGAGCTTCAAAACTACATGCAGGGGCGCTCCGAGTGGTTTGAACTGGCCACACTCGATCCCAATCAAGCGGATCATTGGGAGTTCCAGGAGAACATTTACATGGCCGATAACGTCGCCCTCACAGGAGGTGAGGGGGGAACCGAGTGGGTCTCCATGATGGTCTCTCGCGACGCTTTCCCCGGCAACACCCGCCTCACCGGCCGGATCACCATCGCAGACGAAGGGACCGGCATCGGCCTCCTGATGAACGTCCCCGAGAGGTCCGAGCGGGAAGAGCTCAATAGCGGATACTACCTCTGGCTCGGCTCCGACCAGGCGCCCGGCATCAAGCTGTTCCGCTCCTCTGTTCAGGTGGCCGAATTACCTACGCTTGCCCTCAAAAGAGGGCAAGCCTACGACGTCCGGCTCGAGCGGGTCGACAACAGCCTTCGCCTCTACCTGGACGACCAGCTCAAGCTCTCCTACCTCAGCCACCTTCCCCTTCCCGGTAGCCACGTCGGCCTCCTCCTCCGTGACGGTAACGTCGCCGTCGACGACCTCTCCGTCCTCGTCGGCAGCTACAGCATCAAAGTGAACTGCCTAGCTGTTCCCGATGCATTTCTCGCTGAAGGCCACTACGACAAGGCGCTGAGCGAGTTTCGCCGGATCGCCTACTCCTTCCCCGAACGGGATGAAGGGAGAACCGCTCAGTTCCGCGCCGGCGTCACTCTCCTTGAACAAAACCACCACGATGCCGCCCTCGAAGAGTTTGGCAAGCTTCACGCCACCGCTGGCGCCCCCCTCGAATATCTCGGCAAAGCGCTCGTCTACCGCAAGCAGGGGGAACTCGACGAAGAGTCCAAATGCTTTGAGCTCGCCTTCCGCAAATACTCCGGCCACCCCCTCATGGCCACCCTCGAGGAGCAGGTGGTCCACCTCCTCCACCAGCTCTCCCGCCGCGACCGTCTCGCAGCCTACCGCTTCATGCTCCTCGTCGCACAACATATGCCCGGTCGTTGGGACGAGCCTGAAGTCCAAACCCTCGCCCGGCAACTCGAGCGGCACTGGGAGCCCCTCCCCTTCTTCCGCGCCTCAGGCGACCACCGCCTCCAGTTTGCCACCCGCCTCGCCTTCTGGCTCGCCCGCCCCCTCACCCTCGAAGAGCTCTCCCCCGCCTCCCCTGAAAACGCCACCCTCGCCCTTTTCGAGCTGGGCGACTACCGCCTCGCCGCCAAATTGGTTGCAGAGCATCACTTGACCCACCTTCAACCTCTCGTCCGCTGCCACCAGGAAAATCTAACCAGCGCCATGGAGCTCCTCCCTCCCACCGCCGACGCTCGCCTCTACCACCACCTCGCTGACCACGCTCTGGCCACCAACCAAACCGCCCTCGTCCACCTCCTTGCCGACCGCTCAGACGACCCCCGCCGTCTCGCCTCCCACCAAATCTGGGCCTACCTCCTTGCAGGCGATCCCGACTCCGCCCGCCAGATCCTCGAGGAGCACCCCTTAGAAGAGCTCCACCAGGACACCTCCCTCCTCCACACCCTCTACGGCTGCTTCCTCGCCGCCACCGAAGGGGAAGAGATCGCCCTCGCCCACTTCTCCGCCGCTCTCGACACCCCCTTCCCCCGCACCTGGGCCCTCCTCGGCCACCACCTCACCTCCAAGATCTCCGACCAAGGCCCTTGGGGCCAACAGTCCTTCCTCTTTGAGCGGCGCGCCCTCTACCGCCAGCTTCACCTCTACCACACTTGCCTCGGCCAAACAGCCCAAGCCAACCACTTCAACACCCTCGCCAAACACCAAGGCGTGGACAGTTGATCGAAAATCGAAGGCTAGTTTGGCTCATCTTTGATGAGCAGAAACCAAAGACCCAGATTGCTACCCTGATTTGCCGCAGGACTTCAGCGTTGTGCTTAGATGTCGCGTAGCAGCTCGCCGGCAAGGGTACTCCCTTGTCAAGGGCTGATGCGTGGCAGATGAGTGCAACGCTGAAGTCCTGCGGCAAACCGTGTATATTTTTCCTTTTTGAATGTCCCAAAAAGGAGATCACACATGGATATGCAAATCATTGTCACTTACGTTGTTTGCGACGAAGTCATTAAAGCTATGGGGTTTGAAGATGACCAGCAGGCTCGAATGAGCACAGCTGAAATCATCACGTTCTCGATCATGTCCGGACAATTATTTGGTGGAAATCATCGCAAAACCTGTTGGTTTTGCCGCCAATCTCGGTACTTTCCCAATCTCTTGAGCGAGAGTCGACTCAACCGTCGTCTGCACAAAATTCCATGGCCGATATGGACGGCAGTATTTCGCTTTCTAGCTCTGATATTCAGGAGAACCAACTCCTCCTCTGAGTATGCTGTGGACAGTTTCCCGGTGGAGTGTTGTAAGAAGCAGCGGATTGATCGACGGAAATTCTTCCTCGGCAAGGAATACCTCGGCTACGCTCCGTCAAAGCAGCAGTACTTCTGCGGCATCAAGGTGCACATGGTTGTGACGTGTGAGGGAGGACCGGTTGAGGTAGCGATGGAGCCAGCATGCAGAAATGACGTTGCTGTCCTGTGGAAAATGGAGCTCGATCTCCCACCACAGTCGAAGCTCTATGCTGACGGAGCCTACAATTGCTATGACCTCGAAGATCTTCTTGCAGAGGACTCTTGCATCGAGCTTCTCGCCAGAAGGAAACACCCCAACTCGACTAGAAAGCGAACAGACGAAGAAGAGAAGGCAATCAGCAGTCGGAGACAGATCGTAGAAACAGCATTTAGCTGCATCACGGGACTACTACCACGTAGCGTTCGAGCCTCCACTGCACTCGGATTCTCCATCCGGATCATGAGTGCCATCCTAGCCTACAGCCTCTCTCGAATCACTTAAGAAAATTGGCTCGACTCAAGGGCTGCTGCAGCGACCCATCTACTTCCCGAAACTTCTTGGCAAGGGAGTACCCTTGCCGTCGGCGTTCCGGTCGTATCTGAACCACTTCGCTAACCCTTGAGTCGAGTCAGGGTAGCAAACTGGGTCAAAGCTCCTACCCAACACTGAGCGACATGTCGGCCTGAGCCATCCGTACGCGCTCAAAGTGACCAGCTCCGACGGCTTCACCACCCTCATCAATGGCAAGTGGATTAAGTCTGCAAAAATCTTTTCACACTTTGAGCTGGCGACCATCCATCAGCTGCTCGATCTTCTCCACGGATTGTGGCCAATCGCATTAGAAGAATCGGAACTCAAGCGAGTGAGCCTATGCGCAGCAGCCGTCGGCCAGCACCGCCTCTCCGAAGTGCTCACCCTCTCCCTCCTTGCCAGCGACTTTCTCGCCGATCACTCCTCACTCGCCCAATTTTCGAACCAAATGGGACAACTGCACATCGTCAAAGAGTCGCCTTGGAAGGAGCTGCACGAGGGGCTCTGCCGTGCACCCAACGCAAAAGATGGGATGGAATGCGCCGGACACCTCTTTTTCGGCGTCTCCGGTCCGGTCTTCGCAACCGTCGCGGCCACAGTCCTCACACAGATGCCCGATGATTTGAGTAGATGGACGAGGAATCAATTGCTCCTAGATCCACTCAAGAGGAACTACCCAGAAGCCCATCGGCTGCTCCAGAATCTCGGCTTAACTCGCCATGACATTCTCACCCCATTCGGCCTCTTGAAGGATCGGGCCGACGGAGGAGATGCGGAAGCTCAACTTGAGCTGGCCACCCATTTTCGCAACAAGGGGCCCTCAGTGAGCGACCTCTGTGACGCCACCCTATGGACCATCAAGTCAGCCCAGCAGAATCACGGACCAGCACTCGATCAGTTGGCGGACGCATTCCTGAATGGCGGCACCATTCTCCCCAAAAACAAGTCTCTAGGCAACCGCCTCCTCAAAAGGAAACGGGACGATCGCAACTCCGACGACTCGTCGGAACTTTGACCCGGATCTACCAATCTCGCCTTTAAACCTCTCTTTCTATAAACTCACTTCCTTGTACTACTCGGAGTTTCTCAATGGAAGAGATTAAAAAGGTTTGGTTTATTAAAGATCTATCACCTGAGCGGCCGACTGCCAAGCTCGAAGAGTGGAAATGCCAACCGAGTGACCCGCATGCCCTCTCGCTAACCACAATTGATGGAGTTGACCTCGGTGTCAATACGAAGTGGTTTAACGGGCAAAAAACGGAGGCCAACGATCTGGGGCCATTCAATTTCTTCGTCATCAACCAGCTCATTGACTTGATGGGTAAGAGGCAGCCCCTCTCGCTAGGGAGCGATGACCTTGAACTGTTAAGCTGCTGGGCGAAAGGCGTTGGCCAAAAGCGGTTAGCTGAGGTGCTCACCCTCTCTGAGCTTGCCAACAACTACCTTACCGATCGACTAAGTCTGGATGAGTTGATTGAGCGGATGGATAAATTGGAAATTGTGTGGGAATTCCCATGGAAGGACATCCGCGATGTATGCCTCAAGATCTCCAAGCGCGAACGAGAACCGCTGATCGCCATCGAGATCCTTGGCGCCAGAGTCTGTCCCGTCTTCTCAACCGTTGCCGCCAAAGCTTTACGAGAGCTGCCCACCAGCATCAACGTGGGCGCTAGCAATGCCTTTCTAGAGCACGCATCAAGACAAGGGTACCCACCTGCCACCCTTCTTTGCTGGCAGCTCGCCGCCTCGAAACAGGGCAACCCAATAGCCAAGTACAACCTAGCCTGCCTCTACCTGCAAGGCGTTGTAGAGGTTCGGAATCGGGACAAGAGTGCCTATCAGCTCCTGCGCGAGGCTGCTCACCAGAGGCACCGGAAGGCGCGATTTTGGCTGGCACAGTGCTACGAAAAGGGGTGGGGGACAGAGATCAACCAGAGGAAAGCAATCCTTTGGTACGGCAAGGCCGCCAAAGATGGCTACAAGAAAGCTGAACAGGCTGTGCGACGACTAAAGCACAAAACCCTGGAAGGACGAGAGGGCATTTAATAGATTCCTTACCATGCCGCACTAGAAAAATCGTGACACTTTTTGAGACGTAAGATTTTTTGAGGCGGATGTGCGGCATGGAAGTGCTGTGGGTTCCGGGCTGCGATCATGCGGGCATGGCGACGCAAACGGTCGTAGAAACACACCCCGGCCCACCCTCGCCTCCCAGCAATCTCCACATTAAATAATTTGAGTCTATTTCCCATTAATCTTCCTTTACGCTATCCTCACGCGACCCAACAACAAGGAGTAGCAACATGTCTTCGATCGACCACACACAACAGTCATCACTCTCTAACTGGCAAACCGCCGGGTTAATCGTTGCCGGATGCGGCCTAGCTACCATGCTCGCACCTCGTGCCTTTCCTCAAGTCAAGTGGCTTCATATCCCGCAAGCCACGTGGATTGGCCCATCGGCCGTGGCCGCTGGCCTCGCCCTGGTAATCGCTGCCCGTTTCCCGACCAAGACTGACGAGTCCAATGAGTCTAAAAAGCTCCGTCACTCTGAATCTGAAGAGGTCCATAACTCCGAAGAGGTCAGTGACTCCGAAGAGGCCAAGGTCGAAGAGGTCAGTGACTCCGAAGAGGCCAGTGACTCCGAAGAGTTCAAAGTCGAAGAGTTCAAAGTCGAAGAGGTCAAGGTCCAAGAGAACAAGGTCCAAAAGAACAAGGTCCAAGAGAACAAGGTCCAAGAGAACAAGGTCCAAGAGAACAAGGTCCAAGAGAACAAGGTCCAAGAGAACAAGGTCCAAGAGAACAAGGTCCAAGAGAACAAGGTCCAAGAGAACAAGGTCCAAGAGAACAAGGTCCAAGAGAACAAGACCAAAAAGAACAAGACCAAAAAGACTGACGAGACCAAAGAGCTCTAGCAATACACCGACACGGCTAACGATGAGTAGCGACGAACCAGTCGCTACTCAATGGTCGTACTGCGCTTGCGGATAGATGGTGCGGTGGGTTAAGATTTTGCACATGCCTGAATTAGACAAGCGATACGACCCCAAAGCGGTCGATGCCAAGTGGTACACTTTTTGGGAGACCGAAGGGTTTTTTGAGGCCGATCTCGAATCAGAGAAGGATCCCTATTGCATCGTGATGCCGCCACCCAATGTGACGGGGGCGTTGCACATGGGCCATGCGTTGGTCTCAACCCTTCAAGATATTTTGATTCGCTGGAAACGGATGTGCGGCATGGAAGTGCTGTGGGTTCCGGGCTGCGATCATGCGGGAATTGCAACGCAGACGGTTGTCGAAAGACACCTGATGGCGACGGAGGGGAAACGGCGAAAAGATTATTCGCGGGAGGAGTTTCTCAAGCACGTCTGGCAGTGGAAGGGTGAGAAGGAAGAGGGAATCAAAGATCAGTTCCGAGCGCTTGGCTGCTCGTGCGACTGGGCCCACTACCGCTTCTCGATGGACGACAAGGCATCGCGGGCCGTTCAGACGATTTTTAAAAAACTGTTCGATCAGGGGCTGATCTACAGGGGCGACTATCTGGTCAATTGGGATCCGGTGACGCAGACAGCGCTCGCCGATGATGAAGTGGAGTACATTGAGCGGGAAACGCATCTGTGGCACATCCGCTATCCACTCGCCGATGGAAGTGGCGAGGTGGTGGTGGCGACGACACGCCCCGAAACAATGCTCGGCGACACAGCGGTCGCTGTCCACCCCGAAGATGAGCGTTACAAGTCAATCGTCGGCAAGATGATCCGCTTGCCAATCGCCGACCGGGACATTCCCGTGGTGGCCGACTATATGGTGGAGCGGGAGTTTGGAACGGGGGTGGTGAAGATCACCCCCGCCCACGACCCCAACGACAACCAGCTCGGAATGCGACACGACCTGCCGTTGATCAACGTGATGACACCCGACGGGCGGATGAACGAGATCGGCGGCCCCTTCGCTGGCCAGACGATGGAAGAGGCGCGCGAGGCGGTGGCTCAAGAGCTTGAAAAGCAGGGCCTTCTCGTGAAGAAGGAGAAACACACCCAGCGAGTGGGCATCTCCTACCGCTCAAAAGCGGTCATCGAGCCCTACATGTCGAAGCAGTGGTTTGTCGACACCAAAGAGTTCAAGAAGAAGCTCCATGCGGCGGTAACGGATGACCGTGTGAAGCTCATTCCTCAGAGCTGGAACAACACCTACTTCCACTGGATCGACAACCTGCGCGACTGGTGCATCAGCCGGCAACTCTGGTGGGGACACCGGATTCCCATCTGGTACAACAAGTCCAATCCAGAAGAGATGATCTGCTGGGATGGGACAGGCGAGGCGCCCGACCCTGAGAAGTGGGTACAAGACCCCGATGCTCTCGATACCTGGTTCTCCTCCGCTCTTTGGCCCTTTAGCACGCTCGGTTGGCCTGATGAGACGGCGCAGCTTGAGAAGTTTTACCCCAACGCCGTCCTCGTCACAGGCCATGACATCCTCTTCTTCTGGGTGGCGCGGATGATCATGATGGGCGAATACGCGATGGGCGAAGTTCCTTTCCCAGAGAGTTTCCTCCACGGCCTCATCTACGGCCACTCCTACTGGCGGGACAATCCCGATGGGGGCATCACCTATGTCTCGAATAAAGAGCGGATCGCCTACGACAAAGGGGAACCGCTGCCAAAAGGTGTGAAGTCGAAGTGGGAGAAGCTCTCCAAGTCGAAGGGGAACGTGATCGACCCCTACGAGATCATCGGTGAATATGGAACCGACGCGATGCGGATGGCCCTTTGTGCAAGTGGTCCGCAAAACATGCAGATCGATCTCGACCGCCGCCGCTTCGAGGAGTTCCGCAACTTCACCAACAAGATCTGGAATGGCGCCCGCTTCGCCTTCATGAATCTAGAAGACCTCACCGCCGAAGAATTTGCCAAAGGGCTCACCCTCGACCAGCTCTCCCTCGAAGACAAGTGGCTCCTCTCCGTTCTCAACCGGACCGCTAAAACCGTCGGCGACCACCTCTCCAACTACGCCTTCGACCACGCCGCCACTGCCGCCTACGACTTCTTCTGGAAAGATTTTTGCGCCTACTACGTCGAGGTGGCTAAACCCGTTCTCTTTGGCAAGACAGGGACCAAAGTGCAGCGACGGAACAAGCAGAAGCTTCTCGTCATTGCCCTCTCGCAGGCTCTCCGCCTCCTCCACCCCATGGCACCGTTTATCTCAGAAGAGCTCTTCTCCGCCCTCCAAGAGCACCTCAAAGGTGTTCAGATGCCAGGGCGGGCAGATCCCTACACCGTTGAGTGCATCACTGCTCTCCTCTCTTCTGCCTGCATCGTCGCTCCCTACCCACAAGTGATCACCCCCGCTGACATCAACCCCCGCGTCGAAGCCGCCTTCGAGCTCCTCCAGCGGGTCATCTACACTGTCCGCAACATCCGCGGTGAGATGAACCTCCCACCTGGCATCGAGACCGACATCCTCTTTGTCGCCACCGCCTCCTCGCACACCCTCCAGACCATCCAGGAGCACCAACACCTCATCCCCGCCCTTCTCAAGTCGCGCGACATTGCCTTCCACTCACGCGAGCCAGAGCTTGCCTTCTCCGCCACCGCCATGATTGAAGATGTCAAAATCCTCGTTCCCCTTCCGGCCGAAATGCGCGAGCAAGAAAAACTCCGTCTTGAGAAACAGCGAGAAAAGCTCGCAAAGCAAATCGCCTCCATCCAAGGCCGCCTCTCCAACCGCGCCTTCACCGACAAGGCGCCCGAAGCGCTCGTCCAAAACACCAAGCAGATGCTCTCACAAGCTGAAAAAGAGCTCGACGAAGTGACCTCAAAACTCGCTCAAGTCTCTTCCTGACGAACCTGCTGCAAGAACGCACGAGACTCGGTGGCGAGGAGACCGCTTAAGGCCAGGAGACCTATGAGATTGGGGACGGCCATAAAGGCATTGGTGATGTCAGCGAGGCCCCACACCACTTCCAAGTCGAGGACAGCGCCGGGGATGATGACCGCCACATAGAGGATGCGGTAGATCCAGATACTCCGCTCATGAAAGAGATACTCGGTGCACCGCTCGCCATAGTAGGCCCACCCAAGGATAGTGGTATAGCCAAAGAGAGTGGCGCCAATCATGACGATGTAGCGGCCGTAGGGAATCACAGAGTCGAAGGCAGCGACCGTGAGAGAGATACCGGTCATTCCACTGCTCAGGACTTCTGTCACCGCAATGACCAGACCGGTGACTGTACAGACGATACAGACGGATAGGAAAGCGCTGGTCATGTTGATCAGCGCCTGCCGACCGGGGGTATCAGTGCGGGCGGCGGCGGCGGCGATGGGCGAGCTGCCAAGGCCCGCCTCGCTGGCAAAGAGGCCTCGCGAGACGCCCAGACGAATGGCCAACATGACGGTGCTTCCCAAAAAGCCCCCCACTGCCGCTTGGCCGGTGAAGGCTGAATCGAGGATAAGGACAATTGCCGCCGGCAACTGATTGAGCTTGAGAATGATGATCACCAGACCGCCGAGAAGATAGGCGATCGCCATGACCGGAACTAAAACCCCCGCCACACGGCCAATGTTTTTAATCCCACCGAATAAAACGATGGCGACAAGCACCGCAATGACCACACCAACGATCCACCGCTCCATCCCAAACTGCCCCACCAGCACATCGGCAATCGAGTTGACCTGCACCATATTACCGGTTGCCAATGCGGCCAAGCTCCCCGCAACTGCAAAGATCACCGCCAACCACTTCCACGGGATATAATACATTGGCCCACCTGCCATCTCATCCCGTTTGTCGCGGTGACGGAAGCGGATGGCCAAAAAGGCCTCCCCGTAGATTGTCGCCATACCAATGAGAGAGGCAATAATCATCCAGAAAAGGGCACCCACGCCCCCTGTCGAGAGCGCCGTTGCCACCCCCACAATGTTGCCAATCCCGATCGTCGCCGCCAGCGACGTCATCAGCGCCTGAAAGTGGGAGATGTCCCCCTCACACTCATCATCTCTCTTAATGAAAGCAAGTTTCAACGCATAGCCGAGCCACCGGAACTGCACGCCTCTTAACCGAATAGTGAGATAAAGACCTGTCCCCAGAATGATAACAATGAGCCATGGGCCCCAAATCAGATTACGCACACTCTCAATCGCTGACAGCACGCTTCCCCCCAAGATAGATCCGTGTCTCCGACACCACAATTCCCCCCAACCCGATCATCCCCACCAGATTGCAGAGCGCCATCAAGCCGTTGGCAATGTCGGCAAAACCCCACACCGCTGCCAGCGGTAACATTGCACCGCCGATCACCAGGAGACAGAAGAAAATACGATAGCCCAACCGGAACCGATCGCCCACCAGAAACTCGAGCAGCTTCTCCCCATAATAGGCCCATCCCACCATCGTCGAGTAGGCGAAGACAACCAGCCCCAAAGCGACCATCCCCGCGCCGCCCGGCAACGCCGATCCGAATGCTAACGCCGTCAATGGAGCGCCATTCAACAACGAACCATTCATCGTCACCGTCCCGAGCACCCCCGTCACCGTCAATACCAAACCGGTCACCGTGCACACAATAATCGTATCGATAAATGGTCCCACCATCGCAATCAGTGCTTGCCGTCCAGGCTCTTCCGTCTTGGCTGCAGCAGCAGCAATCCCCGCCGTTCCCATTCCCGCCTCATTCGAAAAAATGCCCCGCGCCACCCCAATGCGCATCGCCATCATTGCCGACGCCCCAAAAAATCCACCCACAGCCGCCTGACCCGTGAACGCCGCCTTGAAAATCAACCCAAATGCCCCCGGCACCGATCGCCACTCCACCGCCAACACAGCCAGGCCGGCCAGCACATAAAATAGCGCCATCGCTGGAATCAAAATTGAGGTCACCCGACCAATTCGCCGAATACCCCCTAAAATCACCACACCCAAAACAAACGCCAGCACAACTCCAGTCAGCAAACGAGGGACCCCAATCGTCGCATCCAACACATCTGCAATACTATGAGCCTGCACCATATTGCCTACGCCAAGCGACGCCATCAAACCAAACAGCGCAAACAGCACCGCCAGCCACTTCCAACTAAGCGCATTCTGAATATAATACATTGGACCGCCGGCCATCTCTCGCCGACCGGTGATCGTCCGAAACCTCACGGCCAGACACGCCTCACCATATTTGAGCGCCATCCCCACCACGCCACTCACCCACATCCAGAAGACAGCCCCCACTCCCCCAATCACCACAGCCGTCGCCACGCCCGCAATGTTCCCCGTCCCCACCGTTGCGCTCAACGCCGTCGTCAACGCCTGAAACGGGGTAATGTCCCCCTCACCGCGCGCCTCACTCCGACTAAACGTCAGCCTCAACGCACGTCCGATCTGTCGAAATTGAATTCCCCTCAGAATCAACGTGAAATAGACACCCGTGCCGATCAGCAACCCGACCAGCACCGGCCCCCACACCCACTGCCCAACCTGGTTGAGCCACGCCTCTAGAGAATCTAAGAACATAGGGCCAGAAGACTACACTACTCGCCCTTTTCAATCACTCTCGAGAAGAAGACCACTCAATCCCAACGCCACGCCGAGGCTAACCGGTGCAATCGCCACCATACGCGGCACATGCCAGCTCTCTCCGCGCCAGACCACCGCCACAGCGCTCAAAAAGGCCACACATGCACTCACCTTAAGCACCGTCGGCATGTGCTCCTCCAATTTCGGCATCCAATTGAAACCGCCTTCTACAAACGTGGTACTTGAACTACTCATACCCCCCCAGTTTTAGACAAAATTATAGCACTTAAACCGCTACTCGTCAATAGATTAAAGATTTTACTACCCATTGATTAATATCTTTTGTTGATGGTAGCCTTTTTGTCGATGGAACCTCCAAGCTACCAAACATTCATTTCTAATCGATGCTATGCCTTTCAGGGGCAGGCTCTTGAGTCCTTCAAGAAGTCAGGAGGCTTTGAAGAGCTAGTCAAGAAAGTCAATTTGGCCAGCAAGGCCATTGGAGGGACGGCGGGCGGAATTTCACTTGCAGGTGGTGCTTTTGTGATCGCCTTTTTCCTAGGGCTGGCGACCGGTCCGGTAGGGATCGCCCTTTGGACGGCGTCTGGTCTCCTGATCGGAGGGCTCGGCGGCATCGGAGGAGGCCACATGGTGGCCAAAAAGGTGCTCAAGGGGAAAGAGGAGTACCAGGTCTGGCGGCAGGAGGAGGTCAAAAAAGAGACTATCAAGGCGATTGAGGAGCTCTTCCAAAAGTATGTGAGCGAGGACCCCTTTCTCAAACGGATCCGCTGCTCGCTCTCTGGTAAGATCATGTTCACACCCACCATCATCGTCGGCCGCCCCGAACGGTATGACCTCACCTCTCTCTTCGATGAAAACGGCGACTTTGCCATCGAGCACGCCTCCCTAGAACAGTGCAAACCCGACAGACTACTGACCGTTCTCATCCAGCACCGGCTACTTAACCTTCTCAATCGGACCGTCGGTCAGGAGATGCTGGAAGAGCAACTCAAAGGTTGGCTCACCGACTACCGGGACGATCTTGGAAAGCGGCAAGAAGAAGCGATCGAACACCTGAGGAAAGAGCTAGCAGACACCCACGAAATCCAGCGGCAACTATTCGACGAAAGTCCTTTCGAAGAAGAGTGCAGGAAACTGTCGCGGCTGTTGCTTCGCTGCCGCACGCTTGAGTTCGAGCAACTCATCGGACTTGAAGCCGAGAAGAGCCATCCCGAGCGGCGACGACTGCTGCTAACTGAGTTCAAAAAACTTCAAAAAGTGCTGATCCCTGCAAAGCTCGAGAAGGGTCTGGCGGAGCATATCCATCAGATGGAGGGGGACATTGCGCAGCTCCTAGAGATCGAAGAGAGGGTCGAACGGAGTTCATTGGCACAGGAATTCGAAAAACAGTGGATGGATCTAATCACCACCAAGCACGAGGAAGAAGACAAGCTGCTCGCCCCGTATCGCACACTTCAGCTCGGGTTTGAGATGGGGCGGATAGATCTACGTATGCTGTTAAGCGAGCATGCGGAGCTGCGAAAAAAGGATGAGGACATCAAAAATCCGACGGTCCTCTGCTATCTGAACGCCAATGCTGATAAGAACGAGCAGCTGGAGGGGGCCGACTGGCATCGACTCAGCGAGCTCGATCACCGCCTCCTCAACCTCTTTGAATGCCGCTCGCCCGAACACAAACAAATCTCGCAACCCAACCGTCAGGTGATGGGGAGCATCGCCAAAGCGTTTGCCGAACTGCGTCAGCGGCTGGAACGGGTCGCTCTCCAGGAGGGGGAATTAGAAGCGAGGGTGGTCTACTTCGACAATGACTTCATCAAATACCGCCGGCGCAACGTAGACATCTCCTTCGAAGATGGGGATGCTTTTCCCGTACGACCAGGTATGTCGATGGGGCATCGACTGCTTGGAGCTCTTGACGAATTTTCCGGCGAGGACTGGCCACTTCACCGCGCCTTGCAAGTGTGCCTGTCTCAGTGTGGGAGTAGTGCCTTTAAAATCGCTGCTGTCCCACAGCTCCATTGCGGCGATGTTGAAGAGCTCTCAACATCCATCCGCAGGCTCTCCGAAACGGAGGTCGAAGTGACCATCGCGGGACGGTCGACGATTGCGGAACAAGAGATCTGCGTCGCCCACCAACGGCTCACCATCACCTTCACTCTCGTCAAAACAGAGAAGAGGTGGAGGCTCGACGCCGCGCGGGTCGACGAGCGGGAGGCTCCCCAATGGGTGATTGACATCCCCTCACTCCCCTCCAAAGAGGGCGAAGACGTGAAGACAAAATCGCTCACCTACTACATCCAGCGGAAGAAGCCGTTTCCCAACGACAAGACGCTCAACGCCCTCTATATGAAAACGGAAAAGGTTGAGTCGGCCAAAAACAGCCTCGAAGAGTTAAAAGCGGAAGGAATCGACGAGGCGCTGGAAAAGGCAAGCTTCAGCCCACTCAAACAACTGAAGCGGATGATAGAGAAAGCCACCAAACGAGATATCAGGAAGATCACGCTCGAGGACGAGCGTCGGGTGCTCACCGTCGACAATGGCCAGCTCGTGGTGACCAAGCTCGGAGAGGGCAAGGTGATCTTCGTCGGAGACGAGACTCTCTATTTCCCCTACCGTGAAAAAGGGGGCGACCTGTCGCCGGTCTACCTATGCGGGAAGCCGATCAAGCAGCGCATCTAGACGATCAGAGCGAAGCCGAGGTAGCTGCCTAGGTGAACACCTCTCTCTTCCTCACCGACAAACCGCTCAACCCCAAAATCTAATCCTCGGAATACGCCCACGAGGGGATGACATACCGCGGAAACGAGTTGGTTGTGGCTTTAACGTCAGTGCTCTTACACACCCCAACTGCGCCCTTAGTGCCCACTCGTTCGGTAAACATGCCGTATAGATTGCGAACTATCTCCTGCTCCTCGGGCCTGAAGTGGTCTTTCCCATCCTTGCTTTCGAGAAGCCCTTTTACGTTCCTGAGAACTTCCGATTGCTCCGATGCCTTTATCATCCAAATCGCCCCCCCGCCAACCCCAGGGATCAAACAAACGAGACGATTCCATCCCAGCAAACTTGCGACAATAAGCGTGAGCGGCGCACCAATGATCAAAGAGTACTTGCCCACGATTGTGTCCCGAGATAGCGAATTGAGAACGGACTTCATTGGCGGACTTGTAATATATCTGTGAAAAACGTATTGAGAGATCGCGCAAAAATGGCGGTATCTCTCAGATTTATCTTCTACATGCTGCTTACTTACCCACTTGTCGGCTGGTGTATTCCGCGTAAAAAAAACGACTTCCATCTCTTGCCTCCTTTTGCCAAATCAGTATAGCACAGTTCTTCAAAAATACAATAAAATTAAATTCTATATTGCTACTAACAGACCAAGCGAGGCGCGAGCCGAGCTCCACTGAGCCTCGTTGAGCCGGCCGCCGCCACTGTAATAGCCTGAGGGGGTGCGCCAGTAGGCGCCGCCAAGTCGAGCGACCGCAAAGAGAGGGCCGCAGAGGCGGTGATGGAGAGCGCCGTCGAGGGTGAAGCCATAGGCTAGGGCTGCGTGGCGGAAGTGGCGAGGATTCCAGTCGCCAAAGCCGAGGTAGCTACCTAGGTGAATGCCCCCCTCGAGAGAGAGATGATAGACCTGAAACTGAAGAGCCGCATAGGCGGCAGCCCAGTGAGCGCGATAGGTGGTGTCGACCACCCGCACCCTTTCAGGGATGGTGCGAAACCCGTCGATGCTCTTAAGGTAGAGGTGGTGCCACTCCCCCCCAGCGCGCAGCGTGGCAGAAGCGGGGCCGAGTGAGAAACGTTGGCCCAGATCAATGCTTAGATCGTTACTCATCCCCCGCAAGCAACTGATCGACCGACTAAACTCGTTGAGACGACCCGATTGCCTAAAGTCACTATCTTGCTCAGTGCCTCCAAAGATATAGCCGGTGGCGCCGCGGGCTCGAACGAGCCAGCAAAGAAAACCCGCCTCCACCTCGCCCCGCCCTTCGACAATGTCGACATTGCGGTAGGTGAGTTCGGAGAGAATGTCGACCCCATTTCCACCGATGCTCCACCGGAGATGATCTCGCCGGTAGCCCACCTCCCCATCAACGACCGCTGTAACAAAAGCCGAAAGCCGAACGACAAACAAAAGTGCGAGGAAAGCCTTTCTCATACAAGAGCCTCTACGCGTTCCTCCTCAAGCACAGGTTCGACCGCCGCCGGTTCATCCTGAGGGAAAAGGCGGCGCCAGTCCTCTTCTAAAAGCTCAGCAGCCAGATCGCGCCATTGCAGCATGCCGGCGCACCAGAGGGCGCAATGAGCCACGCTCCCCTCTTGCGGAAGCTGGTCAGCAAGGACAATCATCCCACCAAACGGATGACGGTGCATGCGGGCGCGAACCCGGTCGAGCAGGTCGATTCTCGCATCGATCACCGGCAAGAGGGGCGTCGCCGAAACATCAGGGGTCGCACGAAGTGCCTCCCAAATTGGACTCAACGGACGGTCCCTCTCACGCGGATCACCCCACAGCGCCGAGAAGGCGACCGACGTCGCATCGCCCACCTCGTCGACAAACTCCTCCAGCCACTCCGCGTGCCGCTCAAGTTCCTCCTCCTCAGCGGCGATCGTGTAGATCAGCCGACACCCGTCCCCTAATTTTGCTTGAACTACTCGCTCGTCCAGCACCAACTGCTCAAGAAGCGTGTGCTCCCGATCCTCCTCGAGCTCCTCCATCCACACCACCCCGTCAACCGCCGGCAGCCGTTTTGGAAGCGGGCCATCGAACTTCACCCACACCTTGAGGCCATACCTACGCAGCTCACCGATCAGCCGCTGCGCCTCCGCCGACTTGTAGCGACACTGCCGCTGTTCCGTCCGACTCCCCAAAAGTACGGTGTTGTAACCAAGAGCAATCACCCCTTTGGCCAGCTGATAGGCCCCATCGGCCCGTCCATCCACCAGCTCTGCCGGCAATCCCAAACTGGTCCCCCGCCCCCACGGCACCGTGTAGAGCCCATCGAGCCAGAGCACTCGGTCTTTCATCCGCGGCTGATATTCGCCACTCCGCAAATCCACCTGCGCCGCCCCGCTCGCCAACGCCAGCGGTGTGCTCGCCACAATCCGACACGCACCATTCCACCGCTCGATCCGAAACCCCTCTCCCAGACCCGCTTCCAACTTCAGCTGCCACTGCTCACCGCCGAGCAAATCTCTTGCCATTCCCTGCATCATATCTCCTCGAATTCAATCAACTCGGTCCAAACCTGGTGGTTCCAGGTGTGGAGCACCTGTCCATTGCCCACGATCTCCACCTTGTAGGTGACAATCCCGCACCGCTCCCGATACTCACACGCCATCAGCCGGTAGACATGCTGTCCACTCAGACGGCAGATCGGAATTTTCACCTCGTCCATCTCGTGCGTCCCATACCGCACTGTCAGCAGCACGTGCAGATCCTCCAAACAGCGACACTGTTGCGGCAATTTCCAATTGATGATCAGCTGCTGCCCATAAAAGCTGCACTTCCTTGGATCGGGCGTCTCCACGTGCGAACTTGCCAGATGCCTCGGATCTAAATAGACATGCCGCACCCGCAGCGGCCCAGAGCCACAACACCCCACACAAAACAGAACAATCGCCAATCCTAAAACACGCATATCCGTCCACTATGCGCTCCAACCCCATAAAATGGAATGACTTAATATACGCTTCCAGTACGCCATCAACTCACGATCTCCTAATAATTAATCACTTAAAAACCTTGACATCTTGAAATAGATCTGCTATAATTTCTTGTAAAGATAAAGGAGAAACTCATGGAAGTCGATATCGTCAATGCAAACCCCCCAAATCAGGTAGTGAAGCTTCAGGTGGCCTGCCGCACAGAGGATAAGGAACTTGCCAACGAATTACAGAAGCTCTTCAACGAAACGCTGGGTCACTGCTTGCTCCCGGAAAAGGATGAGACGAGCGAAACATGGTCCGTCAATGTCTTCTGCCAGCTCCACCTAAGAGGCGATAAAGGGGTGCACAACAACAACGCAGACCAAGGGAGCACGGTCGCACACGCCTTCACTCGGGTCCTCAATATCGCCAATCTGAAATACCCCAACGCAACGATTAGCGAGCAGGTCAAAGAGTGTATAAGCGTGGAGAATGCCGCGAATTGGACAAAGACCGTTGACCTTGGAGAAGGCTATAAAATCAACCAGCTCGAGGAAAATCCTCAGCTCTGCGGACTCCCTAAGCTGGCAGAGATCCTTCAAAACACGGTGCTCAATGTTCCAACTCTCCTGGAGGCGCTCCGCAATGCGGAAGACGAACTAAGGCCAACGGAAGAAATACGAGACCTCCTACTCAATGGCGCTTTCGTTGAGCTATCTACAGCCCTAGACGAGGACACTAAGGAGATCGGCGTCGAAAATGGCGAGAAAAAGGACGCTAGCCCGCCAAAGTCGGGCTCGTATCTGCCCCACATCCTCGGTGGCGTGGGAGTGATCGCCTTATTTGCGATCGCTATCTACCTACGCGGGGCGAATCATCTTTCTGGGGTCAACAATCCGGTCAAAGTCGGCGGCTGAGAGGAGCTTAAGGGCGAGGGCTGCCTCCTTTAGGGAGGTGTTCTCGGCGTGGGCCTTCTTCACGATCTTTGCTGCTTGCTCATAGCCAATCTCCCGGTTGAGAGCGGTGGCGAGCATGAGCGAGCGGTCGCAGTAGTAGGCGAGAGTCTCCTCGTTCGCCTCAATTCCCACCGCACACTTATTGTTGAAGTTGAGAGACGCATCGGCGAGAAGGCGGATCGACTGGAGCAGGTTGTAGATCATCACCGGCTTGAAGACGTTGAGCTCGAAGTTGCCCTGGGATCCGGCAAAGCCAATCGCCGCATCATTGCCCATCACCTGGACACACACCTGGGTAAGTGCCTCAGATTGGGTGGGATTGACCTTCCCCGGCATGATGGACGAGCCCGGCTCATTGGCGGGAATCGTGATCTCGTTGAAGCCGCAGCGGGGGCCAGAGGCCATCCACCGGATGTCGTTTGCGATTTTCATTAGCGAAACCGCTACTCTTTTTAGTGCACCCGACGCCTCTACCACCGCATCGTGTGCGGCCAATGCCTCAAACTTGTTGGGCGCTGTCTCAAATGGAACGCCGGTGAGCTGGCTGATCATCTTGGCTACCCGCACCGCAAACTCAGGGTGGGTATTGAGACCGGTCCCCACCGCGGTTCCTCCTAGCGCTAGCTGTCGGAGATGGGCCAACGTATGGGCCACCGCGGTCAGGCCATTTTCTAGCTGGGTCACATAGCCGGAGAACTCCTGACCCAGGGTGACCGGCGTTGCGTCCATCAGATGGGTCCGTCCCGTCTTCACCAGGTCGGCAAACTTCTCGCTTTTCCGCGCTAGCGTCTCCTTTAGCGCTCCAATATTTGGCTGCAGGCGATTTTGAATCATCAACGTCGCCGCAATGTGCATCGCTGTTGGGAACGTATCGTTGGACGACTGCGACATATTGACATCGTCGTTGGGATGAATGGGCTTCTTGCTCCCCTTCTCCCCCCCCAGCTTCTCGATTGCCCGATTGGCAATCACCTCATTCACATTCATGTTGCTCTGCGTACCCGACCCCGTCTGCCACACCACCAGCGGGAACTGATCGTCCAGCCCCCCCGTCAGCATCTCATCGCACACATCGCAGATCACCTGGCACTTCTCTTCAGCAAGGAGCCCCAAATCCCGATTCACCATCGCCGCCGCTTTTTTCAGAATTGCGAACGCATGAATAACAGGAAGCGGCATCCTTTCCGTCCCAATGACAAAATTCTGCTTAGACCGCTCCGTCTGGGCTCCGTAGTAGGCGCCCTCTGGCACCTCCACCTCCCCCATCGTATCTCTCTCCACCCGATATTCCATATCCTCTCCCATACTTCAACCACCCGCAAACCTCAAATTGTCACATTCTGGGACAGTCCCCAATTGTGACAATTTGGAAATTGTCCGCATTGGGGACTGTCCCAGAATGTGACAATTTGGGCACAAAAAAAACCCGCGACTGCCGAAGCAATCACGGGTTTTATCAGCGTTAGCTGCTACTAAAATTTAGTAACGGCCACGTCCGCCGCCGCCACCACCGAAACCACCACCGCCGCCTGCGCGGGGTCCACGCTCCTCGCGAGGACGGGCTTCGTTAACAGTAAGGCTACGGCCGCCAGTCTCTTGCCCGTTAAGGCTGTCGATGGCTGCTTGCGCTTCAGCATCATTCGCCATTTCGACGAAGCCAAAGCCCTTTGATCGGCCGGTGTCACGGTCAGTGATCACACGTGCTGAATCAACAGCGCCGAAGGGTGAAAAAAGTTCTTGCAGGTCGCTATCCGACGTGCTGTATGAAAGGTTTCCGACGTAAAGTTTCTTTGCCACTCTGGCTCTCCTAATGTTTTTCATACACGTTACCACCGAAATCGGATAGCTTCGCATAGGGTTCAGGGGAAGTGTACACCGAGCTCCTCTTTTGATCAATAGATAATCAATAGGGAGAAGACAAAGGCAAATAGACTGAACGATTCGACGATCCCGACGGCGGCAAAACATTTCCCGAATATGGCGGGCTGCTTAGCTGCAGCCTGAATGCCGGTGGCGGCAACCATCCCCTGGTAGATGGCAGAAACCATGATAGCGCTGCCAGCGGCGGCTCCGATGCCGATGCCGGAGAGGGCTGAAAGGGTCCCCTCTTTGATAGCTCCTGCCATCAAAAGCATGAGGATAAAGCCATAAATCGACTGTGATGAGGGGGATGCGGACATCCCGATGAACTTGCCGTGCCCCTCTTCCACACGACTCATGACGCCGTGGGACGCCATGCCGGCGATGCCACATCCAATCGCGCTGCCGAGGCAGCCAAGGCCTAAGGCGAGGGCCGGTCCTACCATATCATAATTGAGAGCCATAAGTTTCTCCTTACTTGTAAGTGAATAATCTAAGAGGTTTAAGCATCTTCCCGCCCCCATCAAAACAATGTCTGTACCACTCGAGGAAGTTGAGACGGAGTCCGTGAATAATGCCGCCAACGATGCTTAAGCTGAGGTTGATGGTGTGGCCGACGATGATAATGAGGATACCAAAAATCCAGCCCGCCTTCATCCCAAGGTCGTTGAAGGTGGCGCTCATCATCCCAGAGGCCAGCCCCAGGGCGTACAATCGAAGGTAACTCAGAGTGTCAGCAAATACTTGAATTACGTTGGCGAACTCAAATGCGCCGGAAAGTCGCTTTTGGATGAGGGCAAGCACAACGGCTGAGCCAAGCCCAATATAGATCAGCTGCAGCCCGTCGGCCGCACCGGCGGCCTCGGGAACACCGAGGACGAAATGGATCATCGATGTGGCTTTGAGAATCGAGGGGAAAAACAGGTACCCTCCGACCATAAAAAGAATCCAGCCGATGCCAGCCCAACTCTTATCGATCACCCTAATAAACGAGAGCATCAGGTGGATGACCCCAACCATGATCGCTAGCTCGAGCATGATCGTATCGGAGAAATTATCGAATAGGTCGTAGACGACGGTCCCCTCTCGGATCTTGGTCGCCCCTGCAATCCAACTATCGACGGTGTCAAAGCTGGCCAGCTGCGGATACTTATCGACCCACTCCTGGTAGAGGGAGCTGTCAGGATGGGCAAGAACGTAGGCCACCTTCTCCTTAACGAGCCACGAGGTGGGAGAGATCTTCCGCAACGGATTGTCGGGAGCGAGGGTGATGCCAAAGAAGGCGGTGGTCAAACAGCCCCAAACAATCGTTGAGACCGACAGAATCAAACAAAGCTTCGTGAAGCGACGAGCAAACCCTCCCTTTTTCCATAGCTTAATACCCATAAATAGGCTGGCGAGGAGGAGGAGGAGGCCATAGCCGGCGTCGGCCAAGATCATTGAGAAGAATAGGGCAAAGAACCAGAGAACCCAACGGGAGGGGTCGCGGTCTTCGATGCCGGGGCTGTCATAGATGTGGACGAGATCTTCGCCGACGCGAGCTAGATTTTTGTTCTCGAGATAGGTGGGGACGTGGTCCTCTGGCTCAATGAGCACCTCGAGATGGTGGACCGAGGTGGAGCGGGTGATGTTGCCCAAAGCATTGCGCTTGTTGACAGGGACCCACCCCTCAACAGCAAAAACTTGATCGCCAAGAGTGTGGTGGACGTGCTCTTGCGCCGAAAGAAGGTTGTGCCGGTTGAGGTGGTCAATGAGCACGTGCTCCAAAAAGACCTTCCGCTTGGCGTAGGTCTTGATTTCTACCTCGATTGCCCTGTGCTGACGGTCAATCCCGGCCGCTCGCCGCCTTAAATCCCCAAGGGGCTTTTCGATTCGCATCTCGGTGAGGAAGTCGTATGCCCGCCGCTCTTTTGAAATGGAGACGTAGTAGTCGAGGCCGTGATCGGAGCCGACGTAAAGGAGTGTGGGCTCAGCCGCGATGTCGAGTTTGGTGGGGTGTTTGGCAGAGAAGAACTGGATCTGCCGTCCATGCTCTTCAACAAAGGCAATGTCGTCGATCGAATAGTCACCGAAGAGGTGGATCCGCTCCATCTCCTGTCGAAGCACCCGCTTCTCTTCATCGAGCGACATCTGTTGGTCATGCAGCTCGACGATCCTATGAGCGATCACATCGGCTTGAGAGTGATCCTCGAGCTCTTCCTGCGGCACGGGCGCGAGACCGCGAAGCACCTTGTTGGCCTGAATGAGCTGTACCACCTCAGGCGGGTGGTCGCCCCTCCGCTGGAGTGAGGGGTCGATGAACTCGACGATGCCCGCTCGCTGCGCCTTCTCGAAAAAGCGAGCCTTGTCTTCAGCGCTGCCGATAAAGAGGAACTTCTTGACGTCCTTTCTCATGCTGCCGCCTCACGCTTTCGCTCGATGATCTTGGCTTTGGCCACTTTGGCTTGAGAGACGGCCGCTAACTCCTGGTCGCCGAGGAAGACCTTGATCTTCTTGATGTTCCGCTGGGCCCGTGGAATGAGAATCTTCTCAAACAGGTTGACCCGGATGGAGACCTGACGCAGCTCCTCAGAGAGCGCATCCACTTTTTCCCGCGCAACTGCCGTCTTTGCCTCGGCGGTTTTTTGCTCACGCATGATCAAAATGGCACCGTCCACCCAAGGGGGGGTGTCGAAAAGGGTGTAGTGGATCTCTTCGAAGCTGATGCCGACAAAAAACGGGATCTCAACGCCGGCAATGTTCTCATAGCTTTTGTCAACGGCTTTCACCGTCGAAACGACGTGCATATCGAGAGACATCCGCTCTTTTAGGAGGGGTGCAAAGCGCTCCACCGACTCTACGAGGCCACTCTCCTCTTTAAGCCTAGCCTTCACCTCTAGCCGTGCCTCATGCACCTCTGCTTGCAACATCGCCTTTTTCAGCTGGAGCGTGGGTAAATACTTCTCCAGCTGAGAGAGGCGATGTTGTTGGTCGCGCAGCTCATTTTTGGTCAGTTTGATCTGTGCCATTTATCCTTTTGGCCAATACGATTCAATGAGAGAGGCCTTGATCCCCACCTCGTGCGGCTCAAAACACTCGGAGAGGATTCTCCACCCTTGGTCGAGTGCCCCCTCCAGTGCAATGTTCACCTGGAGGTTCATCATCTGCAACTCAAATTTTTCGGAGTAGGCGATCAGCTTTCCATCCCAGCGGGAGGTTTTAAAGCCCATTCCTTGCCGCTCGCGCGCCTTCTTCGATTCAGCGTAGAGACGGATCATCGCGTTGGCCAGGTTGCCGTGGTCAGCACGGGTCACTTTTCCAATCACCAGCTGCTTGAGGCGGGAGAGCGATCCAAAAGGATCGATCGCCCCGTCATGGAGATAGTACTGCCCCTCCGTAATGTAACCAGTATTGTCAGGAATCGGGTGGGTGACGTCGCCGCCCGGCATGGTAGTGACACCGACGATAGTGATCGAGCCGCTCCCATCAATGTCGACCGCCTTCTCATAGCGGGCAGCGAGATCAGAATAGAGAGAGCCGGGATAACCCCGGTTCGATGGCACCTGGTCCATGGTGATGGCGATTTCTTTTAGCGAGTCGGCAAACGCCGTCATGTCAGTGAGCAACACCAATACGTTCTTCCCCTCCATCGCAAACCGCTCGGCACAGGCGAGCGCCATGTCTGGCACCAGCACGCACTCAACCGCCGGATCAGTGGCCCGATGGACAAACATCACTGTCTTGTCCATTGAGCCCGCCTGCTCGGCGTTGTCGATGAACGACTGGTAGGCGTCAAACGTCAATCCCATCCCAGCGATCACCACAATATCTGCATCGGTCTGGTTGGCGATCCGCATCAATAGCTCGTTGTAGGGCTCACCCGGCACCGAGAAAATCGGAATCTTCTGCGACTTCACCAAGCAGTTGAACAGATCGATCATCGGGATATTGGTCCGAACCATTTCGCGCGGAACCACCCGTCTCGCCGGATTGAATGAGGGCTGGGCGATGTCAATTGATTCGCCAACGATCTCAGGTCCCCCATCGATCGCCACTCCAGAGCCCGACAGCCGCCGCCCCATCAACTGGTGGGAATAGGTCGCCTGCATCTGCCGACGTAAAAAAGTGACCCGGTCGCCAGTCGAAATACCCCGCGTCGGCGCAAACACCTGCAGCGTCACCTCATCTCTCTCAAAGCGGAGAACAGAGCCGTAGGTGCTCCGCCCATCCTTCTGATCAATTTTGGCCAACTCGCCGAGGTTAATTCCCTCCGCCTTTACAGTGACCAGGCTCCCCCGGATATCTTGGATCTTGTCGTAGACTTTCTTCATAAGTGATGTCGCTTCGATTCGATTTTGTCTTTGATCGCTTTGTGCTTGGCCCGATATTCGGTGGACTCAAACGGAGTGAAGTTGAGGTTCTTGATTGCATCTTGCAACTCAATGAAGAAGCTGCGCCCCTCCTCGTGCGAAGCAAATGCAAACTTGGTGTCAAAAATCTCGTTCACCATTGCAAAAAGAGGCTGCTGCCGCGCCAGAGGCGAGTAAGCATCCTCCTTATCAAACGCATTTTGCTGAAGGTAGGCGAAGTCGTAGAGCTCCGATTTCAGGTAAGAGACCAAATCTTCGAGAGCGGTCCCCTCTTCCCCAACAACCTCCATCCGCTTCCCAATCTCATCCCCCTCCTTGAGAAGTGCAGCCGCCTTCATCACCCGACCACCCCACCCTTCGGTACCAATTTCCCGATCAAGCTGGACCCCAACCCCATCGATATACTTCGACCATGAAATCAGCGGATCAACCGCCGGATAGCGGCGGGCATCTGAACGCTCTCGTGACAGACCAAGAAGGCGCTTACTACCGCCAGCGTCGACTGAGTGACCGGCTCTTCGAAGTTTCCTCCTGCCGGCGAAACCGCTCCGCCAATGGTGACCGAACCGGTCGACCCATCTTTTAGCTGGACCACACCTGATCGCTCGTAAAACTCTGCAATACGGGATGCCAGATAGGCGGGAAATGCCTCCTCGCCCGGAATCTCTTCGAGGCGACCCGACATCTCTCGCATCGCCTGCGCCCAGCGGGAGGTCGAGTCGGCCAGAAGCAACACATTGAGTCCCATCTGCCGATAATATTCGGCGATGGTCACCCCCATATAGATCGATGACTCCCGCGCCGCCACCGGCATTGAGGAGGTGTTGCAGATGATCACCGTCCGATTCATCAGTGACTCACCCGTGTGAGGATCCTCCAAATGAGGAAATTCACGGAGCACCTCCACCACCTCACCCGCTCGCTCGCCGCAGGCACAGACGATCACAATGTCCACATCTGAGTATTTCGCTAAGTGGTGCTGAAGCACCGTCTTTCCCGCACCAAACGGCCCCGGCGTGCAGAAAGTGCCTCCCTGCATAATTGGAAATTGTGTGTCGATAATGCGGAGACCCGTCTTGAGCATGTTCGAAGCGCGAATCTTCTCTCCCTCAAGCATCGCCCCCTTGATCGGCCACTTCTGCACCATGGTAAACTCATGCTCCACCCCTTTCTCATCGGTTGCCTTCGCCACCACCTGATCAATCGTGTAGGAACCGGCCGACACCACCGAAGTGACCGTGTATTCCCCATAGCGGTTGAATGGGACCATGATTCGGTGTTTGAAACGCCCTTCCAATGTGTAACCAAAACTATCACCCCGGCGGAGCTTGTCACCCACCTTAGTGGTCGGCGTGTAGTCCCAATGGCGAGTCCGATCGAGCGGCTTGATGTAGAGGCCACGGGGCAACAGCAGGCCGGCAGCATTAGCCACCTCTTCGAGCGGATTTTGCAACCCATCGTAGATCGACGTGAGCAATCCCGGTCCAAGCTCAGCCTCGAGCAGATCGCCGGAGAAACTCACCTCAGTCCCAAGAGCGACGCCGCGAGTATCTTCAAACACCTGCACCTTCGCCTCGCCCCCCGCCACCTCGATCACTTCACCCTTCAGTTTGATCTCGCCCATCTCGACCATCGCCACCTCGCCCTGACGAATCTCCCCGTCAAACTTTACCTGTAGGAGGTTGCCGAATGCATTGACCACCTTTCCCTTTACATCGGTCATTGTTCAATCTCCTGAAGTCGTTCACAGATCATTAGCTGGGCCGTGTAGCCGAGCAGAAAGCCAGTTGAGAATATCTCGTTTTTCATCATCTCGTCAAGGGTAAAAAATCGGTGAAACTCAAGCGCGCGGTGGAGCTCGCGCGGCTCGCCCGCATGCTCCAGAAAAATGGCTTTAAGCGCCTCATAGCCGCTCGGCGGCTCAAACGTCTCTGCATCCTTTTGCGCAATGATCTGCGCCACCACATCGTCGTTTGGATCTTCGTGCTGTAGCTCTGTCACCACATCCCTTCCGAGCTGTTTCGCCCGAAACGCCGTCATGATCAGTCTCCACTCTCGCTCGAACCTTAAATAGTCCCTTAAAAAACCCTTCGCCCCCTCCAACTCCCGATTGAAAAATGTGGCAATCAGCTCACCCAGATTGCGAACCCGCTCCTCGTCCCCTTCATAAGTCTCAAAGAAACGCTGCACATAGTCGGGAATCCCCACCCCCGTCACTTTCGATTCTTCCATTTCGGCGTGAGACAAATTCCCCCGTGGATCGAGCGGCTCACCCCGAATGTAGCTGCAGAAATTGTAGAGATCGATCAGTCGGCGGAGCACCCGTACCTGCTCTAGATCGTCCCCCCTCAAATTCTCCTCGAACAGGTGGGTCACCTCTTGGAACTCAATATCGGGCGGCTCACCAAACGTCAGCGCTGGCAAGCTGGAGCCTACGAAATAGTAGGGACCCACCTACACCCCCTTGCCAAAGAGAATCGCCCGGAAGTCCTTCCTCAAGTATCTTCCCATCAGCTCTTGAAGCGCCTCGTCAGACATGTCGACCGTGATCTGCCGATTGACCAGCCGAATTTGAGTACCGCCAGCGAAATCACCCACCTGCACCCCCCCTTTCAGCTTCGCCGCCACCTGCTCGAGCAACAGACCATTCACCTCATCGACCGTCACCGTCTTCGGAATCAACACCGTCAGATCGGTCTCAATCCCCTCTCGCCCAATCGCTTCAACAATTGCACTAATGAGAGAGGCAACCAGCTTCGGGTCGCCCGTTGCTGCTGCCACCGTCTCTGCCAGCTCACCGTAGAAAAGCTTCTGCTCCACCTGCTGCCGCAGAGTCTCAACACTCTGCCGCACCCCCTGCTCAATCGACGACTTGAAGACGCTCCGCTCACTCGCGATCCTCTCCCGTGCACCCTTCTCAAGCGCCTCCGCCTCAGCTTTAGCGTTCGCTAAAATCTGCTCCGCCTCCTTGCGGGCGCCTCCCACAATACGGGCCACCTCCTCCTCAGCCGGCTCGATCGCCTCCCGCCGCAACACGTCGCAGATCTTTTGAATCTTCTCTTTTCCCGTGTCGAGCGATTGGGTAGGCATTGGCTTCACTCCTTAAGTTCTGATGGATTTGGCGACAGTGTAGCCATCTTCCCACCAAAATGCTACACTTGTTTGCATGGAATATCCCGTTCTCGAGTTTGCCTGCATTGAGTGTGCTGAGCCGGTCTCCTTCTCCGCGTTTGGTCCTATTCGCGGCACCACCTGTTCCACCTGCGATCGGCGCTATGCCTTTGAGAGTGAGTCTCTCCAGGCTCACCTCCGCAAGTTCGAAGCGCTCTGCCGCCAGCTTCACGAATCCGAAGATATTCTCTCCCAAGCCTCCGTCGCCGTCCACGTCAACGGCCAGGAAGTGAAAATTCCTTTTCGTCTTCTCTTGACTCGGCTCAACTCAGTCCTTACCTTAGAAATTGATGGGAAGAAGACTGAGATCCGTTTTCGGGTCGATGCCACAAGGGAATAGATGAACCAATTAGAGTCTCTCAGGACGATGACGACCGTGGTCGCAGACACCGGCGACATCCAGGCGATCAAGCAATACCAACCGACCGATGCGACCACCAATCCGTCGCTCATCTACGCCGCCGTTCAGATGCCCCAATATCAGCATCTTCTCGAAGAGGCGATAAAGTGGGGGCAAGCGCAAGGGGGCAGTCTCCACAACCAAGTGCTCAATACCATGGACAAACTCACCATCAACTTTGGCTGTGAGATCCTCGGCATCGTCCCCGGCCGCGTCTCCACAGAAGTGGACGCCCGCCTCTCCTTCGACACAAAAGGGAGCATCGAAAAAGGACGCAAGCTCATTGCCCTCTATGAAGAACAGGGCTTCTCCCGCGAACGGATCCTTATCAAGCTCGCCTCCACCTGGGAGGGGATCCGCGCCGCCGAAGTGCTCGAAAAAGAGGGTATCCACTGCAATATGACCCTCATGTTCAGCCTCGCCCAGGCTGCTGCGGCAGCTGAAGCCAATGCCACCCTCATCTCCCCCTTCGTCGGCCGCATCTTCGACTGGTACAAAGCGTCCACCGGCAAAGAGTCCTATCCCGCCGCAGAGGACCCCGGCGTCCTCTCTGTCCGCCGCATCTACAAATACTACAAGAAATTCAGCTACGGCACCGAGATCATGGGTGCCTCCTTCCGCAATAAGGGAGAAATCCTAGAGCTCGCCGGCTGTGACCTTCTCACCATCGCCCCCAAATTCCTCCAGGAGCTACGCGATACCGAAGGAGAAATCACCCCCAAGCTCACCCCCACCATGGAAACCGATCCCAATCAAGAAAAAATGGCCCCTGACGAGGCCACCATGCGTTGGATGCACAACGAAAATCAGATGGCAGTTGAAAAGCTCTCAGATGGAATTCGGAAGTTCACTGCCGACCTACTCAAGCTCGAATCAGAAGTTCATCAACGTCTCAGAGCCGCCGTGTGACTGGATCAACCCTGCCATCAGGCGACGCTCGTCCTGCATATCCCAGTCCTTATGCTGAATGAACGTGATAAACGACTCATTGCGCCTTTTGTCCATGTAAAACATGCCAAAGACGCCGCAATTGTGAATATCCTTCTGGTGGCGAAACAGATTCTCCCGCACTCTCTTGAAACCGCTCACACGAAGCAGCCCTGCTATCACTCCTGTAACCAGTCGGTACGACGCACTCTCCTGGTTCTCGAGACCTGTTCCTTTCGGGTCGTAATATTCCACCCGCTTCATCTCCAGGTCAGCCGTCACCCACACGAGGTGGTGGGGCTCAAACAGCCCCTCTCCCCCGATGATCAGCGGCACATAGAGCAAGCCACCTTCCGGTGCTTCCTTGAGACTCTCTTTGAGAATGTCAGCGGCCGCGTTGGCCACCTCTTCGGCGCTCTTCTTCGCCAGCGTCTTACTCGAGAGAGGATGAAGCCAGCTCTCCACCAGAGAAAAGTCCCGCTTCCCCTCCTCCGTCTTGAGGTGTTTGGCCCAGGCGACCACCTCCGACGGCCCTATCTCAGCTCCTCCCGTCAACAACCTGGACCCCTCCTTTCGTCCTAGCACTCTTTCCTTCGCTGTCGAGACAAGCGAAACCAACGCATCGGTCCAGCTATGCGACTGCTTAGCCTTGTCGCCGATCTCCCAATTCCACTTCTCAATCTTGAACGTCACTTCTTCCATGCTAAATCTGAAACTCCATCAACTCTTCCCCCTCCTCGAATACCGGCTGGTTCTCCAGCATCTCCTTAGCCATCCACGTACGTATCTCACCAAGACTGGCCCCCTTGCCCAAGCAAAAATCGGCAAACGTCTTATCCTTGCGTCGGCGACGCGAGAGATAGCCCATTCCCAGAACCCCGCAGTTATTGATGTCGTATTGGTGGCGCACCGGATTCTGCACCACTTCATTGAACCCACTGACAAACATCAGCGCTGCAATCACCCCCGCCACCAGGTGATTCTCCCCACCATTTTCCTTCAGCTCAATTCCCTTTGGATCGTAGTACTCAACTTGGCTAGTCTCGAGGTCTGCCGTCACCCAGACGATGTGATTCACCTCAAGTAGCCCTTGCCCAACGATTAACGGAACAAACACCAAACCATCCTTTGGCGCTTTTGCAAACTCTCCCTCGAGCACCTCGAATGCCTTATCGCGCACAGCTTCCGCTGTTTCATTCTTAGCTAGACTCTGGCTCGCCTCCGGATGAATCCAACCCGTTACCATCATGAATGGCCGCCCTTTGGGCCTCTTCCGGTCCAGATAGCTTGCCCAGCCAATAACCGTCGACGGTCCCACCTGCGTCCCCCTCCGGACCAGATTCTTCGTCTCTTTGATCGTATCCACCTCGGCATCACGTATTCCGCGCAAATAGGCGAACGCAGTAGCGAACACCGAATAAGGTACGTCATACCAGTGGTGTGAACGCTTCGCCTCGTAGGCAACCCGCTCCCCTAACCCGCTGAACTTAAAATCGACTGCCCCTAGCGGTACCTCGGCCATCCTCTTTCCCCCTGACCCCTATTATACCACCCCACCATCAAGCAAAAATTAAGACGTAATCCGTTCATAAACAGCCGCATAAACAACTTCGCCACTTTTAGGGCCAGGCCGGGTGTGTTGCATAAATCCGAAATACGCATTGTGCTGGGCTTTGGTTCTGGTGCGGTGGCAGACGTGCGTCACATACTCGGGCGAGTAGGGGCGCACGTCTGCTTCCGCATCCAGGGCCGAATGCCAGTGCAAGGCGTACAATCGGTATTTATGCAACACACCCGCCAGGCCCTAAAAGTGGCGAAGTTGAAGCTTGCGGACAGAACGAACTGGCTTAAAGCTACTGGTTCTTTTTCCTTCTAGCGGTAGCGAGAAGCACCCAACCACCCCAAACAATAAGGAGAAGGGGCCACAGCCTAAGAATATCGAAATTCTCGGGAAGAAGGCCGTAATTGCTCAACACGAGAATGACCCCGATGATGATCGCAATTACGGCACCAATGATACGTCCAGTCATAATAAGACCTCCTAAAAAGTCTTATGCAGCCGGCACACTATCAAAGTCAAATACGAGGGGTTCGTGAGCCTCACGGTCGACGAACTCCTTGACGTGCACGTGCTTTACAAAGCCAGTTCCGCCCGGAATGATGTGGCCCAAGCAGATGTTCTCTTTGAAACCCATGAGGTAGTCGGTCTTTCCAGCACACGCTGCATCAGTGAGGACACGGGTGGTGTCCTGGAACGATGCAGCGGAGATGAATGACTTGGTGCCAAGGGAGGCCTTGGTGATTCCAAGAAGGACCGGCTGCGCCTGTGCAGGCTTACCACCCTCTGCCATCACCTTGGAGTTCTCCTCGTGGAAGTCACCTTTATCAACCTCCTCACCGTAGAGCATCATGGTGTCGCCCGGATCGACGACCCGCACCTTCTGGAGCATCTGACGTGAGATGATCTCGACGTGCTTGTCGTTGATGTCGACACCCTGGAGACGATAGACCTCCTGAACCTGGTTGACGAGGTACTTCTGCAGCTCGCGGACGCCGCAAATGTCGAGAATCTCCTGCGGAACAACAAGACCCTCAGTGAGCTGCTGCCCTTTAATCACGCTGTCGCCCGACTGAACGATCAAGTGCTTGGCGAGAGGAACAAGGTGCTCCTCTTCCATCCCCGACTGCTCATCACGGACCACCACGATGCGCTTATTCTTCTGCACACCACGGAAGTCAACCGTGCCGTCGATCTTGGCGATCTCGGCGGCGTCTCTTGGACGGCGCGCCTCGAACAGTTCAGCGACACGGGGAAGTCCCCCCGTTACGTCACGGGTACGGATGGCAGCTCTTGGAAGCTTGGCCAATACTTCACCCGCACCGGTCATCTGTCCCTCCTCGACGTCAATGATGGCCCCCGATGGGATGGCATAGGTGCCAAGAAGCTCTTCACCCTTCTCGTCAGCGAAGATCATCGACCTGAGGGTGAAGCTCGCCACGGTGCTGCTTGACGTGAAGCTCAATCGCCCCGGTCTGCTTATTGACATCCCGCTCTGTCGAGATCCCCTCAACAAGGTCCTCGTAGCGGATGTAACCCCGCTTATCGCAGATAATCGGGATGCTGTGCTGTTCCCACTCAGCCACCTTGCCGCCAGCCTTAACCGGCTGCCCGTCGGCGAGGAGAATCTTGGTGCCCAGTTCAACAGGGAAGCTCTGAAGCGGTTCAATTGACTTCGAGGCGAGTAGTTTCTTGCACTCCGCAAGGGTCCGTCCCTCATCTCTGACAATGTGAAGCGTTCCGTTCTTATTGAGAACCATCCAATGGCCCTCTTTATTTTCCACAGTCCGGAGATCGACGTAAACAAGCACCCCGTCTAGTTCGGTAACGAGTTCCGGCGTCGTTGCAATAGCTGCGATTCCCCCGGTGTGGAAGGTACGCATCGTGAGCTGCGTTCCCGGTTCACCAATCGACTGCGCAGCAATCGTTCCAACCGCCTCGCCGAGGCTGGCCGGCCGACCGTTAGAGAGGTCAGTGCCGTAACACTTCGAACAGACTCCCCGTCGAGCCTCACAAGTGAGACCAGAACGAATGCGCACCTCTTCGATCCCGGCATCGTCAACGACTTCCGCCTGCTCGGCGGTAAGCGTCTGACCTGCTCGAGCAAGAATTGTGCTGCTATCACCCGGCATGCGGATGTCGTCACACATGGTCCGACCGTAGATACGGCTCTTGAGGGGAAGAAGCTCCTCCTGACCCTTGCTTAATTGCGGTCACCTCAATGCCGTTGAGCGTACCGCAGTCCTCTTCAGTGATAATCACGTCTTGAGGCAACATCGACAAGACGACGTGTGAGGTACCCGGAGTCGGCGGTTTTCAACGCCGTATCCGCGAGACCCTTTACGGGCACCGTGCGACGAAATTGAATATTCAAGAACCGACAACCCTTCACGGAAGTTGGCCGTAATCGGCGATTCGATAATCTCACCAGAAGGCTTAGCCATCAGTCCGCGCAACGCTCCGAGCTGCTTCACCTGAGACTTGTTAGCACGGGCCCCTGAGTCCATCATCAGATAGAGTGGGTTGAGACGGTAGTCTTGCACCTCTTTAATCAACTCAAACAGCTGCTCAGAAAGATTTTCACGAACTTCGGTCCAGATACTAATCGTCTTCGACTTTCGCTCACCGTCGGTGATGATTCCATCTTCGTACTGCTTCTTAACCTTGTCGGCACGCTCTTGCGCCTCGTCCAGCATCTTCTCCTTGTTCTCAGGAACAACGATGTCCTTAATTCCCATCGACGCGGCAGCTTTCGTCGCCGCCAGAAACCCAATCCTTTCAGATCATCTAGGAAGCGCACTGTTGCCTCTAGGCCCACTTTCTTGTAGCACTCAAGAATTAACTCAGAGATCCGCTTTTGCGGAAGGTTTAGTTTTGGAAACCGAGATCTTCTGGAACGATCTGATTGAACAGAACCCGTCCAGGCGTCGTTTCAATAATCCCATCGGGAAGCGAAGCTTAATCCGTTCGTGAAGGTGGAGCCCTCGACCAAAGTCGTCGTACTGCTCTCCATCCGTCAGATTCGCTGTGTTGTAGCTACCGCCAGCGCGCATAGCTAACAACACCTCGTTTGCATCACGGAATGCCTTCACCTTCTTCCCAACCGTTTCCGGATCGTAAAGCGGATCACACATCAAGTAGTAAAGATCCCAAGCGTCATATCCTGCGACGGAACGGCCACTGGCTTACCCGATGAGGGCAAGAAAATATTATCAGGCGCCATCATCAGCACCTTCGCTTCAAGCTGCGCCTCGACAGAGAGAGGAACGTGAACAGCCATTTGGTCACCATCAAAGTCGGCGTTAAACGCTGCACAAACCAGTGGGTGGACACGAATCGCTTTTCCTTCAATCAGAACCGGTTCAAACGCCTGAATTCCCAATCGGTGAAGAGTCGGCGCGCGGTTGAGCAGCACCGGGTGCCCTTTAATGATTTCTTCGAGCACATCCCACACTTCTGGGGCATGTCGTTGAATCATCTTCTTTGCAGAGCGAATTGTGTAGACATAACCCAAGATCTTTTAGTCGCTTTACAATAAACGGCTCGAATAGCTCAAGCGCCATCTGCTTAGGCAGACCACACTGGTTGAACTTCAGCTCCGGTCCGACAATAATCACGGAACGGCCCGAGTAGTCGACCCGCTTACCGAGTAGGTTTTGACGGAAACGTCCTTGCTTTCCCTTCAACATTTCAGAAAGTGATTTGAGAGGACGGTTTCCCGCACCCATCACCGGATGGCCATGACGGCCGTTGTCAAATAGTGCATCCACTGCTTCTTGCAGCATCCGCTTTTCGTTGCGGACGATCACTTCTGGTGTCTTCAGCTTGAGAATGGCTTTCAAACGGTTGTTTCGGTTGATCACACGGCGGTAGAGATCGTTCAAATCAGATGTGGCAAATCGTCCACCATCCAGAGGTACCAAAGGACGAAGATCAGGCGGAATCACCGGAACAGCAGACATCACCATCCACTCAGGGTTGTTATCAGAGGAATTAAAGCTCTTCAACGATCTTTAGTCGCTTGGCAAGCTTCATCCGCGCCTGCATGGACTTTGTCTTGCGAAGCTTGTCTTTCAGTTCGACGACGAGCGCTTCAAAGTCTTCTGTTCGCCAGAATTCTCGGATTGCTTCGCCACCCATCTTTGCGACAAAAGCATCTCGGCCCCATTTTTCTTGAGCTTCGCGATATTCGGTATCGTTGAGCAGTTGCTTCTGCTCTAAGATCAGTCTGGCCAGGATCAGTAACAATAATTCTTCATAATAGATCACCCGCTCAAGATCTGGCAGCCGACATCCCCAGAACGTTGCCGATACGTGACGGCATCGTCTTAAAGAACCAAATATGAACAACAGGGACTGCTAGATCGATGTGAGCCATCCGCTCGCGACGCACCTTGGAAAGGGTTACCTCAACACCGCATCGATCGCAAACAATCCCTTTGTGCTTAATTTTCTTGTATTTTCCGCAAGCACATTCCCAATCCCTGGTCGGACCGAAGATCTTCTCACAAAAAAGCCCACCCTTTTCGGGCTTGAATGTGCGATAATTGATCGTTTCCGGCTTTTTGATTTCGCCGCGCGACCAGTTATTACGGATCACATCATCAGAGGCAATCTGAATCGTCAACTTATCAAATTTTGGCTCTGTGTGTTCTCCTGATTCTCACATTCATCTACTCCCCTGCCAGCGGCAGCTCGATCGCCTGCGGTACTTCTTCAGCTACCACTTTCCGGCTCGGACATCAAGACCTAAGCCCTGCATCTCTTTGATCAAAACGTTAAAGGACTCAGGGGTTCCTGTCTCAGCAGGTTCTCTCCTTTGACGATCGATTCGTAGATTCGAGTTCGTCCTGCCACGTCGTCAGACTTTACCGTTAGAATCTCCTGCAGTAGGTGGGCAGCGCCATATGCTTCTAGCGCCCATACTTCCATCTCCCCAAATCGCTGACCACCCATCTGCGCTTTACCACCGAGCGGCTGCTGGGTGACAAGCGAGTAAGGACCGATCGAGCGCGGCGTGGATCTTGTCAGCCACCAAGTGGCTCAGCTTCAGCATATAGATGTAGCCAACAACAACCGAGTTAGTCAAATCGCTCACCTGTACATCCATCATAAAGATAGAATCTTTCCATCTTCGGAAAGGCCTTGCTTCTCGCATCATTTCCCAGATCCGCTCTTCAGGGAACCCTTCAAAGACCGGGCTTTGCACATAAATGCCGCTCATGCTTAGCAGCAAACCCAAGTGGGTTTCAAACAGCTGTCCCATGTTCATACGAGAAGGTACCCCAAGCGGGTTGAGGATGATTTCGATTGCTTGACCATTTGCAAGATATGGCATGTCGGCTTCGGGAACGATTCTTGAGACAACCCCTTTGTTTCCGTGGCGACCGGCCATCTTATCTCCCACTTGCAGCTTACGCTTTGAGGCGACATAGACTTTCACCTGACGAATGATCCCGGCTCAAGATCGGTATCCCCTTTTCGGAGGTGCTCGAGTTCTGTCTTGTGCTGTCGTCTCAAGCTCTGCCAGGTCGTGCTCGAAGTCGATGCAAGCGTCTTCTTGAGCATACATAAAGTGTCGTTATCGGGCATGAGCAGATCTTCTGACATTCTCTGTCTCGAGATCTTCAAGATCATCTTCGGAGAATCGACGTCCCCTTCTTCGATCAATCACCTCTGCAGTTCTGACGGTGGACGATGGTTCCGGGAGCTTCCTCATTGAGAAGGAGAGCACCCAAACGCTCGTGTCGTATCAATCTCAGTTCAGCCTGCTTTGTCTTTGTATTCGCTTCTGAATCTCTTTGAGCACGGCCCGCCTCTTCAACCAGCTCATCATCCGTCTTCGACAGACGGTCGCGACGGCTAAACACCTTCACATCCATGACAACACCCTTCTGTTCCTGGAGGAACAGTGAGGGAAGCATCTTTTACATCGGCAGCCTTCTCACCAAAGATGGCCCGCAGCAGGCGCTCTTCAGGAGCCAGCTCGGTTTCGGACTTGGGAGTGATCTTACCAACCAAAATATCACCTGGCTTCACTTCTGCACCGATACGGATAATCCCATCTTCACCAAGGTTGGCAAGCGCCTCTTCAGAAACGTTGGGAATATCGCGAGTGATTTCTTCCTTACCAAGTTTGGTGTCGCGAGCTGTGATCTCAAATTCTTCGATATAGATCGAAGTAAAATAATCTTCACGCAACAACTTCTCAGAAATGATGATCGCATCTTCATAGTTGTAACCAAACCATGGCATGAAGGCGACCAGGACGTTTTTACCAAGAGCTATCTCACCTTTGTCTGTCGCAGGGCCGTCGGCAATCACATCACCTGCCTTGATCTTGTCACCCACCTCGCAAAGGGGCTGCTGGTTGATGCAGGTTCCGGCATTTGAACGGAGGAACTTCTTCAGATTGATAGGTTTTCTTCTCGAGTAGCGGTTGTCCTTCGGAGCGATAACAATCTTGTAGCCGTCAACATACTCAACTATCCCATCTTCTTCGGCAATGATCAACAGCGCCGGAATCACGCGCAGCGCGCTTCTCCAAGACCTGTTCCGACAATCGGAGCTTCAGGCTCTGAGTAGCGGAACACCTTGACGTTGCATGTTCGAGCCCATCAATGCACGGTTGGCATCATCATGCTCAAGAAAGGGAATCAAACCGGTTACAATCGACACCAGCTGCTTTGGAGAGACGTCCATGTGGGTGACCTTGTCGGTCTCAATCTCGTAAAGGCTCACCGCGGTAGCGACGCCCAGCACATTGTCTCTTCAAACATATTGATGCTTATCAAGCGGCGCAGAAGCCTGAGCAATTACACAACGCTCTTCCTGGTCTGCTGTCATGTATTCAATCTCGTCTGTCACCACACCATCACGAACAATACGATAAGGAGTTTCGATGAAACCAAATTCGTTAATCTTTGCAAAGGAAGACAGCGATGTAATCAGACCAATGTTTGGTCCTTCCGGAGTTTCAATCGGACAAATACGTCCATAGTGGCTCGAGTGAACGTCACGCACCTCAAAGCCAGCACGGTCACGGTTCAAACCGCCGGGCCCAAGTGATGAAAGACGCCGCTTGTGCGTCAATTCCGCCACCGGGTTGGTCTGGTCCATGAATTGCGATAGCTGCGATCGGCCGAAGAAATCCTTTAAGCACCCCTGACTAACGCCTTTCGCTGAAACAATTTTTCCCGGTGTCAGTGTATCCGACTGAGAAGTCGAATAGATTCATTCGCTCGCGAATGATCTTCTCCATCCGCGCCAGGCCAATGCGGCACTGGTTCTGAATCAGCTCGCCGACAGAACGAACGCGGCGGTTGCCCAGGTGGTCGATATCATCGATGACCGCATCTTGATCTCCTGCTCGCAAACGGATGCAAATACTTCAGCGCGCCGATCGACATCTTCTTTGGTCAACGTCACTGTGTGAGAGGGCTTCGTCGTTCACGTCAAAACCAAGCTTCGTATTTAGCTTGTAGCGACCCACTCGGCCCAAGTTGTATCGCTTCGGATCGAAGAAAAGACGCATGATCGCAGAACGAGCATTAGACAGTGTCGCAGGCTCACCTGGACGAATCTTTCGGTAGAAATCTTTTAACGCCGACTCATAAGAATCAGTCGGGTCTTTTGCGAGCATTTTGATGATGGGGCTCGTCTCATCTGCATCTTCTGCAATCCGTACAACATTGATGCCCGCATCGACTGATCCTCTTAAGCATTGCTGTGGTGAGCTTCTCGCCAGCTTTTCCAAAGACAACGCCCGCTCTCTTCATCAACCACATCTTCGGCGAGAATTCTTCCAACAAGTTTCGCAAATTCTTTTTCGGATCGCATCTTCACACGGACGGTGGTGAAGAACTCTTCAATGATGTCCGCATCAGTCGAATAACCCAAGGTCCGTATAAACGTTGTCGCCAAAATCTTCCGACGACGTCTTCTTCCGGTCGATGTAGATGTAGATCATGTCGTTCGTGTCAAACGCCGCTTCCAGCCAGCTGCCACGGTAGGGAATAATTCGGAAATGAATAGAGGGTATTGCCCTTTGCATGCTTCTCTTGTTCAAAGCAGATGCCAGGAGAGCGGTGGAGCTGGGAAACAACAACGCGCTCGGCACCATTGATGATGAACGTTCCTTTGTCGGTCATCACAGGAATTGTCCCCATGTAGACCTCTTCTTCCTTAATTCCGGTCTCATCAGTCAGGCGGAACTTCACCTTCAAAGTGACGTTGTAAGTGATTCCTCGACGGATGCACTCTTCGGGAGAATACTTGGGAACGCCTAGATTGTAGGAGAGAAACTCGAGGATTGTCTTCTCATCGTACGACTTGATCGGAAAGATTTCATTGAACACCTCCTGCAGTCCTACGCCGGTGCGCTCCTCTGGGAGCACATCCGCTTGTAGAAACTGCGCATAACTCCTGATCTGAATCTCGATCAGGTTGGGCAAGTCAATGATATCTTCTTTCTCGGTGAAGCTGACCCTCTTAGGCGCCCTTTTTAGCATCTCTTAAACTCCAGTCCAAATTTAGAAACACACGGAGGCAGATCCAGACAGAGACATCATCTCTATCGGATCTGCCTACCCGCTCATTAGCCTCAATTAGAGACCCTTCAGCTGTACCTTAGCACCTGTCTCTTCGAGCTTCGCTTTGATCTCGTCAGCTTCAGCCTTAGGAGCGGACTCCTTGAGAACCTTCGGCGCACCCTCAACCAGCTCCTTGGCCTCTTTGAGCCCAAGACCAGTCACTTGACGAACCACCTTAATGACAGCGATCTTCTTATCAGCAGGAGACTCCGTCAAAGTAACTTCGAAATCGGTTGCCTCTTCGACTGCTTCTGCGGCAGCAGCTGGAGCCGCTGCAACAGCAACTGCTGCTGCAGCTGCTTTAACGCCCCATTTCTCTTCGAGAGCTGTCTTCAGCTCAGACATTTCCAGAACGGTCAGCTTGCTGAGTTCTTCCACCATTTTTTCCATTGTAGCCACGATCTTCCCTCTCTTTTTCTTAAGTTGCTTGTTTGCTCTTGTTCTCTAGCAGGTGCATAAGGCTGGTGAGCAGCGCTTCCATTGTAGAAAGCGTCTGCGCCATTGGCGCCTCCAGTAGACCGAGGAACTGCGATCGCATCGTATCGCGGTCGGGCAGCTTCGACAGCTTCTCAATCTGTTCTGCATTATAGAGTACCCCTGCCACCTGTCCGGCTAACACCTCAATGGTAGCGCCGCTCTCCTTTGCAAAGGCGTAGACCGCCTTCGTTGCAGCGACTGAGTCGCCAGTAGAAGTGACAAGAGCGATGTGTCCGTCCAATAGGGCGGAGTCAATTTCAATTCCAGCCTCGACACAAGCCTTCAAAAGTACGCGCTTGCGCACCACCTCTAGCTCACTCTCGGTCTGGCGGAGTGCTGAGCGGAAATCGTTGGCCGCATTGGCCTTAAGTCCCGCGTAGCGAGTGAGGAGAACCGTCTCGGCACCCTCTAGCTTCTCTGTGATCTCGTCTAGGAGTAATTGCTTCTCTTTTCGCACGGTCTCTCCTTATGTCGACGGGATTTCGGATGAACTGATACGCAAGCCAGGCCCCATTGTGGAAGAGAGGAATAGACGTTGCATGTACTGCCCCTTCGCACCCGAAGGTTTCGCACGCAAAATCGCCTGAATGAAGGAGTGAACGTTCTCGGTCAACTGCTCTTTATCAAAAGAGATCTTGCCGATTGCGTTGTTGATCACGCCATCTTTCCCTGTCTTGAACTCCACCTTACCTGCCTTAATCTCCTGAACCGCCGTGGCCACATCGGTGGTCACTGTCCCAGCTTTCGGAGTTGGCATCAGGCCTCGGGGGCCGAGTATTTTACCCAGCTTACCCACTTCTCGCATCATGTCAGGAGTTGCTACAACCGACGAAAAGTCGGTCCAGCCCCCCTGTATCTTGGTGATGAACTCATCGCTACCCGCGTAATCGGCGCCGGCGTCCAAGGCTTCTTTCTCCTTGTCACCTTTGCACAAGACAAGCACAACCGCGGTCTGTCCGGTGCCGTTCGGTAACGACACCGTGCCGCGGACCAGCTGGTCTGCCTTACGTGGATCCACACCAAGCTTCAGAGCCACGTCAACCGTCTGGTCAAACTTGACCGACGGACAGCTCTGTAATGTAGCGATAGCCTCTTCGATCGAATACTCTTTGTTGAGATCGACCTTTTCAGCTATCTCCCGAAATCGCTTGCTCTTACGACCCATTTCTTTCCTGTTTTATGACCAGTCAACGTCAACACCCATCGATCGGCAGGTCCCCGCTACAACGTGCAGGGCCGACTCGACAGTGTCACAATTAAGATCTGGCATTTTCACTTTGACGATCTCTTCCATCTGCGACCGGGTGATTTTACCCACCTTGTCACGGTTTGGAACGCCGGAACCTTTCTCAAGCTTCATGCTCTTTAGAATCAGCTGCGCCATCGGCGGCTGCTTCGTAATGAAATCGAAACTCTTGTCTGCATAGACAGAGATTTCAACTGGTAGAACATCACCTACCTTGTCTTGCGTCTTTGCATTAAACTCTTTACAGAACCCCATGATGTTGAGGCCAGCCGCACCGAGGGCAGGGCCAATCGGTGGCGCAGGAGTTGCCTTACCAGCGGGGATCTGGAGCTTGATGATCTTTAGGAGTTTTTTCTTCTTTGCCATGCCTGATACACCCTTGAAATGCGTGAGGACGAAACGGGCTAAAGCTTACACCGATACCCGTTTACGCGCCAGCGTTTTTTTTCTAAGCCGATTCTTTTGTCAATATTCTGACTAGGCTGCTGAGTCTTCGGCCGCCTTCTCTACCTGCCAGAACTCCAGATCGTCTACCTGCGTATCCCGACCAAAAATCGAAACTACAGCGTTGAGACGTCCCTTTTCCTGGAAGACATCGGTGACTGTCCCAACGAAGTTGACGAAAACGCCATCGTTGATCTTCACCTTGTCGCCCACCTCAAATTCATGCTTAGCAGTGACCCGCTCCTTCTTGTCCTTGAGATCGTCAAGGATATCGGCCACCTCTTTATCAGTGAGCGCTGTAGGCGAGCCGCCACCGAGGAAGTCGATCACCCCTGTCGTCTCTTTGACGTACTGCCAAGTCGAATCATTGAGGGTCATCCTAAGGAGGAGGTAGCCTGGCCAAATTCGCTTGTCTACCACCTTCCGTTCGCCAGCCTTAATCTCCGATACTCTTTCCGTGGGCAAAAGAACCTCTTCAATCAGCTCCAATACCCCTTTCTGCTCGCGCATATCTTCAAGAGCCTTTTGGACCTTCTTCTCATGTCCAGAGAGGACTTGAACGACGTACCAGTTTTGCGCTGTGTTCTGCATTCTAGTTCCTTTTTAACTCACGATGGCCTTCACCAGAGTCGACAGTGTGGAAAGAGCCCCTTGTGCGGCGAGATCGAGCAGATAAATGCCAATCCCAACAAACAACATAGAGAGCACCACCACCTTGGTGTAGACCTTGAGCTCGTCCTTGCTCGTCCAGGTGATCTTGTTAAATTCAGATTTTACATCGGCAAACCAGGAAAACGAGCGTACCCGTTTCGCTCCGGCGGAAGCTTGACCTTTTCGGACGTCTAACGTCATGGGTTCCTTTTCACTTCTTTTTTTCATCTTCGAGTGCGGAGGGATTCGAACCCCCGACCGGCGACTTTGGAGACCGCTGCTCTACCAGCTGAGCTACACACCCCTAAACCGACACAAGGGGCTCTTGCACCCCTTGTGTCCAGTTAACCAAATTACTCAATGATCTCGGAAACAGTTCCGGCACCAATTGTTCGGCCACCTTCGCGGATCGCAAAGCGCATCCCTTTTTCCATGGCAACAGGAGCGATCAATGTTCCGGTGATCTCCACGTTATCTCCAGGCATCACCATCTCAACGCCTGCTGGCAGTTCTACTGTTCCGGTTACGTCTGTTGTTCGGAAGTAGAACTGAGGACGATATCCTGTGAAGAATGGCTTATGACGTCCCCCTCTTCTTTGTTCAAGACGTAAACAGGTCCTTTGAACTTTGTGTGGGGTGTGCAAGTACCAGGAGCGCAGAGAACCATTCCGCGCTCAACATCTTCTTTATCAATTCCACGGAGCAGCACACCGACGTTTTCACCGGCACGCGCTTCGTCGAGAGTTTGTTGAACATCTCAAGACCTGTTGCAACTGTTTCACGTGTCTCGCCAAGGCCAACCATCTGAAGTTTATCGTTGATCTTGATCACGCCCTGCTCAACACGACCTGTTGCTACTGTTCCACGACCAGAAATTGAGAACACGTCTTCAATCGGCATTAGGAATGGCTTGTCAACTTCACGCTCAGGTGTTGGGATGTTCTCGTCAACCGCATTCATCAGCTCGTCGATAGACTTTGCGTACTTCTGCATCGCCTTCAAGAGCTTTCAGTGCAGAACCCTCTGATGATCGGCACATCTTTGTACCCTTTTGCTTCGAGAAGTTCATGAGTTCCATCTCAACGAGATCGATCAGCTCTTGGTCGCCTTCGCCAAGCATGTCGCACTTTGTTGAGGAAGACAACGATGTCTGGCACCTGCATCTGGTGAGCAAGAAGGATGTGTTCTCGGTTTGAGGCATTGCACCGTCTGTCGCAGCCACGACGAGAATTGCGCCGTCCATCTGAGCAGCACCGGTAATCATGTTTTTTACGTAGTCGGCGTGACCTGGGCAGTCGACGTGAGCATAGTGACGCTCTTCTGTTTCGTACTCAACGTGAGAAGAGTTGATCGTAATTCCACGTGCTTTTTCTTCTGGTGTGTTGTCGATCGAAGCATAGTCTACGGAATTTAGCGCCAGCCTTTTCTGCCAATACTTTCGTGATCGCAGCAGTCAGCGTCGTCTTACCGTGGTCAACGTGACCGATGGTTCCGATGTTGACGTGTGGTTTGTTTCGTTGAAATGTTTCTTTTGCCATTTTATTCCTCCGTTAGACTTAGGCAGTTATTGATTATAATTTAGTGTTCTGCCCAGAATAGGAATTGAACCTACGACCGCTTGCTTACCATGCAAGTGCTCTACCACTGAGCTATCTGGGCCCATGTAAATGTTGCAGAGCGGCTAAGTCTATAGGTCGCTCGCTTTTACATCAACGGTGGCGATACGTAATTCGCGCTTTGCTCAGATCGTAGGGTGATAATTCCACCGTCACCCGATCCCCTACAAGCACTCGAATGTTCCTTACTCGCATCTTCCCACAAAGGTGGGCCAACACTTTCAGTCCATTCTCGAGTTCCACTTGGAAGTGCATATTAGGGAGGAGTTCGATCACCTTCCCGTCGAGTCTGAGAGTATCTTCTTTAGCCATCACAAAACCCACTTTTGAAAGGAGGACACCACACCCTTCCCCTTGATGTCAAGGGACATCTTCCACTACACTATTCTTATGCAATCTAAAATCGCCCAACTCAAGAGCCACTTCACCCACTGCACCTCTCCCTATGACAAGATTATTGAGCTGGGCCGCAACCTCCCTCCACTCCCTCCTGCCGACCAAATCCCCGCCAACCTCGTCTCCGGCTGCCAGAGCACCCTCTACCTCAAAACCACTCTCCTCGACGGTAAGCTTATTTTTGAGACCCAAGCCGACGCGCTCATTTCCGCAGGCCTCGCGGTCCTCCTCACCACTGTCCTCTCTGGCGAAACCCCCGAGACCGTCCTCACCTTCGACCCCACCTACCTCACTGACTTACAGATCCCCACCAGCCTCTCACCCAGCCGGGCGAATGGTCTCGCTTCCCTGCATCTACGGATGAAACAAGAGGCACTTAAGCAGTTAGCGTCGCAGGCCTGAGCTTAGCCACATGTCGATTTTGGATCGGCGCGAGCTCCTCAAGAATCGGGGAACCCGACGAATGTGCGTGGCTTTGGCCACGTACGAGGAGGATTGCCCAGGTAGTCGAGGAGCGCGGCAGGTCCCAAAATCGACATGTGGGTAAGCTCAGGCCGCGGGCACAATAATGTGAAAACGTTCGGCAACCTCTACGCCCAATACAAACAGGGCAAATAGCACCACCACGATCAGGGCAAATTTACCCCCACGCACCATCACTTTCCCCTTGTACCCCTTCACATAACGGCCCGACCAGACCATCATAGCAGGAATTACCCCGTTCAAAATGGCGTCGCCAAAGCCCCCAGAAGCGTCCAATGCATCGACAAACGCCCGCTGATACGAAATCGCAATCAAAAAGGCGGGCCCCACCGCAATCAGAGTCAAATAAAAGTGATTCCACCCCCGCCGCGTCACCTTCAGTGCATCGGCCAGAAAGTCATACAACCCGAGCCCGATGCCCAGGAATGACGTCACAATGGCGAAGAACGCGAAAAATTCTCCCACCACCGCAATCCAACGGTGGGCGACGTAGTAACGGAACGACTCTGTGACAGTCGTCCCTCCCTTCAGCGCATCGGCCAGTCCCATCTCCCCCTCAAGGGGCACCACACCCAGGATCAGCATCTGCCACAGGGCGTAGATCAGAAAGGCTAAAATGGTCCCCCCCACAATCGCCCGCCTCAGCCGCACCGCATCCCCGTCCATATAGAGCACGAGACTTGGCACCACAGCCTGGTAGCTAAAAATCGTCAATAACAACGGCAGCGCATAAAACCCTTGCGCCCAGTCTCTTCTCAACAGAAGCGATCCAGATACCTCATCAACACCTCCAACCAGCAGCACCACGTAGGTCGCGATCAGCGCTACCACCAAAACCGCGTTGATCCTCCCCACCACTCGATTGCCAAAGCCAATAATGACCCCAAACACCAGAGCAAACAGGAGATAGGCCAGCCACTTGGCAATGACTACCCCAAACAGGGCGTCGATCCCCCCCATCGCCAGCATACCGCCACCTGCCGTGTAGGCAATGAGCGACAAATATCCAATAAATAAGTACAATATCCCGGCCACCACCTCGCCCCAGCGCCCTAATAGCCGCCTAGACATAGTAATGATGTGAGCCCCCGGGCCCATCCACACATTGGCCTCAACGAACAGCAGTCCCGTCACCATCATAAATGTGCAACAGACTGCCATCCAGGCCAGCGACGGCAAAAATCCCGACACGCTCGTCGCCACCGGCAACGCCAGCATTCCCCCGCCCACGCACGTACCTGCTACCAGGCACATGACCGCAAACACACTTCCTTTGAATTTTCGCTCAGACATTGCCCCGATACAATGCCTTGCATCCCCCTTTCTCGCAACAGACAAAATCAAATATTTACACACTATCTAATAATCTCTCCATCTGCTACCATACTATGAAAAAAATAAGGAGTAATAGCCATGACATCAATCAACGAGAAACAACTTTCATCAATTACTAACTGGCGGAACGCCGGCATCGTCCTCACCGGCCTCGGCCTTGGCGCCACCCTCCTCTCCCGCCGCCTCCCCCAACTCACCTGGCCCCACCCGCTAGCCGTCAAATGGATTGGACCAGGCCTGGCCGGTACCGGCGCCCTCCTCGCCATCGTCACACAAGCGCAAATCTGGCTCACTCCAACCCAAACCGGGCAGAAGGGCGTCCCAAAGGAAAAAGAGGAGGAAGTCGAAGACAAAATCGTTGACGACGTCGAGTTCTTATTCAATTTCAACACTTGTAAGATCTATACAAAACGAAGCTTCAATTTCGCGGAAGTGCTCGACGGCGGACAGGACACGCGGTTAGCGGGGGGAAAGAAGATCTTGGAACGTCCACCGATTCCTAAGCGCCTCATACAGGGTGACTTTTTCCTACCTCCCCTATCCATGTCGGTAGAGGACTACCTCGTCGACCTATGCACGACAGCGCGCTGCTTCCCTAGTGTTACATGGTTGGATCCGGTGAGTCAGATGACCAACCTCAAAGCTAACTTCGCTGCGGCCAATGGCGACACAGCATTCGATCAATTGAGTGAAAAAGCTATCCAGGCGCTTTCAATCAACGACGAAGCTGATTGGAATATCCTCCGCAACCAATATGTGCTCGAGGAAGAGGACTCGCTGACCATTCTCGCAAAAGACGTCGACGCAGCCTTGGTGAAAAAGGAAGGGCAACAGCAGCCTACCAAGACAGCTGAAGAGCTCACTGCCGAAGCCTCAGCGTTCAGTCGGGAGGAGTTCCTCAAACGAAATGCCCTAGATGGTGATGTCACGTGGTTGGCTGACAGCATCAATCCGGTGGCGGCGGTCGAAAAACTCCGCCTGCTCTTCGCCCTGCAGGTGGGGTCCTGTAGTTTCGAGAAAATGGACGAAGAGCAGAAAGCATCGTGCCAAGTGCTTTCCATCTTGAATGCCAATCAGTGGAATGAACTTCACAAGCAACTCAACACTACAAGAGAGAATCTCAAAGAGGGTGTCGTAGACGCTCTCAAGAAGAGGCAACCAGCGGTGATCAACCGGATGGCGCTCAAGCTAGCCAATATAGAGGTGCGCACCGTCCTGAAAGCACGTTGGGATGAGATGAAGTTCTTCGACGCGCTCGAACAAGACGGCGACCTCGTCTGGAAGGCCATGAATGTGGGCTCTCAGTCCAACGCCACCGGCTATATCGCCTCCAACTGGCATGACCGCGCTATGAAAGAGACCGAAGAATGGTCGCTCACAAGAATCGTTGAAGAACAGCCAAACCTCCTCGCCATGGGTGTCCTGAAAAAAGCCGACGTCGAAGAGCGTTTCGAAGAGTCAAAGGCCAACATCTTCCAGACAGTGCTGAAGCAAATGTCCGAGACCTGCAGCCCCGATGCAAAGCTATTCCGAAAGTGCCCCTGGCTTGTCCCGGATCAGATGAATCCACACATCACGAAACTGCGCGCCAATCTAAAACAGGCTGACAAGAACGAGGGCACGATCAAGAAAGCGAAAGACGACTTTGCGAATGGGGCGTTGGATGTTGCCTTGGAGCTCCTCACCGAGGAAATCTAAATAAATTTCCGGCTTGATGGATGAGAATTCGTCGTCCAGCTTAACCTAGCCCTCACATTCAACTTGTGGAGGATGAAATGGTTAAGGTAGCAGCGACATTCGATTGGAAAGCAGAGCGGTCACTGCCGGAAGAGAAAGCAGCGAGCTTAAGCTTTTGGCGTTGGGTAGGTGTCGGAACGCTTGCTGCAGGTGGTTACCTCATCTACCGTGCCAATCATCAGTACTATCACCTGACCGGCACCTCGACCGATATCCTCCGCACCTACAACCAAACCCTGTGGGCCAGCAGAGTGGTGACTGGCGGAGGCGCGTTCCTCTTCGCCCGCAACCAGTTTTGGCTCACCGACTCCAATCGCAAGAGCTGGGGCGCCAAGCCTTTCTTCCACTCCCTGGAAGGGAAAAAATACCCGGAGATCAATGCGGCGGTCGACGCCGACGAGTGGGGGTTCCTGAATAATGGGGACATCTGGGCGCTGCTCAAACCCTCGTTCGAAGAGCTCGGCTGCAGTCAGTTCTGGAAATGGGACAAAGGGGGAGCGGAAGCCTTTAAGAAGCAAATCAAAACGCTTGTGAAAGAGGCTGCCAGCGGGTCAGACTACCTACTCAGCAAAGACGGCTTCTATGCCGAGCACGGCGAGCTCCCGTTTTGGAAAAACTGGATCCCTCAAGAAGATGCTGAGCGGTTTATCAGCGAAGTGGAAGCATTTGTTCAAACAGAGGGTCCGGTCAAGTTCATCGAAACGTACGGAGGCGACCGTCTGGCATACGTCATTGACAAAGACATACGGAAGGAAATGCAGGAGGCCTACGTCAAAGAACGCTTCCTTACTGAGTACAAAAAAGTGCCCAAGGGGCTCGGCTTCACCAAAGAGACGTGGACCGAGCTTTCTAACACTCAGAAACTGGCAGGAGTGAAGAGCTGGCAGAACTATGCCGCGCTTCGCAAACACGACGGAGCGAAAAAGGCGTGTGATCTCATGCTGACTGAGGATCTCGGGAGAGGTTTTGTCCTGGTCTGGATGCAAGAGGTCGGCTACCGCATATTCAAGGATTCCTATGAGTTCACACAGCTCAAGGAGTACCTGAGCCTGCCGAACTACTTCGAAGAGGAAGCGAAAATGCTGCCCGCTGGCAAATTCTTCGAAAAGCACGGGTGGCCGAAGGATGCGCCGACGTCGAAGTACACAGAATCGGTGAAGCAACAGATCGCTTGCACTGGCCTGGATCGCTTTGAGATCGACTTCTACAAGCTCCTTCCTGACGAGGACCTTAAAAAGGCCGTGATCAACTACTACGTCAACAACATCACCACCAAATCCGACGCAACAAAGATTACCGACGCCGGCGTCAAGCTTCGCAACATCTTCGATGCCCGTTGGGAGAACCAGGGCTACACGACCATCGTGCAAAACGAGCGCGAGCTATTCTGGTGGGCGCTCAAGCACGAGGCCTACAAACCGGAAGAGTGGAAAGGTCTCGAGACTGAGCTGCAGCAGGAATTGAAGGGTTGCGTGGCGGCAGACCTACCGAAAACCTACGCCATCGCCATTGAGCTTGGCTGCATCAATCCAGAGTGGAAGATTGTTCAGAATATTGCCCTCTCCTACTGCGTCCTCTCATATCAGACGAACGATGAAGTGAGTCAGTTCCTTCTATCCAACAACCTCATCCCTCAAAAGGCGAAAAAAGCCATCGAAGCCTGTGCAAAAGGAATCGAGGAGGCCAAGAAAGCCAACGGAGAGAAAATGCTCAAGCAGCAAAAGAAGAGCGAGGACGCGGAGCAGGCGTATACCGATTTGATCGACAAGCGCACCAAGGAAGCCGAGGAGATGGATAAAGAGGTAAAGGAGCTGACGGATCAGATGCGCAGGCTTTTCCCTCATGCCAGTAAATCGGTCTCGACGGAGTCGCTTAGAAAATTAGAGGAGGAAATCTTTGACCTTAAGCGGGTTCTCAGGGAGAAGGACGGCAAACTCATTGGAGTTGAAGATGCCAGAAGTGCTGAGCTCCTAAAAAAGAAAGAGAAAGAGCTTAAGGCCTTATACAAGTCGACCAGCACAGAGGAGGAAGTCGAAACAGCGAGAGAAGAGGGTAAGAACTCTGGCAAAATCGTCATTCTTCGACAGGAGTGCTACAAGAAGATACGGGCGGCAGACAAGCACAAAACCAAAACTGGCAAGCTGACCGAAGACGAGATAGTGAAGCGTGAAGCGATCAAGGAGAAGTGCAAAGAGAAGCTCCAAAAGCTCCCAAGCAAACTCGAGAAAAAAATCACACAGTTAGAGAAGGCGCGTAAGGGAGCCTTTGGCTTCGCGCTGGCAGCCGTGGCTAACGTAGGAGTGTAGGTAGGGTGGATTGAGGAGCGCCGGTCACTTCGGCAGTAGGAGTGAGGATGAGGTTGCACTCGAGGCGGATGCCGAACTGGCCCGGGAGATAGATGCCGGGCTCGATGGAGCAGATGGTGTTGGTGAGGAGGGGGCGGGTATCGTGGGTCTCGTAGTCATCTAGGTGGGTGCCGGGGCCGTGAAGTTCTTCTGAAATATTGTGGCCGGTGCGGTGAATGAACTGTTCGCCGTAGCCGGCCTTCTCTATGACGTCGCGCGCGGCGCGGTCCCCTTCAAAACCTTGAGCTGGGGTTTGGAGCCGTTTGATAGCGGCGTCGCGGGCGGCTGCGACGATGGAAAAGACTTCATTTTGGAGGGGGGTTGCGGTTTTGTCGGCGACGGCGACATGGGTGAAGTCGGCGAAGACGGAATGAGGTTGGTTGAGTTTCCCCCAGAGGTCAATGAGGACGAGGTCGCCTATTTCGATGGGGGTGTTGGTGGGTGTGTGGTGAGGGTCGGCGGAATTGGGGCCGGTGGCGCAGATGGGATGGTGATCGGTGATGAGGTCGCGGGCGGCAAATTCGGCGAGGAGAAACTCTTGGACGTCGAGCTCGGTGAGGGTGTTGCCGGATTGGAGGGTGTCGCGGATGAAGAGGTGAGCGCGGTGGACGGTCTCGACAAGGTGGTGGGCGGCCTGCCGGTGGGTTTCGATTTGGGCGGGGGTGAGGGGCTCTTGGATGAGGGGGGCTGAGGAGACGACGGTGAGGCCAAGACGGCGAATGCGGTCTAGGGTGCCACCGTCAACGTTGGAGATGTAGGGAATGTCAGGGTCCACTTCCATGGCGATGGTGCGGGCATCTGAGAGGATGGAGGCGAGGTGAGCATCGAGCTCGCGCCAGGAGGCGTAGGTGAGGGTTTTGCCGGGGAGGTGATCGAGGTGGTGCGCTTCGATCCGGTGGACGAGTTTGGTGGGCTCGCCAGTGGTGGGAATATAGTAGAAGAGGCGGCGGGTGAGGTGAGCGTCTGGAGAGAGGCCCATCTTGCGCAGAGCGATGGGGTTGGAGCCGCGGAAGTCGAAGAGGAGCCAGCCGTCAATATTCATTAGCTATTCAATGTATGTATTAGGGCTGCGGCGCTGAAGATTCGGAGGGTGGGGAAGGGGTCGTCGAGGATGGTGATGAGGAAATCGATCGCTTCAGGAGCGCCAGCTTGTGCGATACCCTCGAGGATGTTGATCTTGAGCTCGCGGTGGGCTTGGGGGTATTCGGCGAGGAGGACGGAGACGGCGGAGGGGTCTTTGCCCCAGATGGCGAGGGCGAGGGCGGCTTGGACGCGGATGCCTGCGTCGGGGTCGTCGAGGCAGGTGCGGATGAGCTCGAGAGAGGCGTCATCGCCCTCTTCGACGAGGGTGATGGCGGCGAGGCCGCTGACTCCCCAGGTCTGTTCGCCGAGAAACTGCTTGACGGCGGCTTGAGCCTTAGGGTGTTCAACGATGGCGAGGAGGCCGAGGGTCTCGAGGCGGGTGATCTGGTTGGTCACTTCGGGGAGGTTGGGGACGGGGCCGCCGTAGCGAATGGTGCTGGGAGCTAGGGTTTTGAAGAGGGGGTGGGCGGAGGTGTCCCACATCCACCGCTCTGCGTGGGTAGCGAAGAGCTGGTAGAGCTGCTCGGAGGCGGCGGTGGTGTCGATGCGATGGCCGATGAGGCCGATGGCGACGTTTGCTCGGACGTAGGGGTCGGGGTGGGTGGCGAGGGTCTCCTGCATGAGGGCAAGGCCCCGGTGGCCGGTGACGGCGAGGGCGGCAGCGGCGATGCGGGCCCGCTCAGGACGTTGCTGAAGCTGCCAGCGGAGAGCTTCGAGGCCAGCATCGGTGTCGATGAGTGTAAGGGAGTAGGCGGCGGTGGTGCGGACGGTCCAATCGTGGTCGTCGAGGAGGGGGCGGACGTCGTCGGCTGTGAGAGTTTGTTGGAGGGTGAGGACGGTGAGGGCGTGCTTGCGGACGTCGGGGCGGCTATCTTGGAGGAGGGGGAGGAGGAGGTCGGTTTCATTGAGATCGAGGCTGGAGACTAGCTCGCAGGCGAGGCGGCGGAGGCCGGCCCGCTTGTGGGTGGCGAGGAAGCGGAGGTGATCGGGCTCCACCTCTTCACACATGGTGACGATGGCGGCGAGGGCGGCCACCTGCTCGTCGGCGGAGGAACGCCTGTGGGCGATCACTTTCTCCAGGTAGGGCTGGAGGTGGGTCATGTGGAGGTTGCCGGCGGCGCGGATCGCCTCGCAGCGCACTTCCCAGCGGGGATCGTCTTTGATGAGGTGCTCGATTTCGACTTTGAGAGGGACGTCGCGCAAGTTGGGACTTAGCTGGGCAGCGATGGCGCGGAGGATGGCGCTTTTACCCCGCATGTTACGAAGAAGAATAGGAACGGCGCCCGCATCGCGGGTGAGGGCAGCGCCAATCATGGCGGCCATCTTGGTCTGCTGCGCCTGGGCCATCGCTCCCCTGTTGATGGCCGACCAAGCGACCAGCTCGATCAGGTCTGTGTCCCCCTCGAGGAGGTGTTGGTGAGTGTGGAAGGCGGCGATCGCTTCGAGGTCAGCGGCGCCGGCAGCGAGGGCGACGATGTAGGCGCGGGTCACCTCCCCCGAGGGGTCGACGGCGAGAGTTGCCTTGGCCAGAGCAATCGCCTGGGTGTAGTCACCGATCCGCTGGTGCGCCTCAATTTGACGGATAGCCGGGTTGGCGGCCAGGGAGGTGGTGATCAAGAGAAGAAGGAGAACACGCATGAATTCACTCTACCATTTCAGCGATCAGCCGACAAATCCTACGATAGAACCGCCGCCGACCAGATGAAAGTGGAGGTGGAAAATCGACTGGCCGCCGGCAACACCGTTGTTGGTGATCAGTCGGTAGCCCTTCTCAATACCAAACTCGGCAGCGAGCTGTTGGGCTGCCTTCACTACCTCACCGAGAAGATGAAAATCTTCTGGCTTCAGCGATTGGAGATCGGGAATCACCTTCTTGACGATGATGAGGAGGTGGACGGGGGCTTTGGGGTAGATGTCTTTGATGGCGAGGATGTGCTCGTTTTCGAACACCCTCTCGGCGGGCAGGTCGCCTGCGATGATCTTCTCAAACAGCGTCGCCATTGATCACCTTCTCGAGTGCGGCCAAGGCGGCCTCTTTGGTCTCCCAGACCGAGATGAAGCGCCCCTTGTGACAGAAGATGGCTCCCTTGATGCCGGATACTTTTTCAAGTTCTTCATTGAGCAGACCGGCCCAGGTCTTGGGCAGTGGGATCCGGACGCCCATCCGGTGCTCTAGGTCGGGAGGGATCCCCCGCAACTTCCAGTGGTCACCGCCCGGCATGATCACAAACGTAGCCGGGTGCTCTTTGCCGCCCAGCGAGAAGAAATTTTCGATCCAGGGGAGCTTGCGAGAGAAGATGAGGGCTGACCCCTCCCCTTCCATCGCGATGCGCACATCCTCGCGGCAGCTTTGGATGTAGTCAATCCGAGCGAGCACCCGCTCGAGGTGGCTCCGAACAAATCCGAAAGCCTCCATGAAAGCTACGTCCATCTCTGCATCAGTCGCGTCATAGGTGACGGGAACCATGCCTGCGATGACGTGCGAGAAGGTGCACACTCCCCGCTCACTGGTGTCCTTTCCATTGTCGTGGGCGTCAACTCCATCAACAATGTTGTTTTTCAGAGTGAAGAAGGCGGCGTCGGAGAGCTTCCCCTGGTCGTGAAGATAGCGGAGGATCATTCCGGCGCTGCTTAAAGGTCCGGTGTAATCCACCTGATGATGATCAAACTGTTTTTTTTCCGGATTAAAGAAGCCACCGACGTCACAGACAAATTCGCACTCGGCTAGTTTGTTTGGATCCCGAGTGCGGACAATCTTGTCCGGATCGATCAGGTCGCAGACGGCCAACAGTGCACACGCCGTCACCTCGTCAGCGTGAAAGGGGCCATTATGGGTGCCAATTGAACGATTCATTTTCATAGAACTGTCGAGTTTAGCTCATCACTCCCTATTGACTCAAGAGCTCATAGATGGAATGAATGAGGTGTGGAAAGTTACATCTCATACGCCCCGTACGATCTGGTCACACCAGATGGCAAGATTATCGCTCTCAAACACTTGAGTGAAACAGAAGCGCATGCGGACGTACGTATAGAAGGAATCTCTCCCACCTTCAAGGGGTTTGAAATCGAGCCGGAGCGGATTTTTTTCAACCTGAAGAGCACTCTCGCCCAGGTGGGAATTGAGAGTGTGACCGAGGAGCTGGCGCTCGATCGGGAAAAAGGGGTGGCCGAGGTGCGGCTCACCCTACAGGCGCTGGGCGGGGTGGGCAAGAAGATGCTCCCCCTCCTCGAAGAGGGGGTGGCGATCGGCAAGCTCTTTGCCGCCGACAGCCGCCGCCGGGTGCGCGATCCCGACTATCTGCAACGGATGTTTGGTCGCTCAGACCAGTGGGGAGAACCGCTCCTCTCTCTTGGGGGCCGCGAAGGGACCGACCTCCTCTTTGAGGTGGTTGACGGCCGCACAGTCGCCTACCTCAACCTCCTCGAGGGGCGGATTGAATATGATGAGGGCATCCAAGGGTTTCTCCCCGCCGTCGCACGCGCCTTGAAAGAGGGACGGCGGATCCGTGAATACCTCTCTCTCCACCAGCAGTGGATTGCAAAGGCCCCCCGTACCGTCCAGCTTAAGACGAACTCCTGCTTGTCAAGACCGCACCCCTTCACGTCCGCACCGTCTTTGGCGTCGTCGTCAACGAGCTGCTCCCACAAGGTTTCCACCACACAAGCGCAAGCATCCTCCAGCCTGACACCAAGCACTCGGGAGACGTCTACGAACTCTACGGCGCCGGCCTTCAGGAGATCAGCGACATCCCCCTCGAGTTCTACACCCTCGAGCCACTACCGCGAGCACGTCTTCTTCTCCGACCGGGATCAGCTGCAAGCCGACCTCGACCACCCCAAACAACTCTTCGCCGCCTTCGAGACCGCTCCCAAAGGACCCGAGCAGACCGCCGTCTTCGTCGTCAAAGGGACCCAGATGCGCGCCCTCACCCCCGACGACTGGATCGCTCGCGATCCGGTGCGCGAGGAGTTCCCCGGCCAGATGCACACCAGCCGCCAAGCCCTCATGGTGGAGCGCTACCTCCACAAACAGGCCGCCTACCCCTTTCTTCGCGCCATCGAAGAGGGGCAGATCACCTCGCAAGGAGTTCTCCTCACCCGCTACCTCCCCTCCCCCCTCATGAAGCGGATGCTTTTGGCCGACTTCGTCCAGCGGGCCCTCAAAGGGATCTACTTCCTCCAACCCTCCGCCAGCGGCGGCGACTTTTTCTCCTCAGAGGACCGCGCCCTCCTCGCCGACCTCTCCGTCCACGGCATCCCCGTCTACTGGGTGGACCGCGCAACCGACCAAATCCTCAGATTTGTCACCCGCCCTGGAAAAGATTGCGGCATGTTTGTCCCCCTCGACAAAGTGAACCGCTTTCAACGGGCCACCTTCTTCGGCATCTACGGCTCCAACCTCATTGCAGGCGACCTCGAGCCCGAGATCCACAAGCTCCTCGCCGGCCTCCTCAACCTCCAACACACCGTCAACCACCCCCTCCTTAACCCCGATACCCACCTCGCCATGGTGACAGGGGGCGGCCCCGGCGCCATGGAAATCGGCAACAAAGTCGCCAATGAGCTCGGAATCCTCTCCTGCGGTAACATCGTCGACTTCCGCCCCCGCGACGGTTCTACCGTCAACGAGCAACAGCAAAACCCCTACGTCGAAGCAAAAATGACCTACCGCCTCGACAAACTTGTCGAGCGGCAGGCCGAGTTCCACCTCGACTTCCCCCTCTTTCTCCAGGGGGGCATCGGCACTGACTTTGAATATGCGTTAGAAGAAGTGCGCCGCAAGACCGGTACCGGCCCTCCCCACCCCATCCTCCTCTTCGGCTCCCCAGACTACTGGACCCAGAAGATCACCTCCCGTTTCCAATGCAACCTCAAATCGGGCACCATCGCCGGCTCCGAGTGGGTCTCCAACGCTTTCTACTGTGTTCAAAATGGCGAGCAGGGGCTCGACGTCTACCGCCGCTACTTCAACGGCACCCTCCCCATCGGCCCCACCGGCCCCACCTACATGTCAGGCTTCTGCACCAACCTCGACTAGTACTCCATCCAGAAAGTTCTGGGAAGTTGAGAAGGCGCGACCCCCAGAGGCGAGGCGCGCGATGGAGGCGATGTGTTCATTGCCGAAGCAGCGCAACGAAGCATCTGGGAGGTCAGCCGCGCTCAACTTGTCAGAACTTTCTGGATGGGGTACTAGCCTTGAATCGCATCCGGGGTCGAATGCCGGCGCAAGGCTGATTTCGGATTTAATCAACGGTCTCACAATGGATCCAAGGCAAAAAGTGCGAGTCAACAAACTGCTCGTGGCCATGGCTTAAGGCTTCACAATCAAGATAGGCCCGTGCGGGAGGAACCTTCAGGTTTGCATTGCGGAGAAGGGCGACTAAAATCCAGTGCGCCGCCGCCGCCGATCCCCGGGAAAAGGGAAGAGCATTAGAAAGATCGAAGTAGCAGTTGCCGATCTCTTTTTCTGGCTCTTTGGCAGTGCGCACCGCTTTGAGGCGGATATTGGCGCTGGGGAGGCTGCGCATCCCATGCACATGCCACCAGATGGCCATACCATCTTCTTGGCTGTAGGTGATGAATGTCGGGCAGCCCTTGTCGGTGGAGGAGGGGGTGTCAATACGAACGCTTCCAGAAACCCGTTGCGTCCAGTGCTGCCCCTCAATGAACGTAGTGTCCTCCGTTACTCTTGACTCGATTGCCTCCAAACGGCTGCCAATCTGTTTAGCAAACCTCTCATAGGGGCCTGTCATCTGGGTGTGATGCCCCATTTTATGCTCAACCAATCCAAAACTTTTTGCATCTGTTGTCTCTATAAGACGGGCCCATAGACCGCGGCTATCACCAGCAATACGTAAGGGACTATTGGGGTCGGACAAACTCTCTTCTGCGACACTTGCATCCTCGTGTTTGAGAACGGTTGACAACCGTTCAGTGACACAGTGGGCCCATAGCCCAAATAAGGTCTGATCGCCGCCATATTTATCTTCCGCTTCCCGCATGAACTGGGTAGGGACATACTGTGAGATCAAAGTGTTGGTGGGTGGATACCATTTCTCGAGGAGTGGAGTGACGAGCTTTTTTAGGATCACAGTTCCCAACTTCGGCCAGCGGTGGTTGGCGGCGTGGGCGGCGGCAAAGAGCAGCTCGTGTCCCGGAACGACGCTCACAGCCTCGGACAGGACTTTCAGTTTGTCAGTCACGGATGTGGCGCCCATCAGCTGTCGAATGAGCTCTGTACCCACATTTTTGAGTTTATCATCGTCGAGATGGTGAGCAAGCGGTCTTAGGAGAGAGGCCAACATCAAGAGGTCCTGTTTACACGTCTCCCCATCTTTGGATCTCCGTCCCACCGCCTCCATTTCGTCAATCACCGCCAGGCGATCACTTCCCGTCCAATAGATGACCGTGGCCTCTTCAAGCTTCTCGGCCGCGATTTTCTCACCTTGTAGGCAGTCTACCCACTCTTGCCACTCATGCCCATATTTAGCGACATCTCGGTGAAATTCGTCGACCAGCTGGGAATAGTCAGAAGGGTCAAGCTGTCCCTTGGCTTGCAGCCGCTGGAATATCTGGTCGATACGGGTGATTTGGGCGAGAATAGCTTTACTCAACCGTGACTCGTCGGAATAAGCAACCCACTGTTCAGCCCGTCTACCGACGTCTATAAGGATATCATCGATATCGTCCGAGTTCAATGCTTGATTGCTCAAGCACTGAACCATCTCCTCGAGGATAATCGGCAACTCGGCACGCTGTTTGGATTTGAGGCACTCTACCCATTTTTTCCCAAGCGCGCGTCCCGTTAGATTGATTTCCACGAATAAAGATCCTTTTTTCAAGTTTCTACAAATTTTAACATCTATCCGTAAATGCGTCAAAAAAGAGTAAAATAATCTATCTATATTAGAACCAGATTGCTACCTTTTCCTCCCCCTGACCCATCTACCCACCTCAACTAGCTTTGAATCGCCGCCAAAACCTTCTTGGCATCCTCAATCAGGGTTTCGTTGACCGGTCGATACAAGTCACCTTTTCGGATCACACCTAGATCCTCATCGACGCCCCGCTGCTCAATCCCCTTCTGCTGTTGAAGTAGACTCAATTTCTCATGAGCTTCGGTGTAGGCCTGAATCGCCAACTGCACACTGGCCAACTGCTGACGTTCGTGCTTCCTTTGCTCTCCTTGAAAGGTCTTGCTCATGTCTCTGAGATCGTTGAGCCCCTCCTTCAGATCCTTCTCAGGTAGCTTTTGTCCCTTTTCCAGCGCCTGAACAATTCGACGAAGAGCACTGTACCCACTAGTCCATCCCATATACTCCGAGAGAGGTTTCTGCTGTAACCGCCTGATCGTCTTCCGAGCTCCCTTGATCTCCGTTGTCACCGCAGCAACAGTAGAGTTATACTTCTGAGTAAGTAGGTCACTTACTTTCTTCCTGTCCTCTACCCGATCTCGAGCCTCTCTTTCCGAAGCTTCGAGTGTCTCTAGCCGGGCCTGCTTCTCTCCGATATATCGGAGGAGCTTGTTTTCCACCTGCGCCAGCTTCCTATCGATGTCCTTGATCCTGACCGTCGCATATTTCCCAAAAGAGGACTCACCATCCGCCACTGTTAGCAGTTCATCTGCGAAATCCTTCCTCTTTGCCTTCAGCTCCTCCACGATCGATACAGCCTTTTCAATCATATGTTCCTTAACTGCCCCGTCTAAGCCCTGGAACTTGTCAACTAGTGAATCATTCTCAAGCTGCAAAAATAGTTGCACGCCATCCCGAATCTCTTTTGCTCGTTGTGCCGCTTCGGTCACGACATCGAGCTCTGTTGTCTCTAATTCATTTGGCAAAGCGATCAAAGATCGCAATACCCGTCGATCGGACATGCCCATCTTAGCCTACCCAATCGCTCCCCATACGCTGTAATCTTCGCCTGCCGATCGCTAATTTTCACACTGAACACACCCATCTTCAATTCCCCTTGTCGATCTTAATTTAAATTATAATCGATCAACATTGAGACTAATTAAACAAATCATTAAGACTATATAATCTATTCAACCCCCTAACTCTCAACCCACAACACGAAACGTCCAGTTTGGTGCCTGGCACCAAACTGGACGTTTAAACTATTTTGTTCACTTTCAATGCGGTAGCTTTAGGGAACGCCAAGCGTCCCCAAACGTGAAAATCTAGAAGCCCCAGGAGAGGCCGAGGCCAAAGTACTCGGTGCGGAGCTTGGAGAATTGGCCCTCGAATGAGAAGCCGTCATGATAGATGGCGTAGACGCGGGCCTTGCGGCCAAGGCCCTGGAGCTTGGAGATTTCAAGGCCGATCATGTAGGTGGCGTCGGGCTGCCAGCGGCGGTCCTGCCAAAGCTGAAAGTCCATGGCAAGGAAAGGCTGGAGGTAGAGACACTGGAAGAGGTTGCGCTGGCCTAAGAGGCGGAGCTCAGCCCCCCCCTCAAAGTAGAGAGGCTTGACGCGGAAGCTCTCGTCTGTGCGGGTGTTGATGCCGAGCCCTCCGTAGAGACGAAGTGCGTCGATGATCTGATACGACATGATGTAGTCGATCGCTTCGCGGCTAGGATTGACGCGGTCGATAGGAATGGAGACGAGCAGTTCATCACCAAGGTGAGAGCTGATGTGATAGTAGCGGAGGCGCCAGCTCCAGTTGCCGGCGGCATAGGTAAAGGAGAAAGCACAAAGGAAATCGGTATTAATGAGAGCTACACGGTCGCTACTCCCCCCTCCGAGGCGGGGATCACCAAACTTGAAGACGGCCCAGGCGCCAGCATCGAGGGCAAACTGCAGGTCGCCGCAACAGGGACCAACATCAAGCCAGCGGAAGAAGGGAAAGGTATCGCCAAACTGAGCAACGCCCACACGGGTCCCAAGGGCGGTGTCGTGAAAGCGCCATTCACCACCAAACCGCACCTGACGAGGGTCGGCGATAAGGGGCTGAAAAAGCTCGTTAGCTTGCGGAAACCAAATGCCGCCAATCTTGCAACAGTCGTACCAGGGGGTGGGGTGATCGACGTGCTTGCAGATGGTGCAGTGCTGGTCAATGACGACACATTCGACGCCAGGGAAGTCGGCAAGAAAGCGGACGATGCTGCGGGAAATGAGGCAGTTGTTGGGTAGATTGGAGACGTAAACTGTCCCCCCTTTGACGCAGACGTTGACGTGGTGCTCGTTGTAGTGGAGGTCGACAAGCGCCTGCAGGTAGCCCTGCATGTAGGTGTCGTCGGCGCCACCAAACTTGCCGTGACACGGTTGATCGTCGCACGACTTCTGGCAGTCATCGGCCCAGCAGAGCGACAGAAAAAGAGTGCAAATCAGCAGGAATTTCGATTTCATAGAAGACGGTTATACGGAAACGGGGGCTTCCGCTGCAACTGAATTCGAGTAGAGGGCGCTACCAAAGAAGAAGAGGACACCGATGGCGATTGGAAGCATTGGAGAGAAACCAAGAAGGAGGGCGCCGGCCAGAGGGCCGAGGCAGCCGCGGATGCCCACCATCACAACATTTGCAGCGGAGTAGGGAGCGCTATCCCCCTCTTTTCCAAAGATGGGGCCGCACATGTGCCACACCAACTCACTCCCCCCTTGTGCTACCCCATACATCAGATAGGCTGCATAAACGAAGAGAGCACTCCACGAGGCGGCCAACAATCCAATACCAAACAGGCCGAACGTGGCAAAGACGAGGGCGAGAAACTGAAACACGCGCACCCGGCTAAACCGCTCGGCCCACCACGCGGAGCTGACGACGAAGCCAATCCCCTTGCAAACTGCAATCGCAATCGCCAGCTGTGTGTAGGAGAGGCCAAGCACATCTTCGAAGTAGATGGGGAGGGCGGGGAAGATCATCATGAGGCCAAAGGCAGCGACGAAGAAGACGATCTGAAATTTCCGAAACTCCCGGTTCTCCTGCATCAACCGCCATGTCTGTCGCCACGCTCCCACTCGCTTAGTGCGAGGTGGCTCCTCCCCTTCCTCAACAGAAAGTCTCGCCTGCAACCAGGCGCCAATCAGACCCAAGGCTGCACTGGCAGGAAACAGCCACCGCCACGCCTCGGGGTTGGCATCAAGCAGCACGCCGATCACAATCCCGAGAATCACCCCTTCTGCGTAGCCCATGGCGAGGCCGCGGGAGAAGATCCTCTCCCGCTCTCCCTTGGGAACGTTGAGTTTGAACGCCTCCATGAAGGGGGGCATCCCCCCACGGAACATGACCATGAAGAAGGCGGCAACGCCAATCATCAGCCACACATTATTAATGAAGGGGAAGAGAAAGAAGGGTAGCCGCCCGAGCACGCCCGTGATGAAAATGCTCGGTTTGAGCCACCGCCTCCCTCGATTGATCCAATGGCTCCAATGGAGCGAAACAATCGAGGCTACCGGCTTGAGCATCATCAGTGCGCTGATCTGTAGGGGCGTCGCCCCAAAGTCTCGGTAGAGAATAAAGGCGAGCAGGCTATAGAGGACGAGGAGCGGCTCGTGAAAAAGCCGGCTCCCCACCACAGCCCAAAAAACTCTTTGCTTGTCTGCAACCGCCGTTGTCATGACAACAGATTAGCACAGTGCAGAGTTAGCGAGTAGCCTCCAGGATCGCCTCGCCCACCTCTTTGCCTGTCTCATCGCCAGCAGCATCATCCAATGGATAATGGATGCCAGCCCAGATTCGGGAGATCCCTGCCTGGTATGCCAGCTGCTGCCAGTAACACGCCTGTTGCGGCAAGAGGGCTGAGAGGACAGCCTGACTAATGCCCGCCTCTACCGAGTGGCCCGCTGGATAGCTAGGATGGGCCGGAGCAGGAACTACGTAACACATTGTTGGATCGCGCATCTGCGGGCGATCAACCATGTAGTGATATTTGGCACCCATACAAACAATTTGGCCGTCATATAGGGCGATGTTGAGGATTGCACGGACCCGCAAAGTCTCACAAATGGAATAGTCGCCACAGAAGAGGGCACGATTGGCAATCGTCGTCCAACTACCCGATCCAAAACCACAGTTTCCTGCCCACCAGTTGATCGCCTGTAGCTTCTCTTTGGTGAGGGGACACTGATTCTTGCGGATCTCGTCAAGCTGCTCCTGCCAGACGGCATCGCCTGGGGTGGGCGGTGGAGCGGGCCAAAACTCCTTGGGCGAGTCGATGAACCACGGCTTCCACTGAGCAACATTGAGCCCTTCTTTGTAGTGCGCCTGGCACTTCTTGGGGCACTTCCAGGCTGGTGAGCGCTTATTCTCTTCCTCGACCCGCGCTTTCACTTTGGCGACAACTATCTCTGCAACCGTCTCAGACATGAGGTCAGAAACGTAAGCAGCTGGCCGGCAATAATCGGGGAAGAAGAGCTTGATCACCCCTTCGGAGACCGGATCAAAGCTACCCACGTATCCCCCCTTGGCATTGCCAATCAGAGTAGCCGCATCCGACTGAGCAACATAGAGATAGGTATAGATCCTAGAGTACAGATAAAAGGACATCCCACTCTTCTCAATCTCCGCCTGCAGCACGCCATCCCACTTCTGCAGCTGCCCCCTGTTCATGCAGAGGGGGGAGGCCATCCCCTTCAACCCCTCGCTATCACTGTAGTCGTAATCAAAAAAGGTGAGGGCGGCCAGCGGTCCCACACAGATGAGGGTGATGGCGAGTGTCAAAGACTTGAAGAGGCGCATGAGAAATCTCCTAATTTAGAATCGAATCGAAGCGGAGACACTTGGTCCCGAGAATCCAACATTTTGCAAACCGGAGGCCCACACGTTGTTGATCCCCGGCTGACTCGTGCCGAGTCGTAGGGCATCGAAGTATTGGTCCAACTGGTAGCTCACTTGAAGCATCAGCCAGGTGGAGCACCACTGGTAGCGCCACTGAACGCCGAGGCGCATCTGCAGGCCGGCGATGCAGGAGGTCTCCCCCGGGTGAGCAAGCGTCATATTGGTGCCGTTAGTAAGATGGGTCTGATGCAGGTTCCGCTCGCCAATTCCAACCAGCGCAGCAATGTGCCCCAGGAGGTGAATGCAGTAGGGCTCTTCCACATCAGCTCCAACCCCCACCTCAAGAAACCCCCCTTCATAACTTGCCCGCTCAACGCTCTTCTGCGAGGCGCCAGCTGGGGTGACTAGAGTTGTCTGCTGGTTCCGTTGCAGGTTAAGATAGCCGGTGCCTCCATAGACCCAAGCCATTGATTTACAGTAGCGGGCGATGTAGCGTCCAGCCCGAATCGTCACCTTGTCATAGCCATACTTCAGATCAGCATTGGTCACCGCATCTTGCTGCGCGTTGCTGGGGAACATCAAGATGTTTCCCGCCTCTCGCTGAGCGTCAAACGTGCGCAAGTGGGTCCAATCGACATCGAAGAGGTGGCAGCAATCGTGAGTGTAGGTACCCGCCCAAATCCGAAAGCCCACATCATAGCCACCGGTAAGGCTCAAGTCAGCCTGTGTGACTCCTTCTCGCCGCACTCCATAATCATACGGCTTTCCACACGCCCGCCAGAAGAGCGCCTCTCCCCCCACTTCCCAGCATCGATTCGCCATAATGTCATAGCCCTGAACCATTGTCGTCAGCGCCAAAAGAAGAACAACTAGCTTACGCATCCGAAACCTCCGTTTCACCGGACATTCTAAAATTGCATATTATTATGCAAGCAAAGTTCAGAGGTAGGTATATTTCGGACTTATGCAACAACGCTGCAAGGGCTCACCCTTGGCGCAGGCATCGGTTACTAATACCCCAGCTTCACAGAAAATGGGACGGGTGGGCTAGGATAGGCCAAACTGACCTAGGGTGAATTCAATGACGCGGCAGTCCTCCAAGTCGAGGCCCTTGCAATGGCTCCGTGAGAGCATCTGGCCAATCCCCTTTGCGATCATCCTGGCATCTATTTTAATCGAGCTTGCTCTGATTTTCTACTATAAGAACACCTCGATTGCGACACTAACGAACGTAGCTTCCGCTGGAAGCTCATTGCTGAGCGTAATCGCCTCAACTGTGTTTTCCTCTATAATGATCCTCTTCTCGATCACGATGATGGTCTTGGCTCTCTCTGCCAATCAGTATGGCTCACGCCTCCTCCATTACTTCCTCCGCGATACTTTTAACCAAGTAGTCATCGGTTACCTTGGTGGACTCTACATTTTTGCCATGACCACAATCCTCTACGGAAATGCGCTGCCCACATCTGTCCACCAAATCCTAGTTGTAGTAGCGATCTCTCTAGCTATAGGAGCAATCTTTTTATTTATTTTCTTTGTGAGAAATGTAACTCAGTCTATCCAAGCTCCTAATATTATTAGACGCATTGGTGGGGACTACAGAAAAGCCCTAGATCAGCACGCCGAACTTGGATCCCATCCGACCGAATCAAAGTCAGATCATGGACTAGCCGAAGCACAATTAACAGTTCGAGCTGATAAAACAGGCTACTTTCAGACATTCAAAGAACGGTCGTTAGTTGAGCTTGCTCACGATCTTGGGGTGGTGATCGAGCTGATGAGCCGCCCTGGGGACTACATTGTGAAAGATGCACCTGTCGCACGCATCTACGGTGAGCGGAACTTGAATCCCGATAAGCTAGCGGAGAATATCAACGCCCTCCTTACCATTGACAAGTCGAGCGCTGTCTTTTCCGACCTCGAGTATTCGGTTCGGCAGATCATTACGATTGCACTACGAGCACTCTCTCCCAGCCTAACCGATCACTTCAACTGTACCAACTGTATTGATGAGCTTACATCCGCTGTATTTGTCGCCTCACAACGCTCCTTTCCCAGTGGGCTGCACTATGATGAAGCTGGCGCTTTGCGCCTCCAGGTTAACGCCTTTAGCTTTCAGAGTCTGGTGGGTCTCTCATTCGACCAGATCCGCCAAAATTCAGCTAACGTACCCGCATCACTATACGTCTCGCTATATTTGACTGAAAAGTTGATGAACACAGCTGCTGGAATTATAGACCGGACCCGAGCTGAAATGGTTGCGAAGCAGGCTGATATCACCCTACAGATGATAGAGGCGCGCGAATCGCAGCTAGCCGAACCTGACCGGGAAGCGGTTGCTGAACAGCGGGCGAGGCTAAATCAGCTGGTCCATATCGCCTCGAACCAACCCTTTTAGTAACTACCCCTTTGACGTGCGGGTAAGGCGGCAACCCTACATGCAAGAGGTCGAGACGAGAAATCCCTGGTGCTGGGCTTTGGTTCTGGTGTGATTGCGGGCAGGCGCCACATACTACGCCAGTAGGGGTGCCTGCCCGCGGCCACATCCAGAGCCAAATGCCAGCGCCAGGGATGGGGCAAGGTGGACTTGAACCACCGACCTACGGATTATGAGTCCGCTGCTCTAACCGACTGAGCTATTGCCCCTGAGTCTCGAGAGTTTACGGGGCGGCGGGCGATCACTTCAAGCTTCTTGTAGACTCGCCAGGTGCCGTCGGCGTCCGTTGTGACCATTTCAGTGGCAACGTCGCGTAGGAATTGGTCCCGCTGAGGTCGGGGTAGGTGGTTGGCGAAGGGTGATAAGGGGCGGATCCACTCTATAAAGGCATCGATTGATGGGTAATGGTCACGTGTGGGAATTTCACTCATGTGGACTAGCTCGAAACCAGCTTCGGTGAGATGCTCCTTGCACTCTTCGGGCGATAGGTAGAAGCGCTGCTTTTGGAAGCCTGGAAAGTAGGGGGCCCAGCGCGGGGTGGCGGCTACCCGCTGGGCGGCGGGGGAGAGGTTTGTGCGGTCAGCACCTGGTTGCACGGCTATCATTTGGCCACCGGGAACTAGGCTCTTGTAGATACTGGCAAATACGGCTTTCTGGTCGGGAATCCACATGAGGGCGCAGTTGGCGGTGACGAGATCAAACTGCTGAGTAAAAGGTCCGCTGGCGAGGTCTACCTTTACAAAGGTGAGGTTGTGACGGCGGTGGTGCTGGGACGCGTACTGGTTCATGGCGGAAGAGAGATCGAGTCCGATGACGAAACCGGTAGGAACCAGATTTGCCATGCGGGCGGTCACCTTCCCGTCGCCGGCACCAATGTCGAGGATCCGTTCGTCTCCGGCTAGGTCGATCCGCCCGATGAGTTCGGCGGCCCATTCGAGCTGCATTTGTGAGTTATTGCGGTACGCTTCCGGGTCTTCGATGACCCCGGCAAATAGTGGAAGGCAGGTGATCGCTAAAGCGAATATCCATTTGATCATTGGTCGTCTCCTATGTTGGAAAAAGAGACTACCAGATCTCAGAGATAATTGAAATCAGTCCAGTCGCCGTGGGCAAGACGGAGGCCGGTGTGGAGGGCGTTAATTTGGCTCATCTCTGCGGGGCTAAGCTGGAAATCGAAGAGGTCGAGATTTTGCTTTTGGTGGGTGGGGTTGGTCGACATGGGGATGACGGCGAGGCGGTGTTGGAGGAGCCAGCGAAGGGAAATTTGGGCGGGGGTTTTGTTGTACTGGTCGGCTATGTGCTTGAGGATGGGGTCGTCGAGGGTCTTGCCACGAACAATGGGACAGTAGGCGGTGAGGAGAATGTTGCGGGCTTTAGCGAAGTCGAGGAGCTCTTTTTGGTAGAGGTAAGGGTGGAATTCGACTTGGTTGGTGACGAAGGGAATTTTCGTGGCTAGGGCGTCAGTGCAGTGGCGGGTAGTGAAATTAGAGACGCCGATGGACCGGACCCACCTTTTTTGTTGGCACTCTTGCATCCGGCCGAGGGTCTCAGCGATGGGGATAGAGCGGTCGGGGGCGTGGATGAGGAGGAGGTCGATGTAGTCTGTTTGAAGCTCGTCGAGGATGCGCTGGCAGGCGGGGAGGATGGTGCCATCGTGGCAATCGGGCGAGGGAAGCTTGGAGACGAGGAAGAGCTCGTCGCGGGGATAGTCCTGGATGGCGGGGGCAATGGCGGTGTGATTTTGATAGTAGAGGGCGGTGTCGATGTGGCGGTAGCCGATCTCTAGGGCAGAGCGGAGGGCGGTGGTGCACTCCTCCCCTTTCAGACGGTAGGTGCCAAATCCGATGGCGGGCATGTTGGTGCCGTCACTAAGGTCAATATTCAGCATGGTGCTCTCTTCGACGTAAAAGATTGATGAGGAAGGATAATAAGATCAAAGCGGCGATCACTTCAACTACGGATATGGTGGTGTGGTTGTAGATGAGGGTGACACAGAGGGAGCCGAGGGCGCCGGCGCTCATTAGAAAGAGAAAAAAGGCGGCGGTGACGGCGCCGCGGGACTGGAGGGAGGAGGCGATGGCGGCGCGGGTGAGGGGGGCGGCGGCCATCCCAAAGCCGAGAGCATAGCCGCACATGGGGCCGATGAGAGTGGGGATGGTGACGGAGTGGGCGAGGGTGAGGATAATTTGGGCGATGGAGGCAAGGAGGGCGAGGGTGAGGCCGATGGAGATGGCATGGAGGCGGGTCCAGGAGCCAAGAAGCCGTTTGATTACCTTGGCACCAATGAAATAGGAGAGGAAAATAGGCACCTGGAGGAGACCGAAAATCTGAGGGGTCACTTCAAGGTCACCGACGAGGATGAAGAGGGAGCCGGAGACCCATGCGATGAGGCCGGCGTAGCCAAAGGCGAGGGTGATGGAGGTAAGGAGGAAGAGGTGATTGCGGAAGATCATCCTGTAGACTGCTCCGGTCCGGTCGGGCTTGCGGGGAGGCTTCACGGTCTCGGGCATGGTGGGCCATAGACCGATCAATCCGACGCCGGCGACGAGGAGGATGATCCAAAAGAGGAGCTGCCAAGTGCCTAGCAGGAGGAGGAGGCCGCCCAAGGTGGGGCCGATCATGGGGGCTAAGATGGCGGCTGAACCGAGCCAGGCAAGGAGGTGGATGGCCCGCTCATCGTTGTAGAGGTCGTGGATGCAGGCGTACCCGGCGACCAGCAACGTGGAGACCGAAACACCCTGGAAGAGGCGGCCAACGAGGAGGGGCCAAAAACTTGGAGCGGTGGCGCAAATGAGGGTGGTGAGGAGGAATAGGATGCCACCAAGGAAGAGAACCGGACGTCGCCCCACTCGATCTGAAAGAGGGCCCACCCAAAGTAGAGGAAGAGCCGCCCCAACAAACCATACGGTCATGGTGAGGTTGATGATGTTGTTGGTGACGCCAAACTCGGCGGCGATTTTGGTGAGCGCAGGCACGTACATGTCGTCGGAGAGATTGACCGCAAACTCGTAGAGAACGAGGAACCAGGGGAAAAGTCCATAGAGGTGACGCTTTGGCAACATATTGGCAACGTACCAAATAATCCACTAGCTGGTCTACAAGGGCTTGTATGTATCGCGTTGTTCTGTTCACAGTTTTGCTCCTCGGCGGCATGGCGCTGGCGTTTTTTGTCGACATCGAACCGATACGAGGGCTGCTCACATTCCTGACGGAGGTGGGCTTAAGCTACGTCATGATCGAGGTGGGGCTAGAGTTCACCCTCGATAAGAAGAACCTCCGCTCCTACGGCAAAGACTACCTGGTTGCCATGACGGCGGCGGCGTTTCCGTGGCTCCTTTGTGCCGGCTATTTCATCTGGGTGATGGATGTCAACGTGTTGCACGCCCTCCTCATCGGCCGCTTTGCTGCACCAACATCGGCAGGGGTGCTCTTCACAATGATGGGGGCTGCGGGTTTGGGGACGACGTGGCTGTTCAAGAAGGCGCGGGTGCTAGCGATCTTCGACGACATCGACACCATCTTGCTGATGATCCCCCTCCAAATTGCAATCATCGGGATGCAGTGGAGTTTGCTGGTGGCCATCCCTGTGATGGCCCTCCTCCTATGGCTCGCCTACAGATTTCTCCACCGCATCCGCTTGCCAAGGCAGCCATTGGCCATGCTCGCCTACGCCGTTGTTTTAGTGGTCATTAACGGGCTAGCTAGCCACTTCGGCAACTTCCACGCCGAGGTGCTACTGCCAGCATTTGTGTGGGGCTGCATGCTCTACAATCCACACGATCCCTACCAGCCCGACAAGTTCAAGCACGAGCACCAGTTTCTCGAGCCAGACAAGCGGGGGCAGATCATTCTTGATGGGATGGTCAAGTCGGGTTTCATGTTTCTAGTGGGCGCCTCACTTCCCCGCTTTCGGGTGGCGGCAAACGGCGTGGGAATGCTAATCCTCCACGTGGTGATCATCACCCTCCTCTCCAACTTAGGAAAACTCTTCCCGAGCCTGGTCTACAGGCGGGAGGCGAGTCGTCGGGAACGGTTGGCTCTTGGAGTCTCCCTCTTCCCGCGTGGTGAAGTGGGAGCAGGCGTCCTCCTCATCACCCTCAGCTATGGCATCGTCAATCAGGCGCTCACCGTCGCCGAGCTCAGCCTCGCTCTCAACCTCGCCCTCACCGGTTTCTTCATCTGGGCCGTCGTCGCCCTTATCAGGCCCCGATTGCAAACCTAACCTCCGCCTAGGGCGGCTGATTTTGACCGAGATACAAGCATCGCGATGACTCCCATGGCAAATCTTGGGTCTTAGGCCAAGAGAACGAACGCCGTCCCCACAATGATCGTTGGAGTGAGCGCGCCAAGGAAGAGGCGAAGGGGGGAGATTCCTTCGGCGAAGAAGCGGCCTAGGATCTGCTGGCCGGCGGGGTTAGGGGCGTTGGCCATAACGGTGAGGCCACCGCCGGTGAGGGCGCCGGCCATCACGGCGTACTTCAAGGCCTCTGTCACATTGGGAGTGAGACTGGCCATGTAGGTGATGGCAGCGTTGTCGTTGAAGGTGGTAAGCAGTGTCGCGATGAGCATCAAGGGAAACTCGGTGAACTTGTTGAGGAGGGGCTGGATCCACCACCCCTGCAGCCCGCCGTGAATCATGAGGGCGGCCAAAAAGAGGCCGACGAGAAGGGGGAGGCGGAGGTTGAGTGGTCTCTGATGGGGGGCGGTCGCCTGATAGAAGCCGAGGAAAAGGAGGAAGATGCCGACGAAAACAATGATGTCGTGGGCGGCGAGGACAACAGCGGCAACCGCCAGCACATGAACACAGGTGATCCAGATGGGAACCGGAATCGGATTGGTATCGCCACCAAGAGCGGCCGCTCCGACAGCACTGATCTTCACCGGCTTGCGCAGTCGCCTGAACTCACGGAAGAAGATGGTGAAGTAGAGGAGGTTGGAGACGACAATGCCGACGACTGCCTTCCAGCCAAAGGTCATGAAGACGTAGGCGGTGGTCCACCCCCATTTGTCGGCGACTACGAGAACGGGCGGGGCGGCAAACTGGGTGAGGACGCCGCCGACCGAGACGTTGACAAAGAGGAGACCAAGGGTCGCATACGCAAAGGTAGTGCTAGGTCGGCGAGAATAAAATTCGCGGGCCAAGAGGAGTGCGGTGATGGTCATGGCGCCGGGTTCTGTGATGAACGAGCCGAGAAGGGGCCCAATGGTCATCAAACTGATCCACCAGGCCGCCGGCGTTCCCCCACCAAGACGAGCCACTTTTTCGATGATCGTGTGAGCGAGGCGGAGAATCGGCCGGGTGGCGGCGAGCGCCATGATCACAATTACAAAGAGAGGCTCGCGGTAGTTGCGGCTATCGAGGTATTCAACAGCTGTGTCCCAGCTGAAGAAGTAGACAATCACTCCTGTGAGGACGATCGCCCATAGAGCGAAGACCACCTCTACCTCACCAAGAAAGTGACAGATCTCGGAGCGAAACGCCATATCCCGTTCTTTGACATAGACCCGTCCACTCGCCTCCACCTCACGGATCCGCTTCCGCTCGAGGTAGTGTCCAAGAGCGGTGAACCGACTGGTGAGGAGGGTGTGACAGATCGCCAGAAAAAAGATGACCAGAGCGATCACGTTGAATGGGTGCGCCATGCCGCGGGCGACAATAATCTCCCATAAGCTCCCGCCCACTGGATCTAGATAGGTATCAAGTGCAAAGGGAAGTGTTGTCACCGATTCGCCTCCAACACTTCGGAAGAGGTGGCAATCTGCGCTCCCGCAGTACGCATCTCTTCAATGGCCAGCTTCTCATCTTCAGGGTGAAGGTTGATCCCGCGGCAACCGTCAACCACGCAGACCATCTTAAAACCCAGTTTGAGGCCGTCGAGCACAGTGTATTTCACACAATAGTCGGTGGCAAGTCCCACGACATAGACCGCAGTGATGTGGTGCTCCCTCAAATACTCTTCAAGACCGGTCGCCCGTCTCCACCCATTGTCATAGAAGCCACCATACGAGTCGATCTCCGGATCGATTCCCTTCTTGAAACACTTGCGGAGCCTATCTAGCTCAAGAGCGTCAGCAAATTCGGCACCTGAACTCTCCTGAACGCAGTGATCCGGCCAAAGATCCTGCTGGATGCCATTGAGGTCAATCACCTCACCCGGCTGCTTCCCGTGAGCCGAGGCAAAGCTGCCATGTCCCGGCGGATGCCAGTCTTGCGTCGCCAACACCACTTCAAAATGAGGTGAGAGCTTATTGGCCACCGCGATCACTTCATCTCCTCGCGGAACCTGCATCAAACCCATGGGAAGAAAATCATTTTGGATATCGGTCAGAAGCAGTGCGCAATCTTCAGAAATCATCATTCCATCCTCACAAAATAGTCATCACGTCCATGAAACTTCTCTATCTCTAATAAAGCACGCGCACGCACATCTGCAAGCGGCAACAGCTCTCCCACTCTACTCCCCTGCCGGACAGTCGGCACCAGAAGCTCCTCAAAACCACCCTCACCCATGGCCTCACCAGCCGTCTCCACATTAACCACCACATCGCGGTCCGCATAGCGGCGCGTTTGCAAAATTCCCGGTGGCGATGTCTTCTCTGGCTGCGACGAGCGCTTCGATTTATAGGCCCACGTCCCATCCAGCTCTCTGATTGCGCTCAACTTATATACGCCGTCGAGCGCCCCGTCCGGATGGCCCGTCGCCAATCGAGTTCCCACTCCCCAAATCGTGATCGGCGCTCCCCCCTCCTTCAATTCTCGCACCCGGTGCTCATCAAGCTCATTGCTCGCCATGATCTGCGCACTCTCAAGCCCCGCCTCATCGAGGATCTTCCGCGCCTCGATTGAGAGGGAGAGGAGGTCACCTGAATCCAGACGGATTCCCAATAGCTTCTTCCCTTTTTCCTTCAGCGCCAGTCCCACCTTTGCCGCCAGCCGTACCCCTTCTGGGGTATCATAGGTGTCAACCAACAGGACGCAATTGTCCCCCATCACCTCGGCATAGGCTTCAAACGATTCGAGCTCACTCGGAAATGCCATGATCCAACTGTGAGCGTGTGTCCCACGCACCGGAATGCCAAACCGCTTGCCAGCTAGTGTGTTCGACGTCGAATCGCATCCGCCAACATATGCCGCGCGAGAGGCCGATAACCCCCCGTCAATTCCCTGCGCCCTCCGTAATCCAAATTCAACCAGCTCGTCGTCACCGGCGGCCACTCGCAATCGGGCCGCCTTCGTCGCGATCAACGTCTGAGAGTTGACCACGTTGAGAATGATCGTCTCTAAAATCTGCGCCTGCAGCAGAGGCCCCCGCACCCGAACAATTGGCTCGTGAGGAAAGATCGCCCTCCCCTCCTGCACCATGTCGATGTCCACTTCCAACTTCAGCTCGCGCAAATAATCAAGAAAAGCCTCCTCAAAGAGGGGGGTCCCAGCAGCCGTCTTCAACGTCCTCAAATATTCCGTGTCGCTACTGCTGAAGCCAAAGTCCTCGACCAGACGGATCACATCCTCTAGCCCCGCACAGATCGCCACCCCACCGCCAAACGGTTGGGTTCTGTAGAAAAGAGTGAAAACCGCCTCACGGTCGGCCATGCCGAGCTTCCAATAGCCGCAGGCCATCGTCAACTCATATAAATCGGTTAGCATCGCAAGCGATGCGCGCTGTAACATTGTGCAAAGAGTCTAGCACGTCACCGCTTACGCTTCAAGACAAGCCCGCCAAACGCTGCTGCCAATATAAGATAGGCGGCAAGCGAGATCCATGGGCCAAAACGGGCCGCCTTGTCGAGGTCGAGCCAGCCAACGATTGCCAGCCCGGCAATCACAATCCCCGTCAACGCATCGCCAGCGATCAGCCCCGAGCCCAGAAGAACTCCTCGCCCCCCCTTGTCTCTAATCAGCCACGAAAGAAGCCCTCCCGCCCCGATCGCAACCGATGTGCCTAAAGGCAAGTAGAGACCAAGAGCGAACGGGAGCGACCGAATGCCCATCAGCTCGACAGCCACACCCAGCATCACCCCCACTCCCACCAGCTTGTAGGGGAGCGTCCCCCCGATCACCCCCTCCACCACCGTCGCCATCATTGTCGCCTGCGGCGCCGGCAACGCCTTCGAGCCAAATCCGTAAGAATCGTTGAGAACAATCAAGATCCACCCCACCACAAACGCCGGAACCAACGTCCCGATCATCGCCGCCACCTGCTGCATGCGAGGCGTCGCCCCCACCAAAAAACCGGTCTTCAAATCTTGACTCGTATCGCCCGCCATCGCTACGGCCACCGCCACCACACTTCCTATCGTCATCGCCAAGATCAGATAGACCCGCTCCGTCCACCCGAGTGCAACAAAGATCAACGTTGTCACGAGCAGAGTGCAGATCACCATCCCCGAAACCGGATTGGACGAATTGCCCACAATCCCCACCGTCACAGAGGTCAGCGCCACAAAGAAAAATCCCAGCACCAAAATAAGGACAATCGAGAGCCAGTTGAACCCCAGCTGCGGAAGTACATAGAGGACTGCCAGCACCGCCACCACACCCAAGATCACCCAAAGAAGAGGCAAGTCCTGCTCCGTCCGCTCTTTCCCATGCTTGTGGAAAACGTCGGTCAGCAGCCCCTTGAAATGGCCCGACAGCGAGCGGACCAGCACCGGAAAGAGACGGACCAAACTGATCACCCCCGCCGCCGCCACCGCCCCAATTCCGATCGAGCGGATATCCGGATCGCCGCCCGCCAACTGAATCAGCGGCGTTAACACCCACCAAGCTACCGCTCCCCCCGCAAACAGAATCAACGAATAACGAATGCCAATGATGTAGCCCACTCCCAGCATCGCTGGCGTCGTATCGATCGCCACCTGCGTCCCCCCCACCGCCCAACGGGCCACCTCATTCCACAAACGGAAGACGCCGATCAACACCTTGTCGATCACCCCCAGCACCAGCCCCCATACAGCCAGCATCGCCCGCTCGCCCGTCCCCTCGCGGGCCCTCAAGATCTCCGCGCACGCCGTCCCTTCCGGAAAGGGTAACGTTCCATGCTCCTCCACCATCAGCGTGTGTCGCAGTGGCACCATCAACAGCACCCCCAGCAATCCCCCCAGCAGCGCGATCAAAAAGATCCGCCCCAACTCGAGCGGCTCACCCAAATAGACCAGCGCCGGAATCGTGAAAATCACCCCCGCCGCCAGCGATTCGCCCGCAGAGGCGATCGTCTGCACAATGTTATTTTCCAGAATCGTCACATTCCGCGAGAACGTCCGCAACACCGCCATCGAAATCACCGCAGCTGGGATCGACGCCGAGACCGTCAATCCCACCTTTAAGCCCAGATAAGCGTTGCCGACCGCAAAGACCGCACCCAGCACCACACCCAACAGAACCGCGCGGAAGGAAAATTCTTTCATGGGTTCAATATTGAATTAAAATCCGAAACCGTTCAACTGGAAAGATGCACCTTTTATTGGCCCTCATCCTCTGTTCTCTCCCACTGACCCAGATTGATCGGGAAATCTGCTGCTTAGAAAAGCGATACACCTCCCTCATGCAACAGGTCCACTCCCTCAATCAGGACGCCGACTACCTCTACTGGAAGCGAGGGATGGAGGTCGACGTTCGAGCTCTGCGCAGGCGGGCTTGTCGCAAGCAGCGAACGGCCCAGAAAATTTGCTGCCGCCTCCAAAAACTGCGCGCCGTTCGCGAAGCTATTGTAAGAGAGGGAGAAAAAGGAGTATCCTATGAACCATGCGCTGGTTGATTGCCCTTCTCCTGTTTCTCGCTCCCCTCTCCGCCCTCACTCTCATTGAGCAGGTGGCTGGCGCCGAGACCGGCGACTATCTCGTCACCTACCAAAACCGCACCTACACCCTCCTTCTCGTCCGCGAAGTGACCGAACACTCCGTCACCTTTGAAGAGATCTCCGTCCCTCGCAAGAGAGGAGGTGGCCCCGGCATCCCGTGGAACCAGTGGGTCACCCGCGGCGCCCCCGGCCATAGCAGCTGGCTCACCTACACTATCGACACCCAAAACCGGCGGGTGAGCGACACCTACTCCTTCTCCCGCAAAGGGTGGATCGCCTCCACCCAAAATGACGCTTTCCTCACCACCCTTCTCACTCTCCAGTTCCAACCTGTCCCCCCTGCGCAGCGAAAACGAACCGGCAACGGCCACGCCATCTGGAATCCCCCCCTCTGTTTTGAAGGGCGCTCCACCCGCGACATCCCCTTCAACGCCTATACCGCCACCTGGCCCCGCGATGGCTCCATCCTCGCCGGCAAACAGATCCTCGTCTACCTCCCTGCTAAACAGGGCGTCTGGCCCGGCCACTTTCCCTACTGGGTAGAGATCAGCCCCCTCCCCGTCGACCAGCGAGTCCGCGTCGTCGACTCCGGCCACGGCCTCTCCTCCCCACGCCACTTCCCGTCTTGACGCTTTATCAACAATTCCCGCAGCAGAACAGAAGACGGGAAACGATCGCGTACATTCGGCCATCTAACTAACAGTCAATCACTTGCAACGCCTTCTACCCTAGAGTCTAGCAAGGTTGTCGACACAATTGACAAGTTGTCGACATGTTTTCCACACCGCTTGCTTATCACAACTTGCTCGTGTAGACTGTCGCCTCATGTTTGGAAAAAATCGAAAACTCTCACTGCGCAAGGCGGACAAAATCCTCCATACGCTCTACACGGTCTTCCGCCGCAAGCGGAAGCGGTTAAGTGCAGAGCAGCAAGAGAGTTTCCGCGGCCAGCTCCGTGCGCTACGGGACGCCATCCGGGCTAAAGAGCGCGACAACGCCCACCGTCTTGCCCTTGAAGCCGAAGAGTCAGCCCACCACCTCTTTCCCAAGAAAACGTGGGACGTCGTCCGCGAGATTGTTGTCGCCGTCGTCCTCGCCGTCGTCGTTGCCACCGTCATCCGGCAGATGTGGTTTGAGCCTATGGAGATCCCTTCCGGCTCCATGCGCCCCACCTATGAAGAGTTTGACCGCCTCCTCGTCCGCAAGACCACCTTTGGCCTCAATATTCCCATGACCCCCGCTCACTTCATGTTTAACCCCAACCGCGTCTTGCGGACCGGCGTCTTCATCTTCACCTCAGAAGACATGGATATTCCCGATCAAGATACAACCTACTTCGGTTTTCCAAGCAAACGTAGACTAATTAAACGGGTGATGGCTCGCCCCGGTGACACCATCTACTTCTATGGGGGACAGATCTACGGCATCGACGCCGACGGCAACGACCTCCCCATTCTCCGCGACGCCCCCTATCTCCAAGGGATCGACCACCTCCCCTTCATCACCTGGGATGGTAAGGTGGAGGCGAGTCGCAAAGAGACCATCTTCAAGCAATTCAATCTCCCCGCCGGCCGCCTCTCCCTCCAAGGGGGCAAGCTTCGCGGCGACGTCTTCAACGGAGACACCTGGATCCCCGACCAGCCCTTTGAAGCCAATGACAAAGCGATCCACACCTACAGCGACCTCTACGGCATGCGCAACATCGCCACCGGCCGCCTCCTCACCTCGACTCAGGTGGCCGCCTACTCAGAGGCCCCCCTCGACGACCTCGATGAAGCCCCCCTCTACCTCGAGCTCCGCCACCACCCCAGCCTCTCCTATCCCAAACCGCAGCTTTTCCACTCCCGTCCCACCCTCACTCCACAGGTGTCATTAGTTCCTCTCTCCGGGCAGCACCTCGACGCCCTCATGGACACCCTCTACACCACCCGCTTCATCGTCGAAGATGGCCGCGCCTTTGCAGACAGAATCAAAAACGCCCCTTACCGCACCAGCCCCTACCGTCCCCACTTCGCCGATGTGCCCAACGGCCGCTACGAGTTCTACTATGGAAAAGGGTACTCCGTCGACTTTGGCGGCATCCTAACCCTACTGCCCGCCGACCATCCCCTCCTCGCCCGCACACCCAAAAACATCCAACGCCTCTACAACCTCGGCATCGAGTTCTCCACCCACTACACTCCCACAAGCCGCAACCAGGCCGCCTTCCCCGCCCGCTATGCTTATTTTCGCGAAGGGGCCCTCTTTACGATGGGCGGTCCTATTCTGCAGCCCGATGATCCGACACTGATTGCCTTCCTAGCTAATGAAGAGAAGCGGGCCTCTCGCTCCACCCCCTCCCGCCCCTACCTCCCCTTCAAAGACTACGGCCCCCCGCCCTCTGCCGATTTCATTCGCACCTTCGGCCTCCACCTTCCTCCCGAATCGTACCTAGCCCTTGGCGATAATGCTGCCGCCTCTGGTGACTCCCGTATCTTTGGCTTTGTCCCCGAGGAGAATATTCGCGGCACCCCCGGCCTCCTCATCTGGCCTCCTGGCCCCCGTTGGGGCACACTCTCGCAGCCCTCCTATCCCTGGTACAACGGAGCCCGCCTCATTGTCTGGGCCATCGCCATCCTCTTTGCCATCGGCTACTACACCTGGCGCCACCGCCGCCTCCGCAACCTCTAGCTATCAATTCAACCTTGCGCTTCGACCCAGTTTAAGATCGTTGATTTGCTACCCAATGGGGTCCAGTTAAGCAATAAGCAAGCCAGAGCAAGGACGGGTCTGGCCTGACAAAGTGACAACATCCCCTGCGGTGAGTTGACACTTTGATCAGGCCAGACCCGTGCGGCATCAACTACCAATCCCTTAAGTTGACGCCATTGGGTAGCAAACTGGGTCTTAGAAGTGAATGCTAAAGCTAATAAGGGGACCGCCGATAAGACCAATTTTGTAGGAATGGATTTCAAAGCCTACCTGGCCGTCGAAGCGGTGGCAGCCAATACACCGGGAGTATTGGACGTTGACTCGTCCTTTAAAGGATAAGGAGAAGCAGGGATGGAGATTCTCGAGCCTGGGGCTTCGGATGTCTTGATAGAAGTTGGGGGGTGGTGTACCAGCAAAGTTGGCCGCCTGAGTGAGGGAACTTGGATTAAACAAGACCCTTATGCGGGAGACAGTGGCGTTTGCTTCGACGAAGCCGCCCATGCTAAACCCGCACCCGAGGTATGCCAGCCCCCTTAAACCCGCGCCAAGGCCCATGCCGACCATTTCTGCCTGTTGTGAATAGATGGCCCGAATGGGAAGGGGTTCGGCAGGACCGCCGGGAAATGTGACCTCTCCTTGTGCACGCACCCGAACGCGGGAGCGGTAGTAGATTGTTTCCGCACCAACAAATGTCTCGTAAAAACCTCTGCAGATGTGCGTCCCCACCATCCCCACTTGGAACAAGGTGTTTTGGTACTGCGTATCTGAATTAGCAAACGCAGTTTGGAATCCGATTGCCTGATCCGCTTCAAATGGGAGCGACGGAAGAGTAAGGATGTTGTCGCCCGGCGGGCGTTCGGTGAATGCCTCACTTTCCATCTGAATCCAGAGGAATTCCGTCCGAAAAAACCAGCTCGATCTATTCATCCGGTAACCCACCCGAAATCCCCAGTCATAGCCTGGATCGAGGACCTGTCCGATAAAATTTTCGCGGACCGCGTTACGCTCGAAGAGGGTCGTTGGCTCGATGCTACCGACGTTGGCATAGTGAAACTCGGTCGGACTAGGCGCCCAAAATAGGGCCTCACCAAACACCTCTGAATCGCATCGGCGTGGCAGCTGCACCTCGTCGACTGGATAGTGGATGAAATGTTGAGCCGACAGGTAGGGAGCGGTCAGAATGAGGAAGGCAATGAGAACACCAACCCACCTATTCGCTCTGCCTTTGCTTTGGTTTGTCATGAACATCAGTAGATTGCCCCCACAAAAATGGTGGGTCCGCCGAACGCCACAAGCTTATGGGAAGTGTCCCGTAGCACATTTGCCCCTTGTGATTCCGAGACTGGCCGACCGCGGGCGGTGAAGTTTTCAGCAGGAGTCTCGTAGAGCGCATTGAAATAGATATTCCATTCGTATCCAAAGCGCACCTTGATTTCGACATCGCCACAAGCATACGTATAAGAAAAAAAGGTCGCCGCCTCAAGAGCGGGGACCCAGTAGCGTTGCTGCGTGAGCCTTAGGGTCAGATCCTGTCCCGGCGTGACATTATTAGCGAGGGGGATGATGCGAAACTGTGAGATACTCATGGATGAATTGCCGATAATGCCGAGAAAACAAAAATAGCCGCCCGTCGTCCAGTGCTTAAAAGGAAGCTCCCCTTCTTGACTCAGCCCAAAACCGACGCCTCCACCTTGAAAGCGAGAGCGTGCCAGTCCGCGTCCCACTGTGTTAGCAGCGGCGCCAGGGGGAAAGGTGGGATTAGCAGCATCAATCCGAACCCGTTGGTCAAGGTCAATGACGCGAGCCATGCAGTGGATCGAGGTGACGAGTCCACAAGCGGTGCCTACCGGGACTCCGACCCAGATGGAGCCAACCTGATAGCGGGTGCGTTGGGTGGCGCTGATCTGCTCCCAGTCTCCGGCCGTACCGGGGACATAGAGAAAGCCGTCGGGCGCCGGCGGCCGTTGAACAGAAGCAGCTGCATTCCCTTCCCACCACTTATATGAGACGGACACATCGATCCATTCCTTGTCAAATCCGACAAAAACCTTGTAACCCCAAGCACCCAGTGCCCTAATGTACTGTTCGTTGAGTTTACTGTAGTCCCCTGGGATGGGGAAGTTGATATCAGTGGCACCAGCAACAGCATAGAGCGAATCGTTATCCCCCTGTCGATACCACAACGCACCAGCTCCTGCGTACACCTGTCCATACCAAGGGGTTGTCCCACCACCTCGACCGCTGGTAGGCGATCCTACTGCTTGCCCGTCCGCACCCGTTGTCGCTAGAAGGAGTGCGATGCTAAGTATCCCAAGTCGCCACCTTTCCGCAATCGCGGCACCCGTGGCCCATTTGCCTCTGACTTTGCGGGGCTTGCAAATGATATTGCGCCTCATATCGGCATTCTCGGCACCACCTGTCCTCAACGAAAAACGACGGTGCATGCGATCAGGGGATAGGTCGGTACCCGGATTAACAGAGATACGCAATGAGGGAACCTTTTGTCCTTTCAATAGCTGACCTCCAATGAGAGCGCCGGGCCACCGTACGAAATCGATCCAAATAGCGGGTTTTCCCCAATGGGGGGAAGTAAATCAGTTGAAGCGATGCGAGTAGAGAGGGCACTGACATATTGGTGAATTTCATAGGAGACTGTAATACGTACAGTATAGCATTTGGAATCATGGACATATCCAATGCCAGCCATAGCCTCAAAACCCGGGAGGAGAATGGTCCGTCCTGGGACAGTGACCGCCTCATTGAATGCGAATGCGGTAGAAGGAACTACGAGAAGATTGGGTAGCGTGGAGACTCCGCTGCGAGTGGCCCGTTGCCTACCGATCAGTCCGATTAGTGCCGACCGTCCGACCATGTGAAGGCCACACTCTCCAAGCCTATAGCGGAAGCCGAGCTGGTATCCAATTCCGCCTCCAGAGAACGTGTACTTCTTGCTAACCTCTGGACGGAGGCTCCCTGGAGGGAGGGAGGGGAGGACGGCGGAACTATTTTGGTAGTGTGTGATGCTGACCCACATGTATTCGCCCCCCGCGACAAATTCTCCCCAGTCCCCTAACTGAAAAGCAGTCAAAACCTCGAGATTAAGCCGTTGGTATCGGCTGATCACTTGCCCGGTGATCTTGTTGGGCTCACCATCAAAAGAATTAGAAATAATAACCGAGCGTTCAAACGGCTGAAATGTACTGTTAGTGTCGAGCTTCGTTACGCTGCTGCTTTTGATCTCTATCCAGGTATAGCTGAGATCCTGTGAAGTGCACGGGTCGTTTCTGAAACCGATATGGAGTCTGATACCCGGCCCATATCCGGGTCTGACAAACTGCTTTGTCCCGCGGTCGGTGTTAGCTGTAATTGCCGGCGGAATGGCTGATGGTGGGGTTTGAAGTATGGCGTCGACGAGAAGGGCATAGTCGTAGTCACAGTCACTGTGCGTCCAGTAGAGAAGGTCAGCTTCTGCGTAGTAATTTCCAGACGCGTAGACCTTCACCAGAGGGTCGAAGTAATCGCGCTTAAAGTTGAAGCAGCCGTCAGATGCACCCCATAGAGAAATAACCGGTAGGGCGACAATCAGAAGCACTCGGCTTGCTGTTCGGAACATATTATCTCTCCAGGTACTAGCTGGAGAAGTTTATAGATTTTGGTCATATTATAGCAAGAAATTGCATTATCGCTGAAAAAGAAAAACCGCGGACCCGAGGGTCCGCGGTAGCCAGAAGCTTTGGCTGAAGACCTAGAAGTTGATGGCGCCCCCGACAAAGGGTCCGCCGACGATGCCAATCTTGACAGCTTGAATTTCGTAGCCAATTCGACCAGAGAACTCATAGCAAGCGCAGCACCTTCTATATTCAGCTGCGATTCGCCCCTTGAAGCCAAGAGCGAAACACTGGCGCGAGTTAAATGTCGTAGGTACACGCCGGTCTTGGTAGACCGGAACTGCAGCTCCTTGGGGAACGTTGAAAGGCGTTAGGCTATTCTGTTCCTGCAGCCCTTTAACGCGTGAGACCGAACCGAACGATTCAAAATCGCCGCCAAAGGATAAGCCGCAACCCACATTGGCTCGGAAGCGAAGTCCAGATCCAAGACCCAGACCAACTTGCTCAAACCCTTGCGTGAAGATGCCATAGATCGGCACGGTCTGCGGATCGACACCGAATGTCGCGTCTCCTACCCCGCGAGCGCGTGCTCGGAACCGGTAGTAGAATGCTTCCACGACCGCATAAGTTTCCCAATAGCCCCGGCAGGTGTCGCAGCCGCGATAGCCTACTTGAAGTCCGGCATTCTCATACTGTGTATTCGAATTTGCTGCCGCCACCTGAAAACCGGTCACTTGACCTGCATCAAATTGGAGTGTTGGGATCACTAAAGAGTTGTCTCCGGGAGCCCTGCGTGTCGAGTCGGAGCTCTCCATCTCAATCCACAGAACATCTGCCTTAGCAAACCAGCGACCGCGATTCATCCGATAGCCGAACCGGAAACCCCAGTCATAGCCTGTATCCAGCAGTTCGGAGGTGAGATTCTCAAAGACCGCATTGGACTCAAAGATGCCCGGTGGGCTAATGACGCCTACTTGTGCGTAGTTGAACTCAAGTGGGTTTGGCGCCCAGTAGATTGCCTCTGCATAGAGTTCCGAGTCACACCGGCCGGGCTTCTCTTCTTGGTCAATTGGAAAGAGCTTGATTGGCTCTGCCATTAGCGCTGCGGGATTTGTAACGATTGGAGTCGCCAGCACGAGGCTGGCCACGAGGAGCCAGTGTCTCTTGATTCGCCTGCCCATGTTTGTTCCTCTTGTTTTTCTCTTTTTCATTAGGGTGTCAATCGATTCAATCATTAGAACAGTGCTCCCAGGTAGATGATCGGTCCGCCGTATGAGAGTGTCTTGAAGGCACTTTCACGGAGTTGGTTGGGTGCCTGGTTGACACCCACCGGGTTGCCGCGGCTCGTAAACCCTTCAGTCGGGGCATCAAACAGCGCATTGAAGTAGATGTTCTGGATCCAGCCAAACTTGAATCTGAGAAGAGTACAGCCGCACTCGTGCTCGTAGCCAATGAGAAAGGCAGTCTCAGTGCTCGGGATCCAGTAGTTTTGTTTGTGCAGGCGGAGGGTCAGGTCTTGACCAGGTGTACCTCCCACCGTCGGGACGGTGCGGAACTGAGAGGTCGTATGGTCTGCTTCGCCGATGAGGCCGCAGAAGTAGAGATACCCTGCAAATTCCCAACCTTGAATGGGAAGGTTCGCCTGCTGGCTAATGCCGAAGCCGATACCCGCTCCTCGGAACCGGGAGTTTGCCCGTCCACGACCAACGCTGTTCGGAGCGAGTACACCTCCGATGATTGGCTGTGCGCTGCTGACATTTATGTTTTGCGCCAAGTCTACATACCGCACGACAAACTCTGCAGTCGTCACTACATAGCAGGCAGTCGCGACGGGGATGGCTAGTCCGGCGGTTGCAACCTGATACGTCAGATGCTGGTCGGCGCGGATCCGCCCCCAGTTGCCGGTGGCCCCAGGAACAATTAGAAAGCTATTGGGATCATTGGTGTTGCGATCGACACTGTTGGCGGCGTTGTTTTCCCATCGTTCGTAGGTACCAAAAAAGGAGATCCACTCCTTGTCCAGGCCGCCAATCACTTTAAAGCCCCACGAGCCACCCTGCTTTACGTACCGATCGTTTACCTTGGCATACGTGCCGTCGTTGAGGGCGGCGTTGATGTCGGAGCCGCCCACGGTGGCATACCGAGTATCACAGCTACCGGGCCAAAAGTATTGAGCGGCTGCTGCAGCGTAGAGTGTGCCCCAATCGCAGCACTGACTAGCCTTTTCGCAGCCGGCGATGCATGTTCCCTGCGCCTCTGCAGGGCTCATCCCGAGCAAGAGGGCGCAAGCCAAAAGGCCAGACGCTACTTTCCTGATTATTTGCTCCTTCATCGGTCTCCTCTTCGTTTTTATTGCATCGATCTCGTGCCCTGCGGGCGCGTCATAAACGTCATTTGTTTTCATTTTAGTACCCTACCTCGAACCTCAGAGAGGGGCCGCCGTAGGATATACCGCCGAAGAGGATATCTTCGGCCGACGAGGGAACCACCTGGTTTCCTCCGACTCTGTAGGAAAGTGCGTTTAGCCAGGTTTGGATCTCATAGTTGATGAGGAGATCGAGCTTAAAGCACTTACACTGCTTGGTCCAGCCGAGGCCCACATTCATCTCAAAGCCTGGAGTAAAGCAGGTTCTTCCTGGAATGGTTAGCCCGTCGAAGATCGGCACCGGTTGGGCGGCGACGCTTGCGATCGTTGAGATGCCTCTACGAGTCATACGCTGTCTGGACAGAACGGTGTTAACAACCACTCTCCCCATGGAGTAGAAGCCGCAGTCGTTGATGTGGACCATATAGCCGACATAGTATCCAACGCCGCCAGCAGAGAACTCGAACTTTTGAACATCGGAATAAGTTTGGTCGAGTGATGGGAAGTGAGCTGTCGTTGTCCGGTGGTGTGAGATGCCAACCCATTGGGGGAGGCCACCCGCGCGGAACCATCCCCAATCGCCTACACAGAAGTTCGTGCCGAGGTCCCAGACCACTCGCTGATAGCGACTAAATACCGCCCCGGTGATCTTGTCTGCCGGCGCAGCAAAGGCTGGGGCAAAGGAGTTGTTTGTGATGATGGTGGGCTCAACTGCCTGGATCGGCTGGCTAACATTGAGCTTGACCGCATCGGTATTGCGGATCTCCACCCATGTGTAGCTGAGCTCTTCTCTATGGCAACCGAAGGCGTCGAATCCGATCCGAATGCGGAAGCCCGGGTCATAGCCTGGTTTCACGTATTCGATGTTGTTGCGGCTTGAGAACGCGTTGATAGCCGGTGGGACCAGTGGTGGAGTTGGAGTTTGGAGAATATCATTCAGTATTGCGACATATCCGTAGTCACAGTCGCTGTGCGTCCAGTAGAGGAAGTCTGCCCCTATGTAGTAGTCTGCATCCTTGTACACATTGATGGCTGGTTGAATGTATTCCAAAGCCCCATCACAGCAGCCGCCGAATAATCCCCACAGCGAGGCAACTGGCATACTCATTGCCAGAGCTGTAGTTCGCACTAATCGCATCATGCTATCACTCCCGTTGTCTTGTGCAGGTACAACCCTGCATGCGTTAAGGATCATACGTTACTTAGCGGGGGCATTCAGGTGCAACTAATAATATTCATTGTCCCAAAAAAAAAGGCGCTCCTCACCCCCTTATGAAGGGGGCTACCGCTATCTGAGTCTATGCGGTTTAGCAAGCAACAGTCGGGGATCGTTGGTGATGATACCAGTCGCTCCCGCTGCAATCGCAGCGCGTGCTGCATCGACACCATCGACAGTCCACACCCAAGCACCTGAATAGTCCAGCTCTTGCGATACTGCTAGCCGATCCAGACCCATCTCGCGATAAGCTTTTAGAGTGTCACCCGTGCGGGCGATGCCAAGAGCCAAAGCACGAGGTATCTTGGCGACGATTGTTGGGTCGAGACAACCGACAACGATCCGCTCTTCATCGGCAACAAGCGGAAGCACCTCAGCAACACAATCGACCTTGAGTTCAATCATCAAACCGACACCTCGCCGATCAAGAGCGAGTACGTCCTGCAAGGTCGGCACGGCTACATCTGCAATTGGATCGTGGATCACGACCAACTCCCCGCTCTTGGAAAGATGCACATCGCATTCCATCCAATCGCAGCCCATGTCAATGGCTAGCTGAAACGCTTCCAGGGAATTCTCGGGCGCCTCCGCAGAGGCGCCCCGGTGGGCAATAATCTCTACCACGTCAGTGAAGAGGCCGACTGGTACTCGTTGACCCTTGTCTCGAAGAAGTTCTTCTCCTTGCCGAGGTCAATAGTTTCACTCATCCATGGGAACGGGTTCTTTGAGCCGTATTGAGCCTTCAAGCCAATGCGTTCCAAGCGTCTATCGGCAATGTGCTGCGCATATTCGCGGAACATAGGGGCGCTTAGACCCAGAATACCCCGCGGAAGGCAGTCCTCGGCATATTGCACCTCAAGCTCGACAGCTTCCTTCACAGTATCGATCACGTAAGCTTGAAAATCAGAAGACCAGAGCTCAGGATTCTCTTCCTTAATCCCGTTGATCAAATCAATGCCGAAGTTGAGGTGGACAGTCTCATCCCTGAGGATGTACTGGAACTGTTCACCGATGCCGGTCATCTTATTCTGCCGATGCATCGAGAGGATCATGGCAAAGCCGCTGTAGAAAAAGATCCCCTCCATAATGATGTAAAAACCAATGAGATTCTCTAAGAACTTCTGCCGCCCCTCAGGGGTCTCGGTGGTGAAGTCATCGGCCATCACAGCTTCTGTCAACTTCATCTCAAAGGCGTCTTTGCCATGAATCGAGTTGACCTCGTTATACATGTTGAAGATCTCCTTCTCATTCAGAGCAAGAGATTCGACGATGTAGTGGAAGGTGTGGGTGTGGATCGCCTCCTCAAACGCCTGTCTCAACAGATACTGGCGGGCCTCAGCGTTGGTGACGTGCTTGAAGATTGCCAAGGTAATGTTGTTGGCCACCAAGCTCTCGGCGGTGGCAAAAAAGCCGAGGTTGTACAAGATGACATGCCGCTCATCAGCCGTCAGCTGATCCGATTTCCAAAGCTCAATGTCTTTGGCCATCGGCACTTCTGTCGGCATCCAGTGGTTGGCGCACCCATTCAAATAGTGCTCCCACGCCCACTTATACTTGAGCGGCATCAGCTGATTGACATCGACCGTTGCACAGTTGATCAACCGCTTCTGGTCGCGGTCAAATCGCCCCTCGACGCCAATCATCTCTTCCTGTTCGGTCTCTCCGAAATCAAGCCCTGCCATGTTCCGCTCTCCTTATATTTTTCGATTATTGGCACGACTCGCAGCCCTCTTCAAGGCTACACGACGGCATCTTCACTTCTTCTTCTGGCGCCCGATCGAGCTTGATGCGGGAGCTAGCCGACTCACTTTTCATCCACCGAGGCTGCAGGCCCCGCTTGTTGATGTCGGTGGTCGACTTCTCAATCTGCGTCGCACCAAGCGAGCGGAGATAGTAGGTGGTCTTAAGCCCCTGTCGCCACGCTTCCATGTACATCGCATGAAGCTTCTTGCCGCTCGGTTCGGCGAGATAGAGGTTAAGCGATTGTCCCATATCAATCCACTTCTGTCTCCTGGCGGCACACGCGATCAGCCACTCGGGCTCGATCTCAAAGGCGGTGAGAAAGGTGCGACGGACATCTTCTGGGATCCGCTCAATTTCCATGAGCGATCCGTCGAAATACTTGAGGTCGTCAAGCATCTCATGATCCCACAGCCCCAACTCCTTCAGCCGCTCGACCAAAAAGACATTGGAGATGGTGAACTCGCCAGAGAGATTCGACTTGACGAACAGGTGCTTATACATCGGCTCAATCGACTGGGTGCAGCCGGCAATATTCGAAATCGTGGCAGTCGGTGCGATGGCCATCGTGTTGCTATTGCGCATCCCGTACTTCTCGATGGCAGCCCGAACCACCCCCCAGTCCATGGTCGTGCTATTGTCCACCTCGACATACTCCTCTCCCCTCTCTTCAGCGAGCAGCTGGAGTGAGTCAATGGGCAAAATGCCCCGGTCCCACTTCGATCCCTTATAGGTGGAGTAGGCGCCCCGCTCCTTGGCTAGCTCGGTGGAGGCCAAAATTGCATAGTAACTGATCACCTCCATGCTCTTGTCAGCAAACAGCACCGCCTCATGGCTTGCGTAGCTAATGTTCTGCTTGTAGAGAGCATCTTGGAAGCCCATCAGACCAAGCCCTACTGGACGGTGCCGTCCGTTGGCCGCCTCCGCCTCCGCCGTCGGGTAGAAGTTGATGTCGATCACGTTGTCGAGCATGCGGAGCGCTGTCGCAACAGTCCGCTGTACCAGCTCCTCGTCAAGCCCCTCTTCAGTCGTATGCTTGGGGAGGTTGATCGATCCAAGGTTACACACCGCAGTCTCCGTCGCCGACGTGTTGAGCAAAATCTCTGTGCAAAGGTTCGAGCTATGCACCACACCGACGTGGTCTTGGGGCGAGCGAATGTTCGAGGGGTCCTTGAACGTGATCCACGGATGGCCCGTCTCAAAGAGCATGCTGAGCATCTTCCGCCACAGCTGCACCGCCTCGATCTTCTTAAAGTGGGTGATCTCCCCCGCCTCACACATCTTCTCATACTCAACATAGCGATTCTCAAACGCCATCCCATAGAGGTCGTGCAAGTCCGGAGCATCGCTTGGACTGAGCAGTGTCCATGACTCTTTTCGAGCGACACGCTTCATAAAAAGATCTGGAATCCAGTTGGCGGTGTTCATGTCGTGCGTTCGGCGCCGCTCATCTCCCGTGTTCTTCCGCAGCTCTAAGAAGTCCTCAATGTCGAGGTGCCACGTCTCTAGGTAGGCGCACATTGCCCCCTTACGCTTGCCTCCTTGATTGACTGCGACGGCGGTGTCGTTGGCCACCTTGAGAAAGGGAATTACTCCCTGAGATCTACCGTTAGTCCCTTTGATGCGCGAACCGGTGGCTCGAACATTGGTCCAATCATCGCCAATGCCACCAGCCCATTTGGAGAGGAGCGCATTGTCTTTGACAGTCTTAAAAATGTGATCGAGATCGTCAGAAATCGTCAGTAGGTAGCACGATGAGAGCTGCTGATGCGGCGTTCCTGCATTGAACAGCGTCGGCGTGCTCGAAACATAGAGGAAGCGGGAGAGGACCGTGTAGAACTCAATCGCCCGCTCGTTCTTCTTCTCCCCCTCGTTGACCGCAAGACCCATCGCCACCCGCATCCAGAAAATCTGCGGCGTTTCGAGGACCTTCTCCTCGTGGTGGATGAAATAGCGGTCGTAGAGCGTCTGCAAGCCAAGATAGGTGAAAAGGAGATCGTTCTCCAAATCCATTGCAGCCGCCAGCTTGTCAGTGTCGAAATCTAAGAGAGCTGGTGAGAGGTGCTCCTGCTCGATCCCCGTCTGCAAATACTCCTTAAAGTAAGCTGCGTGCCGCTGATTGAGCTTACGACTCGACGCCTCCTCTCCCATCGTCTCTCGGTAAAGCTTGTCGAGAAGAAGTCTCGCCGCCACAAAGGAGTAGTCGGGCTCTACCTCGATCTTCACCTTCGCCGCCATGATGTTGGACGCCTCTACCTCATCTTCGCGAATACCATCGTAGAAATTAGAGATCGAAAGCTCGAGCACCTCTTCGGGGTTAATCGTCTTGAATCCTTGCGCCGCATACTCAATCCGAGCGTGCAGCTCCCCTTCTGTCACCTTCCCTTCAGAGCCATCTGCCAACTTCATCTTAAATGAGCGGCCCGCCTTCTTCTTCTTCGCAGGTTTCACCTCGACCGCCAGCGCCTCCGGTTCCATCACTTTGTGAGCGCGGTGGAGAATGGTCGCCTTGGCCACATCAAAGTAGCCCTCCGCCATCATCTGCCGCTCAACTTCCACTTCGATCATCGATACATCTAGAGGAATCTCCCCCTTCGCCAACAGCACAGCCCGGTTAACCACCTTGTTAGTCAACAAGTTGACCGCCGTGATCACCTCAGGAGGGGTTGGCCCCTCCACCGCGAACACTTTCCGGAATGACCGCTCGATTGAGCGGGCGATCTTCATCGGATTGAATCGAACCTCCACTCCATCCCGTCTAAAAATTTTCAGGTTGCGTGGTGAGTCGTCGCGGAGCGATTTATGGTGATCGCGATAGACGATGTAATCACGCGCCACATCATGATGGCCCGTTTCCATCAGCTTCACTTCAACCAGATCCTGAATCCCCTCGACCGTCAAGCAGGCCCCTTTCTGAGCCGCCGTCAGCCCATCTTCAACCACCAGATCAGTGATCTGCTGTACCATGTTATAGGTCTCCTGCTGCAACGGCTCCGACCGTGGAATTCTCTTCGTCTCCCGGAACGCTGCCTCGATCGCAACAAAAATCCGCTCGCGGCGAAACGGAACCATCATCCCACCCCGTTTCACCACCGTACACCCTTGTGCCAGCTTCTGTAGGTCTCTTTTCTTAGGTGCCACGGGCTCGGTTGCAACGGTTGTCATGGGGTGAATCTCCTGTCAGGTTTTTGGTCTGTTAATCGCCAGCTTATAGCGACCCGACACGCTTTCTGTCTATACCCTTATCTCATCAAAAACTCATTCACAACGCGCTCACCCTCAAGATTTTACATCCGTTTCCCTCTTAGCCACAACCCGTTGACTGTGAGCTCCTTCCGCCACAAAAATATTTCCCGAAAATATTTCATAAAGCTGCCTCGTCCAGAACCCCTCACTGTGCTATACTCCCCACTTATGAGACGTGTACGACTGCTGCCCAATTTAATCACCGCCTTTGGCCTCGCCTGCGGCCTGTTTGTCATCTTTAAGATGAGTCTTGTCACGCCCGAAGCTCCTCCCTACCCTGTTCTCAAGGCTGCCGCCGTCCTTCTCATCATCGCCGGTTTTGCTGACATGCTAGATGGCCTCACCGCCCGCCTCATCCGAGCTGAGAGCGACTTTGGACAGATCTTCGACTCACTTGCCGACGGCGTCACTTTTGGCGTCGCGCCTGCCGTTCTCACCCTCAAGAGCTTTACCCTAGATTCAGAGGCCGACGTCGGCATTATCCTCTCTCTTGCCGCCATGCTCTTTGCTATTTGCGGCGTCCTCCGCCTTGTCCGCTACAGCGTCAACCCCCCCACAGGCTCCCGCCACCACTTTGTTGGCCTCCCCATTCCCGCAGCAGCAGCCGGGCTCGTCTCGCTCACCCTTCTCCTCTCTGCCCCCCAATTCCCCTTCGTCTTCTCTGACCACATCCGCGGCCTCATCCTCGGCGCCGCCATGGTCGCCCTCGGCTACCTCATGGTGAGTCGCGTCCGCTTCCCCGCCCTCAACATCCTCCACGCTCGCCTCTCCTCTCAAAACCTTATCTTCCTCACCACCGGCCTTGCCGTCGTCTTCTTCTACGGGATCCTCCGCTATTTCCCCCTCGTCTTTGCTGCCGGCGCCTGGGGCTACCTCACGCTCGGCCTCACCCTCGCCACCTGGCGCTTGGTCACCCACCGCCCCACGGACGAAACGCTAGATCCCGAGGCCTAGCTTATCGAACACGGCGGGAAGTGCGTCAAGATAGACAGCAGCTGACGGCAGGTCGGGCAACTGATGCCTAAGCATCGTCGCCCACGACTGGATCAGCCGTTCCCGTTTTTCTGGGTTGTTCGCAGCTGCGAGCAATGGTTGGGGAATGGCGCGGTGCTCACATTTTCTCGCTAGCGCCCTCTCGATGCGGCCGCTGTCCAACGCGTACTGTTGCTGCTGGTGCAGCTCCACCACATCGTAGAGATCCCGCGGACGAGCCCGATCCGTTAACGCCATAAGTTTTTCGGCAAAGAGTTCTTCGAACGAGTAGCACCGCGCCTCCTGCGACAATGGACCATCTAGTACTCCATCCAGAAAGTTCTGACAAGTTGAGCGCGGCTGACCTCCCAGATGCTTCGTTGCGCTGCTTCGGCGATGAACACATCGCCTCCATCGCGCGCCTTGCCTCTGGGGGTCGCGCCTTCTCAACTTCCCAGAACTTTCTGGATGGAGTACTAGGTAGCCGTGCAGGATTTGCCGTTTGACAGGCGAATGAACCACCATCTCATCAGCGGTCAGATCAATCTTCAAACCCGGGTAGTTTGTCTTGTGACGGAGCGGCCCACGATAATTGAGTCTTCCTTGAGCCGACATCCCGCCACGGGGATTGCGGTAGACATTGAACCGAACAGAGCGATCAATGACTTCGATATTGGTCTGCTCCCGAACCCATCGTCCTATTGTCCTGAAGATCCCTTCCAGTTCATCGACGGACCATTCCAGAGATCCAGAAACGCTGAAATCCAGATCTTCCGAAAAACGGTAGTCAGCAAAATAGCACTTCTTCAGGCAGGTCCCGCCCTTGAAAATCCACTACGCGTGACCGGATGCGCTGCTACTCCCGCTAGGACCCAACTTAGAACGTAGTCTTTCTCCACTGTTGTCGGTGACAATCCAAGGTTTTTTGCCCGACGCAAGATCACCAGCTTCTCAAGCAAATCGGCCTTCCAGCAGATCCAACGGGACCTTTAGCTGCCACCGGCTCACATGCCGACCTCCCTTTAGTCGCGAATCCAACAAAGAATACCCTCGAGTGATCCCGTCAGCGTAAACCGAAATAAAGTCGACCTCCTCGGAACAGAGATGCTCGGCCACGAACCCCAACCTTTTAAATGCCACCCTGTTGGGCATGCGGCCAATATACTCGGCGATACGATTTAGATCACGATGCTCCGAACGGAGGTAGGCACGAAAGATGTCAATGCAGTGCAGGATGCCTCCACCCAGCGACGGATACGTGAAGATGTCAGGGATCGTTTTGCTAGGATCCGAAACCTTCACACTGCCACGCTCACGCCAAACGGTCGACAGCCCCACCATTCCCTCTTCTGTCACCTTCTTCAGGAGATACTCCGTCGATCCAATGCGCCGATTCTTCGTCCTAAAGTAGTGCGTAGTGAAGACCACCACTGTCTGAAAAATCTGATCGGTCAGGTGCCACATCTCTGCTGCGGACCACCCCCCAAGGTAGCAAGGTGAAAAGAGATGGCTTGCAATCAGCCACGGATCTTCTTCCCCCTCATCGGCAAACTCCGTTTCCAAAGGAACCGGAACATAGACCCCCCGGCTGACACGACAGATCCACCCCGCTCGCGACCACTGGCTCAACATAGCATTCGCTTGCAACGACGTCACCTCTAACACCGCACACACCGTCCCCCTATCAATCACCCCCTCCTTATATCATTTGCGCAGTTAACGTTTAACTAGCGCACTATATGCGGATTTATCCTCGGCAGCGCGCGACGTTAATCCACTGAATATCAGCAAAAAGAGCAGCTGTTCACTATAAAGTGAACAGCTGACGAGAGGAAAGACGGACCGATTAGCTCAATTCATGTAGGTCGCCGGTTCTACGATCAACCAAGCCACCCCAATCAGTTGGGCTGAGCTCGAGTCGACGAAAATCGTCGAGACGGGGTAGACTGCTTGCCAATGAGTGAGATTCGCAATGACTGGACCCGGCAAGAGGTGGCGGCGATCTACTGGCGACCGCTGATTGATCTGATCTATCAGGGAGCTACGGTCCATCGAAAACACCACGACGCAACCAAGATCCAAACGTGTTCGCTCCTCAGCGTAAAGACGGGGGGCTGTTCTGAGGACTGCAAGTACTGCTCGCAGTCGAGCCGCTATCAGACAGGTGTGGAGGCGGAGAGGATCGCTCCGTTGGAAGATGTCGTGCGTGCGGCTAGGGCGGCGAAAGCAAAGGGGGCCTCCCGCTTCTGCATGGGAGCAGCGTGGCGAGGGGTGCGCGACAGCCGCCAGTTCGAACAGGTGCTGGAGATGGTGCGCACTGTGGATGGGATGGGGCTACAAGTCTGCTGCACCCTGGGGATGGTGACGCCTGAGCAGGCGAAGCGGCTCAAGGAGGCAGGGCTCTACGCCTACAATCACAACCTCGACACGTCGGAGAAATTCTACCCAGAGTGATCACCACCCGTTCCTACGCAGACCGTTTGGAGACCCTCAAAAACGTGCGCGATTCCGGCCTGACCGTCTGCTGCGGAGCCATCTTAGGTTTGGGCGAAGGGCACGACGATCGGATCGATCTGCTCCACACACTGGCGACGTTGCCCAAACACCCCGAATCGGTTCCAATCAACACATTGGTTCCCATTGAAGGGACACCTCTCGGCGGCCAGAAAGAAAAAGTGTCGGTGGCCGATCGGATGCGGATGATTGCGACCGCTCGAATCTTGATGCCGGCGGCGATGATCCGCCTCTCAGCTGGACGCAACCAATTGACAGCGGCAGAACAGACCCTCTGCTTTTTGGCCGGAGCCAATTCGATTTGGGTGAGCGACAAACTGTTGACGACGCAAAATTGCCAAGCCGACGACGACGCGCAGCTTTTCGACGCTCTCGGACTAGAGGCGATCGAGCTCGACCCGGACAGCGGCGTAGGCATCGGCAAGCTGCCCACGTGTAAGGCAATAGGGGGGAAGGAAGAAGAAGGTGTCGCCCAGCGGGCGGAAGTAGAACCCGCGCTCCAATAGGCGCGCCTTGAGTACTTTCCCTACCTGGTTGTAGTAGCCACTCGGCTGATCAGTCACCACTTCAAACGCAGCGCACGTGCCACACACGCGGGGATTGCTCACTGCTGGATGTTTGGCAAGCTCGACCATCTCCTCCTGGTGCCACCCTTCAAAGGGCCGGAATGGCTCGTCAGCGAGTAGATCTAGCGCCGCTAGCGCCGCGGCACACCCCAATGCACTTCCCCCGAAAGAGTGACTGTGAGCGAACGTCTGGTAGGGGTCGTCGCTGAGAAACGCGTCATAGATAGTAGGCGTAGCCAGCGTGAGGGCGATGGGAAGGTAGCCTCCGCTTAAGCCCTTCGAGAGGCAGAGGAGATCGGGGTGGGTGCCGGCTCGCGTTGCGGCAAACCAGTCGCCCGTCCGTCCAAAACCTGTCATCACCTCGTCGTAGATGGTCAAAACTTGCCGCTCGCGCGCCAAACGCTCAAGCGCTTGGAGAAATACGGGGCGGCAGATGCGCATCCCCGCAGCCCCTTGAATCAGGGGCTCGATCACGATAGCGGCACACCGTTCATCCAGCGTCCGCTCGAGGGCCTCCAACGCCTCGACTTCCTTGTCAGGATGGCCGGGGAAGGGGACAGTGGCCACATCGAAGAGCAGCTTGGAAAAGGGACGATAGTAGGGTGAATCGACGCCCACAGCCATGCCGCCAAAGGTGTCGCCGTGATAGCCCCCTTCAAATCGGACGATCAGGTTCCTCTGAGTCTCTCCCAAATTGTGCCAGTACTGCAGTGCCATTTTGAGGGCCACCTCGACAGCCGTCGAGCCGTTGTCGGAGAAAAAAGCGTAGGTGAGATCACCTGGCGCCAACTCGATCACCCGCTCGCACAGTCGCTCAGCCGGCTCGTGCGTGAAGTCGGCGAAATTGACATGCTCAACCGCTTGCATCTGCTGATAGACCGCCTCGGCGATGCTGGGATGGGCGTGGCCAACGGTGTTGAACCACCAACTGGAGATACAGTTGAGCACCTTCTGGCCATCTTTCAGAATGAGATACGGGCCCCGAGCAGCTGTAACTTCAAGGGGCGGCGGTGCATGCTTGGCCTGTGTAAGCGGTCTCCAGATGGGCATAGGCTCTCTCCAAATTGGGACGATTAACTGGATTCATCGGTGCGACGCCACCGACGATCGAAACCGATCCGTAGTGGGCGATCGCTTCCCCATTTTCGCGATCAATCGGACCATTGAGGATCACTCCGACCACCTCAAGGCGGCCGGCTCGGAGGGCCTCAAGCGTCATTAAGGTGTGGTTGATTGTCCCGAGAGTTGAGCGGGCGACGACCAGGACGGGCAGGGCGAGGGCGGCAAACAGATCGACCATCGTCTCCCGCCGGTTGATCGGCACAAGAAGTCCGCCCGCTCCTTCGATCACCAGGCGTTCCCTTCGTGGAGTCACCACCTCGGAGAGGTCCACATCACCTGAGAGGTGGGGACTGGCCGCTCGCGCAAAGCAGTGCGCTTCGGGACAGAATCTCTCTTCAGGAAGCTCGGTCACCTGCTGGATCCACTGGGTGTCGGTCGGATGTCCCGCCTGAACCGGCTTCCAGTAGTGAGCTCCAAGGCCGAGGGTCAACATGGCCGCTACGACACTCTTCCCGACGTCGGTGTCGGTCCCTGTGACGACAAACTGATCCGGCCAATCCGTCATGGCTTCTGCACCCTCAACAATAGGACCTTATACGTCACCTCGACCGGCCCTTCCCACTGCCGCACCAATTGTATCAACTGGTGGCCAAGGCTGCGCGCCGAAGCGTGCGCCCCAATCCCCTTAAGATTGCGGAAAAATGCGAGCGCTGATGGATAGGGGTCGGTGACTGTGACCACTTCGGGGTCGATATCGAAGTGACCGGCAATCTCCTCTGTGGAGAGGAGAGGGAGACCGGTGTAAGAGAGGCCGAGCCGCTGGCAAGCATCGCGCCATTCAACAAACGATCCATCGACAGGAATAGCACCAACCAACCAGCCACCCGGCTTCAACGCCCGATAGGCGTGGGTCAATCCCATCAGGGGATGGTCGTACCACTGAAACACAAGGCTACCGACGATGAGAGCAAAGGAACGGTCCAAGCTGACCTCCTGCCCATCTAACACTTGAAACCGAGCTCGCTCTGGAAGCTGTTGATAGAGTTTACCCCAACAGCGAGAAACCATTGCCGGGGAAACATCAGTGATCGTCAACCAACGATCCGGATAGCGGCGGCAGAGATGGTCGGTGAACAGGCCAGTGCCGCAACCGATCTCCAGCACCTCCCCCCGAGGGATATCGGGCAACCGCTGAGCGAGCTGAGCTGCGACACGACGTTGCAGGTTGGCGCAGTCGTCGTAGGTCTTCGCAGCGGACGAAAAGTGTTCCATCACCTGAGCCGTTTTCATTGACACACCTCCCAGCAAGTGTCGGGGTCAAGAGAGGGTAAGCCATGTCCGGCATCTTTGACAACAAGCAGTCGGGAACCGGGCAAGCGCCGATGCAGCCGCTTGCTCAGCGCCGATGGGATCACTCGGTCGCGACTACCCGCAACCACGACAATCTCCGGAATGGCCTTGAGTCGCTCAAGGTCGAGGGTAGACGTACGCATCGCACACAGATCCTTCAGCAGCAACTCCTGATTCAACCCGGTGCGAACCTGGGGATCGAGATCACACAGCCCATCAAACCTGGCCAGCTCACCTGGGGAATCCTGTTCCATCCCGGCAATGAGCTGTCCAAGCATCGCCTCCGGAAGAGGCCCCTCAAAACTGGAGATCAGAACGAGACGGTCTGCTGTCGCCAGCAAGTCAGCGGCCACCAAGTGACCACCAAAAGAGTGCGCGACGACAACCCGGCGGCAGCCTGGGAGCCGCGAGGGAACCGATGTAGCAGCCTCTCCACAGTATCCCCGATTCAGAGCAGTGACACGCGTCCATCGCTCCCCTTCCCATGGACGCCAAAACTCAGAGCCAAAGCTCCATCCGTGTTGCAAAATTAGTTCGACCACCGCTCAATTCTCTCTCTTAGCCGCTCCACATCGTCGAGGTGATGTAGGGCCGACAAGGTGATTCTCAATGACGCACGCCCTCCTGGAACGGTTGGGGGGCGCAGCACACCCACCGCAAACCCCTCCCTCTCCAGCTGCTCTCCTGCAGCAAGCGCGTCGGCATCAGTTCCTATTTCAATGGGGATGATGTGGGAGTTGGCTCCCAAAACGGAGGCCAGAGCACGGACGGCCTGCCGCTCCGCCTCCATCTCCGGGATGAGTTCGAGCGCCCGGTCGACCGCGCCCAACACTGCCGGCGGCAGTGCGGTCGAGTAGATCAAGCCCGCACAGTGATTGACCAGACGGTCGGCAAGCTCCGCAGAGGTAGCCACAAAGGCGCCGAAAACACCGACCGCTTTGCCAAAGGTCCCCACAGTCACATCGGCGTCCCGGCAAAGGCCCAGTCCCTGCTCGCCAGTCATCCCAAACGCGTGTGCCTCGTCGACCAGCAGACGGGCCCCCGCCCGATCGGCCAGTCGACGAAGTGCGGCCAAATCTGGTCGCCGTCCGTCGGTGCTAAAAATCGACTCAGTGACTACCCACAGTTTGGCCCCCCGGTGCTGTTCGAGAAGCCTCTCAAGATGCGCCTCGTCTCGGAAGCGGAACAACCGCGCACCGCTCGAACGAGCTCCTTCCACTAAACTCCTGTGAACGGCTCTGTCGAGCAGGAGCACCCCGCCCTTTTCAACCAGCACAGGAAGGACAGTGCAGTTGGCCTGAAAACCGCTGTTAAAAATCAGAACCCGTTCCGCTCCAAGTAACTCTGCCAGCCGTTCCTCGACCTTTTCATAGAGCGGATGAGAACCACTGATTAGCCGGGAGGCGCGGGCGCCGACGCCCCACCGCTCAATCGCCTCACAGCTCGCGGCCGCTAGGCGAGAATCGCCGGCCAATCCTAGATAGTCGTTGCTTGAGAAATCGACGAGCTCACGTCCCCGACGTGAGAGTCGACCGCGTCCGACCGGCTCGGCCGTCCGGATCACCCGGCGACGGGCGCCGCAGAGTTCCATCGTTTACGCAGCGCGGCGGACGAGACCGATGAAACGACCCTGAACTTGCAGTGCATCCTTGGGAACGGTGATGTCTTTAAACGCCGCGTTGCCAGCGACTAGACGGACAAAATCGCCCTCAGGATGGTAGCGCTTGAGGGTGGTCTCTGTGTTGTTAATGAGGGCGACGACGGTCTCTCCCTTGCGCGCCTGAGAGGTCGCCTCCACAATGATCAAGTCGCCATCGCAGATGTGGTAGTCGATCATCGACTCACCGCGAACCTGGAGAACATAGCTCTTCTTAGGGTTGGCAACCATGCCGCTAGGAATGGTGATGCTGCCCGCCTGAGGGAAGGTCTCGATAGGAATGCCGGCTGCAATGATGCCGAGGAAAGGTAGCTCAACCACACTGCCCGCAGTGGGGGCATCAGGGGGCGCCGCGAGGACAACCGAGCGAGCGCTGTTCTTTTCAGCGTTGAGAATGCCTCGCCGCTTCAGGACGCTGATGTGCTTGTAGACCGAACCAAGGGAGGAGAAACCAAAATGGCGCATGATCTCCCGATAGCTGGGTGAGTATCCACGTTCTGAGATGTACCCTTGGATGTAGTCGACGATCTCTCTCTGACGTTTGGTCATGCCTTTCATGTGCGCTCTCCCACTGTTACGCTGCGGAGTTAAGATAGCATGAAGCAATGTTCGAAAGTCAAGGATGAAACTTTGCATCAATGGAAACATCAGTGATAATCATGTGCATGGAAGTCGTAGCCGTTCTCGTTGGATTGTCCGTTGGCGTTGTTCTCACCTGGGTGGTGATGCACAGGCAGAAGCAACAACTCACAGACACGTTTCGGGCCCTCTCCTCCGAAGCTCTCGCCCAAAACAATCAGAGCTTTCTCGATCTTGCCCAAACCAATCTCGAGAAGTTTCAGGAGAGCGCCCGCGCAGATCTAGAGAGACGGCAGGCTAGCATCGACCAGCTGGTCAAACCTGTCCACGCCTCGCTAGAGAAGTTTGAGAGCAAAATCTCTCACCTTGAGAAGGCGCGGACTGAATCGCACGCCTCCCTCCGCCAACAACTCTCCTCCCTGATGGGCCTACAGCAGCAGCTGCAAAAGGAAACCACCAAGCTCTCCTCTGCCCTCAAGTCAACCACCGTGCGAGGCCGGTGGGGAGAGATCCAGCTTCGACGAGTGGTCGAGCTGGCCGGCATGCTCAACCACTGCGACTTCTTCGAACAGCAGACTGCCGACGGCGGTCGAAAGCGACCCGACATGATCGTTCGCCTCCCTGCTGGCCGGCAAATCATCGTCGACGCCAAGGTGCCTCTTGATGCCTATCTCGAGGCATCTGACACCGACGACGAAGAGGTGCGTACAGAACTCCTCCGCAAGCACGCCAACCAAATCCGCCTGCATGTCCGCGCTCTGGCCTCTCGCGCCTACACCGACCACTTCGAGGAAACGCCCGAATTCGTTATTCTATTCCTCCCCGGCGAGATCTTCTTCTCCGCCGCCCTATCCCAAGACCCCACCCTCATCGAGGCGGGGGCCGAGCAAGGGGTCATCATCGCCACCCCCACCACCCTCATCGCCATCCTCCGCGCCGTTTTCCACGGCTGGAAGCAGGAGGCTATCTCTCGAGACGCCCACCGCATTTCTGAGATGGGTCGCGAGCTCTACAAACGACTCTGCTCCGTCGGCACCCACTTCGCCCGCGTCGGTAAATCTCTCGAGAGCGCAAACAAGGCGTATAACGAGGCCGTCGGCTCCCTAGAGCGGCGGGTCCTCCCCAAGGCGCGCGAGTTCCAACACCTCGACCGTGGCTCCTCTACCCTCGACGTCCTCCCCACTGTCGATCAAACCCCTCGCCCTCTCCAAGCTCCTGAGCTCGACACGGAAGCCGCTGCAGAGGTATAGTGAAAACCATGCGGCGCCTTCTGAGACAAAAGCTAATTCGACGAGGCAGTGAGGCTCCGGCCCCAACGGCGATGGCCGAACCCACCTTCACCGTCTACGAATATCTTGCAGACCGAGTGGATCAACGCACGGTGGAGAGTGTTGAGGAGCTCCTCCCTCTCACAGACGATCCCACCCCCACCTGGATCGACGTCTGCGGCCAACCGGTTGCTGCAATCCAACGTCTTGGCGAAATGTTCGGCATTCACGCTCTCACCCTTGAGGATATCGTCAACGGCGATCAACGGCCAAAGGTTGAAGAGTTCGAGCACTACATGTACATCGTCCTTCAAAGTCCCACTCCTGGAGAGATGGGGCAGCTCGAACAGGTCTCCATCCTCCTCCTCCCCACCACCGTCGTCTCCATCCGTGAACGGATCCGAAGCCCCCGCTCCCCCATCCTCACTCGAATGCACCATGAACGGAATCGGATTCGCCGCCTCGGCAGCGACTACCTCGCCTACGTCCTCCTCGACACCATCGTTGACGGCTACTTTCTCTCTCTTGAGAGGATGGAGGACCAGATTGAAACCATAGAGACCGAGCTGCCCGACCGCCCAGAGAGCAAAACCACCCACGAAGTCCACCGACTCCGTCAGGAGATCATTGTCCTCCGCAAGTCGGTCTGGCCCCTCCGCGAGGTGATTGCCACCCTATCCCAACTCGAATCTCCCCTCTTTGACGCAGGGATCAAAGTCTATCTCAAAGATCTACAGGACAACATCTTTCAGGTGGCAGAACTTCTGGACGTCTACCGCGACATGACCAAGGGGATCCTCGACCTCTACCTCTCCACCATGAGCCACCACATGAATCAGATCATGAAGACCCTTACCATGATCGCCTCCATCTTTATCCCCCTCACCCTCATCACCGGTATCTATGGGATGAACTTCGTCCACATGCCCGAGCTTGAATGGCGCTACGGCTACCCCGCCGTCATCGGCTTCATGATCTGCATTGGCCTTGGCATGCTCTACTGGTTCCGCCGTCGAAGATGGCTATAGACACGCCTCTCCCGGCCGCTAAGATCCAGTTGCCGTCAGCTTGTCAAAAGGCCAGCACCTGCGTGCTGGCCTTAGAAGATTGAGGTCGGCGGGCTTTAGCTATTTTGATGAATCATGGTTAGGATATCGGCGATGAGATTCGCATCGCCTTTCTGCCGTGCCGCGAGCGCTTCAGTAAGATTCTTAGAAGACTTGATCAGGCTCCACAACTGCTTTCCGGTGCCCTTCAGAAACGTCTGCTTGGCCAGGCCATGCAGATCGCGGGGTAACTTCAAGTGGCGCGCCGCATCAATCTTGTGTAATAGGTAGCTGTCCACTTCAAGGAGACGACCGCTATAGGCTCGGTTGAGAATCATACCCTTCTGCTTAGCCAAGTTCAGAAAGCGACTGGTGATATTGGAAAGCTTGCGGACCGGATTCGGCTTCGGCGGAGCGTCCCTCCTCACGTTAAGTTTAACCGTGGAATTTCCGAGTCTATTAGTATTTTCGACCATATTAACAATTCTCCTGTCTGAATAAACTATAACTTATTTATAGCGTATAATATTAATATTGGTGTCTAATCGTGTTTAGATATAAAAATAGATCAACCCGCTGAATAGCAGCGGGTTGAATAGAAAAAGGCCAGCACGCGGGTGCTGGCCTTGGAAGGTTGGGATCGGTAAGACCTAGCCTATTGACACTACATAGTAGGCAGGGAAGGCAAAGTTGTTGTTAGGGCGTTCGACCGCCTTCACCTTCACCTTCTCACCGACTAGGCTAGCCAAGTCCACCTTGGTGCTGTAGAGGAACGCCACAGGGCGGTTGTTCACGCGAAGCATGAAGTCGCCAGGACGGTTTTGGACCGGGCGGCCATACGCCTCCACAATCCCCTCAAGCACCTTGGACCGAATCTCCTGCTCGGCGTAGAACTCAGGCATGGAGCGCTCACCATTTTCCATCGCCCACAGGTGGTAGAGCGACTCTTCGACGGGGGCCCAGAGGGCCATCTTAGCCGGCAGGTCAGCCGGCTGCTCGAGTAGCTTTGGCTGGCCGAGGTCTGGGATGGCTGTCGTCAGCACATCAGCCTCTTCAAAAGTATAGTTGAGCTCTGTCGCCTCAATCACCTCAATGGTGGGCTCCGCGGCGACAAGCGCCTCGAGCTCAAGCTCCTCTTCAAACCCCTTCAACCGTCGGTGATACTCTTCAAGATCAGCGGTCAACGCAGTGCCCCGCCCATCCCAAGAGACGGTCGACTCGTCGGCATGCGCCTCCAAGAAGGCAATCTTCTTCTGCAGGTAGAGCTCTTGAGCCAGTCCACTCACCTTCTCCGCCTTCGCTACATAGTCTTCAAACTCGCTATACTCAGAAACCACTCGGTTAAAACCGGCAGTCACCTTTTCCATATCGATCTCTTGGAACGGCTTGCGCAGCTCCGCCTGACTCGTCAGATAAGCAGAGTTGAGCAAATGGCCCACCTCTTTAGATCTCCGCTGATGGGAGGCAATCATGTCGGGGCCGCCAGCTTCTAGTAAAAACTCCTTAGCAACAAAGAAGCACGCTCCCTCCGGAGGTGCAACTTGTAACCATCGGTTGCTCTCCATCACCACTTCGCCCAGTACCCTGTCACCCGTATTGAGCTGACCGATGATCGGCGCTTCAACGTCGGGTGCAAGCCGCACATTCACATGACTTCCTTGCACCTCGCCATCCAACACATAGGTGCGATAGACATACGCTTTCATATCCTGAGGAGGCTGCACCGCAAAATAGTCGTGCGCCTCACCCACTACAACCAGCAGATCGTCTTTGCCAAGTTCACGAACAATGTGTCCTTCAAGATCGGGCTGTGTACGCATCCGCACCCTTGCTCCCTTCACTCGTCCGGTGAAAGGCTGGAACCTCCCCTCTTTGTGCGACACAGTAGGTGCCGCCTCAACGATCTCCTCTTCAGGCGAACCATCGGCGAATACGGGGACAGCTAACAGTGAAAGTGCGACAACTAAACGTCTCATTGCAGGAACTCCTTCGAGTGGACAACTTTCCCCAGATCTTACCCGCCGCCACCATTTTGGGCCAAGCCCGAATCACATTATCTCAGCAGCCAGGGCAGCCAAGTCACTCCGTTCAGTTTTCTCGAGGAACATGTGTCCAAAGAGGCTGTAATCCTGAAAACGATTGATCGTGAAGGTGAGGCCGTTCGAATCTTTATCCAAGTAGGGGTTGTCAATCTGGGTGGGGTCGCCTGTGAGAACCACCTTAGTCCCCTTTCCCGCTCGTGAAATGATCGTCTTAATTTCGTGAGGAGTGAGATTTTGCGCCTCGTCAATGATCATGTAGCACTTTGGAAGGGAACGGCCCCGGATGTAGGTGACCGCCTCCATCTCAATCTTGTTGCTATCCATCACCCAACGCAACGTATCGGTCGGCTCTGTCCCATTAGACTCACACAGATATTCGAGGTTATCTGAAATTGGCTGCATCCAGTGGGAGAGCTTCTCCTCCTTCGTCCCCGGAAGGTAGCCAATGTCCTTGCCAAGCGGCATGATTGGACGGCTGACTAAGATGCGTGAATAGACATTCTCATCGAATACCTTCCGCAGCCCACTAGCCAACGCCATGAGGGTCTTTCCTGTGCCGGCGGGGCCCATCAACGAGACAAGGTTGACATCGTCGCGTAAAAGAAGATCAATCGCACACCGCTGCTCCACATTGAGCGGCTGAATGCCCCAAATATCACGAGAGAGCTGAATCAGCGACTCCACCCTTTCCGTCTTCGCATTATATTTGCCCACCGCCGACGACCGCTCCGGCCCGTGAATCAGCACATACTCATTGGGGCGACAATTCTCCTCCCCGATCGCCTCGAGCGTGATCCCCCCATCCTTAAAGAATAGATCGATCTCATGCTTGGTTGCCTCCACATGGCGCAACCCCCGATACATCGTATCGAACTCGACCTTCAACTCTTCATAGTCTTGCGCCTCGAGGCCAACCGCCTCCGCCTTCACCCGCGCTCCAAAATCCTTCGAGACAAACACCACTTGATCGTTCTGCTGCTTCACGATGAGGGCGGCGATGATGATCCGGTTATCGGCGATCTTCGGATCGAGACCGAGCGTTGCCGCCGCCCCCTTCACCTCCAGCTGAATGCGAATCGTCGAACCCGACTCCGTCCTCACTCCAGAGTGCAAATTGCCTGTGTTGAGGACGCGGAGGGAATCAAAGAAGCGGATCGTAGCACGAGCGTTCCGGCCCAGCTCATCCCGGAACCGTTTCATCGTGTCGAGCTCCTCGAGAACCGTCACAGGCACCACAATATCATGCCCCTCAAACTTGCGTGCTGCCTCTGGGTCATGCAGGAAAACGTTGGTGTCGATCACAAAAACTTTCTTGTCAGTCATAGGCCCTCCAATTTTTTCCAACCTTAGTCTGGCGCCTCCACCTAATCAAGAATATTCCGTAACCACTTCTTGTTCAATCGCATATGCGCATATTCAGCATTCCTCGTCCTAGACTGCTAAAAACGCTTGCTTGGAACTCTCTAATCAGATATGCTAGGGTCAAATTAATGTTTCGCTTGAGGGGGACACGACATGCAAATCTCTAAGAAAGTACTCAGCATCCCACCCTATATTTCGGTCTCCTGGGGCGACGTCAGTACCCTACGACTTGAGAACGAAGAGCTTTTGATCTCCCTCCGCGACGGAGCTGAGGTGCGTGTGCCAAACCTTGCACCGCCCCAACTCTCTGAGGTATTTGCCGCACACAGCCAGCACCTCGAGTCACAGCAAGACTTCTCTGACCTGCCTCAGGGATCTTTTGGCACCCCCTTCCCAAGCCCCTTTCCAGGGGGCGGTCAGGTGATCGGCTTCCCGCTCCGTTTTGGTCCAGATGGCATGGAAGGGCTTGATGCCGCCATGAACCACGATCCTGCGCAGGCCAACGCTCCCGATCTCCCTTCCGAGATCTTAGAAAAAATTGCCGGCATCTCCTCTGTCCTCGGCGCAGAAAACGTCGCCTCCCTTCCCGTCCCCGAGGCCGACTGTAACTGCTTCCATTGCCAGATCGCCCGCGCCGTACAAGACACTGAAGATGAAGAGCTTGTCACCGACGAAGAGGTCTCGCCAGAAGACCTTTCTTTCCGTGAGTGGGACATCACCCAGACCGACGACAACCTCTTTACCGTCACCAATCCCCTAGATGGCACAGAGAAGTATTCCGTCTATCTTGGCGAGCCAATTGGCTGTACTTGTGGTGAGAAGAACTGCGCCCACATCAAGGCCGTCTTGCAGAGCTAATCCAGTCTATGTTACACTCTACGTAGGAAGCTAGAGGCTTCTAGTGTTGATTCTCAACATGGGAATCCGGATGCGGCGCGCCGCGCCTGCGCAAGCGATGCGCCGGAGTCGCATGTTGAGGGTCAACACAAAATTGGGGGTGTAATGGCTTCGACTGGGAAGTGATGCACTGATGGCATGCGGAGGACGTCGGTGGGCCTCCTAAAAAAACCGACAAAACCGTTTAGTTGCTAAAACGACTAACAAAATCCACGCAGTAGATTTCCGAGGCGCTCGCGCTGAGGCTGAAGCTGAGTGGGCAATGGCTGCCTAAGCTAAACCCTTAGGTACCTCGATCGCCAGGGATTGGACCAGGGGTCTTTGGACGATCGTTATTTACTTGGTATGGGCTTGATCTCCGCCGCTCCTAGGGGATGGGTCCGAGCTTAAATGGGGCAAGTTGGTTTCAGCGGTGTGTCTCACGACGTTGCCAACTATTATCGAGACACTATGCATGTAGAGGTCTTTGACTGACCTTACCTAGGACGGGAGTTCGATCCTCCCCACCTCCACCATTCAGGGCGTTCCTCCGGGAACGTCCTTTTTTTTCAAGAGACTGTACCGATTGGGGCCTGGCCCCAATCGGTACAGTCAGGACAGGGTGCTGAGGAGAGCATCGTGCTCGGGAAGGAGATCCTGGCCTTGGGGGGCCCAGGAGGAGGTGGCGATCATGCCATCCTCTGTGAGGAGATACGTGGCAACGACGGTGATCTTGCCCGACTCGTGATCGCCACTCATGGTAACGCGATACGCAGCATGGCCATTGATATGAAGGCGCTCGCGCGACTGAACGGAACTGTTGGCCTCAGAGCCTGTGTGTGAATCGGCATTCTCAGACATGCGAGTGAAGAACTCGGCGTCGCTAGAGAAGGGGGCGCCAATGTACTCAATCCGGTGACCAACACCACGCTTAGAGGTGTGGGTGAAGGTGGCTGAATCGTGGCCAAGGCCAGGAGCACGATCCCCATCCTGAACCTTGAGGTCGCTGAAAGGAACTTGAACGGTGAAGCGGTCGCGAGGCGAGGTATAGGTGTCGTCAGTCATAGTGCCATGCATGGCAAAAACTGTGGTTGTGAGACTTATAGCCAGTGTGATGAGTTTTCTAATCATGGGATTCTCCTCTTTTGAGATTAATTATAACTTAAAAAAATATTTTATTCAAGTGGTGAATATGCCACTGGACGGGAAGGGGTTAGGAGACTAGAATAGGAGGCATGTTTGCCGAAGTGCCTAAGATTAAGTTCCCGGAGCTCGAAGAGGAGACCCTTGCAGAGTGGGAGAAAGAAGGGGTTTTCCAGAAGTCGCTCGAGCAGCGACAGGAAGGACTCTACTTCTCTGTTTATGATGGGCCGCCGTTTGCAACCGGTTTGCCCCATTATGGGCACTTACTGGCGGGGACGATCAAGGACGTGGTCCCTCGCTACAAAACGATGAAGGGGTTCTACGCTCCTAGACGTTTTGGGTGGGACACGCACGGGATTCCGATCGAGCATGAGACACAGAAGCGGCTTCACTTGAGTGGGAACGCCAGCATTGAGGCGTTTGGAATTGCGAAGTTCAACGAGGAGTGCCGGACGATCGTCCTCCGCTACACGGAAGAGTGGCGGAAGGTGGTGGGGCGGATGGGTCGCTGGGTTGATTTCGATCACACCTACCACACGATGGACACGCCATTCATGGAGAGTGTCTGGTGGGCGTTTAAGGAGCTGTTCGACCGGAAGATGGTCTACGAGGGATTCCGCGTGATGCCGTTTTCGACAGCACTCGGCACTCCCCTCTCCAATTTCGAGGCGGGCGAAAACTACAAGCAAGTGGACGACCCGTCGCTCACCGTGATGTTGCCACTCGTTGATGAACCCGATGTTTCGTTGCTCATCTGGACGACGACGCCGTGGACGCTTGTTTCCAACTTAGCGGCGATGGTGGGTCCTGAAATGGACTACGTCAAGGTACGTGACCACGATGGGCGACTGGTTATTTTGGCCGAAGAGCGATTGCACGCCTACGGCGAGTTTGAGATTCTCGAGCGGTTCAAAGGTGAAACGCTGGTTGGGAAAAAATATCGTCCTCTCTTCGACTATTTTGCCGACCACGACGCCTTCAGAGTGATTGCAGGCGACCATGTTTCAACAAGCGACGGAACGGGAATCGTCCACACAGCGCCTGCATTTGGGGAGGTGGACTTCTTCGCCGCAAAAGAGGCAGGGATCGATCTAGTCTGCCCGGTCGACGACAACGGCCTCTTCACCACAGAGGTGCCCGACTATGCGGGACAGCACGTCAAAGAGACCGACCGGGACATCGCCAAACGGATCAAAGGAATGGGTCAGCTCTATAAGCAGGCGACCATTAATCACCGCTACCCGTTCTGCCCCCGCACCGAGACGCCGCTCATCTACAAAGCGGTCAGCTCCTGGCTGATCAAGGTGGAAGGGATCCGTGATCAACTGCTCGAAGCAAATGAGAAAATTCATTGGACGCCCGCCCACATCAAGCATGGCCGTTTTGGAAAGTGGCTAGCTCAAGCGCGCGACTGGAACGTCTCACGCAATCGATTCTGGGGAACGCCAATCCCCATCTGGCGCTCCGACGACGGCGAACTCATCTGCCTCGGATCGATCGCGGAACTGGAAAAGCTGACGGGCGAAAAGGTGACCGACATCCACCGCCACCACATCGATCACCTCACGTTTGAAAAGGATGGCAAAACGTTCCGCCGCATCCCGCAAGTGCTCGACTGCTGGTTTGAGTCGGGCTCCATGCCCTACGCGCAAAACCACTATCCATTCGAGAACCAAAAGCTAGTCGACAAGATCCATCCGGCCGACTTCATTGCAGAAGGGCTCGATCAGACGCGGGCGTGGTTCTACACACTCACTGTCCTCTCCACCCTTCTGTTCAAAGAGCCCGCCTTTAAGAACATCATCGTCAACGGAATCGTCCTGGCCAAAGATGGCGTGAAAATGTCCAAGCGGCTCCGCAACTACCCTGATCCGATGGAAGTAGTGGGCAAATATGGGGCCGACGCGATCCGCCTCTACCTCCTCCACTCAGGAGCGGTGAAGGCAGACGACATCCGCTTCTCCGAAGCTGGTGTTGAAACAGTCATGCGACAGGTTCTCCTCCCCCTCTGGAACGCCTACACCTTCTTCACCACCTACGCCAACATCGCCAAGTGGGAACCGGGCCCCCAACCCAAACTCTCCGAGATCGATCGGTGGATGCTCTCCCGCCTCCAAAAGCTAATCCACGACGTAGAAACAGGGATGGACAACTACGACCTCTACGCCGCCGTCGATCCGTTTGTTGGCATCATTGACCAGCTGACCAACTGGTACATCCGCCTCAACCGGCGCCGCTTCTGGGAAGAGGACTCTGCAGCCTTCTGGACCCTCCACACCACCCTCGTCGCTCTTCTCAAGGTGGCCGCCCCCTTCATCCCCTTCCTCTCCGATGCGATCTACCGCCGCCTTGGAAATCCAGAATCGGTCCACCTCGCCAACTTTCCCACCTCTGACGCTTCGCTCCGCGACACCACCCTCGAAACACAAATGGAAGCTGTGCAAACAGTCACCCGCCTCGGTCACGGCTTGCGCAAGCAGCATAAAATGAAGGTGCGCCAGCCACTCCCTGCCGTGCATATTGCAAGTGAGATCGACCTCTCCGCCCAGGCCCACCTCATCGCCACCGAACTCAACGTCAAGGAGGTGAAGTTCACCTCCGATGAGACCCAGTTCGTCCAACTGATCGCCAAACCCAACTTCCGGATCCTTGGCAAAAAGGTGGGCAAACTGATGCGCCCCGTCCAACAAGAAATCGCCACCTTTGACGCTGCCAAACTCTCTGCTCTTCAATCGGGCCAAACAGTCACCATCACCGTTCAAGGCGAAACCATCGAGCTCACCTCAGAAGATGTCGAAGTAGAAAGAGAAGTGCGAGAAGGTCTCCAAGCGGCCAACGAGGGGGCGATCACCGTCATCCTCGACACCCAAATCACCGACGCACTCCTTCTAGAAGGGATAGCACGGGAGCTCGTCAACCGAGTGAGCACCATGCGAAAAGAAGCAGGCCTCGACTACACCGCCCGCATCGCCCTCACCATCGACACCACCGACCGCGTCCGCGCCGCCTTCGACGCACACGCCGATTACATCCAAAACGAGCTACTCGCCACTTCGGTCACTTTCGCCCCCAACTCAGGGGACGATTGGGAAGTGAACGGCGACCCCTGCACCATTACCCTCCGCTAGAGAACTTCATGATACGACACATTATCATCCTCTATTTTCAAAAAACTCTCCACGACGACTACCCTGCTCTTTTAGAGGGCATCAGGCCTCTTTTGGATCAGATTCCCGGAATCGTCAGCTATCAAGTCTTTCCGAATGACAGCAGATACGTCCCAGAAGACATATCCAGCGTCGGTATTGAGATGATTTTTGAAGATAGAAGCGCGCTAGACATCTTCATGAATCACCCTAAACACTACGAAGCCAATGCAATTTTCGAGGAGTATCTCGCTGATCCTCCCTACATAGTGCTCACCCATGAAATCTGAATCTAGTTCTGCAACACAGTTCCTCCAGCCCGTTTCATGACGGAGGAGCAGCCCCCAACTCTCGTCGGAACCATGAAGCGACCTAACCGCTTCTATCGCGGAGGATTGGAACGCTGACTTGTCGACTTTTCACAATTTGGGGCCAGGCCCTGAGCATTACCCACATCTTTTTCGAAAACCGACGTAATGCGTTAGCAACCAACAACCTAAGAGATCTTTTCTAGTGAAGGTTTTCTCGAAAGCCTTACGGATGTGCAGACAACTAGAAAGTTGACATATCCTTGTTGCTCCACCAACACTGCTAGGGAGGAATCAATGGATACAGCATGGGTCAAACGTCAGTGGCATAACATCAATCTCGGAGATGTCCGTCTAAACAAACGCGCTATCAGAGTGGCAAAGGCGCTAGCGAGAAATCCTCGTCGACCTATTGCTAGAGCGTTCGATGAGTGGTCGGGGGTGAAGGCTGCTTACCGACTCTGTGCTTCTGAAAATGCATCTCACCAAGACATTCAGAAACCGCACTACGAAGAGGTAATCAAACAGGCTAAGAAAGGCGAAGATGCGGTTCTGTTCGTCCAGGATGGCTCTGAGCTCCTGTATAACTCTCAGCCCTGCATCAATGGCCTTGGCCCGACCGCAGACGCGTCGGGTCAAGGGCTCATGATGCACACTTGCCTAGCTGTTCGTTTTGATCAGGGACAGACAGATGTATTGGGATTGGCGTCTCAGACGGTATGGGTCAGAGACGAGGCGTCGAAAAAGAAGAGGAATGAGTCGCACGTGTGGCTCGAAACTCTCAAAAAAATCGGGAGTCCACCACCGAAGTCGGAATGGATCACAGTGGGTGATCGGGGAAGTGACATCCATGACTTTATGTGTGGAGCGAAGGAGCTAGGATGGGATTTTGTCGTGAGAGCGAAGTACAACCGTCACATCGTAGTCGATGGCAAGCGCGATAGGCTATTTGACTGGATCCGCCGGCTAACAGCCGGCGGATCGACCACGATGTACTTACGAGCACGAAATGCCGAGGAATTCTCTGGAGAAGCGGAGCTAGTTTTGTCTTGGGGAAACGCAGCAATCCCACCGCCAGCTACCGCGCGTACCAAGGAGACAGCCTGTTTTTCTTTTGTTCGCGTGCACTGCCCAAAAAGGCCCAAACTTGAATGGATAGTCACTACTAGTCTGCCGATTGAATCGGCAGACGATGCGCTCCGCATCATGGAAATATACCGTCGCCGTTGGCTGATAGAGGACTATCACAAAGCGCTGAAAACCGGATGCAGGATCGAAGAAAGTCAGCTGAAATACGCAGACCCAGATTGCTACCCTGATTTGCCACAGGACTTCAGTGTTGTGCTTAGATGTCGCGTAGCAGCTCGCCGGCAAGGGTACTCCCTTGCCAAGAGCTGATACGTGGCAGATGAGTGCAACACTGAAGTCCTGTGGTAAACCGTGTATATTTTTTCTTTTTGAATGCCCCAAAAAGGAGAAGGCACATGGACATGCAAATCATTATCACCTACGTCGTTTGCGATGAAGTCATTAAAGCTATGGGATTTGAAGATGACCGGCAAGCTCGAATGAGCACAGCTGAAATCATCACGTTCTCGATCATGTCCGGGCAACTATTTGGTGGGAACCATCGCAAAACCTGCTGGTTTTGCCGCCAATCTCGCTACTTCCCCAATCTTTTGAGTGAGAGCCGGCTCAATCGTCGTCTGCACAAAATTCCATGGCCAATATGGACGGCAGTATTTCGCTTTCTAGCTCTGATATTCAGGAAGACTAACTCCTCGTCTGAGTACGCTGTGGACAGTTTTCCAGTGGAGTGCTGCAAGAAGCAGCGGATTGATCGACGGAAGTTCTTCCTCGGCAAGGAATACATCGGCTACGCTCCGTCGAAACAGAAATATTTCTGCGGCATTAAGGTTCATATGGTTGTGACATGTGCGGGAGAACCAGTTGAGGTGGCGATGGAGCCAGCATGCAGAAATGACGTTGCTGTCTTATGGAAGATGGAGCTTGATCTCCCACCACAATCGAAGCTCTATGCTGACGGAGCCTACAATTGCTATGACCTCGAAGACGTTCTTGCAGAGGATTCTTCCATCGAGCTTCTCGCCAGAAGAAAGCATCCGAATTCGACAAGAAAGCGAACGGAAGAGGCAGAGAAGGCGATTAGTAGTCGAAGACAAATCGTGGAGACAGCGTTTAGCTGCATCACGGGACTGCTACCTCGTAGCATTCGAGCCTCCACTGCACTTGGATTTTCCATCCGGATCATGAGTGCTATCCTGGCCTACAGTCTCTCTCGAGTCACTTAAGAAAATTGGCTCGGCTTAAGGGCTGCTGCAGCGGCCCATCTACTTCCCGGAACTTCTCGGCAAGGGAGTACCCTTGCCGTCGGCGTTCCGGTCGTATCTGAACCACTTCGCTAGCCCTTAAGCCGAGTCAGGGTAGCAATCTGGGTCGCAGGCCGGATTCTAGTTCTTCTTGGTTTTCTAGGAGTGATTGCGACACAGCTATTGGCCCTGCGGCAGTGGGCACGGTTGGAGCCTAACGTACCTGCAATTGAGCGAGTGGATAGTCGGATGCTACAGCTAGTTTCAGCCTACTACCGCCTCAAAAATCCGACTCTTCGAGAGTTTTGGGTTTGCGTGGCTAGGCTTGGGGGTTTTCTCGCTCGAAAAGGGGATGGGGACCCTGGTTGGCTAACGATTTGGGAAGGTTATAACCGATTGCAGGACATGGTATTAGGCGCAGAAATATTCAACAAGCTTGTGAGATGTGGGTAATGCTCAGGGCCAGGCCCCAAATTGTGAAAAGTCGCATTGGCTAATGTCCAAATGTCAGGCCTGACCCCTGTTTACATGGGAAGTTGGGATGCTATCCGAAAAAAAGCGGATTGAGCTCGCAATGGATCCACTGGACTGGGTCGAGAAGATGCTCCGGGCTCCGGGGATCACCCTCGCCCCGATCTCACCCCGAATTGCGATTCAGAACACCCGGTTACCCGACAATGGACACGGGGATCCAGCCGACCGACTGCTGCTTGCCTACGGCAAGGGTCGCTTCGTTTCGGTTCACGACCCCTCCCAATGAGCTGGACGAAGATAGATCCATCCCCTATCATTGCCCGTATGGTATTTGAAGTTGAAAAGCGGGTTGAGATCGGGGAGCTGGACTGCGTGATGACGCAGTTGAGGCACGTGGGAAGCGGCGCGCAAGTATTGCACATTGGAAATGATGATCCGGAGAATGTGTTCTGTCTGGGGTTCCGGACGGTGCCGGAGAGCTCGGATGGCGTTCCACATATTCTGGAACACACGGTGCTGTGCGGGTCGAAGAAGTATCCGGTGCGCGATCCGTTTTTTAGCATGATTCGGCGGTCTCTGAACACATTCATGAATGCGATGACGGGCGACGACATGACCTTCTATCCGGCGGCGTCGCAGGTGGAAAAGGACTTCTACAACCTGCTCGATGTCTATGTGGATGCTGTGTTTTTTCCTAAGTTGGAAGAGGGGAGCTTTCTGCAGGAGCGGAAGATCGTCTTCAATGAGATGAAAGGGGCGTTGGCGTCGGCCGATGCTAGAGGGTGGCACCGGTTGAGCGAGCTGCTCTATCCGGACACCAACTACCGATTCAACTCAGGGGGTGATCCGAGTGAGATCCCCGATTTGACCTGGGAAGGACTACGCGAATTTCATCGAGAAAACTATGCGCCGAGCCGCTGCCTCTTCTACTTCTACGGCAATCTGCCCCTCCAGCAGCATTTGGACTATTTGGAAGAGCGGCTGCTAAAGGATGCTGCTCGATTGGAGCCGTTGCCGGCGATTGCTCATCAGAAGCGGTGGACGGAGCCAGTTCGGGTGGCCGACACCTATCCAGTGGCGCCGGGCGATGAGCTAGAGGAGCGGACCAATGTGCTGATTTCCTGGCTCTGCACGACGCCACTAGAGCCGCTCGAGTCGTTGGAGCTGGTGGTGCTCGATGTGGCATTGACGGGATCTGACGCCTCCCCACTGAAGTTGGCGCTGCTCAAGTCGGGGCTGTGCAAGGAGGCCTACGCCTTCGTCGACCCGGAGACGGCCGATGTGCCGTTCATCCTGATGATGAAGGGGTGCGATGAAGAGAGAGTTGACGAGCTTGAGAAGCTGATCATGGAGACGTTGGAAAAAATTGCCGAAGCGGGACTGACGCAGGATCAAGTCGATGGCGCCATTCACCAGATCGAATTTGGGCGGACAGAGATTTTGGGCGACAGCTCCCCCTTTGGACTGACACTGTTTCGACGGACTGCTCCTCTTCTTTTACACGGTGGGGAGGCGGAAGATGGCCTCCACATTCATGCGCTGTTTGATGAGCTGAGAAGTCGTTTTGATGTGAGCGCCTGCATCCGGAAATATTTGCTCAACAACCCCCACTGGTGTCGACTGACGATGAGTCCCGACCCCGAGAGGGCCGCGCGTGAAGAAGCGGCGCTGAGACCTCCCGAGGGACCTGAGAAACTTGGCGACGAGGGGGACGTTGAGGTATTGCCGAAGGTGACACTCGACGACGTCCCCAAGAAGGGATGGGAATTTCCTTTGGAGGTCGATCAGGGGAATATTTTCACCCACTCCTGCTTCACCAATCAGGTGGTCGACGCCAGCCTGGTCTTTGATTTAGGGAATATCGCTGCAGAAGATCTCCCCTACGCCCGTCTGCTGGCAGCGGTGTTGCCGGAAGTGGGATGTGGAGGGCGGAGCTATGCGGATACACTTGACCACATGTTGCTCTACACAGCAGATGTGGGGGCTGGTGTGGGTCTCCACCCGCAAGCGGACAACCCCGATCGACTCCGGCCGGCGCTGATGATTGAGGGGAAGGCGCTCAAGCGGAACATGGATCACCTCTTTCCCCTCTTTAACGACATGGTCTCCTCGCCCCATTTAACAGATCGGACGCGAATGGAGGAGCTGCTGATGCAACACCTCTCAAGCTTGGAGAATGGACTCGTCCACAATGCGATGCGCTATGCGATCAACCAGGCGGGTCGAGGGATCTCAGCGGCGGGAGCCATCTACAGCCAGTGGTATGGACTCGACTACCTTAAGGCAATGCGCAAAGCTGCAAAGAATGTCGACGGGACGATTGAAAGGCTAGTGGCTCTAGCTGACCAGCTGCTTGGCGCAGGTCGGGCAGAACTCGTACTCGGCTGCGACTCGGAGATGAAGTCGGAGATTTTGGGCATGTTGCCAACGTGGCCAGAAAAGCCATCGACTCCGTTTGTGCCACCAGAAATTCCAGAGGCCATCTCACAAGGGCGAATCATCGCATCCCCTGTTGCATTCACCGCAAGGGTGACCACAACAGTTCCCTACACTCACCCCGATGCCCCAGCACTCGACGTCGCCTCTCGGCTTTTCGAGCACAACACTCTTCACAAAGCAATTCGGGAGGAGGGCGGCGCCTATGGGGCCAACGCTAGATTCAACTCGGCAACAGGAAGCTTCTCATTCACCTGCTATCGCGATCCCCATCTCGCCTCATCGCTGGCGGCGATGGACCGAGCAGTCGATAACGTAATCGCTGGCAACTTTTCTGCGCGCAACCTCGAAGAGGCAAAGCTCACAGTGGTGCAAAAGCTCGACAGCCCAGTCTCTCCAGGCTCCCGCGCTTCTGTCGCGTGGGCCCGGTTGCGCGACGGGCGGACGCCCGAGCGTCGGCAAGCCTATCGGGAACAGTTGCTCTCAGTAGAGAGCGGCGATGTCGCCCGCGCCGTCGAGCAACATCTCGCTCCAAAGATGGAAGGAGCAACAGTGGTCGCCTTTGCAGGAAAAGAGCTGCTTGAAAAGGAAGGCAAGAACCTCGACATCTTACCCGTATGATGTTTGTTCTTGGCCCTAACGGCCCCCTTGTCCTATGATCGCGAACATGATTCAAGAGCTCAAAGATCTATACGCACAGTGCAAGAACGAAGTTGAGAAGGACTATTTAGACGTCCTGCGCATTCCCAGCATCAGTACCGATCCCGCATATGATGAAGCGACGCTAAAAAATTGCGAGTGGGTAGCCGACTATTTGCGTGACAGTGGCCTCGAGGTACAAATTTGGGAGACTCCCCGCCTCCCCGTAATCTTTGGATCGTGGATGGGGGCAGGTGCTGACAAGCCGACAGTGCTGGTCTATAATCACTACGACGTGCAGCCGGTCGATCCGCTAGACGAGTGGGATAACGACCCGTTCGATCCGGTGGTGAAGGATGGAGAGGTGTTCGCACGGGGCGCTCAAGATAACAAGGGGCAGATGATGTATTGCCTCGCAGCCGTGCGCGCGCTGATGAAGCGAGATGGGAAGCTGCCAGTCAACCTCAAGTTCATCGTTGAAGGGGAAGAGGAATCAAAGAGCGTTGGACTTGAGAAGATTTTGCCAGCACACCGGGACCAGCTCAAGGCTGATGTGGTTCTGGTCGCTGACCTCGATATGGCGAGCCCCACACGGCCGGCAGTCACGCTGGGAATGAAAGGGATGATCGCCCTCAATGTCGAGCTGCGGGGGGCTAAGGGAGACCTTCATTCAGGGATGCACGGCGGCATCGTCTATAATCCCCTGCATGCCCTCGTCGAGATACTAGCCAAGCTACGCGATGAACGGGGACGGATCACCGTCCCCGGATTCTACGACGATGTCGAACCGCTCTCTGACTTTGAGCGCTCACAGCTAGCAATCGAGATCGACGAGGACGAATACAAAGAGACCTTTGGGGCTCTCACCAACGGCGGCGAGCATGGCTTGTCTGCCGGGATGCGAAACAAGGCGCGACCGACGCTTGAGATCAACGGAATCCACGGCGGCTACGGCGGCCCGGGCACCAAAACAGTCATTCCAGCGCGCGCCGAAGCAAAGCTGACAAGCCGTCTTGTGAATGCGCAGGACCCAAAAAAAATCTTGGCCAGTCTGAAGAGCTACTTGAAAGAGCTCTGTCCCGAAGGGATGGAGATGACCCTCACCGACTACGGCGCAGAACCTGCCTTGCGCACGCCGATTGATTTGCCGCTAGTACAACAGGTGAAAGAGGCGCACGCCGACGTGTTTAGCACTGATTGCGAACTACGGCTTTCTGGCGGTTCGATTCCCATCCTCAGCAAACTGGGCGAGGTGGCCTCGGCACCAGTAATCGGCCTTGGCCTTGGCCTAACCGACGACAACATTCATGCTCCCAATGAGCATTTTGGACTTGACCGGCTCGAATTGGGCTTTATAACGATGATACGCATTCTACAAAGGATTGGAACATGAGACGCGTCAAAACTTTTCTTGCCTGCATGATTGTGATGGCAACTCCCCTGATGGCAGCCAGCAGCAACGGTGACATCGAGCAACTACGCAAGATGTCCAATGGATTCACAAAAGTAGCTAAAGAGGCGACCCCTGCTGTCGTCTTCATCCGCGCCGAAGGGAAGGCGCCTCCAGCGCAAGGGCCCGGGATGGGTGGCGAGCAAATGGACGAGTTCTCGCAAGAGTTCTTCCGCCGCTTCTTTGGCGCGCCGAACGGACCGATGCCAGGACAAGATCTGGTGAGCCACGGCTCCGGCTTCCTGGTGAGCAAAGATGGCTACATCATGACCAACAATCACATCGTTGGCGATGCAGTGACCATTGAAGTGCGCCTCCACGATGGACGGAAGTTTGATGCCGAACTTGTTGGCTCCGATCCCCAGACAGACGTCGCCGTAATCAAAATTGATGCAGAAGATCTCCCCTTCCTCGAGCTTGCTGACTCAAATGAAACTGAAGTGGGTGAATGGGCGATTGCCATCGGCAGCCCTTTTGGGCTCGATGCGACCGTCACCGTCGGTGTGATCAGCGCTAAAGGGCGGAATGATCTCCACATTCGGGACATCGAAGACTTCATTCAGACCGATGCGGCGATTAATCCGGGAAACTCAGGCGGTCCCCTTCTAGACCTCGACGGCAAAGCTGTTGGCGTCAACACGATGATCCTTACCGGAAGTGGCGGCTACATGGGGATTGGCTTTGCCATCCCGTCCAACATGGCGCGGCGAGTGATGGATCAGCTGATCAAAGATGGAACAGTCACCCGTGGTTTCCTAGGTGTAACAATGCAGCCAGTTGACAGCGACCTGGCGGTCGCCTTCAACCTCCCCACCCCAACTGGCGCTCTCGTCACAGAAGTGATGGACGGCTCACCTGCCAAGGCGGCGGGTCTCCAGCAAGAGGACATCATCCTCGAATTCAACGGCCAAAAAGTCGATTCCATCAACGCCCTGCGCAACAAGGTGTCGATGATCGAGCCGGGTAGCAAAGTGAATCTCACCATTCACCGCGCAGGTCGGAAGATCAAGAAGACCGTCACCATCACGGCGCACCCAGAAGCTGGTGGCGGCCCTGGAACACTTGTTCACTCTCTTGGAATGGAAGTGGATCCGCTCGACGACAACCTCGCCCAGCAGCTCAACTATCAAAACGAGACCGGCGTGGTGGTTAAGCGGGTCGAGACCGGCTCAGCCGCTGCTAAGGTGGGAATCAAACCCGGAGCGCTCATCGTCCGTGTCAACCGAACTCCTGTCAAAACCCCCGAGGAGTTCTACGATGCCCTCGAGGCGGCGAGCAAGGTCTCCGACCGCGTTCTCCTCCTCGTCCGGCAGGGACAGGCGATGCGCTTTGTCTCTTTGAAATTAGATAAGTGATTTCGAACGAGAAATGGCAACAACTAAGAGAGCGCATGGAGGCGCTCGGGGTCCGCGAGGATGAGCTGCAAGAGCAGTTCATCCTCGGCTCCGGCCATGGCGGCCAGAAGCTACAGAAGACCTCCTCCACCGTCCAGCTCAAGCACCTCCCCACCGGCATCGGCATCAAGTGTCAGCAGTCCCGCCACCGCGACGACAACCGCTTTCATGCCCGGAGAATGCTGTGCGAGAAGATCGAAGAAGAGGTGCTCCATAAAAAGAGTAAGCGGCAAAAAGAGGCCGAAAAGATCCGCCGCCAGAAGCAACGTCGCTCTCGCCGCTCTCAGCAGAAGATGGTCGACGAGAAGACCCAGCGCGGGCGCCATGAAGAAGCTACGCAAGCCACCGCGCAGCGAGAGCTGAGCGTCAACCCCATCGCAGGCTATTTCTTTTTGCTGCCTGACCGCCTGGTGAGCCCAATCTTCTTCCACGACCTACCCAATCCATCCTTCATATTGCCCACAACACTGGAGAAACTACTACGACTGCCACGCAACGCATCGGCCCGTTTCTTTTTAAACTCTATCGCCCTTTCGTCGCCGCCGCTTGACGGCTAACTCAAGTAGATTGGCAGCGTCAGTATCTTCTGGATCCTTCTCGAGCAGATAGAACGCCTTCCAATACATCGCTTCGTGGTTCCACATGTCACCTGCTTATCCAGCCAACCAACACCCACACTCATATCCCCTCGTTCACAAAGAATTCGGCCGTAGTAGATCTGGGCCTCGGCAATTTCACGCGACGCAGCGGCAATGATCAGGTTCTCTCCCCTCTTTCCGGTTCTGCTCAATCCCGACTCCCCTCATAAAGGGCTATTCCTAACCAGCATTTGGCTCGAGGCGACGTCTCCTCGTGAGATTTGAATATCTTGACCGCGGGGCCAAATTCTTCCCGGTTGAATGTTCGATCGCCCGGTTAAGACTCTGTTCCTCCTTACTCGCCTTTTTCTGGTGAAGGTCGAGCTCCTTGTCTGCATCTACCCCTTTGAGGGTCTTCCAGGCTTCTGGCTTGGTGATCAATAGCTCGCGTAACTTGATGGAGCTTAACCTCTGAGCCGCGCCGCAACAATCCCAAGGTGATCGAGCCCAAACATTGCGCATCCCTCCACTGTCAAATCAGTGATGGACTGGGGGATGTGCTCCACAAATGTTGTCCACGCTTGGTCATGAATATTCGAGAGATCGTTTAGATGTGGAGTGGTCAGTTCTGAAGGTGAGATGAGGAAGCAGAGAGAGAAGATCTGCATCGCTCCAATCTCTACCCTTATCGATCACAAATTCAGCTGTTGGAGGGGAAGGTAAGTTTCTTCACCTCGCACTTCTTAAGTAGGTCGATCACCCCCTTGAGAGTGACCGAAGTCCGCTCTAGCGATAGTTCTTCGAGGTTGGGGGGCCACTTGATGCCGTTAAGAATGCCGTCATTAATCCATGTGAGGCCACCCAACCCGACCCGCTTGGCGGAGCGCAAATCCCAGTCACGGCAGTCACCGTTCAGGTTTGTGCAATCGGACAGGTCGAGCTCAATGAGCTCGCTCATCTTGGCAGGGCAAGATGTTTATTCCGAATCCCCGTCCTAGGGACGGCCAACACTCTCAGTGGCCAATCGTTCAACTCCTGAAAAAACTGGTCACCCAACTTCGAGCACCCACTAAGATAGAGCTGGAGCATATCCTTTCTCTCCACCAGCGGTTGAAAATATGCCCGTTAACCTGAGTGGTTACCCCCAGCGCAACCGTGGGAAGCTTGCGCATCAGCCTTGGACCGCCTGTGGGGTCACCGTTGCCTAGTAAGATGTGGGTCATGTATTTGGGAAGTGCATCTATAAGCTTCTTTGGGGTAGCAACGTACTGTTCCGCGAACATCGAGGTAGCTGAGCTTCTTCACCGCCGGCCAAATCTCGATTTTCTCAACCAGCAAACCCCTCACAGGCTCGCGCCTCCAAGCGGGTTAGATCTTTCCATGATTCTGAAACGCAATTTTCAAAGCGGCCGCAGTCCCAAACGGTGCGGCTTACATTGACCGCACTTAAGTTAGGGGTCAGCTTGGCAATGTCACTGAATTGCTGCGGCGTCAGATCGAGCCGCTCAAGTCGAGCTCCTCCAGAGTCGCACCCCGCCTTTCAAGAAATTCGACGAGAGATGTATCCGAGAAGTTGCAATCGCCGGCGCGAAATACTCGGAGACGGGTAAAGTTGCACGCCGTAATCGCATCCAGAACAGAGTCATCGAAGCCGGAGCCACTCAGGTCGATCACCTCAACCGCGTTTCCGAGCCTCTCCAATACCTTGCAGAACTTCTCGCCTGATAGGTGAGTGGCACGACAGACCAGTTCAGTGACATGCCGGCCGTCGTCCAGCTTCTTCACGTTTTTCCCCGCCCAGTCGATCACCAGTTTAGTGACTGGTGCAATAGAAGTTTTCTTCATCTTGACCAGGGCGCCTCTTCGGGGTCTACCCACTGGCGTAGAGTCAAACATCGATTACCTCCCGCGGTTGCACCAACGACTCTACCGTAAAGGTTTGTTAAACTCTAGAGACCCAGATTGCTACCCAATGGCGTCAACTTAAGGGATTGGTAGTTGATGCCGCACGGGTCTGGCCTGATCAAAGTGTCAACTCACCGCAGGGGATGTTGTCACTTTGTCAGGCCAGACCCTACGTGTTGGGCTTAAGTTGACGCCATTGGATTGCTACCTTAGCCTTCCGCTAGGGCGTCTGGGTCTACAGGTTAATGGCAAGCATGATGCCCACTTGAACGAGGCCGATGATCAGGCCGAGAACGCCGCCAAGGATCTCAACGGTGTGAAGCTCTTTGGTGGCGACGCGCATGACAATGGTTTCAAGCTTGCGGACGGAGAAGCCGAGAACTTTCTCTTCGATGAGATTGCGCAGGTCGAGGGTGCGGGAGACGGTGGCCGCAAGGCGCGCCTTTAGCTCCGGAAGCATCTGAACGACTTGCTCTTTGAGCTTGCTGGCGATCTTCTCAATCATGGAGTCGTTGAGAAACATGGCGGCCATGGGAATGCCCTTAGCGAAGTCAGCGATGCCTGTGCGGAGGCGGCCGTCGAGGAGTTCTAGAACGTCGTCGTCGAGCTCAAGCTTTTCGAGGTGGCCAGCCAGCTCTTCGTTGGAGAGAAGTTCCCGCTCGAAGAGATCGGCGATGCTGCGGGCGAGATCGTCGTGACGCTTGGGGATGACGCCGTGCAGTTTGAAGAGGAGAAGATTGATGGGGCGGCGGGGGTGAAAGAGCATCTTAACGGCGACCACGTTGGTGAGCCAGCCGATGAGCGCCGTGACGACGGGAATGACGAAGTAGGTGTAGTTCATGCGGAGGAGTTTAGCGCAGGTTGTGGTTTAGATCTATCAAGGATATTCTCACGCCATGGATATAATTGTGATTGGTGCTGGATCGGGCGGCTTGGTGGTAGCAATTGGTGCGGTTAAGAGGGGCAAAAATGTTTGTCTGATCGACCGCGGGACGTGGGGAGGCGACTGCACCAACTTTGGTTGCATCCCCTCCAAGACGTTAATCGCAGCGGCGCATCAGGGGCTCGATGGGACGGCGGCGATGGGGCGGGTGCGGGCGACGGTGGGACGGATACGGGCGCATGAGGAGCCGGGCGCGCTACGGAAGATTGGACTTGAGGTGATCGAGGGGGAGGCCCGCCTCATTGATGCGCACACGGTTGAGGTGAATGGGAAGCGAGTGCACGGCAAGAAGATTGTGATCGCCACCGGCTCACGGCCGCGCATTCCATCGACGGTGAGTGGCGATTATCTGACCAATGAGACGATTTTCGACCTGAAAGCGATTCCTGAAAAGCTGGCGGTGCTAGGGGGCGGGCCCATTGGGTGTGAGCTGGCGATGGCCTTTGCGCAGCTGGGGAGCGAGGTGCGACTCGTGCAGTCGCACGAGCGGCTTTTGCCGAGGGAGGAGCCCGAAGCGAGTGGGTTGATTGCCCAAAAGATGGGCGAGATCGGGATTAAAGTACGCTTTGGGTCGAGTCACATCGATCCTCGACCCAGTGAACAAGTATTGGTAGCGAGTGGGCGGCTTCCCAACATTGAAAACTTGGGACTCGAAAAGGCAGGCGTCCAGGTCACTTCTAGGGGAATTCCGGTCGATCGATTTGGGCGGACCAATATCAAGCACATCTTCGCTGTCGGCGATGTCACGCTCGACGCACCATTCACTCATGTAGCGGAGAACCGCGCCCGCAGTGTTCTGTCCTGTCTCATTTTACCCCCCCTTCTGAGGCGCCCAATCGATTTGAAGCAGGCGATTCCCCGCTGTACCTTCACAGACCCTGAAGTGGCAAGCGTAGGACTTCTTGAAGAGGAAGCAGTGGCCCGCTATGGAGGTCACAAAATCAAAGTCTACATCCTTGCACTCTCTAGTGTAGACCGGGCGATCTGCGAAGATCGAGCTGACGGCTTCGTCAAGATAGTGGCCAAGGGGGTGCGAGGGCAGATCGTAGGGGCAACAGTGGTGGCGCCACACGCTGGCGAGATGATCTCTGAGTTGGCTCTTGCCATGCACCACAAGATTCCCCTCAGGAAGCTGGCCACTCTGATCCATCCCTATCCCACCTACAGTCTAGCGATCCGGCAGACGGCCGATCTGTGGCTAATGGAGTTGCTCAACCATGCGTAGATGGCTGTGGCGACTAATTCCCCTTCTGGTGATTGTTGCCCTGATGGTGGTCGCCTACATCTTCGATCTCACCGACTACCTTAGCTTTGAGGTGCTGCAAAAGCATCGGCAAGCGATTGTGGGCTGGATCGACGATCGCTACATCGTTGCACCCCTCGCTTTCATGGGAATCTATCTCGTCTCGACCGCGCTCAGTATCCCCGGAGGGACCTATCTCACGTTGGTTGCCGGATTTCTCTTTGGGCAGCCTGGAAGTACGATCTACGTCGTATTGGGGGCGACAGTGGGAGCGGTGATCATCTTTTTGGTGGCCAAGACAGCTCTTGGAGATGTGCTGCGCGCGCGCGCGGGTCCCCACCTGAAGAAGATGGAGCGCGGTTTTCAGAAAGACCAGGTGAGCTACATGCTCTTCCTCCGTCTAGCACCTCTCTTCCCCTTCTGGCTGATCAACATCGCCCCCGCCTTCTTTGGCGTGGCGCTCTGGACCTACATCTGGACCACCTTCATCGGCATCATTCCAGGAAGCTTCGTCCTCGCGCAGGCGGGAACAGGCCTTGGCGCCATCCTTGACTCGGATGAAGGATTTACCATTGAAGGGATCCTCAACACCGATATGAGAATCGCCCTCATCGCCCTCGCCCTCGTCGCCCTCCTCCCCATTGCGATCCGCCGGATCCGAAACAGGAAAAACAAGCATGATTGATTCTTACTTCCGCTCCCCCTTTCAGAAACTGCTGATCGATCCCATCGCCAGAAAGCTGGTCCGCGTGCCGGCCAACATCGTCACCTCCATCAGCTGCCTACTGGGCATTGCGGTCATCCCCCTCCTCGCCTTTGGCCTTCCGATTGCCGCAGCCTCTGCCCTCATCCTCTCTGGCTACCTCGACATCCTTGATGGAACCATCGCAAGACTCAGACGAGAGAGCTCTCCTTGGGGCACCGTCCTCGACATTTGCGCTGATCGGGTGGTCGAATCGGCTGTGGTGATTGGCCTCTTCCTCGTCGCTCCCGATCGCGCCCTCTTCTGTCTACTGATGCTCACCAGCATCCTCCTCTGCATCAGCTCATTTCTCGTGGTGGGCATCTTCAGCGAAAATGACTCAGCAGATAGCTTCCACTACAGCCCTGGTCTCATCGAGCGGTCAGAGGCATTTCTCTTCTTTTTGGGAATGATCTTGCTGCCCTCTATCTTCGCTCCCCTCGCCACCGCTTTCATCGGATTGGTCACTCTCACGGCGCTGATCCGCATCCGCCAATTTGGTGGGCAGTGCAAGCTGCAACGAGTGCGTCAGGAAGACGACTAATCTATATCCATGTTGTGGTAGACAGCATCGACGTCGTCGAGCTCTTCTAGCCAATCGATGAGCGACTGATTGGCATCGGCAGTTTCTTCGTCAACCGCAACGAGCATCTTCGGAATCATCCGGAGCTCAGCCTCTAGTACCTCCACGCCAGCCCCATCGATCACCTCTTTGACCGCCATCAGCTCATCGGGGGGCGTAACCACGATGTAGAGCTCCTCCTCCACGTCGAACTCCTCAGCACCAGCTTCGGTGACCAGCAGGAAAAGGTCATCCTCGGTGGTCCCCTCTTTTGAAACTTGGATCACTCCTTTTCGATCAAACTGGTAGGCGACCGCACCTGGGTTGGCGATCGTCCCTCCCCGCTTGTTGGTGGCGATCCGCATGTCGCCCGCAATCCGATTTTTGTTGTCGGTCAGGATTTCAACCAGCAGACCTACCCCGCCATGTCCATACACTTCGTAGGTGAGCTCAAAATAGTCGGCCTGATCGGCGCTACTCGCTTTCTTTATGTTTCGATCGATGCTGTCGTTAGGGAAATTGACCGCCTTCGCTTTCTGAATGGCCAATCGGAGTCGCGGATTAGCATCGGGATCGGTCCCCCCTGCCTTCACTGCACTGATGATCTCCTTCGCCGCGCGTGAGAACGCCTTTCCCTTCTTCGCATCAGCCCGCTCTTTGCGGTGCTTGATGTTCGCCCATTTACTATGACCAGCCATTTTTCTTTTCCCATTCGTGGGCCAGCTCGTAGTGCTCAAACTGCCGCTCCACCTCTCGAAAGCGGCGGCTGTGCACAATCCGCCGACCAGCCCTGTCTCTATATGCGGGGACGACATGATGGACCATTTCATGATAGACGACAAACTCAACAAACTCAGGGATCACCTTTGGATTGTCGAGAATGGTGTTGATCCGGACCAGCTCTCGATCATCGCAATAGGTCCCAAGAGTCCTTGAGCGCGCCCGCCGTCTCTGATTTTTGGGCTGATACCACGTACACTTCAGATCTAACTTCCCACCGAAATATTGCCCATTGAGCTTGTGATAGATCTCCCCTAGATCGTACACACTCCCTTTGGTCTGCAGCCGTGCAGGTGGTGGCCGCTTGAGCTCAATCCCGTTGATGAACTGGCGCAGAACAATATCGCCCTCATCCGTATCGATCCCACCGATCCAGTCGCCCACCACCTCGATCACCTCAAGCGGCGCACTCAAAAAAGCCTCATGAATTGACAAGCGAACCCGCTTGCGCCCCACCTCCGTCTTCCGAAGGAGCGACACCCGGTTCCGATTGATCTTCATCTCGAGCCGCTTGCCCGAGAGAATCTCCAACTCTTGCTGTAACAACCCCGCCGATCTCAACAATTTCATACGTGCAATTTTCCGCTCATTGATGAGTACCATCATAGCTCAAACCGGCTAGTTGTGGCAACTCACTGGCCAGTTGTCATGTTTTCATGTCTGACACGATCGTGTCAGACATGAAAACATGACAACTCAAGGAGTCGGTGTGTCGTATCAGTGGAGAAAACGACTGGTTAGGTTATATGAATTTTTCGAGGCAGACGCGGGCGCGGTAAAGCGGTGGGTCTTGTTTAGCGTCTTTGGACCAACCAAGCTGACGGGCATATTCGCGGTACCCAAGGAATTTATAGAATCGCTCCACCCCCGGATCGTCGTACACTTCGACGTGGATCAGCTCTATACCCTTTTCTTGGCCAAGCGTCTCCAGGCCGGTGAGGAGAGCGGAACCAACTCCTTGGCGGCGGTGGTCCTGGCCGACGACGAGGATTTGAACAGCTTGATGGACAAGCTTCTCATAAGTCTGAAGGAAAAGCATCCCGAAGCCGGCAGGCTTGCCGTCGAGGGTGGCGGTGAAACCGGCCCCCTGCTCGATAGTCATCTCAATCCATCGCTTCGCCGCATCCTCAATCTCCGGCGGATCGCCCGTCGGAAAGAAAGGCTCTGTACGCGGCTCCGAAAGCCACGCTTGAAGATGAGGAATATCCTCAGTAATACTTGGTCGGATCTCTAGGGAGTTCAGAACCACTTCTCCATGTAGATTTTGCCCCGGTAGTCGCCAGGTCCTTCTTTGATCCAGTGGCCTTGGAAGCCAAACTCATGATAGCCCATCCGCCGGTAGAGGCGGATGGCGGGATTACCCTCATACACTTCTAAGTGGAGTGACTCGAGCTTGAAGCCATCGCGTGCTAGCTTCTCAAGCCCCTCTAACAAAGCGCGTCCAATTCCCTTGCCGCGCACCTTCTCATCCACGATGATGGTGAAAAGCGCCTGATGCGCGATCTTTCGATAAGGGTGGAGGTTGAGGTAGGCGATCCCCACCACCTCCCCATCGAGCACTGCGGTGAGCGCACTCCGATATTTGCAGTAGCTCTGCATCCGCTTCACCGCGACGGGCTCGGCGCGGCACCGCCCGGCGGCCTGCCGGCGGCGTTCCTGGAGGACGTGCCGGACGCGCTGACCCGGTTGGCGCGTCGATACGCCGCGACCCACGGACCGTTCACCGTGGACGATGTTCGCGCGCGGTATGGCGTTGACGTGTCCGCGGTACTGGCCGGGCTCGAACGAATCCGGAGACCTCGTCCGGGGTGAGCTGCGACCTGGCGGGTCGACGCGCGAATGGTGCGACCCCGAGGTGCTGCGGCGCTTGCGCCGGGCCTCGCTGGCCGTTCTGCGCAAGGAGGTAGAGCCGGTCGACGACCGCGCGCTGGCGCGCTTCCTCCCCGCCTGGCAGGGCGTCGACCGCCATCCGGCGACCGGCGCCGGGGTCGACCGCCTGCGCGAGGTGCTGGTGCCGCTCCAGGGGCTGGCCGTGCCGGCCGAGGTGTGGGAGCGCGACGTCCTCCCGCGACGCGTCGGCGCGTATTCGCCGGCGTGGATCGATCAGCTGTGCGCTGCGGGCGAGATCGTGTGGATCGGCGCCGGTGCGCTGGGCGGAATTCCGGCCGGGTCGCCCTGTACTTCCGCGAAGATCTGCGATCTGATTGGCGCCCCCGCCCAGAGGCAGTGGCGCGCCGCTCGACTCGCCGGCGCACGAGGCGGTGCGCGCGCGGCTCGGCGCCGGCGCGTGCTTCTTCACCGACCTGCTGGTCGACGTCGACCTGGCCCCCGAGGAGTTGCAGGAGGCGCTGTGGGACCTGGCCTGGGCCGGCGAGGCGACGAACGACGCGTTCGCGCCGCTGCGCGCGCCGCGGCTGACCCTGGCCCGGGCCCAGCGCGACCGGTTGCGAGGAGCCGCCCGACCCGGCCGGTTCGCGTCGCCGGCGTCGCGGCGCGGGCGCGTCGGCGCAGGTCCAGGGTCGCTGGTCGCTGACCGGGTCGCTGTTCCCGCCGACGGCCGATCCGTCGGCGCGCCGGCGGGCGATCGCCGAGTTGCTGCTCGAGCGCTACGGGATCCTGACCCGCGAGACGGTGCGCGCCGAGGGGGTGCCCGGCGGGTTCTCGGCTCTATATCCCGGAGCTGTCGCAGCTGGAGACGCTGGGCGTGGCGCGGCGCGGGTACTTCGTCGAAGGGCTTGGGCGGCGCGCAGTTCGCCCTCCGGGCGCGGTCGAGCGGCTGCGGTCGGGCGGGGCAGACGAGGACCCGCCGGTCGTGCTCGCCGCGGTCGATCCTGCGCAGCCGTACGGTGCGGCGCTGGCCTGGCCGGCCCGGACGACGAGAGCCGCGCGCCCGACCCGGGTCCCGGGCGCGTACGTGGTGCTGGCCGGAGGCGAGCCCGTGCTGTACGTCGAGCGCGGCGGGCGCGGGCTGCAGACGCTCGTTGCGTCGGATGACCCCCGGATCGAGCCGGCGCTGGCGCGCGCTGGTCGAGGAGGTTCGGGCGGGCGCGATCAGGCGGCTCGCGCTCGAGAAGGTCGACGGCGAACCGGCGCTGTCCTCGCCCGTCGGGCCGGCGCTCGTGGCGCTCGGTTTCCAGCAGGGTCCGCGGCGGCTACCCTCAGCGCGTAATGCCAGAGGGCGACACGATCGCCTACGCCGCGGTTCGCATCCGCCCGGTGCTCGAAGGCCGCGTGCCCGATGAGATCCTGACGCCGCAGCCCCGGCACGCGCTCGACCGCTGGCCCGATCGGCTCGCTGGGCAGGGCGGTCATGCAGCGTCGACACCCACGGCAAGCATCTGTTCCTGCGCTTTGAGGGCGATCTGGTCCTGCACTCGCACCTCGGGATGACCGGCGTGTGGGGCGTCTATCGGCCGGACGCCGGTGGGGCGCTCGGGCCCGGCGCGCCTGGATCGTGCTCCGCTGCGGCGGGCACGAAGTGGTGGAGTTCGACGGGCCGCTGCTCGAGTTGATGACCGAGGGCCGGACACGGTTCGATCAGCGCCTCGCCGCGCTCGGGCCCGACGTGCTGGCGCGCGAGTTCGACCGGAGCGGTTCCTCGCGCGGCTGCGAGGCGGACGATCAGACGCGTCATCTCGGCGATGCCCTGCTCGATCAGCGCAACGTCGCGGGAATCGGGAACATCTGGAAGGCCGAGGGGTGCTGGGAGGCCGCGATCGACCCGTGGCGGTCACGTGGCCGATGTTTCCGATCTCCAGGCGATGGCGATCATCGATGCCATGCGCCCGCGGATGATGCGCTCGGCCACGGTCGGACACCGGGCGATCCAGCCGCGGTGTACGGATTCGCAGGCCGTCCGTGCCCGCGGTGCGGCACGAGGATCGCGGCCCGGGGACAGGGCGACGCCAACCGCACGACGTACTGGTGCCCCGGATGTCAGAAGTGAGCAGCGCTCGGTCTGCGGCGCGTCGGGCACAAGGGCGCCGACCTGATCGCCCCGGGCAACACGTTCGCGAGCTTCGACGCGGCGGTGGCGGCGGGCGTCGACATGATCGAGTTCGATGTGCTGCGGGAGGAGTACGGCGATGGGCTTGATCCTGGCCCACGACTGGGTCGACGCTGCGCCCCGCGACGCCGCACACGCTGGAGGAGGCGCTGGCCTACCTCGCCTCCGAGCCGTTCGCCGGGTCGACCTCGACGTCGACCTCAAGCTGCCCGGATACGAGTTGCGGGTGCTCGAAGCCCTGCGGGAGCACGGGTTGCTCGACCGAGCCCTGATCTCGACCCAGTACGAGGAGAGCCTCGCGCTGCTGCGCTCGGCCGAGCCGGGCGTCAGGCTCGGCTGGTCGGTGCCCAAGCTCAAGCGCGACCCGTTTCGCTCGCGCGCCACGCGGGTGCCGGCGTTCGTCGCGCTGCACGTGTTCCGGCGCTGCTCCCGGCTCGCGCGGCAGCGGGCGATCCGGGACGCGGCGTTGCGATGCGCTGATGGTCGCACTGGCGGCTGGTCACGCCGCGCCTCGTGCGGCCGTGCTCGGGGCCGGAGGGGAGATCTACGTGTGGACGGTCGACGAGCTGCCTCGACTGCGCGCGCTCGAGGCGCTTGGCGTGACCGGAGTGATCACCAACGACCCGAGGCTGTTTGCAGCAACTCGTGACGTGATGGATGATGCCCTCGTGCGTAGTCGAGGGTGTGACCGAGACGCTGACCGCGCCGCCGTCCGCTCCGGGCTCGTGGGAACGGTTCGAGGCGCTGTACCGCTCGAGCCGCGACGACGTGTACGCGTACGTGATGACCCTGCTGCGCGATCCGGCCGCGGCCGAGGACGTGACCGCGCTCGCGTTCGAGCGCGCCTATCGGCGCCGGCGGACGTTCGACCGCCGGCGCGGCGAGGAGCGCGCGTGGCTGTTCGGGATCGCTCGCAACGCGGCGCTCGATGAGCTGCGCCGCCGTCGGAGGGTGGCGGCGCTGGTGACCGAGCCCGCGGAGGCCGATCGCTGTCGGATCCAGATGCGGGCGAGGTCGCTCTGCGCCGCACCGCGGTTCAGACGGCGCTGGCTGCTCTGCCTGCCCGCGAGCGCGAGATCGTCGCGCTGAAGTTCCACGCCGGGCTGTCCAACGCCGAGCTGGCCCGCGTGCTCGGGATCAGCGAATCGAACGCCGGCACGCTGCTGTACCGCACGATGGAGAAGCTCAGGAAGGCCTGCAATGCGACTGCTTGACCACGACGAACCGATCGATCCCGAGATCGCCGCTTCGCTCGACGCGATCGACGCCGTGCTCGCCGGCGAGCCGGTCGACGCCGGCTACGCCGATCTGGCCGAGATCGCGCTGCTTCTGTCCGCCGAGCGCCCGGCCATGCCCGCCGGAGTTTGCCCGGTCGATGGATGAGCGCGTGGCGCGGCGGTTCCCCACGTGCCGGCGCCGGCGGCGGTCGAGCCGGCGCCGGCGCCGGTGTTCACGGGTTCTGGCAGGCGACGGGCGGGCTGGCGGCCCGTCGCGGCGCTGGTCGGGCGATCGTGCTCGTGGCGAGCAGCGGCCGTCGGTCCTCGTCGTCATCGTCATCGTCATCGTCGTCGTCGAGTCGCGCCGGCTCGGTGGCGGCTTCGGGGTCAGGCCGCTCGGTCGGCATCCAGGCGACGATCGGCGGCACGTCGCCGGCGCCGCGTCGAGCGCGCGTCGACAGCGCGTCGCCGCGCAGCGGTTCCGCGCCGTCGGCACCGGACGCGTCGTCGTCGCGGCGCCGACGCTGCAGCCGCCGACCACCGGCCGCAAGGTCGTCCAGTCGCGGCCCAGCTCAACCTGGCCGCTGCGCCAACCGGATCGACGACGTGCCGAGCAGGTCTACAACGTGATCGGCGCGGTGAACGGGAATCGTCGTGAACTCGACGCGTGACCCAAGGCCGGATCGGGCCAGGTACGCCGAGTTTCCAGCTCAGCGTCCCGAGCGCGTCGCTCGGGCAGGCGATGAGCCGTCTGTCCTCGCTGAACGGCGCGCAGGTGGTCTCACGCACGGACTCGAGCCAGGACATCACCGACCAGTACGGCGCGGCCCAGCGGGCGCTCGGCCGATGCGCCGGGCGCTGCGGACGTCGCTGCTCAAGCAGCTCGCCGCGCCACGACGACCGAGCAAATCGACAGCCTGAAGGCGCAGATCCGCGACGCCGAGGCGTCGATCTCGAGCGACCAGGCGACGCTGAATCGGCTGGACCGCCAGGTCGGCTTCAGCCAGCTCTCGCTGGAGATCAACGCCCGGTCCGTGCCGGCTGCCCGTCTCGCACGGTCAGCGGCGGGTTCGGCATCGGCAAGGCTGCGCACGACGCCGGGCGCGTGCTGACCGTGGCGGCCGGGGTCGCGCTGATCGCGCTCGCCGCGCTCATCCCGGTCGCTCTCGTCGCCGCCCTGCTCTGGTGGTCGGCTCCGGCGGTCCGGCGCCGGCGCCGCGAGCAGGCGCTCGACGCGGCCTGACCCCGGGGTCGCGCCCGGTCGTGAGTCCGTCCGCCGCGGGAGCGCGTGTGGTATGCATTGGCGATGTCGGCGAACGGCCAGGACACGGTCGAGCTGCTCGGGCGGGTTCCGGTCTTCTCGGCGCTGTCGCCCGAGGAGCTCGAGCAGGTGGCACAGTTGGTGGTGCCGCGGCGGTTCGAGGCCGGGGAGGTGGTGTTCAAGGAGGGCGACGAGGGCACTACGTGCTACATCGTCCGCTCGGGCCGGGCGCGCGCGATCCGCGAGCATCCCGACGGGCGGTCGATCACCCGCTCGCGCATTTCGCGCCCGGCGACATCTTCGGCGAGATGGCCATGTTCGACGGCGAGCGCCGGTCGGCGACGGTGGAGACGACCGAGGAGACCGAGGCGATCGCGATCCTCAGCGCCGACATGCACCGGCTGCTGCGTGAGCACCCCGACATCTCCGGTGAAGCTGATCGCGGCCCTCGGGCGCGACTGCGCGACACCAACGAGCGGCTGGCCGCGCCAGTCGTTCCAGACCGTGCAGAGCCGCGTGGCCGCCGTGCCTCGCTCAGCTGGTGAGGCGGCTCGCGCGGACAGGACGGCGCCGGAGGAGGGTGACGTCACGATCACCACCACGCAGGCCGAGGTCGCGCAGCTGGCCGGATCCTCGCCGCGAGTCGGCCAGCCGGTTCCTGGCCGTGCTCGAGCGCGCAGGAATAATTACTCAGGGACGGAAGGCTGACCGTTCATGACGCAGAGGCGCTCGGACGGTACGTCTACTGTGGTCGAGGGACAATCGAGCTGTCGGCCGGTGGCGCTGTCGTTCACGACGGCGATGTGATCGTCGTCGTGCCGGTCAAGCGCGACGCCCAGCACCGCCGTGTCCTCGTGCTGCCCAAGGGACATCTCGACGAAGGTGAGACCGAGGAGGCGGCGGCGACCGCGAGGTCGCCGAGACCGGCGTGCATCGCCGAGCTGATCGAAAGCTCGGCGACGTCGAGTACAGCTACGAGCGACGGGGCCGCAGGCGGAACAAGCGGGTGGCGTTCTACCTGTTCGAATACCGATCGGGAGCCTCGAGGACCACGATCACGAGATCGAGGATGCACGCTGGATGCCTCGGAGCAGGCCGCTCGGGAACTCGACCTACGCCGGTGAGCGGGAAATCGTTCGCGCGCGTTGTCGCGCGCTTGTCATCAGATCGGTAGGCTGAGCGCCCGTGCGCGTCCTCAACTTCTACTCGTCGGTGTTCGCCGATCAGCTTCGGCGCGGTCGCAAGACGGCCACAATCCGCCTGCGGCGACAGTCGCACAAGTACCGCAAGAACGACTGCGTGCTGGTGACGATCGGCTACCAGCACTCCCGCGCGAGAAGATCTTCAACGCGGTCATCGACCAGGTCGAGGTCAAGCGCGTCCGCGACCTGTCCCGCGTATGACGTTCGGCTGTGACCTCGTCGCCGGTCGCAGCGGGGTGGTCTGCCGCGAGCCGGTCCGCCATGGCCTGCTCGTCGCGGCCGTCAAGCGGCTCGACCGGCGTTCGATCCGTCAGTTCGAGTGCCGCGCGATCGAGCAGGTCCATCGCCGACCGGTCGAGCGCGTCAACCGACGGGTCTTCGGCCGGTTTCTCCTCGACCGCAGGCTTGGGCGGTGCGGGGGCTCATAGTTGACGAGGCGGCCGTCCCAGTAAAACCGCCCGCCGGCGTCGATCGTCAGGCGATCAAGCTCCGCCGCCGTCAGCGTCCGAATTTTCTTCGGCCATTCCGCTCCACGCCCACCCTGCGGCGGGACGATGCCCGCATCGTCATCGCTGACCTCGGGATATTGATCGGCACTCATCGCCTTGCTCCCACGCTACCCGTACGCGCGACCCCGACCTCGTGCCGCCGATTTGAAGTTCCTGCACCATTTGCCGCAATACACATTCAGGAACTTCCAAATCGAAAGCGGCACTAGAATCATCGACTTGCCAGTGCCCCTTTGCTTCCGAAGTTCGTGTGAGAGAGTGCTGCCATGTCTCACGAACTTCGGAAGCGGGGCACTAGTTAACCTTGACGTTCGCGGCCTTGATCACCGGCGCCCAGCGGGCGATCTCGCCGTCGATGCGCGCCCGGAACTCGGCCGGCGTATTGCCGACCGGCTCCATCAACTGCGCCGCAAGCTTGTCGCGGATCGCCGCCGTCCCAATCGCTTCTACCACCTCGCGCTGAATTTTCGCAACGATGGCCTCCGGCGTGTGCGCCGGGCGCGATCATGCCCATCCAGGCGTCGGCTTCGACGTCGATTCCGGCCTCTTTCAGCGTCGGAATCTGCGGCAAATAGGGCGAACGCTTCGCGGTCGAGACCGCGAGGATCTTGACCTTGCCGGCCTCGGCATGCGGGGTCACCGAGATCGCAGGCAGACAGCCCATTTGCACGTCGCCGCGGATGATCGCGGTCATCGCCGCGGGCGAGGACGGGTAGGGGATATGCACCATCTGGGTGCCGCTCTTGAGCGCGATCGCCTCCATGGCCAGGTGCGAAAGCGAGCCGTTGCCGATCGATCCGAAGTTGTATTTGCCCGGTTCGCGCTTCAAAAGCGCGACCAGTTCGGCGACGCTGTTAACCATAACGTCGGAATTAACCGCAAGCGCGCTCGGCTGGGTCACCAGTTGGGTAATCGGGGCGATGTCGGTCTGGGGTTGTAGGGCAGCTTCGAGAACAGCAGCGTGTTGATGGCAAGCGGCCCGCCGATGCTGATGCCGATGGTCGCAGCCGTCGGGCGCGGCCTTGGCGACCGCATCGGTGCCGGTGTTGCCGCTGGCGCCCGGCTTGTTCTCGATCACGAACGGCTGGCCGAGCTTCTTCTGCAGATGATCGGCGATCAGGCGGGCAACCACGTCGGGCGTCGAGCCGGCGCCGAACGGCACGATGATCCGCACCGGCTTGGTCGGCCAATCCTGCGCAGCCGACAGGCATGCGCCGCCAGCAGACAAGCCACCAGTGCAAGCGCCAGTAGTCAAGCGTCTCATCATCGTCTGCCTCTCCTCCGGGCCGGGCTGCGTCATCGGATGTCACGCCCGAGATAGGCGCCGTCGTTCTCAAGCAAACGCCTGCAGCGCTTCAACCGGAATCTCAGCCAACGCCGGAATTGCCGGCAAGCGCCAGATGGGCGGCGGTAGCCGGCGGCCTTCGCCCATGACGAAACAGGCTCCGCTGACCCGTGCGGCCGACTGACCCTCGTGCGTCATCGAGGCGCAGCGGCCCGCCACCAGCAGGTTGCGCACGCTTCCGTGGCACCAGCATCCGGTAGGGCAGGTGGTTGAAGCCGCGCGACTGCGGAATCGGCCGGCCACTCGCCATTCGACATCGCCGGCCACATGCTTTTCGATCGGCCAGCCGTTGACGCCGATGGTGTCCGGAAAATCTCGCGCAGCGAGATCACATCCTCGGCGGTGAGTTGATAGCGCCGGCCAGCGGCGCGTCTCGCGGATGCCGATCTGCGGCGGCATATCGACGATATAGGCGTTGGCGAAACCCGGCGCCTCACGCTTGAGGAATTCGAAAGAACGCCATGGCCTGCCGGCGGCCCTCGATTTCACCGGCAGTGAGCTCGTCGGCGTTGGTGCCGTCGAGCGCGCTGCCATCCGGCCGTTTCATCTGCGTGACGTTGACGCGCCACTCGATCGGATTTTTCTGCGGACGCACGATCGCGCCCTTGCGCGGGAAACTGCCCGCCGCGCCGCTCGGCGTCGTCCATCAGGTCGGGGATCGTCTTCCAGGCTTCGCCCGCGGCCTCGGGATCGACGCCGTTCAGGCGGAACATCATGGTCGGGTAGAGCATCGAGCCTTGGCCGTCGCCGCGTTCGAACGGCGCGCCGGCGAAGGCGGCAAGGTCGCCGTCGCCGGAGCAGTCGATGAATATGCGGCGACGACGGCCGCGCGCCCCGACTTGGTCTCCAGGATCAGCGCGCGGATGGTGTCGTCGGGGTCCATCACGACGCCGGCGCCCAGAGCGTGGAACAGCATGTCCACGCCGTGGCCGAGCAGCAGGTCGTCGGCCGCGCATTTGTAGGCCGCGGTGTCGTAGGCCTGCGCCTTGGTCTTGCCGAACACGAGATGCGGCGCATTGAGGCCGCCCAGCCGGTCGATCCGCTCCAGCAATTCATCGGCGACGCCATGCACGACCTGGCGGATGTCGCCGTGGACGTTGGCGTGCAGTCCGCAGAAGTTGGTGACGCCGGCGGCGGTGCCCATGCCGCCGAGAAAGCCGTAGCGCTCGACCAGCAGCGTCTTGCGCCCGAGTCCGCCGGCAGCGGCCGCAGCAGCAATGCCGGCCGGACCGCCGCCCAGCACGACCACGTCGTATTCGCCGCGCACGGGCAAGCGGCGCTCCGGTTCGCGGATGTCATGGTCGACCATGGTGTCCATGATAGCGCGGCGGCGGTGAGCGTGCATTCGCGTGCGCTCGGTGGCGGCCTTGCTTCCGGGCGGGCCATGGCCTACTGCGGTTGCCCGCTGGTGCCGCCGATTTGAAGTTCCTGCGACCATCTGCCGCAATCGTATTCAGGAACTTCAAATCGAAAGCGGCACTAGAATCATAGACTTGCCAGTGCCCCTTGGCTTCCGAAGTTCGTGTCAGCGAATGCTGCGACGTATGACGAACTTCGGAAGCGGGACACTAGGGCGTGGAGCGCGTCATGGGCCTTGCGATACTCGTGCTCGGGCTGGTGGTGTTTCTGGCGCCGCATACCGTCACCGCCTTCCGGAGCGCAAGGGCAGACCTGATCGCGCGGGTCGGAACCGGCACGTACAAGGCGGTCTATTCGATCATATCGCTGATCGGGCTGGTTCTGATCGGTCATGGATTTGCGCTTTATCGGGCGGCCGGCCCGATCGAGGTCTGGTATCCGCCGATCTGGATGCGCCACGTCACGGTCGCGTTGGTCTGGCCGGCGATCGTCTGCATCGTTGCCGCCTACAGCCCGGGCCGCATCAAGACCACGCTCAAACATCCGTTCCTGGTCGGGGTGAAGCTTTGGGCGCTGGCGCATCTTGCTCTCGAACGGCGACCTCGGCTCGATCGTGCTGTTCGGTGCGATCCTGGCCTGGGCGGTGTTCGATCGCATTTCGCTCAAGCACCGCGCCGATCCGGGTGCGCCGCCGATCCCGGTCGGCGGCGTCAGGAACGACATCATTGCGGTGCTGGTTGGCACGGTAGTGTATGTTCTGCTCGGTTTGTACTTCCATCCCTACGTGATCGGCGTCCCCGCTTTCACAGGTTGAAGCATGTCGGTTCAAGAACAGATCAAGCGCATGACCGCGCCGGACATCCGCGCCCGCAAGGGCGGCGAGCCGATCGTATGCCTGACCTCCTATCACGCCCACACCGCACGGCTGGTGGATCAATACTGCGACGTCATCCTGGTCGGAGACTCGCTTGGCATGGTGATGCATGGGCTCGAGACGACGGTGCCGGTGACGCTCGACATGATGATCCTTCAGGGCCATGCCGTGATGCGCGGCTCCAAGCAGGCGCTGGTGGTGGTGGACATGCCGTTCGGTTCCTACGAGGCGTCCAAGGAGCAGGCCTTCATGAACGCCGCGCGAGTCATGAAGGAAACCGGCTGCGGCGCGATCAAGGTCGAGGGCGGCCGGCGGCTGGCCGAAACCGTCGCTTTCCTGACCGAGCGCGGCGTACCGGTGATGGGCCATGTCGGCCTCACCCCGCAGGCGATCAACACCATCGGTTCGTTCCGCGCCCAGGGCCGCGAGGAGAAGGATTGGGGCCCGATCGAGGATGACGCCGAGTCGGTGGCCGACGCCGGGCGCGTTCTCGCTGGTTATCGAGGCGGTGGCCGAGCCGCTGGCCCGCCGCATCACCGAACAGGTGGCGGTTCCGACCATCGGGATCGGAGCAAGCCCGGCCTGCGACGGCCAGATCCTGGTGCTGGAGGATATGCTCGGGCTGTCGCCGCGCGTGCCCAGATTCGTCAAGCGCTATGGCGACATCGGTCCCGGCATCGAGGCGGCGGTCGCGGGCTACGCCAGCGACGTGCGCTCGCGCGCCTTTCCCGGGCCCGACCACGTCTATGGCATGAAGAAGAAGTAGTTGGCTTTGCGTCGCAGCCGCTGCTAACGGTCCTGCCTGCGGCGCGGAACCTTTGCCTTGGGGCCGCCACATCACTATTTTACGCGGCTGCGCATGGCTTAGCCGGGGACGACGGTCCGGCAGGCAGGGGAACGGTTCGTGTCCGATATCTTCCGCGAAGTCGACGAAGAAGTACGCCGGGAGCAGTTTCAAAAGCTGTGGGAGCGCTATGGCATCTACCTGATTGCGGCGGCGTCCTGCTTGGTCGTCGCGGTCGGCGGCTGGCGGGCCTATCAATGGTACGAGGCCAAGCAGGCAGCGCAGGCCGGCGCGGCGTTTGAGGCCGCCATGACCTTGAGCGAGCAGGGCAAGTCACAAGGAGGCCGAAGCCGCCTTTGCCAAGCTCGCGGCAGATGGCACGGCGACCTACCGCATGCTCGGCAAGTTGAACGAGGCGGCCGATCTCGCCAAGCGCGATCCCAAGGCAGCGCGTCGCGCATCTACGATTAGCTCGCCGCCGATCCACAGCGTCGGCCGGGTTCTCGCAGGACCTGGCCAGCGTTGCGTGCCGGGCTCATCCTGGTCGACACCGCAACCTATGAAGACTTGCGCCAGCGGCTGGAACCGCTGACCGCGCCGGACCGCACCTTCCGCCACAGCGCGCGCAGCCTGCTGGCGCTGGCCGCCTGGCGCGCCAACGACATCAGTGCGATGCGGCGCTGGACCGACATGGTCCTTGCCGACGCAGATGCTCCGGCCGGCGCCCGCAACCAGGTTCAGATTCTGATGGCGCTCGCCGACTTCCGGCAGAAGAGCTGAGGGACCCGATGCGCCGCCCTCGCACGCTGCTCACGATGGCTGCTCTGGCGTTCGGCCTTGCGCTCGGCGGCTGCGAAAGTTTCGATCCGGAAAGCTGGTTCAACACCAAGAAGCCGCTGCCCGGCGAACGCAAGGCGGTTTTCCCGGACGGCGTGCCGGGCGTTCCACAGGGCGTGCCGCCGGAACTGGTTCGCGGCTATCAACCGCCGCCGGAGCCGCCGCCGCCGCCCGGTCGAGCCGGTCGAGACCGAGGGCGACAGCGCGCCGCGGCGCCAGCTTCGCCCGCATCGCCAGCCGCGATATCGCCGAGCCGCCGCCGCAGGTGCGCCGCAACGGCTCGCACAGTCCGGCCGCACGCCGGCCGCACGACGCCGCGCCGAACAAGAGCCGCGCCTGGCCGCAGCAGACCTCCACCCGGATCGCCGCAGCAGGCGCGATCAGCCGCAGCCTGCCGCACTGTCAGGCCTCGCATTGCGGGCATCGGACCCGAGCGGGCTCGACATGAGCTTCACCGTCGCCATCGTCGGCCGGCCGAACGTCGGCAAGTCGACCCTGTTCAACCGGCTGGTCGGCACGGCGGCTTGGCGCTGGTCGACGATCGGCCCGGCGTCACCCGCGACCGGCGCGAGGGCGAGGCCCGACTCGGCGATCTGCAATTCACCGCTCATCGACACCGCCGGACTCGAAGACGCCGACGCCGACAGCCTCGCCGGCCGCATGCTGGAGCAGACCAAGGCCGCGATCGAGCAGGCCGACGCGGTGTTCTTCCTGATCGACGCGCGCACCGGACCGTTGCCCGACGATCGCGCATTCGCCGATCTGGTGCGCCGCTCGGGCAAGCCCGCGATCGTGGTCGCCAACAAGGCCGAGGGCAAAGCCGGCGCAGTCCGGCGTCGTCGAAGCCTATCGCGCTCGGCCTTGGCGAGCCGGTCGCGATCTCCGCCGAACATGGCGAGGGCTTGGCGGACCTCTTCGAGGCGCTGCGCGCGGCGCTGCCGGAGGCGACCGCGCAGCCTGCGCTAGGACGCCGACCGACCGAGGCCGAGCGACCGGCCGATCCGCGTCGCCGTGGTCGGGCGGCCGAACTCCGGCAAGTCGACACTGGTCAACCGGCTGATCGGCGAGGAGCGGCTGCTGACCGGTCCCGAGGCCGGCATCACCCGCGACGCCATCGCGGTCGATCTGCGATTGGCGCGGCCGGACGTTTCGGCTGCACGACACCGCCGGGCTGCGGCGGCCGCCGAAGGTGCAGGAAAAGCTCGAAAAGCTTTCGGTCGCCGACGCCATCAACGCCATCCGCTTCGCCGAGGTGGTGGTGCTGCTGATGGAGGTCGAGCAGCCGTTCGAGGAGCAGGATCTGCGCATCGCCGACCTGGTCGAGCGCGAGGGCCGCGCGCTGGTCATCGGCATCAGCAAATGGGACGCTGGCCGAGCGCGGCAGGCGGCGGACTCAGCCAAGCTGCGCGAGACAGGCCGACCGACGCGCTGCCGCAGGTCAAGGGCGTGCCGCTGATCGGCGTCTCGGGCCTGACCGGCGAGGGGCTCGACCGGCTGATGCAGGCGATCGTCGACATTCACGCAGGTCTGGAACCGGCGCGTTCCGACCCATGAGCTCAACCGCTGGCTCGCCGATGTTACTCGCCGCGCACCCGCCGCCCGCGGTGTCGGGCCGGCGCATCCGGCTCAACTACGTGACGCAGCCCAAGAGCCGCCCGCCGAGCTTCGTGCTGTTCTGCGCCCGCGCCGACGCCGTGCCGGCGGCCTACCGGCGCTATCTGGTCAACGCGCTGCGCGAGGCGTTCGACCTGCCCGGCACGCCGATCCGGCTGACGCTGCGCGAGAAGGCCAACCCGTACGCCGGACGCGCGCCGGCGCTAGAGCCTCGGCCGGCGCAGGATGGGTTCGGCCAGCGCCGGCAGAGTCGCACAAGGCAACCGCTCAGCCGGTACCGTCTGTCTATTTCAGGCTGTCCGGCACGACCACCGCCGCTCTCTTCGAGCTTGGTCATGACCTGCTTGTGAGCCAGATGTTCATCTCCGCAGCGAGCCGTGTCAGAGCACCGGTGTAGCCATGCTCCTTGGCGAGCTGCTCGCGATGACTTCAGGCTGCTGTCGAGCTTGAGCCAGCTTCATCAGGTCGACGATCGAATGCTGCCGAGTCCAGCATTTCCTTCGACTGATCGGCCAGTTTCTGGATCATGCCTTCCACCTCGGCGCGGCTCATCGGCTTGGCCGCCGCCGGCGCTGACGAACCGCCGGTGATGGCGCTCGCAGCAGACTTGGCGCCGCCAAAAATAGCCGACACGATCGCTTCATGAAAATCTCATGTTTCGCCACTCGCTTGGTCGATTTAGCACAACGGATGTCGTCAACTTCGAGCATGGCACGATCCTTGCGTACGGCTGGACTGCCGTCCGTTGTGCGAAACAATGCATGCTTTCTCACCGCGCTGGCAAGCTGACTACCGCCAATGGCGCGGGTCCAACCGCATGTGCTGCGCCGTCGATTTCGTCAAACTTTCGCCCGGCGCGCACCGCCGGCCCCGGTTCGGCAGCGTAGCTCTCGCCCAACCGGCCACTCGCTCTACAGTGGGCGCCTTCTCCAGCGCCTTTAACGCATTCTGCAGCAGCCGGCGAACGTGTTCGGCGCGGCCGGCGTCGACCATGCTCGGATCAAGATAGAAATCGAGACCGGTGGTGTGCTCGCTGAAGATCTCGACGCTGTGGCCCGCGGCGTCGAGCACGCCCTTGACCGACATAAGGGATCACCTCGCGGCTGATGCCCTTCATGGTGATCGGCGGCAGCGCGCTGCGCCACCAGCATGTCGCGCACCAGCGCATAGGTCTCGTAGCTCATGACGATGCTCGCCGGGCTCGGCGATCGATTGCAGCCGCGCGGCGAGATTGGCTTCGGCGCCGATGATCGTGTAGTCCATGCGATCGGCGCTGCCGAAATTGCCGACGTTGCAGAAGCCGGTGTTGATGCCCATGCGGACGCGGAACGGCTGCTCGGTGCCGGCGCCGCGCCATTTGACATTGAGCTGCGGCCAGCCGGCGCTGCATGTCGAGCGCCATGCGCAGGCACAGCTTGGCGTCCTCGCGCCTCGCCCTTGGTTTCCGGGTCGCCGAAGAAGATCAGCATGGCGTCGCCGACGAACTTGTCGATGGTGCCGCCATGGAACAGCGCGATGTTCGACATTTCGGTGAAATACTCGTTGAGCAGCGGCGTGATCTGCTTCCGGCTGCAAGCCGCTCGGTGGTGGCGGTGAAATCCTTGATGTCGGAGAAGAAGATGGTGAGCTTCTTGCGCTCGGTGTGGATGACGACGTCCTTCTGGCCGCTGAAGATGCTCTTGTAGATCTGCGGCGACAGATAGCGCGAGATTTTCATTGACAGCGAGGCCAGGAATTCGTTGGAGGTCTCCAGCTCGCTGTTCATGCCGCGGATCGTTGCCGCCTGCCGCCGCTGGATGCCGATGAAGCGTGACGCCGGACGACCGCCATGAAGGCGAAATAGGCAAGCAGGTACTTGAAGGAGAAAATATTGCGACGGCGATCCTCTGCGTGATGGTCACCTCCTGGATGCCGCGGACGTCGCCGACCTTCCAGTCCCGCTTCGGGCTTTCCGGATGCGTGTTGTGGCAGCTCACGCAGGCCGCGCCCATGATCACCGGCGCGACCAGCCGCACGCGTGTCGGTGAACAGGCGCCGATCGATTGATTGATCATCTGCCGATCGGGCTGTGCGCGCAGCGCAACCAGCGCCGCCTTCTCGAATTCGTCGAGCGCATGCGGCGCGCGGTTCGCGAACGGATAATCCGAGACGAAGCGGTAGGTGATGTTCTGCTGCTGCTCGCTGATGACGCGGCCGAGCTCGAGCGACAGCGTGGCCGGGATCGGGATGGCGCCCGGGATGTTTTCGTAATTGTGCGCCACCTCGGTGTGCGGCCCTGGACGACAGCACGCGGCCGACAACGTTGCTGGCATAGTAGCTGCGCACGCTGCTGATCACGGAGTTGAGGTCGATCGCCTGGCGGCGCAGGTTGGCCTCCGCGAGATTGGTGAGGTCGAGCCAGACCGCGACCGGCAGCCCGAGCAGCAGCAGCACGATGAGCAGGCCGCTCATCAGGCCGCGTGACGTGAAATCCTTGAGCACATCGCCAGCTCATGCGCCGCTCCCATCATGCGTGGCACGAACCATCCGACCGCGCTGGGGCGCGGCGGCCGTCACGCCGGCGGACGAAACGACGTTCAGCTTGCCGGCGCGGAAGTCGTAGATCTTGCCAGTCTCCGCGAAACCGGGCAGACAAAGCGGCACGATCGCCGCTGCGACCTCCTCCGGCGTAGGCAGCGTCATCGGGTCCTCGCCCGGCATGACCGCGGCGCGCATCCGGTGCGCGTCGGGCCGGGCGCGAACAGGTTGACGCGGATCGGCGTCGAAACGGTCTCGGCGGCGTAGGTGCGCGCCAGCGACTCCAGCGCCGCCTTGGTGGCGGCATAAAGGCCGCGATAGGCGCGCGGGTTGCTGCCCTGGTTCGAGCTGATGAACACCGCGCGGCCGGCGTTCGAGTTGCGCAGCAGGACGTGCAGGTGGCGGATCAGTTGCCAGTTGGCGGTGAGGTTGACCGCCAGGACCTCGTCCCATTCCTTGGGCTGGAAATGATCGAGCGGCGAGCTGGAAGCGCCAAGCCCGGCGTTGCCGACGAGAATATCGAGCCGGCCGTAGCGCTCGTTGAGCGCCGCGGCGAGGCGGGCGATGCCGTCGCTGTCGCGGATGTCGAGCGGCACCAGCGTCGCGGTGCCGCCCTCGGCGCTGGATCGCGTCGTCGAGTTCTTCCAGGCCGCCGACCGTGCGCGCGGTCGCGACCAGGTGCGCGCCCTCGCGCGCAAGCGCCAGTGCAGTGGCGTAGCCGATGCCGCGCGAGGCCCCGGTGACAAGCGCGATGCGGTCGGCGAGGGGCTTGGTCATGCGTCTTTCTTGCCCTCAAGATACGGCACAGGCAACCGGCCGATTGACTTGCTCGGTCTTGCCGTAAGCGTGCCGCGCACTCGGTTCCCTCTCCCCTTGCGGGAGAGGGTGCCCGAGCGAAGAAAGGGCGGGTGAGGGGGTGTGATCTCGCGATCGAGCGCACGCCTCATCCGGCTCGTGCTCGCTATCGCTCCGCACGAGCCACCTTCTCCCGCAAGGGGAGAGAAGCGCGCGCGAGGGTCATGCTGTGCCTTATCATTGTTCAGTGCATTGATTTCAGTTGCCATGGAGTCACGCATCATCGCTCCGGGGCTTTTGTTTCCGGCGCCCGGTCGCCGGTCTTGCCGTTGCCCCGCGGACAAGTCCGAGGGGATGGAGCGCCGAAAGGCGCAACCAATCAGTCCACGCCTTGCGGCGTCGCGTCCCTTGCGATCGGGACGCTCGCCCTGCGGCGCTCCATCGCGGCGTCTTGGTGCGGACCCGTGAGGAAATCCGCACTCACCCCGGGCCGACGCTTGCGAACCGGAGCGGACTCCGGCCGTCCAGCAGGCTCCCTGCGCACGGATCGTAGTGTCCGTAGGGCGGGGTCCGGGGCCCCCCGGGAGCCCGGCTGACGAGGCCGGACGCGCGGGCGCCGCATCCCGCCCCGCTCGCACGCGTCTCATGAGAACGCCCTCGGGTGAGTGGGATGGAAGGAATAAAAGCAGACAACGGGAATAAAGTCAAGAAGACGGCCACCCACAAAGGATTTACTCCATGCCAGGCATGCTGAATGGGTCGCGTGCGCCATGGCGAACGGCGTGGATGATGATTTCACCGTCGGCGCGCATGGACTCGCGCCGCGCCTCGTGTCGAATGACTTGCGATGTAGTCGAGGATGGCATCGAGATCGGCAAGCGCCGGTCGCGTGTAGCGTAGCTTCATCGACCGTGCTTGGCCCAAACCGCGCGCACCTGTTCGTCGCTGGCGAACTCGCCGCGGGCCGCGGCGGCTTTCGACCGCGCGACCGCCTCGCGCTCATCTGGCGTCAACGCGACCAGCGAGCGGTCGTCGCCGCTTGCCAGCTGCAAGATGGTGTGCGCGATCTCGTCCTGCTCGTCCGAGGGCAGCCGGCGGAGTGTTTCGATGGCCTGTTCGAGCAGCTTGGCCATACAATTATAGCAGACGCATGCTGGGGCACGGAAGGCGCCTCTCCCGCGCGCTCTCACCCCGCTTCGGCAGCAGCGACAACTGCCGCGGCTGCGCGCTGCTGGCCGGTCTGGTCGGTCAGCGCCGGTCGGGTAGTCGCCGGTGAAGCAATGGTCGGTGAACTGCGGCCGCAGCGGATCGCGCTGCCTCGAAGCCCATCGCCCGGTAGATGCCGTCGACCGAGAGGAACGCCAGCGAATCCGCGCCGATGAACTGCGCGCATGCCTTCGAGGTCGTGGGTGGCGGCGAGCAGCTTGTCGCGCTCCGGCGTGTCGATGCCGTAATAGTCGGGATGCGTGATCGGCGGCGAGGAGATGCGGAAATGCACCTCGCGTCGCGCCGGCGTCGCGCATCATCTTGCACGATCTTGGTCGAGGTGGTGCCGCGCACGATCGAGTCGTCGACCAGCACGATGCGCTTGCCGGCGACCACGGCGCGGTTGGCGCTGTGCTTCAGGCGGACGCCGAGCTGGCGGATGTGCTGGGTCGGCTCGATGAAGGTGCGGCCGACATAGTGGTTGCGGATGATGCCGAGCTCGTAGGGGATGCCGGATTCCTGCGAGAAGCCGATCGCCGCCGGCACGCCGGAATCCGGCACCGGCACGATGACGTCGGCCGCGGCCGGCGCCTCGCGCGCCAGCTCCGCGCCCATCGCCTTGCGCACGTCGTAGACCGAGCGGCCGCCGACGACCGAATCCGGCCGCGCGAAATAGATGTACTCGAAGATGCAGGGCCGCGGCGCCATCGGCGGGAACGGCTTGTGGCTGTGCGCGCCTTCCTCGTCGAAGATCACGCACTTCGCCGTTCTCGACGTCGCGCACGTATTTGGCGCCGATGATGTCGAGCGCGCAGGTCTCGGAGGCGAGGATCGGGCAGCCGTCGAGCTGGCCCAGCACCAGCGGGCGGATGCCGAGCGGATCGCGCGCGCCGACCAGCTTCTTGTTGGTCATGCCGACGAAGGCATAGGCGCCTTCGAGCTGGCGCAGGCCTTCGATGAAGCGGTCGACGAAGCGGTTGCGCTTGGCGCGCGCGCGACCAGATGCAGGATCACCTCGGTGTCGGTGGTCGACTGCATCATGGCGCCTTCGCGCACCAGCTGGCGGCGCAGCGTCAGCCCGTTGGTCAGATTGCCGTTGTGGCCGATCGCGAAGCCGCCGCCGTCGAGTTCGGCGAACAGCGGCTGCACGTTGCGCAGGATGGTCTCGCCGGTGGTGGAATAGCGCACATGGCCGATGGCGATGGTGCCGGGCAGCCGGTCGATCACCTCGCGGCGGGAGAAGTTGTCGCCGACCAGCCCCATGCGGCGCTCGGAGTGGAAGCGCTTGCCGTCGAAGGAGACGATGCCGGCGGCCTCCTGGCCGCGGTGCTGCAGCGCATGCAGGCCGAGCGCGGTGATGGCGGCGGCGTCGGGATGGCCGAAAATGCCGAACACGCCGCATTCCTCGCGCAGCCGGTCGGCGTCGAGATCGGCGATCGGCGCTGGCGGCCGTCGGTCCATGGAGGTCATCCGCATGCGATCGATCAATCGCCGGTCTCAGCGTCTTGGTGGCGTCGATCAAGCTTGTCGCATGTCGGTGCGGTCGGCCGCGCTGGTAGCCGGCCCGGTTCGGGCGCTGTACCGATCCTGTCGTCGGCCGGCGGGCGCGGCGTCCGAGCGCTGGTCCGGGCGGCGGCGCGTCCGGCGGCTCCTGCTCGTCGCCTTGTCGCGGCGCTTCGAACCACTGCGACAGATAATCTGTCCATGTCCTGCGGCAACAGGGCCTGCAGCCATTCTCCGGTGCTTTCCAGCACCACCCAGCGACTTGGCGTTGCGCACGCCGTCCGGGCTGCTTGCGGTCGGGCACCAGCCAGGCGAAGAACAGGAACGCCACCACCACGATGATCAGGCCGCGGCCGAGGCCGAACAGGAAGCCGAGCGTGCGGTCGAGCGCGCCGATGCGGCTGTCCAGGATCATGTCGGAGATCGCGACGGTGATGATCGAGACGATCAGCAGCGTCACCAGGAACACGCCGCCGACCACCGCGATCGGTGGCGATCGATGTCGCTCGAGATGTTGGCCTTGGCGATCGGCAGAAGCTTGCCGTAGAGCAGCAGCGTGGCGACCGCGGCGGCGGCCCAGGCCGCGATCGACAGCATTTCGCGCATGAAGCCGCGGATCATGGCGAGCAGGCCGGAAATCAGCATGACGCCAAGCAGAATGAATGTCGAGCCACGTAATCGGCATGGTGTCGCTCAGCTTGCGTCGCTGCGTCGTGGATCAGGTCGCGAATCGGGATCGGCCGGCCCCACATTCGCTGCCTCGGACCGGCGTCCGCAAGGGCCGCGTCAGCGATCGGCCCAACAGTTTAATTCTGTGTCGTTTTCGGTCGCGGGCGGCAGCCTGCATGCGGGGCCGTGTATAGCCGGCCCGGCGCAGGCGTCGTCATCGCGTCTTCTCGGCAGCCGATGCGGGCGCCGGAGCCTGCGTGCCGGCGGCCTCGCTGCCGCTTGCGGCGATGTCGGCGACCAGGTTGGCCAGCGCGCCGACGGCGGTCAGCGCCAGTGCCGGATCGGCGCGGCTTCGGCGCGCGCGGCCTCCGGCATGACGGCGCGGGCAAAGCCGAGCTTTGGCGCCTCCTTCAGCCGGGCCGCGGCCTGCGCCACCGGCCGCACCGCGCCCGACAGCGAGACCTCGCCGAAATAGACCGCGTCGGCCGGCAGCGGCGCGTTGGCGAGCGAGGAGACCAGCGCCGCCGCGGCGGCGAGATCGGCGGCCGGCTCTGAGATCCGCAGGCCGCCGGCGACATTGAGATAGACGTCGTGGCCGGAAAGCCGCACGCCGCAATGGGCCTCCAGCACCGCCAGCACCATCGACAGGCGGCTCGCCGTCCCAGCCGACCACCGCGCGCCGCGGCGTGCCGAGCGAGGTCGGCGCGACCAGCGCCTGGATTTCCACCAGCAGCGGCCGGGTGCCCTCGATGCCGGCAAACACGGCGGTGCCGGGCGCTGCCGAGATCGCGCTCGGACAGGAACAGTTCCGACGGGTTGGCGACCTCGCGCAGGCCCGAGGCCGGTCATCTCGAACACGCCGATCTCGTCGGTCGGGCCGAAGCGGTTCTTGACCGCGCGCAGGATGCGGAACTGGTGCGAGCCTTCGCCTTCGAACGACAGCACGGCGTCGACCATGTGCTCGACCACGCGGGGGCCGGCGATCTGGCCGTCCTTGGTGACGTGGCCGACCAGGATGACGGCCGCGCCGGAGCGCTTGGCGAAGCGGATCAGCGCCTGCGCCGACGCCGCGCACCTGGGTCACGGTGCCGGGCGCGGACTCGACCGCGTCGGTCCACATGGTCTGGATCGAGTCGATGATGACCAGCCGCGGCGTCTTGCCCTGCGGAGAGCGTTGCGACGATGTCCTCGACCGAGGTCTCGGCCGCGAGTTCGACCGGCGCATCGGCCGAGGCCAAGCCGCTCGGCGCGCAGCCGCACCTGCGCCACCGCCTCTTCGCCGGAGATGTAGATCGACGCGGTGGCCGGCGCGCGCCAGCGCGGCGGCGGCCTGGATCAGCAGCGTCGATTTGCCGATGCCGGGATCGCCGCCGAGCAGCAGCACCGAGCCGCGCACGAAGCCGCCGCCGGTCACGCGGTCGAGTTCGGCGAGGCCGGAGGGCAGGCGCGGGGCCTCCTGCGGTCTCGCCGGCCAGCGGCTCGAGCGCGAACGTCCGGCCCTTGCGCGGCGGCGCGGCCGGGCACCGCCGGGCGGCGCGAGCCTGCGCCGCGCCTTCCTCGACCAGCGTGTTCCACTCGCCGCAGGCGTCGCATTTGCCCTGCCAGCGGCCGTAGGCGGCGCCGCAGTTCTGGCAGACGAAGGTGAGGTTCGCGACGGGCCATGGCGAAATGCGGCTCGCGGCGAGCGAATCGCGACCTGCGCATACGGCTCCAGTCGCGATAGACGCTCGGTTGACACGGTGAGCGCCGGCCGAGGCTGGTCAGCATCTCGTAGCCGATCGTGCCGGCCTGGCTTGCGACCTCGTCGACGTCGAGCCCGCCGCCGATCAGGGTCACGATGTCGCCGCGCCGGACCGCGCCTTCCGGGCAGATCGGTGACGTCGACCGCGATCAGGTCCATCGAGATGCGGCCGACGATGGGGCAGCGCTTGCCGGCGACGAGCACTTCGCGCGCCGGCGCGGTCTCGGTCGGCGGCGCTGGCGGCGCGCGAGATAGCCGTCGGCGTAGCCGACCGCGACGACGGCGATGCCGGCTGGCGCGCTTGGCGGTCCAGGTCGCGCCATAGCCGACGGTCTCGCCGCGCTTGACGTCGCGCACCTGCAGGATGCGGCCCTTCAGTTCGACCACCGGGCGCATCGGGTTCGGCTGGCCGGGGGTCGGGTTGCCGCCGTAGAGCGCGACGCCCGGCCGGACCAGTCGCAATAGGCCGCCGAGTCGAGAAAGATGCCGGAGGAATTGGCGAGCGAGGCGGGAATGCCGCGGAACAGCATGCGGATTTCCCGGAAGGCCGGATCTGCTGGTCGTTGAGCGGATGTTCGGCCGCGTCGGCGCAGGCCAGATGGCTCATCAGCAGCGTGATGCCGTGGTTTTCGGTCTGCATGCGCGGCGCCAGCGCGGCGGCCTCCTCCATGGCGATGCCGAGCCGGTTCATGCCGGTATCGACATGCAGGGCCGCGCCGCCATCCCAGCTGTTGGCACGCGACGAAATGCGTCCCATTCGGCCAGTTCGACCAGGCTGTTGATCACCGGCTGCGCGCGTAGCCGCGGCGTAAGCGGGCGCGGTCTCCGGGCAGAAGCCGTTGAGCACATAGATCACCGCTTCCGGCGGCCACGGCGCGGACGCGCCGCGCCTCGGCCAGATGGGCGACGAAGAAGGTCCTGCAGCCGGCGCGCGTCAGCGCCGTGGTGACCGGCTCGATGCCGCAGCCATAGGCATCCGCCTTGACCACGGCGGCGCATTCGGCCGGCGAGCACGCGCGCCGTCAGCGTGCCGCCAATTGGCTGCAATCGCGCCGAGATCGATGGTAGCCAGGCCCAGATTGCCGCCGAGGGGTCCGGCAGCGGGACCGGGTCCTGCAGTTTTGGATTGCCAATGTTCACGGGCCGCGCCCCCTGCGCACCACCGTTGCCGGGCTTTGCTGTCCGCCATAGTCGCATGGGCATCGATTTGGCCGTCGCCTGACGCGTCGCCGTTCGGGCCGGTCCCGGCATTGTGGCCGATATCATGGTGATCTCGGGCGATGGGCAAGCCCGCGGGCCCGGAAACCTTGCGATGCCAGCAGTCGATGCTGGTCCGGCAGCTGCTCTTCGCGGCGCCAGATTGTCGAAGCGCGTGACCGAGGCCTCGAATTGCAACTGGCACGGTGCCGGTCGGGCCGTGGCGCTGCTTGCCGATGATGATCTCGGCCTTGCCGTGCACCGCGGCCATTTCGGTCTGCCATTTCAGGTGTTCCTCGGTGCCCGGCCGCGGCTCCTTGTTGCTCAGGTAATATTCCTCGCGGAACACGAACATCACCACGTCGGCGTCCTGCTCGATCGAGCCGGATTCGCGCAGGTCGGACAGCTGCGGGCGCTTGTCGTCGCGGCTTTCGACCTGGCGCGAGAGCTGCGACAGCGCCACGATCGGCACGTTGAGCTCCTTGGCCAGCGCCTTGAGGTTGGTGGTGATCTCGGTCACCTCCTGCACGCGGCTTTCGCTGGCCCGGCGCTGCGAGCCTTGCAGCAGCTGGATATAGTCGATCACCAGCACGTCGAGGCCGCGCTGGCGCTTGAGCCGCCGCGCGCGCGCGGCAAGCTGGGCGATCGTCAGGCCGCCGGTCTCGTCGATGTAGAACGGCAGGTGCTGCAACTCGACCGCCACGTCCTTGATGCGTCTCGAAGTCGCGCTTCGGTGATGCCGCCGCGGCGGATGGTGCTCGATGGAATGCCGGTCTGCTCGGCAATGATGCGGGTGGCGAGCTGCTCGGCCGACATTTCGAGCGAGAAGAAGCCGACGATGCCGCCATTGACGGTCTCGATATGGCCGTCGGGCCGCGTCTCGCCGCGCCAGGCCTTGGCGATGTTGTAGGCGATGTTGGTGGCGAGCGCGGTCTTGCCCATGCCCGGACGGCCGGCGACGATGATCAGGTCGGACGGCTGCAACCCGCCCATCTTGCTGTCGAGGTCCTTCAGTCCGGTGGCGAGGCCCGACAGCTTGCCGTCGCGCTGATAGGCGCGCGCCGCCATGTCGACGGCGGTGGTGAGCGCCTGCGCGAAGCGCTGGAAGCCGCCGCCGATAGCGGCCGGTCTCGGCGATCTCGTAGAGCTGGCGCTCGGCATCCTCGATCTGGTCGCGCGGGGCGAAATCGACCGGCGCATCGAAGGCGACATTGACCATGTCCTCGCCGATGCGGATCAGGTTGCGCCGCACCGACAAGGTCGTAGACGGTGCGGCCGTAATCCGCGGCGTTGATGACGGTGGTCGCTTCGGCCGCGAGCCGGGCGAGATATTGGCTGACCGTCAGCCCGCCGATGTCGACATCGGCCGGCAGAAACGTCTTGAGCGTCACCGGCGTCGCGATCTTGCCGGCGCGAATCAGGTTCGCGCGCAGCTCGTAGATCTGCTGGTGAATCGGCTCGAAGAAATGCGGCGGCTCGAGAAAATCGGAGACGCGGTAAAACGCCTCGTTGTTGACCAGGATGGCGCCGAGCAGCGCCTGCTCGGCCTCGATATTGTGCGGCGCGATGCGGTATTGCGGCGCGGCGGGTTCGGGCAGCTTGCGGACGGTCGAATTGAGTGGGGCCATGATATGCGATCGGAGGTGCTCGGTTGTGTCGAAGTTGGATTGGCGCACTGAACATTGTTCTTGACTGAGATCGCGCAAACTACATGCGACGCAATTATCGCTATCGCCCGCGATACGCATCAGACTGCGGCGACGTCGGCGGTGTTGGCTTAGCACCGGCACGCTAGCGACAGGAGTCCGGCGTGGCAGGCGTCCCCACTACTCACCGTGACCGGCTGTCAATTCGAAGGGCGTGACGCTTGACGCGATGCGTCACCGGACGCGGCGCGCTAGCGCCTATTCGCCGGCCAGCCGCAGCGGCGGCCGCTGGCCACCCTCGACCGCACGCAGCCGCGCCTCCTCGCGCGCGATGTAGTCGCGCGTAATCGGCACCACGCCCTGGCGCTTGGTGAGCTGGATCTGCATCACCATCATGCCCTGTTCGCGGAACGCCATTTCGGAGGCGGCAAGATAGAACTCCCACATCCGCACGAAACGCTGGTCGTAGATGCGCTCCACCTCCTCGCGGTGGGCGAGGAAGCGCTCGCGCCAGGCGCGCAGCGTTTCGGCGTAGTGCAGCCGCAGAATTTCGATGTCGGTGACCATACAGGCCGGACCGTTCGATCGCCGGCAGCACCTCCGACAGCGCCGGAATGTAGCCGCCGGGGAAAATATACTTGGCGATCCAGGGATTGGTGACGTTCGGTCCCTCCGAGCGGCCGATCGAATGCAGCAGCATCACGCCGTCGTCGGTCAGCATTTCAGCGCATTTGCGGAAATACGCATCGTAGAAGCCGACGCCGACGTGCTCGAACATGCCGACCGATACGATGCGGTCGAACCGCTCGTGCCGCGATGCGTGGCGACCTGGTCTACGACACACGGATGGTTGTCGACTTGGCTGCGGCGATGCACGCTGGATTGCGGGTCGAGCGACTCGGTAGTCGAAGCGGGACCGCTGTCCTCACGACCTAGATGCCAGAAGCGCTTCGCCGGCCCCCGGGTGCCGATCCACGCATGAACGCGATGACGGAGGCCAATCCCGCGACACACCAGGCCGCGAATGCGGCGAGCATGACGGGGTTTGCCACGAGGGTGAGGATCTTGGTAGCGATCGGGCTAATCCGGAGCCCTGGAGCGACAGCGAGGACGAGGATCGAGGCGGAATAGAGCAACGTGTAAGGGGCGAGCAGGAGGCCGGCAAACAGAGCAGCCACAAAGCCGCCCGTTTTGTCTCGCGAGATGGCAACTAGTGTGATGCCCGCGACCCCGATGCCGAGCACCAGTGACCCGGCCTGGACACCACCGGACCAGATCGAAAGGTTGCCCTGACGGGTGATGCTCCCTGCGTGTGCAAGCACGTCGATCCACTTCGAATAGATCTCCGGGCCCATGACGAGGAGTCCCGCAGTGACCGTCACAGCAGCGGTGGCTGTCAGCGCCGCGAGGGCCCGCCGCCGCCAGACAAGCATCCAGATCAGCACCGGAATGAGAAGCGGCTTCGGCGCGAGTGCGAGCGCGATCCCGAGTGGGACGCCCGCACGCGCGTCGGCGGGTCGCCGGATGGCCAGATCAGCAGGCAGCAAGAACAAGCGTGATTTGCCCGAGCAGCAGCTCGTTCACGATCGGCACGAAGAAGAGGGCCCCGATCGCCACGAGAGCGACGTCGATCACTGGCATCCCGCGCGTCATCACCACGACTCCCGTCATGAGGAGGAGGAAGCCGATGAGGCTCATCGCACCCGCGGCAACGTCAGAGCCAACCCACGTGAGGGGCGTTGCAACCACTGCCGCGAGCGGCGCATAGAGGAAGTCCGCGTCCATTCGTCCGGCGGCGACTGCCTCGGCGCCGCGCCGAAAGGCGTCGGCATCCCGTCCAAAGGAGAGCGGGGCGAGTACGGCCGCCGCGACGATGCCGGTAATGGCATTCATCGCGGCG